>NZ_CP102099.1:0-1288390 GCF_024582815.1 Acinetobacter colistiniresistens
AAAAGCTGGCGATGACTTACTCTCACATGGCAAGTGCCACACTACCATCAGCGCTAAGAGGTTTCACTTCTGAGTTCGGGAAGGGATCAGGTGGTTCACTCTTGCTATTGTCGCCAGCAAACTGTTGTGGTGCTTTCGGGTCTTAATCACGATGTATTCATCGTATGCCTTACTTACGGTCCAAAGAGTTATTAACGGATTAGTTTAATCGAGTCGGTATTGTAACTAGTTTTCACACTAAATCAAGTTATGTATTGAATTTATCTTGAATACAACAACTGTTTGGGTGTTGTATAGTCAAGCCTCACGAGCAATTAGTATTGGTCAGCTTCACACGTCACCGTGCTTCCACACCCAACCTATCAACGTCCTAGTCTCGAACGGCTCTTTAGAGGAATAAATTCCTAGGGAAATCTTATCTTGAGGTAGGCTTCCCGCTTAGATGCTTTCAGCGGTTATCCCTTCCGAACATAGCTACCCGGCGATGCGACTGGCGTCACAACCGGTACACCAGAGGTTCGTCCACTCTGGTCCTCTCGTACTAGGAGCAGATCCTCTCAAATTTCCAGCGCCCACGGTAGATAGGGACCGAACTGTCTCACGACGTTCTAAACCCAGCTCGCGTACCTCTTTAAATGGCGAACAGCCATACCCTTGGGACCTGCTTCAGCCCCAGGATGAGATGAGCCGACATCGAGGTGCCAAACACCGCCGTCGATATGAACTCTTGGGCGGTATCAGCCTGTTATCCCCAGAGTACCTTTTATCCGTTGAGCGATGGCCCTTCCATACAGAACCACCGGATCACTAAGACCTACTTTCGTACCTGCTCGACTTGTGGGTCTCGCAGTTAAGCGCGCTTTTGCCTTTATACTCTACGCGTGATTTCCGACCACGCTGAGCGCACCTTCGTACTCCTCCGTTACTCTTTAGGAGGAGACCGCCCCAGTCAAACTACCCACCAGACATGGTCCTCGCCCCGGATTACGGGGCAGAGTTAGAACCTCAACATTACCAGGGTGGTATTTCAAGGACGGCTCCATTAGAACTAGCGTTCTAACTTCAAAGCCTCCCACCTATCCTACACAAGTAAGGTCAAAGTTCAATGTCAAGCTGCAGTAAAGGTTCACGGGGTCTTTCCGTCTAGCCGCGGGTACACTGCATCTTCACAGCGATTTCGATTTCACTGAGCCTCTGCTGGAGACAGCGCCGCCATCATTATGCCATTCGTGCAGGTCGGAACTTACCCGACAAGGAATTTCGCTACCTTAGGACCGTTATAGTTACGGCCGCCGTTTACTGGGGCTTCGATCAAGAGCTTCGCTTACGCTAACCCCATCAATTAACCTTCCAGCACCGGGCAGGCATCACACCCTATACGTCCACTTTCGTGTTTGCAGAGTGCTATGTTTTTAATAAACAGTTGCAGCGGCCTGGTTTCTGTGGCTGCCAATAGCTCAGGGAGCAAGTCCCATCACCGTCAGCAGCGTACCTTCTCCCGAAGTTACGGTACCATTTTGCCTAGTTCCTTCAGCAGAGTTCTCTCAAGCGCTTTGGTCTACTCGACCTGACCACCTGTGTCGGTTTCGGGTACGATTCCTGTGTAACTGAAGCTTAGAGACTTTTCCTGGAAGCATGGTATCAGCCACTTCACTGTACAAGTACAGCTTGCTATCAGCTCTCAGCATAGAGCACCCCGGATTTGCCTAAGATGCATGCCTACTGCCTTCCACCTGGACAACCAACGCCAGGCTGACTTAACCTTCTCCGTCCTCTCATCGCATTACACAGAAGTATTGGAATATTAACCAATTTCCCATTGACTACGCCTCTCGGCCTCGCCTTAGGGTCGACTCACCCAGCCCCGATTAACGTTGGACTGGAACCCTTGGTCTTTCAGCGAACGGGTTTTTCACCCGTTTTGTCGTTACTCACGTCAGCATTCGCACTTCTGATACCTCCAGCATACTTCTCAATACACCTTCATCGGCTTACAGAACGCTCCCTACCACTTGACTTAAAGTCAAATCCGCAGCTTCGGCACATAGTTTTAGCCCCGTTACATCTTCCGCGCAGGCCGACTCGACTAGTGAGCTATTACGCTTTCTTTAAAGGGTGGCTGCTTCTAAGCCAACCTCCTAGCTGTCTATGCCTTCCCACATCGTTTCCCACTTAACTATGATTTTGGGGCCTTAGCTGGCGGTCTGGATTGTTTTCCTCTTGACTACGGACGTTAGCACCCGCAGTCTGTCTCCCGGATAGTACTCATTGGTATTCGGAGTTTGCATCGGTTTGGTAAGTCGGGATGACCCCCTAGCCGAAACAGTGCTCTACCCCCAATGGTATTCGTCCGAGGCGCTACCTAAATAGCTTTCGGGAGAACCAGCTATCACCAGGCTTGATTAGCCTTTCACCCTATCCACAAGTCATCCCCTGGCTTTTCAACGACAGTGGGTTCGGTCCTCCAGTTAGTGTTACCCAACCTTCAACCTGCTCATGGATAGATCGCCTGGTTTCGGGTCTATACCCAGCAACTAAACGCCCTATTAAGACTCGATTTCTCTACGGCTCCCCTATGCGGTTAACCTTGCTACTGAATATAAGTCGCTGACCCATTATACAAAAGGTACGCAGTCACCGAACTAGTCGGCTCCCACTGCTTGTATGCATGCGGTTTCAGGATCTATTTCACTCCCCTCACAGGGGTTCTTTTCGCCTTTCCCTCACGGTACTGGTTCACTATCGGTCAGTCAGGAGTATTTAGCCTTGGAGGATGGTCCCCCCATATTCAGACAAGGTTTCACGTGCCTCGCCCTACTCGTCATCATTGTGTGTGCCCTTTCGTGTACGGGAATATCACCCTCTACGTTCGCACTTCCCAGAGCGTTCCACTAGAACACACACAACTTAATGGGCTGCTCCCCGTTCGCTCGCCGCTACTAAGGGAATCTCAATTGATTTCTTTTCCTAAGGGTACTGAGATGTTTCACTTCCCCTCGTTCGCTTCATAAGCCTATGTATTCAGCTTATGATACCCGCCTTGTAGCGGGTGGGTTCCCCCATTCAGAAATCTCCGGATCAAAGGATATTTGCCGCCTCCCCGGAGCTTTTCGCAGGCTATCACGTCTTTCATCGCCTCTGACTGCCAAGGCATCCACCACATGCACTTAATTACTTGACTATACAACCCCAAACAGTCGTTACACCTACAAGTGGGTGTAGCAACAGAATCAATGTAAACATTAATTCATACAGCTTGTTGTTTCGTGAACTTAATCACCGTACAGCTTCAATCTAAATTCATATACCAAAACGCTTGATTCAGTGTTTTTGCTAGTTCTCAGATTAACTCTTCATCTAACTGAAATACTTACGTATTACCGTTAGTGTCAAATTAATCGAGTTTGAACAATTTATTTCAGACTCAATTCTACTAATCTGTTAATGATTAACTACCACCTCGTCGGTGCGTAGTAAACTGTGATAAATCACAGAGATTAATAAACCAGTCAACTTGGACTGTATTCACTAAACTCTATAATCTTCTTAGCTTTGAATTAATTTCGTTCTTACAAACTCTTTTAATTCATGGTGGAGACTAGGAGAGTCGAACTCCTGACCTCCTGCGTGCAAAGCAGGCGCTCTACCAACTAAGCTAAGTCCCCAGCTTATCACTTAATGAACGACATATCTTTTAATCTAAGCTTCAGCAATCAGATTTGGTGGGTCTGACAAGACTTGAACTTGTGACCCCACGCTTATCAAGCGTGTGCTCTAACCAACTGAGCTACAGACCCTCAGATACATCTTCGAAGAACAACTTGTTGTGGATTCTTACCAGTCACCAATCTTTCGTTAAGGAGGTGATCCAGCCGCAGGTTCCCCTACGGCTACCTTGTTACGACTTCACCCCAGTCATCGGCCACACCGTGGTAAGCGTCCTCCTTGCGGTTAGACTACCTACTTCTGGTGCAACAAACTCCCATGGTGTGACGGGCGGTGTGTACAAGGCCCGGGAACGTATTCACCGCGGCATTCTGATCCGCGATTACTAGCGATTCCGACTTCATGGAGTCGAGTTGCAGACTCCAATCCGGACTACGATCGGCTTTTTGAGATTAGCATCCTATCGCTAGGTAGCAACCCTTTGTACCGACCATTGTAGCACGTGTGTAGCCCTGGCCGTAAGGGCCATGATGACTTGACGTCGTCCCCGCCTTCCTCCAGTTTGTCACTGGCAGTATCCTTAAAGTTCCCGACATTACTCGCTGGCAAATAAGGAAAAGGGTTGCGCTCGTTGCGGGACTTAACCCAACATCTCACGACACGAGCTGACGACAGCCATGCAGCACCTGTATCTAGATTCCCGAAGGCACCAATCCATCTCTGGAAAGTTTCTAGTATGTCAAGGCCAGGTAAGGTTCTTCGCGTTGCATCGAATTAAACCACATGCTCCACCGCTTGTGCGGGCCCCCGTCAATTCATTTGAGTTTTAGTCTTGCGACCGTACTCCCCAGGCGGTCTACTTATCGCGTTAGCTGCGCCACTAAAGCCTCAAAGGCCCCAACGGCTAGTAGACATCGTTTACGGCATGGACTACCAGGGTATCTAATCCTGTTTGCTCCCCATGCTTTCGTACCTCAGCGTCAGTATTAGGCCAGATGGCTGCCTTCGCCATCGGTATTCCTCCAGATCTCTACGCATTTCACCGCTACACCTGGAATTCTACCATCCTCTCCCATACTCTAGCTTCCCAGTATCGAATGCAATTCCCAAGTTAAGCTCGGGGATTTCACATCCGACTTAAAAAGCCGCCTACGCACGCTTTACGCCCAGTAAATCCGATTAACGCTCGCACCCTCTGTATTACCGCGGCTGCTGGCATAGAGTTAGCCGGTGCTTATTCTGCGAGTAACGTCCACTATCCTAGAGTATTAATCTAAGTAGCCTCCTCCTCGCTTAAAGTGCTTTACAACCATAAGGCCTTCTTCACACACGCGGCATGGCTGGATCAGGCTTCCGCCCATTGTCCAATATTCCCCACTGCTGCCTCCCGTAGGAGTCTGGGCCGTGTCTCAGTCCCAGTGTGGCGGATCATCCTCTCAGACCCGCTACAGATCGTCGCCTTGGTAGGCGCTTTACCCCACCAACTAGCTAATCCGACTTAGGCTCATCATTTAGCGCAAGGTCCGAAGATCCCCTGCTTTCTCCCGTAGGACGTATGCGGTATTAGCATTCCTTTCGGAATGTTGTCCCCCACTAAATGGCAGATTCCTAAGCATTACTCACCCGTCCGCCGCTAGGTTAGGTAGCAAGCTACCCTTCCCCGCTCGACTTGCATGTGTTAAGCCTGCCGCCAGCGTTCAATCTGAGCCATGATCAAACTCTTCAGTTTAAAATCATTAGTAGCTTATGGCTACAAATCTTGGCTCATCAATTTTCTGACTAAAAATTCGCTCAAATAAACTTCGAGAAATTTCTACTCTTCAATCAATGAAATATTTTCGATTGATCAACTAGTAAAAATCCACACAAGTTGTTCTTCTATTCTCTTAATGATCTTCTCGATGATTCGTCATCATCAAGCTAGGTCGGCTATATTACTCTCAATTTCTTAAAAGTCAACAGGTAATTTAGATATTTAGCAAACTTATCAATCAACTCAAGAATCTAACCTTTTCAGCCAAATCCTTGTTTCTCAATAAGTTTTTATCTGCATCACCGCCGATGGATGTGCATTCTACAGCATTCCTAACCCAATACAACCCCTAAATAAACTTTTTATTCAAGTGAACATTTTTAAACCAAAATCACAATTTTTCTTATATTTTTCGATCGAATTTGTTTTAATAATAAGAGAACAACTAAACTATATATCTCATCTCTATGTTTTGCGTTTAATAGCGCAATCATTTAATGGCTGTATCATTTCGCTCTAACAGCGATTAAGGACTTATATGCATTACTCTAATTTTATCTTGCTTGGGTTGTTAACTGCTGGGGCTTGTTCATCAGTATTTGCTCAAGACACATCAACTGATTCAGCCACTCAACCGGCCCCAGCTGGCACTCAGGTTAATGCTGAGCAAAAAGTTACAACCATACAAGCTATAAAAGACTTAAAGCATCTTACCAAGAATGATTTAAAGGTGAATGCAAATGCCGCACAACCTGATTCAGTGAAAGACCCACTACAACCATTGAACCGCCAGATTTATGCTTTTAATGATATGTTAGATCGAAATATCTTAAAGCCTGTTGCGATTCAATATGTCGCTAAAGTACCAGAACCAGTTCGCAGCCCATATCGTCAGTTCCGTAAAAACCTAGGTGAGCCTTGGAATGCAGTTAACCAGCTCATTCAAGGTCGCCCAACGCGTGCAGCAAAGACACTCGGTCGTTTTACCTTGAATACCTTAACAACTTTAGGCTTTGCCGACCCTGCCCGTCGTTTGGGTTTAAATACTGAAGAAGAAAGTTTTGGTGTAACACTTGGTTATTATGGCGTTCCATCTGGTCCTTATGTGATGTTACCGTTCTTTGGTCCAAGTACCTTCCGTGATGGTTTTGGTTTAGCTGCAGATAGTTTTGGCCGCCCTCAAAAATATTTATTAAATGATCAACAAGGAATTTATTGGTCAACCAATCTATTACAGGCAGTTGATGCACGTTCACAGATTTTAGATATTGAAGAAAGCCTAAAAGGCGATAAATATTCGATGATCCGAGATTTTTACTTACAACGTAAATCATTCCAGATTGCAGAGAAACGTGGTGATTCAAATGACGTCTCTTTTGTTGGTGATGTAGATGATGCTGACGACGGCGCTTCTAAAGCAAAATGATTTATTTAAAATAATGTTTTACAAACTTATGTATTGTCAGAAAATTTAAACTCTGGCAATACTATGTTCTAGATTTTATTCATTTCTACGAATGAATTAAAAAACGATCATACAAAGGATTGACTACTCATCTATGTATTTCATTCAACCTTCCCGCTCTATACCTTGTTTAAATCAAGCTTTAACTGAGTTGCCGAGTCTACAGGTTATTCAAATCGATGATTTGGATTTGTATGATCAAACCATCATTGCAATAGCAGATGTACAAGATTTTTTAAAATATCAATGGAAATTTCCTACCGTTGTCCTTGCATTTGAACATGAAGGCGCTGCTTTGGCCCAAGCATGGGAATTAGGTGCGTTGGCAGGTTGGATTTGGGATAGTTTACCTAAAAACCCAGTTCATTCTTTATTTAAAATAGATGCGCAATACAAACGCAATCAAGACAGTCGAGATTTACCCTCTGCGGCAGAATTACAAAAGCGCCTGTTACCCAATCCAATTGAATTACCCAATTATCAATTTGAATCCTTTTTTCAGCCTTCTGCTTATTTATCTGGTGATTGGTATGATTATTGGCGCCTAAATGATGAAGAGGTTTTATTCTATCTTGCCGATGTTTCCGGGCATGGTGTTACCAGTAGTTTATTAACCTCCTGGATGGCCGCTTTTCATGGCCGTTCAAAGACCCCAGGTCAGTTGATTCAAAAACTCAATGCCATGTTAGTACAGGAAAATATTGAAAAACATATTACCATGGTTGCAGGTATATTAAACCTTGCAACACATGAGGTGCGCTGGTCCAGTGCTGGACATTATCCACCTCCAATTATTTTTGAACCGAATAAACCACCACAAATTTTAACCACCAGTAGCTTTCCTTTGGGTCTAACCGAAGAACTTGAAGTTGAAGAACATCATTGTAAATTAAGCCGTCATGCAAGGTTCATTTTATGCTCAGATGGCGCTTTAGAGCCCTTTGATGGTGGTCTTAATGATCAGTTCAACCAATTGGTCGAACATCTACAAAAAGACTCCTTCAAAGCGCCTGATCACGTTGCAGATGACATCGCAATTTTGAGCCTCCGCCGAATGAATTAACATTAAAATCAATTATTTAATTTAATAACCTCGCGCAACCACTTGTGTCTGCAATATCACTATGGGATAATTTTATATCCTTTCTCTGAAAATGGCATTTATATGTCAACAGGTCATGTTGAATATGCAAGTTTGAACGGAACGCATATTTTCAAGCTTATTGGCGAAGTGCGTGCTCACTCTTGTATAAGTCTAGACAAACTACTCAACAGGATTGAACAACAACAGAATGTTGTTGGTGCAATCGTTGATTTAACTGAAACCACATTTATTGATAGTACTGTGTTAGGCATACTAGCAAAATTGGGTTTAAAGCTTAAGCAAGCTCATCACATACAAGCAGTTATGCTGTCGACAAATCCAGACATTACCACCTTAGCCAACAGCATGGGGCTAGGGCAGGTGTTTGTGATTTTAAATTACTGCGGCGATCCAAATGTATGCACGCTAGAGCTTACAGATGAACATGTCACACATAGTGCTATGCTCAATACCGTACTCGATGCGCATAAAACGCTGATGCGTTTGAATGAAAACAATCAGAATATGTTTGAACCACTGGTGAAGCAATTGCAAAAAGAACAAGATTGTTTAAACCACGACGTACAAAAACAAAACGCTTGATCATTAAACCTAGTATTGTGGCTTCTATATGACCTTACTTTCCGTTGCACAAATGAATTCTCAAAATGACATTGAAGCAAATTTCAATGTCATTGAATCATTGCTTCAGCAGAGTAAGGCTCAAGGAGCAGAGCTGATTGTTTTTCCAGAAAATTTTGTTTGCTTTGCAGCGGGCAAGCAACGCGAAACTGCTGCGCAATTCGAAGTCATTCAAGCACGTTTAGAACAATTGGCACATCGTTATCAAATCTGGATTATTGCAGGCACACTCCCATGCCCTTTTCGTCCAGATGGTTCAATCATTTCTGATGGCCGGGTCCGTACAGTAAGTCTGTGTATTAGCCCTGAAAGGACTGAGGCACGTTATGACAAAATCCATTTATTTGATGTACAAGTGAGTGATGCAGTTGGGGGGTATCAAGAATCTAAATTTTTCGAACCTGGCAATCAGGTGGTAGTTGCCAAAACCCCTTTTGGCAATGTTGGTCTGATGGTTTGTTATGACTTACGTTTCCCTGAACTTGCTTTAACTTTACGCCAACAAGGTGCCAATATCTTAACCGCCCCTGCTGCATTTACCTACACCACAGGTCAACTGCATTGGCAATTGCTGCTACAGGCACGCGCCATGGATAGTCAGTGTCATGTTTTAGGCGCTGCACAACAAGGCTGGCATGGTGAACAACGCCAAACCTGGGGCCATGCAGCTATTACGGATAGTCGTGGTCAACTGCTACAAAGCATTGACAGCGAAGGCCATGGTTTAATTAGCAGCAGTTTTAACCTTGCGGAACAAAATCAGCTTCGTCAAGCAATGCCGCTCATGCAACATCGTACAATCATTCATTATTGATCTTGTTCTTGCTATTCTCTTTCTCTAAACAATAAATTGTATAAAATTAGTACAGACAGCAACAATCTGACTGAGATGATCAAATTTTATAAATGTCTGATCTATAGAATCATGATTTAATACAAATTATTGATCATCGTAGAACAGATTCAAGTGATTTGAAGTGCGAATGATGTAACATCGTCAATTAATTCTTATTAAGCTTTATTCATGTTTAGATTGATTTTAATTTTATTTTTTTTGGGGACAACCGCACAACTTCATGCTTCATCGCTTGATCTCGATGGGGATGAGTCCATGCAATCTTCTCGCATTTTATCTACGCCGCAAAATTTATCATTGAATGCTTTTGGGCAATGGGTCATTGGTTGGGGGACAGGTGCTGAAGGTGCAAGGCAACGATTAAGCAATATTCGACGTGAGGATGTTGTGGTAATTAAGCAAAAAGGTGCCACCTTGGATATGATCAAAGCTTGGCAACAGCACTTTGAACTTGAGGCACAAAATAATCTGAGCAGTCCAACAGCACTTTATCGGGCTCGACTGATGAAAAAGATCGCTGAACTTTGGTAGAGACAGTTTTAAAAATTACTCTTTTTTTATAAGCATAAGCATGATCACTTGTGCTTTTTTTGTTTTAGCAGCTTGATCTCTCTATTAAAAAAACAATTCATCATGTTTCAGCTAGACAAGCCCCGCTCTTTCAACAGATCAAGACTTAACTTTCCTTACTAGAATAGATGACTGACATGCATTTCCGTGAAAGCAGGAATTGCTACAAAAGCGAAGATCAAAACCTACAAACATTCGCACTTTAAAGGTCAGAACATACAACGTTTACTTACTTGTTTTTAAATTTAGATCCAGTACGATCTAATTGCACTCAATAATATTCAGGAATAATAATCATGTCTTTAGAACAAGTGGTTTATCGTGCGAAAGCAAAAGCAACGGGTGGTCGTGATGGACGAGCAACTTCTTCTGACGGTGTTTTAGATGTTCAGTTAGGCGTACCAAAAGAAATGGGCGGCGCTGGTGGTGCCGTAACCAACCCTGAGCAACTGTTTGCTGCTGGCTATTCAGCCTGTTTCTTAGGTGCAATGAAGTTTGTTGCCAATCGCGATAAATTCAAAATTAGCAAAGATGCTTATGTCGAAGGTGAAGTCGGGATTGGCCCGATCCCAAATGGTTTTGGGATCGAAGTGACTTTAAATGTTTATCTACTTGGTATGGAACAGGCTGAAGCAGAGCAATTGGTTGCGGCTGCACATATTGTCTGCCCGTATTCAAATGCAACCCGTGGCAATATTGATGTGAATTTTAATATCGTGACTGCTGAATAAGCATTTCACATACAACAAAGAAAAACAGCATGAATAGATCATGCTGTTTTTCTATTTAGCGCTTTGATTATTCTTCCGCAGCCTCATTGGTGACACGAAGTACCTCTTCTAAAGTCGTCTTCCCCGCCAAAACTTTTAATAAACCATCATCACGAATGGAAGCAGCATAACGACGTGCATGATTTTCCAGTTCAAATTCAGCTGCATTACCATGAATGAGACGACGCATCGACTCATCTACAGGCACAATTTCATAAATTGCGGTTCGACCACTAAAGCCAACGTGTGAACATTTTTCGCAACCATGTGGTTCTGGTAGCTGCATATATGCATCCACTTTAAGGTGCTGGAACACTTGTCGCTCAAAATCATCAGCCTTACGCCAAGTCACGCAATGCGGACATAAAGTCCGTACCAAACGTTGCGCGATTACCCCAATCAATGAACTCGCCAACAAGAAGGGTTCAATTCCCATATCCTTCAGACGCGTCACTGCACCAATCGCGGTGTTGGTATGCAGTGTTGACAAGACCAAGTGACCCGTTAAAGAAGCTTGCACCGCAATTTCAGCAGTTTCCAGATCACGAATCTCACCGACCATCACCACATCAGGATCTTGACGTAACATCGCCTTGAGCGCACGCGCAAAGGTCATATCGACTTTGGTATTGACCTGAGTTTGGCCAATCCCTTCCAATTGATATTCGATCGGATCTTCAGCGGTCAAAATATTACGGGTATTGTCATTCAAATCAGATAGTGCCGCATATAGTGTGGTGGTTTTACCCGAACCCGTTGGGCCTGTGACCAAGATAATGCCATGCGGACGATGCACCAATTGCGTTAAACGTTCATAGTCATTCTGCATCAAGCCCAAATGCGTCATGTTCAGACGCCCTGCTTGCTTATCGAGCAAACGCATCACCACCCGCTCACCATGTGAAGACGGTAACGTCGAAACACGCACATCCACTTCACGCCCTGCAAGACGCAATGAGATACGACCATCTTGCGGAATCCGCTTCTCGGCAATATCCAGTTTGGCCATGACTTTGATACGTGATACTAGCAACGGCGCTAATTCACGGCGTGGCTGTACAATTTCACGCAATTGCCCATCAACACGTAAACGTACCGAGAGTTTTTTCTCAAAAGCCTCAATATGGATATCCGAGGCACTAACCCGAATCGCTTCTGACAGTAATGCATTGATTAGACGCACGATCGGCGCATCATCTTCCTGATCCATCAAGTCTTCGGCTTCAGGCACTTGATCGGCCAGACTCAAAAGATCGGGATGATCTTCCAAGCCTGCAGCAACCTGCTGCGACTCCCCTGTATCCCCTGCATAGCTAGAACTGAGTAAGGCGTGAAACTCTTGATCAGTACAAAGTTGATCATGAGCTGATTTCCCCAAAATTCGGCGAGCTTCCTGCAAAGCAATACGCGCGGTGTCCTTGCGTCGTACAATAAAAACTTGATCGCCTTCATAACGTAACAAAACGCCATGTCGTTTAGCGAAACTATAAGGAATTTGTATTTGTTTAAGTATTTGCATCACACAAATAATGATAAAAGAAAGCAGTGAGTGTACTCTAAGCAGATTACAGCGTGAAGTCTGTTTAGCATACTCACACAGGAATTTTGCATCTTGTCTCAAAATAATCAATATGAAGCGCCGCATTCCAATAGTTTGAAATGGTGGGGCGAACAACAATTTGAAATCCAGCAAACCAAAGCTTGGCAATTCGGGTCATTACTGTTTCGTCTGACACGCGGTATTAAAGAGTGGCGTTTGGAATATCATCGTCCACAGTCTCAGCACGACTATGAACAGCAATGGAAAATTCTGAACGATACTGAGTTTGCCATGCCGCCCCCAGCAAAAATTGAACGCTATATGTTTCATAAAACCAATAGCAGCTTCCACCTGATGCCCCGTTTGGCCGATCGCTCAGTGGTGATTCGACCTGTTGATCCAATTTATATTCCTGCGGGTCAACGCGGAACCTTATATATCAGCACCCCTTTATGGATTGCAGGTTTGGTGGATGGGCTCTCTGAGCCTTTATTTGATATTCCAGTGATTCAACCCAAAGACACCTGGTTTGGTAAAGATCCGCAGAATGGCGAGATTTGCTATGCGACTTCAGTCGACGGGCGTATTGATTTGAATCTACTCAAACCCCGTGCGTTCCGCGCAGTGACTCCGATTGAGTTCCACAATACCAGTCATCATCAACTGCGCTTTGACCGTATGAATGTACCCGTCCCTGCGCTGCCTTTATTTTATAGTGAAAGTACGGGGCGGTTATGGACCTCACAAATCAAAGTCTATTATGAGGGTACCGACCACCCTGCACGTATCAGAATCGAAAACAAAACCCCAAGTCCTGCGGGTGAAGTGGTTTATGTGCACCCACCTCGTGCCCCAGGCAGTACCTTATTCAATATGTTTGATTCATTCTTTTAAGGGGTTGCCATGCCGAATTCAAATATTCCCAAAGATGTTGCTGGCAGCCTGACCAATGTTTTCACCAACATCAACTTTGAGCGACTCAGTGAAATCGTGGTCGCGATTATTTTATGTTTCATTGGTTTTTTAATTGCTCGTTTGGTTTCGAATGCCTTTATTCGCACTGTAGGCAGCCGATTTAATGCGCATCAACGCCTGCTCTGGCGTCGAGGTATTTTTTACTTCATCTTCTTGCTGTTCATTATGACTAGCTTAAGAGAGGCAGGCTTTAAACTCAGTGTCTTTTTAGGTGCGGCAGGGATATTAACCGTTGCCTTGGGTTTTGCTTCACAAACCTCTGCCAGCAACTTGATCAGTGGTCTTTTCTTGATTGGTGAAGGTTCATTTGAAGTCGGCGATACGATTCAAATTACTTTAATTCGGGGTCAAACCATTGAAGGTGAAGTGATTTCAATTGACTTACTTTCAGTGAAATTACTCACACTCGACAATGTTTATATTCGTTTGCCGAATGAACAGCTGATCCGAACACCGGTGATGAACCTATCCAAATATCCAATACGGCGTATTCCAATCACCTTGGCAATTAATTTCCATGAAGACATTATTAAAGTGCGACATGTGCTGTTAGACGTTGCCGCCAAATACCCGCTGGTGATGGATGACCCCAAAGCCACGGTTACCGTGACTGCTTTCAGGGAGTCTTCAATCGAACTATTATTTGCAGTATGGTGTCGTCAGGAAAACTCACTCAAAGTCCGCGATGAAATGCAGGAACGTATCCGTAATGGCTTTCTACAAAATCAGATCGAAATTCCTGTACCGAAAATGGGTCTGATTGATCGACCACTTCCCTTAGAAAATGATGAAGTCGATCAATATGCCAATCAAAAAGAACTCAAAAAAGAACAGAAAGAGCAGTAATCAGCGCTCTTTCTGAGTCTGTTCTATTGCAGGCGGCAAAGGTGCCAGATAGGCAATCACCAACATCACGACTCCTGCACCAATAAATGAAATTACACGAGTCAATGTGCCGCTTTGTGATAGATCCAATAACAACAGTTTCACCACCACAATCGCTAATAATGCAGCACCAACAAACCAAATTTGCCGGATGTGGCGACGGCTGGAAAAGGTCATCAGAATAAAGGCCAAAATCACCCATAACAACGTCAGACTGAGTTGCACATCACCATTCGACCAAATTGCTGCGCTCCAGAATGGTGTGCCCAAATAATGATGCATGGCACGCACCACCACGCTACTCAACACCAACAAGCCAATTAAAATCGTACTGACTTTAAAGCCCCACTCGATCGAACGCTCTGCACTAAAGTCATGATGATAAATAACCCAGATCAGACCTGCAAACACCAATAAAGACAAAAGATCAGTGACGTTTAGAAGCGGTAGGAAATAGTACTGTTGCACCGAATCTGGATCTAAACTCATTAACACTAACCAAAAGAGGGTTAGACACCATACAGGGAACTGATGCAATAGCGAGGTTCTATTGGATAGCAACAACCAGACACTATAGCTCACAGGTATTAACCCAAGTGCTGCAATCGGCATGATTGGAAAAATAGCGAGGCCAATCAAAGCTAAACCCAGCCAGACTAAAGTGGCCCAAATCTTGGCATCTCCTTTCGGCTTGTTCAAATTCAAGCTGATTAGGAGTAATGATAATAAGGTTGCAGCGATGGCAAAGCTCAGCTGACTTAAACCACTTGGCCAATGCCCAACCGAATAGATCTGTACAGCAAAACTTTCCACATAAAGCAGCAACAATAACACCGCCGCCAAAATCAGTTGTAGATTGCCCCATTGCAAACGTGATTTAAGATACACAGCCACACTAAATAACAGCAACAACGTGGCTGCAATCGCAAGATAAGGGCTCAGTCCATCCTGTTGCCATTGCATCCACTCAACGCCAGCAATTGCTCCCGAATACAGCCCAAGTGCCAGAAATACACCACTTAACATCCGTGCGCTGAAATACTTCTCCACTGCTTGGTAATGCAGTAGGTAAAACGCCGATATAAATTGAGCCAATGCAAAAATTGCAGTACTTAGGATCGGGAAATGATCATTTGACCAGACTTGGAACAGCAATGCCATCGAACTTAACAGCACCAGCGCCACGCCCACATAACGGCTTAATCGGTAACGCTCGGTCACGCCCCAGACAATCAGTGCGGTTCCCTGAATCACCCAACCTGTTGATGTCCAATGTGCCCCTTTGGCCAATGGAAAAATCAACGCAACGAAGACCACGGCAAGGATGAAAAAGCTTTTGGCTAAAATTGAAAGTTGGGGATACTGACGTTTAATCCAAACATTGAGACTGATATAAACAAGCGCGAGTGCAACCGCTCCCCAAGTGAGTGCTGCTGTCGAGTTCTGCATTAGATAGGCATGTAATGAAAAGCCCAATACAGGGACACTAAAAATTAGCCCAACATCTAAAATCGGTTGTAAACGCTGCGTTTTCAGACCGATTTGCTGATCTGACGCTAAACGCTGATTTTGCGCCCGCACCATTAATTGGCTGTAACGAATACTAAGCCAGATAAACAGCGCCATATGTAGCCACAGAATCATATCCAAGGTATTAAACTGCGATGTTTCTGCGTAAATTCCAATTGTTGATCCACCAATAAACATGGTGGCAAAGAAGGCAATTTGATGCAGGATTTTCCATGGCTGAATAAAGTTCAATGCAGCCACAGCCAAGTTAATGACCAAGTAGTAGCCAAATAAGAAAATCACATCAGGATGATTTTGTGGAATTAGCAATGGCGCAAGATAAGCCATAGTTAAAGCCAACATCGCTAAATATAGGGCTTGTTGCTTTAAACTCAGACAGACCGTCACCAATAATAAAATCACAAATAAAATACTGGCCGTGCTTAAACTGGCAATGACCGCAAAATGGTGTGAGAAAATCAGTGTCAGGAATACAACCGCCAGACCGACGCCTTGTAGCGCAACTGCAAATAATTGATTTTTCTTTTGCAGCCAATAACCTGCAAGGGTGGTGATGACACCTGCGCTGGCAATAAAACCCAGTTTAACACCGAGGCTGAGTTGCCAATGTTCACTGGCAAAACGTAATAATAACACCACACCAACCATGAGTATGGCGACAGCGACACGGAGAATTGGATTGCCATGCATCATCCAATCCAGTGCGGGTTGCCACCAAGCTGGCTGTTTAGGTTTAGACCTTGGAGAAATTGAATTTTGTTGTGTCGCTGTCTGGACTGATTCAGGACTGGCTTGCATCCAAGCAGTTTGTGGTTGCTCTACAATTGCAGTAGCAGAAGCTGCCGATTGAGTGAGATCAATTCCCTGATCATCAGAAAAAGGCTGCGACTGAATTGAAGTCTCTTGTTTTATCGATTGTGTTGCGACCTGCTCTAAATGCAGCAATCGGGTTTGAAAAGCACTGATGGTTTGAATCAAGCAGAACAACAGTACCAATAACGCCCCACCCGCAAGCCACATCCACGTATTGGCATAGGCAAACAGTGCAAGTAATGCGGTCGCATAAATTACAATTTTTTGTACGCCGATGCCCGTCAGTTGTGTGACATGGTTCGTTGCGGCTTGCTCAAGCTGAGTTAAACGCTGATGTATTTCTGACAGAATGTGCACAATAACAACGGTCAAGCCAATGCCAGCAGCAACAATCGTGCCTTGCCACTTCAATGCAATTGTAGCCACAAGCAACACGGCCAAGCCAATTAAAACGACGATGAGTCCCTGTTTATCTTTTTTATACATAGACTTATATCAATTATGACAGCTTCATTGCGGCTATCTTACTTGATCACCAGATCAGCAGGTATTGTTACATACAAAATACTGCAAATTTTAAACGACACAAGCAGCCGCTCTCTGTCCAGTTCAGATAAGACAGCCACCACTTTTTCACGTAAAATACTAAGTAATTTATAATTAGGATTTGCGCAATGCCACCTTTTGTCTTGGTTGACGGGTCTTATTTTTTATTTCGTGCTTTTCACGCCTTACCTCCATTAACCACGTCGACTGGCTTACATACCAATGCCATTCGTGGCGCAATCTCAGCCATTCAGAAACTGATGCGTCGTACCCAACCGACACATATGGCTGTGATTTTTGATACACCAGAGCCAACCTTTCGTCACAAACTATCACCCATCTATAAGGGTGATCGCCCAAGTATGCCTGAGGAATTGTCACAACAGATTCCCTATTTACATGCGCTCATCAAAGCCCAAGGTATTCCACTTTACAGCCTTCCTGGAGCTGAAGCGGATGATATCATCGGAACCTTAACTAAACGCGCTTTGGCTGAAGGCCATCATGTCTTGATCTCAACAGGTGACAAGGACATGGCACAGTTGGTCAATCAACATGTCAAACTGGAAGACAGTTTTAAAGAACGTGTTTTAGATGAAGCCGGTGTGTTTGAAAAATTTGGTGTACATCCAAATCAAATCATTGATTATCTTACGCTTATGGGCGATGCATCTGACGGTATTATGGGTGTACCTGGTGTCGGTGCAAAAACCGCAGCGAAACTGTTAAATGAATACGGCACACTCAGCAATATCATTGCCAACGCTGATCAGCTTAAAGGCAAAATTAGCCAAAATATCAAAGACAATGTAGACAATATAAAAATTGATCACCAACTGGCCAGTATTGTCTGTGATCTCGATCTTGCTTTGGATTGGCATGACCTGAAACTGTCTAATCCAAATGTGGAGCAGCTTCGTGATCTATACACTGAATTAGAATTCCGTAATCAGTTACAGTCTTTGGATCATCCAAACAATCCAAACAGTTCAGCCTATCAGCAAACGGCACAAAGCATTGCCAAGGCTGAACAAAAAGCAGAACCCGTGGTTGCCGAAGACCACGCCAATCTGTCTAGTCAAGATGATCAACTCGGTGAAGCCACTTATCATACGGTACTGAATCAACACGATTGGGATGTCTTATTACAGCGTATGCAGCAGGCCGATCACTTTGCAATTGATACGGAAACCACCAATCTGGATTATCGTTTTGCCGAACTGGTCGGTTTCTCTGTGGCGTTTGATGCCAAGGATGCCTATTACGTTCCAGTTGCACATGATTATGAAGGTGCACCTGAGCAGCTCAATCGCGAGCAGGTTCTTGCTCAGATCAAACCGATTCTTGAAAATGAAAACGTGAAGAAAATTGGTCATCATCTCAAATATGATGCACATATCTTTGCCAATCATGGCATTACCATTCAAGGTTGGTATTTCGATACCATGCTGGCTTCATACGTATTGAATGCCGCAGCAACCCGACATGGTATGGATGATGTCGCTCGACTTTATCTCAGCCATTTGACCACAACTTTTGAACAGATCGCAGGTAAAGGTGCCAAACAAAAAACCTTTAACCAAATTGAGCTTGAAGTTGCGGCACATTATGCTGCCGAAGATGCGCATGTCACTTATCGTTTATACGAAGTGTTAGCAGCAAAACTAAAAAGCCATCCTGAATTGGTCAATATCCTACATAACATCGAAATGCCGGTTGCGCGTGTCCTCACTGGCATGGAAGAAGATGGCATTAAGCTCGATCATCAATTCCTCGATCAACTCAGTGTTGAATTCTCTAAAACCATACAAAGCCTTGAGGCACAAGCAGCTGAATTGGCAGGCGAAGCCTTTAATGTTGCCTCGCCAAAACAAGTCGGTGAAGTTCTATTTGAAAAGCTTGGACTCAAAGGCGGTAAGAAAACTGCGACAGGTCAATACAGCACCAGTGAAAGTATTCTGGAAAAAATCGAGCATCCTTTAGCCGAAGTGATTTTGGAACACCGTGGTCTGGCAAAACTCAAAAACACCTATACCGATCGTTTGATTGAACAATCACACGATTCAACCCATCGCGTGCATACCAGTTATCACCAAGCCTTAACTGCAACAGGCCGTTTGTCTTCAACCGATCCAAACTTGCAAAATATTCCCATCCGTACCCCAATTGGCCGTCAAATTCGTAAAGCCTTTATTGCACCTGAAGGTCGCGTCTTATTGGCAGCCGATTATTCACAAATCGAATTGCGTTTGATGGCACATTTCTCACAAGATGATGCGCTCGTTCATGCCTTTCAACAAGGTCAGGACGTGCACCGTCGTACCGCATCTGAAGTGCTTGGTATTGCCATTGAAGATGTGACCAATGACCAACGTCGTCAAGCCAAGGCGGTGAACTTTGGTCTGCTCTATGGCATGTCTGAATTCGGTCTCACCCGGCAGCTCGGTTTTAGCCGTGAAGAATCGCGTAGCTATATCGCCCGTTACTTCCAGCGTTATCCAGGTGTTTTGGATTATATGGAGCGCACACGACAAATTGCGCGTGAACAAGGTTTTGTTGAAACCATTTTAGGTCGTCGTCTATACACGCCAGACATTATGGCCAGCAATAAAATGATTAAACAGGCAGCTGAACGTGCAGCCATTAATGCACCGTTACAAGGCAGCGCAGCGGATATTATTAAACTGGCGATGATCGCAGTCGATAAAATGCTACCTAAAGATCAAGCCAAGCTGTTACTACAGGTACACGATGAATTGGTATTCGAGGCTGATGCTGCAATTGCAGATGAACTTTCAAAACAAATTGCTGATGTGATGCAATCGGTATTGGAAATTTCAGTGCCATTTGTGGTGGAAGTTGGACAAGGTCCAAACTGGGACGCTGCTCACTAAGCGCTGACAACCACTCAATAAAAGTTTCTTGCAGACAGGGGATCAACTCCCCTGCGCTACAAGAACACCAATAATAAAGAATAACTGATAAAAATTAATCCGCAAAGGAGATAGGAATGCAACATGTCCTTTAATCAAGTTCGGGACTGTTCTAAATTTTGTGTAAGTACTTAATTTTCATTTATCCTTCAGAGGATAATTACAAAAGGTACTTCACATGGATGAAGCAACAATCAAAAGTATGGCTGCCGAATTGGCTAAAGGTCTAAAAACACCAGAAGACTTAAACCAAATGACAGCAGTCTTTAAAAAATTCATGATTGAAACTGCACTCAATACTGAACTTTCAGACCATCTCGGTTATGAAAAGCATCAGTCCAGGAAAGGCTCAAATAGCCGTAATGGGTTTAGTTCTAAAACCATTACAACTCAAGATGGACAACTGGCTTTAGATATTCCCCGTGATCGAGAAGGTTCATTTGAGCCACAAATTATCAAAAAGCACCAAACACGCATCACCAGTATGGATGACCAAATCCTCTCACTGTATGCAAAAGGAATGACTAATAGGAAATTGTAGCCTTCTTCAAAGAAATGTACGATGCCGATGTCTCAGCATCTCTCATCAGCAAAGTTACCGATGCTGTGATTGAGCAAGTGACTGAGTGGCAAAATAGAGCCTTAGATAGCCTTTATCCTGTTGTCTATCTTGACTGTATTGTTGTCAAAGTCCGTCAGCACTCCAATGTGATTAACAAGTCCGTATACCTTGCTTTAGGCATCAATATGGATGGACAAAAAGAATTACTGGGTATGTGGATTGCTCAGACAGAAGGTGCCAAATTCTGGCTGTCAGTCATGACAGAGCTAAAAAATCGAGGAGTACAGGATATTCTTGTTGCCTGTGTAGATGGATTAAAAGGCTTTCCTGACGCGATAGCCTCCGTTTACCCTCATACTGATATTCAACTGTGTATCGTGCATGTTGTACGCAATAGCCTGAGATTTGTAAGCTGGAAAGACTACAAGGCTGTTACCTCGGGTCTGAAAGCGATTTATCAGGCAAGTACAGAGGAAAATGCTTTAAAGTCCCTAGACATCTTCTGTGATCAATGGAATCACCAGTATCCCAAAATTGGAGAATCCTGGCGGGCCAATTGGGAAAATATCCGAACGATCTTTAGCTATCCAGCCGAAATACGTCATGCAATTTATACAACAAATGCGATTGAGTCGTTGAATAGCGTAATACGCCATTCAACGAAGAAGAGGAAAATCTTTTCATCTGATGACTCAGTAAAGAAGGTCATTTACTTAGCAACATCAAATGCTGCGAAGAAATGGACGATGCCAATTCAAAATTTGAACCGTACCGGGTTTGTCGGAGACTCAATATTCTGAGAGACTATTCCGATGAAAAAACCAAACTATACCCCCGAAATTAGAGAAAGAGCGGTTCAATTACTAATTGAATCTGAAAAAGATTATCCATCGAATTGGGCAGCAGTTTCCGCAATTGCTCCTAAAATTGGCTGTACTCCTGAAACACTTCGTGTTTGGTATCAAAAATACTTAGATCAACAAAATCCCGCCAAAGTACAACAGGTATCTGACCAAGAAAAAATGAAGCAAATGGAACGTGAAATTAAAGAATTAAAACGTGCCAATGAAATTCTACGTAAAGCAGCCGCTTTTTTCGCCCAGGCGGAGCTCGACCGCCCACACAAATAATGGTGGATTTTATCCATAACAATAAGGCGTTATATGGTGTTGAAGCGATTTGTAGAATTTTACCGATTGCAGCTTCGACCTATTATCGGGCTTTAGATTTCGTTGATAACCCAGAACATCGAGCGAAACGTGCTCTGCATGATTTACATCATGCAGAGCAAATCAAACGTATTTGGAAAGAAAGTTCAGGTCGATATGGTGTACGTAAAGTTTGGCAAAAATTGAAACGTGAGGGTTATGTTATTGCACGTTGTACAGTTGCTCGATTGATGCAAAAGCTAGGTATACAAGGTGTTTGGCGTGGTAAGAATAAACAAACCACCCGTAGCCGAGATGATCAAAAACGAGCAGATGATTTAGTGAAACGGAATTTTAGTGCTGATCGACCTGACCAATTATGGGTCAGTGACTTTACGTATATTCAAACACATTCAGGCTGGGTCTATACCGCCTTTATTATTGATGTGTTCTCACGAGCAATTGTTGGATGGAAAGTATCTACACGGATGAATACAGATATGGTGCTCGATGCATTGGAGCAAGCATTGCACGATCGAGGCATGCCAAAGAATGTGATTCATCATTCCGATAGAGGTGTTCAATATCTTTCTATTCGCTATACCAATCGTTTAGATGCTGCAAATTTACGAGCATCAGTCGGTACGACAGGTGATTCATACGATAATGCTCTGGCTGAAACGGTGAATGGCTTATACAAAACAGAGGTGATTGAATATTTAAAAGCAGATTGGCAAGGTTTAGCAGATGTACAACTTGCGACACTAAACTGGGTAGATTGGTTCAATAAAAAGCGTGTACACAGTGCACTGGGTTATGTATCGCCTTTTGAGTTTGAAGCAATGTACTATGATAAGATTAACCCGTTAGGTCAGGTGGCCTAACTTAAATAAAAAAGTCTCCGACAAACCCGGTACGGTTCAATTGGCGTTTAGCAATGAATTGGTTTACGATTCAGTTCGATGATCGATTAAAAGATCATTTATAAAAAATGGAACTTACACAAAATAATTTACAGGCTCTCAAGTTCAATTTAACCGTTATCACTCCATTGATTCACTGCGTTTTATTTCAATCTGCTTGGTGTTACTGCATCACTTTAATATCCCCTATAAGCTGTTCGACACCTCAATCGGCTTTCAGGTTTTTGGCGAAAGTATTACCACGCTTTTAGCCCGAAACGGCAACTATGGGGTCACCATGTTCTTTGTGATCTCAGGTTATTTAATCACCTCACATACCATCAAGCGCTGGGGTGCACTCCATCAGGTCAATACTCGGGACTTTTATATTTCACGATTTGCTCGCATCATGCCGACCTTGATTTTGCTAATCTGTCTGGTGAATTTGCTAGGAGCATTGGAACTTAAACCCTTTATAACCCAAGCTCCAAATGGCATTGTAGTGGCCCAGTCAACGGTCAACTTGGCAGCACTGACCTTTTGGATGAACATCCTGATCATTGAAAATGGTTGGGTCAACTATGCACTTGGGGTGCTCTGGTCGTTATCGGTTGAAGAAGTGTTTTATCTGCTTTTTCCGCTGACAGCACTGCTATTTAGGAAAAACCCCTGCTTTCTATTTGTCTGTGTTGCCGTGATTCTCTTTGCACCGTATTTTAGATATTTACATTACGGTGAGGAAAGTGGTGCCTACCTCTATCATTACTTCTCCAGTTTTGATGGGATTGCCTTTGGTTGCATTGCAGCATTAATCGCACCTCAAATGAAGTTGCAAGCCCAAACTTGGCGATGGCTAAAAATCATTGCCATTACTGCAATGCTATTCATTTACTTTTCAGCACCGATTAAACAAAACTGTGTTTGGGACATTAGTCTATTTGCACTTGCAACCGCCATTCTGATTCTGGCAAATATCGCCAATGAACAGATCACAACTCCGAAGCCGCGTTTTAAGTGGTTACAGGAGATCGGCAAGAATAGTTATGAAATTTATTTATTCCATCTGATTATTTTAGGTACTTTTAAACTTTTTTATACGCCTGCCCTGACTGAAGGCAATATCAAACTACTATTATTATTCATCTATTTTTTACTTGCGATTGGACTCGGTGGCTTGATTGCACACTACTTTTCCAACCCACTCAATCGAGCGATCCGACAACGCTGGATCAAGAAATAAAAAATGGGCAAGATGCCCATTTTTTATTGAAGCCATACCGCTTAAAGACCGGTTAACAGAACTTTAGCCGCTTCATTCATCAAGATCTCAGCCACGTAAAGTGCCAAGAATGCCAGAATTGGAGATAAGTCAATCATCCCCATATTCGGTAAGATACGACGGAATGGTGCAAGCAATGGCTCAGCTAGCTCCTGAATCACTTCGATATAAGGCGAGCGATACTGGGTAAACATCACCACCCAACTGAGAATGATGGTTGCAAAAATCAAGTAACGACAGAAACGGATCAAGTCCTGAATCATGGTCACAAAAGTCGTGATCACCAAATACACAGCGCTATGCGGCATCTGTCCAGACAAATACATCAGACCAAACATTTTCAGTAAATACAGCACCACCAATAAGGCAACTGCTGCTAAATTCACGCGCCCTTTGCCGACTGTTGGGAAAATACGGCTAAAAACATCTACAATTCTGGTCGCTTTCGCTGTAGAAAGCACCACAGGATTGTAGGGACTGACTGCCGCCAATTGCATTAAAAAACGGAAAAAGACCAATAAAATCGCAACATTGATCAAAACACCAAAAATTAGCGCAGAACTTGCACCCATAATTGTCTTATCCTACTTAAACCGATTTAGACTTGTCACTCAACTCTTGCGCAAGCTCTTGGCTACGCTTCTGAGCTGCTGCAAGCGCTGCTTGAATATTTTGTGAAATCTGCGCACGATCAAACACTTCTAAAGCTGCTTGGGTTGTGCCGTTTGGAGATGTCACATTTTTACGTAATTCTGCAGGAGAGTTTGAGCTGGTAATCGCCATTTGCGCTGCACCTAATGCCGTTTGCAATGTTAAAGCAGTCGCGACTTTCTCATCTAGGCCCAAGTTCTTACCTGCACGAATCATACTTTCCATCAAATAGAAGAAATACGCAGGACCTGAACCCGATACGGCGGTAACCGCATCAATTTGTGCTTCACTGTCCACCCATATGGTTAAACCTGTCGCCGCTAAAATTTGACTGGTTAACTCACGATCTTGCGTACCCACAGCTTCAGATGCATAAATACCGTGTGCACCTGTTTGTACCAATGCGGGGGTGTTTGGCATAACACGAACAACGCGTTGACTACCGCCAATTAAATCTGAAATGGTTTGAATTTCAGCACCCGCAATAATTGAAATGACTAGTTTATCTGACAACAGGCCTGTTAATGGTTGTAATACCGTTGCCAAGACTTGTGGTTTAACAGCCAACACCACCACATCCGCATTTTTAATCGCTTCCACATTGTCTATGGTGGTCTGAATTCCCTTTTCTTCTAGGATGTGGCGAATTTGCTCTACAGGGTCAGAAACGGTAATCCGTGTAGTCGGTAATCCACGAGAAAGTAATCCACCAATTAAGGCTTGCGCCATGTTACCGCCGCCAATAAAACAAATATTTTTATTCAATGCTGTCGCCATGTCCTACTCGTCATATGAAATAGACTGATGAAAAAAGTCATTACAGTCAGAAATTAAACTTGGTTGCCAACCACCCTGTTCTAAATACTCAGATTGCGCCAACCAAAAACCCTTTGGGCTAAAAACCCCAAGCATAACATTATCTACGACTAATATTTGAATTGTATGACGTAACCAAGGCAAAATCTGTGCCTCTTGAATGGCTTTTTTCAACGGCCAGCTTCCAACCCGTCCATAGAGATGAATCTTTTCACCGCCTTGTCGCTGTATCAAGCTGAGCTCACGTCCTAACAGTTGGGTTGAAAGTCCGATTTTATGAAGGCAAATCGTAAATCGTCCAGCTGCGACATCGATCGTTTTTCCGATCTCATAATGCTGCATTAAAACATCTGGAAATGAAGAAGTTTTTTCTGCATCACGCTCAGCCTGTGTTAAGCGATATATTTTTTTCTGATAACGTACAAAATAATGCTGATTGATATGCAAGCATGCCTGCGCATCAGGTTTTGCCAGAATCACTTCTTGCTGTAAACGTTGCACCATATCGAAGCTTGGACGATATTGATCATTTCCTTTCACCCAAGCAGACAATAGCTGTCGTTGTCGCGCCGTTGAAAGTTGACTTAGTTTATTCAGATCAAGTTCACGATCTGTTGCACAATCTTGCCAATCTGCTTGCAATACCTGATCCAGTATTTCAGCCGCATCCTGCAATAACTCACTAGTACGCGTGATAGCCGCCTGCATTTTTGGGAAACGTTGTTGCAAAACCGGCCAGAGCACTTCCCGGCACCATGCCCGGTCATAATGCGTATCGTAATTGCTTGGATCAGTCACATAATCAAAATCGAGTTGCGCTGACCATTGCACAATTTGTTCACGACTGAGTTGAAGAAACGGACGCCAAATGCTCAGATCTGAACGTACATCAAACTGCTGCATCGCCGCCAAACCGTACATGCCTGCGCCAGAAAACAAACGCAATAACAATGTTTCAGCCTGATCTTGTTGATGATGTGCCAAGACTAAAATCTCATTGGACTTTAAATGCTGTTGATAAGCTTGATAACGTGCATTGCGTGCTTGTTGTTCTAAATTACCCGCTTCAACAGAAACTTTTTCAACAATAAAAGGAATATTCAGTGCTTCAGCATGGCGTTGTACAAGCGCCCCCCACTCAGCACTCATGCTTTGCAGCTGATGATCAATATAAATGACACGGCTTTGGGTCGGGAAAAGTTCAGATATCAAATACAGCAACAGCATGGAATCCATGCCGCCGCTACACCCAATCAGGAATTGAGTCTGTTCAGAAAAATGCTGAGTTTGTGCTAAGACGCGATGCCTAAATTGCTGCTGCCAAACTTCATTAAACGTTGATAACGTGCGTCGCATCGTTCTTGGGCATCCATCGGTTGCAATTCATCTAAGGCTTGTTTAAGCACATCTTTTAAATCATGCATGACTTTTTCAGGCTGCAAATGTGCGCCTTCACCTTCATCCACAACATATTCAACAATACCCAACGCTTTCAGCTTGTCCGCGGTTAAGGCCAGCGCCTCACTCGCCTGTGCTGCTTTATCTGCTGTTTTCCATAAAATAGATGCACAGCCTTCGGGTGAAATTACCGAGTAAATACTATGTGACAGCATAATCACACGATCAGCCACACCAATACCCAACGCACCACCAGAACCACCTTCACCAAGAACCGTGGCAATCACTGGCACTTTTAAACTTGAAAGTTGTGCCAAACTGGTAGCAATCGCTTCTGCCTGACCGCGTTCTTCTGCACCCACACCTGGATATGCACCCATCGTATCCACAAAAGTAAATACAGGTAAATTAAAACGCTCAGCCATATCAAGCAAACGTTGTGATTTACGATAGCCTTCCGGATTACACATCCCAAAGTTATGTTGTAACTTCTCACGGGTACTGCGGCCACGATGCTGACCCACCACCATCACGGGCTGTCCGTCAAAACGTGCCAATCCACCAATCATGGCGCCATCATCACCATATAGGCGGTCACCGTGAAGTGCATCAAATTCAGTAAAGATTTCACTGACATAATCTAGAAATTGCGGACGTTCAGGATGTCGTGCAATTTGAACCGTAGCCCAAGCCTTGGACTGAGTCGCTTTATTTTTCATAAGTCGTAGATAATCCCTAACGAGGATGTATTGTTAATCAACAAATTTGTCTGACTGGATATTTAACTCAATGTCCCAATGTTTAAATTGCACTTGCTCATCATGCAAGTCTGCAACCAATAAAGGCCATTGTTTCGCATCGCCAGAAACACTGAGTTGCCATTGTTGATCATTTACAACACTCAATTCAATGGCAGGAAGCATCTGATCACTACGACTATGGTTCAGCAAAACAGCCAAACGAAGCAATAAACAAAGATAAAGTAAATGGCTACCGCCCACCTTTAAAACATCATTTTTTGCATCCGCACGTAGCTTACGACGATGATGAGAAACCAAGTGTGAAAGGTGATTTTGATCAATTTGTGAAAAACCAGGAATATCGGAATGTTGTAATAAATAAGCACCATGACGATGATAGCCACCGTGACTGATCGCTAATCCAATTTCATGTAAATAAGCAGCACGACGCAGTAAGTCACTGTCTTCAGTCGTTAATTTTAAAGAATCTGCTACCCCATCAAATAATTCCTGTGCCGTATTGACTACGCGTTCTGCTTGTTTTGGATCGGCGTTATAGCGCCCCATCAACGCTTGCACACTACGATCACGAATATCTTCATGCTTGAAACGGCCTAGTAGGTCATACATCACGCCTTCACGTAATGCACCATCCGAATATGCCAATTTATCAATATCGAGAACTTCGAAAATGGCAAACAAAATTGCAAGTCCAGCTGGCAAAACTGCTCGACGGTCTTCTCGCAGACCTTCAAAATCAATTTCAGTAATATGTTTAAATTTAAGCAATCGATCTTTTAATTTATATAAACCATCACGGGTCAGATTTTCCTGCTCATCACTTAAGCCAAGATTTACCGCAATCTGACGGCAGGCCTTAATCGTTCCACTTGAACCGACGACGGTATCCCAGCCTACAGATTTATAGGTATTGGCAATGGCAGACATTTCTTTACGCGCAGCAACTACAGCCTTATCAAAGGCCTTCAGTGAAATTTCACCATCCGGGAAATAGGTTTTACTATAAGCAACACAGCCCATCTGCAATGATTCGGTATGTAAGGGTTCAAACTCTTCACCAATAATAAACTCGGTTGAACCCCCGCCTATATCCACTACCAAGCGACGCCCACCATTCGCCATGGTATGAGAAACACCAAGATAGATCAGACGTGCCTCTTCCCGTCCCGCAATAATTTCTATTGGTTTAGGTAAAATTTCAGCCGCTTTCTGAATAAATTCGTGGCCATTTTTTGCTTGTCTTAACGCATTGGTTGCCACGATACGTAAACGATTCGGTTGTACCGAACTCAAACGCCCAACGAAACGTGCTAAACATGCCAGTCCACGTTGTTGCGCAGCTTCTGTTAAATTCTTATTTTCATCCAGCCCGGCAGCCAACTGTACTTTTTCTGACATTGAAGCAACTTTCTTAACTTCACCGTGATCAACACGAGCAATTGCCAGATGGAAACTGTTCGATCCCATATCAATCGCAGCAAGTAATTCTTCATCAATCAGAAAATCAGACATTATTCATATAAACCCATGCTCAATTCACGCATTAGAGTAATTCACATGCTTACAATTTTAAAGTCATTTTCATCAATAAAAGCCACGTATTTTTGCTTTTCGTGCATAAATGATTGTAGAAGTCGATGATCAACATCGTGAGCATCCATTAGACTTTTCATTTTCAAACTTGAATAATCGGAACAAACCCTTACATTGAGTAAAGTAGCAATGTAATATTCATCGTGATGATGATCAAATTCGCACTTTATTCCTTAAATTTGGAGCAACCTCATGTCTGCGACTATTGTTAATACAACTGATGCAAACTTCCAAGCAGATGTTTTAGATGCTGAAACTCCTGTACTTGTTGATTTCTGGGCTGGCTGGTGTGCACCATGTAAAGCCATTGCACCAGTACTTGAAGACTTGTCAAATGAATATGCAGGTAAAGTAAAAATCGTTAAAGTTGACGTGACTGCATGTGAAGATACTGCTGTAAAATATAACATCCGTAACATTCCGGCATTATTGATGTTTAAAAATGGTGAAGTTGTTGCTCAACAAGTTGGCGCAGCACCACGTTCAAAGCTTGCAGCTTTCATTGACCAAAACATCTAATCCAATTGTTACATGGTCAATAGACGAAATACGCTATTTTTAAATGGCGTATTTTTTCGTAAAAATTGACAATTTGCTTGATTTCCTCTATATTTCTGGATCAAGAAGCTTTGAATGGAATCTACTTCATTGCGCTTCTTACAAGACACAAAACATAAGATCGCCGCTCGGCAATAACAATTGTTTTCACATATCTCTCTGAAACAATGAACCAGACTACTGAATCGTGGTTGTGTAAATACAATTACCTCAGCATGTATGTATGCGGTCGATTTTTTATTCTTTCCCTAACGTAGTCCTCCACTTATTCCATTCTGTCTGACCACTTATGAACTTAACTGAACTCAAGAAAAAACCCATTGGCGAACTCATTAAAATTGCGGAGTTTATGGGCCTTGAAGGCATGGCACGTAACCGTAAACAAGATATTATTTTTGCCATTCTAAAACGCCATGCCATGAATGGCGAAGAAATCTTTGGTGATGGTGTTCTCGAAATTCTTTCTGATGGTTTTGGCTTTTTACGCTCTGCGGCTGGTTCATATTTAGCGGGACCAGATGACATTTATGTCAGCCCATCACAGATTCGCCGTTTTAACCTACGTACGGGTGATACCATTACGGGTACCATTCGTCCACCAAAAGAAGGTGAGCGTTATTTTGCTTTATTAAAAGTAAACCAGATTAACTACGATACACCTGAAAACTCACGTAATAAGATTTTATTTGAAAACCTTACACCGCTATTTCCAACTGAACAATTGGTCATGGAACTCGGTAATGGTACAACTGAAGACTTGACTTCCCGTGTGGTCGATCTGATTGCACCAATTGGTAAAGGTCAACGCTCGATTATTGTTGCGCCACCTAAAGCGGGTAAAACAATGTTATTGCAAACTATTGCGCAATCCATTGTTCGTAATAATCCTGAAGTATTCTTAATTGTGCTTTTAATTGACGAACGCCCTGAAGAAGTCACGGAAATGGAACGTACTGTCCGTGGTGAAGTCGTCGCATCAACATTTGATGAAGCGCCTGCCCGCCACGTTCAAGTTGCCGAGATGGTGATTGAGAAAGCGAAACGTTTAGTTGAACACAAAAAAGATGTTGTGATCTTACTTGATTCGATTACTCGCCTTGCCCGTGCTTACAACACCGTGATTCCTTCATCAGGTAAGGTGTTGACTGGTGGTGTCGATGCACATGCCCTTGAGCGCCCAAAACGTTTCTTTGGTGCTGCACGTAATATCGAAGAAGGCGGTTCATTAACGATCATCTCGACTGCACTGATTGAAACGGGCAGTAAGATGGATGATGTCATCTACGAGGAGTTTAAAGGTACAGGTAACCAAGAGATTACCCTTGACCGTCGTATTGCTGAGAAACGCGTATTCCCTGCAATGAACATCAAGAAATCAGGTACTCGTCGCGAAGAGCGCTTAATGGGTGAAGAAAATCTACGTAAAGTTTGGATTTTACGTAAATTACTCCATCCTATGGATGAACTTGCTGCGATGGAATTCTTATTGGATCGAATGAAAGAAACCAAAACCAATGATGATTTCTTTGATCAGATGAAACGTAAAGCATCGACTTAAATTTCAGCCTAAAAAAGCTACCTTAATGGTAGCTTTTTTTATTTGGTTGACACGCTTACAGAATTTTTACATGAATAATGGAAATTCCGTTATTTCACTATCTAATTGATTTAAATAAAAATAATTTTAGAGCCCTACCCAAAACACATAATTTACCGATTTATATTTTACTATCCATAGTTATTTTCTATCAAAAATAGCCAAATTCTGCCCATTTTTGTCGTTTTGTTGGACAGAACAGTAGTAATTCATGAATGGCTTTGATACGATAGCGACAGACCAGTTAGACTGCTCCCTGCGTTGTTACCTAAAGCGTTTAGGAATAATAAAAGCACAAACAGACTAACTCAGGTTTTTTTTAATCTCACAAATTTATGAGAGTGATGCCATGTTATTCAAAAAATTCGCTGTTGTTGCTGCTATTGCTACTACTTTAGCTTTCGTTGGTTGCTCTAAGAAAGAAGAAGCTCCAGCTACTGACGCTACTGCTGCTGCATCTGAAGCTGTACAAGCTGCATCTGAAGCTGTAGAAGCTGTTGACGCTGCTGCTTCTGACGTTGCTGCTGCTGCTTCTGACGTTGCTGAAGCTGCTGCTTCTGACGTTGCTGCTGAAGCTGCTCCTGCTGAAGCTTCTGCTGCTCAATAATCTAATTTTAGATTATAAAAAGAGAACCTAACGGTTCTCTTTTTATGTCTAATTTTTGGCCAAAAATAAAACTAAAAATACAAGTATAAAAAAGCAGATCAATCGATCTGCTCATTTCCAACACGCTGTCTAAATTTCTGACCCGCTCGGAAGGTGACCACGCGACGAGCAGAAATTGGAATTTCCTCACCCGTCTTTGGATTACGCCCTGGACGTTCACGTTTATCACGTAATTCGAAATTACCGAAGCCAGAAAGTTTGACTTGTTCGCCAGCAATTAATGCCTGACTGATTTCGTCAAAGAATAGCTCGACCATTTGTTTTGCTTCGCGGCGATTTAAGCTAGTAAGCTCACTTAAATGGTCCGCCATATCTGCTTTTGTTAATGCTGTCATGAGGCCCTCAATGTCGCTTGGTAAGTGTCTTCCAACACTTGAATAATGTTATCCATACCAGATTTAATTTCAGCATCTTCAAGCGTACGAGTTGGATGTTGCCAGAGCACTGCAAAAGCTAAAGAGCGTTTGCCTTGTTCAACCCCTTGCCCCGTATACACATCGAACAACCATGTTGAGTCGAGTAACTCACCACCAGTCTGCTCAATTAACCGCTGAATATCTCTTACCTCAATATTATCAGAGATTAAAAGCGCAATATCACGTCTAACCGATGGAAAACGTGATAATTCTGTAAAATTAGATACATAAGATTGCAAAACTGCCTGCTGATCCAGCTCAGCCACCCAAGTTATACCCAAATCCAGCTCACTTTCCAGTGAAGGATGTAAGCGACCAAGATAACCAATCGACTGTCCATTCACTAAAATTTCAGCAGACTGACCCGGATGTAACCAAGCACGTTCCGTACGAACAAACTCAGCACCGATACGTCCTGCAGCCAAAATCTCCTCAACCTCACCTTTGAAATCAAAGAAATCCATTGCCTGCGGCTTCGCATGCCAAGACTCTGGTGTACGTGAGCCAACAGCGATCAATGCCAAGGTTGGAATCTGTTTCAGGTCATGGATGCTTTGTGCATTTTGATAATCAAAACGCAGACCAAGCTCAAAGAAACGTACACGCTGTTGCTGGCGGTTTAAATTGTACTGCACACATGGGATCAGGCTTGATAACAAGGTACTGCGCATTGCGGCCAAATCACTTGAAATTGGATTAGCCAGCATTAATGGATGTACATTTGGATTCAATTGCTTTTCAAGCTTGGCATCAGCAAAACTAAAGCTAATGGCTTCTTGGTAACCTAGTGTCACCGCAGTTTGACGCAATTGTGCAATTTCAAAACGGTCTTGATACTTTTCCAGTTTCACATCAATTTTTGGCAAACTGATTTGAATATTGTCATAGCCGTGAATACGCGCCACTTCTTCAATCAGATCTTGATAGATTGCCATATCATAGCGATGTGATGGCGGAACGACGCTCCATTCACCTTGTGCTTTACTTTCAACCACACAGCCCAAACGTGTTAACGCATCAGCAATAAAATCGCCCGCCACTTGATAACCCAACAACTGGTCTACTTGTGCTTGTTTTAGTGCAATCGCTTCACGCTTTGGCAATAAAGCAACTTGCTCAGCAACTGTAATTGGACCAAACTCACCACCTGCAAAGGCTTGAATCAACTCAGAAGCACGATGCATTGCGCTCATTGGCAACTCAAAGTCCACACCACGCTCATAGCGCTGAGATGAGTCAGTATGCAAACCGAAACGACGTGCACGACCTGCAATGGCTAAAGGTGCAAAGAATGCGCTTTCAAGGAAGATATCTTGAGTTTCATCGGTTACTGATGAATCCAGCCCACCCATGATCCCTGCAATGGCCAATAACTTCTGATCATCTGCAATGACCATCATGTCATCTTGCAATTCAACTTCTTGATCATTAAGCAAGGTCAATTTTTCTTGTGGCTGTGCTTGGCGCACTTGAATTGAACCGTCGATTTTGGCCAAGTCAAAGGCATGCATCGGTTGACCAAGTTCAAGCAATACATAGTTGGTAATATCGACCAAAATACTATGCGTGCGAATGCCTGAACGTGACAATGCTTGTTCCATCCATTCAGGTGTCGGCGCTTTCACATTCACATTCTTAACGATACGACCTAAATAACGAGGCGTACCCTCTGTGCTGATGTTCACCGCTTTCTCATCCGCGATGGTCTCTGGAATGGCTTGAATCTTCGGTTCATTCAGTTCAAGCTGGTTAATGACTGCGATTTCACGGGCAATACCACGAATACTAAAACAATCACCACGGTTTGGCGTAATACTGATGTCAATCACATTGTCATCAAGTTTTAAGTATTCACGAATATTCATTCCTACCGGTGCATCAGCAGGTAACTCGAGCAATCCATCAATTTTGTCTTCTAAATCAATTTCCGAAGCACCGCAAAGCATGCCTTGTGATTCAACACCACGTAACTTGCCTTTTTTAATTTTAAAATCACCTGGCAGTACTGCACCAATCGTCGCAACAGGGGCTTTCATGCCCACGCGAACATTTGGCGCACCACATACGATCTGTAAGGGTTCACCTGAACCGATATTAATCGTAGTCACACGTAAACGATCTGCATCTGGGTGTTGTTCAACTGTGAGCACTTCACCGACAACTACACCCGTAAATGGTTTTGCAACAGGCGCTAATTCATCGACTTCCAAACCCAACATGGTCAATTGATCAGACAATGTATCGCTATCAATGGCTGGGTTCACCCAGTTGCGCAACCAATTTTCACTAATTTTCATGTGTATAAACCTTCTTTAATCCTGAAAAACTGTTTAGGCAAACTGGCGTAAGAAACGCACATCATTTTGGTAGAACATACGCAAATCATTGATGCCATAACGCAACATTGCAAAACGCTCTACCCCTAGACCAAAGGCAAAGCCTTTGTATTTATCAGGATCAATTCCTGCAGCACGCAGTACATTTGGATGTACCATGCCACAGCCTAAAACCTCTAACCAACGACCACGTTCATCCATGATATCCACCTCAGCGCTTGGCTCAGTGAATGGGAAGTAAGATGGACGGAAACGTACTTTTAAATCTTTTTCAAAGAATTCATTGAGCAAGTTAATCAACAAACCCTTTAACTCAGCAAAACTGGTATTTTCAGCAACATACAACCCTTCGATCTGATGGAACATTGGCGAATGGGTTTGATCCGAGTCACAACGATAAACACGCCCCGGACACACGATACGGATCGGCGGCTGGCTAGTTTCCATGGTTCGGATTTGCACACCCGAAGTATGGGTACGTAGCAGATGAGTTGCGTCAAAGTAAAAGGTGTCGTGCATGGCACGTGCTGGGTGATGCCCAGGAATATTTAGGGCTTCAAAGTTGTGATAGTCATCTTCAACTTCTGGACCGTGTGCTACTTGGAAACCTGCTTTGGTAAAGAATTGGCAAATACGCTCTTGTACCTGAGTAACAGGATGAATACTTCCCATGCGCTGACCGCGACCTGGTAAAGTAATATCAATGGTTTCACTTGCCAGTTTTTTTGCAAGTTCAGCTTGTTGTAATGTCTGTTGACGCTCAGTCAAAGCTGTATTGATTGCTTCACGCACAGCATGAATCGCAGCACCTTGTACTTTTCGCTCTTCAGGATCCATTTTTCCAAGTGCTTTCGACTGCTCTGCAAGCTGGCTTTTCTTCCCTGTAAATTGCACACGGACTTGATCGAGTGCAGCAAGGTCTTGAGCCGCTGCAATGGCAGCAAGCGCTTCAGTGGTCAGGGCTTCCAGTGACATAGTAACTCTCAAAGCAACAAAATATAGAAATATAATAAAACGCTATAGTTTATCAGCTTTTTACCTATTTTATGAAGATAAACCACTGTTTAAATAACATCCTTTTTCAATCAGCAATCTGAAGATAAAATCGCCAGATCCCCCAATTAATCCTTTAAATTTTCGTAAAAAAATGCTCAATAATTGAATAAAATGTATAAGATAACGATATCGTCAATGAGAAAGAATAACGATGGCGCTTGATCAAATCTGGAAACAACAGCTTGCACTAGTGACTTATGGCAATGAGTTTCTCGCAGGTGAACTCAATTTTAGTCGCTGGATTGAACATCCAATTTTCAATCAAAATCGACTGATCTTTAGGGATTTACTCTCCCAGCACCTGTTGGCACAACATTTTCAGATTTGGCTTGAAGGGTTAAAAAAACAGGGGGTTAAAAAACTCAGCCTACATTTATCCAGCGTACTCAATGATGAGCAGAATCCCAATGCCAATGTCGAGCTACTCCCCTTTGCACATTTTATCGTAAGCCATCAAGGCAATAAAAAAACCGCGTGGATTTGTGGACAAGAACTGGCTGAATGGGATAACAGTGATCAAGTCTTTGATGCTCCCTCATCACAACAAATCACACTCCGCCAAGAAGTATTGTGGCGCTATGAGTTGAATGATAAATTCGCTAAAAAAATTGATACCGACTTACAGAAGGTCAATTGGAATCAGGTTGCTATTTTTTTGGAGAAAGAACTGTTTGACAGCAAATACGCAGAACATTTCTCAGAACCGGAACAACAAGACCTTCCTTTCTATGGCTATGAATTTGATTCGATCAGTACACCAAACCAGCAACTTGCCTTAATTCCAACCGATTATCCAGCAGATTGTGCACATCGCCTGTTAAATCGAACCCAAGCTTTGGCTGATTATTTGCAACAACAAAGACAACATCCTTATCATGCGACAGGTGAATTGATGAGTCCTGAAGAACAAATCAATTTACGTAATTTTTCACAGAAGACCGATGATTTATTTGCCAAGCTGATTGTGAAAATAGCAAATCATTACCAGACGGCTCAATTGACAGCGGAAGAACCTGAAATCATTGATCGAACCATGGAAATACAGCATCAATCAGATAAAGCCCAGCATCATAAAGTGGGTGCATCAGGTGTGATTAAACTGATTATCTTGACTGTGATTATCTGTCTGCTTGCTTATTATTTTGGTCTGTAATCACCCTGTAAAAGAAAAAACCTAGATCATATTATCTAGGTTTTTTCTTTTATCGAATTAGAATGTCGGTCGAATTGTTATAATGACTTTATGCCCACCATCATGCTGATTGACAATGTGATGCACATTTGCAATTTCACCCTCAACTTCAGCATCTGGCCCATAAAAAATTCGGATGGTTTCACCCTTTCTTGGCACGATACTCAGTTCAGTTTCAAATGCGCCTTGCTGTAACCCTTCTACGCTCACTAACATGTTTTTATCCTGATGTTGTTTTCTCTACTGTAAAAAGATTCCAGTGCAAAAGTCTAATCGAACCTGTTTGGGTTATGTAATCTTCAAGTCAATCAAGAGATTGATTTAATCCTCATAATCCAAGTCATCTTGATTCACATTGATAAAATCAGGTTCAGGCGTTTGCTCAAATTGTACGGCGAGAATATCTTTTTGTTGAAGTAAACTGGCTTTAGCCACACGATGCATTCCATCCATGACTCTCCCTTGCGCACACAAGATAATTGGATAACTCAGATCAGCGTCTTGAATCAATTGAAAGTGCTCAATGATTTGCTGGGTTGTTGGAGATTGATCTGGAAACCAATAGGCTTCGTTTAACTCTTGAATATCAGCCAATAAAACCTTCTTAGGCATCAAGTTTTGGGTTAACTTCAGCAAATGATGAACATCCCAGATATAAGTATCCTTACCCACTGCTCTAAAGTGATATTGTCTGCGCATAATTACTCCTAGATCAGCTAAATACTACAAAGTTGAAAGCTGGACACGAACCTGCATGAGTGCAAAACCAAGTAAGTTTAACCCCTGCCATTGGCTCGGATCTTGGATCTGCTGGTGATCTTGTGCCAGACCAATTCCCCAAACCTTATCAACAGGCGATGCTTCAACCAAAATACGATCATGTGTGGCAAGTAAGAAATCGCTTAATTCTGGATATTGTGAGAATTTGGCCAAATTTGCCTGTACCACGATTTCAAAACGTTTTTGCTGCCACAGCTGTTCATCATAGTGTTGTACTTTACGACCGAGCTGTTTTGCTTCATTTGGATGTGTGACCGTCAAAATCCGATCAAATATCTCATCATCATTAAAGAGTTTGGCTTTTTGCGCCATCATATAATGTTCAGCCGTGAGATATTCAACGCCATCCTGTTTAAATGGCGATGGAAACCACTGGCTAAAACAACTTTTATCCACATGATTGTTTTGCTTTGGGGTATGTCCCCAGAAATATAAATATTTAAATTGACGCCCTTGTTGGACGTGTTGAATTAAATCATTTAAAAATTGTTCGTCTTGCATCATCTATCTCTGATTATTATCTATTATTGAAAATCCAATACCCTAAAAATAAAAAAGACCGCTAAAAAGCGGCCTTCTTTGAATCTCTAAGCTTATGCAGCTAATGCGCCTTTAGCTTTTTCAGCTAAAGCAGCAAATGCAACTGCATCATGCATAGCGATGTCAGCTAATACGCGACGGTCGATGATCACTTGAGCTTTTTTCAAGCCATCGATCATACGGCTGTATGACAAACCGTTTTGACGAGCACCAGCATTGATACGCGCAATCCATAAAGCACGGAATTGACGTTTCTTTTGACGGCGGTCACGGTAAGCGTATTGACCAGCTTTGATTACCGCTTGGAACGCTACGCGATAAACGCGTGAACGAGCACCATAGTAACCTTTAGCGCGAGCAAGAATTTTTTTGTGACGGCGATGAGCCACTACACCACGTTTTACACGAGCCATTTATAATCTCCTTAGATGTATGGGCACATAGCACGAACTGATGCAACGTCACTTACGTGAACCATTACACAACCGCGCAATTGACGGATACGCTTAGCAGATTTTTTGGTCAAAATGTGGCGCTTGAATGCTTGTTTGCGCTTGAAACCGTTTGCAGTCGCTTTAAAGCGTTTAGCTGCACCACGGCGAGTTTTTAACTTAGCCATAGTAACCTCTTTTGGGCACCTGTTCGGCACGTTTGCACTATTGCAAATCAACCTGCAGGTAAGGAAGGCAGTATCATATAGTATCTCTACCCAAAACAAAAGCAAAATGCTCATTTTTTGACAGAAATAGCGCTGTTTTCAGCAAACGTTATTTCCCATAATTAATTCTCAAACGATGAGAAACATGCACAAAATCAGCGCATATAATAAATACAAATCCTAAAGTCTCTATCCATATGAATATACAGAATGATGCTTTCGCCGCCTTACGCTATCGGGATTTTTCGATCGTCACCCTCAATCAATTTTGCTTAACGCTGGCGATCTTGATTCAGGAAATTATCGTGGCGTATTCACTCTATCAAATCACACGTGACCCACTTACACTGGGTTTCATTGGTCTGGCCGAAGCGATTCCCTTCATCACCCTGTCCTTATGGGGGGGATATTTTGCGGATAAACTGAATAAGCAAAGTATTATGAAAGTCTGTTTATTCTTTTCCATTCCTTTGCCTTTGGTGCTTTGGGGCTTATTCCATTTATATGGTTTAGAAAAAATTGGCATTAGCACGCTGTCTTGGGGTATCTATGCCGTCATCTTTGCCTTAGGCACCATTCGGGGATTTTACAATCCATCTGCGACCTCACTGAAACCTTTTTTGATTCCACGTGAACTGTATGCCAATGGTGCCACTTGGACCACGATTGGCTGGCAAAGTGGTGTCATTATTGGGCCAATGTTAGGTGGTTTTATGCTGGCCGTTCTTGGCCGAGAAAACAGTCTCTTTGCCGTATCGATCTTATTGGCGGTCTGTTTTATTTTGATTAATTGCTTACAGAACCGTACTTTCCCCAAAATGGAAACTGAGAATGTCCTGCAAAGCCTGACCGATGGTTTCCGCTTTATCTGGAAAACCAAGATTGTTCTGTGGGCTATTTCACTGGATCTCGTTTCCGTTCTATTTGGTGGCGTGATTGCCCTTTTGCCGATTTTTGCTGAAGAAATTTTAAAGGTGGGTCCTGAAGGTCTTGGCTATTTACGTGCTGCGCCATCAATTGGTGCACTGATCACCATGATCGTGCTGACCAAGTTCCCGCCAATGCATCATGCATGGCGCAATATGCTATTGGCCGTCGCGGGCTTTGGTCTTTTTACCATTCTGTTCGCCTTCTCGAACAATATATGGCTATCACTATTTGCCCTAGCCATGACAGGGGCTTGTGACAGTGTTTCCGTCGTAGTTCGTCAAACTGTATTGCAAATTTTCCCACCCGAAAATATGCGAGGCCGTGTCGCAGCAGTAAACGGCATGTTTGTATCTTCAAGCAATGAACTCGGTGCTTTTGAATCAGGTCTCGCAGCTAAATATCTTGGCACCATCACCGCAACCATTCTTGGCGGTTGTATCACACTGTGAACCGTACCGGGTTTGTCGGAGACTCAATATTCTGAGAGACTATTCCGATGAAAAAACCAAACTATACCCCCGAAATTAGAGAAAGAGCGGTTCAATTACTAATTGAATCTGAAAAAGATTATCCATCGAATTGGGCAGCAGTTTCCGCAATTGCTCCTAAAATTGGCTGTACTCCTGAAACACTTCGTGTTTGGTATCAAAAATACTTAGATCAACAAAATCCCGCCAAAGTACAACAGGTATCTGACCAAGAAAAAATGAAGCAAATGGAACGTGAAATTAAAGAATTAAAACGTGCCAATGAAATTCTACGTAAAGCAGCCGCTTTTTTCGCCCAGGCGGAGCTCGACCGCCCACACAAATAATGGTGGATTTTATCCATAACAATAAGGCGTTATATGGTGTTGAAGCGATTTGTAGAATTTTACCGATTGCAGCTTCGACCTATTATCGGGCTTTAGATTTCGTTGATAACCCAGAACATCGAGCGAAACGTGCTCTGCATGATTTACATCATGCAGAGCAAATCAAACGTATTTGGAAAGAAAGTTCAGGTCGATATGGTGTACGTAAAGTTTGGCAAAAATTGAAACGTGAGGGTTATGTTATTGCACGTTGTACAGTTGCTCGATTGATGCAAAAGCTAGGTATACAAGGTGTTTGGCGTGGTAAGAATAAACAAACCACCCGTAGCCGAGATGATCAAAAACGAGCAGATGATTTAGTGAAACGGAATTTTAGTGCTGATCGACCTGACCAATTATGGGTCAGTGACTTTACGTATATTCAAACACATTCAGGCTGGGTCTATACCGCCTTTATTATTGATGTGTTCTCACGAGCAATTGTTGGATGGAAAGTATCTACACGGATGAATACAGATATGGTGCTCGATGCATTGGAGCAAGCATTGCACGATCGAGGCATGCCAAAGAATGTGATTCATCATTCCGATAGAGGTGTTCAATATCTTTCTATTCGCTATACCAATCGTTTAGATGCTGCAAATTTACGAGCATCAGTCGGTACGACAGGTGATTCATACGATAATGCTCTGGCTGAAACGGTGAATGGCTTATACAAAACAGAGGTGATTGAATATTTAAAAGCAGATTGGCAAGGTTTAGCAGATGTACAACTTGCGACACTAAACTGGGTAGATTGGTTCAATAAAAAGCGTGTACACAGTGCACTGGGTTATGTATCGCCTTTTGAGTTTGAAGCAATGTACTATGATAAGATTAACCCGTTAGGTCAGGTGGCCTAACTTAAATAAAAAAGTCTCCGACAAACCCGGTACGGTTCACTGGCGGTGGTGAGTTACTGCTGGTTTAAAACCAGTGACTTATTCAAAGTTGACATCACCAAAGGCAATAATCAATAAACTGAAAGGGAAAGCATCACATCTTTCCCTTTTTTAAAAGATTCCTAAATAGAGTACGTATAAGGTGAGATATCGCCCACCTTTGGCAATGGTGACAATTAACAAGAATCGCCAAAAGTTTTCTTTCATCAACCCAGCAATCAAGGTAATGGGATCACCAATCACGGGCGTCCAACTCAGTAGCAATGAATAAAAGCCATATTTATGATAAATCTGTTGTGCTTGTAGCAACCGTTGCTCTGAAACAGGAAACCATTTCTTATCTTTAAAATGTTCAATTTTCAGTCCAAGCCACCAATTCACACAGGAACCTAAGACATTACCAATGGTCGCAACTAAAATTAGATAAAAAGGATTTGAAAGTCCTTGTACCAACAACGCCATTAATACCGCTTCAGACTGTAACGGTAATAAGGTCGCAGCGCCAAAGGCTGAGAGAAATAATAAAAAATAGGACATCAATTTAAAGGGATCACTCAATATCAATCAAAGCATAGCAGCCTACCGCACTATAATCTGTAATTATTGAGTCTGTGCCAGTTTTTCCCAACTAGCATGTAGTTGCTCATCGCTGATATTTATTTGAAAAGAGGTCTTAATGGTGCATTCAAATTCATCAAAATTAGTTAACTCTTTTTTATTTGAGCCACCTTTGCCATGCGTTCTTAAGACCTGATCTTTTAACGTGATCCGCATTTCGCTATTAGCAGTAGATAACATTAAATGCTGGGTAAACAAGGATTCAGGCGAGGTCGAAATATACCAATTGGCAACCAAGGCATCCGCATCTGCAATTTGCTGTGTCGGATTAATTGCATAGACATTCACCCACTGATCCTGAAGGCAGACTTGCAGCATATATTTCATCTCGGTTAATACCGAATGATCCAAACCACTCTGCTCGACATCTACCCATCTAAAGGGTTCTAATGGTGTTTGCTGTGTTTCACCAATTTGATCAAGAGACAAGGTCGTAGTTGGCGTCATCCCGCCAAATCCTGGATCATATAAGAACAATTGCTGATTGATACGAACCACTGTGACCAAATGCGTACGCACAGGTGTAATGATCGGCGTACTCTGATAATAGACCCGCCCCAGCAGGTTATAGGCTTCATAGCCCAGTTCAGTCAGTGCGATTCTGGTCAAGCTACTCTGTTCAAGGCAATAGCCGTCTCGTCCATCAAGCAATAATTTCTGAGCAAGTTGATTGGGTTCTAAGGAGACCTCCTCTCCAAGAAAAGAGGAAAAATTGCCAAAAGGAATGGTTTGCACATGCAGATTTAGTAATGTCTTAAGATGATCCAAGGTCGGTAAAAATTCGCCTTCAAAACCAAGCTTGTCTAAATAAAGGGCGGATATTTGAGTTTGCATGATACGTTATCTTTTTTGAACTTAAAGCATCGTAGCTTGAACATGCGCAGACCAGATGAAAAATTACACAATTATAAAACAACCATGTTAAGAGAAATAAAAGTATAGTTTTACCAGAAATTAGTTTTTGCTTTTGGCTGTTCTTGATCGAACAGAAAAATGTACGACTGAAAAAATGAATGGAAAAAGAAATCCGATCCAAAAGGTCAGATCAGACCTGACCATTTTTTGGTACCAGGTCAGCTGTATTTCACCCGCAGAGACTGCTGCCCAGTCAATAGACACGGTAAGATCAAGATAAATGTATAACACTAGATATACATTTAAAAATCCAACAAACACCGCTGTACTGAAATATGAGTTTCCTGTTTCAAGCTGCAACCAAGCAAAAAGTGTAGAAAATAAGAGCCCTAAAACAGTAATAAAAGCAAATACCAAAACCGCTAAATGACTCTCTGAATAGAGCTTTTGCAACTGAGCACAAAGGATTGCTGTGAGCAACAACAATCCCATCGCAATCACCCAATGTTTGAAATAGAACGCCATTCAGCCTTTTGATTCAGGTTCATCCCACTTTGATCGATAAGGCTTTTTGTATCGCAGGACGAGCTGTAAGACGTTCAATGTAGTCTTTCACATAAGGATAGTCCTCAAGTTGAATACCTTGCCACTCGTAACGTAATGCCCAAGGCAAGATTGCCATATCGGCAATGGAGTATTCACCTGCCACAAACTTTTGACCAATTAACTGCTTATTTAAAACAGTATAAAGGCGTTTGGTTTCATTGATATAACGCTCAATGGCATAAGGAAGCCGTTTAGGTGCAAACTTGTTAAAGTGGTGATTTTGCCCCAGCATTGGACCAAACCCACCCATTTGCCACATCAACCATTGTTCCACCTCAACTCGTTCTTGTTCATCAGTCGGATAGAACAGGCCGGTTTTTCGACCTAAATATTGTAAGATCGCACCAGACTCAAACACTGAAATCGGCTCGCCTCGTGGGCCATTTTGATCAACAATGGCTGGAATTTTATTATTGGGAGAAATTCTTAGAAAATCAGGTTGAAACTGATCGTTTTCTAAAATATTAATTGGGAAAATCTGATAGTCGAGTCCCATTTCCTCTAAGGCAATTGTTATTTTATGCCCATTGGGTGTCCCCCAATAATATAAGTCAATCATTTATATTGTCCTGTTCATCATTATCTTGACTGTTTTTTGCGTTATAGCACACTTTCGACTTACTGATCAGCAAATAAGCACGAAAAGAAACAATAAAGCCGTGTTTTCAAAGACAATGTTTGGAAATTTAAATTTGGCTTTGCAAAAACTCCTTGGCCTTTTCACCGACAAATTTACGACCTGCATTGCTGCCATTGATCCATTCATCAACAGAAAATAAATCAAACATACCGACTTTGAATAAGGTGGGTACAGCCAAGGTTAACTCTTCTTCCACAGTGCCGCGAACGCCTGCATTATAGAGATTAATATTATGCAGCATAGTGGCAACTGTCCCTGTTTGAACACGACTGCCATCTTTAAGTTTAACCTGAGGCAGAACCTCGCCATCTTGTACTACTTTTTGATTAATTTCAGAAAGTTGTTCAGTACCGGTGATTATAGACATGTATTTTTCCTATTTTGAAATAGTGTAATTATCCGGCAATGCAAGCCTTGTCTGTTTTCATTATACCAAATGATGCTTAACATTTTTTTAATAAAACAACCCATGATTTTAGACATAAAAAAGCACCGCCTATTGCGGTGCTTTTTCTAAGAAAAAATTACTTTTTCTTTTTCGGACCAAGCAACATGCCCATCTGACGGCCTTCCATCTTCGGCGCTTGTTCAACAACACCAAACTCAGCAACGTCAGCTTCAATTTTTTGTAATTGAGCTAAACCAAGCTGTTGGTGTGCCATCTCACGACCACGGAAACGCAAAGTGATTTTCACCTTATTTCCTTCTTCAAGGAAACGTAAAATTGCACGCAATTTTACTTGGTAATCACCTACGTCCGTCGCTGGACGTAACTTGATTTCTTTCACTTGCACTTGATGCTGTTTTTTCTTCGCATCTTTTTGCTTCTGTTTCAAGTCAAATAAGTGCTTGTTGTAGTCCATGATTTTACAAACAGGAGGTTCTGCATTTGCCACAATCTCAACAAGGTCAAGATTAGCTTCTTCTGCAGCACGCAATGCTTCATTTAATGAAACAACACCTTTTTGTTCCCCATCTGCAGCGACGAGGCGTACTTCTTTAGCACGGATCTCATCGTTAATTGCAGGACGGTTACTTTTAGCACCTTGTTGTTGGTTACGGTCAGGCTGTTTAATCTTTATTACTCCACGATGTACCGGCCACGTTCGGCAACGGCAGATTTCACTAAGTCAATAAATGCATCTACTGACATAGTACCTAAATTTTTTCCTGAGCGAGTACGCACATTAACTGTACCTTCTTCAACTTCCCGATCACCAAGAACCAGAAGGTAAGGAATACGCTCTAGGGTACGCTCACGAATCTTAAATCCGATCTTTTCATTTCTCAAGTCAGAAATAGCACGAAGACCATTTTCTTTGAGTTTTGCGACCACTTGTTCACTTGCTTCCGCTTGTGAATCGGTAATATTCATCACACAAGCTTGGATTGGTGCAAGCCAAGGTGGCATGAACCCCGCATAGTGTTCAATTAGTATACCAATAAAACGCTCGAAACTGCCAAGAATTGCACGATGCAACATGACTGGCTGATCACGATCATTGTCTTCAGTGACATAAGATGCATCTAAACGGATTGGTAAGTTGAAGTCACACTGGATTGTACCGCACTGCCAGATACGGCCTAAACAGTCTTTCAATGAGAATTCAATTTTCGGGCCATAGAATGCGCCTTCGCCTGGTTGTAAGTCCCAAGCCAAGCCTGCATCATCCAAAGCATCCGCCAAAGATTTTTCAGCCAAGTCCCAAAGTGCATCATCCCCCACACGTTTTTCTGGACGTGTAGACAATTTCATCTGTACTTCTTCAAAGCCGAAGTCTTTATAAACATCTAAAGTCAGTTTAATAAAGTCAGCCACTTCTTTACCAATCTGTTCTTTGGTACAGAAAATGTGCGCATCATCTTGAGTAAAGCCACGAACACGCATAATGCCATGTAAAGAACCTGATGGCTCATTACGGTGACAAGAACCAAACTCCGCCAAGCGAATTGGTAAATCACGGTAAGATTTCAAACCTTGGTTAAACACTTGCACGTGACATGGGCAGTTCATTGGCTTCACTGCATAGTTACGGCTTTCTGAATGGGTCGTGAACATGTTTTCAGCATAGTTCGCCGCATGTCCAGACTTTTCCCACAAGGTGAAGTCTACAATTTGTGGTGTCTTGATTTCTTGGTAACCATTGTCTTGCTGAACTTTACGCATGTATTGTTCAAGCACTTGGTAAATGGTCCAGCCGTTCGGATGCCAGAACACCATACCCGGTGCTTCTTCTTGCATATGGAACAGGTCTAAAGCTTTACCAATTTTACGGTGGTCACGCTTTTCAGCTTCTTCAATACGTTTGATATAAGCAGCTAACTGCTTTTTGTCCGCCCATGCAGTCCCATAAATACGCTGTAGCTGTTCATTCTTCGCATCACCACGCCAGTAAGCACCAGAGATTTTAGTGAGTTTGAATGATTTTAAGAATTTAGTGTTGGGTACGTGCGGACCACGGCACATATCCAAATAATCTTGATGGTAGTACAAGCCCATTTGTGTTTCATTCGGCATGTCTGCAATCAAGCGTAATTTGTATTCTTCGCCACGTGCTGTGAATTCTGCAATCACTTCATCACGTGGAGTCATCTTTTTGATGACGTCATAATCTTGGTCGATGAGCTTTTTCATGCGCTCTTCAACTGCAGCCATATCATCCAAAGTAAATGGACGTGGCATCCAGATGTCGTAGTAGAAACCTTCTTCGATCACCGGACCGATCACCATTTTCGCTTCTGGGAACAATTGCTTAACCGCATGTCCAACCAAGTGCGCACAAGAGTGACGAATGATTTCTAAACCTTCTTCATCTTTAGGGGTAATAATCTGAACTGTTGCATCTTCTGTGATTAAATCACAAGCATCCACCAAGCGGTCATTGATACGGCCAGCAACTGTATTTTTTGCAAGACCCGGACCAATGCTTTGAGCAAGTTCCATCACGGAAATCGGATGATCAAACTGTTTCTGATCACCATTTGGTAAAGTAATGATTGGCATAATAAAATCCTTAAGGAGTGATGCCCTATACGAAGGAGCATATCACCGCGAGATTATGTATTGAGGCGTAGCCTCAAAAGATAAAAAACGGCGGATAAAAAAGTATCCAAGATTTTACACGGGTTTAGCTGTGGATGAAACCTCTGAACCAGAAAAACCCAAGATCAGTCCAGATTCATCTCCGACTAAAGCCTAAATGCTTTAGACTCGATGACAGAATAGTTTAGTTATAAATGAAAAGAACAGAAAGGAAACAATACACATGGTCAGTGCATATGATGAATTACCGAAGACCCCCGCCAATTTTGTGGCCTTGTCTCCGCTACGTTATTTAGAGCGCGCAGCTTACATTTATCCACAGCAAGCGGCGATTATTCATGCTGATCGTCACATTACTTGGCAACAGACGTATCAGCGTTGTCGGCAATTTGCACACCAATTAATACGTTTGGGCATCCAAAAGAACGACACCGTTTCTGTGCTCTTACCCAACATCCCCGCCATGATTGAAGCACATTTTGCTGTACCCATGGCAGGTGCCGTATTGAATACCTTAAACACCCGCCTCGATGCCAAATCCATTGCCTTTATGCTTGAACATGCAGAAGCCAAAGTCCTGCTGGTTGATCCCGAGTTTCGCCAAGTTGCAGCAGAAGCACTCACGCTGGTCCCTCAGGACATCATCGTGATTGATGTCTTTGATGCTGAGTTTGACGGGGAACAGATTGCGCTTGGACAGTATGAATATGAGTCATGGCTCGCTCAAGGCGACCCTGAATTTGAATGGCTATTACCACAAGATGAATGGGATGCGATTAGTCTCAACTATACGTCTGGTACCACAGGCAATCCTAAAGGTGTGGTTTATCACCATCGTGGCGCCTATCTGAATGCGGCCAGTAATATCTTGGCTTGTGGCATGAAACCTCGTGCTACATACCTTTGGACCTTACCACTATTTCATTGCAATGGTTGGTGCTTTGTCTGGTCAATTGCCGCCAGTGGTGGCACCAATATATGTTTGCGTCGCGTCGATCCAACCTTGATTTTTAAATATATTGCAGCACATAAAGTCGATTATTTCTGTGGTGCGCCGATAGTATTGTCCATGCTGATCAACACGCCAAACGAACAGAGAACTGCTTTTGAGCATCACGTCGAAGTCATGGTGGCTGGTGCTGCACCACCTGTAGCGATCATTGAGGGCATGCGCAATATTGGTATTAACGTCAATCATGTTTATGGCTTGACTGAGACTTATGGCCCTTCTGCCTTATGTGCTTCCCAAGCAGGTTGGAGTGATTTATCCATTCAGGAACAGGCGCAACTCCACTCTCGTCAAGGGGTACCTTATCCGCTACAGGATAGTATGCGGGTACTTGATCCAGAAACCATGCAGCCCGTTCCCAATGATGGACAAACCATGGGCGAAATCATGTTCCGCGGCAATATCGTCATGAAAGGCTATTTAAAGAATCCGCAAGCCACAGCAGAGGCCTTTAAAGGAGGATGGTTTCATACAGGTGATTTAGCCGTGAGCCATGCGGATGGTTATGCCAAAATTACAGATCGTTCCAAAGATATTATTATTTCAGGTGGAGAAAATATTTCATCGCTCGAAGTCGAAGATGTGCTTTACCGCCACCCAGCAGTCCTTACAGCAGCAGTCGTTGCTAAACCTGACGAACGCTGGCAGGAAGTGCCGTGTGCTTTCATTGAATTGAAGCAAGGAGCTTCTGTTTCTGTCGAAGAAATCATTGCGCATTGCCAGCAAGAACTGGCTCGCTTCAAAGTTCCCAAAGATGTGGTAATTACTGAGATTCCCAAGACTGCGACAGGAAAATTGCAGAAATTTATTTTAAGGGAATGGGCAAAGGAACGGGCGGCAGCGAGTTTGGAGACTAAGTACTGATATAAAAAAAGAAGTTTCCTCGGAAACTTCTTTTTTTAACGTTCTAATTACTGTTCAGATAACAATGCCACCTGTTGTACATAGTTTACAAATTTGCGTTTTGACGCCTCTAACTCTTCTTCACTGACTTGCTGTTTGATATCACGATGGATACGCAAAACATGCTGACGCAAGGTATGTCGTTCAGAGGCATTAAATACTTTACTAAATTCATTAATGATTGGATCACCTTGATCAATCATACGATCAACCCAACGCATCAATTGCATTTGTTTTTTCGCGCCTTGCTGCGGTGTGAGATAAGACAAAATTGTGGTTTCATCTTCATTGCGCAATAACTTACCAACACGTTGGAACTGGCGACGACGTGCTTCAAATGAACTAATCTTTTGCACTTCAAGCAATGCATCAATTAAACGTTCATCGACAGGAAGTTTTTGAATCTGCTTTGGGTTCAATTGAGCCAATTGCTCTCCCAAAGCGGCCATGCGTTGTACGGCTTTCTTTTGCTCGGTTCGACTTGCACGCCCGTCTAATGACTCAAAATCTTCATCGGTATAACGTTGGGGACCACGTGCCACTATTACTCTGCCTCATAAAATTTTGCTGCGAACAGCGTTTGAATTTCTTCCAGTGCCTTGTCTTCATCGGCACCTTCGATCACCAGTCTTAATGTAGTGCCCTTACCCGCACCCAACATCAACAATGACATAATATTTTTTGCATCAACCAACTTATCGCCCTTACCAATTTGAATCGAAGCACGAAACTTGGTCGTCACTTCAATCAGTTTACCAGATGCGCGCGCGTGTAAGCCAAGTTTGTTAATTACATCAATTGTTGTGTCTATCATGACCAGTGCTTCATTTCTCTATGTAAGATTTGGACAGCCCATTTTGCCTCAAGGGCTTGTTTGAGTCTATCCACGATATAAACTGAACGATGCTGACCACCGGTACATCCCACTGAAATGGTCATGTAATGGCGATGCCCTTCTGCAAAAGCAGGTAACCATTTCTCTAGAAAAGCATAAATATCTTCAAACATCTCATTGGTTTGTTGACTGCCTTCCAAAAAGCGGCGCACAGGTTCATCTAAACCTGAAAAACGGCGTAATTCTAAATCCCAATGTGGATTAGGTAAATGTCGTACGTCAAAAACATAATCTGCATCCAGTGGAATGCCATGCTTATAACCAAAGGACTGCAAAATGACGATCAAATTATCGGATTGTCCAAGCTTGGACAATAAAATATGTTTTAAATCATGAACACTTTTATCGGTGGTATCAATATGTACTGTGGAGCGGAATTGTATCGGAATTAAAAGCTGTTTCTCTTCCTGAATACATTGCAGCAGACTATTAAAGCGGTTTGCCAGAGGATGAGGTCGACGAGATGCGCTAAAACGTGCAATCAAATCCTGATCCTGTGTGGTCAGATAAATAATATCGACTATACCATGTCGTTGTAATTGCTGAAAAACATGATCAAACTCTTGCATATCGGCACGGGTACTTCGAATATCGACCCCAAGAGCCAGTTGCTCCAGATTATTTTCATGATCAAGTTTGGCTACAATTTCAGGCAATAACGCCAAAGGTAAATTATCTATACAATAATAGCCCAAGTCTTCAAGCACTTGTAGAGCCGAAGATTTCCCTGAACCAGATTGACCTGTGACGATAAGAATACGCTTCATGGCGTTTTGCCCTTCATTTTTATGTTTTAAAGTCGATTTGTAAGTTATCAATCAACCGGGTTGAACCAAGCTTGGCTGCAATAAATAACACCAAATTCTGGTCAAACTGTTGAATTGGTTGCAAGTTAGTTTGGCGAGCTTCTACATAATCCACAACAAAACCTGCTTGTGTCAATTGAGTAGAGATATTTTCTAACACCTGTGACAACGCCTGCCCTTCATGCAATTGCTGCTCAGCGCCTTTAAGCAATTGGTAAATCGTTGGTGCCACAGCGCGTTGCTGTTCGGTCAGATAACCATTTCGCGAGCTTAAAGCAAGTCCATCTTCAGCACGGACTATCGGCACACCAATCACTTCCAGTGGCATATTCAAATCTTGTACCAACTGGCGAATCACCGCCAATTGCTGATAGTCTTTTTGCCCAAAGAAGGCAAAATCTGGCTGTACGATATTGAATAACTTGGTCACCACAACCGCAACGCCATCAAAATGACCTGGGCGCGATTTTCCACACAGATCATCCGTGATTTGACCGACACTGATATTGGTCAAACGTGGTTGTGTACCATACATTTGCTCAACCGTTGGGGCAAAAATAATATCGCAGCCGACATCCGCCAATAGACGACTATCTTGCTCTAAAGTACGTGGATAACTCTCAAAATCTTCACCAGCACCAAACTGAATTGGATTGACGAAAATACTCACCACCACGACATCGCACAGTTTTTTTGCTTCACGCACCAAAGTCAAATGACCTTCGTGCAAGTTTCCCATAGTTGGTACGAAACCAATCAATTTTTTTGAACTGCGCGCAGGTGCCAATGATGCGGTTAAGCCTTGTATTGTTGTTTCAGTTTTCATGAATTAAAGCTCAACTTGGAACGTATGTTCCTTGGCTGGGAACGACTGGTCTTGAACTGCAGCATGATACGATTTAAATGCATCCACAATCGCGGTTTCACCCGCTTGCTCTTTCATAAAGTTGCGAACAAAACGTGCCACACGACCAAAAGTCAAACCAAGCATGTCCTGTACCACGAGCACTTGACCATCGGTTTCATTGCCCGCACCAATTCCGATCACTGGCGTATTCGGGAATAATTCAGCAATTTCTTTGCCCAATTGAGCTGGAACACATTCAAGCAATAATACCGCAGCACCTGCATCAACTACTGCTTGGCAATCTGCAATCAACTGATCTGCTGCTTCACGTGTTCTTGCTTGTAGCTTATAACCACCAAACACATGTACAGATTGAGGAGTTAATCCCAAGTGAACGCAGACCGGAATACCATTACGGGTTAACACAGTCACCAATTCGCTGAGCCAAGCTCCACCTTCGATTTTGACCATTTGTGCACCGACTTGCATCACGGTCTTAGCATTTTTCAAGCCATCCTCAAGTGTGGCATAGCTCATAAATGGCAAATCAGTCATAATCAAGGCATGCGCATTTCCACGGCGTACAGCAGCGGTATGATATGCCATATCTTCAACAGTGACAGGAAGCGTAGAGTCTCTGCCTTGAATTGCCATTCCTAGAGAATCACCGATTAAAATCGTATCAATTTCAGCCAATTCCATAGCTTTCGCCATACTTGCATCGTAACAAGTCAGGCATGAGAACTTGCGTCCTTCGGCTTTAAACTTTCTTAAGTCACTTAGACTAATCATGATGATGTCCTCTACAGGCGTTTCCAGAACGAAACAGTCTTAAGCGGTTGCCCAAGACTGATCTGCTATTACAGTCAAGTCAGCTTGCTGCACCAGTTCTAAATCTTTTAATGAATGACCATTCAGTTGTAAATGAGCATCTAAATCCAATAAGGGAAGAATCACAAAATCACGTTGTAACAGACCCGTATGTGGGACAGTTAAACGTTCATTTTGAATCTGTTCCTGACCATAAATTAGTAGATCCAGATCAAGGGTACGCTCTCCCCAACGTCGTAAACGAATACGTCCTGCCTCTTGCTCAAATTGTTGTAATTGATCTAATAAGGCAAGTGGTTCAAGTGTTGTATCCAGTTGAACAACGGCGTTTAAAAAGTTGGGCTGATCCTGTGGTCCCATCGGCGGACTTTGATAGAGCCGCGATATCTGTACAGCCCCCAAAGTGGCGAGCTTCGCAACCGCTTCTCTCAGAATTTGTTGCGAATCGCCTAAGTTACTGCCCAGACCAATATAGCTGCGAATACTCATTGGGTCGGCCCGAAAACCACTTGACTGAGATCACGTTGAACGCGCTTACGCTTGAGAATTGGGTGATCGGCATTGACTTGCCCAGAACCCGCTGTCGCTTTTTCAATAAAACGACTGGATGACTCATCCGCTCTGACACGCTCTTTCTTGGCACGGCGACTTCTTGGCTCAGGCACATTGACCAAAGGCTCAATTTCAGTCGACTTCGGCTCATCCACCTCAACTGCTTTACGACGTGTCTTACTACGTTGACGGTTGTATTGACGAATCACAGCTTCTTTTTGGTCTGTGGTCATTTCTTGGTAGGCTTCCCACCAAATGCCCATACCTTCCGTACTGCTATCACCTGATTTCTCACGTAACAACAAGAAGTCAAAGCCTGCACGGAATCGCGCATGTCCTGCCAAGGCTTCAATCTGCTGAGGTTTAGGATTGAGCAAGCGAGTTTGCATTTCCCATACTTCACGAATAAAAGTTTCGGCAAAACGAGGAATAATGGTACGCGTCGCTTGACGTTTCAGCACATCCAAACCGGCTTGCGCACGTGCTTCCGCAGGCACAACCCCTTTGTTTAAATAGAAGTCACAACGCTCCAAGAAAGGTTTCCATAACAACACAGCATAGAAAAATGCAGGATTGATGGTTTTACCAATTTGGATCCGTTGATCGGTATTGCGCGCCGCACGCTCAATAAAAGCGGTCAAATTCGGTGGAATTTCAGCAAACAATTGTTTCCAGACACCAAACTCAATCAACATGGGTAATACACGGGTCAGGTGTCCCATGGTGAATAGCTTTTGCGACTCATCATATAAACGATGAGGTGAGACATCACGCAATAATTGCGTCATCTCGGCATCAAACACATCAAGAATCGATTGATCAATCTGAAAGTTGAGCTTTGCAGCAAAGCGTAAAGCACGCAACATCCGCACAGGATCTTCTTCAAAACGCTGAGCAGGTTCCCCAAGGAAACGTAAAGTACGGCTATTGATATCATCCACTGCATGGCAGAAATCAAGCACAACCGCTTTACGTGGTTGATAATACAAAGTATTGATCGAAAAATCTCGACGAGCAAAGTCTTGCTCGATCGTTCCCCAGTTATTATCACGAAGAATCATTCCAGATGCACTGGTGACTGCTTTTTTCGGTGGGGCACGGAAGGTCGCAACTTCAATCAGCTCGCGACCAGAATATACATGTGCTAACTCAAAACGCCGTCCGATAATTCGGCAACGTCGACCAAAAACCTCTTTTACTTGGGCTGGTGTAGCATTGGTAACCGCATCAAAATCCTTTGGATTAAGACCTAACATCATGTCTCGAACACCCCCACCCACAATATATGCCTCATAGCCGGCTTTAGTCAGACTATCGATGACATCTAAAATTGAGGAAGGAAGTTGAGCTGTGGACAAACCACATTTTGACGCACGCAAAGTTTGCAAAAGACACTGTCTCCTACGTCAGGACGTAAATAACAATTTGTCGCTAATCATAGCTCTAACACACACAAAGGGCAATTTATTCTGTTGGAAGTTTCAACAGTTCAGTCTGCCTAATCAATCACCTTTTTACCATTTCAAACTTATAGCATCAGCTTTGACTTATTTTTCTCAAGTAATTTTGGCCCAATGCCTTTGATATTCATCAACTCATCCACGGTTTTAAAGCCGCCATTTTTTTGACGATACTCTACAATGGCTTGGGCTTTTTTCTCGCCCACACCATTTAACATTTGTAGTTGCTGTAAGTTGGCTTGATTTAAGCTAATTTTATCACCCTGAATGTTGCCCGATGATGAAATCTGCTTCGGAAGCTGCTGAGTTGGACGAGATAAATAGTAATTATTATCGGCTTGTCTTGCCAATTGCTGATCACGTGCCTGCTGCTGTGCCTTCCACTGTTGATAAGATTGGTCAAACTGCTGTGCCTTGAGATGTGATATACACCCCAGGCACAAGATCATCAATAAAAAAAACTTATGTTTGCTGCGTGATTGCGGCAATCTCATGACTGCTCTCCTGAGCTTTTAATTGTCGTTTTGCCTGCTCCCAAAGCTCATCCATCTCGGCCAAGCTCATGTCTTGCAAGTCTTTCTGTTGTCGCTGTGCCTGCTGCTCAATAAAAGCAAAACGGCTTCTAAATTTATGGATGGTTGCCAGCAGCGCGGTCTCACTTGACACGCCCAGCTTCCGCCCCACATTGATTAAAGAAAATAAACAATCACCAAACTCTTCGTGGATATCCTCGGCGCACTGGCTTTTCATCGCCTGCTGCAATTCTCCCAGTTCCTCATCCAACTTTGCATAAGCATCTGCAACCGTTTCAAAATCAAAACCGAGCTGAGCTGCTTTTTTTTGAATTTCATGTGCCTGTACCAATGCCGGTGCATGCTTAACTTCATCTAATCGGGATACTACTTTACCCTGTTTTTCTTGTTGTTTGATTTGTTTCCACAATTCACCGACCTGCTCGGAATCCAAATTTTGATATTTTTCAGCCTGAAAGACATGCGGATGACGACGAATTAATTTTTCACTAATCGCTTCCACCACATCCTGAAAGTTGAATAATCCTTTTTCATCAAACATTTGGGATTGAAAAACTACTTGCAACAGTAAGTCGCCAAGTTCATTGCGGATTTCATCCACTTCGCCCGAGCGAATTGCAGCCTCAACCTCATATGCCTCTTCAATGGCATATCGTGTCAAACTTTCTGGTGTTTGTTGTTGATCCCATGGACACTTCTGTCTTAACTCTTGCATAATTGCCAATAACTTTTCCATGATGATCTCCAAACTAGATATAGCCAAATGGTTGCAGCTTAAACAAGCTTATGTCTAATATAGACGCACGCAAAAAATATCAATATAAAGCAAGGGAACGCAATGCAATATAGTGTTTTTATTAGTGGCGCCGCACAAGGAATTGGCGCTGAAATTGCCCGTCTTTTTCATCAAAAAGGCTTTAAAGTAGGCATCTATGACATCAATGAAGCGCAGGCACAGGCTTTAGCTACAGAACTTGGAGCACATGCCAAAGCAGGTTATCTCGATGTCAGTCATTACGACCAATGGCAAACTGCCTTGCAAGAGTTTAAACGCTGGGCGGGTGAACTGAATGTTTTAGTCAATAATGCAGGCATTCTGTATTCAGGCGCATTTGAAAATACCCCCATCCAATCACATCACCGTACCTTTGATATTAATGTGAAAGGCGTTGCTAACGGCTGCCATGCTGCCCTGATACATCTGCAACAAGCCAGCTTTGCTCGCATTATTAACCTTTCTTCAGCCTCTGCGATTTATGGCCAAGCCGACTTGGCCTCTTATTCTGCTAGCAAATTTGCTGTGCGCGGTTTAACTGAAGCCTTAGATGTAGAATGGCAAAAATACAATATTCGTGTCTTGGATGTGATGCCGCTCTTTGTGCAAACCAATATGGTCAAAGATATGGATGCTGGCAGCATTCAACATATTGGTGTGGATCTCACCCCTGCCGATGTGGCAAAACAGGTACTGCATTTGGTGCAACACAAAGACCATGCCTTGCTTCCAACCCATACCCCTGTCGGGATCAAAACCAAACTGATGTATCAGTTATCCAGCATGAGCCCACAGTTCCTAAACCGACTCACCAATCTCTTTTTAGCGAAGCGCTAAAAATAAAAAAGCTGCATCGAAATACAGCTTTTTTATTTTTATGATCTAGCTTCCTTGAACCAACCGTCTGGCACTGATAATCCCAGGTTGCTGCTCTAAACGAGCCAACAAACGTGACAACTGTGCCAAACCTTTGACTTCAATCAATAACTTCATGTTGGCAATACCATCTGCCTCAGAAATGGTATTGACCTGACGAATATTGATTTGGTCTGAGAAAATCACCTGTGTCAGATCTTTGAGTAAACCACGACGATCATAGGCTTCCACCACGATCTGCACACTCTGGCCACGTGTCGGTTGCATTTCCCAATCGGCTTCAACCGCACGTTCAGGCTCTTGTGTGGTCATGCGCAAGTAATCCGGACACGCGACCTTATGAATGCTGACCCCACGATTCAAGGTGATATATCCGCCAATCGATTCACCATGGACAGGCTGACAACATTGCGCAATATGCAACTCCACATTGTCCAACCCATCAATCAAGATCCCATGCGCCGATAAGGTATGGCTGGCACGTGGATTCAAGGCTGGCTTTAACACCAGCTCTGGTTCATCCTGATCCAGATGCATTTGACGATTCACTTGATTCATCAAGGCATGCAGACTGATATCACCACTGACCAAAGCCACTAAAATATCATCACCTGATTTCAGGTTAAAATGCGATGAATAGTCTTTTAAATCAATACTTTTTGGGTGAATCGCTAACCGTGCCAGCTCTTTATTGAGTAACTCCCGTCCAACTTCAACGTTCTTGCTGCGATCCTGCTGTCTAAACCAATGCCGCAACTTGTCACGCGCACGCGCGGTCTTGATATAACCCAGCGAATTCACCAACCAGTCACGGTTCGGCTCACGATCTTTCTTGGTTAAAATTTCAACCTGCTCACCCGTTTTCAGGGTATAGGTTAATGGCACATAACGCTGGTTGACACGTGCTGCATAACACTTGTTCCCCACTTCGGTATGTACATGGTAAGCAAAGTCTAAAACAGTTGAACCACGCGGTAATTCTTTAATATCCCCGTCACGGCTAAACACATAGATCTTTTCAAAATTCTCAAAATCCTGAATCTGATCAATGCCATTCGACTCTTCATCTTCAGCATGGGGTGTGGTTTCCGTCCGCTCTTGATAATGCTCAAGCACCGCACGGAGAGAATGTAAACGATCATTGAAGGAATGATCGGTATTCTTGGCACCTTCTTTATAGTTAAAGTGCGAACACACCCCCAACTCTGCTTCGTTATGCATCTCAAAGGTACGAATTTGTACTTCCAGAGATTTATTCTCAGCAATCACTGCGGTATGCAATGAGCGATAACCATTGGCTTTCGGATTAGTAACATAGTCATCAAACTGGTTCGGAATGTGACGCCATAACTGATGTACGATGCCTAAGGCGTGATAACAATCTGGAACACTCTTGACCAAGACACGCACAGCACGAATATCATACAGCTGATCGAAGCTGAGGTTTTTGCTTTTCATTTTTCGATAAATCGAATAAATGTGCTTCACCCGCCCCGTGATTTCAGCCTGAATATCATAACTGGCCAATTCCGTTTTCAATTTATCAATTACAAACTGAATATATTGCTCACGCTCTAAACGCTTTTCATTGAGTAGAGAGGCAATTTCTTTATAACGTTCAGGCGCCAAATAGCGGAAGGCAAGATCTTCCAGCTCCCACTTCAGTTGGGCAATCCCCAAACGATGGGCCAGTGGGGAGTAAATCGTAAGAATTTCACGTGCGACACGTTCCTGACGCTCTTTGCTTGCGGTCGCCAACTCACGTAAAGCGTAGGTTCGTTCTGCCAGTTTAATTAATACAACCCGCACGTCTTCCGTCACTGAAATCAGCATTTTATAAATGCCGTTTAAATGTTCCCGCTGGTTATTATTAAAATGATCTTCTAAGCGTTTATTTTTTTCAATCAACTCAGACAGCTTACCCATTGCAAGTGTGCCTTGAACCAGGCTCAAGACTTGCTCGCCAAACTGTTGCTGGATATCTTCTAGAGTAATCAGTCCCTCACGCACGCTACGATATAACACTGCCGCTGAAAGCGTGTCTTCGTCAACATGCAGATGCGCCAGAATATCCGCCATACCAATCCCGGTACTAAAGGTATTGATACGATGATTGTCCGTCGCTTGTAATTCTTTTGCTAAGGTTAGCTCCGCAACTTGTTGAAGTTGTTTTAGCTCTGCCCCATCCAAAATATCACGCACTCGGTCTAGCCAAGACACTAGACTACTTTGCGCTTCAGCGGCATGTTCTCCAGTCGCTTCCTCAGACAACTCTTGGAGTCGTCCAGGTAACTGCTCACGTACTGTGACCATACCATTCTCCTCTGGATATGTAACTCATTTTTTAATCGTTTATCTCTTCGATTTTTTCAAGCCGTTCAACTTTTTCAAACAGGGCAATCGATTCCACATGTTCAGTATGCGTGAACATATCCATTACCGCAGCTTTCTTTAATTGATAGCCATATTGTGCCAGTACACCTGCATCCCTTGCCAGTGTTGATGGGTTACATGAAACATAAACGATTCTTTTCGCTCCAAAATTAGGTACATATTGCATGACTTCAAACGCACCTGATCGTGGAGGATCGATTAATAATGCATCAAATCCCTGTTTCGCCCAAGAATGATGCGAAAAGTCTTTTGTTAAATCTTGTGAAAAGAATATTGCCTGAGACAAATGATTTGCTTGCGCATTTTCAGTTGCCCTTTTGACCATCTCGTCACTCGCCTCAACGCCGACCACTTGACCTGTCTCACCCACACAACGTGCAATCGGGAGAGAAAAATTACCTAACCCACAGAAGAGGTCCAGTACTCTTTCCCCTTTCTGTAACTGAAGCAATTCACATGCCAAGTGAATCATCTGTGCATTTACCCCACTGTTCACTTGAGTAAAATCTAAGGGTGAAAACGCGAATTTGACGGCAAAATCATCCAAACTGTAATGCAAACGCATTGCGGCTTGTGAATCATCCACACGATGTAAGCTATCTCCCCCTTTAGGCTGCAAATACAACTGCCATCCTTTGAGTAACGAAAATTGACGTAATTGGTTGACATCCGACACATTTAATTCATCCAAATGACGAATTAATAAGGCCACCTCACTGTCTCCCATTGCCAACTCTATATGACCAATATGGGCTTTGCCTGTAAGACTTTCGAGTAGTTTTTTTAGTTCTGGTAAACTTTCCGATAAGGTTTGATCAAGCACTTTACACTGCTGAATCGGGGTTAAATGATTACTGTGATGCTCACGAAACCCCATCACCAAACGGTTTTGCTTGGCAATATAACGCACCCCGATGCGGGCACGACGACGATAATCAGCTTTGACTGAACGAATGGGATCGAGCCATTGTTCAGGCTGCAATCCAGCAAAATGTTCTAGATGGGATTTTAATACATTCTGTTTTAACAAAATTTGCTCATCAGGATGAATGTGCTGCAAGCTACAGCCGCCACACACGCCGAAATGCGGACAAATGGGATCCACTCGGCCCCCGGCTGCATCACTCTCCAGCTTGATCATATCCGCTTCTTCTAAGCGTGAAGTCTGATTGGTAATCTTGGCCTGCACCGTTTCGCCGACAAGGGCATAACGGATAAAAACTTTCTTGCCGTGCTTTTCTTTAGGATGATCTGGATGCGTTCCATAATGCGCAATGCCACGCCCCTCATGAGAAAAAGCCTCGACTTGAAAGGTATAGCTTGGATATTGTGCTGGACGTTGTTTCGCTTTATGTTTCAAAAGATGAACCTAATTGTTTGGCGCAAAAGTATCTGCGGTGAATACAGTATATTGCGATGTTTGCTGCCATACCTGTAAAAAATCTGTTTGTTGCGTTTGCGTTTGTAAATAAGCAATGGTGGATTGAACTAAATGCTGATGATCCTGCTGATTTAATTGGCCTTTAAGCAACAGCCAACGAAGATAAACCAACCAGGTATTCAGTACATCACCTTCACAGTAACTGCACAATTCTAACCATTGTTTGTTCCGTACATATTCTGGCACATGATAGCCCGTCTCACCACGTTTTCCGGGAAAACCGAGCAAACAGGCAATATCATCCAATTTCTGGAAGTTACGACCATTAAACATCGCCATCACATCCATCAAGTCAACATGACGATGATGGTAACGGTTCTGATAGTTGTTAAAACGCTTTTGCTGATCAATTTCGCCTTGATCAAACAGACTCGGTGCAGAAAGCCCATGATACATGGTACGAAACAGAATCACAGGCAAATCAAATTGCGAGCCATTCCAACTGACTAAGGTGGGCTGCTTCTTGTCAAAAATTGATAAGAATTTTGCCAGCATTTCAGCTTCGCTATTTTGTTCCTGACTAAATGAAAACAGACGGTAGCCTTTTTCATCAATCCATAAACCGGAAATACAGACGATTTCATGCAAAGGTAACCGCTGAAAGTCCATCCCCGACTCTTGGCGACGAATTTTAGTGAGCGCCTGCTCCACATCAGCTTCAGGCAAGTCAAGATGATATAGATGTGCGCCTGCCTTTAAATCGGTCAGGGTCTCAATATCAAAAACTAAAATCGGAAAACGTAAATTCATCTTAAAATCTCTTCAAATCCCTCCCAACCTTCCTTTTATAAAGGGAGGAGTTCCCCCTTCTTTTTTAAAGAGGGGGTTAGGGGGAGATTCTAATCTTGTACTGAGAATAATCCCGTTGATAAATAACGATCACCACGGTCACAGATAATGCAGACAATCACCGCATCTGGTTTTTCTTCTGCGATTTTAATTGATGCCCACACTGCGCCACCAGAAGATGTTCCTGCACTGATGCCCTCAGTACGCGCCAGCTTACGCATGGTCTTTTCCGCTTCAATCTGAGGAATATCAATGATGCGGTCGACACGGCTACGGTCAAAAATGGTCGGCAAATATTCTTCTGGCCAGCGACGAATCCCTGCAATGCTGGAACCATCCGAAGGCTGTAAGCCCACAATTTGAATATCAGGATTTTGTTGCTTGAGATATTTGGAAACGCCCATGATGGTTCCAGTGGTCCCCATTGAGCTGACAAAGTGAGTAATTTTCCCACCTGTTTGCTTCCAGATTTCTGGACCTGTGGTCAGGTAATGTGCCTCGACATTGTCAGGGTTACCGAACTGGTTCAACACAAAGCCTTTACCTTCTGCCTGCATTTGCAGTGCAAGATCACGTGCTCCTTCCATGCCTTGCTGCTGCGTAACTTCAATCAACTCAGCCCCATAAGCCAACATCGCATCTTTACGCTCTTGGCTCATATTGTTCGGCATGATCAACTTCATTTTATAGCCGCGCATGGCTGCAACCATGGCCAACGCGATCCCGGTATTACCACTGGTCGCTTCGATTAAGGTATCCCCTGGTTGAATCTGGCCCCGTTTTTCCGCCTGAATAATCATGTTATAGGCTGGACGATCTTTCACCGATCCTGCGGGGTTATTACCTTCTAATTTTGCTAATACCGTGGCTTGGGTATGACACGCTAAACGCTGCAAACGCACCAAAGGGGTTTTACCGACATAATCATCCAGTAAAAATTCATCTGCTAAAAAATCAGTTTGCGTATTCGTCATGATCGACACCGATATTAAGGTGGCGACTATTGTATGAAAAAAACGGCAATACTGCACCATTTCACTCTGCTTTTTATTGCCAAGCAGATGTCCTTGATTTTCACAAAGCGTGCTAAGATGTTGCGCAGAATGATAAATCTGACCGCACTATGTCAAATTTCAATAAGACCATATCGAAACGTTTACGCCTCAATCATGCTTATGGGCAGTTGATTGCACTGATTCTTGTGCCAATTGCAATTTTGACCAGTGTAGGGATTCTTTGGGTTTTAGCAGAAACAACCAATTCAGCCAAACAACAACAACGCTCAGATGCTGCTGCGATTTTGGCGCGTTATCACCAAACCGCAAATGATTTATTACGCTTGGTACAAGAACAACCAGATCAATATGATCGCGCTCAAAACATTATGCAAAAAATGTTTGATGAGAAGAACTTACAGCGTGCAGTCTTGATTGACAACAAAGGCCAAACCTATCTCAGTGTCGGGTATCAAAACAACCGGTTTTGGCCCAGTTTTCCAGAAAATCGTAATTTTTTCGGCCCAATTCCGCATAATCACAACAGTATTTATGGTTCAAAATTAGACAGCAGCAATTCAGATTCAGTCTGGTTGATGATTGAACTCGATAACCAACCACTCGAATTAGCACGCTACAAAATTCTGTTATCTCTGGTCGTGACCGGACTGATGACCTTACTGATTTTATTGTTCTGTTTAAACGTTTTCTCACGTCGCTGGCTCGCACCGCTCTATGAAATCCGCATGCAGATGCAACGTCTCAATGCCGACACCCTAGATCAGCATATTGTGGTGAACAGTACCGGTGAACTGCGTTTACTGCAGCGTGATATTGCCAATGTGGTGAAACGTCTGCATTTCAGTTTTTTAGAATTAAAAGAACATACCGAACAAACCGAAGAAGATTTACGCCGAACACTGGATACCTTAGAAGTTCAGAACATTACCTATCGCCAGGCGCGTGACCAAGCAATTTCATCAAACCAGTCTAAATCGGTGTTCTTGGCCAACATCAGTCATGAACTCAGAACACCGCTAAACAGTATTGATGGCTTTATTCACTTATTACTACGCCAACAAAACCTCAGCAATGAGCAGAACCTTTACCTGCAAACCATTCGCAAATCTTCTGCTCACTTATTGGCGCTGATTAATGATGTACTGGATTTCTCAAAAATTGATGCAGGTAAACTCGAACTCGAAACGGCTCCTTTTGACCTTGAAGAAGCTATTTTTGATGTGATGGATATGCTCTCGCCTTTGGCTGCACAAAAGCATATCAATATGGCGTTTTACTATGCAGAGAACATTCCCAAGCATGTGGTCGGTGATGCGCTACGCTTTAAGCAAATCCTGACCAACCTGATTTCCAATGCGATCAAGTTCACCCCTGATGGTGAAATCATCGTGCGGGTACGTATGGAAGATGATGAGATCGGGCAATGTTTACTGCATTTTAGTGTTCAAGACAGCGGCATTGGTCTGAGTGGCACTGATCGTAAAAAGCTGTTTGAATCCTTCTCTCAGGGCGATGCATCGGTGACACGCCAATTTGGCGGTACAGGACTTGGCCTCGCCATTTCCAAACAGTTGGTGCATTTGATGCATGGTCAGATTGGCTTTGAAGATAATCAAGAACGCGCGCCAACTGAAAAAGGCTCAACCTTCTGGTTCACCGCTTCATTTAAAGTTGAAGAACAGGATGAGTTTGTTGAACATCCTCGTTTCGACCATTTACAAGTGGTGTCTTATCTTGCCCATCCTGCAACGGCTAGCGTACTACGTTCATATTTAGAGAACTACCATGTCTCTCACATTGAAACACAATCGATTCTGGACTTATTCAGCCGTTTGAATCATCTCAATCAACAAGAAAATACTTGGCTGATTGTCGATCATAGTGGTGATACAGAGGCCTTACTCAAAGAAATTCGTCAACGCTATCATGGCAATTTAGCAGTTTATGGCTATCAGATGAGTCTGGAGCCAAACATGCTGAATGAGTATCGTGCACGGCCATTGTATCAACCGCTGAGTCGTCGTGAATTGGTACAGTTACTGGGTAATCAACCCATTTTTGAACAAGAATCCGAAGACTTTAACGGTCAAGGCTTGCATGTCTTGGCTGTGGATGACCATTTGCCGAACTTGATTGTGCTTGAAGCCCTGCTCGGTGAGCTCAATGTCACCACCACCAAAGCTTTGAGTGGACAAAAGGCCATCGATATCATTCAGGAACGCATCGAACAAAAATCACCGCCATTTGATCTCGTGTTCATGGACATTCAAATGCCAGTCATGTCCGGGATTGATACCACACGTGCGATTCGCTCTCTCGAGTCAACCTTGGACAACGGTATGCAATTGCCGATCATTGCACTCACCGCCCATGCGCTGGCCGATGAAAAGCAAAAGCTACTCAAAGTCGGTATGAATGATTATGTGACCAAGCCGATTCAGATGGAGCAGATTATTCAAATCCTGACCCATTGGACCAAAAACAATTTCAGTACTCAGCCTGCGACGACTGAGCCGAAGCGCCCAACCGAATCCATTGATCCACAAATCTTAAACTGGCAGCAAAGCGTGCAGCTTGCAGCCAATAAAGAAGATTTGGCGCAAGATTTATTGAATATGCTGGTGGATAGCTTTGATACCGAGCTGGCAGAAATGCAACAATTGATTGAAATGGAAGATTTTCCACAACTGGAACACGTCCTGCATCGCCTCTATGGCGCAACCCGTTATGTCGGCACACCCAACTTGCAGCAAGTCTCTGGTGAATTTGAACAATTTGTCTCGACGCTACGTAAAGAACGGCGCAAGGCTGATGATGTGTTTATTCGTGAGACCAATCATCGTTTCAATGAGCTCAGCACAGCCATTGAACAGGTTCGACAGGCGGCTAATTTAATCTTGCATAGCTACGATAATTAACGTGACTGCCCTGTCATGTTTCGACACAGGGACTCATGTTATGCTGCCGAATCAAACACAATAAGAGTAAGGCAGATGGCACTTTTACGCGTTGAAAAGAACAATGGAATCGCAACCGTTTCCTTAAACCGTCCAGATAAACGTAATGCAATGAGCTTTGCCTTACTCAAAGAACTGGTGGCAACTGCAAAAAAAATTGAAAAAGATCGTTCTATCCGTTGTGTCATCCTGACTGGTGAAGCACAAGTCTTTAGTGCAGGCATCGACCTTTCTGATTTAAACAATCCTAAAAATACTGCTTTTGCGGCGTGGGAACTGATTAAACCCGGACAAAGTCTATTCCAGAAGGCTTTCCTGATTTGGCAAAATTTACCAATCCCTGTGATTGCAGCAATCGAAGGCTATTGCTTTGGTGCTGGGATGCAACTGGCGCTTGCTGCGGACATTCGCATTGCAACACCAACTAGCCAAATGTCGATTATGGAAAGTCGTTGGGGTCTGGTGCCTGATATGGGGCTGACCCGTTCACTCAAAGGGCTGATTGGGGTTGACCTTGCCAAAGAACTGACACTCACTGCACGTATCTTTGATGCCGAATATGCCAAAGAAATTGGCTTGGTCACCCACTTGGATGCTGATCCACTTCGCAAAGCTAACAGCATTGCTGAAGAAATTTTACAACGTTCACCAGATGCCATCATGGCAGCCAAACGTGTCTTGGATGCGATGGAACACCAACCAGAAAAAGCATTGCGTTTAGAAAAACTTTGGCAACTCAAGCTACTCTTGGGTAAAAACAGTAGCTTGGCTCGTAAAAAGGACAAAAACCCAGAGATTCAATTCCTGCCGCGCCAATACAAATAATCCTAACGGGAGCACATTCACATGCATGCGAATCAAAAAACACCAATCGCTTTTTTGGGTATGGGGTTAATGGGCACACGTATGGCAAGCCGACTATTGCATGCAGGTTATTCTGTTGCAGTCTGGAATCGCAGTCCACATGCATGTGAACCGCTCCTTCAACAAGGTGCATCATTATTAGCGATCGATCAGATTGCCCTTTATCCCGTTATTTTGACCTGTTTGGCCGACGATCAGGCGATGCAAAGTGTTTTTGCCCAGATTCAACCGTATTTACAAGCACAGCAAGTTATTGTTGATTTCTCTAGTTTATCGGTGCCTGCAACACAACAACTGGCTCAATCTGCTCAACAGCAGCAGGTCACTTGGATTGACTCCCCTGTATCCGGCGGCACTATTGGTGCAGAGCAAGGCACATTGGTTATTTTTGCTGGCGGTGATGCAGAAACCATCGAGCAGCTCACCCCGATTTACAATGTACTGTCGCAGCGTGTGACTCGGATGGGCACATCGGGTACTGGGCAAGCCACCAAAATTTGTAATCAACTGATTGTTGCTGCCAACAGCACCCTGATCGCAGAAGCAGTCGCCCTTGCCGATCAAGCAGGCGTCGACACCGCATTACTCGCACCCGCACTTGCAGGTGGTTTTGCCGACTCAAAGCCCTTTCAAATCCTTGCACCACGTATGGCAACTCAAACTTTTGAGCCTGTACAGTGGAAAGTGCAAACCTTATCAAAAGACTTAAACAATGCCTTACTTTTGGCACAAAGTTTTAACTTAAAGATACCTGTTGCACAAAAAGCTCTATTACAGTTACAAGCCCACCAAGAAAATGGCTTTGCTGATAAGGATTTAGCGACTATTATCAAAATTACAGAACAATAAATAGGATCTATTGATTCAGGGAGTCCTAACATGAGCCATCTTGCAGTCAATTTATCAATGATCTTCACTGAAGTTCCCTTAATCGAGCGTTTCGCCTTAGCACAAGCCCACGGTTTTCAGCATGTAGAAATTCAGTTCCCCTATGAACTCGACGTGATTGATATTCGAACCCAACTTGAACAATATAATCTTTCACTCTGCCTGATCAATGTCCCTGCTGGCGACTTAATGCAAGGGGGTAATGGTTTGGCTGGTGTACCTGGACGAGAAATTGAATTTCACCAAGCACTGGAACAAGCGATTCGCTATGCCACTGCACTGGATGTGCCCCGTGTCAACATTCTGGCAGGTAAACAGCCGTTGGATGCGGATCTGTTGCCTTGCTTGAATACTCTGGCAAGCAACCTAAAGCTCGCCTGCCATCTGTTGACGGAACAAGGTATTGAACCTGTGTTTGAAATGATCAATGGCACTGATATGCCACGCTTCTTGGTTCAAAATATTGCCCAAGCCCAAGAAATGCTGGAAGCCATCAACCACCCAGCCCTGAAAATGCAATATGACTGTTACCATATGGCGATGATGGGTGAAGATGTTTTAGCAGGACTACAGGAAAATATCGAGCAGATTGGACATATTCAATTTGCTGACTGTCCAGACCGCCATGAACCCGATACTGGCAATATTCCCTATAAACAAATCTTTGACTGGTTACAACAAAGTGACTACCGAGGTCTGATTGCTGCGGAATACAGACCAAAAACGCATTCAGATCAATCTTTTGCATGGAAAAAGAAGTATTTTTCTAATGATGTGAATACATAAACTGTTACTGCTAAAATTTGAACTTTTTAGAGAAAAACGGTATATTTGATGATGAGCAATTGTCAGGAAAATATACCCTCTATGAATTTAGAACCATCGCCCAGCGCTTCTAATTCTCACGATCTAAAAATCAAAACAGCGAACAAAGATGTACAAGCATGCCTAAACGTTGTACATGAAGCTCTCACTGATGTAAAAGCCAAAGATATTCTTGAACTTGACGTAAGTACGATCAGCAATGTTGCCGATGCAATTGTGATTGCAAGCGGTACATCAACGCGTCATGTTAAAGCCCTTGCAGATAATGTTGCTGATGAAGCACGTAAAGCAGGTTTCCGCCCAATCGGTGTCGAAGGTGAACGCGATGCTGAGTGGATCTTAATCGACCTCGGTTTTGTTGTGGTACATGTCATGCTACCAACCGCGCGTAAGTTCTATGATTTAGAAAGCTTATGGCGTGCGCCAGAGTCTGTAGCGTAAAGCTCCTCAAAAAAGCGACCGAATAGGTCGCTTTTTTTATACCGTATTCAAGTCAAAAGAGATTCTATACACAGATACGCTATAAGCCGATTTAGCTCTAGATTTCCGACCATTCCTTGTAAAATAGAATAGCAATGCTAGTATTAAACCCTCTCCTCTATCACCTAGAATAAAATGAAAGATTCAGCGGCATGGATTGAAACACTCAATAAAATTACAGGATTGGCTCAATCAGGTTTGTACTACAGCAAAGATGTGTACGATAAAGAACGCTATCAACAGCTACTTGATCACGTCCGTACCCTGATGGAATTAGAAGAAATTGATACCACTCTCTTTATTCCCAATGTATTGCAAGATATTGGCTATGCAACACCTAAAATTGATGTTCGCGCTGTTGTATTTAAAGACAATAAACTGCTATTAGCTAAAGAAACACAGGATGGCTTATGGTCGATCCCTGGAGGTTGGGCAGATGTTGGCTATTCCGCCGCTGAAAATGCAGAAAAAGAAGTGCTTGAAGAAACTGGATTAGAAGTCAGAGCGACCAAGCTGCTCGCACTCACCGATCGTAGAAAGCATCCTCACCCTGCTATGTTCCTGCATGTCTATAAAGCCTTCTTTTGGTGTGAACTGATTGGTGGTGAACTCAAGCCAAGCATCGAAACTTCTGAAGTTGCTTTCTTTGATAAGGATGAATTACCCCCGATTTCAACGGCGCGTGTTACAGAAGCACAAATCCATCAGTTTTTTGAATTACAACATAAACTCCCCGAGAATACTTACTTCGATTAGCCTCTTACTTAACAGATAGATCTCCCTTCCGCACTGCACTCCAAATGCCAATCATCTCCCACCTTTAAATTTGACATGACAAATTGTCAAAACTACAGCACTATACAGATTGTTGAAATCCACCAAGAAATAGCATAACTGGAGTACAGGACGTGAAAAAAATACTGATTACAGGCGCCAATACAGGCATTGGTTTTGCCACAGCAGAACAGTTAGTTAAACAAGGGCAACATGTCATTCTGGCCTGCCGCAATCCCCAGAAAGCCCAAGCAGCACAAAACAAATTACGGGCACTCGATCAAGGGCAAGTTGACCTCATCTCCCTCGACCTCAACAGCCTTGAATTGACTCGAAAAGCCGCTGATGAAATCGCAGATCGTTATGGCAATCTGGATGTATTGATCAACAATGCAGGCCTATTTGCCAAAACCAAACAGCTGACTGCTGATGGCTTCGAGCAACAGTTTGGTGTCAATTATCTCGGTCATTTTCTATTGACCCAAAAACTGCTTCCCGTTTTAAAGCAATCTCCTCAAGCACGTATTGTGCATTTGGCCTCAATTGCACATTGGGCAGGCTCAATCAAACCCAACAAATTCCGCGCAGAGGGTTTTTATAATCCGCTATTTTATTATGGACAATCTAAGCTCGCGAATTTACTGTTCAGCAATGCTTTGGCGGAGCAACTGGCAGATAGTTCAATTACCAATAATGCTCTACACCCAGGTGGCGTCGCTTCGGATATTTATCGCGAGCTACCTAAACCTGTTTATGCGGCGATGAAATTAGGTCTAGTTCCGACCTCAGTTCCTGCAAATCTCATTACCCAAATGGCGATTGGCGATGAATGGGAAAAACGCAATGGTGAATATGTCAGTGCACATATGCCTGACTGGAAATCTTCACATGCCAAAAATCAGCCATTGGCACGAGACCTCTATCAACAATCCCTAGCACTGGTCGAAAAGTTTCTTTAAAAAATCAGCCAAATCAAAAAGCCACCCGAAGGTGGCTTTTACAATCCTGATTAGGTCAGATTAGTGACCACCACCATTGATTGATTTAGAGTTTTAATCATTAATTCTATATTTTTCAATTACATACTGTTCTAACTCACGAGTTACACTATCTGTAGTTCTATAAATATCTTCATGCTCCATAAAATGCAAATTCCAATATCCCAACTCTTTATCGTCTTTGTCGTACTCTTTATGGGATTCAGGAGGGGGTAGATCAAAATTAGCAATTCGATAAAAATACAAGTTTCCATTTCTGTCGAAATGATTGGTTCTACCGCCCTTTAGATCATATTCATCTACATCTCTAGCCATCAATACAAATTGATTATTGATTAAAATATAATGATCCACGGTGAAACCAACGCTATTCTTTACTTCTCGACCCGAATACTGCTCAGTATAAGCCACTAAGTTATATTTTTCTCCAGCGTAGAGAGAGGTGGTGATAACTCGATTTAAACGATTAATTATGCTTATTTCTTCATAGATAAAATTATTATCTTTATCTAAGCAGGTAATTTTGGAAGACACCCAAATAGATCGTGCCATACCAACATCTAAATCATTCAATATAATCTTTTTATTGGATAATCTTCGTGTGCTTCTTGAACTGTGACTTCAATCATGATGCAAAGATATGCATGAGTGCATTATTATCAGTATTTTTAGTCTATAAGATATTTTTATTTTTTCAAGCAATAAAAATCTTACCCCTATTAACTTAAATCAATTCAGAGTAATCGCATCACTTTATTCTTAGATAAATTCAACATTACGACAACATAATATCTTTATAAAAAAGCCACCCAAGGGTGGCTTTTACAATCCAGATTAGAGGTCAGATTAGTGACCACCACCATTGATTGCTTTGGTCATATCTTCCACAACTTTCTTGGCATCACCAAAGATCATCATGGTTTTTTCATTGTAGAACAAGTCATTGTCTAGGCCAGCATAACCTGTTGCCATAGAACGCTTGATCACCATAATGGTACGCGCTTTATGTGCCTCAAGGATCGGCATACCGTAGATCGGTGAGCTTGGATCATCTTTCGCCGCAGGGTTCACAACGTCATTCGCACCGATCACCAACACTACGTCTGTTGCAGGAAAATCGGAGTTGATCTCATCCATTTCCAAGATGTCTTCATAAGCAACATCTGCTTCTGCCAACAATACGTTCATGTGACCCGGCATACGACCAGCAACTGGGTGAATCGCAAAGCGAACTTTTACGCCCTGCTCTTTCAAGATTTCACACAACTCTTTCACCGCATTCTGTGCACGGCCTTGCGCCATACCATAACCTGGTACAATCACAACGCTGTCTGCATTTGACATCAAGAAACCTGCGTCATCTGCTGAACCAGAACGATGATTACGTTGAACTTGCTCACCTTTATCTGCCGATGCAACTGCTGCACCACCCATTGCACCACCAAACAATACGTTGATGATTGAACGGTTCATCGCCTTACACATGATATAAGACAGAATCGCACCAGATGAACCTACAAGCGAACCTGCAACGATCAACATATTGTTTTCAAGTGTGAAACCAATACCTGCCGCAGCCCAACCAGAGAAAGAGTTCAAAAGCGATACCACAACTGGCATATCACCACCACCGACTGGTGCAATCCACACCCAGCCAAATGCAAGTGCAAGTGCTGTCATTGCCCAGAACGCAGTCATGTTACCTGTAGTGAAGAATGTGAACCCACATGCAAGCATCGCAATAAAGATGATCGCTTGAACAGGTTTAACCCATGCACCCGAAATTGTTTTTGCCCATTTCTTTGCCGCCAATTTACCGTAAGCAAAGACAGATGCTGTAAAGGTAATCGCACCCACAAAACAACCGACAAATAATTCAAATAAATGCACGCCACTCATATGTGCATGTTGAACACCCGCAGCCGTTAAAGCAGCTTCATTTTGCTCAAATAATGCAGTGAGTTGGTTGTTGTGTAGAATCGCCGCAATTGCAATCAATACCGCAGCCAAACCCACCAGAGAGTGCATCAACGCAACCGTCTCAGGCATTTGTGTCATTGGCACTGTTTTCGCACGTGCGATACCCACAACCGCACCCAATACCATTGCACCACCGATCATCCAAACAACAGGATGTTCAGCAACAAAGAAAGTGGTGACGACAGCAATCGCCATAGCGATCATACCGTAGCGGTTACCCGCAATCGCAGTCTTAGGACCAGACAAGCCACGTAAAGTTAAGATAAAGAGGACAGCACCAATGAGGTAGAACCAATCCGCATAGTCTCGAATGAATTCCATTGCTTAGCCCTCTTTTTTCTTTTGCTTCGGCTTGAACATTTCAAGCATACGAGCAGTTACAGCAAAGCCACCGAAGATGTTGATACTTGCCAAAAATACAGCAATCGCACCAAGGATACTCACCACGTTTACACTTTGGAATGCAACGTTAGCATCTACACCAATCGCAGGCATACCCACTGTTTGGATCATCGCGCCAACCACAATAATGGAAGACAACGCATTGGTTACCGCCATTAATGGTGTATGTAACGCAGGCGTTACTCCCCACACCACGTAATAACCAACAAAGATGGCAAGGACGAAAATTGTAATCGTTTCAACCATGAGAACTCTCCTTAACCGCGCTTGAGCAGTACTTGACCGCCATGAGTCACGAGTAACGCTTTTTGGATTTCATCTTCCTGATTGATCACAAAGGCTTTGTCTTTGTCGAATAATGTCTCAAGGAAGTTAAAAACGTTACGTGCATACAGTGCAGATGCTTCAGTCGCAACTGTGCCTGGAATATTTGGAATACCCAAAATCTTCACACCATTTTCAGTTGTGACTGTTTCGCCTTCTTTAGAACCTTCAACGTTACCACCCGTCTCAACTGCCATATCTAAAATGACAGAACCCGGTTTCATTTTGGCAACGGTTTCAGCTTTAATTAAACGCGGAGCATTACGACCTGGAATCAATGCAGTGGTGATTACGATGTCAGCATTTGATACAGCTTTATCTACAATCGCAGCTTGATCTTTGATGTATTGCTCACCCGGCTGCCAACCATAACCGCTTTTCGCAGCTTCAGCAGCACGTTGTTTTTCTTCATCGGACATTGGCACGTCTAGCCATTTGCCGCCTAGAGATTCAACCTGCTCTTTTGCTGTTGGGCGCAAATCTGTTGCTTCTACAACCGCACCCAAACGTTTCGCAGTCGCAATCGCTTGAAGACCTGCAACACCAACCCCCATAATCACGACACGTGCAGGTTTTACAGTACCCGCAGCCGTCATTAACATTGGGAACATACGTTGATATTCAGCCGCAGCTAACAATACAGACTTATAGCCCGCCAAGTTTGCTTGAGAAGAAAGTACGTCCATGTTTTGTGCGCGGGATAGCGTACGTGGCAGTAATTCCAACGCAAAAGCAGACACTTGCTGAGTTGCAAACTGGTCTAGTTCTGGATTGCGATAAGGGTCAAACATTGCAATGACAGTCGTATTCGCCGCAAGCTTCTGAATTTCGTCACCTTTAGGGGCGCGAACCTTCAAAATAATTTGGCTACCTGTATATGCATCGTCCGTAATGGTTGCGCCAACTTGTTCATAAGCACTGTCAATGTACGCCGCTTTAATACCAGCACCACGTTCAATAACAATACTATGACCTGCGTTAATCAACTTCTTCACTGTCTCTGGTGTTGCCGCTACGCGACTTTCACCTGCAACAGTTTCGGTTGGGATTCCGATCTGCATGAGCGTTCCTCAAGCTAGTTTTTCTTAAGTAAACATCGCCAAGAGCAATGTTTCCCCCAGGAGTATTCTTTGTAGAAATTTGGATTCTAATGGAAGTTTTTTAAATTTCCACCCAATATTTATTTAATAAATACCTATATTTTGAACTGATGATTCACATTTATATTCAGAGCAGGTATGATCCGCAGGTTTGCCTTTTGATCAGGCAAACCTTACTTTTCATTTTCAGTCCGTATAAAAATGCAATTCTTTTTGCAATCGATCTGTTCATTTTTATGCTTTCTGTCTTCCTGTTTCAGAAGATCAAAGCGATATCTATTGCATAATCCGAATTGTCATTCCCCATCGCAGAAACAGCACCACCTAATCCATTTTAATTAGCTTAGATCGTTTCTTTTTGGCTCTGCTGATGTATGGCTTGAATCGGCATCATAATCATGCAGTTGCTGCAAGGGATTGGCTACTCTGCAATTTCTCATGGTCTGTTTGGCTAGTTTTTAGCAATCTGCCGATGATGATCATTTAAATCGCGGCAATAGAACCATATTTCGCTTTATCAATAAATCTGAATGAGTTGAAGTAAATTGCTCAGAAAAATTTAAAAGAATGAAAAAAACTTGTATTACCATTTTTTCAAGTGATATTTGTATGGTTTTGTCTAGCAAAAGCTGCTTTATTGCACAGTAATGGTGCAAATATTAAGCAACAGATGATATAACTCATTCAGTTCAAAGATAAAAACTATCAAAATATTTCAAAATCGATTTTTTATCACAGCAAATGCACTTTTTTGATTCAACCCCTTGACCTAAAGTTAACTTGAGCTTTGATACTGAGTCATCTCCATCTTCAATGTGATGTTTTAACGATGAAACAGATCAAGACAGTAACATTTAAAATGATCAACCCAAGTGAGCTTTATGATCCACGCAACAATGGCTATAGCCATCTTGTGATTGTGCCGCCCAACATGCGCAGCATTCATATTGCAGGTCAGGGGGGTGAAAATAAAAATGGTGAGCTTTCTGAAGATTTTGACCAACAGGTACAACAAGTCTTCTATAATATTCAGCACGCTTTAGCATCCGCACAGGCACAACTGTCAGATATTGCTGTTTTACGTATTTTGGTGGTTGAGCATAATGCTGAAAAACATCAGCTCCTGATTCAAGTCATACAAGACCTGTGGAAGAACCATGCTTTTCCTGCATGTACCCTCATTCCAGTCTCACGCTTGGCATTGACAGGCATGCAAATTGAAATTGAAGCCACAGCCTATACCGCATAAACCTTGGATAGAGAAAATTATGTCTGCCCCTCAAGATATTAGTCAAAATAAAACCTTACTTTGGTTTATGGCTGCAGCATGTGGTTTATGTGCGGGTGCCAACTATTATAGTCAGCCTTTGATTCACTCAATTCAGCAGTATTTTGCAGTGACCGAAGGTCAAGCAGCTCTTACGGTAACCTTTGCTCAAGTGTCTTATGCGCTTGGCCTGTTGTTTATTGTGCCAATGGGTGATGTAGTCAATAAGACCAAATTCATTCCTTTACTCATGGTATTTTGCGCTGTTGGCTTATTCATCAGTGCCTTTTCTGTCAACTTACCAATGCTTTGGCTCGGTACCATTATGGCAGGACTGTTCTCTGTCGCAGCACAGGTATTAATCCCACTTGCAACCATGACAGTGAAACCTGAAAAAACAGGTGAAGTCATTGGCTTTTTAATGAGTGGTTTACTGGTCGGTATTTTACTCTCCACCAGTTTGGCAGGTTTGTTTTCTAATCTGTTTCATTGGAAGGTCATTTATGTAGTGAGTGGCGTGCTGATGCTGATCTTGGCCTATGCCTTGAAAAGCCGTTTACCTTATGCCATGCGAATGAAAATGAATTACGGACAAGTCTTTGTCTCCATGGCACAACTGCTCAAACAAGAGAAACGTTTGGTGTTACGTGCACTTGCAGGCGGATTTGCTTTTGCCGCAGTCAGTATTTTGTATTCTACTATCGCGCTACTACTGACCTCTGCCCATCATCTTCAAGATCTATTGATCGGGATGGTGCCTCTGGTCGGGATCTTTGGGGCGCTCTCGACCCAATATATTGGTAAATATGCCGATCAAGGCTTAACCAGCCAACTGACGTGGATAGGTTGTGGCTTGTTTATCTTAAGCTGGATCTGCTTCTATTTTGGGCAAACCTTTTTAATCAGTTATATCCTCGGCTTTGCCTTGATTCAGTTAGCTTTAGCCTTGGTGCATACCAGTAATCAGAGTGTAATTTTCCGTTTACGCCCAGATGCGAAATCACGGATCAATGCCATTTATATGACCGCCTATTTTACTGGGGGGGCCTGTGGTTCAGCCTTGGGTATTTTTGCCTGGAATCATGGTGGCTGGAGCATGACCTGTTTTGCTGGAATCAGTCTGGTGGTTGCTTGTATGCTGTTTAGCTTGCTGGATTATCTTTCGACGAAGAAAAAAAACATGGTCACTTTCTAGATCTTCATTCTACTAGTAAAAATTGAAGTGTTAGGGATCAGCATTGGTGAATTGGACACAAAACTCGTATAATGCTGCCCTTTCTTTGCTTGTCCACATCCGAGATCTGTTTATGCAATCACTTGAATCATTACAGCCACGTATTTCCGTCGCGCCGATGATGGATTGGACAAAAAATTTTAAAATACAATTAAAAATCAAACACCTAAAACAAACAAAAATAACCTAGGTGTAAAATTAGTGTAAGATTTAACTAAATTAAACATCAGTACAAATATTCTTCTAATTACAATTATTGGAGTGGAATATGATGGTAAAACTCCTAAGACTCACGACTTCCTTAGCTAATCACTCTTTAAACACTGGAGGTTTCTCTTCGATATATACAGTTATAAATAAGCACTTAAACTGAAAAATTAGATATTCAAAATTAGGGCAATTGTGGCAGATTTGTAGTCATATTTATCTATTGTTGATATATCTCAAGTTACCCACATGACAATTAAAATTATATAATTCATCTAACAATTCAGTGCTTGTATTTTACACACAGTGGTATTCTTATTAAATATAACAACTCTTTTTAATAATCTAGGTAATTTTTATCAAAATTCAAACTTCACATCTCTGCTTATCTTGTAATTCTTTATTTCCACTCCCTATAACAACATCCTAATGAAAAATTTCGTAGTAAAGGCATCAAAGTCGATAATTGCTTACATATCTATTAATGAAGATAAGTGCTCAAAGAGAATCAAATTATCTCATAGCAATCTAATGATTTTATTAAAAATCAAACTAGCTCTGTTAGAGAGAATCCTTTATAAAAATTGAGACAGGTTACCAAATTTTTTAAAGGCGCCCTTAACTATTAAAATATGAACAATAGGTGAGCTCAACAACTAGTTATGTGATTTTTCTTGACCTTAATGGTTTTTTATAAAACTAAATTTTCAAATTTAACCGAACAATAAAGTAAATTAAACGTGTTAAAACAATTACTAAGAATGATTTCAAATAAAAAAACAGTACTTGGGTCAATATCGGCTATTAGAGTAATATAGAACTTAATTTATCTTGTTTTTTTAACAACCTATGAATGCAGTTGAAATTGAAGTAGTCGTCTCTGAACTTGCAGAAAAGCCATTTGATCCTCAAGAATTTGCTTTTGACTTTTTAAGAGCTTTTGGCAATAAAGAAACAACAATAAAAAAACTACGTGCTGGTCAAAGTAACTCGTCAGATATTCAGAATGGCGTTTTGCTAAGAAATTATATTCACATAGCTATATGTGATCAGGACTCAGTCTCTCAGACTTTAAATTTATTGAGAGAAAGTAAAGCTACAGGAAAAGCAAAAGCCAAGTTTATTCTCGCTACTGATGGACTTTACTTACAAGCTGAAGATCTCATTTCCGGTGAAACCATTAGTTGTGAATTTTCTAAATTTGCAGAACATTTTGGATTTTTCCTACCACTTGCTGGCATATCAACTATTCGGGAAATTAAAGATAACCCAATTGATGTTCGTGCAACTGGCCGTCTAAATAAACTCTACATCGAATTACTAAAAGAGAATCCAGATTGGGCTACTGAGGAACGTCGCCAAGACATGAACCATTTCATGGCTCGTTTAATATTTTGTTTCTTTGCAGAAGATACTGAAATTTTCCAGCCAAGTGGAATTTTCACAAAGACTATTGAAAAAATGTCTGAGCGTGATTCAAGCAATACACATGAAGTCATCAGCACCTTATTCTCTACAATGAATGTAGAGGATTCAAAACGTACAAATATAAAATTACCAATTTGGGCAAAGCCATTTCCATACGTAAACGGTGGCCTATTTTCAGGTGGTACAGAAGTACCAAAATTCTCAAAGATTGCCCGTACCTACCTATTGCATGCAGGTGAGCTGAATTGGCAAAAAATCAACCCTGATATTTTTGGCTCAATGATTCAAGCTGTTACTAATGATGATGAGCGTGGTTCATTAGGCATGCACTATACTAGTGTGCCAAATATATTAAAGGTACTAAATCCCTTATTCTTAGATGATCTAAATGAACAATTAGAAGCATTTAGAAAAAATCCTTTAAAACTTCTAAATTTACGTAAACGCATTGCACGTATTCGTGTTTTTGATCCTGCATGTGGATCTGGAAATTTCCTTGTTATTGCGTATAAAGAGCTTCGTAAAATTGAGGCTCAAATTAACGAACTTCGCAACGAAAATGGACGTGCAACAGACATTCCATTGACGAATTTTCGTGGTATTGAGATCAATAGTTTCCCTGCTGAAATTGCACGTTTAGCATTGGTGATTGCAGAATACCAGTCTAATGTTCAATACTGTGGTCAGATTGAAGCATTACAAACAGTGTTGCCTCTATCTAAAGAGAACTGGATCATTTGTGGAAATTCTATTCGTTTAGATTGGTTAAGTGTTTGTCCACCGACAGGTAGTATTGTTAAATTAGTTGCTGACGATTTATTTGAGTCACCACTAAATCAAACGGAAATTAATTTTGAAAATGAAGGCGGTGAAATTTTTATTTGTGGCAATCCTCCTTTCGCAGGTCAGAAAAAAAAGAATGATACACAAAGAGAAGACATGAAATTTTATATGTCAAAATACATGGTTAATTTTGGTGAGCTTGATTATGTAACAGCTTTTTACTTAAAGGCTGCTGAATATTGTAAAAACACACAAGCTTCAGCAGCCTTAGTCTCAACCAATTCAGTAGTACAAGGTAGACATGTACCAAGTTTTTGGCCTATTGTTTTTAACTTAGGATGTGAAATCAGTTTCGCTTATACCTCATTCCCATGGTCAAATAATGCCGCAAATAATGCTTCGGTATATTGTGTTATTATTGGATTACGCCCAATTAATAATAATAAAAATATTTATTTACTTTAAGTGAAAAGATTGAAGTTAATAAGATTAATGGGTACTTGGTTGATTTTCAAAATATAGTTGTCGAAAAGAGAAAAAAACCACTATCAACAGATTTACAAGTAATGCGTTCAGGCAATATGCCTTTAGATGGTGGAAACTTATTCCTTTCACGTGAGGAAGTTGAATATTTAAAAGCAAATTTCTCTGAGGCAATGAAGTTCGTTAAAAAAGTTGTTGGTGCTAAAGAAATCAACCAAGGACTAATACGTTATTGCTTATGGATTAACGATAATGATCTAAGCGAAGCCCTTAAAATTGATTTAATAAAGGACAAAATCGAGCTTTGTAAAGAGTTTCGAAAGACGTCAAGTGCACCAAAACTTGCCGAAACTCCACACGCTTTCCGAGATAGACATACTCAGAAGTATTCAGCAATAATTTTACCAAATCTATCTTCTGAAAAACGACAGCGCCGGATACCCATATTGGCTAAAGACAACGTGATTCCAACTAATTTAGCTTTAGCTATTTATGATGGAGAAATTTTTCAAGTAGCTATTTTAGCAAGTCGATTGCACCATCTATGGGTTGAAGCAGTATGTGGTAAATTAAAACAAGATTATAGGTATTCAAATGATCTTGGGTGGCATACATTTCCACTACCTAAATTAACGTCAAATCAAAAGGTTGAATTAACCACTTTGTCAGAGGACTTACTCCTTGCGATTGAGACTGAATACCCTTCTACACTGAATGATATCTATAACAATGATATGACGTTAGAAAATCTGCCCGCACATATTTTTAGTGTACATAGTCAAATTGATGAATATTTGGAGCGAATTTATATTGGCCGTCGATTTAAGAATGATACAGAACGTCTTGAGAAACTATTTTCAATGTATACCGAAATGACTTCAAAACAAGTAGGAAAGAAATAAGCATGACAACTTCAGAAAATCCAACAAATAAACGGACTGTTCCTGCTGTTTCTATCAAAACTGCTTGCACAGGAGCATCAAACAAAGCGAATGAACTAGGCATGCGACCTATGCAAGAACGTGCCTTTGAAAAACGTGGAGAACAATATCTTTTAATTAAATCTCCGCCAGCGTCAGGTAAATCACGTGCATTGATGTTCATTGCCCTTGACAAGTTAGCCAATCAAGGTATTCAACAGGCTTTAATTGTTGTTCCTGAACGCTCTATTGGCAGTAGCTTCGCAGATGAAGAACTGACTAAGTACGGTTTCTGGGCAGATTGGAAAGTGCAACCACACTGGAACTTGTGCAATGCTCCAAATGCTGACGATGAAAAAGTTGCTAAATCAAAGGTTAAGGCTGTCGGTGAATTCCTAGCGAGTGATGACAAAGCATTAGTTTGTACACATGCAACATTTCGTTTTGCAGTAGAAGAACTTGGGGTTGAAATTTTTGACAATCGACTAATTGCAATTGATGAATTCCACCATGTAAGCAGCAACCCTGATAATAAATTGGGTAATCAATTAAGCCAGTTTATTGAGCGTGATAAAGCTCATATTGTAGCAATGACAGGTTCATATTTCCGTGGAGATTCAGAGGCAGTACTCACCCCAACTGATGAAAATAAATTTGAGACTGTTACCTATACTTACTATGAGCAATTAAATGGTTATAGTTATTTAAAGGCACTGGATATTGGTTATTTCTTCTATACAGGAAAATATACCGATGCAGTCATGAAAGTATTAGACTCTAGCCTAAAAACAATTATCCATATCCCAAACGTCAACTCCAAAGAAAGTACCAAAATTGGTAAACATCTTGAAGTTGAACATATCATGGATGAGCTAGGCACGTGGAAAGGCGTAGATGATGAGACAGGATTTCATTTAGTCGAAATCACAACCGAATTTGGGAACAAACGTACTTTAAAAGTTGCAGATCTTGTAGATGATAGTGATGCAGCTAAGCGTTCAAAAGTATTAACAGCACTCAAAGATCCAAAGCAACGTTTTAATCGTGACCATGTTGATATCATTATTGCATTAGGTATGGCCAAAGAAGGATTTGACTGGATCTGGTGTGAACATGCTCTCACTATTGGTTACCGCAGTAGTTTAACGGAGATTGTGCAAATTATTGGTCGTGCTACACGTGATGCCGAAGGTAAATATCGTGCCAAATTTACCAATTTAATTGCGGAACCAGATGCCTCAGAAAAACTGGTAGTTGAGGCTGTCAATGACATGCTAAAAGCAATTGCAGCGAGCCTATTGATGGAACAAGTACTTGCCCCTCGCTTTGAGTTTACACCTAAAAATCAAGGTGCTTTAGATGGCTTTGATTATGGTGAAGACGGTTACCAGAAAGGTAAAAATAATATAGGTATTAATGATAAAACTGGACAAGTCCATGTTGAAATCAATGGCCTTAAAAAACCTGAATCAGAAGAAGCTAATCGAATCTGTAAGGAGGATTTGAATGAGATCATCACAGCCTTTGTGCAGAATAAATCAGCAATCGAACGAGGCTTATTCGATCAAGAAAATATTGTTCCGGAAGAGCTAACACAATTAGCATTGGGTAAAATTGTTCAGGAAAAATACCCAGATCTAGAAGTTGAAGACCAGGAAGCAGTTCGTCAACATGCAATTGCCGCTTTCAACTTAATTCAACAAGCAAAGAAAGAACTTGAACAAGCACAGGAAACGCTTGGAGGTGCTACCCTTCAACCTATAGATCCTAATAACAAACCTGAATCAAATTTAGCCTTTATTCAAGGCGTAAAGAGGTTTATAAACGTCAGAGATCTTGATATTGACTTAATCGATCATATCAATCCATTTGAATCAGCTTATGCTGTACTTTCAAAAGCAATGGATGAGGCTACACTGCGTCAAGTCCAAGCTCACATTTCTGCTAAACGTATCAATCTAAGTCATGAAGAGGCAAAAGACTTGGCAATTCGTGCAGTTCAATTTAAAAAAGAACGTGGGCGTTTACCAGATATAAATTCTCATGATGCTTGGGAAAAAAGGATGGCCGAAGGCGTTGCAGCTTTTGCAAGATTCAAAGCTCAAGAAAAAGCAAAATCTGGTATTTGAGAACGGACAATAAGCAATGAAACCTCTTTCAGATGAACAAATTTTAGATGAACTAGAAATCGAACTTGAGTTAAAATCTGTGAAAGTTCTAAGTCCATTAGAAGAACGCCTAATTTCTGGTTTTGAGGAAATTAATGTCTTCTATGAAACTCATCAACGAATTCCATCTCTTAATGATGATGCTGATGTCTTTGAAAAATTATGTGCCTCTCGTCTTGGAAAAATTAAACAGAACTCTGCAATGAGTTCTGTTGTAGTCCATCTCGATAAATTCGAACTATTAGGTTAAACAAGGTAAATTTTATGGCTGATATTTCTGATGATGATTTGCTATCAGAATTAGGTATAGATTTAGCACCAGTAAAACAGATTACCTATACAGCCAAAGAAGAACGATTGATCTCTGGCTTCGAGGAAATTGTTAAATTTTACGAAAAAAATCAAAGAGTTCCTTCAAACTCAATTGATACTGATATTTTCGAACGACTTTATGCTGTCAGACTTGACCAGCTTAGGAAATTGCCTGAAGCCATATCTCTTCTAGATGACTTTGATCAACATAATCTATTAAATAGTACTATTTCCGAACTATCTGATATGTCTGAATTAGAGGATAATAACTTACTTTCTGAATTAGGAATTGAAGTTGAAAGTGAAGATAATATTCTGATACTACAACATGTTAGATCACAAAAAGATCGAGAAGCAAATGAATTAACAGCAACTAGAAAAGCATGTGCAGACTTTGATGTATTCAAAGGGATATTTAATCAAATCTCCAAAGAGCTAGAAGGTGGACTACGGATTACAAAGCCATTTGGTAAAGATGCAAGTATCGAATTACATGATTGGTTTATTGTAGATGGGCAAATTGTCTACATTGCAGAAATAGGTGAATATTTTAAGGCACCTAATGGCGAAAATGATGCACGGTTAAGAGCAATCTATTCAAATGGAACCGAAAGTAATTTGTTGATGCGGTCATTAAAAAAAGCTTTGAATACAGACAAAGCTGGTCGACGTATTTTAATAGCAAATAACTCAGGACCTCTATTCAGTTCAGGTAATTTGCCAGAACAAGACAATACTGATCTTGAAATTAAAAGCGGATCTATATATGTATTACGAAGCCTGTCTGATAATGAGTTTATTAAACAGAATCAACATGTATTACATAAAATTGGGGTAACCACTGGTAAAGTGGCTAAACGTATTAAAGAGGCCCGAAAAGACCCAACATATTTACTTGCTGACGTAGAACTTGTTGCTACTTACTCTCTTCCTGAAAACATTGTACCTCAGAAATTAGAAAAGCTTATTCATAAAGTATTACAATTAGCTCAACTTGATATGGTTATTGAAGATAGATTTGGAAACCCTGTCAAACCTCGTGAGTGGTTTCTTATACCATTAGGAGCAATTGATGAACTAATTCTAAAAATTAAAGAGGGAGATATAAATAATTTGACCTATCTCCCTCCCAAGGAGTATTTTCTAAATTTTAATATATTAATCAATAACCTTATTGATAGCTTCTATAGCCCCTTTAAATATTTCTTTTGAAAAGGTTAACTTCATGTGAGCATAAGTAATAGTTAAAGGATTCTGCTCATTTGTAGTTGATCTAAGTTCACTATGAGGTACATCATATTGCCAACTTTCATTTAACGTACCAGATAGGTCATTTAATCGTATACCCATATGAATTTCTTTCTCTTTCATCATGATATGAGAATTTGCAGGACTTTCAACCTCCAGATAAATATCACTATTGTTACTTTGTAATAGTACGCCCTTACTTTTATCTCCACCTATGCGAATAACAATATTACTTAAATTAGATCTAAAAGATTCATGAATATTAGGAAGATCCATATTTCCTAACTTACGACCATTAGGATTATGCATATTTAGTATCCACTCTTGTGCTTCAACATCAACAAAATTTCTTATCAAAAGTTTAGTAAGCAACTTAAATTCAGATAGTTTTATATAAATATCTATTCTTTTCTTTGTTTGTATATTTTTTTATTTTTAATAAAAGAGTTGAGTAACATACAACATTATCATTTTCCAGACAAAAAGTCATAATAGGAAGATGAGATTCATCTTGTGAGTGAGTATAAAAATATACGGTTGTGTTGAATCTAGAGCCAAATTAATTTTAGTAATTAATATTTGCACAAATCTCTCCTTATTAAATAATATAATAATAATCAATAAAAGTAACAATAATCTACTGCTAAATTTATTTCTTTATAAATATCCTATATGAAATAAGGTCATCAGAGCAGGTGCTATTAAAGTTGCAATTTGTCCTCCCTTTCATCTAATGAGAACATTACTTATCTTTTCTCCTTCGAGATCAGTAAATGGCTGGTCGAGTTGACTTAAAAAATTGGCCTCTTCTCCTTCTCTAACCCTGTACGTAGATTCAGTCTAAGATCATTAAAGAGTATTCGTACTAGTATGGTTCTGAGCTTTTGATTCAGCACCTTAGCACGCGATTGTTCATCAATGGGATGTTTCCCCCATCCATTTTTTGCCTTGAATTTGGCTGGTAATGGTAAATTGATCACGCCGTTCAGGTAGACGTTTTTCCATTCTTTTCAACGACTTTACCAATGCCGATACAGCCCAATAAGGGTGATGGCTTTTGATATCTCAGTCTTATCCAATATTCTGGTAAATCTGGAAGCGCCGTATCCCGACTTGAAGCCTAAGTAGCAGAGAATTTTTACTCTCTGCGCTTCAACAAGTATTTAAAATAAAATTAACCCAAAAACAAATACTTATTAATTTAAGACAAATATGTCTAAAAAATATTGACTCCACATTAGTAATATGTTTTTATTGTTTTAGACAAATATGTCTCAACCCATGTAGCTATTTAGTATTTTTTAGCTATCTAGCGTTTTTAAAGAAGGTGATTCATATGAACAACGAAGATCATTACACTGAGGATTTAAATCAAAAACTAAAAAACTTCTTTATAAGAAATCGAGAAAATGCTGGTTTATCGCAATACGATGTTTCTGTGAGATCTGACGTTTTTGGTATAGGACAAGTTTTAGATCAAAGAACTGTGTCTAGAATTGAAAACTCTCCGCTCAATGCAGATGCTTTGAAGATAGCAGCTTACTTAACAGCAATTGGTCTTGAGCCAACTAAATATTACGAGTATCTAATGGAACTTACGAAGTCTAACGACACTAACCTATCTTTGAACTTAAAAAAATCAAACTTACACAAAAAAGTCAAAAAGTTGACTTATAAAATCAATGACATTAAGCAAAGCATTGAGAAGTTTGATCATGCTTATTTAAAAGAAACCAACTTAGTTGATAATTTGACAGCTCTAGAGCTATTTGTAAAAAGTTTTGATAAAAAACCTATTATTGGTTGCTTTGGGGCCTTCGATTCGGGTAAATCAACACTAATTAATACAATTATTCATAATCCAATCTTACCTACTCGTTATCAGCCAGCAACTTGTATTGTCAACTTGCTTATGCATACATCAGATCGTCCTGAAAGCATTAAGGCAGATGTATTAGTATTTAAAAAGGTTTTTACCTTACATGATTCATGATAATGAATTAATGGAAAAATATTTAGTAGAAGAAGGAGGCTATGTATTACTCGATAAATTAGGACTACATAATTATGAGGATGAACTGAATAAAGAGAGCTTTATGGCCGTTGTATTCACTGATTCTGAAATCCTTAAGCATGTTTGGTTATTGGATACACCAGGAGATCTGAATAATGACGACGGGGATGATATCGAAAAAGCCCTTAGTTCTGTAGAGCTCGTAGATGGTGTTATTTTTGTATCAACTCATACTGGTTTCCTTAAAGATACCGACCTAGGGTATTCATCTAATATTATTCGTAATAAACCACCATTTAACCCTGAAAAACCTTTTGAGCATTTATTATTTATACAGTCACATTGCCATTCTGAGCTTAAGCCAGAAGACGTGAAGTATGTTGGTAAAACTGCTTTCAAACGTGTTAAACGACAATTGGAAAATCTAATTTTTAATGATTGGATAGAAGATGGTTTTCTGAAAAATTTGCCTGAAAGTGATCAACTTAGTCAACGTGTACAGCCATTTTGGCGAGAAAATAATGAATATCGTTTAGATACTTTACAACAAGTCAGTCAGATGGCGAATTTTCTTTCTACCCAACAGGAAGAATCTACAGATCAAGAGTTTAAGAAAGTTAACGCTAAACTTAAAAGTTTAATTAAATCAAATGAAAAGGAATTACGTAACAAAAAAAAAGTTTCAATCGAACGTCAACAAGAAGCAGAAACCGCAAAAAAGCAGTTTGAAGCTAAACGTAAAGATTTATTGAAAGAAGTTGACACCTTGATTGAGCAAAGTATTAACTTCAGAAATAAAGATCTCAAAACTGTAGAAGCCTACCATGACAATTTAGTATCAGTAGATTGGTTAGAAAAACTTATCGTGGATACTTATACCGATAAGAAAGAAGCACAATCTGAAATTGGTAGTTACATTGGACAATTAATCAGTGCAAAAATAGAGAATACACTTAAAAAAAGTGGAAAAACTTATAATAATGCAACTAATGATTTAATTGAAAAATGGCAAGCCGTTGTTCCACGTATTGCAGATACGGAAGTGGAGGATATCGAGGGTATCAATGTAGATTTTAATTTGTTTGATGCTAAAGCCGCTTTTATTGGTGGCTTAAGTGGCTTAGGGAGCTTAGGAGCTATGGCTTTATATGTATCTACTATTGCAAGTAATCTAGGGGCATACATCATTGTCGGTAAGGTCGCAGGAGTGTTAGCTTCACTTGGTTTAGTAGGTAATGTTACTGTGGTAACGTCTTTTGTCGCTGCAATTGGAGGACCTATTACTATCGGATTAGCAATAGCAACTGGGATTGGATTAGCAATTTATGGTTTCTTTGGTGGATCATGGCAAAAATCACTAGCTAAAAAACTAGCAGCAGCGATAAAAAGAGAATTTATTATCAAAAATTAATTCCAATGTCATTGATTATTGGGATAAAACAGCAAAAGCAACTAAAGCCGGCTTTGCTGGAATAGATCAAGATATTAACTCTTATAGTGATAAATTACTATTAGAGTCAAAGAATCACTATGATCATGAAGAGCTCGACAAATGCATCCAACAGCTAAATTCTGTAATTAAACTTGTCGATTAGTAATGCTTAATATAATTTGATTAAGTTCATTTCCAAAGAATGACGAAATAATTAAAAGCGGTGTTGATTTTTCGGTCAACACCTATTTTTGTTTACAAATTTTGTTCTTATTTGGGACTGTTCTAAATTTTGTGTAAGTACTTAATTTTCATTTATCCTTCAGAGGATAATTACAAAAGGTACTTCACATGGATGAAGCAACAATCAAAAGTATGGCTGCCGAATTGGCTAAAGGTCTAAAAACACCAGAAGACTTAAACCAAATGACAGCAGTCTTTAAAAAATTCATGATTGAAACTGCACTCAATACTGAACTTTCAGACCATCTCGGTTATGAAAAGCATCAGTCCAGGAAAGGCTCAAATAGCCGTAATGGGTTTAGTTCTAAAACCATTACAACTCAAGATGGACAACTGGCTTTAGATATTCCCCGTGATCGAGAAGGTTCATTTGAGCCACAAATTATCAAAAGCACCAAACACGCATCACCAGTATGGATGACCAAATCCTCTCACTGTATGCAAAAGGAATGACTAATAGGGAAATTGTAGCCTTCTTCAAAGAAATGTACGATGCCGATGTCTCAGCATCTCTCATCAGCAAAGTTACCGATGCTGTGATTGAGCAAGTGACTGAGTGGCAAAATAGAGCCTTAGATAGCCTTTATCCTGTTGTCTATCTTGACTGTATTGTTGTCAAAGTCCGTCAGCACTCCAATGTGATTAACAAGTCCGTATACCTTGCTTTAGGCATCAATATGGATGGACAAAAAGAATTACTGGGTATGTGGATTGCTCAGACAGAAGGTGCCAAATTCTGGCTGTCAGTCATGACAGAGCTAAAAATCGAGGAGTACAGGATATTCTTGTTGCCTGTGTAGATGGATTAAAAGGCTTTCCTGACGCGATAGCCTCCGTTTACCCTCATACTGATATTCAACTGTGTATCGTGCATGTTGTACGCAATAGCCTGAGATTTGTAAGCTGGAAAGACTACAAGGCTGTTACCTCGGGTCTGAAAGCGATTTATCAGGCAAGTACAGAGGAAAATGCTTTAAAGTCCCTAGACATCTTCTGTGATCAATGGAATCACCAGTATCCCAAAATTGGAGAATCCTGGCGGGCCAATTGGGAAAATATCCGAACGATCTTTAGCTATCCAGCCGAAATACGTCATGCAATTTATACAACAAATGCGATTGAGTCGTTGAATAGCGTAATACGCCATTCAACGAAGAAGAGGAAAATCTTTTCATCTGATGACTCAGTAAAGAAGGTCATTTACTTAGCAACATCAAATGCTGCGAAGAAATGGACGATGCCAATTCAAAATTGGCGTTTAGCAATGAATTGGTTTACGATTCAGTTCGATGATCGATTAAAAGATCATTTATAAAAAATGGAACTTACACAAAATAATTTACAGGCTCAGTTCCGCCCTATTGGTTCTCCTCCAAATTTTATCGTAGTCACACAAACCATTTATGACACCACTCGTTTAAAAGTAGTATCTGAAGTGAACGATGTCATTGATAAGGTTGAAATGGATAATCCGAACTGTAAGGTCGTTGGTGTAGAACCATATACAACTAAATTTCCGAGTGTTTCCTATTACGGGGCTGTATTTAAGCTTGTTTTAAAAGGCTGTACTGCAGAAGAAATCAAAGAGGTTTATCTGTATACCACGCATGGCAAGCTCACTTATCAAGCCATCGTCGAAGAATGATTACTTGATAACAAACATAAATCATTAAAACCCTATCCTCTGTTTAAGCTCATCCCATTATTGAATCAGCGCAAAATATTCAAGGTCCTAAATGGGTAAGAACAGAGGAGCATTTCTAGGAGTCAAGTATGTCTAGCACTAAACTCATGCTCCCTTTTATGTTTTCGATCAATATGCTTACTGCCTGTAGTCGCGCTGTTAGGTTGGGCGCATCTGCGCAGTTAATATCACATTGGCTAATGATACATATGCTGATCCACTATTTGAACGTACAACTTCTTGACCTCACATAAAGCAGTGGAACTGTGATGAGCGACTTAGACACAGTTTCAATATTACGGTTGCCTTTGCGATATTGCTAATCACCAAGGCAGCCATAATCCAACTCTTTACGAAAAAACTTCACCACTCAACCTTGTGTGACGTTCACGCTAGCCAACATTACTCACTATCTAGCTCTCGTAAATCTGCGCAGAGATTGGTCAAAACTTCAAAAGCTTCGATGGAGGTTTCACAGCTATTTCGATACGTCAAACCCCACTCCTCCTCATAAAGTTCAAATCGATGCTTATCTAGAATACCAATCAATTCTTCCGTACACGCCTTAAAGTTAGGAGTGTTAAAATCCAATAAATACTTATTGTCATACGCAACAGTTACCACATATTCTTTTTCCTTATAAGTCCAAGATTCAAGACATGCACATGAGTAATGTGAAGTACTTTTAACGTCATAGTATTCAAATGATTTAAATGGTGAAAACTGTTCATCACTCTGCTTATACTTTAAATAAAAAACTCTAGAATTCAGTTCACTATGGTAGTGATTTCGATATAACTCCCCAAGTAAAAGGATAGTATTTCCATCTTCATAAATAAACCCTTGCCGACAATACTCAAATAACGCCTTATATTTAATAAAGTGTGTTTTCCAAACAGCCAATTCAGGATTCTTCAAAGCTTCACTGCATATAGACTGTAATGAGTCAACAATATCATTAGCATCAAAATTTGGATCATCAAAAACAGCTTTTACATAACTTTGCCTTTTTTCCCACTGGTCATTAGCTGTCATTGATATTCGTAGCAACCGCTTCCAGCTATGATCACGATCAACGTTATTTCTAGTACCTCGTGTACTCAGCAAATTTTTCCACCTAGAATCACTGCCACTGGTAAAATACACGCCTTTGCTTAAAACAGCCCTCTCCCAAAGATAGTCATAATCGGCAGAACTCACAGCAATTAAATTAAATAGTTTGCACCCTTTTTCGGTATAGTTTTGGAATTCTGAAAAATACACTGCATCTTCTGCGAATGTCCAATCACAGTTTTTATTCTTCCGATAAAAATCCAATATGCCTGAGAAGTTAAGCGCAAAACCAATTTGACCTTTAAAAAAAGAATGCTTTTCCATAGCCCAAATCAGTCTTTTCCATTCATCTGACTTCGCCATCAAGTGAGCTTTGATTCGCTCTTCAAGAACTTGTGCAGGCTGAAATCCTGCAACATCATTATTTTTTTTAAGAATTTCTAATATAGATTCATCGTGCTGACTCAATGCATGAATTGAAATAAGTGCTCTCAGATAGATATCAGCGCTATTAATGATCGTATTTTCGGTGAGGTTGTAGATGACACGTGACCAATCCACCAACCCTGCTAAATCTTTACCACTAGCCAAATAACTGTAAAAAGCAAAAAAACGCAATTTCTCTGGATAGCTAGTATTATCAGCTATGACTTTCTTAAAAGTATCTTCTTCATCGTAATAATCAGAATCATCTAGATAAATTTTTATTCTTTCACCCGCTAGATCCTTATTGTAGAGAAGATCCATCATATTTATCAGATAATCCACTAATTCGGCACTAAAACAATTTAAATCCTCATACTTAAAAAAAGACAAAGCCTTAAGCTTACCGCCCGAACCTAACAACCCACCCAACCGTTTTGTTTGAGTCTCTGAATTTTGTTTTTCAATAAGACAATAATTTGCAATGATCAAACGTATAAAGTTCATCAACTTATCATCAAATGAAATTTCGCTTAACGCTTCATTATGATATCCCCAAAACATATCCGCCCAATCTGTATCTATCTTGTGCACAAAATACTGATAGGCATCTACAGGCTGATGGACTTTCCCCCCAAAACTCAATGTATAAACTGACACATCACTTTGAAATGACTTAATATATTGCTCAAATTTTGCCTTAAAATTTTCAAAATCTGTGAGAGGTTTTCCGCGTGCATTCATCTTGATATATAAATCATCAGATAAATTAAACTCTTTTAGATCCAAAAATAAAAAGGTAATGATAGGTTTTTCTTCATCAATCAATCGTTCAAATAAATCAGGACGACCAGCAAACTTGGCATGTATGGAATCCAGCATATTAAGCATCGACTGAATGGTAGGATCATTTAACCATGACAAATGAAACCATCCACGATTCTGAATCGTCTTTGACAACGATTTTTCACTTTCTATATCAAGCAAGCACTGCATATCAAAATAATTACCAATCAGTGCATCACAGAACTCACTTGAACTAGCACGTGTTTCATATCTGAAGAGTGACTTGCCATTTTTATAAAGAGCTTTTCTCAAAAACTCAGCTTGATCAGCAATGTGTGCCAAATACCAATGCAATAAAAATAATGTTGTTAAGCGTTGCTGTCCATCTAAAGGTACAAATCGAAATGAATCACCTACTTGAATCAGACTACCGTAGACAAAGTCCAAATCTCTATTGGGATTACCTTGAACCAAGTACTGCTTTAAAGCGTCTAAAAAGGATGCTCTAACAGCATATTTAGATGCTCTACCTTGTGCATAATCACGCTGAATAATTGGAATTTCTACAGTATATTTTTTTTCACTAAATAGTTTGAAAAAGCTTAAGCGCTCACCGGAGTTTGGCAATATATTTATATTATTCATGCTTTTCTCTCCTGATCGGTATCTGACAAATATTCTTTTAATAACTGTTTGAGTGCTTCCAAATAATCCTCTGCATCAGACTTCTGCCAATACCTGACTTCTCCTAGTTTCTTACTATAAAACTTAAGAAAAACATTTTTAGTGCAAATAGGTATAAAAATACCATTTTTGTCATTATGGATGATTCGTTTCCGCTTAATCGGAAACATTGCATTTTTATAACTTCGGTTCGTTGTTGCATCTAACAATGCCAAGTTGCCTATTCCATTTGTCCAATCCTCTCCTCGCTCCCCTTGAGGCTCTTTAAATTTTTCCGCTACTTTGTTATACAACTCGTCAAAAAACACACTATCTATATTTTCAGATGCAAGGACTTGGCAGAGGTCAGCAATGATGCTGCGCTCATCTTCTGGATACTCCTCCAAGCAAACATTTTGATGATTTCTCGTATTAGTAAAATATTCCAGAATATCCTCCGACCAATCTAATCTAGACTTTCCTTCTATTTTTTTATCTGTTTGAGAGCGTATGTGTTCAATATCCCAATTTTCCGTTTTATAACGATCAAAAGGAAAACGTATATCAGTGTCTTTTGTTGAGAGTAGAGTCTCAATATTTGAAAGCAGTAATACCTTGCGTATAATCGCATCCCCATACGTAAGTTCTTCTAGGCCCTTCACGACTTTTCCTTTTGCTTCCTTTTTTTCTTCTTTGATCTCTTTTTTTATTTCTTCTTTCAAGTATTTTTTGAATTCTATTTTCGTTAGGTTGTTTTGTTCAGACTGAGTTTTAAATTTACTGACTCGCGGTTCACTTTTATTAGACTCACGTCTTGATGGTTCGCAGGCAATCAAGAAACCAATTAAGTGATATAACTCGCGATCTCGATACCACTCATCAAACGTGAGAAAATAATCCTTCACTGATTTCCATAGTCTATCAATTACCAACACGCGATCTTCGTCATTACTGGCTTTAAATACCTCATTAAATTGATGGAATGTAAAAAAATCTTCTGCCCCTAAAGGTTTTTTTTGCATGAGGTCAAATATATATTCTATCCGTGTATCGTACTTTGCCCCAATGTCCTCGTTATAAATAAAAGACCAAAATGAAGACTCTTGCAAACATTGCTCGATCTGATCCCATTCTGTGGCAATTTGAATTTGCTTTAAGCTGGCTTTTTCCTGCTCAAAATTACTACTTTGTAAAAACAAGGCTTTTACCAGTTCCGAATTGGTTAGTGGGATTTTTCCAATATTGATCCGAGAAAATACATCAATTGCATAATCATTGTCTTTGCATTCATCACTTAAGTCATACCAAATAACCTGTACTGAATGTTGTTCATTTGGCTTTGCCAATAACGTGGCTAAAAATTTATTATGATCAGTATAATCTAGCTCTTTAAACCAGTGCTGCACTGCTTCATGTGCCTCTGCGATATGATGGAAGTCTTTATTTTTCCTTCCTTCGTATTCATCAATATTTTCCAGAAAATCTTTACTACTCTTCCGTGTCTCATACTCAAGTGAAAAGATCGATTTTTTATAAGCCTCTTTTAACTCACGACGCAAATGTTTTTTTTCTAAATAGTGCAAAATAATATAGAGGGTTGTCAGGCGTTGCTGACCATCCACAACCTCCCACTGATCATCATCTTTTTTTAATACGACGATAGGCTGTAAACAGTAGAATGATGGTTTGCCACCATTTTTTTGACTAAACTCCCAAATATCATCTAAGAGTTCTTTGACTTGAAGTTTAGTCCAACGATATCCACGTTGATACGCTGGTATATAAAATTTCTCACCTAACAGCTCATGAATTGTTTTTAAGACCAATTTGTTGGTATTACTTTCCATTTTTTCAGCACCCATACATTCCCCAATTTTATATACCATGTCATCAATTACTGCATCATGCTTTATTTTATCAATGTTTTATCCTATTCACACTGCAAGAATCATTTAAAATAATTTGAGATTATCGATTAAGAATTACCAATTTCAGATTTCATGCTGCACTACTGCAAATAGCTAAGCTAATGATTTAAGTTTAAGCTTTTTAATCATTTATTTAAAATCTCTTACCCTCCATAAGATGCGTAATACTGTAATACATTACACATCTTATGTTTCCACCTAATATCTCTTTAAGCGCCATAACTTAGCTTTTAAAAGCCCTCCTACGCTTATTAATCTTATACTGCCCTCTGCCAAAGCTACGCATATCCTTAATTCTTGCGCGAAGATCTTGGTTATCTTTTTCTGGATTCACTAAATACATTGCAGCCTCAATCGCATTCTGTATTTGTTCAGGTCTACTCCTATAAATCATACCAATACCCAACTTGCCCTTCCGTAGAAGTTGCTCCTTGTACTCAGGGGAGTTAGAGATAAAGTAATAACCTTGGTTAGCCGTAATCTCACTCCAACATTGCCCAACCTGTATAGCCATACCAAAATCTTTTTGGTGTTTATGGCCATCGTAGATAAGTAAGACATGACAGTGATAACCCTTAGTTGCTCCTTGTTCTAAAGCCCATGCATAACCTTGTAGACCTTTAAAACAAGTATCTTGGTTTTGCACTCGATTTATAAAAGTGCGTAGATAGACATTAAATTGCTCAATATCTACAGTATGCTGATGTTTTAGCTCAACACTCAAATCTATACGAATAAATAATAGTTTGGAGTAATGTTGAGTTAGTTGTTGTAGATACTCGCGAAGACTACGCTGATTACGTTTTTCTTGAGCCTTTAATTGGATGATCTCAAGTGCAATATTTAACTTCCCGTAATGTAGTAACTCTAATAAACGAGACATTTGCATAGGAGTAAGATGCCTTACAACAGAGATATCTTCACCATTCAACATTTCATCAATAGCTTTCGTCAAAGAATGAAAGGTTTCAACACTTTGAGCATATCGTAAGTGGGATTTATAGATTGCCTTAAATCGAGGAATAAGCTGCATTAAACCATCTTTAAAATCTTGCTCACTGTATCTCTCATATGACACAGAGATAATAAAGCTTTCTATATCAACCAATATTTTAGATTCATTAAGAGTAGGATTAGATACATCCATATGTGTTTCCTAGTTTATATTGAAGACATATAACTAGGAAGTTATTCAAGCTTTACAGAATGTACTTATGTTATGTAATAAGTTGAGTAGATACAAGTAATTATGAATGAATATAGATTGAGTAATACTACTTAAGATATTAAAGATATATTCATTATATTAATAACCCACTTATCCTTATAAATACAAACACCTATTTACTAATATTTAAATTACTAAATCGCCCTTAATACCATTGAAACTTAAGATAGCTATGAAAGCTAAACTTGCGTTAGTTTTTTAATCAGTGATAACAAGTATTACCATTACCCCATGCTTCAACTCTTCAACTCTTCAACTCTTCAACTCTTCAACTCTTCAACTCTTCAACTCTTCAACTCTTCAACTCTTCAACTCTTCAAAATATCAAATAAGCCATTGATATTAATTAAATTAATAAACATATAATTACATATATTTCGCCAATTATTCTTCAATATAGAAAATATTCTGCACTAGTATTTCATATATTTATCCAATATAATTCTACCAGTCGTTCTACATGTAGATATAAATAATGAGCAGATTACAAGGCAAAGATGCCCAAAACATAGTCAAAGACAAACGTGGTTTTACAGATCGTGAGATAAATTGGTTTTGGTACCATAATCAACATTTCAGACATAACCCATATGTTCAATACAGTTCAATGCTAGAAAAAGACAAATCGTTCATGCATATTTTGATCTTGAAAAAGATGGTGAGTATTTTTAAAAAGTTCATTAATAAATAAAGATAAATTTCTAGTTAATGAAAGTTACTTTAGTTGGATCGACAAACACGATGACAGATTATTAATATTCATCATAAACACAATAATAAAAATAAATTTAACAACACCCCTATTGTCAAAACAATAAACAACTATGAATATTTTTTAAATTTAATTGATAATTTAAATATAAATAAAGATCTAAAAATATCACAACTAATTGAAGCAAGATCAACTTGGTCAAGTCATAAAAGCAAATCAAAAGATACAGAATGGATTAAATATAACGACAGCAAACAAATTGAATGGGCCTGGGAGTATATTAAAAAGGAGGTTATCAACCTTTCTTTCCAACACCTCCAATTAGTGAGCACCAAAAATACTTGTATACACTTTCCACCATCGATTTAATTGGACATATAAACAATACTGAAGCTAAAGAATTATTCTTAATTAAAATGAAAAAAACATGGTCACAAAAGAAATATAGAGATGAAGGAAAAATCAAAAAACCTTATCATATTCCTTTAACCAAAGTTCGACATGAGGAGTTAAAAAAATGTCTGAATTATTTGAAAAATCTATACCTGATGTTTTAGATTTCATAATTGATAAAACATATAATGAATGCATGAGGGATAATGAAGATAAGTTAAAAGAATATTAATGATTCAACTTATTAATTTCTTTCATCTCGAAATTTAAAAGTATCTCAGTTAATAAGTCAGGTCTTTTTCTTAATAAATTTTTTATCACTTCAGGCTGATAGGCTGTATTAAATGGAAGTTTCTTCTTCAGCAAAATTGACGGGTCATCCATCAGCAAGGCGTTTTGAAGCTCTCGGCATGTAACTCTTAGTTGTCTAATTTTATTGATATAGGTCTGCTTTCGAGTTGCAGTTATTATTAAGCCTGAACCTAGTTTATAACTTGGTGGATTTACTTTAAATTGTTTGAACTCTTGTTGAAGCTCTTCTAGAGTTCTCATTTTTTCTTCTAATTGGGTTGTTATCCACTCCTTATCAAATTGCTTAAGTACAGAGTCTAATTCAGGCAAGATACTCTCTACAGCAGCATTCAAATTATTCCACTTTCCTTGGGTTTGAGCTTTATTCAGCATAAAATCAAAAATCACTTGATGCTTTTTATATAAATTCTTTTGATACCGTTTATTTGCTCCACGCGCTCCTCTTATTCGAATATTAATTTTATTACTAAAGAGAACATCTACATCCATCTCAGCATACAGATTAATTATTTCTTTGTACGCTTTTTTTATTTCTTTATCTGAGAGCTCATCAAATTGTTCTATCAGCTCGAAGATGAGACTTAAAACCTCTAAAAAGTCATGGCTTGAATAAGTTTTATTATATCTTTTAACAATAATAGACTGCTCCATGAGCTCAACAATTTGTTGTAACTCCTCCTCCTTAAAACTCCTCTGAATCTCTTGCAAATAAGCTAGATTTAAATCATCCCTATCGGGTGCTTCGACATCGTGCTCATATCCAGCTTTCGTACAGTAGTTAAGAAATCCTTGGCACACTTCAAACAAAAAAGTATATAACTCATCTATATCAACATAGGCCATACTACCACCAAATGTATATTTTGTTATTTATCAAAATCTAATCATATCACTATAGTTAAGTTATTAATTACTTAACTTAAATTATATAACTCTTAAATTAAAATTATTACGATAAAAATATCAATAATTAGCAAATGTAGGAAAACTTATTTATGGGAGCTTTAAAGCTTAGTACATCAGATTACTTATTTATTAGATATCGATCTATGACGATTGAACTAATGACAATTGTCTCAGACTACTACCCACATCTGAGTAAGGCAGAAGCCTTGAGAAAAGCAAACAACTGTGAGTTTCCTTTCTCAGTGTTTAAAATAGATAAAAGCAAGCGTGCGCCTTTTCTGGTGCACGTCAAAGATCTTGCGGATGTTTTAGATAAACAATATTCAGACGCCTCAAAAGACTTTGCTACGTTTCATCAATGAGGCGTAGCACCTCTTCCAACTGCATAACGTTTCTTCTAGCCTTTACGGAAACATAACGCTGCAAACTGCTCCAAGAATCATGCAAGCTTACTTTTTGAATTTCAGGAATTGTAAAGCTTTGTTCTGCAAGTCTAGTACACCCTTCATGTCTTAAATCATGAAAACGCAAATCCTCAATTCCTAACATCTTACAAGCCTCACGAAACTCTTTGCCTAAACTTTTAGGATTCAAAGGTAAAAGTAGATTTTCATTGTGGCCTAACTTAAGCATTCTGCTACGAACCGCATGATCCATTAAACGGTCAACCATCATTTTGCAGGGTTCTAAGATATCGAATGTCTTGTGGTTTCCTTTCGAGCCATTAGGATTTTTCAAATCATGAACTTTCCAAGATGAATGATACTGATCATAATCATCTAAACTTAAACGGGTTAATTCTGCTTCACGTCTACAAGAAAAGATGGCAAACCAGATAACTAGATGCATCGGGTACTTCGTCCCATACCTATTCATTTTCCAACGCTCAACAAAATACTTAGTTAAAGCTATTAATTCCGCATTGGTTGGCAATCTATCCCTCTTCTTACTAGAAGAGATTTGGCGAGTTTTTCTCAGTTGCGCGGTAGCTTTATCAAAACTATTTAAATCAATATCTATATCCCACATCACGGCGGCATGAGCCAAGACACCACGAATATGAAGAAGTTCGTGTTGCTGAGTACTTGTTGCAATTGGATCTAAATCTAAGTGAGGTATCCCAGCTTTTCTTAATGCAACATGATCGGCCAAATGTACTGATTTTATTTTTGTGATAATATTGCGTGCTATCGGAAATTTCTTAATTAAGTTTAGAGAATAGCGTTTCGTCCTTCCGTACTCGCTCCCAACTTCTTCCAAATATTTATCAATGGCATCAGCCAAGGTTAGGTCTATTAGTTTCTCTTTGCCTAACAAAATATCTGGATTTTCTTGAATCTCAACTTCTCTTTTCTTAAGCCAGTTTTCCGCCACTTTCTTTGAATGGAAAGTTTTGCTTTCAGAAAAGGCAGGATATCCCTTTCGATTAATTCGGATAGCTGCACGGTAACTCACACTGCCATCTGCACCTTTTCTAGCTGTAACTGAACCCATAATTTACACCACAAACTATTTTTTGCATTATGGTGTAAAATTTGGTGTAAATGCAAACAGCAAAACTCATATTCACAGGTGTTACCATGCGTTTACGCAGATTCAAATACTAGATATAAAGGTATGATTTTAAATGAGTATTAACAAAAACCTTGAAACAACTGGTAATCCAAGAATCAGTGTAGCACCAATGATGGATTGGACTACCAAAGACTATCGTTTCTTTGCCCGCCTGTTTAATCCCAATGTGGTGCTATATACCGAAATGGTAACCACGGGTGCGATTATTTATGGTGGTGCCAATCGCCATCTCGACTTCAATCAACAAGAACAGCCAATTGTGCTGCAACTCGGTGGTTCTAATCCACAAGAGTTAGCCACCTGTACCAAAATGGCTGAAGACTGGGGCTATAACGAAGTCAATCTCAATGTAGGCTGTCCAAGCGATCGCGTACAAAACAATAAGATTGGTGCTTGCCTTATGGCGGAACCTGATCTGGTGGCTGAATGTATTCACAGCATGCAAAAAGCGGTATCAATTCCCGTCACAGTGAAACATCGTATCGGGATTGATGACATGCATTCTTATGAAGAGATGCTGCATTTTGTTGATACGGTTGCGACAACAGGCTGCACTCATTTTATTGTACATGCACGTATTGCTATCTTGCAGGGCCTATCTCCAAAAGAGAACCGTGAAGTTCCACCTTTACGCTATGAAGATGTCTATCGCCTCAAACAAGAACGTCCGCATCTCACTATTGAAATTAATGGTGGCATCAAAACTTTTGAAGAAACACAGCAACATTTGCAGCATGTCGATGGCGTAATGATTGGTCGTGAAGCGTATCACAATCCTTACCTGCTTGCAGAAATGGGGCAACTCTGGAATTTGCAAGCACCTGATCGTTTTGAAATCATGCAACAAATGATGCCTTATATTCAGCAGCGTGTGGCTGAAGGTGCACCGTTGTCGATTATTACCCGTCATATTTTGGGCTTATTCCAAAATCTGCCAGGCGCACGTAAATGGCGACAAGCCCTCAGTGGTGGCAATGCTAAAACCATCACCGATATTGAACATGCCATTCAGAATATTCAGGCAGCCATGCAACGTACTGAAGACTATCTTAAAGAGCATCAACGCTAAGCTGAGGCGCTAGGCATAACTTTTATGCATGGGTACAAAGCGTAACCCACTCTGTTCGATTACTGCTGAGCTTGCTGTAAAGCCGAACTTCTCATAAATCACTTGAGCATAACAACTGGAATTCACTGTTATGCTTGAGTGTGATGTCGCAATTTTATTTTCCAGAAACTGCCAAAGTTGACGACCAATTCCCTGACGCTGCACCCTTTGATCTACAAAAAAATGTAGGATATGTGCAGGCTGCCGATATGCAATAACGCCCATCAGCTGGGTGTTTTGCTCAAAAACGAAGTATTCAATATTCGGCATTTCCATTAATTTATGAATCATGCTTTGACTAAATTTATCTGCCCCCTCTGCATTTAAAGCAAAATCTGTGATATATGGCCGAATTAATTGTACGATCTGATCCAGATCAGATGATGTTGCCAGACGGATCATTTTAAGCTCTTCTTCTCATATTATTCAAATAAACAATAGCTTATAACAATATCAACCTCAAACCTAATCAGATAGACTGCATTAAAGCGACTACTTTTTAGTCAAAAATGAAATATAATCTTACAAATCATTTTATTTAAACTAACTAGCAAACAAATTACTGATAATGAAAAAGATTCTTAACTAGTATTTTAAGCTAAGTGAACGATCCAGCAGCCCAATTGTTATATTATTACGTTACATTTGAGTTTTTTTAAGATTTATCGCTTACTATGAGCGCCGTAACAAATTCTGGCACACGTTCAGTTGTTTTGAAAATGCGGTAGAGATTCACAATGATTTATGATGTACCTTCAGTCGATCACAGTATGATTCACCCACCTATGCAACAGGTGGTTATTCCTTATCGAGAAATGCCGAAGCCTGCATCAGTGCCAGCAATTGATGTGAATAAATTCTCTCAGAAACTGGCGAAACGAGCTTCTTATCGCAGCTCATCACAATGCGCTAAGTTCGTTAGAATTGCCTTACAATCGGCTGGTGCCAATATTGATCAGCATCCTGTTGCGGCATCAGACTGGGGTCGTACCCTACAGCAGATTGGCTATCAAGAAATTACACCTGAATTTAATAACCCTCAACCCGGTGACATTTATATTATCCATCGCACTAAAAAACATCGCTATGGACATATTGCAGGATTTACAGGTTCACAATGGGTTTCCGATTTTAAACAAACCAGTTATGACGTCTATAAAGACCCAAATGTGACTTATACCTATTACCGCTTAGCGCCTCAATATCCGCAGGCTTAACCTATGGTGAGTCATTATGAACTCACCAAACTTATATATCCAAGTAGCTCAATCACTATGGACATAGTTCCTCTAGTCAATACTATTTGCATGAATTTGAGTAATAGCAGTTAGATAGCAATGATCTATTTACCTCAGCATTCTATTGATGACACTTTTTTTATCTCCCAAATTTATTCAGACAACGCCAATATTTATCTTTGAAAAAACTAACATCAATTTCAAAATTATCTCTATTATTTTGAATAATTTGGTCAATTATCTTGGATGGTTTTCTAAAATCTTTACAAGCAAAGTATATCGTTCTTAAATTATTGCCGGTTTCTCGACCTATATTTAAATATCCTTCTACATCTTTTAACTCAGCCACTAATGTCTGCTCAATACTTTCAAGCAACTCATATTCATTTGATGGTGGCATACCGTTAAAATTTTCACCATCATAAGGTATTTCAATAATCATCAACCAAGGATGTGATGCTTTTTTATCCCACGCTAATAATGTACTATTCAATGTCGCAATAAGTGGCAAACCCTCATGGGTCTCCCCTTCTAAACTTATATATTCATCCTCATCCGTATTCGAGCGAATCACTTTATCAAAACGAGAAATTTCACTGTTCTTTAGGGTTAAAATTTTCTTTAAATTTGCAATCGGCATTAATTCTTTTTCAGCATCTTGTCTGGATTGTACTGAAACTTGATCGAGTTTGGTTACCGAATCATATTCCCCTAAGTAATTGTCTAAGAAAATATAAACTCCTTGTAAAAATTCACTTTTTTGCGCCTCATTATATTCATCATGAACCACAAAGAGATCTATTTCATCTGGATATTCTTCATGGTCTTGTAAATAAAACGATAGCGTTTTTTGACTAAACTCATGACCATGCATACCAATACTGGTTTGCTGAATATCACTTGCGGGTTTAAGGGCTGTAAATTTCCAGTCAGGAATTTTAGGGGCTGCTGCCACCAACTCCTCTACAAATACAATATTTGCCACAACACCATCTGGCGTTAAAATCAATTCAGCTGTTTGTGGGCCAAGCATCCCGGTAAGGGAAAAAATTCCATCATGAACTTTAGCCAATTCAGGCAATAATTTATCAAAGAAATCCGCCTGAATCGTATCTTGATTTAACTCATCCACAATACGATGGAAATCCTGTTGATGCTGCTCAAACCATTGCCAAAATTCAGCATAGCGATTTCTATTGATTTGTATTTGTTGTTCTTTCTTTCCAAATAACTTTTTCAAAAAACTCATTTTGTTTGTTCTCTGTTATTACGTTTATTTCAGTTTAATTTAACTGAATTTTTATGATTTTTAAACGTATCTAAACTTTTACTTAAAAATACCAAGCGCTTATTTGATCCGATCTAACTTTTTCAACACTTCAGCCACCGCCACCATGGCAAAGCTTGAAGTCACCACGACTGCCGAGCCATAGCCACCGCAACGCAATCCAGCGCTCGGACACACCTCTGCACTGGAAAATGGATTGTCGATCGAATAAACACACGTAATACCAAACTTCTCTTTGGGCTTTTTGCAAATCCCTTTAGAACGCAGCTGTGTTCTTAACTTTGCCAACATCGGGTCTTGTTCAGTCTTGGATAAATCTGCGACGCGAATCTTTAACGGATCCAGTTTGCCCCCTGCTCCCCCTGATACAATCAACGGAATCTTGTTAAAGCGGCAATGTAGCATCAAGGCAAGTTTGGCTTTGACATCATCGATACAATCTAAAACAATGCTTGGAACTGGATTTAAAATCTGTTTGACATTCTCTGGCGTCAGATAGTCATCAATCACATTTACTTTCATTCTTGGATTGATCTGACGGCAACGCTCCGCCATCACTTCAATTTTTTCTTGCCCTAGCGTCGAGCTCATGGCGGGGAGTTGACGATTGATATTGGAAGCAGCGACCACATCCATATCAACTAAAGTCAACTCACCAATGCCTGTGCGTGCCAGTGCTTCAACCGCCCAACTGCCTACACCGCCAATACCAATAACCATGACATGACTACGTTCATAATGCGAAAAGGCATTGTCTCCATAAATTTTGGCAACACCAGCAAAACGGCGCTCATATTCATCATTTACAGGAACATCAGTCATAACAGTTGCGATCTATCTTTTCAGTCAAACTGCTATTTTAGCGTGTTTAAAGCCGTTTAGGTGAGCTTGATGAAACTTTGCTTGGTGATTGGCCTTGGCGATTTAAAATCAGTAGCAGCATAAAAACCATGAAGCTCATAGATAAAGCTAAAAGGTTGGCATTCATCCAACCAAGACTACTCAAAATCGGCGCAGGTAAAAACGCGCCTAGAGTTGCAAACAAGGCAATTCCAGTTTCATTGATGCCTTGGATACGATGTTTTTGTTGTTCATTTAAACCGGCCAATAAAGTAGATGCGCCAGAATAAGCAAAGTTCCAGCCCACACCAAGCACAATCAGTGCCGCATTAATATAAAACCCAGCCTGTCCCAGCACTGGAATCAAGGACGACAGCATCAGCAGTACAAAACCAATATAAATGGTGTTATGTACTCCCCAGTGTTGAATCAGTTTAGACACAAAGAAGGATGGAATAAACATGGCCAAGACATGTAGCTGAATCGAGATCGAAGCATAGTGAAATGAATGATGCTCCTTTAAATGCAATGAAGACATAATCATCATCACATTCATAATATAGTAGGCAAAAGCACCGCTGATGACGGCTGCAATAATCAACGTGCCCGGCAATTTGGCACGCTGAGCGGGTTCAATCACAACGTCTTGCGGTGTCTGTTGGCGTTGAAACTTTTGATTCCATAAATACAAAGTTGGAGACAGCAACAGCGCCAAGACACTAAAAATTAAATAGATCACAGTAAAATCAGGTAATCCTTGCACCTGTTGAAATTGGATTGCCAGCATCGGTGCAATAATGGCGGCAATCACGCCACCCGAAATCACCATGGCTGTGGCCTTGGGAATCAGCTCGGCAGCCAGACGATCGGAAGCAGCAAAGCGATAAAAATTTGCAGTCGAGATAAATAAACCCAGTGAGAAATGGCTTAGACATAATAAATAAAACTGTTGCTGCTGTAGGGCCAGATAACCGAGAACACCCGCCAAGAACAGACAGACACAACCAAATTGGAAGACCACATGTCGACCTAACTTTTTCATCAAAAACGAAAAGATAATGGTAGTCAGTAACATCGCCAAAAACTGCAAGCCATAAGGAACTGTCGCTAGAGCCTGAGTCGGTGCAAGTTTCAAACCGACAATCGCCGCCACCGTCACTGACAAAACTGCTGCAATTAAATTAAAAGCCTGTGCAGCCAAAAGATAATAAACATTGCGGGGTAATTGATTCAAAGCCTTTATCCAATTTAATCAAGCCTGATTACCTTAACGCTGAATGCTTGAAACTGAAACAAAAAAAGATGAAAGACCAGCTTTCATCTTTGATTGAGACGATGTTCTAAGGATTATGCAGCAATCAAATTGCGTAGCACATAATGCAAAATGCCACCTGCTTTAAAATATTCCACCTCATTCAAGGTATCAATACGACATAACACTTTAAACTGGTCTTGACTGCCATCTTCTCGTAGCACCTCAACATCCAGCGTCTGATGTGGCTGAATATCATCAGATAGCCCATAAATCGAAAGCACTTCACGCCCAGTCAGATTTAAGGATTGACGGGTTTGACCCTCCACAAACTGTAAGGGCAATACTCCCATACCAACCAGATTCGAACGATGAATCCGTTCAAAACTTTCGGCAATGACGGCTTTGATACCCAATAAATTGGTGCCTTTTGCCGCCCAGTCCCGTGACGAACCCGTACCATACTCCTTACCCGCAATAATCACTAATGGCGTTTGCTGTTGCTGATAAAGCATGGATGCATCGTAAATCGCTAGCTTTTCACCTGTTGGGATGAAGATGGTATTGCCCCCCTCTTCACCATCCAGCATTTCATTCTTGATGCGGATATTGGCAAACGTCCCGCGCATCATCACTTCATGATTACCGCGTCGAGAACCATAAGAGTTGAAGTCTTTGGGTTCAACCCCTTGCTGCTGTAGATAACGCCCAGCAGGACTGTCTTTCTTGATGTTTCCTGCTGGAGAGATATGATCGGTGGTGACCGAATCTCCCAATACCGCCAAGATTCGTGCTTGTTCAATATTGTTAATTGCTTTAGGGGGTTGATTAATTTCTTCAAAAAATGGTGGGTGACGAATATAGGTCGAGTTGTCTTGCCATGCATAGGTCTGGCTTTGCGGAATCTGGATCGCTTGCCAAGCTGCATCTCCATCAAACACCGCTGCATATTCCTTATGGAACATGTCGGTATTGACCTTCTGCAAGACTTGATCAATTTCAAGCTGGCTTGGCCAAATGTCTTTCAAATAGATATCTTGCCCAGTTTGATCTTGTCCGATCGGCTGGGTGGTTAAATCGGTCCGAATATTCCCTGCCAGACCATAGGCCACCACAAGCGGTGGTGAAGCCAGCCAGTTGGTTTTCACTAAAGGATGAACACGCCCTTCAAAGTTACGGTTGCCTGAAAGCACCGAAGCCACATTCAGATCATGACACTGAATCGCTTCCTCAATCGGTTCAGGTAAAGGTCCAGAGTTACCAATACAGGTGGTACAACCATAACCGACCAAGTTATAACCCAACTCATCCAAGTACGGCGTTAAACCTGCTGCTGCCAGATAATCAGTCACCACTTTGGAACCTGGTGCCAGTGAGCTTTTCACCCAAGGTTTACGTTGCAAGCCTTTTTCAATGGCTTTTTTGGCCAGCAGCCCCGCCGCCAACATCACACTTGGATTCGAGGTATTGGTACATGAGGTAATCGCGGAAATCACCACATCGCCGTCATTCAGGGGATATGATTTTCCGTCGATGGTACAAGCAGGTTGTTCATGGGCTAAATTGGCTTTTTGTGCACCGCCCCCACCTTCATTTTCCAAGCGCTCCTTCGCTTCTTTGGCGGGTTTAAGATTCAGTTCCATCAACGCATTAAAGGTTTTCGGAACATCGCCCAACAAAACCCGATCTTGTGGACGCTTTGGTCCTGCCAGACTGGCTTGTACCGTACTCATATCCAAGCTGAGCGTATCAGTAAAAATTGGCTCATCACCGGTATGACGCCATAAGCCTTGCTCTTTACTATAAGCTTCGACCAAATCGATACGGTCTTGTTTGCGTCCCGTCAATGCCAAATAACCCAGCGTCACCTCATCAATCGGGAAGAACCCACAGGTCGCGCCATATTCTGGGGCCATATTGGCAATGGTGGCACGATCGGCCAAAGGTAAATCGGCCAGGCCATCACCATAGAACTCAACAAATTTTCCAACCACACCTTTTTGACGCAGCATCTGGGTAATGGTTAAAACCAAATCCGTGGCGGTAATGCCTTCCTTTAATTTGCCTGTCAGTTTGAAACCAATCACTTCTGGAATCAGCATCGATACAGGTTGTCCTAGCATCGCTGCCTCCGCCTCAATCCCGCCGACACCCCAACCAAGCACGCCCAGTCCATTGATCATGGTGGTATGTGAATCTGTCCCCACCAAGGTATCTGGAAAGGCAAAAACCTGACCTTCATCACCACCTAACCAGACGGCTTGCGCTAAATATTCTAAATTGACTTGGTGGCAAATCCCTGTACCCGGTGGCACTACACTAAAGTTGTTAAAAGCAGATTGTCCCCAACGAAGGAATTGATAGCGTTCACCATTCCGCTGCATTTCGATTTCAACGTTTTCTGCAAAAGCATCGTCATCGGCAAAATGATCGACCATCACCGAGTGGTCAATCACCAAATCCACTGGAGATAAAGGGTTAATCAGGTTGGGATCACCACCTGCCTGTGCCATCGCAGCACGCATCGCAGCCAGATCCACCACCGCAGGAACACCCGTGAAATCCTGCATCAGTACCCGTGCCGGTCGATATTGAATTTCTTGATCTGAACGTTTACTTTTCTGCCAATCGACCAGTGCTTGAATATGTTCTACTTTTACACTTTTTTGGTCTTCAAAACGGAGTAAATTTTCTAGCAAAACCTTTAAAGACTTCGGTAATCGTTCAATATTACCGAGTGTTTGAGCCGCTCGCGCCAAGCTAAAGATTTGATAAGAGGTCGAACCGACGCTGAGTGTTTGTAATGCATTGAAACTATTGATTTTGCTATATCTGGCCATAAGGTTGCCCTCCCAGTATTGGCTGATGTGATTATTATGAAATTGTTCTTTTAATGTACCCCTGTTTAGAAAAGCATGTGTTCCCTTTTAGTATCTTATTTTTAACAAGATTATTTGCTTATTCTCTTAAAATTTAAGTTGTAGCGCTGCCAATGAATTGTGCCAGAGTTGTGCGGCAAGCTGAAGCTTAGGCTGGTCAAGGGTCTGGGCCAAACGCTCCAGAACATAAGGTAAATTAACTGGGGTATTGCGGGTACGATGCTCGGTCGAAGTTTGGCAACACAGCGGTGTCATATCTGGACAATCGGTTTCGATCACCAAGTTTTCACTGCCTATCGCTTGTACCACTTGATGCAGTTTTTTGGCATTCGGATTGGTAATTTGTCCTGTTACCCCAATTTTAAAACCCAGTTTCACTAAGGCTTTGGCTTCTTCCACGCCACCACTAAAGGCATGAGCGATGCCCCCTAATTTGAATTTTTGTGCTTTTAAAATCGCAATGCTTTCTGCATGTGCTTTACGGATATGTAACAGCACTGGTTTTTGATATTGTGTTGCCAATGCCAATTGTTCAATAAAATAATGCTGCTGCTTTGCAAATAGTTCGGGCTGTTTATGCTGTTTTAAAAAGGTATCCAGCCCAATTTCACCCACTGCCACACAATCATGCTGCTGTAACACCTGCTCAAGTCGCTGTAAATGTTCGGTTTGGTGTTGCTCAATATAGAAAGGATGTAAACCCGGGGCCAGATAAGATCGCGGCACATTTTCCCAAGCGAGTAATTGTTGATGAGTCTGAATCAATTCATCAAATCGTGATTCCAGAAAACCGATTAACACCAACGCTTCGACCCCCACCCGTTTTGCTTGCTCAGCCAGATGTTGCCGATCATGATCGAAATCGGCAACATCAAAATGGGTATGGGTATCAAACAGTTGCATTAGCTTTGACTTGGCGTACTTGCAGCGGGTGTAGAGGCTGCTGGCGGATCAATTTTTGGTAAATATTCAGGTTTTAACACGCCTTGTAACTCACTGAATGGAATCACCAAACGAGGCAAACCAACCACATACGGGCCAATCTCATATTCACCATATTGTAAAATCAGGCCTTGTTCCCCCAATAGGAAATTATCGGTGACTTGAAATGGCCATGCCTGTTCATATTCCTTCGGATCTGTTGCCAGTTTGGAATCAACAATCCAGGTTTTAAAGGCTTCATGTGCCAGTTTGTCTAAAGTGGCTTTTTGCTTAGGTAACAATAAATCATGTAATTGCACCTGCTTCTGAGTGGTCAGATCAAAGTTGTAATAGCGTTGTGAGGTCGCGCCATGTGCTCCCCCCAAGTAACTGCTGCTATTCAACACAACCGTCGCCAAAGTTCCTTTCGGTCGTAAAATCTTGGGCTTGATCATCAAGCTAATCTGATGACTACTACTGAGCGCCTTTAACTCTTCATCTATTTTCACAAAGGCATTGGCATAAGCTTGTGCCTGAGCATCTAGACTTGATTTGTCCTCGGCAGTTTTAGGTGTAGAAGCGGCAGACGTGTCCGCATCCACCACATCTAAAATCTTGCTCAGTTGCTCAAGAATTTGCTGATCCAGTAATTGATCAATAAAAGGGAAATTACTTTGTAATCGCTCAACGGTAAAATCTGGACAACTATTACCTTTGCACTCAGGTAAATTCACCTGTAACTTCACCGTTTCACCGCGTAAAACTGGCTCGGCGGGTTGATGTACTGCAGGAGGATCTGTCGGTTTATCCTGTGATTCTTTCGGCTCTGATTTCGGCTGGCAAGCGGCAAGCAAAATTGCACAAGCAAGAACGCTATATTTAAAAATTGTTTTCATTTAAAACCTATCAGCATTGTTATTACACAGGATTTTTAAATGCTATCGAACTTATCGTAAAACCGCTACCAGCACATGCAATTTCTATACGAAACTCGAGCAAGTAAATCAAAACATTTTTTGATAGATTTCAGGTTGCAGCATCTGTTTGCTTTGTTCAGTCGTGAGGTAGATATCCAGTTGAGGTGCATCTTTACTAATCTCATTGGCCCGGTAGTGTAATCCTATCCCTTCACCATCAAAGAACCAATCCGCCTGTCCCCAATACAGTTTTTTCGCGACTTGTTTTTTGACTTCTGCCGATTGTTTCTCGACCCATGTTTGATAGTGGGTTTGAATAATCTGGTTTAAAGCATTTTGCTGATTTTTCTGAATCACATCCAGAATACTGACACTTTTTTGTAATTTACGATCGGCTACAAAGAAATAAAAACGATCTTTCACCGCGATATCTTCCTGTTGCGTATCTACTCCGACTTGCAGCAACACATATTGATTACGCTGTGAAGCAATACGCGTGCTGAGATGCAGCTCATAAGCTTTATTCTTGGAATATTTATCCTGCCATTCATCCGACTTCTTTACATAGGCATTCACGGCTTGCTGTAAGGTTAAATTCTTGTTCTGCTCGATTTGTTGTTGAATCACATTGGCCTGATTTTTGGCAATCCACGCATTGAGCCAGTCATCTTGAGTTTTGATGGTTTGAATATCGACATCAATACAGTTCTTCTTTTCACAGAATGGCAAGGCATAATCGGCCTTGGCTTCTTTCATATTTAAGTAAGGTAGGACTTCAGCTTTTTCGACTGGTGCCGCAGTCTGTTTGCTTTCGGCGGTATCGGCCTTATTTTTATCTGGATGATCACATGCGGTTAAAGCCATTATGCCAATCATCATAATGACAGCTAAAAGTGGTTTTAAAGTGTTCATTGTATCATCCTTTATTTTAATCCCTCCCAACCTCCCTTTATAAAAGGGAGGAGCATCACGAATCTAAATAGTTATAGAACTCGTGAAAAAGTCCCTCTTACATAAAGAGAGACTTAGGGAGATTCTAGTGTTCTCGTGTGTTACGGAACTGAATGTCTGGCCAGCGTTCTTGCATTAACTGCAAGTTTACACGACTTGGTGCCAGATAAGTCAGATGACCACCGCCATCCACTGAAAGCTGGTCATGTGCTTTTTTCTTAAATTCATTCAGAATTTTGTCATCATCACAATGCACCCAGCGCACGGTATGTACACTGACTGGTTCATAAAGACAATCGACCTTATATTCTTCTTTTAAGCGGTAAGCCACCACATCAAACTGTAACACACCGACCGCGCCGACAATCAGGTCATTACTGATTTGTGGCATAAACACTTGGGTTGCACCTTCTTCAGACAACTCTTTCAAACCTTTTTGCAATTGCTTGGATTTCAAAGGATCTTTTAAGCGGACACGGCGGAACATTTCAGGGGCAAAGTGTGGAATCCCTGTGAAATGCAGATCTTCACCACTGGTAAAGGTATCTCCAATCTGAATGGTTCCGTGGTTATGCAAACCAATGATATCGCCTGGCCAAGCTTCTTCCAGATGCTCACGCTCACCTGCAAGGAAGGTTAATGCATCACTGATACGCACATCTTTACCAATACGCACATGATTCATTTTCAAGCCTTTTTCATATTTACCTGAGCAAATACGCATAAAGGCAATACGGTCACGATGCTTTGGATCCATATTGGCTTGAATCTTGAAAACAAAGCCTGTAAAGCCTTCTTCATTGGCTTCAACAATACGTTCTTGTGTTGGATGTGCTTTCGGCTCTGGCGCCCAGTTGATAAAGGTATCCAGAACATGATCCACCGCAAAGTTACCTAACGCTGTACCAAACAATACTGGGGTTTGTTTACCTTGCAAGAAGAGCTCACGGTCGAGTGGCTCATTGGCCATTTGTACCAATTCAAGTGATTCTTCAAATGAAGACCACGCCAACTCACCGACTTTTTCACGAATATCAGCATGGTCATAGCCATCACGTACTTCGATATCGGTAATGGTTGAACCAAAACCTGCTTTATAAACATAAAGTTTATTTTCAAGCAGGTTATACACACCGGCAAAGTCACGTCCCATTCCCAACGGCCATGTAATCGGTACACAACGGATGTTCAAGACATTTTCAATTTCGTCGAGTAACTCTAAAGGCTCACGGATTTCACGGTCCATTTTGTTGACGAATGAAATGATCGGCGTGTCGCGCATACGACACACTTCCATCAATTTAATGGTTCGTTCTTCGACACCTTTTGCCCCATCGATCACCATCAAGGCGGAGTCAACGGCAGTCAGGGTACGATAGGTATCTTCCGAGAAGTCTTCATGTCCCGGAGTATCGAGTAAGTTAATGGTGTGCTTTTTATAAGGGAACTGCATCACCGACGTGGTAATCGAGATGCCACGTTCTTTTTCCATTTCCATCCAGTCTGATGTTGCTGAACGGTCAGACTTACGGCTTTTAACCATCCCCGCAACCTGAATCGCCTTCCCCCATAACAACAGTTTTTCTGTCATGGTGGTCTTACCCGCATCGGGGTGGGAAATAATCGCAAAGGTGCGACGCTGGGCAACCTGTGCCGCTAACTCATCTTTAAACATGCTAAAAATCTACAATTTGTGCACCCACCTGTATCTGCAAACGATGGCAAGAACAGAGGGCATGCGAAAGAATTTAAAATTGGCGCAATTGTAGCAGATTTACAGAACATATTGATCGATTGTTGATATGTCTTAAGTTATCCACAAAAGAAAACTTTTTTGCACAACAAGACCTGCTAACGAAATCAAAGCGCGTGAAAAAATGATTCGATTTGATCCAACTTGGCTAGGCAGTGGCGAGATTTTCTCGGTCTATTTATAGCGACATTCCCTTGAGACAAGCTTTTGAGCCGCCTTCTTGATAGCTCACAATAATGCACAAGCTCAAACATGAATTTCATTCACTTTGGACTTAGATTAAATCATTTTTATTCAGCTAATGATTACGGTATAAATCACTCTATACAGAAATTCCGATTTATCTCAGAAATTAGGGTGGCAGATTAAAATGAGTAAAGCATTTAATTTTACGATCAAGAGTATTCGTTTTGACGAGAACTATCAGCCTTCAAACAATACCCGTATCACAACCAACTTTGCCAATTTGGCTCGTGGTCAAAGCCGCCAAGAAAATCTGCGTAATACCCTAAAAATGATCGACAATCGTTTCAATAGCTTAGCGCATTGGGATAATCCAGCCGCTGACCGCTATGCGGTCGAACTTGAGATTATTTCTGTAGAGATGAATATTGATGCTGGCAGCACGAGCAATGCATTGCCTTTAATTGAAATTTTAAAAACCAGTATTGTTGATCACAAAACCAATCAACGTATTGAAGGCATTGTGGGCAACAACTTCTCTTCTTATGTGCGTGACTATGATTTCAGTGTGTTATTGCTTGATCATAATAAAAATCAGTCGGGATTCAGCACACCAGAGAATTTTGGCGACTTGCATGGCAATCTATTCAAGAGTTTTGTCAATTCAGAGACCTATCAGCAACACTTTAAAAAACAGCCCGTAATCTGTCTCAGTGTTTCGAGCAGTAAGGTCTATCAGCGTACTGCCAATCAACATCCAGTCTTGGGTGTGGAATATGAGCAAGATGAATATTCATTAACGGATGAGTATTTCCAGAAAATGGGCTTAAAGGTGCGTTATTTCATGCCGCCAAACAGTGTTGCGCCGTTGGCTTTCTATTTCTCTGGTGATTTGCTTCGCGATTACACCAATCTGGAATTGATCAGCACCATCAGCACCATGGAAAGCTTCCAGAAAATCTATCGCCCTGAAATTTATAATGCCAATTCAGCGGCCGGAAAATCGTATCAACCGAGTTTGAAGCATCAAGACTACTCACTGACTCGCATTGTCTATGACCGAGAAGAACGTAGTCGTTTGGCGATTGAGCAAGGGAAGTTTGTTGAAGAACAATTCATTAAGCCTTACCAAGCCATTCTGGAACAGTGGTCTGACCGCTACTCTGAAAAAAGCGACTCGCAAACAAATTACGTACACTAATTTATTGAAAATATAAGGTTATTAATGATGAAAAGATTATTACCAACATCGACTGCGGGCAGCTTACCAAAACCGTCTTGGCTGGCAGAACCTGAAAAGCTTTGGTCACCATGGAAATTGCAAGAGCAAGGCTTGATTGAAGGCAAACAGGATGCATTACGTTTGTCTTTGCATGAGCAGCAAGTGGCAGGCATTGATATTGTCAGCGATGGCGAGCAAACTCGTCAGCATTTTGTGACGACATTTATTGAACACCTTACCGGTGTTGATTTTGAGAAGCGCGAAACTGTACGCATCCGTAATCGTTATGATGCCAGTGTACCAACTGTTGTGGGTGCAGTATCACGTCAAAAGCCTGTGTTTGTTGAAGATGCCAAGTTTTTACGTCAGCAAACCAATCAACCGATTAAATGGGCGTTGCCAGGCCCGATGACCATGATTGATACGCTGTATGATGCGCATTATAAAAGTCGTGAAAAACTGGCATGGGAATTTGCCAAAATCCTGAATGAAGAAGCCAAAGAATTAGAAGCAGCGGGTGTGGATATCATTCAGTTCGATGAGCCTGCCTTTAATGTGTTCTTTGATGAAGTGAATGACTGGGGTGTTGCAACCTTGGAACGTGCACTGGAAGGACTGAAATGTGAAACTGCGGTGCATATTTGTTATGGTTACGGCATCAAAGCCAATACCGACTGGAAAAAGACCCTCGGTTCAGAATGGCGTCAATATGAAGAAGCTTTTCCAAAGCTACAGCAGTCAAAAATTGATATCATCTCACTCGAATGCCACAACTCACGTGTGCCAATGGATTTGATTGAGCTGATTCGTGGCAAGAAAGTGATGGTGGGTGCAATTGACGTAGCAAGCAATACCGTTGAAACGCCAGAAGAAGTGGCAAATACACTACGTAAGGCACTTCAATTTGTGGATGCGGATAAGCTCTATCCATCAACCAACTGTGGTATGGCGCCTTTAGCGCGTGATATTGCGCGTGGCAAACTGAATGCATTAAGTGCAGGTGCAGACATTGTTCGTCGAGAACTCTAAGCCCTGTACGCACTGATCGTGTATGGAGTAAAGGGTGACACTTGCTCGCCCTTCTTCTCCCAATATTCAGGTTTAATTGAGGAATAAAGTGATGGTTGAAGCAACAGACTTTAGAGATGCAATGTCTTTATTAACCAGTGCAGTCAGTGTGATTACCACGACAGGCATGTCTGGTCGTTATGGCTTTACTGCATCTGCTGTATGTAGCGTCACTGATACCCCTCCGACCTTATTGGTCTGCATGAATAAAGCATCAAGTTCGCATGTGCATTTTGTCGACAATAAAATCCTCAGCGTGAATGTGTTAAGTGCCCAGCATCAGCATATTTCTAAAGCGTTCTCATCGAAACTGAGTCCAGAAGAGCGCTTTAAACATGGCGTGTGGTCAGAGCTAGAAACCGGTGCACCTATTTTGGAGGATGCCTTGGTAAATTTCGATTGCGAGATTGAGCAGATTCAGGAAGTGGGAACGCATACGATTTTTATTTGTCGTATCGTCGCAATTCAGCAGAGTGAACATGAGCATAGTCTGGTGTATTTTAATCGTGCCTATCATCATGTCGGGCAGACGGAAACCGTTTAAATCTCCTTCCCCCTATTTTGTGGCTCTATTGATTTAAACCAATTCTTCCAAGAGCTCGTTGCCCGTGTCTCGATGGACACGGCTGGAATCAATTCTGTTTTCAGCAGCTCCGTTTGACCAACCGCCTTTGCCAGTCTAGCCTTGACAGAGTGAATACATTCTCGATCGCCAAACTCACAACGATCTAAACTCGTTCCACCACATGGCCCATTGGCCAAACCTTTCGGGCAGGTTTCAGGACAAATATATAATGTTTCACTTAAACGACATTGCCCACAACTATCACACCCAACCGCATAATGCTTGCTGAAATGTTCAACCTTTAATAAAAGATGGCTGGCTTTGGGGCGCTCCCAAAAAGCGGCTTTAAACACAAAACGGCCAAGCTGCAGCGCCGCATTAGAGCTAAAGAAAACACCATGCAGGAGTTGCATATTTTTATATTTTAAAATTTGAGCGCTGGTTACTTTCTTACGAACAATCTCAACCTTTGGCTGAAACACGCGATGGGTCGTCGTTTGCCACAGCTGATACCAAAGCTGCTCACACTCAGTCAGCGATAAGTGTTGATACTGCTGTAATGCCTGTTCAAGTTGAACCTGTTCTTGCGGTTTATGGCATGAGGATAAATGTACGCCTTTATAACCAAGATGCTTACAGATCAAAATTTGCAAGGCACAACGTGCATATACATTTTTTTCAGCCTGAGCTGAATCGCCCTGATTTTCTTGCTCCAATACCTTTAAGATATGCTCAGAAATCACAATGCCAGCCACCTGATGGCGCAGCATAAACTGTGCTCGACGCAAAGTCAGTGGCATCACACAGGCAATCAAGGGAAAGTCAGGATAATCGGGTGCTAATATGGCTTGAGCGTGCTTGGTCTGCTCTAGGTCAAAACCCAATTGGGTAATTACAAAATCTGCTCCTGCCCTAATCTTTTTATGGAGTTTGAAATACTGTGCATCACGCTCTGCTTCGGTATATTTAAATGGATTAAATGCGACACCAATATGAAACGTCTTGCGTTTTTTCGCTGCGATGACTGCATTCACCGATTCTAAATAGCGTGTCCGATCCGTTGCTAGCCCCTGACCAGAGGAATGCTTTTTAAGCTTATCACCTGTGAGCAATAACAGATTTTGCTGCCCTGCTTGCTCAGCCTGATCCAAGAATGTTTCAAACTCGGCAATATCTCTGCCCTTGCCTGAAAAATGTAATAATTTTTCAATTGTTTCAGGATAATGCTGTGCAAATTCAATCGGTGCAGGATCTTCATCAGTTTGCACCCGATCAGCCAACGTCATCATTGCAGGAAAGCCCGCAATTGATTGTGGTACAGGCAGAATACTTTGAGTAGAACATAAGTATTCGACTAAAATACAGAAGCGATCTTGAGCTAAGTGCTGAGCGAATAGAGACAACATAGAAAGGAGATAAATAACAAGGCAGGATGGCGATCCCAAACTACTAGTATAATTTATCTATTTAGAAAATAAAGTGTCCCTCAATAGGTCTGAAGCGCCGACAAGTACACAAATTTCGAAGTCTGCTTAGGTCATTTTCAAACCTTTCATTGTGAATGGAGCTATTTTACTGAGAACAACGCAGTCAGCATGTTCAACTTTAGCTTGTACAATGATTGGGGTAGGATGGGTGTCGTCTCATCAAAAAGCGAACCTTTTCTCACTGCAATAAGAGTAAAAATATGTCACAACAAGATTATGAAAATGGCTTAAAAGTGCGTACCGAAGTTATGGGTGAATCCTTTGTCAAACGTGCGCAGGACAATACTGTACCCTTCACTCAACCTTTACAGGACTGGATTAATGAGCATGCTTGGGGTTCAACTTGGCAACGTGAAGGTGTACTACCCCGTAAATACCGCTCTTTGGTGACGATTGCATTTTTAACTGCATTGAAGAGTCCAACCGAGCTTAAAGGCCATATTCGTGGCGCATTGAATAATGGTGCAACAGTCGAAGAAATTCAGGAAGTATTACTACACAGCTTGCCCTATTGTGGAGCGCCAGCAACCCAGGAAGCCTTTAGAGCTGCACTGGAAGTTATTAATGAGTTTCAAGAATAGAACCAGCCTCAGTACTTCTAGGTTGATGTATAAAGCCCGTGATCTAGATTTGGGCTTTGTACAGCAGTTTCATCATTGGAAATAATGATTCTTCACAATTTCGATAAACGCATTTGCTTCATCCACACCAATCTGCTGAGACTTGATCACCCCGACTTGCAATGAAAGAGAGAAATCGTTCAGTTCAACAATTTCCAGATCATCATGCTGTAACACAAAGCTATCGAAGAAAGATTTCGGATAAAGTCCCAGACCTTCCCCCCTCAAAATACTTTGCAATTGAAGTTCAATACCAAAAATCTCTTTATTAATATAAAACCCCAGTTTTCGGTCATATAAGAGTTGAGCCAAACTTTCTCTAAAACAGCAACCATCAGGATGAAGGATCCAGCCTCGTTTGCTACACATTTCCAAATTATGATATTTACAGGCTTCACCTTTTCTCGTCACGATCACAAAAGGAAGTGTGCCTAACTCAAAGAATGCTATATCGCTGATTAAACCAAGATTTGATGGAATCATCAAAGCAGCTAAATCCAACTCTCCTTCATAGACTTGCTGTATCAGACTGCATCCCCACCCACTATAAATATCAATCTCATAATACGAGCTCAACTTTTTGGATTCATAAACAACATGATCCAAAATGTCATCTATGAATGTTTGTGTAATACCAATCCGAATCTTTTTTTTAACCTCGCTACTGCCTTCACTACTAAAATTTTGAAGTGACTCTAACTGCTTTAAAATAAAACAGCTTTTTAAATACACTTTTTTCCCTAAACTTGTGAGCTGTAATGGCCTAGTCTTTCGATTAAACAATGTGCCTTTAACAAGCTCCTCGATATTGCTAATACGTTTCGTCACTGTTGACTGATTAACACCAAGCTTTTTAGATGCAATCGTGATTGACTGATGATCAACGACATATATAAAAGTTTTTAAGTCCCTAATATCCAAAACTTTATACCTCAAATTGAATTATTTTAAATATTTTCTAAACTGACAAGGCGAACATCCTGTCCATCCTCTAAATGCACGTGTAAAAGCACTATGCTCTGTATAGCCCAGTGTGTATGCAATATCACACAAACTTACATTTTCGTTTTTCAATAAAAATAATGCCTTTTCATGTCGTATTTGCTTGACCAATAATTTGAATTCTTCGCCTTCACTTCTTATTCTTTTCGATAATACCCTGGGTGTTAGTCTCATTTTTTTTGCGACTTTGATTAAATATGGCTCGCCTTCTGACAAGGTATGACCAATTTGCAGATTTACTTTTTCAATAAAGTCGATTGTTGCCTCGATCTTACGTGGACATGATGCAAAAAAGGCTTGCAAGCAAAGCTCATCAAACTTTTTAGAAACCGTAACTGAATCAAATAGGTCACTGGAAAATAAAGCATATTTATAAAAATCGTCTATGTTTGGCTCGAATATGCAATGCACATTATCCATATTAAATTGAGTAGTTAAGCACCTGATCTCATTGGAAAAATCAAGTACCGCTAAATCTTGGTCGACTATCTCGCATCGATATATCAAAATAATTCTAAAATGCTCGACAGATAGGTTATTAATGAGGGAAAAGAACTTATCAACTTCTAAAAGAAAAAAAATAACTGCGTGTTTTAAATCTTTATTCCCGACCTCAATAAGGTGCAGCTTTATATTTTTCCCATGCTGTGAGAAAGTATGAAACATATAATCCATCTCATATTTCAATTCATTCAAGCTTATCAAACCTTAGTCTTAATTTTTTAACACATTAAACTCTTTAAATAATCATTTTAGGAAAATTAAACAAACAGATCATTTAGAGCTGCTTGTTTAATTAACAATCAAATCAATGAGCCTGTCATACAGATAAAATGACAAGATTTTTGCTTAAAACTAAGTCATTTCCTGCTGGCATTCATGTTCTTTCCAAGATAATTTCTCTACTTTATAGGCTCGATCGAAATCAATGCGTAACTGACAACGTTTATATTGTTGCGTATTAGGGATACGGATATCCAAGACATAATTCCACGTTTTGACCAGCATCACGCCTTCATTAAAATGCGGATTTCCTAAAATATGACGAAGCTGGTCTTTATTCATACCCACACTTAAACGTGCAATATCATCGACTTCATAGCGTTTCACCAATTTAAGATAACTCTGATTGACTGCTGGAAAAGTGACATCCTGCGTATGTTTGGCGTCTACCTTACCATTCGCTTGGCTTAGCAATACAACACTCAATAGTGTGGTCATGATCAAAATCTGCATCTTCTTCATCTTTTTTCTCACTTTATTATGGTTTAAACCAAAGAGAGTCCAGAGGACTCCCCTGAATTAAAATCAATCAAATACACCACTTAGACCGATACGGAAACTCGGATCGCCCTGCGAAGCAGCAGCAACGCCTGTAGTCAATGACCAGCGACCATTATCCGCTGTCTTACGCAGTGTTACACCGACAGCATTTTCACCACCGTGATAAGCCGCTCCAACTGCATAAGTATATTTGCCAGAGATATATGGTGCTGTTTCAAGCGCCATCGCTGCGGCTACCCCAGCATTGGCATGCTTTTTAACATCATCAATCCGTTGATTGGTGTCATAAAATGCTTGCTGCATTTGGTCACCTAGATTGGTAATCCGATCACCGAGGGCCTGATCGGCATTGTTTAAAGCATTGAGTGCATCACCCACATTGTCATGTTTTCCACCAGCAACCTCGTAGTTCGGTGGTGTCCATCCACTCACTGGATCATAGCCTGCACCACCACCCAATGCTTTGCCCACATTTTCATAGGACTGGTGCAATTGACTACCATTAATTGCATCTTTTGAATCTGGCGCAATTGTACCTTCGGAAACACCCGTGACCTTCCGACGTCCGGCATCAATACCAGCTTTGGTCATGCTTGGACCTTCGGCGATACGCACACCATCTGCGGCAATCGTGGTTCCTTCACTCCCCCCTACATTGACTTGATTGGCAGCTGTTACACTATCGACCTTAATATCTTTGGCTAAGCCGACTTCATAGTCCTTGCTACCATCCGCCTTGGTCGTTGGCGTGACTGAAATATTGCCATCCTTATTGCTCACCGTCGATTTAGCTGCTGCAGCCGCACCTCGAACTGAGTTAATCGCATCATTAATGTTGTTTTGACCTGTGCCACCAACATTACTGGTCGTGATTGATCCATCTGGATTCACCGTGGCATTACCACCTACAACGTTTTTGACGCTGTCGGCAACACCATGTAACTGACCACCATTAATCGCATCTTGTGATCCCGCAGCAACCGTACCATCTGCTACGCCTGTGACTTTATTGTCTCCTGCATTGATACCGGCTTTGGTCACGCTTGGGCCACCGGTAATATGTAAGCCATCCCCATCAACTTTAGTACCACCTGCTGTCACACTATCAACATTTATGTCCTTCGCTAAACCAACTTTATAATCCGTACTACCGTCCGCATTGGTACTACGATTAATCGTAATATTCTCATCACCCTCCGCCTTGCTGACCGTGGTTTTGGCTGCTTGTGCCGCTTTACCCACTGCACCAATTGCATCATTGATATTGTCTTTGCCTGTTCCTCCAATGTTACTGGTGTTGATCGTACCGTCCGGATTGACTGTGGTATTGCCACCTATTGCATTCGATACACTCTCTGAAACGCCTTTTAATTGGCTGCCATTGATGGCATCTTGTGAATCAGATGCAACTCGGCCAGCTGCGACGCCCCCTATCACCGTATTGCCTGCATTAATGCCACCTGCAGTAATTCGTGGCCCTATAGGATTGCCAGTTGAGTCAACAAAACCGAGTCCGTCCTGACCAAGAACAGTGGTATTTCCTGCCTGGTCTTTTAGACTTACTCCTTTAGCTGTCAGGATGCTTTCATTACCATCTGCATCTGTTGCTGTCACACTGTCAAATTTCACATCCTTCGCAGTAGCAACCTCATAGTTGCTACTCCCATCTGGATTGGTCGATTTGGTCACAACCATATTGTCACCCTCAGTGACCGTCGTCTTGGCTGTAACTGCATTTTTACGCACTGAGTCAATCGCATCATGGATATTGTTCTGACCTGTATTACCAACATTACTGGTCGTCACTGTACCATCTGGATTTAAGACTGTTTCACCGCCAATTGAGCTTCGAACACTATCCGCAACACCATGTAACTGACCACCATTAATCGCTTCGGTTGAGCCTGCTGCGATGGTGCCATCGGCAACACCACTGATCTTGCCCGTTGTTCCATCAATACGGACTCCATCTACACCACCAACCGTGACGTTGTTAAAATCGACACTGTCTTTTGTGGCAACGTTATAGATATCTTGTCCATCTGTGCCCGTAGTTTTGGTTACGGTGATGTTTTTACCTTCAGTCACTTCGGTTTTAGCGGCTGCGGCTGCATTGTCGAGTTGACCTTTATTCACAGCATCAGTGCCATTAACACCTGCACCAACATTGGTAATTGGGTTACCTGCGGCATTAATCCCCGACTTGGTCATGCTTGGCCCATTGCTGATGGTCACGCCATTGTCATTAATGACGGTATCACCTGCAGTTACACTATCAACTTTCAGATTACGGTTTAAACCATATTGAATCGTCTTGCCATTTTTAGTGACCGTCAGGTTTTCTTCATTGGCAACGGTACCGATATCAACCGTATCACCCGCTTTGATTGCACCTGCATTGGCACCATTGCTTTGTAGATTCCAGCCTTTATCCAACTCAGTGATGGCATCGCCAACATTGCTCAGGTTATTGCCATTGACGCTATAGCTTGGTGCACTGACCGTACCATCTGGATTGACAACTGAGCCACCACCTAAAGCATCCGATACGCTCTTCGCTGTTCCTGCCAATTGACTGCCATTGATCGCTTCGGTTGAAGTCGCAGTCACATCACCTGCGGCAACACCGCTGATCTTGCCCGTTGTACCATCAATACGGACTCCATCTACACCACCAACCGTGACGTTGTTAAAATCGACACTGTCTTTTGTGGCAACGTTATAGATATCTTGTCCGTCTGTGCCCGTGGTTTTGGTCACGGTGATGTTTTTACCTTCGGTCACTTCGGTTTTAGCGGCTGCGGCTGCATTGTCGAGTTGGCCTTTATTCACCGCATCAGTGTTATTGACACCTGCTGCAACATTGGTAATTGAATTTCCTGCGGCATTAATCCCCGACTTGGTCATGCTTGGGCCATTGCTGATGGTCACGCCATTGTCATTAATGACGGTATCACCCGCAGTCACACTATCGACTTTCAGATTACGGTTTAAACCATATTGAATCGTCTTGCCATTTTTAGTGACCGTCAGGTTTTCTTCATTGGCAACGGTGCCGATATCAACCGTATCACCCGCTTTGATTGCACCGGCATTGGCACCATTGCTTTGTAGATTCCAGCCTTTATCCAACTCAGTGATGGCATCGCCAACATTGCTCACGTTATTGCCATTGACGCTATAGCTTGGTGCACTGACCGTACCATCTGGATTAACAACTGAGCCACCGCCTAAAGCATCCGATACGCTCTTCGCTGTTCCTGCCAATTGACTGCCATTAATCGCCTCTGTTGAAGTCGCAGTCACATCACCTGCAGCCACCCCACTGATCTTGCCCGTTGCGCCATCAATACGGACTCCATCTACACCACCAACTGTGACGTTGTTAAAATCGACACTGTCTTTTGTGGCAACGTTATAGATATCTTGTCCATCTGTGCCCGTGGTTTTGGTTACGGTGATGTTTTTACCTTCAGTCACTTCGGTTTTAGCGGCTGCGGCTGCATTGTCGAGTTGGCCTTTATTCACCGCATCAGTGTTATTGACACCTGGACCTACATTGGTAATTGGGTTACCTGCGGCATTAATCCCCGACTTGGTGATACTTGGGCCATTGCTGATGGTCACGCCATTGTCATTGATAACGGTATCACCTGCAGTCACACTATCAACTTTCAGATTACGGTTTAAACCATATTGAATCGTCTTGCCATTTTTAGTGACCGTCAGGTTTTCTTCATTGGCAACGGTACCGATATCAACCGTATCACCCGCTTTGATTGCACCGGCATTGGCACCATTGCTTTGTAGATTCCAGCCTTTATCCAACTCAGTGATGGCATCGCCAACATTGCTCACGTTATTGCCATTGACGCTATAGCTTGGTGCACTGACCGTACCATCTGGATTAACAACTGAGCCACCGCCTAAAGCATCGGATACGCTCTTCGCTGTTCCTGCCAATTGACTACCATTAATCGCCTCTGTTGAAGTCGCAGTCACATCGCCTGCTGCGACACCACTGATCTTGCCCGTTGCGCCATCAATACGGACTCCATCTACACCACCAACCGTGACGTTGTTAAAATCGACACTGTCTTTTGTGGCAACGTTATAGATATCTTGTCCATCTGTGCCCGTGGTTTTGGTTACGGTGATGTTTTTACCTTCAGTCACTTCGGTTTTAGCGGCTGCGGCTGCATTGTCGAGTTGGCCTTTATTCACCGCATCAGTGTTATTGACACCTGCACCTACATTGGTAATTGGGTTACCTGCGGCATTAATCCCCGACTTGGTGATACTTGGGCCATTCCTGATGGTCACGCCATTGTCATTAATGACGGTATCGCCTGCAGTCACACTATCGACTTTCAGATTACGGTTTAAACCATATTGAATCGTCTTGCCATTTTTAGTGACCGTCAGGTTTTCTTCATTGGCAACGGTACCGATATCAACCGTATTGCCTGCTTTGATTGCACCGGCATTGGCACCATTGCTTTGTAGATTCCAGCCTTTATCCAACTCAGTGATGGCATCGCCAACATTGCTCACGTTATTGCCATTGACGCTATAGCTTGGTGCACTGACCGTACCATCTGGATTAACAACTGAGCCACCGCCTAAAGCATCCGATACGCTCTTCGCTGTTCCTGCCAATTGACTGCCATTAATCGCCTCTGTTGAAGTCGCAGTCACATCACCTGCGGCAACCCCACTGATCTTGCCCGTTGTGCCATCAAGATTGATATCACCTACTTTCACTGAATCAAAGGCAACATCATTGGCTGTGGCAACGTTATAGATATCTTGTCCATCTGTGCCCGTGGTTTTGGTTACGGTGATATTTTTACCTTCGGTCACTTCGGTTTTAGCGGCTGCGGCTGCATTGTCGAGTTGACCTTTATTCACCGCATCAGTGTTATTGACACCTGCTGCAACATTTGTAATTGAATTTCCTGCGGCATTAATCCCCGACTTGGTCATGCTTGGGCCATTGCTGATGGTCACGCCATTGTCATTAATGACGGTATCACCCGCAGTCACACTATCGACTTTCAGATTACGGTTTAAACCATATTGAATCGTCTTGCCATTTTTAGTGACCGTCAGGTTTTCTTCATTGGCAACGGTACCGATATCAACCGTATCGCCTGCTTTGATTGCACCTGCATTGGCACCATTGCTTTGCAGATTCCAGCCTTTATCCAACTCAGTGATGGCATCGCCAACATTGCTCACGTTATTGCCATTGACGCTATAGCTTGGTGCACTGACCGTACCATCTGGATTAACAACCGAGCCACCGCCTAAAGCATCCGATACGCTCTTCGCTGTTCCTGCCAATTGACTGCCATTAATCGCTTCGGTTGAGCCTGCTGCAATGGTGCCATCAGCAACACCACTGATCTTACCCGTCGTGCCATCAATACGGACTCCATCTACACCACCAACTGTGACGTTATTAAAGTCCACACTGTCTTTTGTTGCGACATTATAAATGTCCTGCCCATCTGTACCTGTGGTTTTGGTTACGGTGATGTTTTTACCTTCAGTCACTTCGGTTTTAGCGGCTGCGGCTGCATTGTCGAGTTGATCTTTATTCACGGCATCTGTGCCATTAACACCTGCACCAACATTGGTAATTGGGCTACCTGCGGCATTGATGCCTGATTTAGTGATACTTGGGCCATTGCTGATGGTCATGCCATTGTTATTAATGACGGTATCACCTGCAGTCACACTATCGACTTTCAGATTACGGTTTAAACCATATTGAATCGTCTTGCCATTTTTAGTGACCGTCAGGTTTTCTTCATTGGCAACGGTGCCGATATCAACCGTATCGCCTGCTTTGATTGCACCTGCATTGGCACCATTGCTTTGCAGATTCCAGCCTTTATCCAACTCAGTGATGGCATCGCCAACATTGCTCACGTTATTGCCATTGACGCTATAGCTTGGTGCACTGACCGTACCATCCGGATTGACAACTGAGCCACCGCCTAGATGATTAGCTGTGGATTCTGCAAGGTTTCCTAAGGCTTGTTGTGTCGAATAAAGCTGAGAACCATTAATTGCATCGGTACTTGTTTCGCTGACACGACCAGCTGCCACATTGGTCACTTGACGTTCATTACCAGCACTACCCACACTAACCACACTGCTTGGGCTTGTACCTGCATAGTTATAAGTGACACCACCTACCGTACCATTGGCAGTTGGATTGGCTGCATCAGTCACAGAACCCGAGCCCAATGCAACGTCACTGGCATTGGCTGCCGTTGCACCCGAACCAAGCGCTATACCACGCACTGCCTGTGCACTCGCATTATCGCCCAATGCGATTGCACCTGCCGCCGCTGCCACAGAAGTATTCCCTAATGCGACTGAACCCTGACCAATGGCTTGGTTTGCATTACCTACCGCAACCGCACCATTGGCAGCTGTTGTTCCAGCTGTATCTCCGGCAGCGGTATTGTTACGGCCTGTCGCAACAGCACCATCACCATTCACAACATTTGGATCACCAATGGCAACAGCTCCATCTCCAGTCGCACGCTGACCACGGCCAATAGAAACAGCTCCACCATCGCCAGTTCTAGAATTGGCTGTGGTGCCATCCGAACCAATGGCAACATTTTTGCCAGTTGCTCCAGTAGTGACACTATTCCCCATAGCAATATTATCGCCACCCGATCCTGCAGCTGTCGCGGCATTACGCCCAATGGCAATATCATTATTACTTATTCCTTTTGCACCTGTCCCTAATGCAATGCTATCCATTCCGATTGCATTGGGTGCCGTAGCGGTATCATTCTGCGCCCCACCCGTGCTGCTGCCAATCGCAATACCGCGTATGCCAGTGGTGTTAGCAGAATTACCTAAAGCAATACCCCCTGTCGCTCCAGCTGCCACTGTCGCTGTATTACCCTGTGCAATTGCAAAATCAGCCAGTGCCTGTGTACCACGCCCCATGGCAATACCCGTATTACCACTAGCAATATTATTCACCCCAATTGCGGTACTACTTATCCCTTTTGAAACATCATTACCAATACCAATACCTGTATTGTATGCTTGACTTGCCAAGTTACCCTGACCAATCACAACATTATAACCTGCAAGAGCAGGATCGCTGGCCGCCGTAATGCTGTTATTACTCCCTATTGCAGTTCCTGCGCCACGATTGCTTATTTTATTGTTTTGACCAACGGCAGTACCTCGACTGAGTACATTATCTTTACCGTCTGGATATACATTAGTTGCCCCAACTACATTACTGCGACGGTCTGCCAACCGTTGCTGCATGCCAATATCTGTCCCTGTTACTTCACTGCCAGCACCAATTGCAACAGATTCAAGTGTACTTGCATTGGTTCGTGTTCCAACAGCAACAGAGTCCTCTGCCGCATTTGCAGATGTCGCAGGGTCATAGTTCCGAATTCCTGAAGCACTTCCAATTGCTACCCCATGCTTGCCTGAAACTGTAGCTGAAAAGCCCAAGGCTATCCCCCCAGTTGCCCCTCGCTGCACTGTTGCAACATTTCCTTGGGCAATTGAGTAATCTGCATCGGCATAACTTTGACGTCCAAAAGCAATTGACGTTTGCCCTGTAACACGGTTTGCAACTCCAATCGCAATACTGTTAGTACCAACTCCTGTACCATCGGTTTTAGCAGCAGCATCGTCCACAATCTGGTTACCAATCCCCATTAATGTATTATAGCCGCCAGTCCCCACTGTACTATTACCTTGGCCCATAAGTACATTATGAAATTGACTGCTACTCTGAGATACATTTGCCGTCCCAACGACAGTCGCCCCACCTTGACCAAGGATGTTATTTTGCCGTCCTACGGCTGTGGAGCCAGTAAATACCCCATTTTTATCTCCTATTGGTACCTGAGCACCATAAGCAGCATTTCCTCCGCCACGGCGATTCACAACAAATTGCTGCCAAGTTGAATCAGTTCCTGAAATCTTATTACCACATCCCAACGCGACACTATTCCCCCCATCTCCCGTATTCCCATTAGTAATACTCGCTACTCCACCTGTACCGCATTGTGCAATCGTCGGTGAAATCGCCATACTGGAACCATTACTGGAGTCTCCTCCACCTGTATTGACACCAGCAAGCGCCCCTGTACTAAAAAAAACCGAGCTTAATGCAAGAGCAATAAGAGTCGGTTTAAGTTGGGCTTGTTGATCTGTAACAGCAGAAGAGTTGATCTTTGTTTTAATTGAGATATTTGTGTTTACATTGCGTTTTTTAGTTGTACCACGTGCATTTTCAGAAACTACAGTCCATAAATTTAGACTCTTATTCCAAACTAAACGATAAATTTTATTCATAATAAGTACTACTTTAGAGGATTCTAACCTGTACAAATCTAAATAAATAAAACCTACATAAACTTAACAACCAATACACAATTTTAACAATCACATCACATATTTGTTTAATTACATGAATCATTCCTCAAAAGAATATTATTAAACATGATTGTCATAAATCTTTAACAAAATGGGACTTTAAATCTCAAACTCATAAAAATATATTCAGCTGATGTATAAGTATTTTAGATCTATCTCTTAATTTTATTTTTAAAATGTATGAAAAAACAAATGCTTAACATTCACAACGATTATCTAAAAATACTTGTGGATACTGCAACCACATTTGGTGTCCCAAAAGGTGAAGTCATTCGATATTGTCAAATTCCTTTATCTTTGCTAACAGATAATAACAACAATGACCGTATAACTTTTGATCAATGGACCGATATTGTGATTCGGTTACTTGATTTATTACCTAACAAAGGAGTTGGCTATCAATTAGGACTAAATTGTAAATTGACTGCCCATGGTGCGATCGGATTTATACTCTTGAGTAACAGTACAATTGGGAGAGTACTGATTGATTTACAAAAATATTATAGTATGCGCATTCATAAAATGGATTTAGCCATCCTTAACAAAAACAATAAAATTATTATTCGACTTACCCCACTCTATCAACTACCCGATCATTTAAACGAAGCCAAAAAAATATGATCAATAAGTTCTTCATAGAAAGTGCATTGATTGACATTATTACTAATTTACAAATGATCACTAACTTTAATTTAACCGGGATTAATATTCATGTGACATGGGATAAAGAGGAATATCACAATCTCTATGAAAAACGTTTACCTGCTTTTCATTTCAATCGGGATCATAATCAAATTATTTTTGACCTTAAATGTCTAGATCTTCCTCTGACTTTTAGTTCAGATACTGCTTACCAACTTGCAATGGAACTGGTCAATAAAGAGTATCTTTTTATAGAGATCAAGATAATAAAATTATTTTAAAGGTCAATCAGCAACTCAAATTTACACCTGGTCTAGGTTTTCCTAGTCTCGTTGATGTTGCAAATAAACTAAAAATATCAGAAAGAACCTTAAAAAGAGAATTGGCACTCGCTAATACAACCTTCTCGGCATTGCTGCAATCCAAAAAATTTGAATTGGCAAAAAAGTTAATTGATTCAAATCGAAATATTCAAGAAATATCTGATTTATTAGGCTATAGCCATATTAGCGCATTTTCCAGAGCATTTTTTGGCTGGACGGGGAAAAAACCGAGTGACTATATTCGTGAACAAAGGGTTTCTATTAAAAACTATTATCTAGAACCACCACAAAAACCATATTAATCGTTTTTAATTATTCCTTTTTCACCGACTGACTAAACATATTAACTCTTAAAATTAAACAGATTATGCCTTTTCAATAAAAGTCATTTCTTTATTTTAAAAATGAGGTTAGATTATAAATACTCAGTTTCCCCTCAGTTGTCGATACCCCGAATTAGGCAACTGAGGCTTTTATTTTCAGGCATATGGTTTTATAATAGCTATTTAATGCGATATATCTATCAACATAAAGCAAGTCGTTTAAATTCCCTGTAAATGCAGTCGAAATTTTCAAATCTTTATCTTTATATACTCTCAATCGTAATATACATTTCTGGCTAAAAAGAACTAAACTTTTCTAATTCATCAATCAGTTGCTTCTTTAATTCATCATCATAAATTTTAAATTTTAGGTTTTCAGTATAACTTTCCGCAAAAATTAAACGGCTAAACTCACTGTTCGCCAACCCCTTGGTCAGCAAGAATGCCTGATAGGCTGCCAGTAAAGCACTTACACGATGATTGAGTGGCTTTTTATCTCGTGTGTTAACCCTTTCATTCTGCATATAAATATCTCCCTAATCTTCAAAATCCCCATATCCACAGTGATTTAAAGTTCTCAAGATATAGCTTCATCTTTTTATCATTGTTTTTATTATGTAAATTACCATAATATTTTTACATGACATTTTTATGACAACCAACACATTCATAAAAAGCAATTAAGATCAGCTAGATAAGTTTTCTTATATAGACTATGCTGTATAAGCCTCTTATATGTGATCTATAACAATGAGCGATACCAGTCTGTTAATCGAATTGAATCAAATGATTGATTATTATATTTCGCGTAACGGCTATCGTCCGACTCGGATTCTCTTGGGCTATAAATCCTATACTGTACTGATGCAAGATCAACATTTTGCTCAAGATGTTATAAATTCTGCTTTAGATCCGAATAAGCGAAAATATAAGAAGCTAAAAATCAAAGTCACCAAAGATGATCATCAATTAGAACTTGAATAATCAAAGTGATCACTTTTATGTCGAATTCAAAGGATAGAAATCTCTCATAAAATGCTTGAAAATAGCCCCCATAAGACAGCCTGCTTGAAGTGAATCCATGATTATAAAAGCAACCCAACACGATCATTCTACGTTAATAGAAATATGGGAAAAATCGGTTAGAGCGACACATGACTTTTTACCTGAAACCATGATTTCAGAACTCAAACCGCTGATCCTGAATGAATATTTTCATCATGTTACACTGCATAAATATGTGATTGAGCATAAAATTGTCGGCTTTTTAGGCTGTAGTAGCGACAATATTGAAATGCTGTTTATTCTGCCAGAATATCGAAGATCAGGGATCGGCAAAGCTTTACTCGATTTTGCAGTTAAACAACTTCAGATCTATAAAGTTGATGTCAATGAACAGAATCTCCAAGCTGTTAACTTTTACCAAAAAATGGGATTTCATACGGTAAGTCGCTCAGAACTCGATGGCCAAGGTAATCCCTATCCGGTTTTACATCTACAAATGACCCCTTAAGCAGCAATGCTTAGGGGGCTATTCTCCCTCATAGATAAACACTTGTTCAATGCTCAATCCAAAGGCATGTGAAATCTTAAAGGCAAGCGTTAGACTTGGATCATAACGCTCCTTTTCAATCGCATTGATGGTTTGCCGCGACACGCTGACATAATCCCCCAAGTCACTTTGCGACCAGCCTTTGTGTTTTCTCAATTCAGGTAGATTATTTTTCATCTATATTTCCAAGTTCCAACGATGGTCGCAATCGACCAAAGCATTGCCATCATTGGCCAAATGATAAACATTGTGAGTTTTGGAAATCCAACATTTTCCAGAAAACCATAACTAAAGGTGATCAGTGATGTTCCGATAAAACTCATACCCAAGGCTTGTAATTGTATCTTCTGTTGCAGCTCATCAAAGCGCTTGAATTGTTGAATAATCACCCATGCAATGACCAATGCAGGTAACATCGGCGTTAATGAAACAACAATTTTAAGCCATTGTATATCAATAAAATTTAAGGATTTTAAAGAGCCAATCAAAACCACCATATAAATTGAAATTGCGATGAGCAATTGCAACAAGTTTCGAGAATGATTCATACTGCACCATGTAAAGTAAGCTTTACAACAATATATAAACCACTCCGCAAAATGTAAAGTACACTTTACATTATTTTTTATTCAATCCTTAACATTTTGTGTTTATCTCCTTACCGAATTGATCATTTTGAAAGACAAGTTAAGCAAATGAGTCACTGAGCAAATTTATTTTTTCTTCTAATATGCCGCTATTGAATAGCAACCTTCGAGCTTTAGGTTCACATGACTCAATCACCAAAAGTTAAACGCAGTTTTCTTCACAGTCCAACTGCACAAAAAATGCTAAATAGCCGCAATGGACGTCAGGCACGCCAAATTATCGCCAACGCAACAGATCGTATCTTGCGTGGTCCGCAACTGGCACTTTCAGGCAGAACACCTTTTGATATTGTGTATCAACGTGAAATTATTAGCTTACGCCACTATACGGTTGCAACAAACAGTAGCGTCAAGCATCGTATTCCTTTGGTCATCGTGCCACCGCTTGCCGCGAATATGCTGATCTATGACTTATTCCCAAGCCGTAGTCTGGTGGGTTATTTTCTCGCACAAGGTTTTGATGTTTATCTGATTGATTGGGGGACACCAAGCCTACGCCAAGCCAAATATAATCTGGGTACATATGTGAAAACCTTTATGCCAGACTTTATTGAGAAAATCCGTGCGCATAGTGGTCAGCAACAATTATCGCTGTATGGTTGGAGCTTGGGTGGTGCGTTATCACTCTGCTATACCGCGCTGTTCAAAGATAAAAACATTCAGAATATGGTCATCTTGGCATCCCCGATTAATACCCATAAATCGGGTTATATGGGTAAGTTCTACCAACGCCTGACCGTTCCAGCACAATGGATTCGTAGCAATACCAAGTTTCGTATCCATCAAGTGCCTAGTCGCGTGTTTCATATTCATGGCTGGCAAAATACCTTAGGGTTTAAATTGACCGATCCAATTGGCAACTTTAAAAATTATTGGGAACTGCTAAAAAATCTGAATGATCGCCAATTTGTGATTAACCACGCCACTTCCAGTTCTTTTGTCGATCATATGCTGGCTTATCCAGGTGGCGTGATGCGCGATATTATTCTACGTTTCTGGATTGATAATGAGCTATCTACAGGCTCAGTCCAATTTGGTGAGCAAAGTGCCAACCTGAAAGATATTGATTGTTCCGTACTGGCAGTAGGCGGTCGTACCGATATTATTGTAACGGCGGAAGCAGTGCGCCCTCTTATGGATTTAATCAGCAGTACCGACAAACAGTTTGAAATTGTTCCTGGAGGGCATATGGGCTTGGTTTCAGGAAGTCAGGCACCCGAATTGGTCTGGCCTGTCGTCACTCAATGGTTAGCGCAACGTTCTGACTAAAATTATCCTTAAAACAAAAAGGCTGCCGATAGGGGCAGCCTTTAACATAAGCCGATCTTCGATTTATCCATCATGCAAAGTGCTGATAGCGATGCAATACCAGACCTTCTATATTGACGGGCGTACCTAATAAATAGCCTTGTAGTTGATTGCATCCCAAACTGGTCAGGATATCCGCTTGCTGTTGTGTTTCAACCCCTTCTGCTGTCACGACTAAGCCCAATTTTGCAGCCAGATGGATAATACTTTCTAAAATGGCCTCTTCTTTTGAATTCGGTTTCAGATCAATCAGGAAACCTCGATCAATTTTCAATTCATCGACTGGTAAATCTTTTAAATACAAGAAACTTGAATAGCCTGTACCAAAGTCATCAATTGCAATTCGAATCCCAAGTTTACGTAAACGTTCCAAGGTACGAATACTGGAATCAATATGATGCATTGCTGTAGATTCAGTAATTTCAAGAATGAGATGATGCGGTTGGATCTGATATTGTTCTAATAATTGTTCTAATACACTAAAAAGCTTTTTATTTTCAAATTGCAGAGCAGATAAATTAACAGCGATTGGATAAAAAGGACTGCTACTTCGTTCCCACTGCTGAATCTGTATACAGGCCTGTTCAAGTGCCCAATATCCCATCGGAATAATCAATCCAGTTTTTTCAGCACCCTCAATAAACATTTGCGGTGTCAATAAGCCCAGTGTTGGGTGTTTCCATCGAATTAAGGCTTCTACCCCACAGACCTCATAATTCGAGGTAAATTTGGGTTGATAAAACAGCACAAATTGTTGCTCATCAACCGCCTTATAGAGATCATTGATCAGTTTGGACTGACTGCGTACATCTTGCTGATCTGACATTGAGTGGAACATAGTATAGGTGTTACGGCCCTGATCTTTGGAAATCAGCATTGCAACATCCGCATTAATCAACAGGTCTTGAACATTGGTACCATGTTCAGGGTACATTGCAATCCCGACGCTGGCAGAAATATTAATATCTTTTGCCGCAATCAGATAAGTTTCCTGAATGTAATGCAAAATATCTTCTGAAAGCTGCATCGCTTCATTGATATCGGTATTCTCAGAAATTAAGACGAACTCATCTCCACCAATCCGAAACAGCTTATGACTTGAGCCCAGCTTATTGTATAAACGATTCGCCATCTGAATCAGTAACTGATCACCAATATGATGACCAAAGGCATCATTTACTGATTTAAAGCGATCTAGATCGATATATAAAAATGCCGCTTTTTGCTTATTTAAGCGATGATGATTGAAGACCTCTTCTGCATGCTCAGTCAGGTATAAGCGATTGGGTAATTTGGTCAGTGTGTCATGTAAAGACTGGGTGGCTAGTTCTTTATTAATTAAAGTGAGTTGCTCATTCCTTTCTTCAAGTCTAGCCTCCAGTATCGCAACGGCAAAACCAGCAACAAAAACCAGACTGGTAATAAAAATAATCGTAAACAGTAAAACGCTTTGCCCTGTCTGCTCTGAAGTCAAAACTTGCGCCAGACTTTCATCAAAGTAGGTTGCAGCCATCCCTGTATAGTGCATTCCCACAATACTAAAGGCCATGAGTACAGCAACAACCCCCTTGAGCAAGGTACGATATTTGACTGCTGTTTTATATTTAAAAATAAAAAAGAAACTTAGACCTGAACCACTAATTGCAATTAAGACTGAACACAAGACCAGTAAAGGGTCGTAATGCATGGCATGATGTTCAACCGTCAGTGCCGCCATACCCGTATAGTGCATTCCGGATATGCCAAGTCCCATAAACACGGCACCGAGAATCAAGCGCGGGATAGGCAAAGTCGGTCTTGAAGTCAGCCAAACAGCAAAGGTAGAAGCAACGGCCCCCACTAGGTAGGAAAGAACGGTCAAATTAACATCAAAAAGATAGCCTTCTGGCAAATGGCTAGCCAGCATTCCCACAAAGTGCATTGACCATATGGCTAATCCTAAAATCAGCCCACTCGCCATTAAAATGCTTTTTTCAAACTTTTTATAAGCAGCTTTAAAAACGAGTTCTTCCATCGAAACTGCAGCGTAACATGTCGCGACTGCAACCAAAATGGAAACGATGACCAATGTGCTATCATAATCAACGTGAACCATAAAGGACTTCCATGATTATTCAGTACTTTTTTTTATATGATGAGCAAAAATGCCCGAAATCCGAACGACGTTTCACACCCAAAGAAGCCATGAAGACTGGATTCATAAACTTTCCTTAACAATAACATCATCTAGCATAAGGTCAAGTCTTTTTCACTTTATAAATCAATAGAATAAAAGCACATAATCATTTCAAACCAATGAAAAATCTTGTTTTTTATTACATTTTTTTACCAAAAGACTCATTTATTTTTACTAGATCATTTTAATTTTTAAGTCATGACAAATTCTTTGTTTTTAATCGTGCAGATACCCCAAAGCATGCAACACTTTTTCTATTTAATCAGAACCTCTTACAGCAATCAAGCTGATTAAAACACCAACAATATAAGCTTATTTTTTTATCTATATTGTTATAACTCTGTTATTGACTGGCATAAAAAAGCGCGCTTATTTCAACATGTTTTTTTGCTGAAATGAGCACCTAACCTCGTTCTTGTTTTTACCTACGGTTTTGTTCGCTGGAATCCTGAATAGGATCTTTTTCACAACGGTGGTGATATGCTTCGCTAACGCATGTAGCAGCTCGATTATCCAATAAAACCCCCCTGTACAAACCGGGGCTTTTAAAGATTAGAGCAGAACTTAGTTCTTCTCTTTATCTACGATTTTGTTTGCTTGAATCCAAGGTATGAACAAAAATGGGAAGCGTTGCTTCCCATTTTTTGTGTAAGGCACGTAACCTTAGTTCTTTTCTTTATCTACGATTTTATTCGCTTGAATCCAAGGCATCATCGCACGTAACTTGTTACCTGTTACTTCAATACCATGCGCAGCGTTTTGACGACGACGTGCTGTCATTGATGGGTAGTTTAATGCACCTTCTTGGATGAACATCTTCGCATATTCACCAGACTGGATACGTTTCAATGCATTACGCATTGCTTCTCGAGACTGTTCATTAATGACTTCAGTACCCGTCACATATTCACCATATTCAGCGTTGTTAGATACTGAATAGTTCATGTCCGCAATACCGCCTTCGAACATCAAGTCAACGATTAACTTCAATTCATGCAAGCATTCGAAGTAAGCCATTTCAGGTGCATAACCAGCTTCAACCAAAGTTTCGAAGCCCATTTTAACCAATTCAACAGCACCACCACAAAGAACTGCTTGCTCACCAAACAAGTCAGTTTCAGTTTCTTCACGGAAAGAAGTTTCGATGATACCGGTACGACCACCACCTACACCAGAAGCATAAGAAAGCGCAACGTTACGCGCATTACCAGAAGCATCCTGGTGGATCGCGATTAAATCAGGAACACCTGAACCACGTTGATATTCCGAACGTACAGTGTGACCTGGTGCTTTTGGAGCAACCATAATCACGTCTAGGTCTTTACGTGGAACAACTTGGTTATAAAGAATAGAGAAACCATGCGCAAATGCTAAAGTTGCGCCTTCTTTGATGTTTGGTTCAATCACGTCACGATAAAGTTGCGATTGAAACTCATCAGGAGTCAAGATCATCACGAGGTCAGCTTGGGCAACAGCCGCTGGAACTTCAGAAACTTTAAGACCTGAGTTTTCAGCTTTTTTCCAAGAAGTAGAACCAGCACGTAAACCAACAGTTACGTCTACACCAGAGTCTTTCAAGTTAAGTGCATGCGCATGGCCTTGTGAACCATAACCAATGATTGCAACTTTCTTGCCTTGGATGATTGATAAGTCACAGTCTTTATCGTAAAAAATTTGCATCTGTTTTCTCCGCTAAAATTTTTGTCATTTCCCTTGTTCTGCAAGGACAGATCTTTTGTAGGCTCCCCCATGATTACCGTTCTGGGTGATCCCCCCTCTTGTTCAAAGAGGGGTTGGGGGAGATTTTTTAAATTGTTAAAACTTTTTCACCGCGCGCGATGCCTGATACACCAGAACGAACAACTTCTAGAATGGTATTTTCTGCCAGCGCATCAATAAAACCATCAATTTTTTCAGTTGTTCCTGCGATCTGAATCGTATAGGTCGTCGGCGTCACATCCACAATCTGAGCACGGAAGATGTCAGCCGTACGTTTGATTTCCGCACGTGCCGCACCCAATGCCTTGACTTTGATCAGCATCAATTCACGTTCAATGTGTGAACCTTCAGACAGATCAACCACTTTCACTACTTCAACCAATTTGTTCAATTGCTTGGTGATCTGCTCGATTTTGTGGTCATCGCCATAAGTGGTTAAGGTCAAACGCGATAAGGTTTCGTCTTCTGTCGGTGCAACATTGAGGGTTTCAATGTTGTAGCCACGTTGACTAAATAAGCCAACCAGACGAGAAAGCGCACCAGCTTCGTTTTCAACGAGTACTGAAATAATATGTCTCATTATGTACGCTCCCCTTTACCTAACCACATATCCTTCATGGACTGACCTGCAATCAACATTGGATACACATGTTCTGTACGATCAACCATGACATTAATGAACACGCATTTATCATTAATTGCCATCGCTTCAGCTAATTTAGAATCGAGCTCGTCAGCATGGTTAATCTGAATGCCCACATGACCATAGGCTTCCATTAACTTGGCAAAGTCAGGTAATGAATCGACATAAGAACTTGAATGACGTCCTTCGTAGTTCATGTCTTGCCACTGCTTCACCATGCCTAACGCCTGGTTGTTCAAGCAAAGAATTTTCACATTCAAGCCATATTGCTTGCAGGTCGACAATTCTTGGATACACATCTGAATTGATGCTTCGCCTGTAATACACACCACCTGCTGGTCAGGGAATGCCAGCTTTGCAGCCATCGCATACGGTAAACCAACACCCATAGTGCCTAAGCCACCAGAGTTGATCCACTGACGTGGACGTTTGTATTTGTAGTAGTTCGCACCAAACATTTGATGCTGACCTACGTCAGATGTAATGATCGCTTCACCATTGGTCGCACGATCCAATGCTTCAACCACTTGTTGTGGTTTCATCACACCATTTTGACCTGCTTCATAACGTAAGCCATGTACTTTACGCCACTCATTAATTTGAGACCACCATGCCGCAATTGCTTCAGGGTTTGGCTTCGATACATTCATTTGTTTCAATTGCGCCAACATTTCTTGAAGAACAGGCTCTACTGCACCCACGATTGGGATATGCGCCATAATGGTCTTCGAGATGGTTGCCGGATCGACATCAATATGAATGACTTTTGCATTGGTACAGAATTTTGCTGGGTTATTGGTCACACGGTCATCGAAACGTGCACCAATCGCTAAGATCACATCGGCATTATGCATCGCCATATTGGCTTCATAAGTACCATGCATCCCCAACATTCCCACGAATTGCGGGTCGTTACCCGGGAAAGCACCTAAGCCCATTAAAGTATTGGTGACTGGGTAGCCCAACAAGTGTGCAAGTTCAGTCAATAATCCAGAGGCATTACCTTGAACTACACCACCACCCGTATAAATCATCGGACGTTTCGCGGTAATTAGCTCATCAATCGCTTTGCGAATTTGACCCGAGTGACCACGTGAAGGCGGCTGATATGAACGCATCTTCACTTTTTCAGGATATTCGTAGGCAAATTTTTCCGCAGGATTCGTTGCATCCTTTGGAATATCAACCACAACTGGACCCGGACGGCCAGACGCAGCGATATAGAAGGCTTTCTTAATAATTGCAGGTATTTCACTCGCGTGACGCACTTGGAAACTGTGTTTTACGATTGGACGAGAAATACCCACCATATCGGTTTCTTGGAACGCGTCCTCTCCAATCAGATGGCTTGCAACCTGACCAGACAAAATCACCATTGGGATTGAGTCCATATAGGCTGTTGCGATTGGAGTGACGGTATTGGTTGCGCCCGGCCCTGAAGTGACCAGTACTACACCAGTCTTACCTGTTACGCGCGAGTATGCATCTGCCATGTGACCAGCAGCTTGCTCATGACGAACGAGGTAATGGTTAATTTTGTCTTGTTGAAATAGCGCATCATAAATATGTAATACAGCGCCGCCTGGATACCCAAAAACATGCTCTACGCCTTCGTCCGCAAGGGCACGAACGAGCATTTCACCACCAGATAAAAGTTCCAACGTGATTCACCCTAGTGTTAGCACAATTTATGGGAGACATAAATTGTGTGTTATTCATTAACTTTTGCACTTCTTATAAGTGTGCGTATTCTACTCGTTTTTGCTGCAATAGGAAAAATTTTCTGAGACTCATCAGCCGTATAAACTTGATGACATCTCGAATCAAAATGTGCTGGGATAAGCAGATTTCAAAACGTCATTCTCTCGGCTAGAAAGAATGTCCATTGCAAGCCATGACATTTATTCGAAGGGTGATCAAATAAACACATATAAAACTTGAGAAAGCATTCTTGTTTCTTTCATAAGCAATGTCAAGAACAAAGAAAAGGTTTTTAACGAATATTTTTTGGCTGTTGTTTTTTTAAACACATTTCACGAAATATTTTGGTCTTTTTAAATGCCCTTTTATCAAAAAACTATTTTCTTTTTATTGAAAACTAGGCATTGTAAACTACTTGATTAGGCACTTTGGTCGAATATAAATATATTTTCTTGGGGAGATCAAACATGAAGTCATCTTATTTAAAAACAAGCTTATACACACTTACAGCAACTGTACTATTGCTCTGTTCTAGCCAAAACCATGCACAGCAATATTATAAATGGGTCGATGCCAATGGCTCGACCCATTACACCACTACACCACCACCGAAAGGTGCAAAACGGTTGGATAAAGTTTCGACTTATGGCAATAGCCATCAAACCACCACCCCAACCACTCAGCAAGGGCAGCAAGCCAATCCTGAAGCTGCGCCCAATATACCGCAACAGACATCTCAAACAGCACCTGTAGCACCAGCAAACACAGTTAAACCGCAGAGCCCGCCACCTGCCTCTGCTGTATCTGCTAAATAAACACAACGACAATCCTGCAAGGTCATCTTCAATACAGTGGCCTTGTAGATAAAATCCCGATCTAAAAACTGACAATTACTACAATTTTGCGCTATGCTGTGCAGCAATCTTAACTTTACTTTTTTGTTGTATCGCATATCCCTATGACGACTTCTCACATTGACTCCGAATATCAAGCAAGTGCCATTGAGCCCCAAGTTCAACAAGACTGGGACAATCGCAAAGTTTTTAAAGTTGCAGACACTGTAGAGGGCAAACATCGCTATATCCTGTCGATGTTCCCGTACCCAAGTGGCAAACTGCATATGGGGCATGTGCGTAACTATACCATTGGTGACGTGATTAGCCGTTTTTATCGTTTAAAAGGCGAAACCGTATTACAGCCGATGGGTTGGGATGCATTTGGTTTACCTGCTGAAAATGCAGCGATTGCGCATCAGGTAGCACCTGCAAAGTGGACCTTTGAAAACATCGCTTATATGCGTGATCAATTAAAAAAATTGGGTTTGTCTGTGGATTGGGATCGCGAATTTGCGACCTGTACACCAGAATACTACCACTGGGAACAATGGTTATTCGTACAACTTTATAAGAAAGGCTTGATCTATCGTAAGCTTTCACCTGTCAACTGGGACCCTGTAGACCAGACCGTGTTGGCCAATGAACAAGTTGAAAATGGTCGTGGCTGGCGTTCAGGTGCATTGGTAGAAAAACGTGATATTCCAATGTACTACTTCCGCATCACTGACTATGCACAAGAATTATTAGACGACCTAGATACCTTGCAAGATGGCTGGCCACAACAGGTCTTGACCATGCAACGTAACTGGATTGGCCGTTCGACGGGGATGGAGATTACCTTCCCTTCTGCCAATACTGAAATCTATGCAGATGGCTTAACGGTTTATACCACACGTGCTGATACCTTGATGGGGGTGACTTATGTTGCTGTTGCAGCAGAGCACCCTCTGGCCCTCAAAGCAGCCGAGAACAACCCTGAACTTGCTGCATTTATTGAAGAATGCCGTATGGGTTCAGTCGCAGAAGCTGATTTAGCCACTGCTGAAAAGAAAGGCATGGCAACAGGCTTATTTGTGAAGCATCCAGTGACAGGCGAAGACCTCCCTGTTTGGATTGCCAACTATGTCTTAATGTCATACGGTTCAGGCGCGGTGATGGCGGTGCCTGCACACGATGAACGTGATTTTGAATTTGCCAATAAATTTAACTTGCCAATCAAGCAAGTGATTGATGCCAAAGGCGCCGATGATGCTGAATACTCAGCAACTGAATGGCAAGAATGGTATGGTTCAAAAGAAGGCAAACTGGTAAATTCTGGCGAGTTTGATGGTTTAGCATTCCAAGCTGCTTTTGATGCTTTCCTTGCAAAATTAGAACCACAAGCTTTGGCCAACTCTAAGGTTCAATTCCGTTTACGTGACTGGGGGGTTTCCCGTCAACGTTACTGGGGTTGCCCAATTCCAATGATCAACTGTAACAGCTGTGGCCAAGTGCCAGTTCCAGAAGATCAATTGCCTGTGGTATTACCAACCGACGTGGTTCCAGATGGTTCTGGTAACCCATTGAACAAGATGCCAGAGTTTTACGAAACCAAGTGCCCAAGCTGTGGTGCCGATGCGCGTCGTGAAACAGACACCTTGGATACCTTTGTAGAATCATCTTGGTACTATGCACGTTATGCCTCTCCTGATTTCACTGGTGGTATGGTAAAACCTGAAGCGGCGCAAAACTGGCTTCCTGTGAACCAATACATCGGTGGTGTTGAACATGCGATTCTGCACTTACTTTATGCACGTTTCTTCCATAAATTGATGCGTGATGAAGGCGTAGTACAAGGCAATGAACCATTCACCAACTTGCTCACCCAAGGCATGGTGTTGGCCGATACCTTCTATCGTGAAGCGGAAAGTGGCAAGAAAACCTGGTTTAACCCTGCTGACATCGAATTAGAGCGCGATGAGAAAGGCCGTATCCTTTCAGCCAAATATTCAGGTGATGGTCAGGAAGTTGTGATCGGCGGACAGGAAAAAATGTCCAAGTCGAAAAACAACGGTATTGATCCACAAGCCATTATTGACCAATACGGCGCAGATACTGCACGTGTCTTTATGATGTTTGCGGCACCACCGGATCAATCATTAGAATGGTCGGATGCCGGTGTTGAAGGCGCCAACCGCTTCCTGAAACGTGTCTGGCGTTTGGCAGCTGGTTTCTTGGAAAAAGGCAATCAAGCAACGGCTATCGACAGTGCAAACCTGTCGAAAGATGCGCAAGACTTACGTCGTAAAACCCATGAAACCATTCAGAAAGTGGGTGATGACATCGAGCGTCGTCATGCCTTCAATACGGCGATTGCTGCATTGATGGAATTACTCAATGCCAGCAACAAGTTTGAAGCAAAAGATGACAACGATGTTGCTGTTGCACGTGAAGCCATCACCACCTTGTTAACTTTGCTTGCTCCATTTGCACCGCACTTGAGCCAGACCTTGTTAACCCAGTTTGGTTTGGAGTTAACAACGGTTGAATTCCCGCAAGTGGATGAGTCAGCGTTAACCCGTAATACACAAACGATTGTTGTACAAGTGAATGGTAAACTTCGTGGTAAGTTAGAGGTCGCTGTCGATATGTCTAAAGAGGACGTATTGGCTTTGGCAAAAGCATTACCTGAAGTTCAACAATTCTTGACTGGTCCAACCAAAAAAGAAATTGTGGTACCGAACAAACTCGTTAATTTAGTTGTTTAATAATTCGTTCTTGCCTCTCTTTGTAAAAAGAGAGGCATCCCCTCGTGAAACCAGAGGGATAAGAATAGATTTCATTAGAGGAATAAATATGCACTTAGCGCAACGTGCAGCTGCTATCGTTCTCACTTTAGGCCTAAGTGCAGGCTTAGTCGGCTGTGGCTTTCACTTAAAAGGAAGCAACACTACAGCAGCACCATTGGTTTATAACAAACTAACTTTAGTATTGCCTGATAATACCGATGAGTTGGAAAATCGTCTCAGTATCTATCTCAGTGCGACAGGTGTACAGCTCAGTAACGCGAATGATGCTTATGTACTTCGTATTCTGGATTACACGCCGCGTCGCCAATTGTTGAATGGTAAGTTGACCGAAGTATTGCTACGTTTAACCGTGACCTTCCAGATTGAAGACCGTCAAGGCAAGAAAATCACTGAACCACGTACCTTAACCGCCTCTCGTACCTATCAATACGATGTGGCTACAGTGAACACGGATAACCAACAAGAAATCTATCTCAATCGAATTATTGTTGATGATATTGCACAGCAAGTGACTCGTCAGATTGCGGCGAACCGTTTACCCAAAGCTCAGCCATAATCACGCTTTATGAAACTGGATTATGTTCAAGCCTTAAAACGTGTGGGTGAGGCTCGCGGTGCATGGATTATCCATGGACAAGAGCCTCTACTGGAGCAAAACCTGCTCGATGCATTCCGTAAGAGCTGGCAACAGCAAGAAGTTGAACGGCAACGCTATGATATCAATAGCGTGAATGACTGGAAAAATGTCTTTAACGCACTGAATAGTTTATCCCTGTTTTCACAACAACTTGCGATTGAAGTACATGGCAATATCAAGCCCGATGCCAATGGCTTGAAACAGCTGAAAAGCTATATTCAACATAATGAACATAACCTCTTATTGGTTGTTTTACCCAAACAGGACAGTAGCAGCTTAAAGTCTGCCTTCTTCCAAGTGGTTGAGGCCAATGGTGTGGTGGTTCCACTCACCGCAACCTATCCACAAGATCGACAACGTATCTTAGCCTTAGAAGCAGAAAAGCTTGGTATTCAGCTCAATCATGATGCATGGCAATGGCTGATGCAGCATCATGAACATAATCTTCTGGCTGCCAAAAATAGCCTGATGCGTGTTGCCGATACCTTTCCCGATATTCAACAGATTCAGATTGAACAGCTTTATGCCTGCTTGCAGGATCAATCGCGTTATACCACCTATGATCTAAGTGATGCTTTACTGGCAGGAAATCTGGCACAGTCCGTCAAGATTTATCAATATCTGATTGCTGCGGGTGAACCTGATAGTCTGATCTTATGGACCCTGAGCAAAGAAATGCGCTTATTGATGCAATTGTTTGAACAACCGCATAATGCAATTCAACTCGGGATCTGGAAAACCAAAGTTTCACAGTATCAACAAGCGCTACGCCGTTTAAATCCAAGACAGTTTCTGACTTGGTCTGATTTATTATTGCGTATTGATGCAGCAATTAAAGGCATGTCTAAGGAAAACCCAGAACAACTAATGCTACAAGCTTTAGCTGAACTCTGTGGTACGACCTTATTCACACAACCTAGTTAAGCCTAAGCATCCAAAAATAAAAATAAGGGATGACATAATGTCTTTTGATTTAAATCCCCTCTACATTGAGCAGATAAAAAGTCTATTTAAACATGCAGACAGCCTGATCATCAGTGCTGGTGCGGGTATGGGTGTCGATTCAGGTTTACCTGATTTTCGGGGCAATCAAGGCATGTGGCAAGCTTATCCTGAGCTGGGCAAGCAGCGCATCGATTTTAGCGAAATTGCCAACCCTGCTGCGTTTAAACGGCATCCACATTTAGCCTGGGGTTTTTATGGGCACCGCTTGGCACTCTATCGTCAAACCACGCCTCATCAAGGCTTTGCCCTGCTGAAGCAATTGGCTGAGCAATTAGAACTGCCCTATTTTGTATTTACCTCGAATGTCGATGGGCAATTTCAAAAAGCAGGCTTTGCACCTGATCAGATTTATGAATGCCACGGCAGTATCCATTATTTGCAATGTCTGAATGTCTGTCAGCAGCATATCTGGTCAGCGAATGAATTGAGTCCAGACATTGCTCAGCACGATTGCCAATGGCAAGGACCATTACCGCAATGCCCTGCCTGTGGCCATTTAGCACGGCCCAATATTTTAATGTTTAATGATGCGGCTTGGATCAGCCAACGCCAGATGCAACAAGCAAAACGCCTCGATAGCTTTTTAAAAAACCACCATCAAGCTGTTGTGATTGAAGTGGGAGCAGGTACCGCCATCCCTACCGTACGTTATTTTAGTGAGCGATTTGTACCGCGGCTGATTCGAATTAATCCACGCGAATCTGCGATCCCGTCACAAGCAGGTATTGCCCTTCCTTCAAATGCGCATGCAGGTATCTCTAGTATTTATCGGATTTTTATAGAATAACTTTGCCGCAAAAAGGAAAATAATTCTCATTATAGTTTAAAAATATTCACGCTTTATCCTCATTTCACTTTTATACTAGCTCCAGTTTCTCACTTTTGACCTGTTGACATGCCAAAAACAAACACTAAAAAGATTCAGCCTCGTAAAATCATCATGATTGCAATCGGGGTATTGATTATTGCAGCACTCGGCTGGATGTTCTTCAAACCGAAAGCCCAAGCACCTCAATATATTAGTGCCGAAGTTTCTCGTGGCGATATTGAAAACTCGGTCTTGGCAACAGGGGTACTTGAAGCCACCAAAATGGTCAGTGTCGGGGCACAGGTCTCTGGTCAGGTGAAGAAAATGTATGTTCAATTGGGTGACCAAGTAAAACAAGGTCAGTTGATTGCACAAATTGATTCAATTCGTCAGGAAAATGAACAGAAAACTGCCGAAGCCAACATTAAAAACCAGCAGGCACAATTGGCCGTACAACAAGCCAATTTGGCCAAAGTTGAGGCAGAATATAAACGTCAGCAAGCCATGTTCAGTCAAGATGCAACCTCACGTGCCGAGCTGGAAGCGGCATTAGCCAATTTTAAAACAGCACAGGCACAGATCACATCGATTAGTGCGCAGATTGAACAGTCCCGCTTAACCTTGGCAACAGCGAAGGAAAATTTAGGCTATACCCGTATCATTGCACCGATGGACGGAACCATTGTGGCCATCGTGACTGAAGAAGGTCAAACGGTAAACGCGAACCAAACGGCACCGACCATTGTCAAATTGGCGAAGCTCGATACTATGACCATCAAGGCGCAGATTTCTGAAGCGGATGTCATGAAAGTTGAAAAAGGCCAAACCGTTTATTTCACCACCTTAGGGAATAGTGACAAGAAACATTACGCAAAATTGCGTCAAGTTGAACCCGCACCAAATTCAATTAATACCGAAACCAGCAGTAGCAGCAGTTCATCAACCTCCAACGCTGCGGTTTACTATAACGCGCTATTTGATGTCCCAAATGAAGATGGCAAACTCCGTATTGATATGACTGCACAAGTGTATATTGTGCTGGCAGAAGCGAAGAATGCACTGACCGTTCCTGCTGCTGCCATTCAGACCCAACGTGGCAACCGTGGTAGTGGTAAAGGTAATTCAGCCAATGCCAACAAATCAGAACAAGCGAAAAAACCAGATGCTGACCAGACCCAACGTCCAAAACGTCTGGAGTTGAGCGAAGAAGAAAAAGCCTTGATTGCACAAGGTAAAGCATCAACAGGTATGGTTCGAGTCCTACAAGCCGATGGTACAGCTCAACCACAGCCTGTACTCATTGGTCTGAATAACCGTGTTACAGCACAAGTGCTGAAAGGCTTAAAACTGGGTGATCAAGTGGTGATTGCCGATGCATCTGACAGCTCAAATGAAGCAGCCAAACGTAGCAGCCAACGTGCAATGAGAATGTAATATGACTCAAGATCAAATACATTCATCACAGCCACTGCTTGAGGTCAGTCAGCTCACCCGTGAATTTCCGGCAGGTGAAGGAACAGTACAAATCCTGAAAGGGATTGATCTCAAGATTTATGCAGGTGAACTGGTTGCCATCGTTGGACAATCCGGTTCTGGTAAATCGACCCTGATGAATATCTTGGGGTGTCTGGATAAACCGACTGCAGGCAGTTATCAGGTCAATGGTCGGGAAACACGCCAGCTTGAACCGGATGAACTGGCACAGTTACGCCGTGAATATTTTGGTTTTATTTTCCAGCGTTATCATTTACTTGGTGATTTGAGTGCTGCGGGCAACGTTGAAGTCCCTGCCATTTATGCTGGCGTAGACAGTCACATTCGCCAAGAACGTTCTGCGGAACTGTTATCTGAACTGGGCTTGGCTGAACGGTTGCACCATCGCCCGAGCCAGCTCTCAGGCGGTCAGCAACAACGTGTTTCGATTGCCCGTGCGTTAATGAACGGTGGGGATGTCATTCTTGCCGATGAGCCCACAGGTGCCTTGGATAAACATAGTGGTATTGAGGTGATGCGTATTTTGCGTGAACTGAATGCCAAAGGTCATACCATTATTCTGGTCACCCACGATCTCAATGTTGCCAAAAATGCGACACGTATCATCGAGATCAGTGACGGAAATATTATTTCAGACCGTGCCAATACGCCCGAAAATACCGATCCTGACCTAGAACGCCAGCCACTGCAACGCACAACACAGAAGAAAACCTCTGCTTGGCGCTCTTTCTTCGACCGTCTGGGTGAAGCCTTCCGTATGGCGCTGCTGGCCATGAATGCCCATCGCATGCGTACGTTTTTGACCATGCTTGGGATTATCATCGGGATTGCATCTGTGGTCTCGGTAGTGGCGCTCGGCAATGGCTCACAAAAACAGATTCTGGAAAATATCAGTAGTCTGGGAACCAACACCATTACCGTCTATCAAGGACGTGGTTTTGGTGATAATTCACGTGCCTCCCAAGTTAAAACACTGGTTCCCGCCGATGCAGAAGCACTGGCTGAACAACCTTATGTTGATGGGGTCAGCCCTTCAGCCAATACCAGTGTGACCTTACGTTATAAAGATACCGAAGCCTCAGCAACGGTCAATGGTGTGAGTGCTGACTTCTTCTATGTTCGGGGTCTGACCTTTAAATCGGGGCAGCCTTTTGATAAAAGCAGCGTTACCCAACGTGCACAAGATGTGGTGATTGATACCAATACGGAAAAGACCTTCTTTGCAGATGGTACCAATCCTGTTGGTCAAGTCCTGCTCTTGGGGAGCGTGCCGAGCCGTATTATTGGCGTGATTGACGCACAGCAAGGCTTCATGAGCTCAGACAGCCTGAATGTCTATCTGCCCTACTCGACCGTGATGAGCCGGATGTTAGGACAATCCAATGTCCGTAGCATCATCGTGCGGATTAAAGATGAATATCCAAGCAGTGCTGCCGAGAATGCGATTTTAACCCTGCTTGAACAGCGCCATGGCGCACAGGATGTGTTTACCCAAAACTCTGACAGCATTCGTGAAACCATTCAGCAAACTACAGCCACCATGACCTTGCTGATTTCAGCAATTGCCGTCATTTCTTTGGTTGTTGGTGGTATTGGCGTCATGAATATTATGCTGGTCTCGGTGACCGAACGTACACAGGAAATCGGGGTGCGTATGGCAGTGGGTGCACGACAAAGCGATATTTTGCAGCAATTCCTGATCGAAGCAATTCTGGTCTGCTTATTAGGCGGCGTGCTTGGTGTTCTCCTGTCTTTGGGGATTGGACAAATCATTGGCCATTTTGCCAAAGGGGTAATTGAAATGAGTTATTCAACCACCTCCATTGTCGCAGCCTTCGTCTGTTCAAGTCTGATTGGTATTGTATTTGGCTTCTTGCCTGCACGAAACGCAGCACAACTCGACCCAGTTGCTGCCTTAGCGAGAGAATAAGGAATTTGAGTATGTCTTTTCAATTCACAAAATTAGGACTCGCCCTGGTACTTACTGGTTCCTTAGCTGGCTGTTCTGCTGTGGTCAAAACACCCTATAACGCACCAACAGTCCAAGTACCGCAACAGTTCCAATACGATGCACAGAAAAACAAGAGTCTGAATCTAACCGATCAATGGTGGACCCTGTTTAATGACGCTCAACTAAATCAGTTGGTCTCTCAAGTCTTGGCTAAAAACAGTGACTTAAGCGTTGCAGGGATAACCCTCAAGCAAGCACGACTACAAGCAGGTCTGGCTGAAAACAGACAAGGGATTCGAACCAGTTCCAGTGTTTCCGCAGGGCATAATATTGATCTACGTTCCGGCGATGGCTCTGACCGCGGTTTATCCACCAGCGTCGGTGTCAGCTATGAACTGGATTTATTTGGCAAACTGGCCAATCAAACCGAAGCCAGTCGTTGGGAAGCGCTCGCAACTGAACAGGACTTACAAGCAACTGCTCAAAGTTTGGTAGCAACCACAGCCAAACTGTATTGGCAACTGGGTTATCTGAATGAACGTTATCAAACCATTCAGCAAAACTTGGCATCGACCCAGAAAATCTATTCTTTGGTTCAATCACAGTATAAAGCGGGTGCCGTATCTGGTTTGGATTTAACCCAAGCTGAGCAATCGGTACAAAGCCAGAAAGCCAGCCTTAGCCAGATCGAACAGCAACGCGTCGAAGCACGTACCGCGATTGCCGTTTTGCTACATGAACCTGTACAGCAACTGAATATTCAAGAGCCTGCTCAGTTACCTCGCAATGCCCTCCCGAATATTGCTGTTGGCTTGCCTGCCGATATCCTATCGCGTCGTCCAGACTTACAAGCTTCTGAATTGCGCTTGCGTAAGACCTTAGCCAATAAGGACGCGACCAAAGCCAGCTATTACCCATCCATTAATTTGACGGGTAATGTTGGTTCTTCCAGCACTTCTTTAACCCAACTGTTAAAGAATCCTGCTTTGACTTTAGGTGCGAGCCTGAGCCTGCCCTTTCTTCAATATAACGATATGAAGAAAGACATTGCGATCAGTGATCTTGAATATGAAAAAGCCATAATCCAATACCGCCAAACGCTATACCAAGCTTTTGCCGATGTAGAGAATGCGCTATCCAATCGTACTCAACTGAATCAGCAAGTACAGTTACAGCAACGTAATGTTGAGCTGGCAGATAAAACTGAACGTTTAACCGAAGTGCGTTATCGCAATGGTGCGATTGCCTTAAAGAACTTACTGGATGCGCAGGAAACCACACGTAATGCACGACTGAGTTTGGTTGAAACCAAGCAGAATCAATATATTGCTTATGTGACTTTAATGCAGGCCTTAGGTGGCAGCCCAGTAAAAGAACTGCCATAACCCTAATTTAGACTGCTATGTTTTTGTATTCACTCTACAACAGGCGTTGCAGCATTTTGAATGAGCTTGGCACTTTTGATATTGTCTCGATCATCAAAAACAACCTCATATGAAAGTTGTTGACCATTGAAATATATTTCTGTGGGAGAACCAATAATCTCCCACAGACCAATGGTCGCAATATCCGCGGTGGTATGCCACAGTGTACGGCTGATTCTTGCCCCTTTTGAATATCCCTGCTGGAAGGTATAGATCTCTTTTCGTTCACCATTCTGGATTTCAGATGTGACTGGCGCGCCAAGTTCAGAAATCACATTATTTCGATGTTTGCCAACTTCTAAAACCGATAGATTCTTTTTATGCGGTTGGTTACTTGCCATCACCGCAGCACAACCTTGCAGTGAAAGTACAATTACCAGTCCTAAAGCCACATATGTTTTCTTCATGTTTAAATTAACTTCCCCGAACGCTAAAAAATAATATGTTTATCGAGATTCTCTTTAGAATTTTCGACTCAAACAAAACCAGCATTAATTAGCATATAAAGTATTTGATGACAAATGATTAATTATACTTATCGATATATTTTCAACTGATCGCTTATTGTTGAATTGAATATTATGTTAAAAATTATGAAACAAGGCTTACTAGTTTTTTATTGACGTAAATATTACTGTTGCATACGCTAATCAGAATAAATCTAAGTAAGATCGAAAATTTAATTGGTTATGCATAGTCTATGTTTAACTATGCATTTAGGGAGAGGAGAAAAGCAAAAATGCTTAGAAAGTTAGGAGAGTTTCCAAATCGAAATACTGTAGAGTATGCAACCTTACTTGTTCATATAAAAAACGTTCTTTTGCCGCAACATCTCCGCTCTTATCATTGGGAGCATGATGAAGACTCAATGATCATTGTAGGCGTTTCATCAAACGGACGGTTGTGTAGGAAAAGTGTTTACCTTGATTCATTAGAATTAGCCGAAGATTTTGCCATCTACTTACATGAACTATTTAAAAAAAGAAAATATAATTCAGACTACAAAATTGAATTACTTGTTGAGACTGTACTTCTAGCGGTAAAACCGTATCTCGCTGGAAAGAAATTGACTCTAAAAAGGTAAGAGAAGTACTCTCGTCATAAATACACACCAAGACAAAATATTTAAGTAAAATTTGACATGCGTAGCATTCGCCCAAAAATGAGATCAGAGAAAATCCTATGGCAGCATGGCAATTTAAAGTCTGCTTAATTCCCAAAAGCTGGTTCAATGCCAATGGGATAGACGTTTCTAGATTTTATGATGCAGAAGGTCATTATGATGTCTCTTTTACTTGGAAAAATCGTCCAGTAAATAATGTAAAAGATGAAATTATAAAATATTACCCCTTATCTAAATCATGGCATGAAGACTTAGTTTGTTTCGGGGATGAAGAAAAAACTGATGGGCAAGCATGGTATGAAAAAGGTGAATTAGAAAACATTCAGTTTCGAATAGATATGCGTGGCAATTTTGTTTTAGATATTGAACAAATCATTGCTATTGCGCAGAAGCTTTGTTGTGTATTGTTTATACCTGAACAAAAGCGTATAGCTGAACCAAATGTATTTAAAGTAATCAGTCATATTAAAAATCAAATGCGTATTTATTCGCTAAAGATCCTGAACAATGGTTTAACAGTATAGAAAACCATAATAAATGAGTTCAAAAGATGGGTTATAGTTTTTAGAATTCCATCATATTGTTAAAAAACAAAGCCGCTATAAAAGCGGCTTTATCAAATAATTTAGATTAATCTAATTATTCATCATCCATCATTGACTGGCTCATACCAACCGTATTAAAGCCACCATCAACATACATGATTTCGCCTGTAATACCCGAAGCCCACGGTGAACAAAGGAATAATGCAGCATTACCCACTTCTTCAATGGTCACATTGCGTTTCAGTGGCGCAATTTTTTCATTGGCATCTAACATTTTACGGAATGATTTAATGCCTGATGCAGCCAAAGTACGGATTGGGCCCGCAGAAATTGCATTGACACGAATACCGTCTACACCCAAGCTTGACGCTAAGTAACGAACGCCAGCTTCAAGTGATGCTTTAGCCATGCCCATCACGTTATAGTTCGGCATCACACGCTCAGAACCTTGATAAGTCAAAGTCAATAAACAACCTTGGCGCGCTTGTAATAATGGTTTAGCCGCACGTGCCATCGCGATAAAGCTATAGGCACTAATGTCATGCGCAATTTTAAAACCATCACGATCAGTCACGTCAGTAAAGTCACCATCAAGCGTGTGTGCAGGGGCAAAACCAATTGAATGCACTACACCGTCTAAACCATCCCAGTGTTTTGCCAATTCAACAAAGGCATTGTCAATTTCTGCGTCAATCGCAACATCACAAGGGAATACCAGTGTTGAGCCAAACTGTGCTGCAAAATCATCCACACGTTTTTTCAACTTCTCGTTTGGATAAGTAAACGCAAGCTCTGCACCTTCACGGTGGAGTGCTGATGCAATACCAAAAGCAATCGATAATTTACTTGCAATACCAGCAATCAAAAAACGCTTACCAGCTAAAAGTCCTTGTGACATCTTATTCTCACTCGAAAAATTTTCACCACATCATGCCAATATTCCGTCTAGAGCGGAATTGCATAATCCATCTTTTTTACAATCTTGCATAAAAAAATCGCCTTCAAGTGAAGACGATTTGTATTTTTACCTAAATTGGAACTTAATCATCACCACGAAGTAAGCTCAATAAACGCAGGAATGAATAATACATCCATACCAAAGTCGCCAATAAGGCGATGGCACAGGTCCATTCAAATGCTTTTGGCGCACGTTGTGCAGCCGCATTTTCAATCAAGTCAAAATCCAAGATCAGGTTTAAGGATGCAATCACGGCAACAAAAGCAGCAAAACCAATCCCTAACCAGTTGCTTTCAAAGATATAAGGAATGCTTGAACCAAATGCTAAACGCAAAATGATCTGTACCACAAACACCAAGGCAATCGCAATCGATGCTGAAATGACAATGGCTTTAAACTTTTCAGTGGCACGGATCACTTGGAATTTATATAACGCAAATAAAACTAGAGTTGTGACGAAAGTCGCCAACAACGCTTGTAATGGCACGCCCGGATATTTCAACTGAAAAATAAACGACACACCGCCTAAAAATGCCCCTTCAAATAAAGCATATGGAATGGCCAAAGCAGGTGCGGTATTAGATTTAAAGGTAGTAATCAGAGCCAGAATGAAACCACCTACGGCCCCGATGATTGTCGCAGCATAGGCAATGGAAAGGTTGGCGGTCATCGCACAGTAGAAAAATAAAGCCATGCCTAAAACAGCCGCAATCACGGTTAACAGCACTGACTTCTGGATCGCTCCCTGAATGGTCATGGGTTCAGCCAAATCCTGATAAGTTTCTACCCGCGTTAAAATAGGGTTGGTACTTTGCATGTACGCTCTCTTTTTTATAGTTTGCAATTAAAAGCTGAGTTTAAGCGATTTTTTAATCAATCCCAAACTTTTTGGCGCATTAAAAAAGGAGCGGACGCTCCTTTTAAATATTCTATCAATCGATTAGTTATCGTTGTTCATGATAAAGAAGTATTCCCGATAATATTTCAGTTCTGCGATCGAATCACGGATGTCATCCATTGCCAAGTGTGAAGCATTTTTCTTTAAACCGCTCATGATTTCCGGTCTCCAGCGTTTCGCTAACTCTTTCACTGAAGAAACATCCAGATTACGGTAATGGAAAAACTGTTCCAGCTCAGGCATTAAACGATGCAAGAAACGGCGGTCTTGGCAAATTGAATTACCACACATCGGCGAAGATTTTGGACTCACCCATTTCTTGAGGAACTCAAGCGTTTGCTGTTCTGCATCTTCAGCCTTTAACTTACTGCGGCGTACTCGCTCAATCAGACCCGACTGGCCATGTTGCTTGGTATTCCACTCATCCATCGCATTTAGAATCAAATCAGATTGATGTACCGCTAAAACAGGTCCTTCAGCCAAGATATTCAAATGGTCATCTGTAATAATTGTTGCAATTTCAATAATCTTGTCGTTATCGGTATCGAGACCTGTCATTTCCAGATCGATCCAAATTAATCGTGTATCAGGGGTGCTGCTCATGGATGGCGATTCTAATGTGCTTAAAAACATCAATAGTAGCAAATTAATTACATCTTGGCTGTAATTCTATAGCGGCTTCGTGCTATTTTTGCGGTCCTCTAAGTGTGGATTTTTTGGGATATGAATGGCTTTAATTCGTAAGCGTCGTTTAACCGAACAACAGCAACGTCGTATTGAGAAACAGCATAAATCACGTCAAGACGACATTGATACATCGCAAGATCTGGATGGACTGGTTGTTCAGCATTATGGTCGTCAACTCGAAGTACAAGCTTTATCTGTGCCTGAACAGCACCCTGAAAAACCACACGTGGCTGAAGGTGAACCGGAACCATTCTGGAAACCGATCGAGCTCGACAGCATTTGGCGTTGTCACACCCGTACCAACCTAGAACTTTTGGTCACAGGTGATCGGGTTAAATGGCAAGCCGATCCCATTACGGGCTTGGGCATTATCACCGCGATTTATCCAAGACAGTCATTGCTGACTCGTCCAGACCGTTATCACAAGGTCAAACCCGTCGCCGCCAATATCAGTTTGATTGTGATTGTATTTGCCCCGCTGCCAGAACCGGCACCGACATTGATTGACCGTTATCTGGTCGCATGTGCCGATGCCAATATTCCAGCCTTACTGGTGTTAAACAAATCAGACTTGCTCACTGAAAATGATCCGATTCTGACGCTATTAAGTGAGTATGAGGCGTTGGGTTATGAAACCCTGATTTGTCATTCACGTGGCGATCTCTCTGAGCTATCGGCACGTCTGGATAATGAAACAGTGGCCTTCGTTGGACAGTCAGGTGTCGGTAAAAGCTCCTTGATCAATACCATTGTTCCCGATGCTGCGCAGAAAACCAACGTGATTTCAGAGAACTCAGCGCTCGGTCAACATACCACCACCTCCACCCGTTTGATCAAATTTGGAACAAACGGTGCCTTGATTGATTCTCCCGGAATCCGTGAGTTTGGGCTATGGCATCTGAATCTGGAAAAAGTACGAACTGGCTTTCCTGAAATTGAAGCCCATCTCGGCCTTTGTCAGTTCCGTAACTGCACCCATACCCACGAGAAAAATTGTGCGTTGAAACAAGCGGTTGATGCGGGTGAAATTTTACCGCGTCGTCTAGACAGTTATCTGCGCCTATTGGATGAAATTCAGGAAGCACAACAAAAAAGTTAATTTTCTTCGGCTTCTGCCCTTGAACTAACATTTTTGATCACCATTGAGATAAGTTATACTCAGCATCAATTTTGATTTTAACTTTAGGTGACTTGTGGAACGCTGGTTAGAGTTTATGGGGAATCACCCCTTCTTATTTGGTACGCTCGGCGTGTTAATCGTGTTGTTCTTTATTTTAGAAGGACAACGCAATGGTCGTAAAATTTCACCACAATCACTGGGTATTTTGGTCAAGGCAAAAAATGCCATGTTGATCGACCTGCGTGATGGAAAAGATTTCCGTGATGGCCACATCAGCGGTAGCCGTAACATTCCATATAGCCAGATCACCAGTCATATTGATGAATTAAAAGCAAGTGATCGTCCTTTGGTCTTCATTTGTAACTTAGGGCAGGTTGCAGGCTCAGCCTTGCAAAAAGTTGCCCATGCTGACAGTTACCGCTTAGACGGTGGCATTAGCAACTGGAAAGCTCAAGGCTTGCCTTTAGTGAAAAGCAAAACCAAAGCTTAAGGAGCGATAAAATGACTACTGAAAACGTCACCATTTATTCAACGCTGTCTTGCCCGTATTGTGTGCGTGCAAAACAATTACTCGAGCGTAAAGGTGTGGCTTTTAAAGAAATTAATCTTTCCAATGAAGCACCAGAAGTTCGTCTTGAGTTAATGCAACGTACCAATCATCGTACGGTGCCGCAAATTTTTATTAAAGATCAGTTTATCGGTGGTTTTGATCAACTTTATGCTTTAGAGCGTGAAGGTAAACTCGACCAATTATTAGCTTAACAACATCTAAATCCAAGATTTAAGGAAAAACAATGAGCGAAGAACAAGTTCAACCACAACTCGCGTTAGAACGTATTTATACCAAAGACATTTCTTTCGAAGTTCCCGGTGCACAAGTTTTCACGAAACAATGGCAGCCAGAACTCAACATCAATTTATCTTCTGCTGCAGAAAAAATTGATGCGACTCACTACGAAGTGTCTTTAAAAGTTGTGGTTCAAGCAAACAACGAAAATGAAACTGCGTTCATCGTTGATGTGACCCAATCAGGGATTTTCTTGGTTGATGGTGTAGAAGAAGATCGCCTTCCATACATCTTGGGCGCTTACTGCCCAAATATCTTGTTCCCGTTCTTACGTGAAGCGGTCAATGATTTAGTGACTAAGGGTAGCTTCCCGCAATTGTTGCTTACACCAATTAACTTTGATGCTGAATTTGAAGCAAATATGCAACGCCTACAAGCGGATGCTGATGCACAAGGCCAAGCATAAGCACTCTTGCTGTAAGATAAAAGGACTGATTTTTCAGTCCTTTTTTTCTAAGATCAATATACAATCGTTCTAAAGGTTAAATTAATCCGCGCCGCGCTCACTTTCTTGGTGGGAGGCAGACGGTGTAACCAATACGTCTGCGTGGTGTCTTTCATCACCAATAAGCTGCCATGTTCTAAATAGAGTTCGACTTTTTCTTTGCTCTGCTTATGTTTAAAGGCAAATTTACGCTCTGCCCCAAAACTAAACGATGCAATTGCCCCATCTTTTTTTAAATCAGTTTCACCATCACTATGCCAGGCCATGCCCTCATCACCACTATGATAAAGATTGAGCAAACAAGAGTTAAATGTTTCACCCGTTAGCTTTTCGGCCAGTTGTTTTAATTCAAGTAACTCCGTTGTCCATGGCAAGGCATATTTATTTATATTGGAATAGGTATATTCAAAACGCCGATCGCCATACCAAGCCACTTTGCGCTTAGTCGTTAACAACTTGCCAAAGATCATGGCTTGGTCGTTTTCCCATGCAATCGTTTGCATCAGCTGATCAAAATAATGATCAGCTGCCGCAGTCTGCACCACTTTGCCGTAGTACTGTACCGTACCGTCATAGGGCAAATGATTCTGCTCTGGGTCAGCTTCAATATCAAATAGTTGCATCTTTCCACTTCTTATAGGCCTGCCGCATACAATGTCCACAAGGTCGGTAGCCCTGTGCAATCGCTTCATGCTCATCGACAAAAAAGACTCGATTGTTTTTCAGCATGCGCTTCCCTGAGGCACAGGTCAATCTGCCATAGATTTTAAGCTGTGCGTTTCCAGCATACAAAATTTCCTGCTGTTTCAGTTTCAGATGCAGCTCGGTCTGCGCCAGTTCACAATGTCGCCACATCAGACTAACTCAGCGCATCATGAAAAATAATCCCTAAGCTATAACGCTCCCCTTGATAAACTGGGCTGACCCCATGTTTCATATTGACCCGATAATAGCCCTGACTGCCTTTTTCAGGCTTAAACTGAGTCGTGAAAATCAGGATATCACCTTGCTGTGGCTGCATCACCATGGCTTTAGACTGCGCTCGTGGGTTTTGCTGAGTGAAGACCAACTCTCCACCCGTAAAATCTACATTGGGCTGGCTCAGCACAATCACCAGCTGTAAAGGGAAATACACCTCACCATATAAGTCCTGATGTAAGGTATTAAAGCCCCCTTGCCCATATTTCAAGATCAATGGCGTTGCCAACGTTTGCCCATGTTGATGGCACTGCTGTAAAAATTCAGCATGGGAGGATGGAAAGGAACGTTCTAAGCTCAGCACCCGAAACCATGCATTGGCAATCGGTGCCAAATAAGGATAGAGCTCATGTCGTATCCGTCCAATCAGATTTGGTAAAGGGTAAGTAAAATATTTATATTCACCTAGACCAAAACGATAACGCTGCATCTCTACGGTTTTACGATAGCGCTCTGGTTGCGAATACATCTGTTTTAGCAACTCACATTGCGCACTCGATAAGACCTGCTCAATCTTGGCAAAACCATGCTGATGGAGTTGTTCAGTGATTAGCTCCCAATCTCCCGCATGGATTTTACTGATCGCCGTTTCGATTTGAATCTGTTCAGATAGCAGCATGGGTTTGTGCACCTTCCCAACCGATCAGTGCGGTTTTACGCAATGTTCCCCACTCATAGCCACCGAAAGCACCAGTCGACTGAATCACCCGATGACACGGAATCAAAAATGCCACAGGATTACTGCCAATCGCAGTCCCCACAGCACGAGCCGCTTTAGGATGATCAATGGCTTTGGCCAACTGACCATAAGTTGACAGCTGTCCCATTGGAATCTTGAGCAGGCTTTGCCACACTTTCAGCTGAAATTCGCTACCTTTTAAATGCAATTTAATATCAGCCAATTGCCGAGGTGCTTTTTGAAACAAGGCCAAAGCACTTTGCTGCAAGGCATCAATCTGCTCGATAAACTGAGCTTGAGGAAATTGGCTCTTTAACTGCTGCAAAGCATCAGCCCGATTGTCCACAAAACTCAGCGCACAAATGCCTTTATGGGTGGACGCAATCAGCACTTCGCCAAATAAGGTCTCTGCAAATTGATAATGAATCGTCAGGCTCTGTCCACCATGTTTATATTCGGCTGGGGTCATGCCTTCAATCTGGATAAACAGATCATGCAGGCGACTGGTGCTGGACAGTCCTGTAGCAAAGGTTGCATCAAAAATACTGCCCTGCTCCTGCTTTAAAATCTGCTTGGCATATTCAACACTCATATACTGCAAAAATTTCTTCGGACTGGTGCCGACCCACTCGGTAAATAAACGTTGAAAGTGCGCTGGGCTTAAATGGATATGCGCAGCGACCTCATCCAGTTGTGGCTGTTGCTGAAAGTTTTGTTGGATATACTGAATCGCTTGAGCAATACGCTCATAATTACGTTGTTGTGAGGACATATCATCACCTCTCATCATTCATATTTTCACTGTAGCAACTTTGCCATACAGAGAAAATCTGAATCATGCTCAGTCTGCATTTTGTCTTTCTATCGTCTCAAATATCAATAAAAAAGCTGCACTCTTTTAAGTACAGCTCTCTCATTTCGATGACCAATCTTGATAGATTAATGGGTGTAATACTTATGCCCTTGGTCACGTAATTCAGCAATCTTTTTGCCTTGTTTTTTCGCTTCATCCAGCTTACCCGCTTGAACCAGCAGTTTAGCTTTATCAATTTCTACGACAATCTGGTCAAATAAAACGGTCGATGCTGGCACTTTATCTTTGGTATTCGGCGCCAGTTTATATTGTTTTGAATGGGTCGCAGCTGCACGCATATTATCCAAAGCAGCTGTTGCAGCCTGTGGCGTTGCAGCTTGGTTAAACGCTTTATAATTTTTCCCCAGCGTTTTCATATCATCTTCTAAACCCGCAGCCATTGCCGTATGGCTGAAGGCAAAAGCGGATAACATCACAACGGTGGCTAAAGTTTTTTTAATCATTCGGATATCCTATCAAAAACTGTGGCTATGCTTGATTTGTCTTCAGCAAATACCTCGTACTGTGTATTCCGGCGTACAAGAGAAATTGCTGATTTAGCATACATAAAAAATGCAACGATTTCGTTGCATTTTGATAAATGAGATCAGTCCAATTTTATAGACGACGGCGTAAAGCATCCGCAATCGACTCAACCAACTGCTGCGAAATCTCTTGTTTAGATGCCTTTTCCAGCTCACGCTTTTTCATATGATAAGACTGGGCAAAGAATACAGTCATGGCATTTTCATCTGAGGCAAAGCCAATATCTGGACGTGACACATCATTGCAGGCAATCATGTCCAGTTTTTTCGCCACCAGTTTACCTGCAGCGTATTCTTCAACATTTTGCGTTTCAGCAGCAAAGCCAACCATGAAAGGACGCTCATCTTGCTGTGCAATGGTCGCCACAATATCCGGATTTTTAACCAGCGCAACCGCAAGTTCATCACCTGCTTTTTTAATCTTGTGCTCTGCCACTTGTGCCACACGATAATCTGCCACAGCCGCAGTTGCGATAAAGATGTCACAACCGTCTTTCAGTTGATTCATGCTGACATCCAGCATCTGCATTGCAGAACTGACATTAATACGTTGCACACCATTCGGAGTATCCAGACTGACAGGGCCTGCCACCAAGGTCACTTTTGCCCCTGCGGCATAACAGGCTGCTGCCAAGGCAAAACCCATTTTACCAGTACTGTGGTTAGAAATATAACGGACTGGGTCAATCGCTTCACGGGTGGGTCCCGCGGTAATGGTGACGCGTTTTCCAGCCAGCAGACCAAACTTTTCTGCCAAGGCACGTTGTGCCTTATGAAAATAGGCTGCAACTTGACGCGCCAAATCTTCAGGCTCAGGCATACGGCCCAGCCCAACATCACCACAAGCTTGCTCACCTGCATCTGGCATGATCACATGCACGCCATCTTCCACCAAAGTTTGCAGATTACGCTGTGTCGCTTTTGCTGCCCACATTTGCTGATTCATTGCAGGGGCAACCCAAACCGGTGCTTTGGTGGCCAGATATAGCGTACTGAGCAGATCATCTGCCAAACCATTGGCAAATTTTGCGATACTGTCACAGCTGGCAGGTGCAACCAGAACCAAATCGGCCCAACGTGCCAATTCGATATGTCCCATGCCTGCTTCGGCTTCAGGATCAAGCAATTCGGTATGCACAGGATTGCCTGAAAGTGCTTGAAAAGTCAGTGGGGTAATAAATGCTTGTGCGCCATGGGTCATGACCACACGGACATCAAAACCGAAATCTTTTAAACGGCGTACCAAGATGGCACTTTTATAGGCAGCAATACCACCTGTAACCGCTAATATAATGTTTTTATGGGGAATAACACTTAGATCGAAGCTCACAAACAGGATACCTTACTGTTGCAGTGGCGCTCACAATAGCATTAAATAACGGGATACCCAAGTAGCATCCTCAACATTTCAGCGCAGATCACAAACGAGAATTGTGTTGAGATGAGGTCATATAAAAGGAAAAGGCGCGCAATTATTTTTGCCCGTTAAAACAATAATCACAATAAAATCAAAGGGAAATAAACGATTGAATCAATCTATTAAAACCTGGCCTGAACAAGAGCGTCCAAGAGAGCGACTTTTATCCCAAGGTCCACAAAGCTTATCCGATGCTGAACTGCTGGCAATTTTTCTGCGTTCAGGCTCAAAACAGCATTCTGCAGTGGAATTGGCGCGTATTTTAATTCAACATTTTGGCGGGCTTAATTTGATATTTGATGCCAATCTTGAAGATTTATCCCAATTTAATGGCATTGCTTCAACCAAATATGCACAACTGATGGCCGTAAAGGAACTTGGACGGCGTTATCTGAATAATCATTTTCAGCAACAACGACTTTGTCTGGATACTTCAACGCTGGTGCTCGACTATTTACGTTATGAACTGCAAGGTGAAAAACAGGAAGTTTTTGCGGTGCTGTGTTTGGATGCCGAACTGAGAAAACTGCATTTTAAAAAGCTCTTCTTCGGTTCACATCATTCCTGCACGGTTTCACTGAATCAAACCCTCCGTTATGCTTTGCAACAACAAGCCAGCCAAATTGTGGTGGCACATAATCATCCTTATGGAACAGCACAACCATCAACAGAAGATATTTATCTGACCCAACAACTGAAACAAGCCTGCAAACTGCTGGAAATTCACTTGATCGATCATTTTATTATTTCAGCTGAAGGCTATTTTTCATTTTCTGAACAACAACTACTCAACCCTATTCAAACCAAGCAATCTCGCCTTGACAAAGCTTAATTCAAACAGGAATATCAAGACATAAAATTAACGATTCAAATAACATGATTGTCCGTGACCAGCCGAGTATTTTTAAAGTTTTATTCTCATGGCGGGGGACGATTTTACCCAAAATTTTGCCCTCTCTCGGTTTCGTCATGCTGATCTCTGCCATCATTGGTGGGGTCGAGTATGTTAATCTGTATCGTTTCCCAGAAATCCCCTTGGTCGGCTTCACCTTAATTGGTGTGGTACTGTCCATTTTCTTGGGCTTTAAAAATACCGCATGTTATGACCGCTGGTGGGAAGCCCGTAAACTCTGGGGCGTGTTGATTGCCACGGCGCGCCATTTTGACCGTGATTGCCGCGTGCTGACCCAAGCACGTCGTGAACGGATTATTCAAAACGTAATTGTCTTTGCCAATGTACTGCGTGATCGTCTGCGTCATCAAACCGCCAATCCAACCGAATTGACTGAAACCAGTGGACTGAGCCAGCAGGCACTGACCCAACTATATCAACAGCATAATGCGCCGCAGTACACCTTGAGCCTGATTCAATGGGAACTGTTACAAGCCATGAAAGAAGGCGAAATATCGGATATCATTTATACCCAGATGAACCGTCATGTTGCCGCTTTAAGCGAAATGCAAACTGGGTGTGATCGCATTGCCAATACCCCGATTCCATTCGCCTATTCGGTTTTGCTGAATCGTACCGTGTATTTCTTCTGCTTTATGTTGCCATTCAGTCTTGGTTCGCTCTTGGGCTTAGTTACACCGCTGCTCGTAGGTATCCTCGCTTATACCTTCTTAGGTCTGGATGCTTTAAGTACTGAAATTGAAGAACCTTTCGGCACACAAAGCAATGACTTACCGCTTGATGCGATGGTACGTTCGATCGAAATCGAATTATTGGGGACGCTTGGTCGCCCAACCCCACCGCCGATTCAGGCGCATGACCATAACTTACTCTAGTTGCAATGCCCTCCAATGAGGGCATTTTTTTCAGCTTAACATCACTTAAATAAATTGTGATGGGACGATGGACTTAAAGCGTTCGGTAAACTGTCCATTCCAATAGGGATAATAAGGATAGGGCGGATAAACCGCACTGACCTGATTTAAACGTTCAATCTGTTCAAGCGACAACTGAATATCCTTAGCTTTGAGATTGTCTTGCAGTTGCGTTTGATTACGCGCACCAATCAAGACACTGGATACAGTGGGTCGTTGCAACAACCAATTTAAGGCAATTTGCGGAATCGTATAGCCAGTTTCGACTGCAATCTGTTTGAGCACATCAATCACAGCATAGAGATGTGCCTCATTGACTGGTGGTGCAAATTGCGCGGTCTCATGTAAACGGCTCTGTGCTGGAATCGGATTCTCGCGATCAAACTTACCTGTCAATCGCCCCCAGCCCAAAGGACTCCATACCACCGCCCCAATGTGCTGGTCATCATTTAAGGGCATCAGCTCCCATTCATAATCACGGCCAATCAATGAATAATAAACCTGATTGACCACAAACTTTTCATAGCCATATTGTTCGGCAATCGCTTGGGCTTTCATCAGTTGCCAACCTGCAAAATTAGACGCGCCGATGTAACGCACTTTGCCACTCCGCACCAACTCGTCCAAAGTTTTCATTAACTGAGGCAATGCAGTAAAGCTATCAAACTGATGCAGCTGTAATACATCAATATAATCGGTTCCCAAGCGTGTTAAGGACTGTTCAACTGCGGACAATAAATAACGCCGACTAAATCCGACATCATTGAGATAGTCTGAACTACGAATACCGATTTTGGTGGAAATAATATTATGTTGACGTTCAGATGCCAAAGCCTTGCCCAGCATCCGTTCAGACTCTCCATCAGAATAGACATCGGCGGTATCAAAATAATTAATGCCCGCATCTAAACCAGCACGAATCATTTGATTGGCTTCTGTTTGACTGGCTTGCCCCCAAGCCGCAAAGATTTGTCCTTGTCCACCCAAGGTTCCTGCACCAAACCCCAGCGCTGATACTTTTAATCCTGAATTTCCTAAAAAGTGATATTTCATGATCTGTCTCTTCAACCTGTGATGATTTAGATACAAAAATAGCGCTAGGGATTTATTCGAAAAACCACGATAATCAAGAAATACTTTTCTGATTTTATTGATAATGAATACAGAAGATTTTCAGTTTTTTATTCGTGTTGCAGACTTGGGCTCAATCAGCAAAGCTGCTCAGGATGCTAATCTCTCGGTGTCGGTGGCCAGTCAGAAATTGCAGCGCCTAGAACAAAACCTGCAATTACGCTTATTCCATCGCACCACCCGAAAGTTAACCTTAACCGAAGAAGGCAAAACATTGCTTGAGCATGGACGTGGCTGGATCAACGATTTTGTCCATTTACAGCAAGCTCTAACCTCTCCAAATCAAGCTTTATCTGGGACCTTAAGGATTAGCACCTCAACCACTTTTGGTACTCAGGTGTTAATGCCCGTGATTGCCACATTTTCCCACTTACATCCTCAGCTAAAGATTTACTTAGATTTAAATGATCAGAATATCGACCTGATTCAGCAAGGCATGGACTTGGCCATTCGAATTGGTCAGTTAAAAAGTTCAAGCTTGATTGCCAAACGCTTGAGTACCAATCCACGTTTACTCTGTGCTTCTCCAGCCTATTTACAACAATATGGTATGCCAAAAACCTTGTCCGATCTGAAGTTACACCGCTGTATCTTACAGCAGCATGGTCAGGGTCTCACCGATCAATGGCATTTGGTCAATGCAGAAGGGAAAGTTGAACAGGTTCATGTCGAAGGATATTTTGCAACCAACTCAGGTGAAGGTGTTCGACAAGCCGCCTTAGCCGGTCTTGGCATTTCCAATCATTCGATCTGGCATGTGGTGGATGATCTTGCTTCAGGAAAATTAGTACAAGTTCTACCCGACTATTCTGTAGAAACAACCGCAATTTATGCAGTATTTCCGCATCGAGAGCTGATCGCTCCTAAAGTACAACGCTTTTTGGATTATTTAGTCGATTACTTTCAGCAGCGTGAATCATAAAAACTTTAGTCGTTCAGACGAGCCTTAAGGTTGCAGTACTTATTAGCCCCCTCCTGCAAAACCATGAAACATCCATTGCACGCCCCATACAAGCAGCATGAACAAAACAAGGATGAAGCAAAATTCTAATTTTTTTCATAGCGCAGGTGATTTAAAGCGTTCCCAAATCCCTTTCTGCCCCTCTTTCAGGCGTGGTGTCTGTCCCAATTTAATCCACGGCATATTCTCGCCATGAAAATCACTGCCAATTGAAACCGCCAGATCAAATTGCTGAATCATGCGATCGACCATTTGACGTGTCGAAGCAGGCTCGATACTCGGCGGTAGTTCTACTGCATCCCCCCCTGATTCAGCAAAGAGCTCAATCAAATAACGGATATTGGTGGCAGACAGGTCATAACGGGTCGGATGGGCAAGCACGGCGAACCCCTGACTGGCATGAATCACATCAATGGTTTCTTTAAGGCCCATGCCTTCAAACTTTACAAAGGCTTTTTTGCCTTCTTTCAGGAAACGGTCAAAGGCCTGTTGCGGACGACTGACAATATTTTTTTCGACTAAGGCTTTGGCAATATGAGTTCGGGTGACACGATCTGCTTCACCATCCACTTGTGCAATCACATCAGGATAGATATCAAAATCAATACATTTTTCTAAGAGCTGACAAATCACTTTTGCCCGTTCGGCACGGACTTTTTTCTGCTGTTCCAGCATGGCTTTGATCGGCGCATCATCCTGCATATCCAAGGCCACTATATGTACACCATAGCTCTTTTTGGTATTCGGTCTAGACCACTGACTGGAAACTTCTACCCCAGAAATAATTTGAATATCATGTGCTTGAGCATAATTTTGGGCACGTGACAAAGCATCCATGCTGTCATGATCTGTGACGGCCAAAGTATGAATTTTTAAGTCCACCGCAGCCTGTACCAGTTGCTCCGGAGAGAAGGTACCATCGGAAATGAGTGTATGTGTGTGTAAATCGACACCGAACATGGTTTGTATTATGCTATCTGACCTATTTCATCATCGTACTGTAACATGAAAGCGTTGCTCGACTATCTTCCGATTATTATCTTCTTTTATTTTTATAAAACCACCGATCCTAAAGATAGTCATCACCCCCTATTACAACTGGTGGGAAGTGCTGGAAATACTGATCAAAATCATATCCTTGTTGCAACCTGTGCGCTGCTCATTTCAACCTTGGTGGTTTATGGCTGTCTGTTCTTTTTCCAGAAATTTAAATTGGAAAAAATGCAGTGGTTCATCGTGGGTATGTCCGTTATTTTTGGTGGAATCACCCTGATCTTTAGTGATGTGACCTACATTAAAATGAAGGCGATTATTATCAATATCGGGATTGGTTTGGGCTTTTTAGTCACTCCGTTATTCAATAAAGAACGTATGCCAATTATCCAGAAGCTCTTGGGCTCTTTACTCGAACTTAGCCCAAGAGGCTGGATCAAATTGAACTGGGCATGGTGTGGACAATTCTTTTTACTGGCTGCTTTGCATTTCTTCTTTGGTTTTGTCTATATGCAAGGAAAATATTGGGGTGAATTCACGGCTTTTGGCGATATTATCGTTTCTATGAGTTACCTAGCTGCTATACTGTTTTTCTTAAGAAAGCATTTTAAAACCACTGAATAGATTTTAAATCATCGAGCTACTGCCATGCCATATTTTGTGCTGACTTGTACTGATCGCGAAGGTACTTTGGAAAAACGTTTAGCAACTCGCCCGCAACATATTGAACGACTACAAAAGTTAGATGATGAAGGTCGTTTAATTGCAGCTGGTGCGCATCCTAAAGACCCAAATGATCCACAAGCAGGCTTTTTTGGCAGTACCATGATTGTCGAATTTGAAAATCGTGCAGCGCTAGATGCCTGGATTCAGGAAGAGCCTTTTTTAAAAGAAGGGATTTACTCAAATATCGAAGTAAAACCATTCAATAAAGCTTTTCCAAAAGGGTAAATCATGCAAGTTGTTGTAAAAAGTCTATTCGCATTATCTCTACTCAGTTCGACTGCATGGGCAGTTGAATCACCTGCACCTGCTGCTCCAGCCACGGCTGCTGCAACAGCGCAAACCCAAGCCGCGGCCGTCCCCGCTACAGCCACGACAACAGCAGCAAAACCACTGACTGCTGAGCAAATTGCCAAAGCCAAACAGCAGCAAGATGCAAAAGTAAAGGCCATGATTCAAGATCAGGCCAGTCGTTTGAAACAACTTGAACACGCCAACCTCGAAGCGCTCTCTCAAAATCAAGAGTTGCAGTTAAAAAATGATAATTTGACTGTACAGGTTCAGGTGTTGCAAAGTGAACGCAGTGCACAAATGTTTTTATATGGTGCGATGACCCTTGCTGTCGGTGTGATTCTGGGTTTCTTGATTGCCAGTTATATTCACACTAAACGTCGTCGTCAGTGGTAAAACCTTCTCCTTTATTTATGTCTCACTCAGCAAAATTACAAACAGCCGAATTAGACTGGGAACTCATCGATGGTATTGAAGTTCCCATTTCTAAACAGTTCGGCGATGTCTACTTTTCTAAAGATAATGGTTTACTTGAAACACGGCACGTGTTTTTAAATGGCAATGACCTCACTGAACGTCTGTCGCAACTGAACGACTACCAATACTTTTGTGTGGGCGAAACCGGCTTTGGCACGGGTTTAAATATTCTAACCTTGTGGCAACTTTGGCAGCAGATTCGTCCTGACAATCACAGCCATTTACATGTGGTCAGCGTCGAAAAATTCCCCTTGAGCAAAGTCGATCTGATCCGTGCACTGAATGTCTGGCCTGAGCTCAAACCATTCGCCGATCAGCTGATTGCGCAATACCCTTTGGCCATAGCAGGCTGTCATCGTTTAAGCTTTCCAGAAGAACGCTTTAGCATTGATTTATGGTTAGGTGATGCACAGGATATTTTTCCAACGATCCCCAAGACCCAAGCCGTAAATGCATGGTTCCTTGATGGCTTTGCGCCTTCATGTAATCCAGACATGTGGCAGGAAAATGTACTCAATCACATGGTCCGTTTATCCGACTATGGAACGACGTTTGCGTCCTTTAGTGTTGCGGGTGTACTAAAACGTGGACTCAAGCAACATGGTGTGCAAATTAGCCGCCCACGTGGTTTTGGTCATAAACGTGAAATGCTCAAAGCTATCTGGCTTGATCCTACGCACGTTAAAACTGAAGACTTGGATGCAGCAGCAGAAATTAAGGTTCAATCTGAACGAGCACCAATGGTATCCCGTTCAAGACCTCGTCAGATTGCCATCATTGGCGCTGGGATCGCAGGTTTAAGCACAGCATGGGCCTTTGCTCAACGCGGCCATCAGGTCACGATCTACGAGCAAAATGAGCCACTTTCAGGTGCCTCGGGCAATCCTCTGGCTTTACTGAATCCCAAACTGTGCCCAATTGAACAGGCTCATGCGCACTTAATGACTTTGAGCTGGCAACATGCCTTGAATTTCTATTCAAACTTCAAAGCATTTAGACCGATTCAAGTCCAGCAACTGGCTTTAAAAAATGCCGATGAATTACTCGGCTTAGCGGAACAGTACCCTGAAGCGGTGTTATCTGTACCAGATCAACAGAAAGCTACACCTGAAACAGCTTATCCAAGCTTGACGCTTCATCCAGCAGGGGCTGTGTCGCCACAACAATTGCGTGATGAAATTTTGCAACATCCGAATATCCAATACAAAAAAGCAAAAATTTCTCGCTTAAATACCGCAAACAACCAAACTGAACTTTGGCAAGAACAACAACTCATCGCAACAGCCGATGATGTGATTGTTTGTTGTGCCAAGCAAAGTGCTGAGCTATTTGAAAACTACCCTGTGTTAAAGCCGATTCGAGGACAAGTTAGTTGGGTCAATAATTCCATACAGCCATTAACCTTGGATCAAGCTTATAGTTATGGCGGTTATTGCATGCAATTAGATGCAGCGCAATTGATTCTCGGCGCATCCTTTTATCCGAACCGAGATGATGTTGATGTCTTGGCAGAAGATCATGTGCATAACTATGAACTTATCCACAGCGTGTTCCCAGAATATGCACAACAACTGCCCGCTGTAGACACTTGGCAAGGCCGTGCATCGGTACGTGCTCAAAGTTTGGATTATTTCCCTTTAGTCGGAAAAATACAAAATGATGGACAGGTATTTACCTTTGCAGGTCTAGGCTCTAAAGGGTTCTTATTTGCACCCTTGTGTAGTGAAATATTGGCAGCCTTAGTCTTAGGTGAATTATGCCCAGTACCTCAAAACTTATTGGACAAGCTCAATCCACAACGTTTTCAAAAGAAAACTAAAGTGAAGAAGCCTTATTATTCTGCTTAAATATTTTTTTAAGTTTAAAAATGACTGAGATCTAAAATTTTGAATTGGCCAAAATACCCAAGTATTTTGGCCAATGTTTTGAGTGATTTAAGCGCCTTGTTCTAAAGGCAAGCCCGCATCACGCGCTGCGCGTGTGCCACCCATCAATACAACATATTCACGAGAACCATCAATACCGTCTAGAAGCTCTGCTGCACGCGGTGCTTTGCTGCCACCACCACATAGAATATAAATCGGTTGATCCGCTTTAACTTGAGTCAAACTATCCGCAGTTATTTCAGTAATTGGACGATTCACCGCCCCTTTGACATGAGCCTCTGCATACGCTTTGGTATCTCGGACATCCCAGATGACTGCGCCTTCTGGGAACTCAAATGTTGTAATTTCTTGTTTACGGATCATTGTGCACTCCTTTGATGTAAACAACACTTGGCAAATGAAGAAAACCCCCTTAGCATCTCAAATATTCTTTCCCTTTGTAAAGGTCTAACCATGCCTTCTTTTGATATTGTTTCTGAATTAGAGTTATTTGAAGTCAATCATGCTGTGCAAAACACAGAAAAAGAGATTGCAACTCGTTTTGACTTCCGTGGACAAGACGTTTCAATTGAGTTAAATGAGAAAAATAAAGAAATCAAAATCTCAACTGAAAGTGATTTCCAGTGCGAACAAGTTTATACCATGCTTGAAAACCATTTTTATAAACGCAAGATTGATGTACAGGCTTTAGACCCACAAAAAGCCACAGCTTCGGGTAAAAACGTCGTCCAAGTGATCAAGCTCAAAGATGGACTTGACTCAGATACCGCAAAAAAAATTAATAAAGCCATTAAAGAAAGCGGCATCAAAGCGCAATCTTCTATCCAAGGAGACAAAATCCGTGTCACGGATAAAAAGCGCGATACTTTGCAACAAATCATGAATTTTTTACGTGAACAACAATTTGGTCTGCCACTGCAATTTAATAATTTCAAAGATTAAGCAATAGGTTCACTATGGCAAAAGATAACCGCCTTTATAAGCTGGTTAAAACCACCTCTAAATTTCCAAAAGGCATCCGCAGCACACTCTGGAGCAAGGCCTTTGGTCGTGTGGTTCCGATGGTCGGAACAGCGAATATTCGCTATTTAGAAGTCGACAAAGACCACGTGACTGTACGTATTGAAAACCAGCGCAATATGCAAAATCATATTAAGGGTGTTCATGCGGCAGCCATGGCATTACTCGGCGAGACTGCGACGGGTTTTTTAATAGGTTTACATGTCCCTGATGATCGCATCTTGCTGATCAAATCATTGCATGTCGATTATTTAAAAGTGGCTCAAGGTGGTTTAACCGCAACGGCAACATTGTCAGCAGAGCAACAACAGTTCATTGCAGACAATGAGAAAGGCGAGTTATTGATTCCTGTAACCGTACTAGATGATTCAGGCAATACTCCCATCCAATGCCAAATGCTTTGGGCTTGGTTGCCAAAGCGTAAAAAATAGCACTGAATTCCCTAACAATAAGGCCCAAAGTAATTTGGGCCTTATTGTTATCAAGCGGTTAAATAAATTTTTCAATCAACGGCATGAGCTGTTTCAAGTATTGGGCATCAATTTCATCAAATTGATTGAGTTCATCACTATCAATATCCAATACTCCGACGCACGTCCCATTTTTCATGATCGGCAATACAATCTCCGACTTTGAGGCAGAGCTACAGGCAATATGTCCTGGGAACTGATCGACATCGGGTACAATAACGACTTGCTGTTGCTGCCACGCAGTCCCACATACGCCACGACCTTTAGCAATACGGGTACAGGCAATCGGGCCTTGAAATGGACCTAACACCAACTCATGCTCTTTGACCAGATAAAAACCAATCCAGAACCAGCCAAATTGCTGTTTTAACGCAGCGCAGATATTGGCGAGATTGGCAATTACATCGGTTTCATCTTCAATAATTGCTTGAATCTGTGGAAGGATACTTTGATATTGCTCAGCCTTATGGCCGTGCTGCAAAACTAATTCTTCAGCCATACATCATTCCAAATAAAAGAATATCGGCTTGCTCAACAAAACAAGAGCGAGCCGGCCTTGCAATAGATCAACTTGCGGCAAATGTCTGCTTGATCTCTTCTGAGATCAAACGTTTCTTACCATTTACATCAACTGCCACAAAGGTAAACACCCCTTCGGTAATCCGTATAGGTTCACGTGAATTATCGTGACTATTCCATACCTCAATTTGAACTTGCACCGAACTGCTACCGACTTTCAAAATCTTGGTATAACAGCTAATCACATTGCCGACCTTTACCGGTACAAGGAAAGTCATCTGATTGATCGCAATGGTGGCACAGCGGCCTTTACTAAAACGTTCAACATGAATCGCTCCTGCGAGATCCATCTGAGACACAATCCAGCCGCCAAAAACATCGCCACTCCAATTGGTATCAGCTGGCATGGCAATATTCTGTAGTGATAGAGTCCCTTCAGGATGAGTTGGGCGTTCGCTCATGTTAATGTCCTTGGTGTTGCTGTAATTGCTGATCTAGCCATTGCTGTAATTCAGGGCTACGCAATGCCCCGCTAATTCTTGCCAATTCAGTGGTTTTATTCATTAAGACCAAAGTCGGTATACTACGCACGTTAAATGCAGCACTTAAACGTGGATTGGCTTCAGTATCAATTTTGGCAAAAACCACATAAGGATTTTGCTTCGCCACCTGCGCAAAATGTGGTGCCATCATCTTACAGGGACCGCACCACTCTGCCCATAGATCGATCAATACCGGCAGGTCAGAGTTACTGATAAAGTTGCTAAAATTTTGTTCGTTTAATTCAATCGGGGCCTGCGTCAACAATGCTTGATGACATTGACCACAATTAGGATGAACTGCTAATTTTTCTTCGGGTACACGATTTTTTGCACCACATGATGCACAGACAATAATCATCTACATCACTCCAATATGTTGATGTAAAAATTCTAATTGGGTTGTGACTGCTTTTTCAAACCAAGAACCATGATAAATATCAAAATGTTTCATTTCCCATTCATAATAGCTCACAAATGGCGCAATATTGGTGGCAGCTTCACGACTTGATTCAATCGGAATCAGAGAGTCATGCTTGGCGGCGATAAATAAAACCGGGATATTAATTTTTCTTACAAACTGAATCGGACGATAACGCATGAGATTAAAGAACACCCGTGCAGGGACTTCTCCGCTCCAATAGTAGTCAGGGTTCACAATCGAGTGATAACCAAAATAACTATCTGACGTTGGCAAGAAACAGAGTCGATATTGATCGACCACAGGCAGGGTTTTTGGCGCTAAACCCATCTTGGAACCCATATAATCCTGACTAGAACGTTTTAATGCTTCAGGATAGCGCTGTAGCGGATAAAGCTTGGCTGTTTCAGCTCCATCCACATAGGGAACCTGCACCATCACCGCTTGAATATTTTTAAGATCAGTTGCCAAACTGAGTGCATATCCACCACTTAAAGATGTTCCCCATAAAATAATGCGTCGACTATCAATTAACTTGCAGTTAGATGCGTATTGAACGATGGTCTTCCAGTCATCCAACTGTGCGTTCAGAGAAACCAACTCTCGAGGTTTACCCGTACTCCCGCCCCAATAACGATAATCAAATAAGATAACGGCATAACCCGCTTGTGCAAAACGCTGCGCATACTGGATAAGTTTGAATTGACGCAATCCTGCAAAGCCATGCGCCATAATAATCACTGCAGGTCTGATATTGGCTTTAGGAAGATAGAAGTCCGCAGCGATGGTTTCATCACCACTGGAAACATACAACGGCTCAACAGTGTAAGTATGCATGCGCGCTCCATTGCGTTATCTTTTACTTATCATCAGTTATTTAATTTAGACATTTAAACTCAAGATCGAGCTTAATGCTATGATAGAGCATAAAATGTTTTATTTGTTTTTGGAGTGACAAGATGACAGAGAATGTTGGTTTCGCAGGTCAAATCGGCCCTGAGCATATTGGGCAAGTCGTTGAAAAAGGTTTTAAATCGATTATTAATAACCGTCCTGATCTGGAAGGCGGCCCAGACCAACCCACCAGTGCGCAAATCGAAGAATCAGCGCGTAGTGCAGGTCTAGACTATGTTTATCAACCTATTGTTGCTGGGCAGATCACTGAGCTCGATGTCCGTACATTTGCCAATCATTATAATGAACTGCCAAAACCAATTCTGATGTTCTGCCGTACAGGTAACCGTTCAAATAATTTATATCAGATCGCTAAACAAATGGATTTACTTGACGATTAAATCCATTACATTTCATTACCTGATCAAAATAGTGAAATCCCTCTGTTTATAAGATGATGGTTCTTTTTCACGAGATAAAGAACCATGTCAAAACTCGCGCTTATCCTTTTATGTCTCTTCGCGGTTTCGGCTTGTAGCTCACTACAATTTCGTCCGACTGCCTCCGTTAGTGTAGGTACAGCCCTATAAAAAACAGCACCGAAGTGCTGTTTTTTTAAATTGTGATTATCGCGTAAATCTAAACGTCGTCGTTTTATTTGGTGCTGTTACGGTTACAAGAATATTGTCGCCTGTATCACAACCTTTTAGTTGAACTGCGTATCTTGTAATACTGCTATTACTAAATGTAGAAGGTGTCATCAAATTCATCACTGAAGGAACTGGATTATTGCCACTAATAATTTCAGCCGAACATGATAAATTATTAGCATCAGTATTATCTTTAACCGAAACACTGATTGAAGTTCCTGAAGGCATTGGTACCGTTAACATACTATTGCCAAATAATTGGAAAACAAAATTATCTTTAACAATATCACCATTAATGCCAGAGTTTGCAACGAAAGTTGGTGTATCAGAAGCGAAAGAAAAAATCATTTGCTTACGTAAGGTCGTAGCAAGTTGATCATCACAGGTATAAGGGATATTTGGTTGGTCAATTGAAGATGCGGCACAAGTATCAGTAGTATATGGGGTCGTAACTCGTTTATAGAGGAATTCTCCATTGTTACTATCGTAAATAGCATTTTCATTATCATCGCGGAAAAAGTTACCAATATTACTAACGAGGGTATCAACACCGCCTGCACTGATCGGTGTATAAACACCATCCCCATCTTGATCAAGATATGACTTATCCCCTTCAGCATAAGCAAGTACAGTTACACGCCCATTGGCAGGCCGAGGATTTTGTGTTCTCAACGTCACACTACATTGACCATCGACGGTTTTACAGCTACCGTCAATTTTACCGCCTTCTGCCACAAAATTGACGACTGTTCCATCTGGGACACTGTTCGAGTTACGATCTGCCAACATTGCAGTAACCGTTGCGGTATCACCATCTTTATCCGTTTGTAAAGATTGCTTGCTTGCTGACAAACTAAAACTGTTTTGAGTCGCTCGCCCCGTTGTTACTGTTACATTTTTAGATAATGCACTTAAACCATTAGGTAGAGTTGCTTTAATTTCTACTGGGCCAGGAATATTACCAGGATATAATGTTACAGTAACTTTACCAGAGCTATCACTCTTAACGGTTTGAGCCGTACGATTACCTAAACTAATAAAACTTAAATCTGTAGGCGCTTTCTCTAAACTCAATGTAATATTTTGATTTTTAAGTACTGTACCATTTGAATAAACTGTGAATTCAATTTGACCAGACGAAGATGAACCACTTGTATTAATTCCTAACTGAACAGAATCTTTTGTCGTATATACGACAGAGGTTGCAACTGCTTGTGCGATCGACACCGATGTTGTATTTGATGCCCCTGTAGTTGTTGTCGCTATAATTTTTTGATTACCATCACACAAGTTACCTTTTGAATCGAATGCATAATAGGTTGTTGCTACATTTCCTTGATTTGAAGAAGTTACACTACCGTTGCTAAAGCTACCACAATCAGCTGTAAAGTTTACCGCGATATTATTCTGATAATTTCCCTTAGAATCCTGAGTCACTAGACTCACCAATGTTGATCCGCCAGACTCTAAACTCGTACTTGCGGCAACCATATTCGTCAGTGCAATGTCCTGTTTAGAAAAAACTAAATTCCGTGTTGTAGCAGCAGAAGTCACATTATTATAACTAGCGGTTGCACTCAAGGCATACACACCTGTTACCGTTGCGTTAGTAGGTAAAATGGATATGCTAGCAACACCGTCTGCATTTGTCAGTGCTGTAGCATTAGATGTACCAAAAGTCATATTATCGCCAGTGAAAGTTACAACAGCACCACTGATCGCTTTACCACTTCCATCTTTCACAACAACTTGTGCGGTTACACCTTGATTTGTAATAGTTGTCGCAACATTGCCATTTGAGTCAGTTAAAGAAATATTACCAACATTCACTGCTGTGATCGGTGTCTGACCATTTCCACCGGATGTATTTCCACTGCTATCATTTGAACCATAATAACCGCCCCCACCTCCACCACAACTCGCTAATAATATAGAAACAGCAATTGCAGACAACTTTAAGGTAAGTTGTTTTTTATTCATAATCATTCCTTTTAACCCCGATCAAATCCCCAAATGGAATTAGATTTTCATTATAAAAATACGTCTAATGTAACCATAATATAGATTTTGTGTAAATAAAGTTTATCTTCAAGTAAAGGATATTAAAGTGAACCCTATCAAACTATTTTATTAAATCGAGATATTTTCTATAACTTTTAACAAATAAATAATGAATAAAATAAGTTGAGAACCAAACTGAATTTGAGCATACAAAACGAGTCACCTACTTATAATACTTTTTTCTTATTCTTTCCTTTTTTCCCACACATAAAAAAACACCCCCAACGGTTATGTTAGGGGTGTTTAGTATTTAAAAGCTGGCGATGACTTACTCTCACATGGCAAGTGCCACACTACCATCAGCGCTAAGAGGTTTCACTTCTGAGTTCGGGAAGGGATCAGGTGGTTCACTCTTGCTATTGTCGCCAGCAAACTGTTGTGGTGCTTTCGGGTCTTAATCACGATGTATTCATCGTATGCCTTACTTACGGTCCAAAGAGTTATTAACGGATTAGTTAATTGAGTCGGTATTGTAACTAGTTTTCACACTAAATCAAGTTATGTATTGAATTTACCTTGAATACAACAACTGTTTGGGTGTTGTATAGTCAAGCCTCACGAGCAATTAGTATTGGTCAGCTTCACACGTCACCGTGCTTCCACACCCAACCTATCAACGTCCTAGTCTCGAACGGCTCTTTAGAGGAATAAATTCCTAGGAAATCTTATCTTGAGGTAGGCTTCCCGCTTAGATGCTTTCAGCGGTTATCCCTTCCGAACATAGCTACCCGGCGATGCGACTGGCGTCACAACCGGTACACCAGAGGTTCGTCCACTCTGGTCCTCTCGTACTAGGAGCAGATCCTCTCAAATTTCCAGCGCCCACGGTAGATAGGGACCGAACTGTCTCACGACGTTCTAAACCCAGCTCGCGTACCTCTTTAAATGGCGAACAGCCATACCCTTGGGACCTGCTTCAGCCCCAGGATGAGATGAGCCGACATCGAGGTGCCAAACACCGCCGTCGATATGAACTCTTGGGCGGTATCAGCCTGTTATCCCCAGAGTACCTTTTATCCGTTGAGCGATGGCCCTTCCATACAGAACCACCGGATCACTAAGACCTACTTTCGTACCTGCTCGACTTGTGGGTCTCGCAGTTAAGCGCGCTTTTGCCTTTATACTCTACGCGTGATTTCCGACCACGCTGAGCGCACCTTCGTACTCCTCCGTTACTCTTTAGGAGGAGACCGCCCCAGTCAAACTACCCACCAGACATGGTCCTCGCCCCGGATTACGGGGCAGAGTTAGAACCTCAACATTACCAGGGTGGTATTTCAAGGACGGCTCCATTAGAACTAGCGTTCTAACTTCAAAGCCTCCCACCTATCCTACACAAGTAAGGTCAAAGTTCAATGTCAAGCTGCAGTAAAGGTTCACGGGGTCTTTCCGTCTAGCCGCGGGTACACTGCATCTTCACAGCGATTTCGATTTCACTGAGCCTCTGCTGGAGACAGCGCCGCCATCATTATGCCATTCGTGCAGGTCGGAACTTACCCGACAAGGAATTTCGCTACCTTAGGACCGTTATAGTTACGGCCGCCGTTTACTGGGGCTTCGATCAAGAGCTTCGCTTACGCTAACCCCATCAATTAACCTTCCAGCACCGGGCAGGCATCACACCCTATACGTCCACTTTCGTGTTTGCAGAGTGCTATGTTTTTAATAAACAGTTGCAGCGGCCTGGTTTCTGTGGCTGCCAATAGCTCAGGGAGCAAGTCCCATCACCGTCAGCAGCGTACCTTCTCCCGAAGTTACGGTACCATTTTGCCTAGTTCCTTCAGCAGAGTTCTCTCAAGCGCTTTGGTCTACTCGACCTGACCACCTGTGTCGGTTTCGGGTACGATTCCTGTGTAACTGAAGCTTAGAGACTTTTCCTGGAAGCATGGTATCAGCCACTTCACTGTACAAGTACAGCTTGCTATCAGCTCTCAGCATAGAGCACCCCGGATTTGCCTAAGATGCATGCCTACTGCCTTCCACCTGGACAACCAACGCCAGGCTGACTTAACCTTCTCCGTCCTCTCATCGCATTACACAGAAGTATTGGAATATTAACCAATTTCCCATTGACTACGCCTCTCGGCCTCGCCTTAGGGGTCGACTCACCCAGCCCCGATTAACGTTGGACTGGAACCCTTGGTCTTTCAGCGAACGGGTTTTTCACCCGTTTTGTCGTTACTCACGTCAGCATTCGCACTTCTGATACCTCCAGCATACTTCTCAATACACCTTCATCGGCTTACAGAACGCTCCCCTACCACTTGACTTAAAGTCAAATCCGCAGCTTCGGCACATAGTTTTAGCCCCGTTACATCTTCCGCGCAGGCCGACTCGACTAGTGAGCTATTACGCTTTCTTTAAAGGGTGGCTGCTTCTAAGCCAACCTCCTAGCTGTCTATGCCTTCCCACATCGTTTCCCACTTAACTATGATTTTGGGGCCTTAGCTGGCGGTCTGGATTGTTTTCCTCTTGACTACGGACGTTAGCACCCGCAGTCTGTCTCCCGGATAGTACTCATTGGTATTCGGAGTTTGCATCGGTTTGGTAAGTCGGGATGACCCCCTAGCCGAAACAGTGCTCTACCCCCAATGGTATTCGTCCGAGGCGCTACCTAAATAGCTTTCGGGGAGAACCAGCTATCACCAGGCTTGATTAGCCTTTCACCCCTATCCACAAGTCATCCCCTGGCTTTTCAACGACAGTGGGTTCGGTCCTCCAGTTAGTGTTACCCAACCTTCAACCTGCTCATGGATAGATCGCCTGGTTTCGGGTCTATACCCAGCAACTAAACGCCCTATTAAGACTCGATTTCTCTACGGCTCCCCTATGCGGTTAACCTTGCTACTGAATATAAGTCGCTGACCCATTATACAAAAGGTACGCAGTCACCGAACTAGTCGGCTCCCACTGCTTGTATGCATGCGGTTTCAGGATCTATTTCACTCCCCTCACAGGGGTTCTTTTCGCCTTTCCCTCACGGTACTGGTTCACTATCGGTCAGTCAGGAGTATTTAGCCTTGGAGGATGGTCCCCCCATATTCAGACAAGGTTTCACGTGCCTCGCCCTACTCGTCATCATTGTGTGTGCCCTTTCGTGTACGGGAATATCACCCTCTACGTTCGCACTTCCCAGAGCGTTCCACTAGAACACACACAACTTAATGGGCTGCTCCCCGTTCGCTCGCCGCTACTAAGGGAATCTCAATTGATTTCTTTTCCTAAGGGTACTGAGATGTTTCACTTCCCCTCGTTCGCTTCATAAGCCTATGTATTCAGCTTATGATACCCGCCTTGTAGCGGGTGGGTTCCCCATTCAGAAATCTCCGGATCAAAGGATATTTGCCGCCTCCCGGAGCTTTTCGCAGGCTATCACGTCTTTCATCGCCTCTGACTGCCAAGGCATCCACCACATGCACTTAATTACTTGACTATACAACCCCAAACAGTCGTTACACCTACAAGTGGGTGTAGCAACAGAATCAATGTAAACATTAATTCATACAGCTTGTTGTTTCGTGAACTTAATCACCGTACAGCTTCAATCTAAATTCATATACCAAAACGCTTGATTCAGTGTTTTTGCTAGTTCTCAGATTAACTCTTCATCTAACTGAAATACTTACGTATTACCGTTAGTGTCAAATTAATCGAGTTTGAACAATTTATTTCAGACTCAATTCTACTAATCTGTTAATGATTAACTACCACCTCGTCGGTGCGTAGTAAACTGTGATAAATCACAGAGATTAATAAACCAGTCAACTTGGACTGTATTCACTAAACTCTATAATCTTCTTAGCTTTGAATTAATTTCGTTCTTACAAACTCTTTTAATTCATGGTGGAGACTAGGAGAGTCGAACTCCTGACCTCCTGCGTGCAAAGCAGGCGCTCTACCAACTAAGCTAAGTCCCCAGCTTATCACTTAATGAACGACATATCTTTTAATCTAAGCTTCAGCAATCAGATTTGGTGGGTCTGACAAGACTTGAACTTGTGACCCCACGCTTATCAAGCGTGTGCTCTAACCAACTGAGCTACAGACCCTCAGATACATCTTCGAAGAACAACTTGTTGTGGATTCTTACCAGTCACCAATCTTTCGTTAAGGAGGTGATCCAGCCGCAGGTTCCCCTACGGCTACCTTGTTACGACTTCACCCCAGTCATCGGCCACACCGTGGTAAGCGTCCTCCTTGCGGTTAGACTACCTACTTCTGGTGCAACAAACTCCCATGGTGTGACGGGCGGTGTGTACAAGGCCCGGGAACGTATTCACCGCGGCATTCTGATCCGCGATTACTAGCGATTCCGACTTCATGGAGTCGAGTTGCAGACTCCAATCCGGACTACGATCGGCTTTTTGAGATTAGCATCCTATCGCTAGGTAGCAACCCTTTGTACCGACCATTGTAGCACGTGTGTAGCCCTGGCCGTAAGGGCCATGATGACTTGACGTCGTCCCCGCCTTCCTCCAGTTTGTCACTGGCAGTATCCTTAAAGTTCCCGACATTACTCGCTGGCAAATAAGGAAAAGGGTTGCGCTCGTTGCGGGACTTAACCCAACATCTCACGACACGAGCTGACGACAGCCATGCAGCACCTGTATCTAGATTCCCGAAGGCACCAATCCATCTCTGGAAAGTTTCTAGTATGTCAAGGCCAGGTAAGGTTCTTCGCGTTGCATCGAATTAAACCACATGCTCCACCGCTTGTGCGGGCCCCCGTCAATTCATTTGAGTTTTAGTCTTGCGACCGTACTCCCCAGGCGGTCTACTTATCGCGTTAGCTGCGCCACTAAAGCCTCAAAGGCCCCAACGGCTAGTAGACATCGTTTACGGCATGGACTACCAGGGTATCTAATCCTGTTTGCTCCCCATGCTTTCGTACCTCAGCGTCAGTATTAGGCCAGATGGCTGCCTTCGCCATCGGTATTCCTCCAGATCTCTACGCATTTCACCGCTACACCTGGAATTCTACCATCCTCTCCCATACTCTAGCTTCCCAGTATCGAATGCAATTCCCAAGTTAAGCTCGGGGATTTCACATCCGACTTAAAAAGCCGCCTACGCACGCTTTACGCCCAGTAAATCCGATTAACGCTCGCACCCTCTGTATTACCGCGGCTGCTGGCACAGAGTTAGCCGGTGCTTATTCTGCGAGTAACGTCCACTATCCTAGAGTATTAATCTAAGTAGCCTCCTCCTCGCTTAAAGTGCTTTACAACCATAAGGCCTTCTTCACACACGCGGCATGGCTGGATCAGGCTTCCGCCCATTGTCCAATATTCCCCACTGCTGCCTCCCGTAGGAGTCTGGGCCGTGTCTCAGTCCCAGTGTGGCGGATCATCCTCTCAGACCCGCTACAGATCGTCGCCTTGGTAGGCCTTTACCCCACCAACTAGCTAATCCGACTTAGGCTCATCATTTAGCGCAAGGTCCGAAGATCCCCTGCTTTCTCCCGTAGGACGTATGCGGTATTAGCATTCCTTTCGGAATGTTGTCCCCCACTAAATGGCAGATTCCTAAGCATTACTCACCCGTCCGCCGCTAGGTTAGGTAGCAAGCTACCCTTCCCCGCTCGACTTGCATGTGTTAAGCCTGCCGCCAGCGTTCAATCTGAGCCATGATCAAACTCTTCAGTTTAAAATCATTAGTAGCTTATGGCTACAAATCTTGGCTCATCAATTTTCTGACTAAAAATTCGCTCAAATAAACTTCGAGAAATTTCTACTCTTCAATCAATGAAATATTTTCGATTGATCAACTAGTAAAAATCCACACAAGTTGTTCTTCTATTCTCTTAATGATCTTCTCGATGATTCGTCATCATCAAGCTAGGTCGGCTATATTACTCTCAATTTCTTAAAAGTCAACAGGTAATTTAGATATTTAGCAAACTTATCAATCAACTCAAGAATCTAACCTTTTCAGCCAAATCCTTGTTTCTCAACAAGTTTTTATCTGCATCACCGCCGATGGATGTGCATTCTACAGCATTCCTGACCCGTTGCAACTGCTTTATTCAAATTTATTTAAATTATTGCATCGACCGATTATTTTTTACACAAATACGGCTGAAAATGTGCGATTTGGTCGATTATTTGCTCAGTTTTATTTTTTTCTTGCCAGTGTAACGGCCTGCAATCAATATATTCACAGTATCCAGTGCCCTCATAGTTTTCATTTCCCCATAAGAGTTGATAGTGAAAGCTGCCCACATAGCCTGCAGCCAAACCAAATTTATAATCGCCCCGACTTTGAGCTTTCAATTGAAAGACAACTTCATCCTTTTCCGAATATTGCCAGATAAATTCTCGCGGTAAATACATGTCACGTCCATTGGGTGTTTGCACCTTTGGATAAACACGGCTGACATCAAAAATCACTTGATGATCATAAAGTACCGAATGTTGTTCATTCGACTGAATTTCAATGCGAGAAAAAATGATGTTATTCCATTGATTTCTAAGTTCAGACAAGATGATCTGAAAGTCTGAATTTACCTGAATAATTTGATAGGTAAAAAAGTGAAAAGCAATAAAAGGTAAATAGATGGCTCGGGCATGTTTTAAAATTCCTTGCGCCTCAATTTGATATTTTTGTTTTTTATAAATGATTTCACCTTCACATTGGCAACGCACATACCAGTAATCCCCGACTCCCCATTGCAAAGCCGAATGGTTTTCAATGTCCTTGCCAATATTTACTTTGAGTTGGCAACTAAGTTCTTCATCATTACGCTTAAAATAATAATTAGGGAAATCAACCTGGATATGATCGACATCCAAAAACTGATAACGATCTTGCTCTAATTGACACTGCTCTTTAGCGCTATAACTTTTAAGATGTCCAACAGTGGATAAACTACTGGCAACTAGAACCGTCGCAGTGTCGATTGCAGTCGTAGTAATGGCACTGGCGTTATAACAAATCGGAATACGGGGTTGCCCAATCAGGCTAATGAAATTTAAGTAATGAAAAGGTTCAGGCAAATTGGGCAAGATCAACGCTTGATAGACGATCTTAAATAAGCCTTTAGGCGGGTGAAACGTTAAAGCATCTGACTTATTGAGGTTCAGCTGCTTTAATTGATTGTTATTCATCAATATTGGCATACTGAACCTCCATATTTTAAGTTGTTATTTTGGCATCATTCTTTTTGGCAAATAGTGTCGTTACAAATCCTGAAAGGACATAAAGGATACAGACAATCAATATCCCTACAGGAATGTTGTACGTGATTGCAGCAAAAATCAAGACCACAGGTAACATCACGACGAAAGGTACACGCTTACGATCCATTTGTTTAAATGAATAGTACTTGATGTTGGAAATCATCAATAAACCCACCGCAACCATGACCACTGAGTTAATCACCTGAATCACAATATCTTTTAAATCAAAGATGAATGGGTAATCACGCCCTACCCAGACCAATGAAATCACGGTCACCGCTGCAAGTGGACTGGCGATACCAATAAAGTACCGCTTATCGACCACACCAATCTGTACATTAAAACGCGCTAGGCGGAACGCTGCACAAGCCGTATAGATAAAGCAGCAGGCTAAACCGATACGTCCCAGATCATGCAAGCTCCAGCTATACATCAAGATCGCAGGAGCAACACCAAAGGCCAACAGGTCAGAAAGCGAATCATATTGCTCACCGAATGCACTTTGTGCACCAATGGCACGTGCTACACGACCATCTAAACCATCCAGCAATGCAGCCAAGAAAATGGCATAAATCGCTTGGTTAAAATTTCCATTCATGCTGGCAATAATGGAATAAAAACCAGAAAGCAGTGCAGCCGTTGTAATGAGATTCGGCCATAAATAAATACCACGGCGTTTCACTTTTTGTCCTTCGTGCGTATGCTCTTCTTCTTCTACTTCAAAAGTGATTCCATCAAAAGAATGATCATCTTTATTTAACTCAGAATCAGGTTTAAGAGAATTTGTCATTATTTTCAATTCCTCGAGAATATTTGGATGTTGATGGGTTATTCACCCACCAACCAACGCACAGCGGCATGTCCACCAGTTTCATTCATACGTAGATGTGGAAATAACCATTGTAATGCTTGATCCGCATCTTCCGAGAATTTCCAAGGCGGGTTAATTACCAATAAACCACAACCATTTAATCCAACTGGCGTGTCATCTGGCCATACACAAATTTCACAAATCAACTGACGGCGAATTCCAGTTTTAAGCATTTTCTTTTCAAAACGCTCAATCATCGCGCGATCTTTAATTGGATACCATACGGCAAATACACCCGTTGGCCATTTTTTATGTGCAGCCTGGAGTATTTCAACCAATTGTGGGAAATCTTTACGCTCGATTTCGTAAGGAGGGTCGATCATGACCAATCCGCGCTTTTCTTTAGGCGGAATAACGCCCATCAGACCTTCATAAAAATCACGTTCATGTAAGCCCGCACGTTTATCGCGAATATTAAAATACAGCTGTTGAAATACATCACGCTGCATTTCAAATATAGTCGCTTTATCCATCTCACGCATGCCTTCAAGAGCAAACCAAGGTGAACCTGGATAAGCACCTTTACCCGAACCTGCTCGCATATCTTCAACAATTTTAAGATATTGTTTTACACCTTCAGGCGCATTGCGTTTAATCGAATCGTCAAGCTTGACCAAACGATGGATACCCGTTAAGAATTCACCTGATTTTTGTGCTTCAGACGTAGATAAATCATATTTACCTGCACCACCATGGGTATCGATATATCGATAAGGTTTATCTTTAGCATTTAAACGAGCGAGTAGTTGAAGCAAAAGTACATGCTTCATAACATCGGCAAAGTTACCCGCATGGAAATGGTGACGGTAATTCATGTTAACAATTATTCCTCAATTCAGCGGGTAGTTTAACATGAAAGAAAAAAGTATTCTTTAGCGTTGATGTGATCGTCTAAAATTGTCCTGTAATCAAACCGATGCCACTGGAGTGCCATGCAAGCAACCTCTTTTCCCCAAGCATTCAATCTTCAGTCTTGGAATTTGGACCACGTCCTGAATGATTTAAATGAATTTGGTTTTGCCTTGATTGATCAAGTGTATTCAGATGAATACGTACATGCACTTGCACATGAATGTAGCGCTCATCTTGCCGAATTCAGAGCAGCAGGGATACAAAATGGCGTAGTCAGCCATATCCGCAGTGATCACATTTTATGGATTAATGAGCAACTCCCCATTGCACAACAACATTTACAAACCTTAGAACACTTATCGCAAGCCTTGAATCAGGCCTTCTATTTAGGTATTCAAGAAGTTGAGGCCCATTTTGCCTGTTATAACGCAGGTGAGTTTTATGCTTTGCATCGAGATAATCCACAGCAGAAAAATGACCGAATGATTTCCACCGTGTTCTATTTACATGAATGCTGGCAAGAGGAATGGGGTGGGCAATTACGCTTACAAGATAAGCAGGATCAATGGCATATTATCCAGCCACAACCCAATCGTCTGGCTATTTTTCAAAGTGATGTTTTACACGAAGTGTTGCTTTCCAAACAGCAACGCCTGTCAATCACCGCGTGGTTACGTAGTGGCAGTTCAATCTGGAATAACTAGGCTGTATTGATATTTCAGCCTTTAAATTGCTAAAAACAGCCTTATATACCTCGCATAACTGACGATTTTGGATCAATACATGTCGAATGAAACTAAACAAGTGATTGCTCGAATTGGTGAAACTGACCAACGCTTTTTAGAGGGCAATACACCTGAACTTGCTTTAGAACGTGCAGACCTGCGTTTACAATTGGTCATGCTCAGTCATGTTCGTCAGGAACAACTGCATTTCTTACAAGAAGCAATTGTGCTGCTTGAACAGGCGCGCATCGAATATGATGAAATGCCGTTAAGCTTATATTTAAATCTGTCGTTATATTTAGCCAAAGCCTATATGATTTATTTCGAGCTGACCAAGGAACAGCGTTTTGCGCTGATCACTCAGCAAATTTTAAAGCCTTTGGCGCACCATGAGCATTTAGATGTCTATTTCTTTTTGGCTTATGCCTCTGCAACCAAACAGGAACAAGCATTAACTCGCCACTGGTTAAAGAAATATACATCTTGCCTAGACCACGATCTGGAGTTACTACAGCTTCATCCTGCGTTTATTCAACTTCGTCAGGAAGACTGGTTTAAAACCCTCATTCAAAATAAAGCTCACTAATGTGAGCTTTATTTTTGCTTGGGCGAATCAATTATCGGGTACTGTCAACATGAAGTTGCTGATTCAGTTCATCAATCACAATCGCCCATTCATCATCTTTATCCCAATGACTCTTGAGAAAATCACGCTGCCCCGCACTCCAAAATTCAGCTTCATGCAACTTTTGGTCGGCACTCAGTTGATGAGTTCTCACAAAGTTTTCGATTGCTGCCTCATCTGCTCCAAGCCCGAGTTGCTCAAATAAAAGCTCAAGTGTCGGTTGCTGTTCAAACATTGTTATTCTCCAAGTGATGTCCTTTATCAAAATAATCTAACAGTAAATCACCTAGGTATGCAGCGCTAGGTCCATATTTTCTTGTTGTTTTTTGTTTTAACCGGTATAAAAAAAGCACTCTCATCGAGAGTGCTTTTCAATTTATCCAAAAGATAAATTATTTAACCATGTCAGCAATTGCTGCACGTTCTTCTTCAAGCTCATTCAGCGTGAAGTTGATACGCTCACGGCTGAACTCATCAATTTCTAAGCCTTGAACGATTTTGTATTCACCGTTTTCAGTCGTCACAGGGAAACCGAACATTACGCCTTCTGGAATACCATAAGAACCATCAGATGGAATACCCATAGTTACCCATTTGCCGTTTGTGCCCAACGCCCAATCACGCATATGATCGATTGCAGCATTTGCAGCTGAAGCCGCTGAAGACAAACCACGCGCTTCGATGATCGCAGCACCACGTTTACCAACAGTTGGAAGGAACACATCTTTGTTCCATGCCGCATCGTTGATTTTGTCTTTTAAGCTTACGCCATTTGCAGTGGCAAAACGGTAGTCTGCATACATTGTTGGAGAGTGGTTACCCCAAACTGTCATGTTTTCGATGTCAGAAACTGCCACGCCTGCTTTTTGAGCAAGTTGAGTCAAGGCACGATTGTGGTCAAGACGCAACATTGCGGTAAAGTTTTTCGCTGGAAGATCTGGAGCAGATTTCATTGCGATGTATGCATTGGTGTTTGCCGGGTTACCAACAACCAATACTTTAACGTCACGACTTGCAACTTCATTGAGTGCTTGGCCTTGACCGATAAAGATTTCGCCATTCACTTTTAACAAGTCCGCACGTTCCATACCTGGACCACGTGGGCGAGAACCAACCAATAACGCGTAGTCAGCATCTTTGAATGCAACTTTAGGATCATCAGTCCCGATCATGCCTGCCAATAATGGGAAAGCACAGTCATCAAGTTCCATCATCACGCCTTTAAGCGCTTGTTGAGCTTTCTCAAAAGGAACTTCAAGCAATTGTAAAATGACTGGTTGATCTTTGCCTAACATTTCACCGCTTGCGATACGGAATAATAAGCTATAACCAATTTGACCAGCAGCGCCTGTAACGGCAACACGAACGGGTTGCTTCATGTGATATTCTCCAATGAGATGCGTTTGCACGATTGAACGCTATTATTATTCAATCGAATTATCATAAACGGCAAAGATTGTACTCTAAAGCGAATACAGATGCATGTAAAAGAGAATGAATTTCAACGAAAGTCTAATAGAAAATACAAATCAAACTAGGTAAATACCTAGTAACTGCCTTTAATTGTAAATTCACTTGGACAGCCTGTTACAATATGGCTTGCGCATTGTTTATATTGACCATTTTTCTGATAACACACCCGAATTTCGGTCAAGACCGAATCAAATCTCGATGACTGACAAGTAAAGCGAATTCCATTCGGTGGTAATGAAGGATTCAATTTGACAAATTGCTGTCTAAGATTTTCTTTCTGTACTTCAATCGTATTGGGGCTGGTCAAATCTGCAGGAATTTTCAAACGTTCTGCAAAGTTAATAATGGTTCTAAAATATTGGCTGGCATTCATTGGCATACAACCACCCACATCTTGCCATAACTGTATGCGCGCATTTTCATCAGGCATGACACGTGCAACTACTTTTGCCTGCAACGGTGATAACTTGGCAGAAGTTTTAGTTGAGCAATCCCGGTTTAAAGGTACTTCAGGCAATAGGCTGGCAATAGTCAGCGAATAACCTTCCAGACATTTCCGTTGCTTTTGTCTTGACGAGTCAAAAGAGCATGCTGCCGGTGTCATTTGTACATGCATGACATAACCAGCAACATCAGGATTACTCGCAGCGTGCGATGGCGCAGTAAAAGAGAAGATTGCAGCACAGCTTAATATCTGTGCCACGCTCATCAACTGCGTTTTGAGTAACTGGATTGATTTCATCAAATGCAAAAACTTCATTGTTTCACTTAAACATCTGGCTGTGTCTTAAGGCCCACTGCGTACCGGAATCGTGCTCATGCGTTTTTCCAACGATTGTGCACCTTGCCCTAATACCACACCATAATGGGTAGCATTGGTCATGACATGTTTTACATAGTCACGTGTTTCCAGTAATGGAATGGTTTCTGTGTATTGATCCGCTGCCATATTCTGGGCATCAGGTTGCCAGCGACGTGCACGATTTGGGCCCGCGTTATAACCTGCTGTTGCCAATACCGCATTACCGCTCAACTGACTTTGAATCATTGAAAGATAATAGGTGCCATAACGAATATTGGTATTCATCTCACTCAAGGCTGCCGGGTTATAAGTTTCACCCATTTGTCTTGCGATCAGTTTGGCAGTGTTCGGCATAATCTGCATTAAACCTCCTGCCCCAACATGAGAACGTGCAGAAGTGACAAAACGGCTTTCTTGGCGCATTAAACCATAGGCCCATGCTGGATCAATACCGGCATTGTAACTATGGCTAGTCACATTGCTACGATGTGGTGTGGCAAAACGATAGGTGTCATTATGCCGCGATGTGGTACGATCAGCGGCATAAATGGCACGATCATACCAACCCATATCATGCGCACGTTTTGCAGCGGCTAAAAGCAGACCATCGTCGTGTTGCAAATACGCTTGACGCACTGCCCAGTTCCATTCACGGTTGGTATAGTTCGCAGGTGCATTCACATCTCTAAGGGCAAATGCACGTCTAAAATGAATATTTTGATTTAAACGCTGTGTATCTTGCGTACTTGGTTGTTCGTTATATGGCTGATGATTATAGCGCTCACCTAAGCGGTCTTTTGCCAACAGGTTATGGTAATCATCGCCAGCCTGTGCCAGTTTGCGATAGATCTGTTGCGCTGCCTGTTTTGACCCACCGTCAGAACGTTGCTCCGATGCACGTGCTAACCAATACTGCCAACGATCTTCCTGCTTTTGCGTGACTGACATGGCATCAATCGCACGAATCAAACTTTCCCAAGCGCCAAAGCGAATCGCCTGACGTGCATAAATTTCTGCTTCTTCTGGACTTAATGGATAACCATAACTTTGGTCGTAGGCATTTAGGACTTCACGATTAAAGCCATTTTTCATTACGGTAGTACCACCAACATAACCAATGGTACGATACAAATATTGCTGGACTGGCTGCGGCACACCTTGAGCAGCACGCTGTACATTGCCCAAAGCATTGGTTAAATCGCTATCTGCAACACGGCCTAAAGCAAAAATCAAATAGGCATAATCGGCATCATTTGATTTCGGTGCGCTCCACAAATAACCCAATGGATTGGCTTGAATTTGATTGAACTGTGCTAAAGAAAGGTTCAAACCCATGGTTTGAGCAGTGGCAATCGCAGGGCCTGATTGCCCTGCTCGTAGTTGTCCCCAAAGTCTTTGTTGACGATCTTGAGTAGTCATTAAAGGACTAGACAACATCAAGCGACCTAAACCATTACACGCTTCAGGCTGAGAATTAGTGGTAAGCCAAACGTCTTTGTATTCAGCAAAAACCAGACTATCGCCTGTTTTGGCACGGACTTGCGCAACAGCACAACTTTCTTCTTGGTCTGGATTGGTGACATAACTCAGTACAGGCTTGGCATCGGCAAAGCTACCGAGTTTGACTTTTTCTTCGACATAATCCGCAGAGAGTTTTTCTGCCATCGCCGATTGTGGATAGCGCTGCGCATAGCTAATAATTGAAGATGCAGGTTGAAAACCCAGATTGGTATTGAGTTTCCAATATTCAGGGTAGTAACCTAAAACATCATTTTGCATTTCAAATTGGTATTGATCGAGCAATGCCGTATTATTGGCATTAGCAGCACGCAATGCATCATTAAATTGTTCATCTAAAGCATAGACAGACGAGCAGGCGATCACTCCCCCCACTGCAATAAAACAACGGAAGCTCTTCTTGTTATTCAATTTATGAGTTAGGGTTGTTCTAAAATCACGCTGCTTTTTCATCTTCATCAATATCTATGCCTAATTTTGCCCAGCCATTATAGTGTAATAAGTCTCGCCTTCCACTATTGTTGTGTTATGTAAATTACTGATTCATATTCATTAAAATTCACACAATTTTATTCACAAACTGTCCATTTTTGTCAGTTTTTTATTCTCTCCGTTCCGTTTAAAATACTGCTATAATCCGCCGTTTATTTAAATCCACCCTGTTTAGGAGCCTGCATGACGGTTCAAACATTCATTCCCAGTGCTGTAAAAGCTGCTTCAGAAAACACTGTTACCCAGCCAATGCACACCGCTGATGTTTCAATCAAGAAATTGTTTATTGAAACTCAAGGGTGTCAGATGAATGAGTATGACAGTCATCGTATGGCAGATTTATTGGGTGATTCACATGGCTATGTGCTGACTGACAATCCAAATGAAGCAGACATTCTGCTGATGAATACCTGCTCAATTCGTGAAAAAGCACAAGAGAAAGTATTTAGTGGTCTAGGTCGCTGGCGCAAATTGAAAGAACAGAATCCCGACCTCGTGATCGGCGTGGGAGGATGTGTTGCTTCTCAAGAAGGTGACAACATTCAAAAACGTGCCCCTTATGTGGATATGGTATTTGGTCCACAAACCCTGCATCGTTTACCTCAAATGCTGGATCAACACCAGGCACAAGTGGAAAAACCAAAGAAAGAAAAAATCAAATTGGTTGATATTTCTTTCCCCGATATTGAAAAGTTCGACTTTTTGCCAGAACCACGTGTCGAAGGCTTCAAGGCATTCGTTTCAATCATGGAAGGTTGCTCGAAGTACTGTTCATTCTGCGTAGTTCCTTATACCCGTGGCGAAGAAGTATCTCGTCCATTGGATGATGTGTTGGCAGAAATCGCTGGCTTGGCTGAAAAAGGCGTGCGTGAAATCAGCTTACTGGGTCAAAATGTAAATGGTTATCGTGGCGAAACCTTTGAGGGTGAAATTTGTACCTTCCCTGAATTATTGCGCCTCGTTGCAGAAATTCCAGGGATTGGTCGTCTACGCTATACCACTTCTCATCCACTTGAGTTCTCTGATGAACTGATCCAATGCTATCGTGATTTACCACAGATGGTTTCTCATTTACATCTGCCGGTACAAAGTGGTTCAAATGACGTACTTCAAGCGATGAAACGTAACCACACCATTGATGTCTATATCGATAAAATTGCCAAGTTACGTAAAGTCCGTCCGGATATGCATTTATCCAGCGATTTCATTATCGGTTTCCCAGGTGAAACAGATGCACATTTTGCTGAAACCTTACAGTTCATTAAAGATCTAGATTTCGACCACTCTTATAGTTTTGTCTATTCTAAGCGGCCAGGTACGCCAGCTTCTGACTTACCAGACAGCACGCCTGAGCAAGTGAAAAAAGATCGTTTGGCTCAAGTACAGGAAGTGATTAAACGCTCTAGTATCGATAAAACAGATGCCATGCTCGGTAAAATTGAGCGTGTGCTGATTGAAAAGGTTTCTGATAAAGATCCAAATGTTTTAATTGGTACAGCAGACAATACACGTTTAGTGACATTTATCGGTGATGCCGCGTGGATTGGGCGTTTCGCAGAGATTGAGATCACGGAAATTAAAACTTTAAATTTAGTTTACGGAGAACTCTTGAATCTTGAACCTGACGTGGCGTAATGTAAGGGTATTCCTACAGAGCAACAAAAAGGGTTTATCTTGACTGCAGCGATTCGACGTACAGTAACGTTCCCTGAGATTCAATTGGAACGTTTGAAAAGCATGCTCGGTGCGTATAACGGGCATTTAAAACAAATCGAACAACGTTTAGATGTCAAAATTACTCACCGTGGCGATGCCTTTTATCTCGATGGTGATATAGAAGCGGTCGAAAGAGCCGAAGCACTATTGCAACGGCTCTATCAAGAATCAGAAATTTCCTCACAAATTAGTGCCGATGTGATTCATTTGATGATCCAAGGTTCACAGACAGATCGTGAACTGATGGATGATTCAGATCAGGAGCATACTGGTGTCGATAGCGTTTGGTTACAGACCCGCAAAGGGCGAATTAATCCACGCGGTGCCAATCAAAAACGCTATGTACAACGTATTTTACAAAGCGATATTTCCTTCGGTATTGGCCCAGCCGGGACAGGTAAAACTTATCTGGCGGTTGCTGCTGCGGTTGATATGCTGGAACGCAATGAAATTCAGCGGATCTTACTGGTTCGTCCAGCTGTTGAGGCGGGTGAAAAGCTCGGTTTCTTACCTGGTGATCTTACCCAGAAAATTGACCCCTACTTACGCCCGCTTTACGATGCGCTGTATGAAATGCTGGGCTTTGAAAAAGTCGCCAAACTGATTGAACGTCAAGTGATTGAGGTTGCTCCGCTCGCCTACATGCGCGGACGTACCCTGAACCACTCATTTGTCATTTTAGATGAAGCACAAAACACCACTCCTGAACAGATGAAAATGTTCCTGACCCGTTTAGGTTTTGGTTCACGTGCCGTGATTACGGGTGACGTGACGCAGGTTGACTTACCGCGTGGGCAACAATCAGGTTTAGCACAAGCATTACGTGTCCTTGAAAATGTCCATGAGATTCATATCACCCGTTTCCATTCACGTGATGTAGTTCGACATCAATTGGTACAAAAAATTGTTGAAGCTTACGAAGGTTGGGACAGTGAACAGCAACGCCTGTCTGCTGAAGCCCGTGCCGAACGCAAAGCCAAACAAGAAGCGCTGATCGCAGAAAATGATGAGAAAGCGGATGCTCAGTATTAAACAATATTGACCTAATTCGATACTCGGAACCGTCATTCGCAACCTGAGCGAAGATAAACTAAGCGATGCTTTGTCTGAGCGCAAGATGAACAGCTATGCTGTGAAGGAAGGATGCGGATCTGACCTTATAATCATGTAAAATCAGGTTTTACCTACTTTTGCCAAAACAAAAGTAGGTCACGCCGAAGGCTTATCCCAAACATGGATAAGCATGTGGCAGGATTCCACCGTGATCTTTATCTACATTTTTAGATTCAATCTAAGAATGTAGATGTCATTTATATCTAAGGATCTACTTTGAAAATCAATTTAAGTCTTCAACAAGACTTTCAAGCTGCTGAATTGCCACTCAAACGTGGTCAAATCAAAAAAAATATTGAAACTGCACTGCGTCACGTCGGTTTTGATGTCAATTGTGAAATTGGAATTGCCTGTGTTGATCTAGCTGAAAGCCACGAGCTCAATCTGCAATATCGCGAAAAAGATAAACCGACCAATGTACTGTCTTTCCCTAGTGATATTCCGGAGGAAATGCTCAGCTTACTCGATGCAGAGCCTTTAGGTGACTTGGTCATTTGTATTCCTGTGGTTTTACAAGAAGCTGCAGAACAACAAAAAATACCAAGTGATCATTTCACTCATCTACTGGTTCATGGCATTTTACATTTACTCGGTTATGATCATGAAACCAGTGAAGCTGAAGCAGAAGAAATGGAAGCTTTAGAAATTGAAATTCTAAAAAAACTCGGCATTGCCAATCCTTACCAAGCCGATGAAAACTAATTTAGGCTTCTATGTATATCGTTATTTTTAAAGCCACCATCAAACAGCTTGATGCAACTTACTCAGACATGGCTCAGAAGTTGAGAAATAAGGCTCTGAGTGAGTACCACTGTATCAAGTTTGAAGCCTGTAATGAAAATGGCTTTGAAATTGCGTTGTCTTACTGGAACAGTCTTGAAGATATCAAGCAGTGGCAACGCGATGCAGAACATCTGGTTGCTCAGCGCTTAGGTAAAGAAAAATGGTATCAGGATTTTAGTGTCGAAATCTGCACAGTTGAACGTGCTTATTCAAGTCAAAATGGCTTGTGAATAAACGCAAACTTATCCACACATTAAATAAAAAACGGCTAAATCTAGCCGTTTTTTTATTTCTCAAAGTCGAAGAAAGACCAAATGCTCTATGCTACATCACCCTTCAAGAATGCTATTAATGCACTTCAAACTCAGCATCCACAGGATCAAAACGCCAGGTCCGAATAATCCTCAACTCAGAAATATCTTTTTTCATGGCCGCATCAAATGGACCAAAGGGTGCACCACGACGCACAGAAGCCTTTGCCGCCTCATCTAAAATTGCATGACCCGAGCTTTCAATTAAACGAATGGCCCGAATACCCCCTTCAGCATTGAGAATCACCATCAAACGAACCTCACCTGCCAAGTGCTGCTGTTTCGCCTCATCTGGATAGTAACGGTTGCCATAAAGTTCGACTTTTTGACGGAATTTATCCAGATAAGCGGCGGATGCATCTTGCTTGGCTTGAATGCCATCGACGGTTTTAATGCGCTGTTTACGGCTAAAATTCTGTTGGCGTTGTAAATATTGAGCTTCCAAGCTCGCGACCATGGCCGCTTTAGCTTGAAACTGACTTTGTAAATCATCCAAGGTCTTTTTACGTTCACTCTGTTCTGCTTGTTTTTGCCAGCTTAAAACCGTCATCAACACTTTTTCTTCAAATTTTAATTCTCGTTTTTGCTGAATTTTTTCCAGACTTTCTAACTCTTTCTCACCCGCAGTCGCATCGGCTTGCATCGGCGTAGGCATATCACTCGACATCCGATGCGCTTCGCGAAAGTCACCAGAACCGTGTTGATCGGCTTGTGCTAAAAAATCAGCCTCTTTGACTTTTTCTTGGCTCGGACGAACGGTTACTGCAATTTCTTTGGTTGATGTATCAGATGGCGATGGCATGGTAAATTGGATGGCAAGCACAGCAGCATGCATTAGCATCGCTAACAGCACCGCCCCAATAAAAATGGGATCTTGCCACCAAGAAGGAGACAATTCTGAACGAAAATTTATTTTATTCCACATGGTATTTAAGCGACAAAGAATGTCCCATCCCCAACGGTAGCACCGTACAAAACCCAACTAATATTCAATTTTTTACAAAAATGTGATCCACTTATGGTTACAGTGTTTCCATACCATCATTTTATGAAAATGTAGCAATTAATTTTGCTACACTGCAAGTCAGAAATTTATTTTTTATTTTTTAGTGAATACAACGATTGCGGCATTACATGGCTCATCAATTCACTTTCTGGAACAACTTTTATGCAAACGCTAATTTCATCCGTTGCTAAACGTCTACGTAAAGTTTACCAAAAAGCAGAAGAATTCATCGAAGAAGAAAGAGAATTTTCACTTTCCCAAGTTTTTGTAAATGCGACCATGGAGCGTTATGTCACCGAAAATGTCGGCATTATGCAAGACCTGCATGCCGATCTATATGATGGCTGGTTACGTTTATATACCACTTTAGATGTGAAAGGTTTGCATACCACGCTTTCGGTCGATTTGAAGTTGATTCAAATGGAAATGAATCAAAATGTCCAGCTAATGGTATTCGAGCAAATCAGTAACACGCAAGTGATTGAAGCCAAATTCAAAAATATCTTGCAGAAGTGGGGCTTTTATGTCGCGATCTGGTACTACCAAAAATTTCGTGAAGAAGATCCACTCGGTAAAATATTAGAACACTTTGAAGTGGTCAAAGTGAAAGATGACTTGCTTTATCTTGACCTAAACCGCTGGCTGGGTAAAAAAGCCAGCATTATTGAAACGCTGAGCAAAGTCCATGTCAATCGTGCCAGAGTTCGTCCTGCCGAGCTGATTGTTTGGGGCAACGTCAATCTCGCTGCAATTTTATCGCCCTCCAATGATGATGTCCTTGATGAGGATGACTTATCAGACAGTGAAGTCACACCTATCCAGCAAAAAGACGGCAAAAAGTAAATTCGATGCGTTGTGGCATATCTTCAAGGTGCACAATATGCCACTGAAAAATACACATCTTCATGATTTATACGAAAAATTAACACGCGCTTAGTAAAAAACCTGATCTTTTCTACATAATCTACAGGCATAATATCTCTAAATCGTAATGATAAATGAGTGGTTCACTTATCACATCACTCAAAGGATAAAGTGTTATGACAAAGAAATTAATGAAAGTACTGGGTATTACTTCCGCAACCCTTCTCAGTGCAGGCTTATCTAGTCATGCACTGGCAATGGCACCCTTCCAAGCCAGCTATCAATTCAGCTACAACAATAAAAACCTAGGTTCGGCAACACGCACCCTGTCACAGCAAGGCAATAACTGGACCTATCAATTCAGTGCCAAAGCAGGAGGTATCGCCTCTGCTTCTGAAACCAGCCAATTTAGTTTTGCTGACAATAAAATCAACTCCCAAAAATTTAACCGTAGCAGCAAAATCCTGATTCATAGCAATAGCATGAGTATTAATTTCAACCCAAGCACCAAGGTTGTGAATACCAAAAAAGATGATACGGCGCGCTCATTTGCATGGCAGGCTGGAGCGCTGGATGAGCTGAATGCAGAGTTGCAAATCCGTGAGGACTTGAAAAACAATTCGCTGAAAACCAAATATCTGATTGCCGATGCCAAAGCTATTGATGAACGTCGCTTTGTGAAACAAGGTACTGAAAACATCAAGACCCCTTATGGTACATTTAGCACCATCAAAGTGGTGATGCAGCATGATAAACCTGAGCGCAATACGGTGTTCTGGTTAGCACCAAAACTTGACTATTTACCCGTCAAAATGGCGCATAACGATGGAAAATCATCATATGGTCTGCTTTTAACAGGCTATTCAGGTAAAACAAACTAAGCATCTGGTCAATTTTGGCTTGCATTTTTTTTGATGCTTTTTAAAATATGCCTTTGCTTGAACAAGCATCCGTTTAGAGGATTCTCCCGTGTACGCTTTAGAACAGAAAATCTTAAATGAAGGTATCGTTCTATCTGATCAGGTTTTGAAAGTTGATGCTTTCTTAAACCACCAAATCGATCCTGTGTTAATGCAGCTGATTGGTAAAGAGTTTGCCGCTCGCTTTAAAGATGCAGGTATTACTAAAATCATTACTATTGAAGCTTCAGGTATTGCACCTGCAATCATGGCAGGTTTAGAACTTGGCGTTCCTGTCATTTTCGCGCGTAAGTACCAGTCATTAACACTGAAAGACGACCTTTACCGTTCTAAAGTGTTCTCGTTTACCAAACAAACTGAAAGTACCATTGCCATTTCAAACAAGCACATCAGCTCAAGTGATAAAGCACTGGTGATTGATGACTTCTTGGCCAATGGTCAAGCAGCACTTGGTTTAATCGACTTGATTCACCAAGCCAAAGCAGAAGTGGTGGGTGTCGGTATCGTGATTGAAAAATCATTCCAGCCAGGCCGTGACGTACTGCTGGAAAAAGGCTATCGCGTTGAATCCTTAGCACGCGTTAAATCACTGGAAGGCGGCAAAGTTACTTTTGTTACTGAATAAGATTTAAGACCAATCAAAAAAGCGGATGATTACTCATCCGCTTTTTTATTTAACAACAATCCCAGTTATACAGCACTTTGGAAAAATCTCGTTTCTTTAGGTCTTCAGGATGAATAAAGAAATTCCCCACGCCTGAATCTCCCCACATAATCTCGTTTTCCGCATCATCAGTATCCAGCTGGAACAGCAGCACATAATCTTGAACTTTTTCATTATATTGACGTGGATCAGTTTGGGTAAAATAAGGATAACCGCCTAAACGATGCCCACTTGCGGAAGCGACTTCATCATAAGGTTCGATAAAATCATCTTCGAAATCACCACCTTCAAATTGATCTTCAAAATCATAAAGGTCTTCAACCCCTAAAATTTTCGGCGCAAAAGCAAAATCACCCAAACTGATCGACTGAGTGCTTAAAGCAAACTCAATCGAGTATTGTCCGGTAAAGGGCAAATAATCATCTTCGCCCAACTGAACTTCAGCGAAGTCTTGTTTTAATTGTGACGCATCCTCAAGCACTTGATCAAAGTACAACACTTTAAAACCCGATTGCTGCTGTTGGTCATCAAAGTTCATTCCATACAGATCATCAGCAGCGATATAGAACTGTAAAATTCCTTGATTAGGAAAGTCAGGTAAATTGGGGATTTCGGCAAAATTCAATTGCGCCAATAAAGCCAACGGATTGCCATTCGAATCGACTGGATAAGTCACATCCAGCGGTAAGTAAGGTTGTCCCCCAATTTTACTTTGCCATAAAGTTAACTCATCGCTGGGGGTTAGTTGCATGGTAACTGTTGGCAGAATAGTCGCCGAGATTTTTTCTAGGTAGGGCTGCACACTGTTCGGCAAAGTTTCTGGTTTAAAATTCATTCTGTTGGTTATCCCTCTACTTATTTATAGAATGTAATATAAAACAAGTAAATAAATTCAGATAGCGGTTAAACATCCTTCTGCGACAATAACTGACGCTCAATTGCAGCATTATTTCTGACATAAATTCTGATAAGATGAGCCCAGGCAAAATCTGCGGTAGGAATGACAATGCGTACATATTTAGACCTTTTACAACATATCTTGGACAATGGCGGCGACAAAGGTGACCGCACAGGCACAGGTACACGTTCAGTATTTGGTCATCAGATGCGTTTTGATCTTTCTAAAGGCTTTCCACTGCTCACCACCAAGAAAGTCCACTTCCGTTCGATTGTGATTGAGTTGCTTTGGTTCCTCAAAGGAGATACCAACGTTCAATATCTCAAAGACAATAAAGTAAGCATTTGGGATGAATGGGCAACTGCTGAGCAAACCGCACGTTTTGGTCGTCCTGAGGGTGAGCTTGGGCCAGTGTATGGTCATCAATGGCGTAACTTTGGCGCAACTCAAAATGAAGATGGTAGCTATCAACAGAATGGTTTTGATCAGATTCAATGGTTGATCAATGAAATCAAGACCAATCCAAATTCTCGTCGTTTGATCGTGTCTGGCTGGAACCCCAATGAAGCAGGCAAAGTGGCCTTACCACCTTGTCATACCTTGTTCCAGTTTTTTGTGCAAGACAACAAACTGTCATGCCAGCTCTATCAACGCAGTGCCGATGTATTCTTAGGTGTACCGTTTAATATTGCCAGCTATGCCCTGCTGACTCATATGATTGCACAAGTCTGTGGCTTAGGTGTGGGGGACTTTGTCTGGACAGGCGGAGATACTCATCTCTATGCCAACCACTTTGAGCAGGCACAATTACAGCTTAGCCGCGAGCCACTACCGTTGTGTCAATTAAAACTCAATCCTGAAATTACCGATATTTTTGACTTTAAATTTGAAGATATTGAAATTGTCGGTTATGAGTCACACCCTGCAATCAAAGCACCTGTCGCAGTTTAAATTGCTTAGTTAGAGAGAATATAAAAATGGCATGGCAAGGCACTGAAGTAGTCCACGTAGTCGCAATGGATAAAAATCACTGTATCGGCAAAGGCAATGCTTTGCCGTGGCATATCTCTGCTGATCTGAAGCACTTTAAAGCCATTACCCAAGGGGGTGTGGTAATTATGGGACGTAAAACGCTTGAGTCAATGGGCCGTACCCTGCCAAATCGCGTAAATTGGGTGATTACCCGAGATCCCGCTTGGCAATTTGAAGGCGTTAAAGTTGCACATAGTATCGAAGCCGCACTCAATGGCGCACTTACAGACGTGCAACATTCAGAAAAAGCAGCCTTATTTATTATTGGAGGTGGAGAGATTTTTACTCAAACGCTGGCCATTGCCGATCGTCTCGAGTTGACCCATGTGGATCTGGATGTACAAGGTGATGCACACTATCCAAAAATCTCTGAAGATTTTCATAAAGTAAACTCTGAACAGCACAACGATGAAAAATCAAATATTGCCTTTGAGTTTGCAACCTACCAAAAATAAAAACGGATCGCACTTGCCATGCATAATATTGGATCACGTGAATTTTTTATTGCCTTAGGTGTTGGACTATTACATAGCCTATTTACCTTATTCGTGGTTCTTTCCAGTGTATGGCTCTGTCTTGCCTTATGGATTCAGCAGCCACTCGGCACATTGTTTAGCCGAGTCAGCATTATTCTGTGGAGCCTATTTGCACTCAGTTTGCTCGGTGTTTATGTGAGTGGTCATCTGGTCAGTCGCCGCACCGATATTATCATCTACTGTGTTGCGTTTGCCTGTTCACTGATTTGGTATTTCTCCCTCGAAGCCCGACAAGACCGGGACTGGAACCCTGAGGTTGCCGAACAGCTCAGCTATGAAAAGAATGGTGATCTTGTACAACTCCACAATGTGCGTAATTTTAACTGGCATGCGGATGGCAGCTACGACATTCACTGGGAAAATCGCACAATTGATCTGAATAAAATTACCGGGATCAATGTCATTACCTCCTACTGGATGGGACCACAAATTGCCCACACCTTAGTTAGTTTTGATTTTGTCGATCAAAAACCGTTGGTATTCTCGATTGAAATCCGTAAAGAAAAAGGCGAAGACTTTTCCGCGATTGGTGGCTTTTTCCGTAAATATGAGCTCAGTTTGGTGGCTTCAGATGAAAAGGATATCGTGTATACCCGTAGCAATATTCGCCACGAACAAGTCTACCTCTTTCCAATCAGAATGCCTGCAGCTGAACGCAAAGCCCTGTTTATTGAATATCTGCATAAGGCCGATGAACTGCGTGCAGAAGCCAAATGGTACAACACGCTCACCAGTAATTGCACCACACTGGTCTTTGATATGGTACAGGCCATTAATCCACAACGCTTACCCAAAGATTACCGTTTATTGGCCTCAGGTTATCTCCCCAATTACCTCTATGACTTAAAAGCACTTAATCAAAACTACAGCATGAAAGAATGGTATCGCTTGGCGCATATCAATCCACGCGCCGAACAATATGAGCAGCAAGCCAACCAGAGTAGCGAATATTTTTCAACGGCCATTCGTGCCGGGATTCCAAAAAATGAATAATATTTCTACTCATTTTATTAAAAACACCTGAACATTTACAAAAGGATACGCAATATCCTGTTCCACTCCATGTTGTTTTATTCTAATACCAAACATAGAAACACAATGATTTGGACTTAAATTTTATGTTAAAGCCTTTTTTAACAACATGTACTTTGGCAATTGCGGTCGCAATGACGGGCTGTGCAACCACAGAATCGCTCCACACCTCACCGAATGCCTCACAAAAAGAAAGCATCGGCCTCTATAACCGTAATTGGATTGCAACCCAGATCAATGGTGTAGAGATTAAGAGCAATGATCTTTCTGGCAAACGCCCTGCAATTCAGTTCGATGCCAAAGGCAAACGTTTCTTTGGTGCAGACGGCTGTAATCAGATTCAAGGTAGCTTTGAAAGCCAGGGTTCTATCTTACGCCTAGGCCCAATTGCTTCAACCATGATGGCCTGTATCGGCAACGACAACAGCGCCCTCTCTCGCCAATATGCAAATGCTTTGGCTAGTACCACAAGCTATGAGCTCAAAGGTCATGAGCTTAAATTCATGGATCCATCAGGCAAGGTTCTGGTGAGCTTTGTTACGGTGATTCAACCACTGCCGTAATTTACAGATCACAAAAAAGTAAAAGCTCGTTGCAAACACGGGCTTTTACTTTTTAAGCACTTCGTTTACTTTAATAACATTGTTAAAATTAAAAATTGGGGAGTTGTATGCAACAGGCACTATTTGGTGGTGGATGTTTTTGGTGTGTCGAAGCCGTATTTCTACAACTCAAAGGTGTAGAAAAAGTGGTGAGTGGTTATGCGGGTGGAGTCAGTCAAAACCCGACTTATGAACAGGTCTGCCAAGGCACGACTCAACATGCTGAAGTCATTCTGGTTGATTTTGATGAACAGCAGATCAGCTATACACAATTGTTGAATGTGTTCTTTACCACACATGATCCAACCACGCTAAACCGTCAGGGCAATGACATTGGAACGCAATACCGCTCTGTGATTTATTACTTCAATGATGAACAAAAGCAGCAAGCTGAGCAGGTCATTCACAGTCTGGAAAATGAAGGACTAAATATCGTAACTGAGCTCAGCCCAGTACCAACGTTCTACCCTGCGGAAGAGTATCATCAGAACTTCTTTGCACGTAACCCGTCACAAGGCTACTGCAACTTTAGTATTCCGCCCAAGCTGTCTAAACTCCGTGCCAAATATCTTGACCTGCTCAAAGATGAATAAGCATAAAAAAAGCAACTCACCGAGTTGCTTTTTTTATGGGCTATGTTGTCTTAGTTTTCACTGACAAACGCAATATCACTTAAACCTGCTTCACTAGCACGCGACATGACTTGTGCAACCGTATCATATTTTGATTCTTTGTCAGCACGTAACTGAACCGTCGGTTTTGTCTCAGCCTGACCCGCTTCCTGGAAACGCTTCTCTAGCTCATCCAAGCTAATGATTTGCGCATCCCAAGCCACTTCACCTTTACTATTAATACTGATGGTAATGGCTTTTGGTGGCGGATCAACAATTTCAGCAGTTGTTTTTGGTAAACTTAATGGAATTGATGGGTTAGCAACCGTAGCTGTGACTAAAAAGATAATCATCAATACCAACATAATGTCGATCAGAGGAATGAGATTCATCTCATTCATGCCACTGTCGTGGTCTTCACCCAATTGAAAGCCCATCTTAAGCTTGACCTCCAACTAAACTTTGTTGAGTCGCTTTAGTTTCTGTTTTTGTCGCTGTTTCTTGCTGCAACATGGTATCAATTAACAGGCCATGCGCTTGATCTTGTAAATCATGTGCCAAACCACGGTTAAAACGTACACAAATGTTATAAGCCATTACCGCTGGAATCGCCACTGCAAGCCCTAGCCCCGTCATAATCAAGGCTTCACCTACGGGTGTTGCAACCTGAGCTAAACCAGCCTGTCCGCTTTTACCTACTGCAACCAGCGCATGGAAAATTCCCCACACAGTACCGAATAAACCCACAAACGGTGCCAGTGAAGCAATTGTTCCAAGCACAGAAACGCCTTTTTCTGCTTGAGATTTCTCAGCAGAGATCTGGCGAAGCAAGGCTTGTTCAGCCACAGCTTTACGTTGTTCAAACGATAAAGGTTGTAACTTTGATTTAAGTGCCACCAGCGCTTGCACAAGTTGGTTATAAGCCTGTTGTTTTAATTGGCGTGTTCCTAATAGGCGCAGAATGAAAATAGTCCACGTCGCAATCGACATTGCTAATAGGATGAAATACAGTGTTTTACTTACTGCATCTGCATGTTGCCAATAAACTGAAAAGTTCATATACGAACTCCTGATTTAATCTGTCGCAAGGACTCAAATTTATTAAGGACTAAGATCAAACGGTTGCTCTGCTCGAATTGGGTAAGCAACACCATTTTCCATATACGGTTTAAATTTCGCACTTCTGACAGCACGTAAAACTTTTTCATCTAAACTCGGTAAACCACTGCTACGAGTTACCCGAGCATTGGTAATTTTACCTTTTTCATCCGCTTCAATCAGTACCATCACGGAACGTGCCTGATTATCTAAATCTTTTGCTGTTACAGATAATTTCGGTGAACGACTCCACTGTACGCCTGAACCACCAATCGATACACGTTTTGGCGATGGATCAGCAGCTGGTTGCGGTTTGGCAACTTCCTGAACAGGTTGCGGTTTTTCAACCACTTTTTCAGTTACTGTTGTCGTAATTTTGGTTTCAACTTTTGGCTCAACCTTGGGTTCAGTTTTCTGAAGCACAGGTTTTGGCGCTTCTTTAACCTGTTGCACCTTTTCAATTTTTTTCGGTGGTGGCAACGGTTTTTCAACAACCTTCACTTCCTTCACTTCTTTTTTAGGTTCAGGCTTTGGCTTTTCTTTCGGTTTTGGTGGTTCTGGCTTAGGTGGCTCTTTAATTTTAACGAACTTTACCTTAAGCGGCTCTTTCTCGACTGGTTTTAACTCAATCGTTTTCATGTGGCTCACCGCCCACAGAACGCCTACATGTCCAATCACAACTGCAACTAAGGCAGCGATGATCTTCTTTTTCATCGGGTGTGGCGTGTTGAATGTAGCAGGAGATTGACTCATAAGAATCTAAGTACCTAATAGATGGTGACGCTTTGAAAAAAACGATTTCACTCATCGGATAGAACAATGAAAGTGCCGTAATAATAAATGAGAAGTGTTTTCATTTGCAACCGTTTTTTCTTGTATATTTGCTAAGCTTTTAAAAATAGACATAAAAAAACATGCCTTTCGGCATGTTCTGTTTAAATAGAATCAAGGCAGCGATTTAGAAAACAACGGTCTTGTTTCCGTCGACAATAATACGGTCTTCTAAATGCCATTTCACAGCGCGCGCCAAGACATTACGCTCAACGTCTTCACCCAATTCACGCAGCTGTTCAACGTTGTAATCATGGCTCACACGTTCTACATCTTGCTCAATGATCGGGCCTTGATCGAGATCAGCCGTGACATAATGTGCTGTCGCCCCAATCAACTTCACCCCTTTCTCATAGGCTTGCTTATATGGATTTGCTCCTACAAAAGCCGGCAAGAATGAATGGTGAATATTGATAATTTTCATTTCCCATTGTGATACAAAGTCCTCACTCAGGATCTGCATATAACGTGCCAAGATCAACAGGTCATTGCCTTGCATCATCTCATTGATCTGTGCATAGGCTTCAACTTTATTGTCTTTATTGACAGGGACCACATGGAATGGGATACCAAAATTTTCAACTGATTCACGTAAATCTGGATGATTTGAAATCACTTGGGTAATTTCACACGGCAATGAACCACGTGCATGGCGCCATAACAACTCCAAGAGTGCATGGTCAACTTTAGAAACCAGAATACCAACTTTTTTCAGTTCACCGACAAAATTTAGTTTCCATTGCATACCATAGCGTTCAGCAACATTTGCAGCAAAGGTCTGCATTAATGCTTCTTTACGCGATTGCAAATGATCAAGTTCAAACTCAACACGCATAAAGTAACGCCCGCCTTGAGCTTCTGTCGCGTACTGATCAAGTGCGGTAATGTTTGCTCCCTGATGATACAAAAAGCTCGATACGGCTTGCACGATCCCCGGCTTGTCTTCACAAGTAATCAGTAATCGTGCTGTGTGGGCTGTAGTCGTGTTCATTTGGTTAATATCACTTATTCGAATCAAATTAAAATCAAGCCGAGCATTCTAACCCTTTTTTGCGGTTGACTAAATAGCTGCTGTCGATCTATTCATCATCATTTTTAAGATTAGATAAACTGGCAAACAAATCTGATGGTCCCAGTGATTTCAATAATTGCTCATAAGTTTGACGGCTTTCACCCATTAAATATGGACCTTCCAAGAACACCATTTGGCGTAAGGCCTGCCAGACCCACTTTTCTTCAAGACGATTGTTATCGCTAATATGCCCCGACATATATAAGAAGTTGGTCCAGTTAGTCAGTACAATCCACAAGTTGATGATCAAGGCTTCAATTTCCGAGTCAGTCATGTTCATCAAACCGGCATCCACGAAGGCACGATAAATTTTCTGACCCTGCTGCATGACCTGACCAGCAAAACGCGGGTAAATCTTCCGAAAGTCGTCATTATTTTCAACAAGATGATAAACATCACGGTGAATAAAGCGGTAAGCCCAAAGCTGATTACTCAGCACCTGAAAATAACTGATTTTATCGTTGGCATTTAACGGACGATCTGTTGGTAAAGCCAACATTTCCAAAGTTTCAGCCTGATACTGCTGTGCCAGTTCCTTAATAATTTCCTGCTTATTACGGAAATGATAGTACAGATTGCCAGGACTAATCCCCAACTCAGCCGCAATGTGATTGGTTGTAACCGAACGCTCTCCACGCTCATTAAACAACTGCAAACTGATTTGCAAAATTCTATCTTTTGTTTTGTTCGGTTTAGCGTGCGACATTGATTGTAACCATCTATAACATTATCAATAGGTTATAAAACAAACCTATAAAGCGACTTGACACTTTAGAGTATTTACTCTAAAAATTAAAAATAATAAGCTTTCTTTTGGTCCACTCCTATGAACAGTCAAACAAAAACAACCGCTATGACACCTCATGCTGATGTGAAACGGCTACATGATTTGCTTGAGCAGCAAAAAGCAGCTTACCAACGCCATCCTGTGCCAAGCGCCAAAGAACGTATTGAACGCTTAGCTCGACTTAAAAGTATCTTGGTAAAATATCAAGATCAATTTGCTAACGCAATTAGCCAAGACTACGGCAATCGCGCCGTGATGGAAACCAAAATTGGTGAAGTTCTGACGTGTCTAGAACATATTAAATACTATAGCAAGAACTTAACCGAATGGATGAAACCATCTAAACGCCATATCAGCATGTTACACCAACCAGCAAAAGGGTGGGTAGAATATCAACCGCTGGGCGTGATCGGCATCATTGCACCATGGAATTATCCTTTATTACTTTCATTGGGCCCGTTGATTTGTGCCTTGGCTGCAGGCAACCATGCCATGATTAAAATTTCGAGTGCATCCTCAAACTTTGGCTATGTACTTGAAAATGCATTGGCAGAAGCCTTTCCTCAAGAGTTGGTTGCGGTTGTCAACGGTGGTGGTGTCATTTCAGATGCATTCAGCCACCTTGCTTTCGATAAAATGATTTTCACAGGCTCAACCTCGGTGGGGAAAACTGTGATGGCTGCGGCAGCAGAGAATCTTGTCCCAGTGATTTTAGAATTAGGTGGCAAGTCCCCTGCACTGGTTCATTCAGCCATGAACATTCGTGATGTGGCACAACGTATTGCTGTCGGTAAACTCTGGAATGCGGGTCAAACCTGTGTTGCACCAGACTATATGTTCCTGCCTAAAGGCAAAACTGCCGAGTTCACCAAGCATTATAATGACTTTGTGACCACCATGTATCCAAGCCTACGTGACAATAACGACTATACTTCGATTGTGAATGACAAGCAGTACAACCGGCTACAAGGCTATTTAGAAGATGCGCGCGATCAAGGTGCGACCATTGTTGAACTGAATGCCAAAAATGAATCTTTAACTGAAGTTCGTAAAATTGCACCAACCTTATTAACCGGTGTGACCACGGAAATGGAGATTATGAAGAATGAGATCTTCGGTCCAATTCTGCCTATTTTAGAGTACGAACATATCGAAGAAGCACTTCAATTTATTAATCATCGTCCACGTCCACTGGCTTTCTATTATTTTGACATTGATAGTGCGCGTGCAGATTATGTGGCTAGCCGTACCCATTCAGGGCACTTCGGGATTAACCAGACCCTGACTCATGTGGCACAGGATGACCTCCCATTTGGCGGCATTGGTGCATCAGGTATGGGCAAATATCATGGTAAAGAAGGGTTCTTTAGCTTCTCACATGAACGCTCAATGATGTCGAATCCAGTCAGCCCTAAACTTTACAGTTTAAAATTCATCCTTCCGCCATATAATAAAGCCACACATAAACTGCTTTTGAAAACACTATTTCGCTAAGCTGGTTAAGGCATGAGCTATCACACCAGTTCATGCCTTGTTTTTACCAAATTCGCTTGTCTTTTAATCGTATTTTTGGTATAAAACGCCCCTTGAATGATTTCATCCGTTTACTTGAATGGCTAGTTGCACGAAATTGTGCTGTATAAACTAGCAATGGAGTTCACCATGTCTAAGGTTTGCCAAGTTACCGGCAAGCGTCCTATCGTTGGTAACAACGTGTCGCACGCAAACAACAAAACCAAACGCCGGTTCGAGCCGAACCTGCACCACCACCGTTTTTGGTTAGAAAGCGAAAAGCGTTTTGTACGTCTTCGTTTAACCACTAAAGGTATGCGTATTATTGATAAATTGGGTATCGAGAAAGTTGTTGCTGATCTCCGTGCTCAAGGTCAAAAGATCTAAGGAGTCTGAACAATGCGTGATAAGATTCGCCTCGTTTCTACAGCTGGTACAGGTTATTTCTATACCACTACTAAGAACAAACGTACTATGCCGGAAAAAATGGAAATCAAAAAATTTGATCCAAAAATCCGTCAACACGTCATTTTCAAAGAAGCTAAAATTAAATAATTTTAGTTCTTTAAAAAAAGCGGCTTCATTTGAAGTCGTTTTTTTTGCCTAAAAAAACAGCCATAATAAAAAACATGAAAGCACGATTTACATGATTTTTTTTGATAAATAAAAAAATTGTCATCAACAAATTCGATTTTAGTTGCTACACTTTATTCGCTGTTTTCTTGGCATGTTTTATGCTCATTTATTTCTACCTTAACCGCAACGATTAAGGAGCTCGAATGCCACATGATGTTGATTTAATTATATTACTTGCTGTTGGTTTTGGTATGGCCCTTATTTTTGGCTATATCGCAGCACGTTTACGCTTACCTCCTTTGATTGGTTACCTCGTTGCAGGCATTATTATTAGTCCAAATACGCCTGGTGTGGTTGGTGACATCCAACTCGCTAACCAGTTGGCTGAACTCGGGGTCATGTTCCTGATGTTCGGCGTAGGGATGCACTTCTCCCTCAAAGATCTACTGCAAGTACGCCGTATTGCCTTACCTGGCGCCATTTTGCAAATTGCGGTTGCAACACTGCTCGGTATTGGCGTGTCCATGTTTTGGGGCTGGAGCTTTGGCTCAGCGTTAATCTTTGGCCTCAGCTTATCCTGTGCCAGTACTGTAGTGCTGCTGAAGGCATTGGGAGATCGCGGTTTACTGGACTCGGTGAACGGCAAGATTGCGGTTGGCTGGCTCTTGGTTGAAGATCTGGTGATGGTTCTGGCCTTGGTGCTTTTACCTGCAACAGCCGTGTTACTGGGTGGACAAGCACTACCGGGCACAGATACCTCACAAAGTATCTGGATTACCATTGGCATCACCTTGCTTAAAGTCACAGGCTTTATTGCCTTTATGCTGATTATTGGTAAACGCTTAGTACCAATCATCATGCAATTTGTGGCTCGTTTAGGTTCGCGTGAACTATTCACCCTTACTGTCGTTGCCGCTGCAGTATCCATTGCCTACGGTTCTTATGCCGTGTTTGGGGTTTCAATGGCACTGGGTGCCTTCTTTGCGGGAATGGTGGTCAAAGAGTCTGACTTTAGTCACCGAGCGGAAGAAGAAACCCTCCCCTTACGTGAAATCTTCTCGATTTTGTTCTTTGTTTCGGTCGGTATGCTGTTTGATCCGAGCATTTTAGTTGAAGAACCATTACGTATTTTAGCCGTGGTTGCCATCATCATGGTCGGCAAAACACTTGCTGCAATGGCACTGGTGCTGTTCTTCCGTTACCCAATCAATACCGCCTTAACCGTAGGTGCGAGTTTGGCACAAATCGGTGAGTTCTCCTTTATTTTGGCAACATTGGGCTTATCACTTGGTTTACTGACACCTGATGCTCAAAACCTGATTCTTGCCGGCGCCCTATTCTCAATTACCCTAAACTCATTTGTGTTCTCTGCAATTGAGCCTGCGCAACGCTGGATTCGTGAGCGCTCGCATTTGGCCCGTTTACTAGAGCGTAGTGGTGACCCACTGGCCATGCTCCCAGATGAGGTCGATCAGGCTTACCTGCGCGATCAGGTGGTGATTATCGGCTATGGTGGCGTTGGTCGACGTATCAGCGAAAATCTGATGCAACAGAATATCAAAGTGGTAATTGCCGAAGAAAATCGTGAAATCGTTGAAAAATTGCGTGCCGAAGGCATTGCTGCTGTGAGTGGTGAGGCAACCGAACCGAATGTCTTGATTCAGGCCCACATTCAACATGCTCGTCTGCTGGTGATTTCACCAATGGACATTTTAGATATTCATCGTATTGTCGATATTTCCAAACAGCTTAATCCCGAAATTCAGGTGTTGATCTGCGCAGAAACGAAAGAAGAAGCAGCGGTGATTCGAGAAGAAAATATTGGTGAAGTCTTCTATGCCAAAGAAGAAATGGCCAAGAATATGAGTCATCATATTCTGAACCAGATCGAATTGGCGCATCAGTCAGAAACCCACTAATTCATTGTGGAAACATAAAAAAAAGCGTACTTCAAATACGCTTTTTTTTATGTGTTTGAATTAGCTCAAATGAGTCGGCTGTACGTCCATGACTTCCGCTTGCCATTGGTTCATCTGCTTTTCTAAAAGACCAAACAAAGCTGCCTGAATCATGTGTTGCGCAACCGTTGGGGTCTGATCACCCAAAATCGCTTTCACTTCATCACTAAACTGAATCTTGACTAAAGGCTCATTTTCTTCAGAACCCGCATTGCGCAAAGCCAGCTCACCACCCTCGAGTTGAACCAATTCAAGAACGGCTTCTTGATTACCAAATAATTCTTTTAACTGTTGCATTGACATAAATTTTCTCCATGCTTCAACATGGTGGCAAAGTATTTTGCGCTCACGTCTTATTTATATAAGTACTGTTGGCAAAGATTTCAAGTCATCTTCAAGATTTGACTTAGAACTCCACCATTTCATTACGAAAACCATCAATTAAATGACTTAACTCGCGATGCCATTCACGTAGAATTTTGGCATCCGGCAACCACGCCTGTGGGCTTTGGGTCACTTTAATAATCAGATTGGAAGAAGTCTCGTTTTCCGGTTCTGGCGCTGTTGGCTCAGGCGCATATTGGCACATACGATAAGCACGCTTCAATTCAGCCACAAAACCATCTTTTGCCAATTGCTGCAACACCAGCACCTCAGGTGACACCTGCCCTTTATCTGCCATGTGCTCTTCAATGGACTTAAAGGTTGGCTGTAAGTCATTGAGACGGTAATAGCGTACCAATTCTTGTAAGAAAGCTAAAATTGCACCATGTAAATGAAACACTGCTGCTTCACGATAAGCTTGTGCCTGCTGGATATGTTCAGTTTGCTCCGCTTGTTGACATGCCAGACGAGCAAAATACAGTTTTTGATTGGTGCGATCAGCATGGTAACGAGCAACACGGGACATAATATTTTCCTTCAAGATCCTTTCGCTTGGATAGCTTAAGATTAAATGCTTTAATGATAAAATCAATATCTTTTGAGCCTGCCCATGCATCATATTCAACAAGCCATATTGAGCTTAATATGCTGTATGGCTATTCCCCTCTCGCATAGCTGTGAACCTACTGCCTTGGATTGGGACAAGCTCTATGCCGATTACGATCTCAATCATGATCAAATGATTGATCAAAATGAATGGAAACAACTGATTCACTTAAAAGACCAACCCGTTTCTTGGCAGAAAAAAGCTTTCGCAATTGACCCCAACCGAATGAAAATTTTTAAAGCACTCGATCAAGATCATAATGGTTTAATTGACCAACAAGAAATCAACAATATATATGGCTATTTCATCAATCCTTGTCTAGGCTGGGGTTCGACTTGGGGTAAATGAGACAAGGTCCATGAGCGAATCTCAAGGATTTTAAGCCCTTATACAATCCGCTCAGCACTTGGAGCGACAATTCGATAAAGCCTTATATTGCTTGCGCATTTAAACTTAAGCGTTATCTTCTGCTATTTTCACACGGATGCCATAACCTTTGACTTTCAAGGTATTGAGACCTTTAACGGCTTTGATCGCTTCACGTGGATTTGGCATTTCGACAAAACCAAAGCCCTTGGACTTACCTGTTTCAGCATCTTTGACCACCACGCAAGACTCGACTTTGCCATAGGCTTTGAATAAATCGAGAATCTCCGCATCAGTCACGCTACGATCTAAATTACGAACTAAAATTTTCATGCTAAAACCTAAAAGATGATTCATTCTGTCATGGAAGAGTGCTGTATTTACTGCCCCACAACATCAATCAAGAAATTGAATCTGCTTAGTCTAATCGAAATCAATGCCAAAACCTAAATTGATTGCGGTTTGATGCGAACGCTTGGCTTGCGCATAAGCACGTGGGACATCGCGATGGATCTGCGTATCCACTAAATGTTGAGGTAAATCATTTAGAAAATAGCTTTCTATTTTTCTACCCAGTTCATCATATTGATCATGTGACCATAAATTTAAATTTTGTTTGGTCAAAATCAATTCATTCTCGGCACGGGTTAACGCCACGTACAGTACACGGCGTTCTTCTTCGACATCATCAAAATCACCTTGCGCACGTGCATGTGGATATTGATTGGGAGAGACATGCGGTACATAACAGACTTTTTGTTCCGCTCCTTTGGCGGAGTGGATGGTAATCAACGTCACTAAATCTTGATCAGGACTTTTATCAATTTCTGACACTGAAATTGGATCGAGTACATATTCCTCCAAAAACTCTCCGAGTGAACTATGCTTTCGCGCCAGTTGCTTGACCAGATCAAAGTCTTTGATCCGACGCGTCCAGTCTTTGGTCTTATAGTTATTTTCTAACTGCTCGTTCAAGGCATCCAAGGCTAAACCAATACAGGCTTCAACATGTTGCTGCAGCACATCCAGTTGCATCAAGATCAAAATTGCCTGTTGTGGTACTTTGCCATGTCGCTCTAATCGCTGACAACGTGCCTCAATATCAGGCAGTTGAATCAGCTCCTGTGCCAACTTGCTGGCACCAACATCCCCTACGCCATCCCACAGCGTCAGAAAACGCATCCAAGCCAAGTCATCCTGCGGATTGACACTGACCCTGAGCAAGCTCAAAACATCTTTAACATGCGCTGATTCTAAAAGCTTCACCCCACCAATAAACCGATAAGGGATATTCGCGGCAATTAAAGCCCCTTCCAAATAGCGACCACTAAAACCTGAGCGCAGTAACACCATATGTTCTGCCCAAGCCGCACCTTGCATATGGCGCCGATTCAAATCTTGGATAATCCAATTGGCCTCTTCAAACTCATTGCTCAGAATATGCAGTTGTGGTTTTAAACCTGTGCCACGATAAGCTTGCAAATGCTTGTCATATTCAATCTGACTTTGATCCAGCAACCAATTGGATAAATCTAAAATGCCTTGCGTAGAACGGTAGTTCATTTCTAGTGTCAAGACTTCAGCATCAGCTACACGTTCTTTAAAATGATGGATATTTTCAAAATCTGCACCACGGAAACCGTAAATCGACTGTGCATCATCCCCTACACAAAACAGTTTTACCTTCCCCACCAAGGGCTGTAAGAGTGCCCATTGCAAAGGGTTGGTATCCTGCATTTCATCGACCAATAGCGCCGAACAGAAACTGGTGACCCACTTCACTAACTCAGGTGAATTCTGCAAATGCACTGCCACGATAGACAGGATGTCATCATAATCGAGAAAATTACGTTCTTGCTTACGTTGCTCGTATGCTTTCATCAACTCGGCAATCTGCGCCTTATACTCCACTGCTTGCGGTAATTGCTCAAGCAAAGCATCCGACAATTTGGTTCTGGTATTGCGCGCATAGGAATAGAGATCGCACAGCTCCGCGGCTTTCGGCAACACATTGCCCTTATCTTTGCCACGCAACAGACGGAACATCAACAATTGATCATCTCGATCAATAATACTGAACTGACTCAGACCAAAAGCAGTTGGGTTGCGACGTAATAGATACATACAGAAAGTATGAAAAGTTGAAGCACGCAAGCCTTTGGCCTGTGATCCCATATGCTGTTCAACACGGGTAACAATTTCACTGGCCGCCCGACGGGTAAAGGTCAAAATTTGAATCTGCTGTGCAGGCAAGCCCTGATCAATTAAATAGGCTGCTCTGGCCACAATGGTCTTGGTTTTACCACAGCCTGCCCCTGCCAAAACCAGACAATTCTGTGCAGCCGTTGTGGCTGCTTGTTTTTGTTGCGGATTCAGTTCATCAATTAGCTTGGCAAGCGTCATACAATCGGTCAATTAGAAATGAACCGCTATTTTAGCAGACTCCAGCGATTGAATTGTTCTCGACTACAAAAACAAAAAGAGCATGTAAATACATGCTCTCAGGTTTAAACCAAGACTTTAGACTGTGGTTGAACTATGCGGCAACTGTTTGATTGCACCTGCAAAAGTAAGATAGTTAATCCCTTGAAACAAAATATCAATCGCAAGGAACATGCCCAACACCCAAAATGGTGAATCAGGCGATGATAAAATCAGAATACCGGTTAATAGAGTCAAGATCCCTGAAAACAGTACCCACCCCCAACCTGAAATCGGTCTCAGGATAAAGGCATTTACGGTACGAATAATTCCGGCAACAATTAAGGCAATGGCCAAGAAACTGGTGAGCACCACCGCAGTAATCACTGGTGTGGTAAAGGCAAAATAACCCGCGGCCAGATACAACACACCAAATAGCGCCCACAACCACCGTGTGCCCCCTTTAAACACCATAAATGCGGCCACAAAATGCAGAATACCACCCAACATCATCAATACACCAAACAACAAGACTGCTGATAATGTTGCAAATGGTAAGGCAGCTAAAAGAACCAAGCCGAAAATCACCAAGAGTACACCTAAGAACAGATACCATTTACGATCGGCATGCAGTTGGTTGCGAATCAGATCATTACCCACTGTTTTCATCATTATTTACTCTTTTATCATCAATGTTATATCTCTATATTGATCGTGTTTATCCGCAAGTTCTGTATAAGGCATGTTGAAAATTAATGACGGAATGTCAGAAAACAGATGTTTTATTTGATCTTTTTTCAGTTGAATGATTTTTTCAAAGATAGGGATAAGTCAAAACTTATCCACAATTTACTTGATCCAGCCGACTTCTTTTGCAGTCCGTGTACCAATAAGTGTTTGTTCTAAATCATCGGGCATTTTACTTTTATGTTCGGACAGCGCAATCCGTCCACCCATAATTTCAGCTTCGGTTTGCGGATAGAGCGGCTGTTTATCTGCCTGTGCATAGCCAATCGGGAAAATAGGCTCGCCATTGACTAAGTTATATTTGTCAGTCGCGCCAAAACCATGCAGTAACTCATGTACCAATACCACATTATTTTGTTGGGCCTGTTTGACTGAAGCAAATAAATTAACGGAACCGATCCGCCCACGTTCCAACGCAGTGGAATGCTTGAGTTCCCGGCTTTGCTTCGGATCATAGTAATTCAGATACAGGGTTAAACTTGGTGCACCATCAATCGATTGATGTTGTTTCCATGCATAGAATCTAAACTTTAAACTCCATAGAATATTATTCAGAATACTGGATTGCTCTGACATCTTCGGCGGTGCTTGATTTAACTCACGCCCAATTTCAATGATAAAATAGCTGCTCTGTCCGCGATATTGCTGACTATTTTTTTCCAGATATTGTTTCACCCCAACAAAATCATCTTGCTGTAAGTGCTGAATATACTGTTGCGTAGCGGCTGAACCATCGGCATTAATCGGATGCAGCAGAACACGAATCGGCTGATTCCAATCTTGATTCTGATCCCGATAGGCATTGATCGCAACAATCAACAGCACCACCAACAAGCAGGCAATTCGGATATTTTTCCACATGTTGCTTCCCCAATTTAAAAATCATTGTTGTTTTTCTTTCTTCAATAAAAAATGCCAGCAATCGCCAGCATTTTTTCAAACTTAAAGGGTTAAGCCTCTACCCATTTTCCATCCTGAAACACCAGACTCCACTTGGTTTGTTTACCTTCAGCGGTCTCTGAACCTACATATTGCGCTTGGTTCTTACGGCTGAATTTCACGACCGTTGGGTTGCCTTCAGGATCCACATCGGGTGCTTGCAACAAGAACTGATATTTCGGATCAAGTTGCTCTGCCACACTGCGTAGTTCAGCGACCTTCGGTGCACGTGTTTCACGAATTTTCGGGAATTTGCTTGCAGCCAAGAATAACCCTGCAGCACCATCACGTAACACAAAGAAATCATCATGTTTAGCAGAACGGAGATGTTCCATTTTGATTGGATCCACACGTGGCGGCGCAGGTTGCCCACTCTTCAATACTTTACGGGTATTGTCACAGCTTGAACAAGCGAAATATGGACCAAAACGCCCTGTCTTCAACTGCATTTCACCATCACATTTATCACATGGAATGGTTGGACCATCATAGCCCTTGATCTTGAATTCGCCTTCTTCAACTTCGTAGCCATCACAATCTGGGTTATTACCACAGACATGTAATTTACGACCACCATCAACCACATAGCTGTCCATTGCGGTACCGCACTTAGGACAACGATGTTTCGACATGAGGTCAGCCGTTTCAGCACCATCATCATCAGACAAAGCAGCCAAAGACTCGACTGGGGTTAAGTTGAGGGTGCCTTTACACCGTTCTTTCGGTGGCAAGTTATAACCTGAGCAACCCAAGAATACGCCTGTCGTACCGGTACGTACCTGCATTGGACGTGAACATTCAGGACACGGCACATCAGGCACTTCCACAGGCTGATTGCGACGCATGCCGCTTTCACCCTGTGCGTTGGTTAAACGATTTTTGAAATCACCGTAGAATGTATCCAACAGCTCTTTCCAGTTTCGCTCACCCATCGCAACGCGGTCGAGCTGACCTTCTAAATCCGCAGTAAATGCATAATTCATCAGGTTATTAAAACTTTCATCCAGACGATCAGTGACAATCTCGCCCATCTTCTCGGCAAAGAGACGACGGTTTTCCAATTTGACATAACCACGTTCTTGAATGGTCGAGATAATCGCCGCATAGGTTGACGGACGACCAATGCCTTTTTTCTCTAATTCTTTCACCAACGATGCTTCGGTAAAACGTGCAGGTGGCTTGGTAAAATGCTGACTTGGATCAAGTTTTTCCAGCTTAAGTACTTCACCCACTTTCACCGCAGGCAATAAAATATCATCATCGGACTTGTTGGCCCCGCGCACGCGAGTAAAACCATCAAATACCAAGGTACGGCCTTTGGCCTTTAATTCAACATTTGACGCTTCAACCGTTAAGGTTGAAGACAGATATTCAGCGGGTGTCATTTGACAAGCAACAAACTGACGCCAGATCAAATCATATAAACGCTGTGCATCGCGCTCTACGCCAGCCAGCTTGTCACCGGTTAAGCCAACATCAGATGGGCGAATGGCTTCATGGGCTTCTTGTGCCCCCGCCTTATTGCCGTAACGATTTGGCTTGGCTGGTAAGTATTTATCACCAAAGTTTTGCTGAATATGATTACGCACCATATTCACGGCGTCATCGCTCAAAAACGTTGAGTCGGTACGCATATAAGTAATAAAACCACCTTCATACAAACGCTGCGCCAACATCATGGTTTTCTTGACTGAGAAACCTAAGCGTGTACTGGCCGCTTGTTGTAAGGTTGAAGTGATATAGGGTGCACTTGGATTAACCTTGGTTGGTTTATCTTCGCGTAATGCAACTTTATATTCCGCATCTTTTAATACGTTCAATAACGCATCAGTTTCTGCTTTATTTTTTAGTTTAAGGGTTTTGCCCGCTTGCTTAACCGCTTCAAGGCGAATGTCATCTTTCTTGGAAATCGTGTCTGCAAACACTTGCCAGTATTCTTCAGGGATAAAGGCACGGATTTCACGTTCACGCTCGACCACCAGTTTCACTGCAACCGATTGCACACGACCTGCCGATAATCCACGAGCAATTTTTTCCCAGAGCAATGGCGAGACCATAAAACCCACTACACGATCAAGGAAACGGCGTGCTTGCTGTGCATTAACTCGGTTTAAATCGAGGCGTGTGGGCTGTTTAAACGCTTCCTGAATGGCATTTTTGGTAATTTCGTTAAACACCACACGGTGATAACGACTGTCATCGCCACCAATCACTTCTCTTAAATGCCAAGCAATGGCTTCCCCTTCTCTATCCAAATCCGTTGCGAGATAAATGGCATCGGCATCTTTGGCGAGTTTTTTGAGTTCAGCAACCACATGTTCTTTGCCTGGCAGTACTTCATAATGCGCAATCCAGTCATGCTCTGGATCAACCCCCATACGGTTGATGAGTGCAGACTGTGCTTTTTCAGCCTTCTGTTCATCGGTCAGTTTGGCGCGGGTTGCAGGCTTCTTTTCAGTGGATTTTGCCCCGCCTCCTGTAGGTAAGTCACGGACATGCCCTACAGATGACTTCACCACGAATTGTGAACCCAAATATTTATTAATTGTTTTCGCTTTTGCAGGCGACTCCACAATCACTAAGGCACGTTTCTTTGCAGCAGATGCGGAAGCTGCTGTGCTTTCTGAAGCAGAGCGTGGAGTTTTCGCCATAATAAATCGTTTTTCCTGTGTTCAATCAAATAATTAGCGTTGTGCTAGTTCATGTAAATAAGCTTTCATCGCTTCAAGCTGTGTGGCTTTTAAGTCAGTTTCTTCATCCCAATATAGCCCGACACAGTTTGCCTGCATATCAATAGCATAAACTCCTTTTAATGCAATGGTTAAATCATTAAATTTCTGATCACCTTGCACCACCTGAAGCTTGCCATCCACCACTCTTGCGCGCATTAAACTTAAACGAGCATCTGGAATCAATACACTATAATAGGCCACCATGCTGGCACGCTTTTCCGAGGCCATTGGGATCTTGGTCCATTCTGGCGCGGCAATTAAACGTGGATGCAACCCCATCTTGCGAGCTTGATCACGCATCATGCCCAATGCTTTTTCTCGTGGACTGACACGTAAGCCAAAAATTGAGCCAAGTACAAACAGTACAATCGCAACTGTGATCCAAATTCCAATATTACTCATAAGGCCGTCCAAAACTTCCTTTTATTAGCGTTACATAAGTTGAATCCAAAAGGCAAGTTTTCCTTACATGTAGCTATTCAGGACATTGGTTTAAAATTCAAACTTGAATATATCGCCATAATCTAACCTTATTATTCTAAAGTTTAAAATATTATTCATACCTTAAATACATAATAAATACATCACTTAATTTTGACTGTAAACCATTCATCAAAACAGTCACAGTTTGAATGGCTTAATAATGCGGTGGTTTATCACTCATTGGGTCAAACGGAGCAATACCTTCGGATAAATCTGAAGCCTCGACCCGTTGATAAAGTATCTGCATTTGTTTTTTCAAATCTGCAATCTCTTTGGCCTGAATCGCAAGTTGATCATTCAATTGTTCAACTAATTCATCCAAAAATGCAATTCGGACTTGCAAATCTTCAATGGGTGCGGAAAATGACGCGTGATCATCAAAATTTTGTGGTTTAGTCATTTCAGACCTCATCTGAACTTTTAGGAAACATTATGGCCTATATTACTTTAAGGGATGTCCATCTCGCATTCGGCGGACCTGCCTTACTCGACGGCGCGAACTTTAACCTGGAACGTGGCGAACGAGTCTGTTTAATTGGTCGTAATGGCGAAGGTAAGTCTACTTTATTAAAACTGATTGAGGGAAGCTTGTTACCCGATAACGGTGAAGTTTCGATTCAAAATGGTTTAACTGTTTCAATGTTAGCCCAAGACGTGCCAATGGACTCGGGCAAAGTTGCCGACATCGTTGCCGATGGTGCCGGTGAAGCTGCCATTGTGTTAAAAGAATACCATGAAGCAAGTGATGCCTGTGTCCTCGGTGATATGGATGCTTGCGACCGTATGGGCATGCTACAGCACAAACTGGATCAACTGGATGGTTGGGCATTAGAAAACAAGGTTAACTCCATTCTAAGTAAAATGGGACTTGATCCCAATGCCGATTTAGCCGATCTCTCAGGCGGTCGTAAACGCCGTGTACTGTTGGCGCGAGCCCTGCTCACGCAGCCAGATGTGTTGTTGCTGGACGAACCAACCAACCATTTGGACGTTGAAAGTATCGAATGGCTAGAAAAGTTCCTGCTCGATCAAAACAATCTCACGTTATTGTTTATTTCACATGACCGCTCATTTGTCGACAGTATTGCGACCCGCATTGTCGAACTTGATCGTGGTATTTTACGTGGCTACGAAGGGAACTATTCGCGCTATCTCGAACTGAAAGCGCAGCAAATGGAAGCTGAAGAAAAACAAAATGCTTTATTTGATAAAAAGTTAGCGGAAGAAGAGGCTTGGATTCGTCAAGGCATTAAAGCGCGTCGGACCCGTAATGAAGGTCGTGTCCGAGCCTTAAAAGACTTACGTGAGCAGTCTAAAGCCCGTCGTTCACAACAGGGCAAAGTCAGTATGGCAACGCAAGAAGCCAACCGCTCTGGTAAGTTGGTGTTCGAGATTGAAAACCTAAGTGTCGGTTACGACAACAAAGTTCTGATTCATGATTTCTCGGCAATCGTGTTACGTGGCGACCGTATCGGTCTGGTCGGTGACAACGGTGTCGGTAAAACCACCTTGATCAAAGCCATTTTAGGCGAGATTGAACACGGCGGGTCAGTGAAAACTGGTACGCAACTGGAAGTTGCCTATTTTGATCAGTTGCGTAATGCACTCGATCTGGAAAAAACCGTGATGGCCAACGTGTCTGAAGGTTCCGACTTTGTCGATGTGAATGGTAACCGTCGTCATATCTATAGTTATCTGCAAGACTTTTTATTCTCCCCAGAACGTGCCCGTACACCAGTTAAAGCCCTGTCTGGTGGTGAGAGAAACCGTATCCTGTTGGCAAAACTGTTACTCAAGCCATCAAACTTGATCGTCATGGATGAGCCAACCAATGACTTGGATATGGTGACACTTGAGTTGCTTGAAGAAATGTTGTCTGACTACAAAGGCACTTTGCTACTGATCTCGCATGACCGTGCCTTCATGGACAATGTCGTGACCTCAACTTGGGTGTTTGATGGTAAAGGTCAGATTGATGAATACATCGGTGGATATCAAGATTACTTGGAACAGCGCCCTGACCAAAAAGTGGTTGATCAAAAAAGTGATGTAAAAAAAGCACAAGCCAAAGCTGAAGCAGCGGCTGCCGCAGCAGCACCGAAAAAAGTGAAGCTCAGTTATAAAGATCAGCGTGAGCTTGAACAACTGCCTGCTGAAATTGAAAAACTGGAAACTGAACAAGCAGAGTTGTCAGCGAAACTGGCGGATGGTTCATGGTTTGTTTCGGATGCCAATGCCGCAACAGCAGCCAGCCAACGTTTAGCAGAAATTGAAGAGTTACTGTTGGAAAAGCTAGAGCGTTGGGACATTTTAGAAAATATGTCGAAAGGCAGCTAAGCAGAGTAAGCATTTACCCTTTCGAGGGTAAATGCTTATTTCCCATATATTCGATTTACTCTAAATTAAAATCATCTTTAATTTGTTGGTAAATATTCAAGTTTTCATCATCAAAACAAACAAAAATCACTTCTTGTACAAACTGGCTTTGACTTAATTCTTTACTGATTGTAGTTAAGGCAATTTCGGCAGCAAGTTGCTTAGGGAAACGATAGATTCCTGTTGAAATATTTGGAAAGGCAACATGCTCCAGTTCCAACTGCTCTGCCAATTTAAAGCAATTCCGATATGCATTTTCGAGCAATCTGGCTTCCTGATGTTGTCCATCTACCCATGTTGGTCCAACAGTATGAATCACATATTTTGCAGGTAAATTTCCAGCCGTCGTCACCACAGCTTCTCCAACAGCACAGCCCCCTTGCTTAGCACGAATCTTCTGACAATCAGCCAAAATTGCAGCTCCACCCTGCCGATGAATCGCCCCATCAACACCCCCACCGCCTAATAGTGAAGTATTCGCTGCATTGACAATCGCATCGACAACAATTTGAGTAATATCACCTTTTATAATATTGGTGCTTTTCAATCTTTTCTCCTTTTATTTTAGCTAAACAATTATAAAAACCAACTTCATTTAATATGACATTTAAAGTCGCCACCCACACTTCATGCTACACTGCTGCAAAATTCAACGTTATTCATTTTTCGCATTTATGAGTCAAAAACAGCCTTATACCCCTGGCGAATTTCAATGGGAATTTCTCTTACCCAAGTATTGGAAAATCTGGATCGCCATTACTTTTTTAATGCTATTGGCCGTCTTACCTTGGGCAATTCAGTGGCGCTTGGCTCATGGCTTGGCGGCTTTGTGTTGGCGCCTCCTTAAATCACGCCGTAAAACCACACTTCGGAATTTAGAACTCTGTTTCCCAGAGTGGTCTCCTGCGGAAGTTGAAGCACAAGCCAAACAGGTGTTTGTGGATATGATGCTGGGGGTATTTGAAACCCTGAATGCATGGTACTGTCCAAAGTGGTTTAAAGGTCGCCACAGTGTTGAAGGCTTAGAACATATCACCCATGCACAGGCGCAAGGCAAAGGCGTATTATTACTCGGTACACACAGTACTTTGCTCGATGCAGGCGGTTATATTTCAGCTCAATACTTTGAACCTGATGTCGTATACCGACCACAGAATAATCCGCTGTTAGATATGCTGATTTATCGTTGCCGCGCGACGATTTATCAACATCAGATTGACCACGATGACATGCGTGGCTTAATTCGTCGCCTCAAAGACGGCGGTGCAATCTGGTACAGCCCAGATCAGGATTTTGGTTTAAAACAAGGCGTGATGGCGCCCTTCTTTGGAGTGCCGGCAGCAACCGTAACGGCCCACCGCCGTTTGTTAAAAATATCAAAAGCCGTCGCAGTTCCCTTGTATTTTTACCGTTATGGCGATATTCGCAATCCGCAATATAAAGTGTTGATTGAGCCAATGGTGGAAAATATGCCAAGTGAAGATGAAGTGGATGATGCAGTTCGCGTCAATCAGATTATTGAAGCACAACTGCGCATCGCACCCACCCAATGGATGTGGTTCCACCGTCGTTTTAAAACCCGTGCCGAAGGTTACGACAAAATTTATTAATGCATTAATGCAAAAAGAGCCGCTTCATTCTTTAATGAAGCGGCTCTAGATTCAATCAAGAACAACAATTAATTCGGGAAAATCACACCGGTATTTAAATCAAAATAGGTTGGCGTGTTGCTATACACTGAACCTAATTTAACATTAATGAACCAGCCTAAATTGCCCTGATCTTGTAAACGATTTTGGACTTCACTTGGCAGATCCAGTTTATAAATCGCATCTGCTTTAAAAACTTTTGATTCAATGCTGGTTGTGCTTTCACTATCGCGTTCAAATAAATAGCCTTTAGTATTGAAGAACTGAATCGCATTGTCCTTATCAATTAGGTGATAACCTTCAGCAGCTTGTTGCTTCAGCAATACATCCAGCTTGGTTGGATTGTCATCATAAAATCCCGCATCGGACTTGGGCATTTCAAAATAACGATAACTATAGGTTCCATTATGAGCACTACTGTTGACACAGGTAGGTACATAGAATGTTCCTGTGGTCGTTCCATTATTGGTAAAAGTACTGCCTGCATAAATCAATTTACAACCTTGCGCTCCGAGTTCATTGAAGGCTGCCAAAATATTGGTGCGATTTGCATTACCACTCACAATAAAGCGATTATCATAACTATAGGTTACTGATTTTTTATCGTTTTTCACGAATAGATATTTATAATTATTGCTTGGATCTTCACCTAATGAAGACTTATAGGCAAAACCAGACTCGCCTTGCTTTTTAATTTCAGCCAACCAGAACAAATAAACATTGGCGACCACATTAGTTTTAACATCCGCAATTTTATAACTATAAGTATCGGTTGAAGCATTATTTTTTATATATAAATTCTTCGGCTCAGGGAAATCACTATTGGCTTTTTTCACATCCAAAGACGTAGCTGCCAAAGCAAAACCTTGACTCCCCTGCTCATTGGCTTGCGCCAAGAAGTTTGTCCACGCCGCTTGATTATCGAGTAGACGATAACTTGCGGTTGCCTTAGCCACCGTCGGTTTCAATAAGCTATAGCCTTCAACATTGGTACGGGTATAACACGTGACAACTGTAGATGGATCGACTGAATCCATATAGGTTTGAATATCTTTGATACTCGCTGTTTCACTCACAGCACACATGCCGTCACCTTTAAAGGCATAAGCTGAAGCAATCCCATTTGGTCGGTAGCGATCACTATATTTCACTCGGTTCGCTGTAGTTGTGCCACTGGTTTCAGTCGCAGCAATCTCCGTCAGTAATGCATCATCCGTAGCAACTGCATAATTTTTAACCACAGCCCCAGTACAGTCCTGTTTTTCGAACTGACGGGTTTCCGTGGTAAAGCGAACACTATTATCTGAAGCCTTATAGACCGTCAAATTTGAACGACGCCCTTCAAAACAAAAGCCTCCCAACCAAGATCCCACAAAACGATCCGCCACAACAGGCGTTGGAGTCGGTGTTGGGGTTGGCGTGGGAGGCGTTGGGGTCGGTGGTGTCGGCGTAGGTGGTGTTGGGGTTGGTGGCGTTGGAGTTGGGGTTGGGGTTGAATCCCGATCATTATCAGATCCACAACCAACTAAAAGTGCGCAAGTTACGCTAAGTGCAAGTTGAGTCCATATATTTTTCATTGCATCACCCTCTGTGTGATTTTTTCACATATTGTGTATGTGAAAATTTAACACTTTTATTCTTGAGTGCAAATATGTTTCTGCGTAAATTAATAACGAAAGGTCAAAATCATTTTGTATGGATGGTTCGAATGTATGGATGCTCAACAGAACTTAGCAAGACAATTCAGTGCTTTACCTGAAGCATGGCGTGCATGGTTAGAGGAGAATTTAGCGCGCGGTTGTGCTCCGATCGACTTAGTCAATATTTTGTTGCGTGAAGGTTTAATTGACCTGAATAAAGATTTCTCTGCTTCAACACAGGCTGAAGAGCAACATTACAGGGAACTTGAACAGGCCGCAGCAGCAAACCCAACCCAACTCAACAGTGTGTTTCCTCCTGAACAAAAGAAATGGCTGGCTCAGGCGGTACTCGATGGTTTAAGTAAAGCGGATATTTATCAAACTTTAAGCCAACAAGGACTGAGTGAAATTGATATTGCGCTGGAATGGGTGCAACTCAAGCAACATCCTTATTTTCAAATTGCTCAAGAACAACATTTTCTGCTCAAAAAACGCAATTGGCTCTTGGATACCCTCGATCGTTTTGCCCGTTTAAATCCTGACTATCAGCAGATTAAGCGAATTTCAAAACCTACCTTCTCAGAATTTATTCAAGATTATTACAGCCGTAACCTCCCTGTGATTTTGACCGATGCCATCCAACATTGGCCTGCTTTGCACAAATGGTCGCCCCAATATTTCAAACAAACTGTCGGTACACAAGAAGTCGAAGTCCAATTCAATCGGGAACAAGACCCTTTATTTGAACGAAATTCAACTCAACATAAAACCAAGATGCAGATGCATGACTTTGTCGATTTAGTCGAGCAGAGCCAACATTCCAATAATTTTTATATGACCGCAAACAATGCCAAGGCCAGCCACGCCAGTCTAGCAGCTTTGTTTCAGGATATTGATCATTTTCATGGCTATACTGACCATACTCAGGTCTATGATCGTAGCTTCATCTGGTTCGGGCCCAAAGGGACATTTACGCCTCTACATCATGACTTAACCAATAACGTTCTGGTGCAAATTTATGGGCGGAAAAAAGTTACCCTGATTCCAGCCTTACAAACACCGCATCTCTATAATGATGTGGCCGTATTTAGTAGAATTGCCGATCCTCATCAACCCAATTTAGTTGAAGCATTCCCTGATTTTATCCATAGCAATAAAATCGAATGCATCCTGAACGAAGGGGAATCCTTGTTCATTCCGCTGGGTTGGTGGCATTGTGTCGAAAGTCTAGATATTTCGATGAGTGTTTCTTTTACTCATTTTAATATCGATAATGGGGGCGCTGAATCGTTCCCATCTCCAAGCTGATGCTTAAAGTAATTTATGTCGAATCCATTGTTAAGGTGATTTAATGGTCAAACCCGCAGCCCCAGTCATAATAAACAATGAGCAACCTCTGCCGAATGCATCTGGCGTGATTCCACAAGATGCAGAAACCACATTGGAAAGCATTTTTCCAATGATGCAACATATTGCGCGTTGGCTGATTCATTCGGGGGTCGGTTATACTGATTTTGTTGCTGCACTGAAACCGATTTTTTATCAACAGGCATTGGCTGAGTTAGAACGCATCAAACAAAATAAAACCGATTCAGCGGTCAGTTTATTATCAGGGTTACATCGCAAAGATGTCAGTGCCTTTAGACAGCAAGCCAATCAAGCCAGCACTGAAGCCCCTAATTTTGCCATTAGTGTCCCTGCCCGTGTGATTGCACGCTGGATTGCCTTGGATCTTCCTCATCAAATTCCAATCTCTGGTGAGGAAAATAGCTTTGAGGCGTTGGTGAAACATATTTCTACTGAAAAACATCCTCGTTCAATTTTATTCGAATTACAACGCTTAGGTGTCGTTGAGCAAATTGATCAGCAAGTTGTATTACAACAAAATAGCTTTACTCCAGATAATCAGATGCAAGAAAGCAAAGCCCTCTTCTCTGCAAATCTCAGCGACCATTTGGCCGCAGGGGTTGATAACTTTATTAGTGAAAAACCTTTTACCCATCTCGAACAAGCCGTACATGCCGAAAAATTAACAGCAGCATCGGTTGAAGCACTTCGACAGTTGAGTATCCAACTTTGGCAAGACATGGCAAAACAACTCTTAAATGCGGCGATCCAGCATTGTGACCAAGACCAAGAAAAAGATGATGCGGATTATCAATTTCGCTTTGGTGTCTATCAGTACGATACTCAGATAACACTACAAGTGCCTTATATTTTTAAGGATAAATAACAATGAGAAGCTTATTGCTCGTTACGATTTCTTTCATTTCAGTGGTTGTGTTAACTGCGTGTGGAGAAAACTTTTCTGTTGCCAATGTCAGTCTGGGTGGGAGCGGTTCCGGTACACAAAAACCATTGCCCGGTGGAGGCAATGGTGGGGGTTCTAATCCTTCGACCGGCGACAAAGATGAAGCTTATGAATATGTGGTCACTGTTCCACAAGAAACCCAAAATACCTGTATGGGAATACAGCGCAATTTGCGACTGATCGATGCAGAGTCAAAACAACCTCTGCCTCTTGGTCATGTTCAGCCACTCAACATCACCCCACTACAAATCGAAATTAAAAACACCACACCGAATTATGTCTATCAATTGACTCCGCTCTGTCGTCCAATTGAATATCAAATTGATCAAACTACAATGTTTCATGGTCAAGCTCTACGGTGTGGCGCAGATCAAGACGAACTTCAAGTCTTGCGTCCATATGAAACACGTATATATGAGCTCGATCTTAACTTTGCACAAACCGAACTTCCCTTCACTGTAAAATATAATGCTTTTTATCAGACTGAATTGCCGAAGAATGATATCCCTTGGGAAAAATGTGATGTAGCCAAAATTACTGTTCCTATTCACAAACGCCGTATTTCAAAAGATATTGGAACAGAGCAACCTCCTATCACACTTCCTGAAGTGCCAAATGGTGAACACCCTGAAATACCGAAGGGAGAAAAACCCGAATAGAATATTGTCATATCACAAAATTAAAACCCGAGTTCTGCATCCTGCAAAACTCGGGTAAATGAGGTTGTGCTTTCACTTTATTTTTATTTTCCTGCGTCCATCGCATGCATCATATCCATGATGACTTTTCCATCTCAGCGTTGCTATCCTTAAACGGAAATCCATTCCTGCATCCTTGTGCTGATGTATTTAGAATAAACCTTTTAGGCATGTCCGACTATTCGTTACAGACTTAAATCTATGTACGAAATAACGTACATTAATTAGTTAAACTTTAAAATCAAGCCATTGCCCAAGTCCCTCTCGGATAACATCAGTTTTGCATGCGTTGCTTATGCGGTTGAGCTAAAGAATCGGTCACTGCTTTCTCTTCTTGTTCAGCCTTTTCAATCCCCTCCTGTATCGCTTCTTGCGCCTCTTGTTCATCCTCAACAGACTGCTCCAACGCCTGTTGTTGTTGCTCAAACACCCGCCCTGTTTGTAAGACCACATATACGGGGAAATGATCTGAACCAATATGAGCGACGCGTTTCATTTCCACCAACCCAAAATCAGTGCTATGAAAGATATGATCCAGCGACCATCTCAATAACGGATAATCTGCATGAAAGGTATTTATAAAATAACGCCCGACGCGTGGATCAAGCAAACCACTGATGCGCTGAAATAAACGGGTTGTTCTGGACCACGCCACATCATTTAAATCTCCCATCACAATACAGCTCTGATCAATATCTTTGATCTGATCCCCTACAATCAGCAACTCGGCATCTCTTAAAGTTGAGTCTTTGGCTTCTGTTGGACTCGGTGGTTTGGGATGTAAACAATACAACTGCACTTGTACGCCAGAAGGCAATGTCACCGTGGTATGAATTGATGGAATTTCATCACTCAGAATAAATTTAACTTCCGTATCATTTAAGGGCAAACGACTATACAGGTGCATGCCATATAGATTTTCTAAAGGTACAGGGACACGGAAGGGATAATCAGCTTCAATTGGACTAAGGGCTTGCTGCCACGCTGCATTCGATTCAAGCGTCAGTACCAAATCGGGTTTCAAGCGATTAATCTGCTCAATCAAAAGATGGTATTGATGGTTTGGGGTTAACACATTCGCCACCAGTAAAGAAATTTGTTGCTCAGGATTGAGTTGTGCCTTTTTGACTTTCTTCACCTGTTTGCGCCATAACGGTGTATAAGGCAATACCATTTTGAGTTGATAGGCAATTGCCGCCACCAAGCCTATAAACAGCAACTCGGTACTTAAAGTCCAATTGGGGAGTACAAATAACATCAGAAAAAATACGATGATCCCCAATGCCAATATTTGTAATCTAGGAAAATCTGCTCCTCGAATCCACCATTCATCTCGGGGAATCAAGGACCAAAATGAAAGCCATATCACCAGCACCGCACCAATCTGAATCCCGATCATGTTGTTTTTTCTCTTTGGGGTAGCATACATTTACAATAAAGTTTTCGCTTTATCAATTTTCTATCTAATATAAACAAGTTATTTCACTCAATAAACGCACTGTTTTATTTCAGTAAAGCTTGCAGTTGTGGGCACTTTTGATACACTCAAACCCCTTTTAATTTTTTTACATACCGAGGCACAATGACATGAAAGTAGGTCTGGTCGGTTGGCGTGGGATGGTGGGTTCTGTCCTGATGCAACGTATGGTTGAAGAGAATGATTTTGCTCATATTGAGCCATTCTATTTCTCTACCAGTAATGCAGGTGGTGAAGCACCTTCATTTGGTGGTAAGACTGCCCCAGCACTTATGGATGCAACGGACATTAACAGTCTGAAGCAAATGGATGTCATTTTAACCTGCCAAGGTGGTGATTATACCTCTGAAGTTTTTCCAAAGCTGAAAGCTGAGGGTTGGAATGGTTACTGGATTGATGCAGCATCAACACTGCGTATGGCAGATGATGCGATTATCGTTCTTGATCCAGTCAACTTAAACGTGATCAAAGATGGTTTAGTCAATGGCACTAAAACTTTCGTGGGCGGTAACTGTACCGTTTCATTGATGTTGATGGGCTTAGGTTCACTGTTCCAAAATAATTTAGTGGAATGGGCAACCTCAATGACCTATCAGGCTGCATCGGGTGCAGGTGCGCAAAACATGCGTGAACTGATCACAGGTATGGGCTATTTGTATAACAATACTAAAGAATTATTGGATGATCCTAAATCTGCAATTCTTGATATTGACCGTCAAATCGCAGATTTGCAACGTGGCGAAGGCTTCCCTAAAGCTAACTTTGGCGTGCCACTGGCAGGCTCATTGATCCCTTATATCGACAAACAACTCGAAAGCGGTCAATCGAAAGAAGAATGGAAAGGTCAGGTTGAAACCAACAAGATCTTAGGCAACCAGCAGATCGTTCCGATTGACGGTCACTGTGTTCGTATCGGTGCAATGCGTTGCCACTCTCAAGCGATTACCTTGAAATTGAAAAAAGATGTTGCGCTTGATGAAATCGAAGACATGATTCGTCATTCAAGCCAATGGGCAAAAGTGGTTCCAAATACCCGTGAAGCATCAATGACTGATCTGACTCCTGTTGCCGTTACCGGTACTTTAACTGTTCCTGTCGGTCGTTTACGCAAACTCAATATGGGTAAAGAGTATCTTGGTGCATTTACAGTCGGTGACCAACTGCTTTGGGGTGCTGCTGAGCCATTGCGTCGTATGCTTCGTATTCTGGTGGAATACAAGAACGCTTAAGCAAAAATTGCTAAAAATCAAAAGCCGATCACATTTGATCGGCTTTTTTCATGTGATGAAAGATGAATAATTTACAATTCATTTACATCACGGTAATGTATACTTTTTCCAGACCATAACATCACTTTTTCATGGATCGAGATGACTGTTTATAACAAATTAAAAATTGCCATTTTAGCCATACTTTCATCGCAACATCTTTATGCAATTACACTTGATCCATTACAAATCCAGTCTGCACCTGGTGAATTACTGTATGCGGAAATGGGCTTTCACCAAGCCGATAACAACTCGAAATTAGAGGTGAGTCTAGCAACCCCAGAAGATTTACTGATGCTTGGTGCTGCACATCAGCCACCATCTAGTCTTAATTTTTTTACCCGTCGAAATAATCAGGGTGAAGGTGTGATTGTGATCACCTCTTCACGCCCCATGACGGATACCGAACTGAATATTATTGTAAAAATTCAAGAAGGCGGCGCATCTCATTTAAAACATATCCGCCAGCCGATGCGTCAAATTGCAAAAGCACCCTTAGCCAAAAATACCAATGAAAAATCACTGACGCCTCAATTTATTGTCAGTGAAAAAGACATCGCCTTAAATCTACCGGAAAGTACCCGCTTTAATGTCGCAAATGCAGGTCCCCAAGAAGTCAATAAAAAACAAGAAACACTTTTAAATGCCCCATTTGCACTCCCCCCTGTATTAGAAACATCAAAATCTTCTGCATCGGTACCTGAAGTGAGTGCTGTTTCAATTGCCGCACCTGTTCAAGTCCAAACAACCGCACATTCTGCAGCTGTACCACAGCCAGCAATGCCAGCCCCAGACAAAGTAAAACAGCAACCAGAAGCAGCCCCTCTCAAGCAAGAAACCGCTCAGACTGCGAATGCTGCAACCCACAGCAAACCCAATACGGCATTGGATGAAGAACTGAAAGCAGCTCCAATCAAGCCAACGGAAACCAAAGAAAAAAATAAAATAGCAGATCAGGTCAAAGAAACGGCCAAAACGGTCAAAAAGAAGACTCCTGCAACCCCAGCACCAGACACTGAAAAAAATCAACAACATGTGGTGCAGCGCAATGAATCGTTATGGAGTATTGCTCAACGTATTGCGGGACAAACGCAGCAGCCTGTTGCTCAGGTGATGAACCAAATCAAACTACAAAATGAGCATGCCTTTATTGGTGGCAATGCCAACCGACTCAGACAAGGTTCTCATTTAAACTTTAATCTTAGCGCAACATCTGCTCAGCAAAATAAAAACAGCAATCAAATTGCAGCACAAACACAGCGTCCTGTCACAGGAAAAGCCAAATATCGTTTGCAACAGGCAGAAATGTCATTGGTTGCAGAAAGTAATCAAGATGCGAGTACTGGAAGTGCCAAAAAAGACACATTACAGCAAAAAACCAGTGCTGACTTATCATTAAAAGTTATGACAGCACGGGAAAAAACCGTTACATTACAAAGAAACGTAACACAGTTAGAATCGGCACTACGTCAGAAGGAACAACGTATTCAGCTGTTAAATGCCCGGCTTGCCGAGTTACAAGATCAGTTGAAAGCGCAGCAACAAACTAAAAAGCCAACACACTAGGTTACGAGAAGATTCTCATAAATTTGCTTAAAAGCGGCTCTATCTTTAAGGGGTATAGATCATGTCAACGATAATTATTGTACTGCTGGTCATTGTACTGGTCGTTGCGATCGTTTTAAAAAAACGTGAAAGCAGTCAAGCCAATGCAACACCGAAAAAAGGTGCGACGAAAGCCACTAAAAAAACCGCAACAAAAACGGCTTCACGCACCACGCTGGTTCGTGAGGAGCAAGAACTTGCCCCTCAAGTCACAACTGCAATTTCTGAAAGCCTACGCCAACAACTTGAACAGCAAATTCAAAGTGGTCATTTTCAGTCTGCCGAAGCACAAATCAATCAGGCTTTAAAACAAGATAACTCTCAGCATGAGCTCTATCTGTTTTTATTGGATATCCATTTAAAGCAAAAAGATGATCTAGCAATCGATCAGTTGATCAAGCACATTCATGCCTTAAAACTAGAAGATATTGCACAAGCGGCTGAAACAAAACATCGAGAATACGAACAGAATAAACAGCCCGATTCACTCGAATTTAATTTAGCTTCACATAGCTTTCAACAAACACCTGCTTCAGAACCGCAGGCCCAGAGTAAGGTCGCTGACTTCGATGCTTTAGTGCAAACACCCGCAACACAATCATTTGACAACTTACAGTCAGAATATGTTGCTCCCGCAATCGAAGAACCCAAGCCAGCCGAGCCTGTGCCAGAAGTTCAACCACTGGACTTTAATTTTTCCTTCGAGCAGAAAACAGCTGTTGAGCCTGCGCCTACGCCTCCTGCTGAAACACCTGAAAGTAAAGCACAGCAACCACTTGAGTTTTCTTTTAACTTAGAGCCAACATCGCCCAATACGGAAGAAGCGAAAGTTGAGGAAGCAAAACCTGAACTGGATTTTAACTTTGCCAATTTAGAGCTGGCATCACAACACACTGCAGAAAAAGCACCTGTTGAAGAAGCTGCGCCAAGTTTAGATTTTAATTTTGAACCTGCCCTAGAAAAAACTGAACAACCCGCGCCACTTGAAACAACAGAATTTTCATTTGACCTTGCAGAACCTGCCAAAGTTGAAACACAACCCGAGGTTATCGCTGCTGTTACTGCACCTAGACCTGCCACTACGGTTCATGACCCATTGGCACAGTCATTCCCTGATCTGCAACAGCTTGATGAAGCACAGCTGAATTTAGAACTTGCAGCGCAGTATATTGAACTGGGTGCTTATGACTCTGCCCGAGAATTATTAAAAAACACACCGTCGTTGAATTCAGCGCAACAACAACAGGCAGAAAATTTACTGAATAAAATAGCTTCCTGAATTTGATCAGTCTAATATAAGCAGTCTCTCAGACTGCTTTTTTTATGATGAAAACAATCGCTTTAATTTATATGGGTGGGACGTTTGGTTGTATTGGTGAACCGCTGATGCCAATGCCTGAACACGATTTTTTGCCTTTATTAAGTAAGGTGATTCCGCCTCATTTACAAGTCGAATGTTTTGCTGCACCGAGCATTCAAGACAGTAGTGCCTGCACAGCAACAGATTGGTTAAAACTGGTACAACAAATTCAACAATTACAGCTGCAAGGTTTCCATCATTTTGTGATTATTCATGGAACCGACACCTTAAGTTATGCCGCAGCGACCTTGGCACGTTTCCTTGGACACTCTTGCCATGCCATTATTACAGGTAGCCAATATCCCTTATTGAATATTGAAGGCAATGATACCCGCGAATTCACCGACGCCATTGGCAACCTTTATCTCGCATTGGAACAGGTCCTTGCCTTGCCAACGGGCGTTTATCTCGCCTTCCATGAGCAGGTCTTTCATGCACAAACGACGTTAAAAGCCCACACCACTGAATTAGATGCCTTCGTTGGCGTTAAAGCAGAGCAAAGCTGTGATATCGCAGCTGATTCTTTTATTGTCCAAAATGAACACATTGAGCAAGCCGCTCGACTCAGCATCCTGAATCTGATGTTGCAGCCAATCGCAAAAGAACAGCTCATTTTACAGTTAAACAATCTTTTACTTGCCCCACCCAACTTTCTCGTCTTACAGGGTTTTGGTACCGGGAATATTGCCGTAAATGACGAAATACTCGAATTATTCGAGGCATGCTATCAAAAACAGTGTCTGCCAATCATCAGTACGCAAGTCACTTTTGGACAACTTGATCAACGCTATGCCGTGAGCTCATGGATTCAATCTGCTAAAGTTTTGGTCAATGATAGTCATAGTCATGCTGATTTGTATGCAAAAGCCTTGCAAATGTATTTAAAATACCCGACCCATGAACAATGGTTCGAACATTGGCATCAACACTAATTTTTGAGGTTAAAACATGCAACGTTATGCAATTGGTATTGAATTTTGCGGTACTCAATACCGTGGTTGGCAAACCCAACAGGCTGGCGTTGTAACTGTTCAGGAAACCCTAGAACAAGTCCTGAGCCGCATTGCCAATGAGCCGATCATTTTGCATGGCGCTGGACGAACTGACGCAGGCGTACATGCAACCAATATGGTGGCGCACTTCGACACCGAAGCCATTCGCCCGGAACAGGGCTGGATTCGTGGTGCCAATAGCCAACTGCCCAAAGATATTTCAATCCAGTGGATCAAGCGTATGGATGAAAATTTCCATGCACGCTTTAAAGCCGTGGCACGCCGCTATCGTTATGTGGTGTATAACGCACCAACTCGCCCAGCCTTAATGTACAAGCAAGTCACCCATCTTTACCAAACCCTTGATGTACAAAAGATGATTACGGCAGCTGCAAAATTCGAGGGCACGCATAATTTCGAGACTTTCCGAGCGGCAGCCTGTCAGTCCAACCAACCTGTACGCCATGTAAGCCACTGTCGCTTATTCGAGCATGGCCGCTATCTGGTCTTAGATATTCAAGCGGATGGCTTCTTGCACCATATGGTCCGCAACATCATGGGCTGTTTACTTGAAATCGGACAAGGTCAGTATGAAATCGACCATATTGATAGCATGTTTGCCGCTGAAGATCGGACGGCTGCAGGCATTACCGCCCCACCTGATGGCTTATATTTTATTCAGTCTTATTATCCAGATGAATTCGACTTACCACAGCTGCCTTTGGGTCCACACTGGTTGAATCTGCCTAAATAAAAAAAAGCCTTATCAGATCGATAAGGCTTTTTTCTTTAGAAGCATTTAACGTTGTTTACGCTTACGATATTCAACAGGTGTTTCATTGGTCCAACGCTTAAAGGCGCGGTAAAAAGTACTTGGCTCAGAGAAACCGGTTAAATAGACAATCCGCTCTACACTTTCATTGGTATTCGCCAATAACTTTTTTGCCAAACGGCAGCGATAATCAGAAAGAATTTGCTGAAAACTGGTATTGGCTTCGCTGAGTTGGGTTCTTAAACGACGTGGCGTGATATTGAGTTGTGCCGCCACTGTTTCTAGCGTGGTTTCACCACTTTCCAGTGTTGAGCCAATGGCACGACGCACTTCACCTACCAAGTCATAGCGCGCCAATTCTTGTAATTTTTCAATCGCCAATTGCTCATGCAATTGTAGTAATTCTGGCTCTGCTTGCCACAATGGATAATCCAGCACTGCCGCATCAAAATAAAGGCGGGTTTCTTTTTGTCCTAAACTGACAGGACAGCCATAGACACGGAAGTATTCATCATCCGTCGCACCTTCATGAAAGTTAAAGTCGATATAAATGGGATGAAACTGCCCTTCAGTAATAAATTTAAAGAAGCGTAAAATGCCTGACATGGCACATTCAGAAAAATGGCGGTTAACCAGATTATCAGGCCAATACTGCTCACCATTACTTAAATAACAGCGACCATCCTCAATCACCAATTTGGCATCAAAGGCATCACTAATCAGACGTTGATAGGCCAAGGCACGTTTCAGGCCTTCACCAAAAGTCTCACTGCTGATAAATAGGTGTTCAATCACCTGGCCACGATAAAGGGGTAAGTGTTCACCGAGATGAAGTCCAATATCAGGATCATTACTGACATCCTGTGCAGCAATCCAGAAGGCATTCTGTGCACTTAATGGCGTTCTTGCATTGGTATCTACCTGATTTAATGCAACCCCTGCCTTTGTTAAAATCTCTTCAGTTGGTAATCCTGCTTTACGAATTGCCTGATAACCAAAGCGCAATACAACTGATGCATCTGTTAGCTGACCCACGCAATGCCCTTCCCTGTAGATACGTTATTATGACAATGAACAACAATTTTAGATTAACGTTGATTGACCAAAGTGACAACAATATTCTGCTTATTTTGTTAAAAAAATTCCTAAATTGTCTGACAGTTTCTTTCGGTTAATATCTGACAGCCTCTCACCGACTTGATCTTGTAAATTTTAAATAAATTGACTATAATTTGCGCCTTCCCAATTTGATCATCAGGTAGGCTATGGCCAATAAAGAGGAACTCATTGAGTTCGAAGGCGTTGTCACCGAAACGCTTCCTAATACGATGTTCCGTGTACGTTTAGAAAACGGTCACGAAGTTATTGCTCACATTTCTGGTAAAATGCGTAAACACTATATCCGTATTTTAACAGGTGACAGTGTAAAAGTTGAAATGACTCCTTATGATTTGACCAAGGGTCGTATCACTTATCGTGCGCGCTAAGTCAGATTAGTGAATGCAAAAAAGCCACATTATGTGGCTTTTTTTATTGCGCTTATGCCGATTTATTCACTTAAACGCGTGGTTTTACAGCCGATCGTCTGACACTCACGGATACGGTCCTGTAACCAGTTATTCCGTTCTTGTGTCGTCGTAAGACGGCACTGTACATTGACTGAGCTTCTTTCATCATTGGTGCATTCAGCATCGCGATGGCGAATCCAGGCCAGTTGTGATTTTTTCAAAATTTTTTGTTGTGTTTCATTGAGCTGTTTACGTAATTGCTGATAATTTTTATTTAAATCAGCATCCGCACTGGCATAAACTTTATTGGTACAGTAAATGTCATCATAGGTGTTGCGCGCATTATCACAATTATCTGCATAACTGAATGTTGCCACTGCCCCACAAATTAAACCAAATATTATTTTGCGCATGAATTTGTCCAAATCGTTTAGTTATAATAACTATCTAAGCATATTTTTATTCGCTTGAACATTCCCCGAAAGTAGACAAGTTCGTATCTTTTTGTCTTTGCATTATTAGAATGTTCACGTACATTTATCACTGATAAATAGGGAAATTATGATGAAAAATTATAAAATGTATCTCGCTGCTACACTCCTTATCTTGCAGGGATGTGCAACGCCAGGAATGCAATCTGTTCAACTACAGGATTATTTACAACCTTATCTAGGTCAGCCTGCCGACCAGATTCAGCAGAATCTGGATCTTAGAAACTTAGGCTTTCAGACGTTAAAACAACCGCAGAGAAACAATCAAAATTTAATTTTTACCATACTTCGTCCAATTAATATCCCTGTACCAATGAATATGGGGATTTCAGATGGCTCCCGTCTTTCAACTAACATGACTTATGGCCAATCTTATGATGTTAACTTTTACTGCCATATTATTTTCGAGCTTGATCAGCAGCAAATCGCGCGCGCGATTCGTTATGAAGGCAAAGCCTGCTAATCAAAGCAATAAAAAAACGCAGCTGTTGCTGCGTTTTTTATGATCAGGGCTAGTTAGTTCAATGCCGCAACCACAGCCTCACCCATGGCATCGGTACCCACCTTGGTCATGCCTTCAGACATGATATCTCCAGTACGTAAGCCTTGATCTAAAACCTGCCCCACCGCATCTTCAATGGCTTTGGCCGCAGCTTCTTCGCGGAAGGTATAACGCAACATCATCGCCACTGAAAGTACAGTTGCCAATGGATTGGCAATATTCTGCCCTGCAATATCCGGTGCAGAGCCATGACATGGTTCATACATGCCTTTACCCTGTTCATCCAGTGAGGCTGAAGGCAACATGCCAATTGAACCTGTTAACATTGCCGCTTCATCTGACAAGATATCACCAAACAAATTGCCTGTAACAATCACATCAAACTGCTTAGGTGCACGAACCAATTGCATCGCAGCATTATCCACATACATGTGCGATAACTGGATATTCGGATACTGTGCCTGCTGAAGGTCAGTAACGGTTTGTTTCCATAATTCAGTCACTTCAAGTACATTGGCTTTATCAACTGAACATACTTTGCCGCCACGTAATCCCGCCAGCTCAAAAGCCACTTTGGCGATACGCTTAATTTCACTTTCTGAATAAACGTCAGTGTTATAACCTTGCTTCTCACCATTCTCGAGTTCACGAATACCACGCGGTTGACCAAAGTAGATCCCGCCGGTTAATTCACGAACGATCAGAATATCCAGACCAGCAACGATTTCTGGCTTTAGGCTTGATGCATCCGCCAACTGTGGGTAAAGAATTGCAGGGCGTAAGTTGGCGAATAAATTCAATTCACTACGGATTTTTAATAAGCCGCGTTCTGGGCGAATTGAACGTTCGATACTATCCCACTTAGGACCACCAACCGCCCCCAGTAAAATCGCATCGGCTTTTTTTGCCTGCTCACTGGTTACCGCTGGATAGGGTTCACCATGCGCATCAATTGCAGAACCACCGAGTAGCCCATGTTCCCATGTCAAACCTAGATTAAATTTATCATTGACCTTGGTTAAAACTCGTTCAGCAGCAGCTACGATTTCAGGGCCAATGCCATCACCCGCCAAAATTAAAATATGTTTAGACATTTATTGTTCCAGTTTCCCTATGCGCAGCGTTGATACTGCGAGCCGATTAAATCTTTTTCTCAACAAATTCGCCTAAACCTGTGCTGACATCAAAAGGACGGCAGAAACGGCGAATCGTATGTTGCCCTTGTTGTAAATCTACACATAACGGATCAGGCACAGAAACGTTAATTAAACTGCCTGAACGACGTGTTCGGTCTCGGTACATTTTAAAGGTATAGTTCACATGCGGTTTAAATGCATGAATCACATGAAAAGTCTCAGCACGATCAGGAGAAATCGGATAGAAGCGAATCACAACTTCATATTGCTTGGCGGGTACACTCAGGTAAACTTGCTGTTTACGGCTAAATACGGAACCATGCAAACGTACAATGCCACGTTCCATCGCTTGTTTGCTAATCCGATGATTTTTAGCATCAATGACTGCAATATCACCGATTCGCTCAAACTCACAATTCTCAACACCTGAACAATATAAAGTTGTGTTGTCCGCCTTACTTTCCAATGTGTTTTGTGCGATACGAACCTGATCCACCACATTGGGTGCGTTTTGACATGCAGTCAAAGCCGTCGCAACACCTAGACACAGTAAAATACTGCGAGCGAGTCTTCTTTTCATTATTCAAGCCCAGTCCTCATGTCTTGTTAACATGTAAGCAAAATATTATCCGCTAGCATGTTAACAAGAGTTCAATCTCTGCGCTATGCCTATATTAAAAATGTCCAAAACACAATCTTGTTTCGTTTACCCAAACCTAAGCCTGAATATCTTGAAACACCCATGGACGCGCTTGTTTTGCCTTGGCTTCAAAAGCACGAATATCATCTGCAACCTGTAAGGTTAAGCCAATATCATCCAATCCATTCAATAAACAGTGTTTACGGAAAGGATCAATTTCAAATTGAAAGGCTTCACCTGTCGGGGTTCGTACTTCCTGTGCATCCAGATCGATGGTCAATTGATAGCCTTCGGTCTCGGCACATTCCTTAAATAACTGATCGACCGTTTCCTCAGATAAAATCACAGGTAACATGCCATTTTTAAAACAGTTATTAAAGAAAATATCGGCAAAGCTAGGTGCAATCACCGTGCGGAAGCCATATTCATTCAACGCCCAAGGTGCATGCTCACGGCTTGAACCACAACCGAAATTGCTTCGTGCCAATAAAATACTTGAACCTTGGTAACGCGGTTTATTCAACACAAACTCAGGGTTTTTCGGGCGTTTGCTAATGTCTTGACCCAAATAGCCCTCATCCAAATAACGCAATTCATCAAATAAGTTATCGCCGAAACCTGTACGTTTAATCGATTTCAAAAACTGTTTTGGAATGATTAAGTCGGTATCGACATTGGCACGATCCAAAGGTGCGACAACGCCTTGTTCTATGGTATATTTTTTCATGCTTGTGCTCCCTTAGAATGAACGGACGTCAACAAAATGGCCCGCAATCGCTGCGGCAGCGGCCATGGCTGGGCTGACCAAATGTGTTCGCCCACCATTGCCTTGACGACCTTCAAAATTACGGTTCGAGGTCGATGCACAATGCTCACCTGGTTGTAATTTATCAGCATTCATGGCCAAGCACATTGAACAACCTGGTTCGCGCCATTCGAAACCTGCCTCCAAGAAAATTTGATCCAAACCTTCCTGTTCAGCCTGCTGTTTGACTAAACCAGAGCCCGGCACAATCATTGCCTGTTTAATACTCGACGCCACTTTACGACCTTTTACCACATCCGCCGCAGCACGAATATCTTCAATCCGCGAGTTGGTGCATGAACCAATGAAAACACGGTCTAACTGAATATCTTCCAAAGCCTGCCCAGCAGTTAAACCCATATATTGATAAGCTCGAGTCCAGTCATTGCGTTGTACATCATCTTTGGCCTGCTCTAATGTTGGCACAGCCTGTGATACTGGAATCACCATTTCTGGAGAAGTTCCCCAAGATACTTGCGGTTCAATCTCTGCACCATTCAATACCACCACCGCATCAAAGACGGCATCTTGGTCTGAATGTAAGGTATTCCAATATTCGACGGCTTGATCCCACTGTTCGCCTTTTGGTGCATAGTTACGGTCTTTCACATAGGCAATGGTTTTATCATCGACCGCGACCATACCCACACGTGCACCCGCTTCAATTGCCATGTTACACACCGTCATACGCCCTTCAATCGACATATCACGGAATACTTGACCACCAAACTCAATGGCATAACCTGTACCACCCGCAGTACCAATTTTGCCAATAATCGCCAACACAACATCTTTAGAGGTTACGCCTTTGCCTAATACACCATCGACACGCACCAGCATGTTTTTCGATTTTTTCTGTACCAAGCACTGGGTTGCCAATACATGTTCAACTTCTGAAGTTCCAATGCCGTGGGCCAAACAACCAAAGGCACCATGCGTTGCGGTATGTGAATCACCACAGACCACCGTCATCCCCGGTAAAGTCAAACCTTGCTCTGGACCAACCACATGGGCAATGCCTTGACGGATATCATTAATCCCAAATTCAACAATATTAAAGCTTTTACAGTTGTCATCTAAAGTTTGGACCTGAATACGAGAAGTATCGTCTTCAATCCCAGCAATCCCCTGTTCGCGCTCTTTTTTAGAAGTTGGCACGTTATGGTCGGGGGTGGCTACATTGGCACTTAAGCGCCAAGGTTGACGGTCCGCAAGTTGTAGACCTTCAAATGCTTGAGGGCTGGTTACTTCATGTAATAAGTGGCGATCAATATAAATTAAGCTTGAACCATCATCACGTTGCTTGACTAAGTGGTCGTCCCATAATTTGTCATATAAGGTTTTGCCTGCCATGTCGTCGCCCTCCATCGTGCTTGCCATCGGACTGGGTATTTTTGATCTTAACTTGATTATAGCGATGCTTTTGCATAAATCTAATTTATCATTTTTATAAATTAACAAACTTTTTGGAATGATAAATTGTGCTTTTTAATTACTCTTCCTTTATGAAATTAAAACGATGATAAATCAAGCTGTTCCACTCTACCCTTATTCCTGCATGTGGTTTTTAGCCAAATTTAATCAAATCCTCGACTCATTTATAAATTCAATCAGCATAAATCAAAATTTCTTTTTACATTTTAAATGATAATGATTATTATTTAATTAAATAGCGATTCTGTAGGGTGATCCTCATGTCAAATATTCAACAATTTGTACTCAACAATAAACGGACTTTGAAAAAAACCTTGAGTTATTACATCATGCATATTAGTGTGGCGATGATGGTTGCCTACCTGATTACAGGCAACTGGCTTATGGCAGCCACCTTAAGTTTGATTGAACCCACGGTGCAAGCCTTTGCTTTTTTCTTCCATGAAAAAGTCTGGAATTACTTCTAATTCAAAAATACTGCATATAAAACTAATTTTAAAATCTCCTTGGACAAGCCTGTATGAACCTCGCTGCTTTTGAAGCATTTGTCAAAGTGATGGAAACTGGTTCAATTTCTATCGCGGCAGAACAATTATTTATTACCCAGCCTGCGGTCACCAAACGGATTCATAGCTTAGAAGACTATTTTGGGGTCAAACTGTTTGAATCCGCAGGGCGAGGTATTCAACCCACCCATGCAGCACATTCTCTATTGCCTAAAGTTCGTACATGGCTCAACGAGTTGGGGGAAATCCACCATACCTTGAGTCATGAGCAGGCTCAGGTTCAAGGTCGTTTAAAGATTGGTACCAGTCATCATATCGGCTTGCATCATTTGGCAGAGCCACTTAAAAACTTTGTGCAGCATTTTCCTCAAGTCATTTTAGATGTCCATTTTGTCGATTCAGAACAGGCTCATGAACAGGTCTTGGCGGGTGAACTGGAACTGGCTTTTTTAACCTTACCGCCAGCTGGAGATGACCGACTCAACTATGTCACGATCTGGAATGACCCACTGGTATTTGTGACTGCACCCTTCCACCCCTTAGCCCAGCAAAGCCAACTGAAACTCGAAGACTTAATTGCCTACCCAAGTTTATTACCTGCCGCACAAACCTACACCAGTCAGATTACACTCGCCGAATTTGAAAAAAACAATCTTAAACCCAAAATCACCATGAGTAATAATCCGCTAGAGTCAATCAGGATGCTGGTATCGATTGGCCTTGGCTGGTCAGTCCTGCCGAAAACCTTGGTCAATCGCGATTTAAAACAACTCGATTTAAAACTGGATATGCAGCGCCAGCTTGGTATGGTCTGGCATCCTGCCCGAATTCAGTCCAAAGCCGCTGAAGAACTTGTTCGCATGATGCAGGTGGGCTAATCCCCTCCTCCGCTGCCACAGCTGCTGCTGCAACTACTACAGCTATTGCTGCTACTGCTACAACTCGAAGATGATGAAGATGACTGAGCCTGCAGATAGTGCATATAATCTTTGGTCATCAATTCAAGATCAAAATACTGGCCATCTTGCCAATTTAAAACCTGATCAACCGCAAAAAGTCGTGGCAATAACAGGGTATTTCTAGGCGGATAAGCATGCAGACCACAACTGACTCGCCATGCCTCAAAAAATTGTTGGGTCTGCTGTTTTGAGGTTGAGCTACCGTCATTGGGCTGATGATGTAAAAATCGGCCTAAGGTTTGCTTACATAGGTCCTGATATTGTTTTGGAAATTCCAGCATGACGTGCCACAAGGCATCAACTGCATCTGAAGGCATGGCATAGGCCTGTTTTCGAATCACATGCAAAGCCAAATAGTCCTTAAAACCAGCCTCGAGCAATTGTTGTTGCTTGAGACTCACCGCTGGATAACGAAATCTAAATCTTTCCCAGAGCACAGGATCAAATTTGAATTGATCAATCTTTTGTAATTTTTTAGATTTGGAGCGTGCAATCAAGGCAAGATTCAGCACAATCACTGTCCACATGAACGGCAAGATGACCCAAGCGCTAAAAAACTGTTGCTGCCAACTGTACATGAAGATCAACAGCAAGATCGGAACAGCAATCCATCTGGTTTTGATCATCGGCTGCTGCCGTTTTAACTGTAATAATCCGTCCAGCAAGCGAGCCGTCTGCACGTTCTGATTTATTGTTATTTGCATGCTTTAATCTTAAAAATGAAAGATGACCATCATATGACAAAAAGCGCCCTTTGCAGGGGCATCATTTGTTATCCCCACAGGCGGGCTTGCAGCGACATTTAAAGATCTTGAGCAAGCTGAATCTTGGCATCTGCAATTGCATTCATAAACTGCTGATAATCACTTAAATTACGCTCAGCAGACTGAGTTGCATAATCCTGCAAGATCTGGGTAATGGTATTCCCTTCCCCCAAATAGCCCTTCAATACATCGACGTTACCTGCTTTGGCATGGGCATGAGCCAGCGCAAGACCGCAGCTATCGGCATATTCATAGAAAAATGCTTCATCCATCCCAGAAAGATCAATCGAAATCTTCATATCTCGTAGTTGACGCACCAGATAATGCTGCTGTCCTTCTGTTGAAAAACCTAAGAAGATATCACTTGCCGCCTGCATCAGTTGCTGCCCCCGTACAACCCGCTCACCTTCATGCACAACAGGCTCTGGAAAAAGCGGACTCAAAATCGAAGGTATCGATTCCTTCATTTGCAAAATCAGCGGATCTCGATCTGCATCTTCAAATAGTGCAATCGCTGCACGTGTCCCAACACTGCCTACACCCACCACCTTGAGTGCGACATCCGTCCGTTGGTAACGATCAAACAGCACTTGTCGATCGTATTTTAGCGAATCACGATATAACTGAAAAAAAGCATCTGCATGCTGACCAAATGGTTCATCCGCTTTGGGATGCCACAATAAGGGTTCATCATCAATAAAATGCCGGAATCCAGATTCACCCTCTTGCTGGGTCAATTTCGGTAATACCGAGGAACTATCACGAGAAGGTGCACTATTTACTTTCTTTTCTAGTTTTTTACGGACTTTTTGATTTTCCGTTTTTTCTAATAAGGTCGTCGCATCAATGCGTTCATACCAGATTTGCACAGGAGATAAGGCAATTTGTTGATCCAGATGCGAGATATAGGCGCTGATCATATTCTGAATGGCTTTCAAGCCTGAACTTTCCTGCAAACCAATCTCTTTCGCTGCAATCACCAGACTGGTCACCAGACGTTTTAAATCCCATTCAAATGGTGCAACCAAAGTTTCATCAAAATCATTAATACCGAATAACAGATTACGCTCTGGGCTGGCAAAACCACCAAAATTACTTAAATGGCAGTCACCACAAATTTGCTGGAATAAGCCAGAATTAGAGGGTTCCCATGCCTGATCGAATAGCATGAGTGCAGGCATTCCCCGATAAAAAGTAAAGGGCGAGACACTCATCCGTTTGGCACGAATCGGTTTAAGTTTCTCCAAACGTCCCTGATTACTCCATTCATAAATAGTCAGTGCCGTGATTGCTTTGGGGCGTTGCGACAGTTGTGCCAGTTGCTCTCGCGGAATTTTTTTACGTTGTGCTTTGCCTAAGGCCAAGCCGTCACTCTTGGTCAGTAATTTACCTTGATAACGATGTCTGGTTAAATCGATGCTCTGTTCAGTCCAGAGTTGTTTTGGTAATTTAATGCGTTGTTCTGACATATCACGCTCTCAATCTATTCGTTAATATTTTCTATATTTTTCTAAAATATAATAGGTCATTCAATATTTTTTATTGTTGTTGATAAATAGCCAAATATTCCCGTTACTCAGGTAATATTTGGCATCCATGCCTCAGCTTATATTGACCAGTCCTGAATCTCCCAAGCCTGCGCTTGTGCCAGTTTTTCCAGACGGTCATCCGGATTGACTGCGATCGCATGCGTCGCATATTCAAGCAGGAAGCGATCATTGATTGAATCCGAGTAAGCCCATGACTCGTTCACCGTTCGTCCAGCCAGCCATTGATCCAAACGTGCGAGCTTGCCCTTTTGATAGCAAGGAATACCTGCTACCTTTCCAGTATATTGCCCATCCTGCACTTCCGCATTGGTAGCAATAATCTCGGTAATGCCAAATTCACGGAAAATTGGTGCAGTAATAAAATCACTGGTGGCGGTAATGCCCACAATCGCATGGCCAAGAGCCTGATGCTTTTTAATCGCATCGAAACCTTTGGGGCGCATTTGTGGCCGAATCACCTTCTGCATAAACAACTGATGTAACTCAGTTAAATAAGCATTATCGTGCTGGGTGAGAAATTCAAATACAAATTCATTATAGGCAATCGGGTCAAGCTGCCCAGCTTTATAATCTTCATAAAACTTGTCGTTCATTTGACGATGATGGACTGGATCAACCAAAGCTTCATTGACCAAAAACTCTCCCCATGAATGGTCAGAATCGGTATTTAACAGCGTGTGATCTAAATCAAACAAAGCCAATTGCATAGAATTTCTCGTTTAAACTGAAAATTAAGAAAAAAAATGTAAATCTATCTCCGCTAGTCGATAGAAATTCGTTAAGATCATAGCAATTTTTAAACATTTTACTTTGACCTTTTTCGAGTTGGACAAGAAGAGTGACTGTCCCCGAGATCAAAGTCAACGATATAGATAAAATTTAGGTAGCCAAATGATCGACTCAGAAGGTTTCCGACCCAACGTCGGGATCATTTTGGCAAACGATGACGGACAAGTTTTATGGGCAAAGCGCATTGGTCACAATGCTTGGCAATTTCCACAAGGAGGAATCCAATTTGGAGAAACCCCTGAACAGGCACTTTTTCGTGAACTGAGAGAAGAAGTCGGTTTATTGCCCGAACACGTCCAGATTATAGCGCAAACAAAAGGTTGGCTGCGTTATCGTTTGCCGCATCGGTACATTCGGTCAGATTCAGATCCGGTATGTATTGGACAAAAGCAAAAATGGTTTTTACTGAAGTTAACGGCATCGCCCCATCATATTCAGTTAAACCTGTCAGACCCACCCGAATTCGATGAATGGCAATGGGTAAGTTACTGGTACCCATTGGGTCAAGTGGTCAACTTCAAACGTGATGTTTACCGTAAAGCCATGATGGAATTATGTTTACAATTACCTCAGCGTTAATTGTTGAAAAATCATCATTTTAAGCAATGATTTTTAACAAGAGAGCTGTTATAACTAGGTCTATAACGATTCAATAAATTGGAGTAAACATCCATGTCAAACATGCAGCTCGACACCCTTAGACGCATTGTGCAAGAAATTAATGCGTCCGTCAGTTTGCATGAATCATTGGACATTATGGTCAATCATGTGGCCGATGCCATGCATGTGGATGTTTGTTCTATTTACCTGCTGGACGAACGGAATCGCCGTTATGTACTGATGGCGTCCAAAGGTTTAAAACCAGAAGCGGTTGGTAATGTCGCTTTAAATGTCGGCGAGGGTCTCGTTGGTCTGGTAGGACAACGCGAAGAAATTGTTAACCTAGACAACGCGCCTAAACACGAACGCTTTGCCTATCTGCCTGAAACAGGCGAAGAGTTATTTAACTCATTCCTTGGCGTTCCTGTGATGTATCGCCGTAAGGTCATGGGCGTGCTCGTGGTACAGAACAAAGAACCTCAAGATTTTAGTGAGGCGGCTGAATCCTTTTTGGTCACACTCTGTGCGCAGCTTTCAGGTGTGATTGCCCATGCCCATGCAGTGGGTAATATCGATGTTTTCCGTAAACCAACGACTGGTTCAACTTATAAAACATTCCAAGGTGTTTCAGGTGCAGGTGGGATTGCTTTAGGCCGTGCTATTGTGCTCTATCCACCTGCTGATCTGACTGTCATTCCAGATCGCGAAGCAGAAGACATCAGTGAAGAATTAGATTTACTTGATCAGGCGATTGCTGCTGTTCGTTTGGAGATTCAGTCTTTAGATGAAAAAATGCAAGACTCGCTGATGTCGGAAGAACGCGCTTTATTCAGTGTCTTCCTGCGTATGCTAGATGAGAATGCCCTGCCAAGTGAAATTAAAGATCATATTCGTGCCGGCAGTTGGGCTCAGGGTGCCGTACGCAAAGTGATCGACAAGCATGTGGTCCTGTTTGCACAAATGGAAGACGATTATCTGCGTGAACGTGTCTCTGATCTCAAAGACCTTGGTCGCCGAATTTTGGCTTGCTTGCAAGAAAACGATACCAGTCACCGTGAACTGAGCCCAGACAGTATTTTAATTGGTGAGGAAATCAGTACTGCGGCCTTGGTTGAATTGCCCGTGGATAATATTGCTGCGATTGTCACTTCTGAAGGCGCAGCCAACTCGCATATGGTCATTGTCGCGCGTGCGCTGGGGATTCCAACGGTGGTGGGGGTCACTGAATTACCCATCACAACACTGGATGATATCGAGATGATTGTGGATGCCTATCAGGGCCGTGTCTTTGTCAATCCACCACGCCGTTTACGCCAACGTTATAAAGAAGTGCAAAAAGAAGAAGAGCAAATCGCCAAAGATTTAAAGCAATACGAAACCAAAGATGCGATTACCCCAGATGGCGTATCCATTCCGCTATTCGTCAATACAGGTTTGATGATTGATGTGGTGCGTGGTGTACAACGTGGTGCCAAAGGTGTGGGACTCTATCGTAGTGAAATTCCTTTTATGCTACGTGAACGCTTTCCTGGTGAAGAAGAACAACGTGCCATTTACCGTCAACAGCTCAGCCATTTTGCCAACAAACCTGTGATTATGCGCACTCTGGATATTGGTGCGGATAAAGATTTGCCTTATTTCAGTATCGAAGAAGAAAACTCGGCCTTGGGTTGGCGTGGTTTACGCTTCACGCTGGATCATCCTGAAATTTTCTCTGCACAAATTCGCGCCATGCTCAAAGCCAGTATTGGCCTGAATAATTTGCATATCTTATTGCCGATGGTCACCAGCGTCAGTGAAGTTGAAGAAGTGCTGTATCTGCTGGAACGTGACTGGATTGCAGTACAGGAAGAAGAACAGGTTAAAATCACCAAACCGAAAATCGGCATCATGGTCGAAGTGCCTAGTGTGCTGTTACAGATCGATGAGTTTGCTGAATTGGTTGATTTTTTCTCGGTCGGCTCTAACGATTTAACCCAGTATTTACTGGCAGTGGATCGTAATAACCCGCATGTGGCCAACGTCTATTCGCATTTCCATCCATCCATTTTACGTGCGTTAAAACGCTTAGTAGAAGACTGCCACATTCATCAGAAACCCGTCAGTGTCTGTGGTGAAATGGCAGGTGATCCGTTATCAGCAATCTTGCTGATGGCCATGGGCTTTAATACTCTTTCCATGAGTTCGAGCAACATTCTCCGAGTCCGCAAGGCGATTTGTCATGTTCCAATGAGCGACGCCAAAAAACTATTGGATGATGTGCTACAGATGAATAACCCGCTGGTGATTAAAAGCTGGCTGGAACATTATTTCAAAACGCACGGTCTAGCAGATATGGTCAAATCCAACCGTTTGGTGAGTGCATAAAACATCAAGCTTTCAAATACAAAAAGAGCGATTATTTTTTAATAATCGCTCTTTTTGTATGGGGCTGATTTATTATTTTAAATAGATCTGCTGTTTGCTGCGACCTGGCGTAACGCTCGGGAATTTACGATCATAATCAATCACAATCGCATCTTTACCCGTCAAGTTTTTAGCATCCGATTCCCAGGTCACATAATAGCTAATTTCAGCATCATCACGTACAGGGGGCTGAATGCGCTGACGGTGATCTGCTGGAAGGGTAAATTCCACTGAAAATGGCACTTGCGACACTTGTACTTTCTTTTTCTCGATCAAGGTCGCCGGGACATCCGCCATCCGTTTTTCTACGGCGTATAAACTCACAGTACCCTGCTGTTGTGCCACCTGATGTGTACTTGGTCCAATAAACTCAACATTCAATGTTTGTGAAGCATGTACTTTGCTGTGATCGTTATGAGACATCGATGTACAACCTGCGAGAACTGTTAAGGATAACCCGAAGCCCAAAGCTAACTTTTTCATTGTTTTAATCTCTTCTCTAAAGATATACCCAAAATAGCATAACAAATGCTGAAATTCTGATGACTTACATATCTGCTACTGAGTATTATTTTTTGAAAAATAATTTAACTACAAATAATTGCATCTATTTGGCCACAGCGCCCACCGCCATTCACCACACAGAAAAACCATTAGAATTAGCTCTACGGGTCTTTTTACATAACTCCAACATGTAAAATAGACATCCTTCAAGAAAAGCATTGTTTTTATTTTACCGAATTCAATCGCCTCTTCAGGTCTAAGCAATACACTAAGTCTTTATTTTTCATTATCTTTTATCTTTTCTTAACAATTTTCATATCCACAAACACCCAACTCATGTTTAAGATTTAGTCAGCTTCAATCGAATAAAGCATTTATGACATCAACTTTAATCCATTGGAAAAAAAGCTTTCATCAACCTAGAGTAAAAATACAAAGGATGTGAACTCAATCATTGTAAATCGCAACTTAGGCATCTGAAATTTCGATACCCAATTTACATATGAGCCAGTTAAACATTCATATCTTTGAACGGTCAAACAATTAAGGTGACCTAGCTCACAGGTCATCTTGACGGAGATAGAACATGAGCCAAGACGATAAAAAATGTCCTTATAGCCACTTAACTACTGATTTTGGAGCCCCTGTCGTGGATAACCAAAACAGTATGACAGCTGGCGCAAGAGGGCCCTTATTAGCCCAGGATTTATGGCTAAACGAAAAACTTGCTAATTTTGTCCGTGAGGTCATTCCAGAGCGTCGCATGCACGCCAAAGGTTCAGGTGCATTTGGCACGTTCACGGTCACTCATGATATTACTCAATATACCCGCGCTAAAATCTTTAGTGAGATCGGCAAAAAAACAGAAATGTTTGCACGTTTTACCACGGTTGCTGGTGAACGTGGAGCAGCAGATGCGGAACGTGATATCCGTGGTTTTGCTTTAAAATTCTATACTGAGGAAGGGAACTGGGATATGGTGGGAAATAACACCCCGGTATTCTTCTTGCGTGATCCGCGTAAATTCCCCGATTTAAACAAAGCGGTAAAACGCGATCCAAAAACCAATATGCGTAGCGCAACCAATAACTGGGATTTTTGGACTTTGCTACCAGAAGCATTACACCAAGTCACGATCGTGATGTCAGACCGCGGCATCCCTTCGAGCTACCGCCACATGCACGGCTTCAGTAGTCATACCTATAGTTTCATCAATGCAGCCAATGAGCGTTTCTGGGTCAAATTCCACTTCAGAACTCAGCAAGGCATTCAAAATCTGACTGATGCTGAAGCAGGCGAATTGGTTGGTCAAGATCGCGAAAGCCATCAACGTGATTTATTCGATGCAATTGAGCGTAAGGATTACCCAAAATGGACGCTTTATGTACAGGTCATGCCAGAGCAGGATGCAGAGAAAGTTCCATATCACCCATTTGATTTAACCAAAGTTTGGCCACATGGTGACTATCCATTGATCGAAGTTGGTGAATTTGAGTTAAACCGCAATCCTGAAAACTTCTTCCTTGATGTTGAGCAATCTGCTTTCGCACCAAGTAATCTGGTACCCGGCATCAGTGCTTCACCAGACCGTATGCTACAGGCGCGTCTGTTTAACTACTCCGATGCACAACGCTATCGTCTGGGTGTGAATTATCAACAAATCCCTGTTAATGCTGCACGCTGTCCTGTGCATAGCAACCACCGAGATGGTCAAGGTCGTATCGATGCCAACTATGGCGGCTTACCACATTATGAACCTAACAGCTTTGGCCAATGGCAAGAGCAGCCTCAATACAAAGAGCCTCCATTGAAAATCAATGGCGATGCAGATTTCTGGGATTATCGGGAAGATGACAACGATTACTTTAGCCAGCCACGTGCCCTGTTCGAGTTGATGACCCCTGAACAACAAGATGCGTTATTTGGCAATACTGCACGCGCCATGGGTGATGCTTTGGACTTCATCAAGTATCGTCATATCCGTAACTGCTATGCTTGCCACCCTGCTTATGGAGAAGGTGTTGCAAAAGCACTCGGTCTTACGGTTTCAGATGCACAAGCTGCTCGGGAAACCGATCCAGCCCGTCATTTGCCTAGCTTTTTGTAAGTCTTAAATATTGAAATCAAAAGCCATCCTCGGATGGCTTTTTTAATGCCGTTGGGTGACAATTTATTTAATCTCTTATTAGAAAAATAACCATGCAAAAACCATTACAGCAACTGATTCTAAGCCATAACATCATCCTGTTCGATGCAGTGTGCGTACTCTGTTCAGCTTGGGCAGATTTTATGATCAGGCATGATCAACACTACCAATTCAAATTGGTATCGGTACAATCCAGTTTAGGACAACAGCTCCTTGCCTATTGCCATCTTCCTACTGATCACTTTGAAACGATGGTTTTATTGGAAAATGGTCAATGCTATACCGAATCAACTGCTTTTCTCCGTATCATTCAGCGCCTCGATTTTCCGTATTCCAGTTTGAGACATGCCCGTCTTGTGCCTAAAACCATCCGAGATTTTGCTTATCGATGTGTCGCATTAAATCGTTATCGCCTTTTTGGTAAAACTAAACAATGTTATGTGGTGACTCCAGATATTCAGCAACATTTTCTCTTGGATGAGGTTGTCGCATGAATAGCGAAAAACAGACTATTCAACAGATCTTAACGTTTTGTCAGTGGGTGATTGGCAGCCTTTGGATTTATCAGGGATTAATGCCGAAGTTAATTTTTCAGGTGCCAGATGAACAATATCTTTGGCAACAACTCAATATCGCGCCATCTTATATGGCATGGATGATTTCACTTTCAGGTCTCGCCGAAATCATTGTTGGTAGTCTTTTTTTCTGGATCCAGCATAAATATTTGCACTTGCTCAGTATCATCAGCCTAATTGGCTTACTTATTTTGGTTTTACTGATTTATCCAGACAAGATTTATCAGGCGTTCAATCCTGTTGTCATGAATATTGCGTTGGCAAGTCTTTCGGTGATTTCACTTCACTGTATTCAAGCACTACAACATGCTAAGCCCGAATAAAGTGTCCTTCACGGATACAGTAAAAAGGACTCACCAGTTTGGAGGAAGATTTCATGGCCTGCTGCAGTTCATGCTCGGGGGCATCCCGATCTTCATCGGTCAACTGAAAGGTACGGTAATGAATTGCCAGTGAACGATGGGCATGCAAATCCAGATGAGCGTGAAATGCATCCTGCGGATTCATATGCACATAACGCATCAGCAACCTTGGCTCATAAGCCCCGATCGGCAATAAAGCCATTCTAGCATCGCCATAACGTTCATGAATGTGCTTAAAGTGTCCTGAATACCCGGTATCCCCTGCAAAGAAACAATGTCCTGTTTTGGCAAGTAAAGAAAATCCCCCCCACAAGGCGCGATTCTGATCTCGTACACCTCGCCCAGAAGTATGCTGTGCAGGTGTATAGGCAATCTTTAATTCATCATGAAACGGGATTTCCTGCCACCAATCCATTTCGATCACATGTAAATGCTTCGGCATGTAATACGCATTGCCCAGCCCCGTATAAATTGGCATTTCGAATTTTTGATGTAGCCAGTCTAAAGTCGCCAAATCCATATGATCATAATGATTATGGCTCAGCAATACACCATGAATCGTTGGCAGATGTTCAAGCGCAATCCCTGCGGGGCAAACACGGCGCGGGCCATTGCCCTGTTTCGGGCTGACATATTCACACCAGACGGGATCGGTCAGGAAATTATAGGGGCCAATTTGAATCAGAACAGTTGCATGCCCAACAAACCAAATCTGCCAATCATTGAGATCCGCATGTGGACGGTTTTGTGGCAACTCCAGCATTTGATTACGCAGGTTGGACTCATGGTTATGATCTATCTTCCAGGTAGAAGACTGACGTGTCGCTAACCATTTTAATAAGCCTTTACGATCAAATGGGGTTAAAGGTTTTTCCAGATTATAAAAACGATCAATCCCACAGTGATCAGAAGCCTCATGCGGAAAAGGAGGTTTTGCCCAAGTATGGCTCAAGCAAGATTGTGTCGGCAATTGGTAGGTTAATGTCGGCTTATCTTTCATGTATTTCTTCTTTGCTGGAATCGTATCGCATGAGGTTGCTAAGGTTATTTCGCGTTTAAATCCTAGAGATATTTTGATGCGCGAGTCTTTAAAATCATGATGATTTTTCTACTATTATCGCCTCATTCCAGATTCCTGTAACTGGTCTCTGATCCTAACATAAGCTTATTAGTTATGCTGATTTTCTCCCACAGAGTCAACACAATTTTACCGAACTAATAAGGCTTGATGACAATTCGGTTCAAATTTAAAAATGAATGCTCTATCTATTTTAATATTTTATAAAAAAGCATATTGTGTATAAGATCATCTTAGCCATAATGCGCCCATCGCATGATGTTCTATTCAGCATAACCAAAAGAACAATAAGACACTTCTGGACCCGTCTTATGGAATTACGTCATTTACGCTATTTCATTACCGTTGCTGAAGAACTGAGTTTTAGTAAAGCAGCACTGAAACTACACACAGCACAGCCCTCACTTAGTCAACAAATTAAAGATCTCGAAAATGATGTTGGTGTACAACTGTTGCACCGGACCAAACGAAAAGTTGAACTTACCGATGAGGGGCAAGTTTTTCTGGAACAGGCCCGTTTAACCCTGATTCAAGCAGAGAAAGCCATCGTCATGGCGCGCCAAGTTGCTGCTGCTAAAGCTCAATGTTTAAGCATTGGTTTTGTTCCCTCGGCAGAAATTCGTATTTTCCCTTATCTATTACCACGCTTGAGGTTCAAATTGCCGAAACTGCAGATTCGAACGCTCAACCTGAAAGAACGGGATCAGATCAGCAAACTCAAAAAAGGTGATTTGGATATTATTTTTATTAATCAAAAATTCGAAAATGAGACTTTTGCAAGCCAATTGGTTTTTAAAGAACCGTTGCTGTTCCTGCTTCCCAAACAGCACCCTTTGGCCCAATGTGTAAACATTGACCTCGCGCAACTGCACAACCTCCCCCTCACGATTTTGACCGCTAAGCTTTCCCCCGCTTTGGCGCAAAGCATTACCCAGTACATTAAGCAGCAACAGATTCATTTTCAATGTATAGATGAAGCCGCAACCATCGCTGAAGCGATTCAAATGGTACAATCAGGTCGACACTGTGCCATTTTGCCTGCCTATATCCAAGCCTTAGCCACCGAGCACGTTGTTATTGGTCATTTAAGTCATGCACTTCCATATCTGGAGGTCTATATGAGCTATCAAAGACATGAACCGAGTCTCGCAATAAAGCAATTACTGACCGAAATCAGCCGTATCTTTGCATTAGACAGCCCATCCACACGTAAACGGACTGTTTTAAAATAAAAAAAGCCGAGTTCAGTCGGCTTTTTAGCGCTACACGGACTTAGACATTGCTAAAGAATGCAGCAAATTTTTGGTAGCTTGGACGCTGTTTAACATTATTTAGATAATGTTCAATCGCAGGATGAGATTGAACGTCACCCATTTTCAATTGCCAAAATAACATAGCAGCAACCGTGACATCGGCGGCCGTAAATTGCTGACCACATAAATAGGGATCAACCTCACTTAATCCTTGCAGCAAGGCATTATAGGCATCTTGATAATCGCCATATCCCACCGATACTTTCTGATCTGCTGCCACTTCAACACCCAACTTTTTATTGGTCGATGCTGCTTCCCACGGGCCAGAGATAAAGAACAACCAGCGATAATATATCCCACGTTTAGGGTCATCCAGTGCTGGTGCCAAACCTTTTTCGGCAAATTTATCGGCCAAATACGCACAAATTGCATCTAACTCATATACAACAATATCACCATCCACCAGTACGGGCACTTTGCCAAAGGGATTAATTTTTAGATATTCTGGAGCTTTCATTTCGGTTTGGAAAGCAACTTCAATACGTTCACATTCAATGCCCAACTCAATGAGCAACCAGTCAACCACGACGCCACGCGAAAAATTATTGGTATAAAGTTGAAGAGCCATTTTGATATTTCCTTGTTTGTTGGTCTTATTTCAATTTAATCGTGTTGTTTGTCAGTTTTTGTCAGTAGTCGAACGGCACACCTCCTGTGTCCACCATTGTTGAAAAAGATGTTGTTTGAATTGTGGATAGAGTTCTTGGCTCAAGGTTAATTGCTGTATACGATCGATCCTAAAATGACGAAACCCTTGGCGTAATTCACACCATGCTGCCAACACAATCCGATCATTAAAATAGCCCAGTGCGAAAGGCCATAAGGTACGGGAACTAATTCGTTGCTGCTCATCCGCATAATCGACAACGATTTTGACTTGCTGACGAATCGCCAACCTGACTTGCTCCACCAAGGTTTCATTCACGGGTAACCAGACATTGATGGATCTTAAAGTGGTTTGTTGCAGTAAATGCTGACAATGTTGAGGCAAAACGGCATTCAGTTTGGCCAATACCGACGTTGAAGCCGACTTCAATGCCAGATCAGGAATGTCATTCAGCCAGTTTAAAGCCAAATAAATCGCTTCAATTTCAGTTTCATTCAGTGTCATTGGCGGTAACAAAAAATCTTGTTTGAGCTGAAAACCCAAACCCGCTGCCGCATCAATCCCAACCCCCTGTTCACGTAGGCTTTCGATATCACGATAGACACTACGCTGACTAATTTGCAAACGTTCTGCCAAGACCTGCGCAGTCACGGGATAACGGTATTCGCGGAGCAGCTGTAATAAATGAAGTAAACGGATTGAACGACTCATACGGTCCCTATTGTTATTATGTAGAAAGGGAAAGTAGACCTCCCCCTCCTTGTCCTTTCATCTGATTTGAAGCGCTTAACTTTCAGTTAAAGCCGCCACATTGAGCACACGCTGCAAATACACATGCAGATCTTGAACCGTATGCGCGACAGTTAAGGGCTGATATTGCTGCAAAGTCTCAATACTATGCACCCCATAACTGACCCCGATCCGTGGCATCTTCAGGTTTTGCGCCATTTCCATGTCATAACTGGTATCACCCACCATAATCGCACGATCAGCTGCCACATCCAGTTCAGTCAAAATCTCCTGCAACATCAAGGGATCAGGCTTGGATTTGGTTTCACTGGCCGCTCGGGTAATATCAAACAGCGCAAGACTATTGGTTTGCACGAGCACACGATCTAAACCTTTACGACTTTTGCCTGTGGCAACTGCGAGTTTTAAACCTTGTTGCTTTAAATCAGCCAATAACTCGGCCACACCGTCAAACCAGACATCACTTTTCGAGTTTGCCACATAGTGATCGGCATAACACTGCAATATATCTTGGTGTAAATCTGGAACTTGTGGAAACAGAATTTGCATGACTTCAGGCAAACCCAAACCGATGATACTTTTGGCCGCCTCATCGGTCAGCGGTTGTTCAAACTGTCGCGCCGCATATTGCAAACTTGCCACAATTTGCCCAACCGAATCGAATAAAGTGCCGTCCCAATCAAAAATCACCAACTCGATATTTGGACTCATTTCTGTTTTCTCAACTGTTCAATCACCTGCTGCATATCCTCAGGCATTGGCGCTTCAATACTTGGATAATTGGGGATATCCAAACGCATGGCATGTAAGCACAAACGACGTGCTTCCGGACCTGTATAGGCCGTGTTATGACCGTATTTATCATCTCCAACCAGAGGATGACCAATACTGAGACCATGCACACGAATCTGGTGAGTACGTCCCGAGAGTGGTGATGCATGGATCAAAGTTGCTGATTTAAAACGTTCAACGACTTTCCAGTCGGTTTTACTTGGCTTGCCTTCTTTGGTTACACGCACACGACGTTCGCCATTGGCCAATTCATAACGCAGTAAAGGCGCATCAATCATCTGCCGGTCTAAACTGACCTGTCCTTTCACAATTGCGGCATAGGTCTTTTGAATTTTATGTTCACGCAGTAAGTCCTGTAACAGTTTTAAGGTACTACGCTTTTTACTGATCATCACCAGACCCGAAGTATCACGGTCAATACGATGGATCAACTCTAGATACTTTTTGCCTGTGGCTGCACGTAGGGCCTCAATCAGACCATAGGCCACACCACTTCCCCCATGCACGGCAATGCCTGATGGCTTATTGACCACCAGTAAACCTTCATCCTCATACACCACACGGCTCAGTAAACTTTGCGCCACATCATCGCTCACGGGTGCAGCCGTTTCATCCTTTTGTTCATAGCGGATTGGGGCCACCCGAATCTGGTCACCAATATTCAAACGGGTTTCTGCTTTTATTCTTTTTTTGTTTACGCGTACTTGTCCTTCACGAATCAAACGATAGATTCGACTCTTCGGTACACCTTTTAATCGGGTGAATAAAAAATTGTCTATTCGCTGCCCGTCTTGATGCTCATCCACGTCAAACCAAGTGACACTTTGCCATTGTTGTGTAGAATTCATACGCTCGATTTATCCAAGATTTGCTAAATATGATTAAAAAATGATCATTTAGCTAAGTTATTTCACAAGAAACCTAAACTTAGCCCATAGGCAGATGCTGCAAGGTTTGATATATTCAGCGCACGGATACCGCCGTAAGTGAGCATCAAATCAGAAATTTTATTTAGATAAAATTTTAAATCGATGAGATATTCACCCACAACTCGGATAGGTCCTAAAGAATTATGCCGACGCCGAAGGCTTATTATATCGGCAAAATGGCAAACTGTTGCGTTTAATTGTGCATCAGCACATACAGTTTGTTCAGAAAAAATATGTCGCCAGCAATTTGCTGGTTATTAAACGTAAACTGATCCACATCAGACAATTTGCTCCCTGATGTCGCATTCAGGCTAAAGCGTTGATGCATTGGAACTGCCAAGCAGAGATACGATGATCATTCCGTATCAAGACTTCCAGATGGATCGACTTCAATGCTTAATGACAGTGAAAGTCACCATCCAATGCACCGCTCACCCGCCAGTGAAGCGTACAGGAAACTTTGATTATGTCGGATCTAGTGATATTTCACAGATGTAAGACATGCCATGAAATATCAACAGATTCAAGATTGAAGCAATATTGCTGACATCGAAATAACCGAATCAAAACCCCAGCTGGATATTTACAGCCAGTGGTCTTAGAACTTCCTACACAAAGTTGCTTCTGAGTCTTGATCGCGCCAATTTGATGTTTGCTCAACAATATTGGGCTGATTGTTTGTGTGCATCACTATTAGGTGTCACACCCATGAAACGTATGTTGATTAATGCAACCCACGCCGAAGAAGTTCGCGTTGCACTTATCACTGGTAATCGTCTTTACGATTTTGATTTAGAAAATCGTACACGCGAACAAAAAAAATCAAATATTTATAAAGGTCATGTCACTCGCGTTGAGCCATCTCTAGAGGCGGTTTTCGTTGAGTACGGCGCACAGCGTCAAGGCTTTTTATCAATGCGAGAAATTGCAAACTCGTACTTCAAAGCTGACCCTCGTCAAACTTCAAACATCCGTGAACTCATTACTGAAGGTACTGAATTACTGGTTCAAGTTGAAAAAGAAGAACGTGGCAACAAAGGCGCTGCGCTTTCTACTTTCATTTCACTTGCTGGTCGTTACTTGGTTCTCATGCCAAATAATCCGAAAGGTGGCGGTATCAGCCGTCAGATTTCAGGTTCAGTACGTGAAGAACTGAAAGAAATTTTAGCCTCTTTAAATGTACCGCGTGGCATGAGCGTGATCGTTCGTACCGCAGGGATTGGCCGTACTCAAGAAGAACTACAACTCGACTTGCAACACTTACTTGACCTTTGGGCACAAATCCAAGGTTCAGCAAGCTCTGGCCCATCGCCAATGTTGGTACATCAAGAAGCAGGTGTAGTGACACGTGCGATCCGTGATTATTTACGTGATGATGTGGCTGAAATCCTGATTGATAGCGAACAAGCCTATAACGAAGCGTACAATTTCGTAAAAGCCGTGATGCCGCGTCAACTGGACAAGTTAAAAACCTATACCTTGAATGAGCCTCTATTTGCTCACTTTGGGATTGAAAGCCAAATCCAGACCGCTTATGAACGTGAAGTTAAACTTCCATCTGGTGGTTCAATCGTGATCGACCAAACCGAAGCTTTGGTTTCAATCGATATTAACTCAGCGAAATCAACCCGTGGTCACGATGTTGAAGAAACTGCGTTAAACACCAACTTAGAAGCAGCCGAAGAAATCGCGCGTCAACTGCGTTTACGTGATATCGGCGGTTTGGTGGTGATCGATTTTATCGACATGACCAAAGACCGTAACCAACGTATGGTTGAAGCGAAATTACGTGAAGCGACACAAAGCGATCGCGCACGTATTCAGTTCGGCCAATTATCACGTTTTGGTTTGATGGAAATGAGCCGTCAACGTTTACGTCCTTCTTTAGAAGAAGCGACTGGTTACGTTTGCCCACGCTGTCATGGTACGGGTATGGTGCGTGACTTACGTTCGTTGTCACTTTCAATCATGCGTAAGGTTGAAGAAATTGCTTTACGTGAACGCCAAGGTGAAGTTCAAGTTGAAGTGCCTGTTGAAATCGCAGCATTCTTATTGAATGAAAAGCGTCACAGCCTAGTGTACTTGGAGCAGACTTCAAATGTTCGTGTGACGGTCTTACCGCATCCGCACCTTGAAACACCACACTACCAAATCCAGTTCAATCCAGATGGTTTTGCACCTTCAAGTTATGAACGTACTGAAGCTACCCGCTCTAGCGAAAAAGAATTGGGTTATGAATCTTCAGACTGGCATTTGGAAGATGCAGAGCATCACCATGCACCTGCTGCGCAAAACCAAGCTGCTGCACCACAGAAGAAAGCGGCACAAAATGCGGCAGCACCAGCAAAACAAGCTCAACAGGCTGTTGCGCAAAAGTCAGCAAGTCCTTGTGCATGGTTAGAAAACCTGTTTGTTCAAAAGCAAGCGCAAACCACAGATCAATCTCGTTCGGCACAGAATGCGGCAGCTGCAATTGAGCAAATGGTTAATAATGGCGCAGTGAGCCGTGGCCAGTTTGGTCAGGTGAACGTACCTGTTGTTCCTGAAACTGCTGCACCAGCGGCAAACAATGCCTATATTTCACAGAATCCTGTGAAACAGGAAACGCGTGAGCAGTTTGAGAAAGACGAAAAACCACATCGTCCGAATCAAAACCAGAAGAAGCGTAAGCACAAAGAGCAACGTGAACAACACGCACATGCACATGCACATGCACATGAACAACAAAACCAAGTGCATGAAGAAGTGGTTCAGTTGTCACGTCAGGAACAGCGCCAAGAGCAACGTGAACTGAAACGTCAACAAAAACGTCATCAGTCGCAAGAGCCTCAAAACCAGCAACAGCATCATGATGCAGCTCAAGGCAATGAGAATGCGCCATTGCCACGTCGTGATCGTAATCAACAACGTCCAAATCGCCCAAATCGTCATCGCGATCAAAGCGTGTTAAACGAAGCTCCTGCTACCACTGAAGCACCAGCGAATCCACAACAAGTCAAAGTGGATGTGGTGGATGCACCTCGTGCAGAACCGATGAACACGGCATTAATCGTGAACATTGACCAAGGTCAAAGTGAGATTGTTGCACTGAATCCACAACAAGCTACTACACCTAAAGCAAAGGCTGAGGTTGCCCCTGCTGTTGTTGAAAAAGCTGAAACAAAACCTGTTGCACATGCAGAACCTGTCGTTGCGAAAGAAGCACCAGCTGCGGTCGCAGAAGACGCGGTTCAAGCACCCGTAAAACGTGCCAGCAATGATCCGCGTTCGCGTCGTCGTCAACGTGGTGCTCAAGCATCTCAGAAAGCCGCTGCACCAAAAGTTGCACCATCGCAAATTCCAGCGTTGGGTCAATACACACTAGGTAGCTTGATTCGTCATGTCTATGGTGAAGACTGTACCATCTTGATTGAGCAGTTTGGTTTAATCACGACGTTTAACCGTGCCCTACAAAAGTTTGCTGAGCAATATGCAAGCACTCTCGCTGTAGAAACAACGGTTGCAGAAGAAAAGCGTCCTGTAACACGTGATGCTGAACTTCCAAGCAAAAAAGTAACCGAAGAGGCTGAACCAGCGCCTGTGTTAGCATTAACACCGCCTGAAGCAGCAAGCATTCGTGTTGCCAATGACCCACGTGAACGTCGTCGCTTGGCAAAACTTGCAGCTGAACAAGCAAAAGAAGCTCACATTGCCTCGACTGCTGCTCCAGCGGCGGCTGAAAGCACAGAACCGAAAGAAGAAGTGAAGAAAGTCGAAGCTGTCGTTGCAGAAGAAACTATCGCTGTAGCACCAGAACAACAGCCATTGGAACTGGCCAATACAGATGCTGCTCCAGCAGAAGTACCGCCAGTTGAAACGGTTGAACCTGCTGTGCTTGCTGAAGTTGAGCCTGTTGTCGAAGCAGCAGCTGAAGCCGTTGAAACAGATCAAGCTGTAGAAAAAGCAGAATCTGTTGCAACCGAGGCAGATTCGGAAGATGAAGCAGCGAAAGCGGAAAAAGAGAAATCGAGCCGCCCTCGCCGTCCGCGTGGCCGTCCACCGAAAAAAGCAACAGCCAGCAATGAGTAATTTGCTAAATTGCACTCAATAAGGCTAAGCCTAGTCATTTCGGTGACTAGGCTTTTTTGTTATTTTGTCAAATTAGGTTGATTGCTCTAGGGACTTACCATTACAAAACAGCATCAACGACAATGGTGTGAATGGTTGTGTTCTTACGGATAGCCATTTTTGGATTGATCGAAAAATAAACAGGATTGATATGAGCCAGACTACGCAGACCGATATTATTACCCTTGGTGATGTCGCTACTCGACTTCCAAACTTCATCACTAAAGTACCTCATATCCTTAATGGTCTTAAACAGGCATATTTACGAACGCCATCTTCTCCCGCAGGTCTAGGGATTGCCTTTGAAAAAGCAGTCAAGCGCAACCCTCAAGGCATCGCACTGTTATTTGAAGATCAAAGTTACAGTTACCAGGCGCTAAATGAATGGGCAAACCAGATTGCACATTACTATTTGTCACTCGGTGCGAAAAAAGGTGATGTGATTGCGGTGATGGTTGAAAACCGTCCTGAACTGATCGCCAGCATTGTTGCTTTAGCAAAAATCGGGGTAACCATTGCCCTCGTCAATACTTCTCAGGTGGGTAAAGTTCTCGCACATAGCATAAACTTGGTCAATCCGATTGCTGTGATTGCCGGTGAAGAAGTGCGTGCCGCCATTGATGAAGCACGTCAAGATTTAAAAGTTGCCCAAGATCGTTTTCACTGGTTTGCCGATCAGGAAACCCGTAAAAATGCAGGTACAGCACCAGAAGGCTACGTCAATCTAGCGCTACAAATTGACCAGTTTCCGAAATTTAATCCATCGACCACACGTACCGTAACCGGTAAAGATGGCTTGTTCTATATCTACACCTCAGGCACCACGGGTTTGCCAAAAGCCGTGATTTTTACCCACAGTCGCTGGACACTTGCTTATGGCACCTATGGCCATATCCTGAACTTAGGTAAAGATGATGTGATGTACGTGACCCTACCGCTCTATCACGCAACTGGTGTGGTGGTGTGCTGGTGTGGTGTCATTGCCGGCAGTTCAACCTTGGCGGTACGTCGTAAATATTCAACCAGTGCGTTCTGGAAAGACGTACAGAAGTTTAATGCTTCTGCGATTGGTTATGTAGGTGAGCTCTGCCGTTACTTAATCGATGCACCAGCAACTGAACAAGATCGTGCCCATCGTGTCACCAAAATGATTGGTAATGGCATGCGTCCAAATATTTGGAGCAAGTTCAAAGAACGCTTTGGTGTCGAAGAAGTACTCGAACTGTATGCTTCAAGTGAAGGAAATGTAGGCTTTAGCAATATCTTCAACTTTGACAATACGGTTGGCTTCTCTCCAACCCCGTATGCCATCGTTGAATTTGATAAAGAAAAGAATGAGCCAGTCCGTGACAAGAAAGGCTATTGCAAGAAAGTGAAAACCGGTGAAGTCGGCTTACTTATTGGTAAAATCACCAGCCGCTCTCCATTTGATGGCTATACCGACCCTGAGAAGAACAAATCTGTGATCTTGAAAGATGTCTTTACTCAAGGTGACTCATACTTCAACACTGGTGACTTGGTTCGCGACATCGGTTTCCGTCATGCCCAGTTTGTGGATCGCTTAGGTGATACCTTCCGCTGGAAAGGTGAAAACGTTTCGACCACCGAAGTTGAAAACATGGTCTGCGAATATGAAAAAATCGCTGAAGCCGTGGTCTACGGTGTTGAAATTCCAAATACCAATGGCCGTGCTGGTATGGCCGCGATTACCTTGGTCGACGGTGCAGAACTCAATGATGCGGATTTAAGCGAAATGGTCAACGTATTCAAGAAATGCTTGCCCTCTTACGCAATTCCAGTGTTCCTACGTGTTCAAGAAAAAGTCGAAACCACAGGTACATTTAAATATCAGAAAAATAAACTGAAAGAAGATTCGTTTAATCCAGACAAAACTTCTGAACGTTTGCTGGTTTTATTACCAGGTGCAAATCGCTATTCTGATGTAAATGCTGAGATATTTGACAATATTCAAAGCTATCAGTACCGTTTTTAGTTTATTTTTTAGCTAAACAAGAGGAAATCGTGCTTTTTATAAACAATCATGCAGATGTTTTTAAATTTCCTCTTGTGTTAGCTGAATAAGTTGCTAGAATACGCAACATCAAAACGAAGACGCATTTAGAACCAATTAGTTTCTGTTGCGTAGCATGTTTAAACACTTGCTTATGGGTCGTTAGCTCAGCTGGTAGAGCAGCGGACTTTTAATCCGTTGGTCCCGCGTTCGAATCGCGGACGACCCACCATCTTATGTTTTGATCTTCCTGAAAAGGATTGATAACCGAAAGTTATCAAGATTTGTAAGACTACGCGCTTTGCTTGTCTTGCAATAATTTTAGAGTGTTACTCTAAAATTCTTTCAGGGTCGTTAGCTCAGCTGGTAGAGCAGCGGACTTTTAATCCGTTGGTCCCGCGTTCGAATCGCGGACGACCCACCAAATTCTAAAAAGCCTCATCTTAGTTGATGAGGCTTTTTTATTGTCTACTTAATTTCTTTCAGAAAAATGACTATAGCATTTCAATCGCCTGAAGCATCCATGCTGCAAGCATCACGATAGTTTAATTATAGAAATTCTTCTAAAACCGAATTTAAAAAGATATGCCCCTGCTCGGTACAGGCGATCCGACTCGGATCAGCAAGCAATAATTTTTTCTGGCGTAATGGTTTAAGCCGTGCTTCCAACTCACTCAAATCCAATCCGGTACGCTGGGTATAAAGTTCAGCAGCAACGCCTTGATTTAAGCGCAATGCATTCATCATAAATTCAAAGGGCAATTCATCTGTCTCGATACGCTTCATTTGCACATGTTCCGCAGGCACTTTGGCTAAATAATCCTTCGGCAAGCGGGTTTTCTGAAAACGATAAACGCCATCTGGTCGGGTAACTTTGCCATGAGCACCTGCACCAATCGCCAAATAATCTCCAAATTCCCAATAATTTACATTATGTGCTGATGGCTTTTCCTTACGCCACGCTGAAACTTCATAATTCACATAACCATTGGCTTTTAAATAGGTCTCACCTTGCGCCTGAATATGCTCCAAAATTTCATCTTGTGGCAATACAGGTTGAGTACGGAAAAAAACGGTATTCGGCTCAATGGTAAGTTGATACCAGCTAATATGCGTTGCACCCTGCTCCACAGCCAATCTAAGATCCGTTAACGCCTGTTGTTCTGTCTGTTGGGGCAAGCCATGCATGAGATCGACATTTACGCGCTCAAAGCCAGCCTGACGCGCCTGTTGAATGGCATCCAGTGCATTATTGGCTGAGTGGATACGACCGAGTCGCTGTAAATGTTCAGGATCAAAACTTTGTACCCCCAGCGATAAACGATTAATGCCCACCGCTAGATAATCGGCAAATGGATCATGTTCCACCGTACCCGGATTGGCTTCCAAGGTAATTTCACAATCGGTTTCAAAGTCTAAACGAGCTTTAAGTTGATCAAACAGCCATTGATAACCTTGCGCAGAAATCAGTGACGGCGTCCCCCCACCAATAAATACACTATGAATGGCTCGACCTTGTGCCATTTCAATCTGCGTCTCAAAGTCAGCCACCAACGCAGCCAAATATTGCTGCTCCAGATCTATCGACAATTGTCCATCGGGAACAGCGTGCGAATTGAAGTCACAATAAGGACATTTACGTACGCACCATGGCATGTGGATATACAAGGACAGTGGGATATTTGCAGGATTTAACAGACTCAAGATACAAGCTCAATGAAAGAACTTAATCATTTTAACATGACTCGACTCGGCACGGTTGCAGCTTCAATATTGCATACGGCTTATCATCTCGGGTTTATTCAGTTAGACTGAAAGCATAAAGAACAATTAGACCGATAATATGATGAAAATTTCCAGCCAGTTGCTATTGATTCTGCCCCTTGCTTTAGGGATCGGGATTGCAATGGCTTTTCAGACGGCAATCAATGCACAACTTCGCGAATATCTGAATTCTCCGCTACAAGCCGCCTTACTTTCTTTTTTTATTGGCACCCTGATTCTGGCCCTTCTGGTTTATTTTCAAACTGCAAGTAAACCTAGTTTAACGGAACTTTCACAGATCCCCTGGTTTCTCTGGCTGGGTGGCTGCCTCGGAGTTTATGCAATCAGCATGAGCATTTATACTGCACCCAAACTCGGATTTTTAACCTTCTCGGGTTTGGTTATTTTTGGACAGTTGGTGATTTCCATGTTCATTGATCACTTTGGCTGGTTAGGTACTGAAAAAACACCGATTAACTGGCAACGCCTGTTGGGCAGTATTGTGATTTTTATTGGTGTTTTACTCACACTACAACGCTAATCCCCCATTTTAATAAGAGTATTTTTTGTGTCCCATGTCACAACCAAGCGCTTTGAACTGAAACAGCTGTTCCATTTGATGTTTCCAATCCTGATTACCCAGTTTGCCCAAGCTGGATTAGGTTTAATTGACACAATTATGGCGGGGCATTTGTCTGCCACTGATTTGGCTGCAATAGCCGTGGGTGTTGGTCTATGGATTCCCGTCATGTTGTTATTTGCAGGGATTATGTTAGCAACCACCCCTTTGGTAGCTGAAGCCCGTGGTGCAAGAACCCCTGAAAAAATTCCAACCATTGCCCGCCAGTCCTTATGGGTGGCTGTGATTCTCGGGATTGTAGCAATGTTGATTCTGCAAGGTATGCCCATGTTCCTGCCACTATTGGGCGTACCTGAAAGCTTAATCCCGAAAGCAAGCCTGTTCTTACATGCGATTGGCTTTGGTATGCCTGCCGTGATGATGTATGCGGCGCTACGCAGTTATTCTGAAGCATTGGGGCATCCCCGCCCCGTGACCGCAATTAGCTTGATTGCCTTATTGGTCTTGATTCCGCTGAACTTTATTTTTATGTATGGCTTTGGGCCAATCCCGGCATTGGGCAGCGCAGGCTGTGGTTTTGCAACAGCGATCTTGCAATGGCTGATGTTTATCACTTTGGCCACTTATATTTCCAAAGCCAAAGCCTATCAACAGGCACCGATCTTCACCAAATGGGAAAAACTTGATCCCGTTTGGATTAAACGCATTTTAAAACTGGGTTTACCAATTGGTCTGGCGGTATTTTTTGAGGTCAGCATTTTTAGTACTGGAGCGATTGTACTGGGTCCGCTCGGTGAAAATGCCATTGCAGCCCATCAGATTGCCATTTCAGTCACCTCACAACTGTTTATGATTCCGTTGTCCTTAGCGATTGCCTTGACGATTCGTGTTGGCATGTATTATGGCGAACAAAACTGGCATGCGATGCGTCAAGTACAAATTGTAGGACTGATCACTGCCACGATCTTTGCGGCCTTGACCATGACTCTAATTGCACTTGCGCGTCCCCATATCGTGGCGATCTATACCACGGATATCAACGTGATTCCTGTAGCGATGTACCTGCTCTGGTTCGCGATGGCGTATCAATTGATGGATGCATGGCAAGTCAGTGCAGCAGGTTATTTACGTGGTATGCAAGACACTCAGGCCCCGATGTGGATTACCTTAATGGCATACTGGGTCATTGCTTTCCCAATCGGCTTATATCTGGCGCGTTATACCATTTTGGGGGTGGCAGGCGTTTGGCTCGGCCTGATCATTGGTTTAAGTATTGCCTGTGTATTACTAATCGGCCGTTTATATTTAAATAATAAACGTTTAGCACAACGTGCCCTCAATACATAAAAATTAACCTGCATTGAGCGTTACTGATTCAGGGCAGCATGGACGCTGCTCTTAAACTCATCCTCTCATTCAATACCTCCATTTCCCCCCTTCACAGCATACTTACATCACTTAACATTTTGGTATAGGCAATTTAAGTTTTGTCGCCTATGATCAAAGCATCACTTTGAAACTGGATCACCCGAGGTCAAGTCCATATGGCAAAACATGCAAGCTCTCCCAGTAAGCGTTTTTTCAAACTGGCTGGCATGACCGCAAGTATTGCCAGCAAAAGCGTTGCCAACTCCATCCGCAATCTCACCGCAGATGAAGAACAAAAAAATGCAGCGCGCAGCAAACTGTTTCAAGATATTGGTTTACAGATTGCAGACACCTTGGGTGAGATGAAAGGCGCAGTGATGAAAGTCGGGCAAATCGCCTCGCAATATAAGGATATCTTCCCACCAGAAGTGGCGAAGGCGATTGCTAAATTGCAACGCCAAGCCCCCGCCATGCCTTTTACAGCCATTCAGCAACAAATTGAAAAAGAGTTGGGCAAACCGTTAAACCAGATTTTTAGCTCTTTTGAAACAGAACCCTTTGCGGCGGCTTCAATTGGTCAGGTCCATCGCGCGGTGCTGCCGAATGGACAAGCTGTGGTGGTGAAAGTGCAATACCCCGGGGTGGATCAAGCCTGTGAAAGTGATTTAAAACAGGTCCGTCTGGCTTTACGCTTAATGGGTGTATTAAAGATTGATAAAAAGCTGCAAGATCAACTATTTCAGGAAATCCAAGACAGTTTATCTGCCGAACTGAATTATGAAATCGAAGCACAAAACTTAGAGGTCTTTAAAACCTTCCATGAAAAGCTAGATGATCAGATCATCATTCCGACTGTATATAAGGATTATTCATCGCGTCGGGTGCTGACCCTGAGTCTTGAACAGGGTGAATCGATTGAAACCGCCAGCACATGGTCGGTGGAAACCCGTAATCAAATCGGTCGTCGCCTGATTCGGGCCCTAGGGCAGGAAATGTTTTTCTTGAAACGGTTCCATTGTGACCCACATCCAGGCAATTTTGCTTTCCGTGAAGATGGTAGCGTGATTATTTATGATTATGGCAGCGTTAAGACCCTTTCACCTGAAATCATTCAGCACTTCAAAGCACTGGTGAATGCCGCTCGCCAAGAGAATATTGCTCAAGTAGAAGATTTACTGGTTGAACTGCATTCGATTGCCGAGAAACAAAAATTCCCAACTGAACTGTATACGCAATGGATTGAAATCCTGTTACGCCCGTTAAGCACCCACTATGACTTTGCCGAGAACTCATCACATCACGATGGCATGCTGTTGGTGAAAAAATCGTTGAAATACTGGGATGTGTTTAAGCCTTCTCCAGATACCTTAATGGTCAACCGAACCATTTCAGGACATTACTGGAACCTGATTCACCTCAAAGTACATGATAATCTCAATGATTTATTTGAAGAACTGGTTCCGAACTAAACTTCTAAAAATGCCAATCATCTGATTGGCTTTTTTTATTTCAATTATATTCAATGATTTAATCAATTAATAGGCTTGTACAAAGCTCCATTTTCCATACTTGCTGGCCATTATTTACAAATAAACGCCAGCAAAACTTGAAATAAACAAGATTGACGGCATATATTGTTATGTTATAACATTTCTATTAATAATAGGAGTCCTTCAAAATGCGTAAAGATATCCACCCTGCTTATCAACAGGTCTTGTTTCACGATACCAATGCCGATGCTTATTTCTTGATTGGCAGTACGCTTCAGACTAAACAAACCAAAGAATATCAAGGTCAGGTCTATCCTTACGTTACCCTTGATATCTCAAGTGCTTCGCATCCATTTTATACCGGTGAAGTTCGTCAAGCCAGCAATGAAGGTCGTGTGGCAAGCTTTAACAAACGCTTCGCGCGTTTTAACCGCAAAGGTTAATCTTCGTTTAAGTTTTACTTATTAGGCTGTAAGCATTAGAAGTCTAAGGCTATCTCTCCTCCACTTAGACTTCTTTTTTATGCCTCACCCTCAAGAATCTGTCTTGGCCTGCCCCAGCACACCAAATTCAATCGGCGTTTTGACATAAAACAAAGAAATTTCTTTGTCATTTAAATAGTTCAATAATTCTGCCGCCTGTTGATTACTGACCGCAAACTGAATCTGTACAGGACGATCAGCCAACTCAAAAAAACTGGCGGAATGAAATAAGCCTTGATGGTCAATTCCTTCCATGCCTGCCAGTACCGTGGCGCCACGTAAATTCATCTGCTTCGCCACAGCCAATAACCATTCACTCATCGGTTGTCCCTGATAAGTCCGATTTTGTGCCGTGTAAAAACTCAGTAAAAATCCATTCATGGTCATTACTCCAAAGTTATGCAGCACTCAGCCATTGATGCAAACTCATGCCTAAAATGGTAAACAGCAATGACCCAATCACATGAATCAGAATCGCCGCACAGGCATAGCCCAACTTACCACTTTGTAATAAGGTAATAATCTCGGCAGAAAAGGTCGAAAATGTGGTTAATGCACCGCAGAAGCCTGTAATCACAAACAGTTTGTAATTTGGACTCAGTGAGCTTTGAGAAAAGTAAGAAATTGCAAAACCAATAATAAAGCCACCGACAAAGTTAACTGTGACGGTTCCCAAAGGAATATTCGGAAAAATTGGATTCAGCTTTAGCCCCAAAAACCAGCGCAACCATGCGCCGAGTACCGAGCCTAAAGCAATAGAGAGTAAAGGATAGTACATGACTTACTCCAAATACAGCGTTGGAGCTAAAACAATATTCAGCATGGATTTATAGCTATTTTTTTGAGGATTATTCATTTGCGAACTCCAAAAGAGAAACAGAGCGCGCACAAACCTACGTCCCTGTTCAGGGTAACGTAGGCATCATTAGCCACAATGGCGGTTTGTAATAGGAGGAATGCCATCTCCTTTGTTCTAAAATAACATAATTTTTAGACAACTCAATCGCTGTTTTCGCACTTTAAAGGGTTGTGTATAAACATAAAGTTATCCACAACTTAGCTCTTCTGCGGCACAACTTGCTCGCCAATCACATAAAAATCCAGTTCTGGTACGACAAAAGCAAAGACTTCCGCATCAAGGTCCATCCCAAATTGTTGTAACAATTGAGGGGCCTGTAATGAAGTAATTGCAGCAGCTTGTATCTGTTGAAACTGAACCGGCATCAGGATATCCCCTTGCGACATCCGTGCAGGTTGATCCACCCACTCAGCCCATGCATGATCTTGATCAACCAAGAATTGAACGGCTTCGTCCCATGAGGAAAATAGACACTGCCATGCAGCAGGTAACTGTTTTTCCCCTTTGATTTGCACATCACTCTTCAAGGAATAATGATCATTAACACTCATTTCAGTATGAATCAATTGTTCATCCCGTTGATGCTGAAACGTCGATGCATATTGTGCTGGCATCACATCACTGGCCAATCGGCCACCTAAAACATAGAGTGCTTGGTCTACTATGACCTGTTCAAAGATCACAGTCTTGGGCTGTGTCTCATCCAGATAAAAACGCCAGTTACTTTGCAGGGGGGAAGGCATAAGCTGGCGTAACTTGCCGAGGAAAGCAAAACCAAAATGCTGATGCTGATACGTCAAAATGGTAAAAATGGTTTTGCCGTCTTTTTCCCATAACGGTACAGATTTCGGATAGCGCAGACGTACTTGCTCAACATCAATCAACCAAGACAAGTACACCACATTGCTGACCTGACTCTGCAAGCGCATAAAAGGCAGTCGTCGCATCATCCTACGGCGGAGTTGTAACAGCAAACCACAACTTAGAATCGGTGCTAAAAGTCGAAGCACAGCGTTAGATATTGATAACTTTAAACGATGTCTATTCATTATTATTCAATAGATTAATGTTGTGTTTGAGCATAAACTGCTGACTCTAGTACGTCCAGTTCAAATCGTGTCCAGCTTCTATTCTGCATTTTCAATGTTATGATGCTTGCCATTGATTCAATCAACATGGAATTTTTAAAATGGCTCAAAGCTTATTGGCACACCTTAAAGATGGCACGGCAAAATTTGCTGATGTATTGGCATTTATCGAAGCTCGTTATCAGCATACACCAACCGCTTTTCAAAATGGCGCACAATCGAATGCTGCGACTGAAAATCAAGGCAGCGCAAAAGTATTCAGCTTTGCTCAAATTGAAGGTCTCAATCAAGCGGAGACCTTAAGTTTATTTGCTGAGCATTATGCCTCTGTACTGGCAACACCTGAAGCCACCGACCATCAGAATATCCGCCAGTTTATGCAACATGGCTGGGATGGCGTTAAGTTTGAAGGTGAAGCACTTACTGCAAAATAAAAAAAGGAGGTTTAGCCTCCTTTTTTCTCGCTTTGATTTATCACAATTCTTTCTATATCGTCTGTTCAGGCATTAAAACCACCATCCACATCAATCACTGCACCCGTGATATAACGCCCGCTTTCACCCGCCAGATGAAGCACAGTTGCGGCAATATCATCGGGATGCCCATAATCAGCCAATGCCAGAGTCGCTCGTGCGGCGTCAGCATGTGATCCATCAGCAGGATTCATATCGGTATCGGTTGGTCCTGGCTGGACAAGATTGACTGTAATACCGCGCTTACCCAGATCTCGCGCAACGCCCTTAGTCAAACCTACCAAGGCAGCTTTGCTGGTTGCATATAAACTGATCCCTTCACGGCTTGTTCTTGAGGCAAGACAACTGCCAATCGAAATAATACGTCCATCAGCAGGCAAATACTTGCTTGCCTGCATGGTCGCAGCAAACACGGCACGTAAATTGACAGACATGGTGTGGTCATAATCATCTAATGTGAGTTGATCAATTCGTCCAGTCAAAAAATTACCCGCGTTGTTGACTAAAATATCCAGTTGTCCAAGTCGGTCGACCGTTATATCTACCGCAGTGATGACTTGGCTGGCATCGACAGCATCCGCCAAAATAATTTCAGCACGTTGGCCCAATGCACGAATTTCTGTAGCAACAGCCTCAGCTTGTTGCTTCGAACGACTATACGTAATCGCCACATCTGCACCGTGTTTGGCAAGCATACGGGCAATAGCAGCACCAATACCTCGACTTCCGCCAGTCACGAGAGCAACCCTACCTGTGAGTGTATTCATTATAAAAATCCCTGTTTTAAAACATAGTCAGATATTCAGCGCTGCTCCAACTCAATTGGCTAAAGAAATAATGATAGTAAGTGAGCCTCGAATCAGCACCAATATATGTATCGATCGATATAAATGTAGGCTTAGTATTCCTGGTTGTCAATGATTTTTGTATCGAATAGTATATATCTAAAAAGGAGCATCAAATGGCACAAATGGGACGACCTAGGACCTTTGAACGTGATCAAGCACTTCAGCAGGCCATGCATCTATTTTGGCAATACGGATATGATTCGACATCCTTGACCCTGCTCAAAGCCAACATCGGCAATGGTATCAGTGCTCCTAGCTTCTATGCGGCCTTTGGTTCCAAAGAGGAATTATTCCGAGAGGTCATTGGACATTACATCGCAACGTATGGTCAGGTCACGAACAGTCTCTGGGATCAAAGCCTTACACCAAGAGAAGCGATTGAACGAACTCTACGTCAGTCCGTAAAAATGCAAACTGAATCCAGTCATCCCAAAGGCTGTTTATTGGTTGTTTCAACGACGACCTGTTCCCCTGAAAATATCCACATTCAACAATTCTTAACCCAACATCGCCTAACAACTCACGATAGATTTACACAATGCATTCAACGTGCTGTGGATACAGGTGAATTAACAGCTGATACGAATATCGATGCGTATGCGACTAGCTTATATAGCTTTTTACTCGGCATATCCATACAAGCGCGTGATGGCGTTTCTGGCGCTGTTTTAGATGCAGCAGTAACAGAAATCATGCGTCACTGGGACTCACGCGTTGCCTGATCACAAAGCAAACATATTCATGATTAAGTATTCACCTAAAGCAATTATTGCAAAATAAGAAAAAAGGAGGCTCAAGGCCTCCTGTTTTGCTTTAATGTTTTAAGCTTCAGGGGCGTGACAATTTTCGTAAGTCCGTGGTGAGGCTATAAAAATCGCCACCCATTTTGCCCACACTCTGAAGTTGTTGCTGATCAATCATCTGCCCATCCCACAAATGATCCGCCACATAAATCGATTTCACATCCAGTAAGGCGACAGTTCCCCCTGAGGGAAGCGTACTTAGTTGCATGACCTCCCTTAACTGGCATTCGTAGCGAACAGGCGCATGCTTTACCGCTAACGCCGCAACCGCATGGCTGGGTTCAGACGCAATCTCAGCAAAATCAAATTCGCTTTGCTCTGGGGGCAATAAAGCACAGGATAAATTCATCTTTTCAAGCAAGTCAGTATGGGCAATATGCACCACACACTCTTTAGTCGCAATCAGATTTCTGATGGTGTCTTTATCCTGCCCATTTCTTGGATTGACTTGTGAATACCACAGAATAGGTGGATTGCAACTGGCAACATTAAAAAAGGAATAAGGCGCAATATTGGCCACCCCATCCACCGATAGCGTACTGATCCATGCAATCGGCCGAGGCGTAATCCCTCCGACCAAAAGTCGGTAAATCTCATTGGGCTCTAAATCAGCAGTTTCAAAAATCATCGCAAAAATAAATCCGATTTAAGGACGTTCAGCATATTGTGGTAAATCATCAGCGATACAATCCCATTCTGCTTTAGAAGCCGCAAAAATATGCATGCTTGGTTTTTGCTGTAATGGCGTATCTAAAGTCCCGATACGTAGACGATAATGCGCTGGTGTATCGGTCTTGATACTCATAATCGGCGAACCACATTCTGCACAGAAACAACGTTGTGTCGTTTCAGTCGACTGAAACTTTTTCAGTAAATGCTCACCTTGGGTAATCTTGAAATCACTAATTTTAATCGGTGCATTAGTTGCAAAAGCCGTGCCGTTTGCTTTACGGCAGCGCTGACAATGGCACTGTATGATCTCTCCGATTTCACCATGAATCTCATAATGAATTCCATCACATAAACAACTGCCACGATACACGGGTGAAGCTTGAGACATATCCCTATTCCTGATAAGTATTTACTCAAAACTAGCATTTTTAAACGCCGTATAACAAGGTAAATATGCTCAAGCAATGCAATGACATTTTCATGCGCTTTGCTCAAACTGAACGGGCTACCCGATGGCCTCACTCAACTGATCAAGGCAGAAAATACCCCAATGATCATCACGTAGAACAGGATCGGTAAGCCTAAAAACCAAAATTTTGCCCATCCATTGGTCTTAAACACCTGAGTCGCACCGCGATAGCTGACCCAACACGATAAGAATAAAAATGGAACCGGAATGAATCCTAAAAAAGTCGAGTAGTTATAGGCGTCCAAATAATTTGGATATAACACGGTTTGAATCGCCGTTGTAATCACAATCGGCAGTACAAAGACCAAGGATTGCAATACATACACATGTCGAGCAAGCTGCGGATCAGCCTCTTTTGCACCAGAAAACTGTAATCTTTTTTTATACCACCAACCTTGAATCAACCATGTAATCACGGCAGAAATAATTCCGATGCCCAACACCCATAACCAGTAACTCAACCATGATGCCGTAACCCAATGGATCAGTGGTCTAATCCCACCTGTTTCAGCACTCAATATTTTTTGATCAACCCGATCCATGACCCCAACGATACCAATCAAATAAGCTGCAAAAATGATGCTTTTATGATGGTAAATCGTAGACTGAGCAAAAAATTTCTGAGGTTGGAAAAACAGGCGGAATAAGTTGCTCAATTGAAATGGTTTGATGATCTCGTTGTTTTGTGTTCCCACCGTTGGTTCTATATTCATATACCCTCTCCATCATGTGATTTAGATTATTTTTATTAATGCGCTATGGCTCATCACCTATGAAAAAACATGGCATGATCTTATTCGATAAAAGCATGCACCCCTTCTGCTGCTGCACGTCCAGTGGCGAAACAGGCCGTCAGTAAGTAGCCTCCTGTCGGTGCATCCCAATCCAGCATTTCACCACAGCAAAAGACTGAAGGATTAGATTGCAATTGCAGTTGTGGAGATAAGACCGCTTGCTTTACCCCTCCCGCACAGCTAATCGCTTCTTCAATGGGACGAAACCCCTCTAAAGGAATACACAGCTGCTTGATCTGCTGAGCCATTTGCTTGGCATCCGACCATAGGTTTTTTGCCACGATTTCACGTAGCAAATTAATTTTCACCGTATCCAGACCTGCTTTACGCCATAGATTGGTTAAGGATTGCTTTTTATTGCCCTGTAATTTCTTTTCTAATTGCTCAAGACTCAGGTCTGGGAGTAAATCTAAATGGAGTTGCAGCGTTTGCTGTTGTGCTATCTGCGCTCTTAGCTCACGACCCAATTTATAAATCACACCACTTTCAAAACCATAATGGGTAATGATGATATCGCCATGTGTCTGCTGTTCAGGTCTGACCCATGCATTGACACGTTTTAAAGGTTGGCCAAAGCACTCCTGCATAAATGGCGACCATGTTTTCAGCACGCCTGCATTACTGGCTTGGAACGGCTCAATTTCATTTTTTGAGAGCCATGGCTGCCATGCCCCATCACTGCCTAACTGCGACCATGATACTGCGCCACAGGCCAAAATAATCGCATCATAAGTTACACTAAAGCGCTGAGTTTGGTTCTCAATCGTGAGTTGATTTTCAGATAAATCCACACAACGATGACGATAATGGAACTTCACCCCATCGGCCATTAAACGTTTCAGCCATGCACGTAGTAATGGGGCTGCTTTCATTTCAACCGGAAAAATCCGACCTGAACTGCCGACATAGGATTCAATGCCCAAGCCCTGCATCCAGTCCTGAATCCACGTTGCATCCCATTGCCTGACCCAAGGCGCTAACCATTGCGTCTGATCATAACGTTGTATAAACGCCTCAACAGGCTCAGCATGGGAAATGTTTAACCCCGTTTTGCCTGCCATTAGGAACTTACGTGCCGCCGAAGGTTTCTGTTCAAACACATCGATTTCATAATCATATTGACTGAGGACTTCAGCAGCCATCAGACCTGCTGGGCCAGCACCAATAATCGCAACACGTTTAGGCATCAGACTGCTCTTGTGCATTTTGTCCTTGCAACGGCGCAAAATCATCAAAGCGGGTGGTATAACCTTCTGGCTTGCGAATAATCAACTGTTGGCACAGTTCGTCTCGCTCCAGATATTTAATTTCAAAATGGGTTCGCGCAGAGTCTGCAGCAATTTTTTGCTTTTCAAAGGGCAGTTTCCACAGTTCAAGTAACTGCTGCTCAGCTTCATCAATATATTCAGGAATATTACTTGCGAGTGTAATCGTGCCATTCGGCTGAAGGCGTGAAAGTAAAAATTCGAAGAATGGCATATTTAACCAGCGCTGTGCGGGATTATGCGGCTCTGGATTCGGATACAGAATAAAGAACTGCTCCACTTGTGCAGGGAACAAGGCATGCACCACCCAAGGCAGTGCATCGGCATGAATCGGGTGCAGGTGCTCACGTGGTTCTAATTGATGCTGCTTCTGCATCGCCACAAATTTTTCTTTGGTTCGCTCAATTGCATACAACGTGTTGTGTGGATTTTGCCCGGTAAAGAGTAAGGCATGTTTACCTTTGCCCGCCCCAATTTCAACGCAAATTGGCGTATTGGGAATGGCAATAAAATCACGAGGGGCTTGCATACGTTGTGCTTGAAATTGACGAATCGACATAATCTCATCAAACTATCTAGAAATCGGCATAAGTCTAACAACTCACCTTACTTTTGCCTAATCTATTTATTTTATGTTTTAGGAATTTTCTATGCCACGTACATTTCCTTGCCCCCGTTGTGGTGAAGCCAGCACTTGGGAAGGTAACGAATTTCGTCCGTTTTGCTCAGAACGTTGCAAGTTGATTGATCTTGGTGCCTGGGCCAGCGATGAATACAAACTCCCAACTCAGGATGCACCCCAAGCAGATCTCAAACGCCATGAAGATGATTATGAAGATTAATCATCTTCTTCTCTGTAGCTAAGACCAGATTCGATTCAACACATTTAACCAGTTGTTCCAGCAGATTTTCTCAATCAGTGCAGCTGAATAATGACGCTGTTGCATGGCTGCAACCAGCAGAGGTAAACCCGCCACATCCCTCAACTCGTTACTGACCAACGCCCCATCGAAATCTGAACCCAGCCCAATATGATCTTCTCCGAGACGATCCATCATATATTCCAGATGATCGAGGATTAACTCTAATGGCGTATCTGCATTTCGCTGTCCATCGGCACGCAAAAATGCCACATCAAAATTCACCCCAACCATACCTTGGCTGTCACGGATCGCGTTGAGTTGTCTATCAGTTAGATTGCGTGCCTGCGGGCAGAGTGCGTGCGCATTGGAATGCGTCGCGATCAGAGGTTGCTGTAAAATATCCACCGTGTCCCAGAATGCTCGTTCATTCATATGTGACACATCCACCAGCATTTTTTTCTCGGTGCAGCGTTTGATTAACGCTTTGCCTTCATTCGTTAGTCCCTCACCGGTATCAGGTGAATGCGGAAAACGGGCATTTAAACCATGTCCAAATCGGCTGACCCTGTTCCATAGAGGGCCAAGACTGCGCAGTCCTGCTTGGTAAAAAACATCGAGCAAGTCCGAGTTGTACTGTAAGGCTTCCGCACCTTCCATATGCAGCACCATGGCCAGTTTGCCTTGTATGCGGCAATCCTGAATCTGTTGCACCGAAGTACACAGTTGAATCTGCGCCGAAGCCAGAACCATTTGTTGTGCCAGCCCGAGTTGTGCCAAGCAAATCTGCTCCATCTGCTGTTGGCTAAAATCATCGGCCTGAAGCTCAAATAACTTATCAGGATGATGTTGTTTGACATAGGCAAAAGGCGGTAGAAAAATCGCAAACATACCCCCGACAAAACCTGCTTGCTGGCAGCGCTTTAAATCAAGTTGTCCTGCCAACTGCGCATGAGTAAAAGCCTGCACAGGATCAGTTGCATCGCTGAGCCATAAGCGGGTCAGTAGATCATTATGCCCGTCAAAAACTGCAACCTTGTGGTGATTCAAGCCATACGTCATGACCCAGACCCATCGCTCAGACTGTGCACCGGAATTTTTTGTTGAGTTGATAATTGTTTTGAGTTTCTACTATTGCGGAATACCAGTTGAGCCAATGCGACATCTTGTTCACTTTCACGGCGTGCTTGCTCAATCAGATGATGGTACGCAGATTTACCACATACTGGATCGGCATTGGCAGCATCACCCGTCAGCATATAGGCCTGACAACGGCACCCCCCAAAGTCTTTCTGCTTGTCCGGGCAACTACGGCAGCTTTCTGGCATCCATGCATCACCACGGAAATGATTAAAGCCAGAGGACCGGTACCAAATCTCTGACAAGGTATGATCACGGACATTCGGAAAAGCAATCGGTAACTGCCGTGCTGCATGACAAGGCAGCGCCATACCGTCTGGTGCCACCGTAAAGAAGATTTTGCCCCAGCCGTTCATACAGGCTTTAGGCCGTTGTTCATAATAATCAGGAACCACAAAGATCAACTTACACGGATGATTTTGCTGACGAAGTTTGTCACGATAGGCATTGGTCAGTTGCTCTGCACGTGTCAACTGCGCTTGTGTCGGTAACAGGCCTTGCCGATTTAAAAAAGCCCAGCCATAGAACTGGCAGATAGCCAGTTCAACCGTATCAGCATTCAGTTCTAAACACAGTTCAATAATCTGTTCAATCTGATCGATATTATGCCGATGGATCACAAAGTTCAGTACCATCGGATAGTCATATTGCTTGACCAGACGGCACATCTCATATTTTTGTGCAAAGGCATGCATCGAACCCGCCAAAGCATCATTAACCACGGGATCACTGGCCTGAAAACTGATCTGGATATGGTCTAGACCAGCCTGTTTGAGTTGGGCGATACGTTGTTCTGTCAGTCCCATCCCAGACGTGATCAGATTGGTATAAAATCCTTTTTGGTGGGCATGGGCAACCAATTGCTCCAGATCTTGTCGAACCAAAGGTTCCCCCCCTGAAAAGCCCAGTTGAACTGCACCCATCTGGCGTGCCTGATCAAACACATCACACCATTGCTGCGTGGTCAGCTCATTTTTATGTTGGGCATAATCCAAAGGATTGGAGCAATAAGGACATTGCAACGGGCAACGATAGGTCAACTCGGCCAAAAGCCAGAGCGGTAAGCCAATGCCCTCGGTCATCGTAAATCGATCCAGTAATGTTGTTGGGCAACCTGCATATAATCGACCACATCCTGCTCGATTTCGGCAAGATCCCCAAACTGCTGTTTTAACTGCGAAATAATGGCCGAAACCGTTCGCTGTCCATCAATGTTTTGTCCAATGGCGCCAGCACTGTCATTAAGCTTGATCATGCCTTCCGGATATAAAATGACAAAGGCATTTTGGGCAGGTTCAAACTGAAAACGGTAGCCTTGGCGCCAAGTCGGTATCTGATTTAAATCAAAAGCTGGATTAGTCACGAAATAGCCCCTTATGCCAAACAGGTTGTGATGTTACGGTGTGATACGGCGCTTGCTCATGCACATAAGCCAAAGTCAGTGCATCCAAAATACTCCACAGAATATCCAGCTTAAACTGCAAGATTTCCAACATACGTTGTTGTTGCTCATACGTTGTGAAGGAATCTAAGGTAATACTCAGCCCATGCTCCACATCACGACGTGCCTGACTTAAACGCGAGCGGAAATATTCATAGCCCTGATCATCAATCCACGGATAATGTTGTGGCCATGAATCAAGCCGTGACTGGTGGATTTGTGGTGCAAACAATTCGGTTAGGGAACTACTGGCTGCTTCGCGCCATGATGCCCGGCGGGCAAAATTGACATAGGCGTCCACAGCAAAACGCACCCCTGGCAAAACCAACTGTTCCGAAATGACCTGTTCACAGGTCAGACCTACGGCCTCTGCCAAACGCAGCCATGCCTCACGACCGCCACCATCAGGATATTCACCATCCTGATCAAGCATGCGTTGGATCCATTCCTGACGGACGCGCTGATCTGGGCAATTGGCCATAATCGCCGCGTCTTTCAGGGGAATATTAATTTGATAATAATAGCGATTGGCAACCCAAGCTTGAATTTGCTGCTGAGTCGCTTTGCCTTCATACATCATCACATGAAAAGGATGGTAGATATGATAATACTGACCTTTGTCCAGAATGGCCTGTTTAAACTGTTCTACACTTAAAACTGCTGTTGCTGGCATCAACATCCCCTTAAAGTTCGATCTGCATGCCATCATAGGCAACTTCAACAGCATTGGCCTTGAGTTCAGCCAATTCAGCCGAGTTTTCGTTTAAAATCGGATTGGTATTGTTGATATGAATCAGGACTTTGCGTGGTCGACTCAATTGCTTTAAATACGATAATGAGCCGCCTTCACCACTGATATATAAATGACCCATTTCGCGGCCGGTTTTGCTTCCCACGCCCGTTTGTTGCATTTCATCATCCGACCAGAGCGTACCATCAATCATGACACAATCAGACTGCTGCATAATCTGCATGATTGGCTCATCAATCTTTCCAAGCCCCGGCGCATAGAACAATTGTTTCTGTGTTTTATGATCCTTGATTATCAAGGCAATATTGTCACCTTCATGCGGATCATGACGATGTGGTGAATACGGAGGCGCTGCACTTTGAATCACCCAAGGTATAAACTCCAACGTCTCAAAACCAGCAATCTTAAATGCCTGTTGAGGGTCAATCTTCTGGTAGCGTAGTCCGCCATTCCAGTGCTTGAGCATATTAAAAACCGGAAAGCCTGTGCTCAGGTCCTGATACACCATCTCGGTACACCAGACATTTATTGGGCAACCTTCCCTCAAGCTTAAAAGACCCGTGGTGTGATCCAGTTGGCTGTCCATCAAGATCACATCACGAATCCCGGTATCTCGTAATTTTCGGGCTGGCTGAGCGGCCTTAAAAGCAAATAATTGCTGACGAATATCTGGCGAAGCGTTTAACAAGATCCAGTCTATGCCATTTTCAGAAAGGGCAATGGATGATTGTGTGCGTACTTTGGCTTGAATACGACCTGTACGAAGACCATGACAATTGGGGCAATTACAGTTCCATTGCGGAAAGCCTCCACCAGCAGCGGAACCTAAAATATAAATATACATAAAGATGATTTCTTATTAGAAAAGATAAGCCCTAGACGTGACTAGGGCTTAGTATAAATTTTGTGATAAAGCATTAACGAACTTCGAAGTACATGGTCACTTCGAATCCAATACGAACATCGGTAAAAGCAGGTTTCGTCCATTGCATAAAATCGTCTCCAATCTGTTTTCATCGTATAAAAATAAACGACATGTTCAATTTGAATAAAACGTTCACGATTTGATTCTAATTAAAAAAGGTGAATTTGTAGACATTCCCGGGACTGTTCTAAATTTTGTGTAAGTACTTAATTTTCATTTATCCTTCAGAGGATAATTACAAAAGGTACTTCACATGGATGAAGCAACAATCAAAAGTATGGCTGCCGAATTGGCTAAAGGTCTAAAAACACCAGAAGACTTAAACCAAATGACAGCAGTCTTTAAAAAATTCATGATTGAAACTGCACTCAATACTGAACTTTCAGACCATCTCGGTTATGAAAAGCATCAGTCCAGGAAAGGCTCAAATAGCCGTAATGGGTTTAGTTCTAAAACCATTACAACTCAAGATGGACAACTGGCTTTAGATATTCCCCGTGATCGAGAAGGTTCATTTGAGCCACAAATTATCAAAAGCACCAAACACGCATCACCAGTATGGATGACCAAATCCTCTCACTGTATGCAAAAGGAATGACTAATAGGGAAATTGTAGCCTTCTTCAAAGAAATGTACGATGCCGATGTCTCAGCATCTCTCATCAGCAAAGTTACCGATGCTGTGATTGAGCAAGTGACTGAGTGGCAAAATAGAGCCTTAGATAGCCTTTATCCTGTTGTCTATCTTGACTGTATTGTTGTCAAAGTCCGTCAGCACTCCAATGTGATTAACAAGTCCGTATACCTTGCTTTAGGCATCAATATGGATGGACAAAAGAATTACTGGGTATGTGGATTGCTCAGACAGAAGGTGCCAAATTCTGGCTGTCAGTCATGACAGAGCTAAAAAATCGAGGAGTACAGGATATTCTTGTTGCCTGTGTAGATGGATTAAAAGGCTTTCCTGACGCGATAGCCTCCGTTTACCCTCATACTGATATTCAACTGTGTATCGTGCATGTTGTACGCAATAGCCTGAGATTTGTAAGCTGGAAAGACTACAAGGCTGTTACCTCGGGTCTGAAAGCGATTTATCAGGCAAGTACAGAGGAAAATGCTTTAAAGTCCCTAGACATCTTCTGTGATCAATGGAATCACCAGTATCCCAAAATTGGAGAATCCTGGCGGGCCAATTGGGAAAATATCCGAACGATCTTTAGCTATCCAGCCGAAATACGTCATGCAATTTATACAACAAATGCGATTGAGTCGTTGAATAGCGTAATACGCCATTCAACGAAGAAGAGGAAAATCTTTTCATCTGATGACTCAGTAAAGAAGGTCATTTACTTAGCAACATCAAATGCTGCGAAGAAATGGACGATGCCAATTCAAAATTGGCGTTTAGCAATGAATTGGTTTACGATTCAGTTCGATGATCGATTAAAAGATCATTTATAAAAAATGGAACTTACACAAAATAATTTACAGGCTCACATTCCCAGTCAAAGATATTGTTCGATAATTGTGAGTTTTTTCTACGCTTCGGTATCTTTTCTTGTTATACCTTCTGCTCATATTCAGTCATGCCCAACAGCAGAGGACTTATTATTGCGCACTTCACATGATTTATTGATTTAGCAATGAAACCGCTAAGCGTGCTTCATCGAAAAAAATAGCACTATGCCTGCTGAGAGAACAAACCTCTGTATAAAACAAGCGTTATACAGAGGAACAATTACGACTAAACTTAACCAGCCTTGCTTGCCACAAAAGGATTGAACTGCTTTTCATAGCCAATGGTACTCATCGGTCCATGGCCTGAAATAAACTGGGTTTCATCGGGCAAGCTAAAGCATTCACGCTGGATTGAATCCAATAACTGCTGATGATTGCCTTTTGGGAAATCAGTACGACCAATCGACCCTTTAAACAGCACATCCCCCGTCCACAATAACCCATGCTTGGCATTATAGAACATGACATGTCCTGGGGTATGACCTGGCGCAAACCGCACCTCAAACTCATCCTCACCCAATGTTAATACTTCACCACCTTCGAGCCATTGATCCACTTTAACGGGTTGTGGAATGGGGAAACCATAACGCGCTGAGACTTCCTGAATCATGTCCAACCAGAACTGATCCTCTTTATGCGGGCCAATCACTGGGATTTTCCAAGTTTCAGCCAATTCGCCCACAGCTCCAGCATGATCAAGATGCCCATGGGTTAACCACAGTGCCTTGACCTTTAAACCCAAAGCCTCGACTTCTTTTTTCAGCACTGCTGCATCACCACCGGCATCAATTAAAACAGCGTCTTTACTGTCACTATCCCATAAGATTGAACAATTTTGGGCGAATGCAGTAACAGGGACGATTTTGACTTGCAGCATAGAAACCTCTGGCGAAATAAAGCGTCGATTTAACGATGGGCTAAGGTATGGGTCAGTGCGTCAAGATTAGCCTGAACCAGACTCGCAAGCAAATCTATATGTGCCTGATCCGTATTCAAAGCAGGAATATAGGCATAATCACCTCCACCTGCATGCTGGAAAATCTCTTTATTTTGCATCGCCAGCTCTTCCAGCGTTTCCAGACAGTCTGCGGAAAAGGCTGGACTAATCACCTGAACCGATTGTACTTTTTGTTCCCCCCATTGTTGCAATAGCTGATCGGTATAGGGTTTCACCCACTCTTGCTTACCAAAGCGGGACTGAAAGCTAATTGCCCATTCATCATCGCCCAAATGCAAAGCCTCAGCGACCAATCGTGCCGTCACACGACAACGATCTGCATAGGGATCGCCTTTATCGGCATAGGGCTGCGGAATCCCATGAAATGACATCAGTAGTTTTTCAGGCTTGCCGTGTTTCATTTGATAATTCAGCACACTATCAGCTAAGGCCTGAATGAACAGCGGATGCTGATAATAATCTTTAATCAGGGTCATCCCAGGTAAATGACGTTGCTGTGGAATCCACTTGGCAAAGGCATCATATAACGGTGCAGTCGAAGTTGCCGAATACTGAGGGAAAAGCGGCAGTAGAATGACATGTTCTTGTGGGGTCTGCGCCAGTTGATCAAGCACCGCAGTAATCCCTGGTCGACCATAGGTCATGGCCGGAACAACAGTAAGATCAAACTGCTGATTTTCATGTTCTAAACGCTGTTTGATCAACATACTTTGTTGCAACACAATTTCACGCATCGGCGAGTCATTCGACCAGACCGAAGCATAGGCTTCAGCCACACGTTTTGGGCGGAAGGTCAGCACAAATAGATGCAGGATGATCCACCAAAGCAATTTGGGAATCTCAATTACACGTGTATCAGATAAAAACTGCTTTAGAAAGCGTCGTACAGCTGGCACAGTGGCTTCATCCGGTGTTCCTAGATTTGCCAGAATCACCGTCACTTTGGGTTTTTGTGTCGCTAACATAGACCGCATCCGCTTTTCATTGAATTCATTCAATTACTTTAGCAGTTTTGACGCTTTTTTCTAAATTGGATTAATGCATGGTCTTAAACTGAAAAACCCGATTGCTATCCAGCACATTACTTTCCAACAGCTTCTGCCCTTTCGCCGTCAATTGCCACAGCATACGTTGGCGATCATCTCGTCCCGTCGGCATAATCCATTCATTTTGACGCATTTGCAACTTGATCTCATGCAAAGCACGAATATTGACTTGTGCACGAGATACTGCATGAGCTCTCGGCATTTCTTTACGTGCGTCCTCCAAGCCCGTCTCATTTAAATATTCATTTATTTTCTTTGAGAAGAATTCTTCAGGTGTCGGGATCACAAAGGCTGAACCCAAGACATTAAGCAATTGCGCCCATGTCATTTTACGATGTGGTTTAACTTCCTTGAAGTTCCCATCCTGATAGGCATGCATACGATATTCAAAGGAGTACAGCTCATGCATTGAAACTTTGGCGACACTGGTCAGCGGGTCTGCTTCACGATTGCCCAACTCAGTTTCCAGTTGTTTGACTTTGGCACGCAAGGCATCAATTTCATCACGCAATACTTGCGTGTTTTGTGGACGCACCCACCCCACCACAGGGTAGCGCTCCAACATCTGCGGCATGCTTGAACGGACAGCAAGTTCCAAGTCTCTTAACGTGCGATAACAAAAGACTTGATCCACTTCATGTTGTAACTGCTTTCTAAACTCTTTGAATTTTTCTTTGAGTTCAACTTTGGGATCATGCAACTTGGCATCCCGTGATTCTGGATCTTCATGCATGAACACAATCACAGGCTTCTGTTTGGTCATGGCATAAATATATTCCAGATGCATATAACCCACACCTGAAACCGACTGTTCACCGTACTGACTCCCCAACAGAATCACCACATAATCACAATCATCTATCTGGCGTCGTGCAATAGAAGTACTTAACGGCGTGCGCTGTTCCAAGCCCCAAGATAGGAACCCCATTCCCACCAGAGTTTGTGCCAAAACCGCTCGCTCTGGTTGCATTTCATTACCAGAGGTAGAAACAAAGACTTGATAACGAGTATCTTGCATAGGCGAAGCCCCAATTCATTTATCAATAATATCAAGTATGCATCTTGATTTTTATTAACAGCTAACCCCAACTCAATCTATAAAAATGGTCCGATTAGTGATTTTCCATCCCAATATCGTCCAAATTTTGAATCTTCCATGTTAATTGTTCTGAGATAAGGTGCTGTAATACTGATTCCAACTCTACAGCATTGTTACCACTGACATAACATTCAATACGTGTAATATTATGACGTATTTTGTCACATAATAACCCATTTTTAATTAAAATATACGCGGTTTGTCGCGCAACTGCTTGTCCAGAATCAATTAATTTTAATTTTTCATCAAAAATCTGACGAATCGCATCTTTTAAGAAGGGATAATGAGTACAACCCAATACTAAAAAGTCGGCACCTTGCGCCACCACAGGCTGTAAAATCTGTTGCAACACGTCCAAACAAGCAGCACTCATCTGTTGTCCAGCTTCAACAAAAGGCACCAATTCCAGATTGGTCACCGTCAATACTTGAACCCCCGCAGGCTGTGCAAAGTTTGCCATCACATCTTTAATCAGTTGCCCACGGAAGGTTGCAGGCGTCGCCAATACCGCGACAACTTTCGATTGGGTTTGAATCACCGCAGGTTTTAAGGCTGGGACTAAACCCACAATCGGAAAACGCTCGCCATAGTGTTCACGTAAATAGTCCAGACTGAATGCAGACGCAGTATTACAAGCAACCACCGCAATTTTACAGCCTTGACGATACAGCCATTCAATTGCTTGGGCCGTCAGTTGGCGAATTTCCTGATCTGAACGTGCCCCATAAGGCACATGCGCTGTATCGGCATAATAAAGAATGCGCTCATTGGGTAAATGGCGGGCAATTTCTTGTGCAACCGACAATCCACCAATTCCTGAATCAAAAACACCAATGGGCGCATCAGCCGATGCATGTGGCATTGGATTAAGTAAAAGAGGCAACGATTGGACAGCGGTCATACACACACAGGTACTAGTTTATTTACTCTTTTAAGCTTAAACCTCAGGTGCTTAAATGCAAGACTAAATCACCACTTTTTAATGTTAAAACCGCTTCACCTTGCGCATTTTCTGACAAACTGCCGTAGTTGACGAGATGATAAAAACTCTGACGTTGAATCAAGGCATTGATGCCAAATCGAACGTGCACATAAGGTCGTAATTCACCCTGATATTCGCGCATAAAAACCGGATGCGCTTCATCGACAATCACCACATCCTGATTGCTGGTAGTCAGTTGCAAATAGGTCTTGCCTTCAATCTCGACCTGATCGGCCTGATTGATCAATAAAGGCTCATCTTCAACCTCAATTTCAATCTGTTCAACCGGGGTTTTGAGGTAGAATTTGCCATCTTCTTTCCAGAGCACCTTGGTGAACAGGTCGAGAAGCGCTTGGCGTTTGACCAATTGACCTTCGTGCCACCATTCGCCATTGGCTTTTACGCGTAAATCCATTTTGCCGCAATGCTTTGTGTGCCATTGCTCTAAAGGGGGAATTGACCTTTTGTGACTTTGCTGTACATCTTTTATGTATTGTGCAATGTCCATTAAGTTTTTATCATCAGAAAACACGATTTTTCCCTTATTTTGAAAAGAGCTTGGTGGAGAATCATTTTCATTTATCATAGTTTATGCCTTGCTGACGAGAAAATATGACCACTCAGCCAATTGGCGAGATCAAGGATTAAAACTATACTATCCCAAACGTTTGCAAGCACAATACTATCATTTGTGTTTGGCAATTCAGAACACTCATGGCAGCACCGAATCGCAATATTACGGTTGCCACCCCTAAAAATATGAGGAGTCCTACATGGAACACATCGAACGTGAAGCGATGGAGTTTGACGTAGTGATCGTAGGCGCAGGCCCTGCGGGTTTATCTGCTGCGATTAAAATTCGTCAATTAGCGATTGAAAACAACCTGCCTGATCTTTCTGTTTGTGTTGTTGAAAAAGGCTCTGAAGTAGGTGCACATATTCTTTCTGGTGCTGTACTTGAACCACGTGCCATGAATGAATTATTTCCGAACTGGAAAGAAGAAGGCGCACCACTAAACGTACCTGTGACAGGTGACGAAACATATTTCTTATTGTCTGATACCAAAGCACAAAAAATGCCGTATTGGATGGTGCCAAAATCTATGCACAACGAAGGAAACTATGTAATTTCCTTAGGTAACGTTGTACGCTGGTTGGGCCAAAAAGCGGAAGAACTTGAAGTTTCAATCTTCCCAGGCTTTGCTGCTGCTGAAGTGCTTTATCATGAAGATGGCACAGTAAAAGGCATTCAAACAGGTGATATGGGCATTGGCAAAAATGGTGAGCCAACGCATAACTTCACGCCTGGTTATGAACTACATGCCAAGTACACTTTATTTGCTGAAGGCTGCCGTGGTCATCTCGGTAAACGTCTGATTGCAAAATATAATCTTGATAAAGATGCTGATCCACAGCACTACGGTATCGGGATTAAAGAACTTTGGGAAATCGATCCTGCAAAACATAAGCCAGGCTTGGTAATGCACGGCGCAGGTTGGCCTTTGTCTGAAACTGGTTCTTCTGGTGGCTGGTGGTTATATCATGCTGAAAACAACCAAGTGACTTTGGGTATGATCGTGGATTTATCCTATGAAAATCCACACATGTATCCATTCATGGAAATGCAACGTTGGAAAACACATCCAACCATCAAGCAATTCCTTGAAGGCGGCAAACGTATTTCTTACGGCGCACGTGCTGTGGTGAAAGGCGGCTTCAATGCATTGCCTAAACTCACCTTCCCGGGCGGTTGCTTGATTGGTGATGATGCTGGTTTCTTGAACTTCTCAAAAATCAAAGGCTCACACACGGCAATGAAATCAGGCATGTTATGTGGTGAGGCAGTATTCGAAGCAATTGCGGCGGGCGTGGCCAAAGGTGGTGATCTTGCGATTGCACGTGTGCTTGAAGGCGAAGACCACTTTGACAAAGAACTGACCGCTTATACTGATAAATATAACAACTCTTGGTTAAAAGAAGAGTTATATAGCTCGCGTAACTTTGGCCCAGCGATGCATAAATTTGGTCAATGGATTGGTGGTGCGTTTAACTTTATCGATCAAAACATCTTTAAAGTGCCATTCACTTTGCACGATCTTAAACAAGACTTTGCCGTGCTTAAAACCGTGGATGCTTCTACGTTTAAGCCAAACTACCCAAAACCAGATGGCAAGTTGACTTTTGATCGTTTATCTTCTGTATTCGTATCTAATACCGTACATGAAGAAAACCAACCTGCTCATTTGAAGTTAACTGATCCTTCAATTCCAGTGAACGTGAACTTACCGAAATGGGATGAGCCAGCTCAACGCTACTGCCCGGCAGGGGTTTACGAAATCATGGAAAATGATGACGGTTCTAAACGCTTCCAGATCAACGCAGCCAACTGTGTTCACTGTAAGACCTGTGATATTAAAGATCCATCACAGAACATTACTTGGGTAACACCTGAAGGTGGTGGTGGTCCGAACTATCCGAATATGTAATTCAAAATGAAAAAATCCGAGTTTAGACTCGGATTTTTTAATCTTACCAATCATTGACTTCCTTATGGGTTTTTCCACTTCCATCTGTAGAATAAGTAATAAACTTAGCTTTTTCTTATACAATATATTCCGTTTTAAGTTAATTTCATATTTTTTTCCAGCCAATTTCCATTGATCGTCGAGCCAACCATCTCCAAAATTATTAGATTATTTTTTTAACAGAAAAATGTAAATTAGATGAAGTTTCAGGATAATATTTAAATAAATAACACTTTAATTTATCTTTTGTTACCAATTCAATAGAAATTGAATCATTATGTTCTACTTGGAAATTATCTAATTCATCTTTATTAGGTTCCAAAACTTGCAATCGGGATATATTTTGACAAGCTTTAAAGTTAAAGTTTGAGCCTTTTTCTAACTTAATCACATCATCAGTTGAAGCATAAACAATACTTGATATTAGAGTAATAAATATAATAGCTGAGCCTGTAAATTATTTTGTGTAAGTTCCATTTTTATAAATGATCTTTTAATCGATCATCGAACTGAATCGTAAACCAATTCATTGCTAAACGCCAATTTTGAATTGGCATCGTCCATTTCTTCGCAGCATTTGATGTTGCTAAGTAAATGACCTTCTTTACTGAGTCATCAGATGAAAAGATTTTCCTCTTCTTCGTTGAATGGCGTATTACGCTATTCAACGACTCAATCGCATTTGTTGTATAAATTGCATGACGTATTTCGGCTGGATAGCTAAAGATCGTTCGGATATTTTCCCAATTGGCCCGCCAGGATTCTCCAATTTTGGGATACTGGTGATTCCATTGATCACAGAAGATGTCTAGGGACTTTAAAGCATTTTCCTCTGTACTTGCCTGATAAATCGCTTTCAGACCCGAGGTAACAGCCTTGTAGTCTTTCCAGCTTACAAATCTCAGGCTATTGCGTACAACATGCACGATACACAGTTGAATATCAGTATGAGGGTAAACGGAGGCTATCGCGTCAGGAAAGCCTTTTAATCCATCTACACAGGCAACAAGAATATCCTGTACTCCTCGATTTTTAGCTCTGTCATGACTGACAGCCAGAATTTGGCACCTTCTGTCTGAGCAATCCACATACCCAGTAATTCTTTTTGTCCATCCATATTGATGCCTAAAGCAAGGTATACGGACTTGTTAATCACATTGGAGTGCTGACGGACTTTGACAACAATACAGTCAAGATAGACAACAGGATAAAGGCTATCTAAGGCTCTATTTTGCCACTCAGTCACTTGCTCAATCACAGCATCGGTAACTTTGCTGATGAGAGATGCTGAGACATCGGCATCGTACATTTCTTTGAAGAAGGCTACAATTTCCCTATTAGTCATTCCTTTTGCATACAGTGAGAGGATTTGGTCATCCATACTGGTGATGCGTGTTTGGTGCTTTTGATAATTTGTGGCTCAAATGAACCTTCTCGATCACGGGGAATATCTAAAGCCAGTTGTCCATCTTGAGTTGTAATGGTTTTAGAACTAAACCCATTACGGCTATTTGAGCCTTTCCTGGACTGATGCTTTTCATAACCGAGATGGTCTGAAAGTTCAGTATTGAGTGCAGTTTCAATCATGAATTTTTTAAAGACTGCTGTCATTTGGTTTAAGTCTTCTGGTGTTTTTAGACCTTTAGCCAATTCGGCAGCCATACTTTTGATTGTTGCTTCATCCATGTGAAGTACCTTTTGTAATTATCCTCTGAAGGATAAATGAAAATTAAGTACTTACACAAAATTTAGAACAGTCCCTAATAGCTAATTTTTTCATGCTCATCTCTTATAACGACTCACAGCTCACATTAGGAGCTTTTATCTTATTTGTATGATAACTTTTCCAAATATTAGTTCCAACCTTACTTGAACTTAACTTACTCGAATTAAAACTATATTCACCAATGACTTGCTTGCTCTCTTTGATCTGAACACAAGTTTCTCTTATTTGCATTAAATTTATTAATTTCAAGAGATTATTCTTTCTACCACAATAATCATTAAACCCTCCATTAACTAGCATAGTGATATAATGAATATCATCTTTATCTGCATATGTATTCGCATTTCCCCAGGCTGAACCTTTTTCCCAATACCATGTTGCAGAATCAATAACATATTCTGGTTCTGAAGCAACAAGGTCCAGTTGATTTGGAACAAATTGTTGACCGGCAATCGATCCATATTTTTTGTAGTTTTTTTAAGTGTGTTAATTGAATTAATCCTCTACCATGATATTGAGGTCCACCCTCATAATTACTCCATATAGCAGGCATTGATCCATCGCGGTTTTTATATTCTTCTGTGGTTCTAAAATGATCTCCTTCACATGAAATTTGAGCAATGAAATGGGCTTTTCTAAGACATGTATTTATTTCATGCTTTGCCATTGAAGAATTTAATAGATCAAGAAATTCATTAATATCTAGACCTTTAATTTTTGGATATTGTGATCGATGAAATAAACCTTTTGTTAAGGCCTCCTTGGGAAGAATTTGTTGCAATAAATCGACCGTTATATCTTTATTACAAAAACAGGTTTCATCTTTATTATTCTTATCCTCAACTAAATTATTATTTGTACTTTGCCATGATGAAACTGATTTTAAGTTTGCCAGCGAAGATTTACCGTAGTTAGAACCTTGGCTCTCTCCAACAACATGGTCTTGCTTAGGTAAAATTTTAGCTCCACAACTGAGTAAATCACCAACATAAGCGACTGGTTTACCATCCATAATGATATGGTTATGACTTGCCTGTATTGTTGACCAGCATTTACATTTAGGACAAAAGTGACCATCACCAGCACGTAAAAATAAATTTCCCATTTGAGAGGTTCTTTGTTGCGTTGCTTGAATGATTCCACCGTGATCAGTCATGGAATTATTAATTGCAAAACCTTTAGCCATGTTGCCAGCCCTCTTCTCGGTTTAAAAAACCTTCTGGAGCTTTTTCACCTTTAAAAATATTAATAGCCACAGATTTATTCGGACTATCAATAATTTCATCACCGTTTTCTACATGGCTTCCAACCAATGCAACAGATTTGCCTTCTACTACACAAGCCCTGCCTGCACCTTAAACAATTTTAGAACTCGTTCCATCTTCATAAATTACATCATCACCAACCAAGGCAATAGCCAATCCACCAATTCGACCCTTTAATGCACTAGCTTTAACTAAACCACCATTTCGAGTCTTCGCACCATTTACTGCAAGGTGATATAAAGTCTTAGGTCTGTGCTGAAAATACAGCTGTTCTGCTTTTATTGTCTGATCGATTTCCTCTTGAGACAATTGTTGTAATTGCTCTACAGGCAACTCATGTAAAAAATTTGGTCTTGCCATTTCCTTATTCCCTCTAATCTTATTCTGAGGTTTAAGCATAACAAATTTTCCAAACATGACAACAATATATGTCTACCAAAACTTTAAATATATTTAAGCTGTGCTAATTAAAAAATTTAATTCTAAATCCTAACCTTTCTGCACAAGATAACGATATTCCGTATTGCTGTTTTCATCCAGACTTTCTTCTTTTAATACCAACTCATGCCCAAGATGCATACAAAACTTTGGAATATCCCATGATGTAGACGGGTCTGTAGCCAATACCTCAACAATATCACCCGACTTGGCTTTGCGAATGGCTTGATGCAACATCATCACAGGTTCGGGGCAACGTAAACCTCGCGTATTGATTTGAACAGCAGGAAGTTTTGGTTGGTCAGACATCATAAAACTCAAATATTCGAATTTTCACATTTTAGCATAATCCGCTCATATAAAAATCATCTACTCTATTTTGGGAAACTGTACGTTTTTTACATAGTATTATTGGTGCATCTGCGCTTTATCTTCGGTATGATGAAAATCATCTAATTGATATAGAGAGTCTTTAGGAAAGATCATGGTCGAGGAATCCAGTCCGTCGTGGGGTATGCGTGGCTTAAGAAAATGGTTAGGTACCGCACCAGAAACCCGTGATGAATTACTCAAGTTAGTTCAAGACTCACGTCGCTTTTTAGAGCCAGATACTGTTGCTATGCTTGAGGGTGTTCTCGATCTGCCAGCAACCAAGATTCGAGAAGTCATGACACCGCGTACAGCAATCATCAGCTTGCAGGAAGACGATCAATTACTCGATATTCTGGATGTACTGATTGATTCTGCACATTCACGCTTCCCTGTATTTTCAGCAGATCAAAGCGATAATGTCGTGGGTATCTTATTAGCGAAAGATCTTTTGCCATTTTTAACCGAGCGTAATGTCAAAGTCGATATTCGTTCATTGATGCGTCAGCCTGTTTTCGTGCCGGAAAGTGCACGTTCAGACCAAGTGCTACGCATGTTAAAAAATACCCAAACCCATATTGCGATTGTGATTGATGAATATGGTTCAACCGCGGGTTTGGTCACGTTGGAAGATATTCTCGAAGAGATTGTGGGTGAAATTGAAGATGAGCACGATATTGCCGATGAAGAAGCACTCTATATCGTACCAGACAATGACCCAACCACAGCCAATACCTGGATTGTGCAGGCACTTACACCAATCGAACACTTCAACACTATTTTAGATGCAGATTTTTCTGACGATGAAGTTGAAACTATGGGCGGCTTACTGCTGCAAGAGATTGGTTTAGTGAGCGATTTACAAGGTCAAACCATTGAGCTTGGAGATTGGCAATTTACCATTATTGAAGCAGATGCACGCACCATTCATCTGATTCGAGCTGTCCGTCAATGAGAACCTATTTTGAGAAGCTGTTAAATTCATCTCAGACACAAACGCAGCTTCCTTTTATTTTTCCACTATTGATTGCACTCATTTCGGGTGCAATCTTTAGTTTAGCTCTGGCCCCTTATTATTTTTGGTGGCTTGCGATTTTATCGCCTGCATTACTGTATGCAGTATTGCGTCAACGTAGTCCACGCCAAGCTTTTGCACTAGGTTGGGCTTACGGTTTTGGTCTATGGTTTGTCGGCGCATTTTGGCTCTATACCTCGATCCATACCTATGGTGACACCAATGCCTTTTTAAGTGTGTTGATGATTGTCATTATGGCCGCCGCTATGGGCTTATTTACTGCCTTTCAAACGTGGTTGTATCGTCGCTTTTTCCCTGAAACACCACTGACCTTTGCCCCACTCTGGGTATTATTCGAATGGGCGAAAACCTGGGTCTTCACTGGTTTCCCGTGGTTGTTTGCAGGTTATGCTTTCACCGAACGTTTACTCGATGGTTATGCACCCCTCTTTGGTGTCTATGCCGTTTCATTCGTCGTGATCGTATTGGCCTGTGCTTTGGTCGAAATCCTCAATCGCCGCTGGTTTTGGGCCATTCCTTCGGCACTGCTGATTATAGGTGCTTGGGGAGCTGGATTTATTCAATTTGTGCAACCTAAAGCAGCCAAGCCGCTGAGTGTGTCTTTGATTCAAGGCAATATTCCGCAAGACCTGAAATGGTTGACCGAATACCAGATTAAAACCTTAGAAATCTACGCGACCCTCACCCGTGCTGAATGGGGCCGTGATCTGATTGTCTGGCCAGAATCATCGATTCCGATGTTCCAGAGTGATATTCCTGAGTTCCTGGATGGCATGGCGGCACAAGCCAAAAAAACCGATACTGCTTGGGTAACAGGTATTCCTTATTGGGATATGGCCAAATCACAGCAAGTCGGTGAACCGCTGTATTACAACAGTATTATGGCCTCAGGGAGTGACTCTTATGGCTTATATAAGAAACAACGTTTAGTTCCTTTTGGTGAGTATATTCCATTGTCTGGTGCGCTGAAATGGGTACTGCCAGCTCTGCAAAATGATGTTAGCATGAGCGGGTTCTCACGTGGTGAATCCGATCAAAAACCTTTAATAGTAAAAGGCCATGCTCTTGCAGCGGCGATTTGTTATGAAGTGGCTTATCCCAACCTGACCCGTCGTAATGCATCTCACAGTGACTTTTTAATTACTGTTTCCAATGATGCTTGGTTTACGGGAACTGCAGGCCCTTGGCAACATCTGCAAATGGTACAAATGCGTGCCAAAGAAAATGGGCGTTGGTTTATTCGCGCCACCAATACAGGTGTAACTGCGTTTATTGACCAGAATGGTCATATCGTAAAACACGCTCCTATCGATCAAGAAGCAGTTCTCCGTGGCGAGTTACCGGCCATGCAAGGGCAAACATTGTATAATCGTTTAAGCGATTACCCAATCTTGCTTTTCTCTCTGCTGTTATTGATTGTTGGCTGGATCTATCGTCCACGTAAAGTCAATATTACTTTTAAATCACGTCGATAAATTACAGCAACTTTGTACCCAGAGGAACATCAAACTCTGGGACACAAAGTGCAACATCCCCTTCCGCATTATGAAAACCTGTGACCAGACATTCTGACTGAATTGGCCCAATTTGTTTTTTTGGAAAATTTACTACGGCGACCACCAGCTTTCCGATTAAATCATCAGGCTGATACAACTTGGTAATTTGCGCACTGGATTTTCGAATCCCCAAGTCCTCACCAAAATCCACTTGTAGAATATAAGCAGGTTTTCGGGCTTGTTTAAAGACCTCCGCTTGAATGATCCGTCCAACCCGTAGTTCAACTTTGCTAAAATCATTCCATTCGATCTGTTGCATCTCTTTTATTCTCTTTTGGTTAAGTTCCGTTTGCAGCATAGGCGATCTAGCATCTTTAATAAACAGGCTAAATTTTTATTTGAAGTTAGGACAATTTCTATACACAAGAGTGTGCCGAGCTCATTCCAATCGATTAAAGCGTGTCAAAAACAAGTCATAAAAAAACGTAGAACTTGGGTCTACGTTTTTATTCAATATCTCTGGCTTAGAAATTCATCGATAATTGCACCGATATATAGGTCACGAGACTCGATAAGAATAGCATCGGAATATATCTGTAGGCTTTAAATAAAAGCTGTTCATCGTTAGCAATCAGCTTATGATTGATCCAGACACTAGTTTTTAAAGCACTTAAAAAACACAACACAAACCATGCACTCAACAAGCTCATGGCAAAAAAGCCGATCATGATTTGACTGCTGCCTTCCGACGCTTGCCACACGCTTAAAGCACCTTCACTAAAAGGCAATAGGCTTAAGATGAGCAATACAGATTTAAGCATTGCCCAATGAAACTGATTCAGTTCATCTAACACAAAAAATGCTTTCATCTGATCTCCACAACTTATTTCAAGGGTCTGAATTTATTATGCAAAGCTTTGACCAGAAGAAAAAGCCTATTTTTCTGCATCACTTCTTTTTCTTGTAACTATTAAATATGGAAATAATTCTTATTATAACTCTCAAATCTTTAATATTTTATTTATTCTTTATTTTACAATAAGTTGATTAAATATTTATAATTAAGAAATATTATCACTTCACTCTCGATTTATTTAACTCAACAGTGAAGTAATATTTTTATTCAAACATTATGGTTGATAGTAAATATCGGCATCGTTACCTTCGCCACCTTCTTTACCATCTGCACCAAACGAATATAAATCATATGGACGACCTTCACGACCAGGAATGACGTACTGTAAATCATTGTCCCAACTGTCCTTTGGATAACCCCCTTTAACATACCCCCCTGGCAACCAATTTTTTGCAGAAGCAGGTTGATGGACCAACGCATCCAACCCGCCATCTTGCATTGATGGATAACGACCATTGTCTAGCTTATACTGATCCAAAGCACCCGCAACACCTTTTAAGGTAATTTGCGTGGTATCGACTTTGGCTTTTTCACCACGGCCCATCACATTCGGAACAATCAGTGCAGCCAAAACACCTAAAATGACAATAACAACCATCACTTCAATAAGGGTAAATCCTGAGGCACGATTCATTCGAGCAACGCTCGAACGTGCCGCAAGAGAAGAAGCTATGCTTTGAGTGCAAGTATTCAAGCTATGTCCAACATTTTGTTTATCCATTGAATTATTCATATTCATCTCTCTCATGTCACGCATCAAATCATATTGTTCATATTAATAATTGGCAACATTACCGCAATCACAATCACCAATACAATTGCTGCCATAAAAATCAGCATCAAGGGTTCAAGTAAAGCCAGCAAAGTTGAAATAAAGGTGGTCACTTCACGGTCCTGCATGGTGGATGCGCGATCGAGCATGCGATCCAGCTCACCTGATGCTTCACCACTTCGAATCATTTGTACCATCATTGGAGGGAAATAACCGCAACGCTCCAATTGTGTTGCCAAATTACCACCTTCTGTTACACGCTCCATTGCCACTTCGATGGCATCACGAATCACCCAGTTATTACTGACTTCCGCCCCAATCCGCAGAGCTTCAACCAAAGGCACGCCAGAACGAGTCAGAATCGATAAGGTACTGGCAAAACGTGCCGCATTTATACCACGCGAAAGTTTACCAAATAGTGGCAATCTGAGCGTTAATCGGTCAAATGCATAATGCCCTGCAGTGGTTCGGAGGAAACGGGTAAATAAAATGACGGCAACAAAGGCAAGAATAAGCATGCCAATCCAGGTATGCCGGATAAAGGCACTGGCTTTCATCAACGCAACCGTAATCCAGGGCAATGCTTCTTTGCTTTGCTCAAAGGTTTTGACGATTTCTGGTACCACATAGGTCATCAAACCCATCACAATTCCGAAAGACATCAGCATCAGGACAATCGGATAGATCATCGCGCCTTGAACTTTCTTCTGCATGGCAAAGCGGTTTTCAGTATAGTCAGATAACTGATCCAGAATCAGATCCAGATGGCCTGAGCGCTCCCCTGCAGCGACTGTTGCAATATACAACTCAGGAAAACGGCCTGATTGCTGCATACTTTTTGCCAATGAATGTCCTTCTAAAACCTTGGAACGCACGGCAATCAACAAGTTTTGAACATGTGATTTTTCACTTTGTTTACTGACCGCACGCAATGCTTCTTCGAGTGGAATCCCTGCCGCCACCAATACGGAAAGTTGACGGGTCATCAAGGCCAGATCATAGGCACTGAAGCTTTTTTTAAACCATGAACGCTGTTGTTGTTTGTCTTTTTGCTCAACAGCATCGACCGCAATCGGTGTCCATGCTTTGTCGCGTAACTGTTGGCGAATTTGGCGTGCGGAATCCCCTTCCAGCACACCTTTATGTTGCTTTCCAGAAGCATCAATAGCTGTAAATTGATAAGCAGGCATGGTTCTGTTCTAATTGTCCCAAAATAGTAGTCGTTAAGTTGCATCCGTGTATGGGATGAGGAACCTTGTTCCACAAGAAATTCATCGACATATTGCACAGCACTTTAGCATAATTCTATGAGATGCAGTCATGCCTTATTTAAGTTGTTTGAAGCGACCATACAACTCAAAGGCTGCAAATATCAACCAATACTTTAATGAATGAAGCCGCTATGCCGATCCAGAATTCTAACGCAATCCTTTACCGTATCCGAGTTGCCATACCTGTCTACCTGTATGACACCTTTGACTATACGGTCAGTGCAGAGCAATATGCTCAAGCACAGGTGGGAGCACGCGTTGCCATTTCTTTTGGACGGCAAAACCTCGTGGGAATTATTACCGAAAAGGTTGATCCAAACCAAGCGTTTACAGGGCAGTTCAAACTTAAAGCCATTACCGAACTTCTCGATGAAGAAGCTATTTTAGACCAGCAAGTTTTAACTTTGTTGACATGGTCAGCCCAATATTATCAATTTCCGATTGGGGAGGTGATGCAAAGTGCCTTACCGACCTTATTGAGACAGGGCCGTGCCTTAGATATCCTGTTTCATTTATGGAAGATCACTCCTCATGATGATCCCAATACCTTATTAAAGCGTTCTCAAAAACAATATGATGCTTATCAGGTTTTAAAACTACATCCGCATGGCACCACTGAAAATGTACTCAATCTCAGTGGCGTCGAAAGCTCAACCCTAAAAGCCTTAGAAAAAAAGGGACTGGTTGAATGTTGTCTGGAACCGCATGATTTCACGCCGACCCCTGTGCAACTGGCACAAGTCCCCTTAACTGCGAACGAAGATCAGAAGAAAGCGATTCAACAGATCCTCAAAGCACAGCATCATTATCAGGCCTTCTTACTGGATGGCTTGACGGGTAGTGGTAAAACCGAAGTTTATTTGCAAGTTATGTATGAGGTACTTAAACAAGGCAAACAGGTTCTGGTTCTGGTGCCTGAAATTGGCCTCACCCCGCAAACGGTCGCGCGTTTTAAATCACGTTTTCATTGTGATGTAGCCTTACTACATTCGGGCTTAAATGATTCAAAACGTTTACAGGCATGGCAACATGCACAAACGGGCAAAGCCTCAATTATCATTGGCACTCGTTCTGCGATTTATACCCCACTGCCACATCTAGGCTTAATCATTCTGGATGAAGAGCATGATCTATCCTATAAGCAGCAAGAAGGTTTCCGTTACCATACCCGTGATGTGGCCTTATATCGTGGGCATTTGCAAAACTGTCCCGTGATCCTTGGTTCTGCCACCCCCAGTATCGATAGTTATCATTTAGTGGAGTCAGGCAAGTTACAGGTACTCGAACTGAATCAGCGTGCTGGTGTCGCGGTACTGCCCAAGATATATGTGGTCGACTTAAAAATTGCCAAAAAGCAGCATGGTCTGAGCCAGACTTTAATTGAACAGATCAAGCACACTCTAGAACGTAAAGAACAGGTACTGATCTTTTTAAATCGACGTGGTTATGCCCCCATCCTGATGTGTGAAAGCTGTGGCTGGCAAGCCAATTGCCCGCATTGTGATGCGCATTTTACCTTACATTCGCAGCCCTACCATTATTTGCATTGTCATCATTGCGGCACCATCAATCGTCTTCCCGACCATTGCCCTGCATGCCAGAAACAAAGTCTAAAAACCATCGGTGCAGGAACAGCAAAACTTGAAGAACACTTACAAGAATTATTTCCTCACAATGACGTGATTCGTGTTGATCGTGACAGTACCAGCCGAGTCGGCAGCTGGCAGAAGATTTATGATCGCATTCAGCAAAATAAGCCGAGCATTTTGTTGGGCACGCAAATGCTGGCCAAAGGTCACCATTTCCCACATGTGACGCTTGTTGCGATTCTGGATATAGATGCAGGCCTGCTCAGTGTCGACCCGCGTGCACCTGAACGGACTGCACAGCTGATTGTGCAGGTGGCAGGGCGCGCTGGACGTGGCGAGCATAAAGGCAGTGTCTATTTACAGAGTCTACGTCCTGATCATCCGATGTTGACCACCTTAATCGAGCATGACTACCGTACTGTGGCCAAACAAATGCTGACGGATCGTAAAATCGCCATGCTCCCCCCTTATCGCTATGCAGTTCTGGTTCGGGTCGAATCTAAAGATCGTGACTATAGCCAGCAGTTCCTTGCTGATATAGCCCAACAGTTAAGGGAAATGACAGGCGATTTGGTTGATATCTGGGGGCCAATCCCTGCCCCGATGGAACGCAAAGCAGGACGTTATCGCGCGCATATGGTGATTTTGTCTGCTGATCGAGCAAAGCTGCACTTTTATTTACGGCAATGGTGGCAACAAGTGGTACATTTACCTCGTCAGCACCAACTGAGACTTTCGATTGATGTTGATCCCCAAGAGTTTAGCTAAAAACCAGCTTTGAGCTAACTCAAATAAGCGCAGGTTTCTGGATATCATCTATTCAGATCATATTTTTAACCGCGACTCATTTGAGTTAGTCTAGACAGAATAGAAAAATTGAGGCATTCAATGTCTTTACTGCTCCCGATTATTTTTTTACTGGCCGCGACTTTAATTTTTGCGCCCTTGGCCAAACGCTATGCCTCGACCACTGTTTTGGGTTATCTCATTGCAGGGCTTTTGCTTGGTTCCAGTGTTTCTGGCCTGATTGATGATGCTCAACTGATCAGCCAACTACTGCATTTCGGCATGATGACTGTCATGTTCTTTATCGGTTTTGCTTTTCGCCCCTTACAACTCTGGGCAGAACGTCGGACTGTACTCAAAAACAGTGGCGTACAATTTGTCATCATTAGCCTACTAATCACCAGTATCTGTTTCCTCCTGTTCAATGAGGTGCTGCTCAGTCTGATTCTGGGAGGAGCTTTAGCCCTCTCTGCGCTGTTCCTCCCGCAACAACTTTTACAGCAAAAACAACAACTCAATAGCAACCTAGGTCAAGCAACTTTAGCCAGCTTACAGTTTCAAGCTTTGCTTACTGTGCTGCTGATTGCCCTGTTTCCGCTCTTGGAGGATACCTCCTCGACACAACATGGTATTGCCTACTTTGCGGCAATCATTGCCACCATTTCAGGATTATTCCTCGCCAGTCGTTATGTCGTTCGTCCCTCATTTCGTTTCTTGGCCCGTAAAAACAGTATCCATCTCATTCCTGTACTCAGCTTATTGATCCTGCTTACAGTGATCTTGATCATGGATATTCTCAACATTCATCTATTGATTGCTGCATTTTTAGCAGGATTATTACTCGCCGAAACTGAATTTAAAACTGAAGTTGAACGCATTCTCGAACCCTTTAAAGATGCTGCCATTGGATTGTTTTTTCTGGCGATTGGCTTAGGCCTATCCTTGAATCCCTTAAGCCAAACCCCACTGCTGATCTTGGCCTCAATTTTTGGTCTGGTTTTGATTAAGGCAGTGATCATTGGCGCAATCCGCTATTACCAACAACGTCTTGCCAAGCCGAGCATCCTGTTAGCCATCACGTTGGCACAAAGTGGTGAATTTAGTTTTATTCTGCTCAAGTTGGCAGAAAGTGAAAAATTACTCAGCACAGCGTTATTAGAATCGACCTTTCTAATTATCTTGGGTTCGATGCTGCTCACCCCGTTGCTATATACCTTGTTTGATCGAAAAATTTTGCCAATGCTGCAACAGAATAAAGTCGCTGTAACTGATACCGCAGCCGATGTTCCACAACATCCAATTCTCATCATTGGATTTGGTCGTTTTGGACAAGTCATCGCGCGCGCCTTACATGCGCAGGGCAAACACTTTAGTGTGATCGATAGCAACCAACCTGATGCTGATTTTATTCAACAATACGGGCATCGTTTTATTGATGCCGATGTGACTCAAGTTGAGAACTTGCGTGCTGCGGGCATCGAATATTGCAAGTTACTGATTGTTGCGATTGATGATGTGGAAGACAGTATGAATCTGGCGCGACACCTGCGCTTGAATTATCCAGATTTGACCATTCTGGTTCGGGCTCGCGATCGGCATCATGCCCATTTACTGCATGGCTTAGGCATCTCACAAATCTGGCGTGAAACCTATTCCTCATCGTTAAATATGGCACAGCAAGCCTTAATTGAAACAGGTCTGGATCATGACGAAGCACAAACCCAGATTGCCCAATTCAAACAGCAAGATGAACAACTGCTCACACAGCAACATTGGACTTACGACCAACAGACGCTGACTGAAAGTTATCCAAGTGCCATTGCTGAACTGGAGTATTTATTTGCCAATACTCAAACTTTGCTGACAGATCGCGTGAGCAATGAACAAAACACACAAAGTGATGCAAATTCCCCCAATGAACAAGCTTGAGTTTTCACGAACTGGCACCATTATTGACTGCATATATGCACCTTTTTTATAAAGCTCAAAGTGCTTTTCAAAGCAATAAATTGCTTTGTTTTCCCCTTGAGGGGGCTGGAGAAAAATATGTCTGATTTACGCCAACGCTTTTTTATCGAAGACTGTCCTGTTCGTGGTGAAGTGGTACATCTGGAAGAAGCACTACAAACCATTTTGGCGCAACGAGAATATATGCCTGCGGTTCAAAGCCTGTTGGGTGAAATGCTCAGTGCAACTGCACTATTGGCAAGTACGCTCAAGATTCATGGCCGTATTAGCTTACAGATTCAAGCCAGTGGCACATTTAAATGGGCAATGGCAGAGTGTAACCATTTAGGTGAAGTGCGCGCCTTGGCAGATTATGAAGAAGATCCTCGTTTTGTTGAGGGTACAGATAGCCGTACCGTATTGGCGGCTTTAACGAATCCCGTATTGTTCATTAATATTGAACCTGAGCACGGTGAACGCTATCAAGGCATCGTACCGCTTGATCAACCAACTTTAGCCGGTTGTTTGACACAATATTATGATTTGTCTGCACAGATCCCAACTCATATTGTTTTGGCAACCAATAACAAACGTTCAGGCGGTTTATTGATTCAGTTACTTCCGCGTAATGATGAAGAAGAGCAAAAGCTGGTTGATGAGGACTTATGGCCGCGTTTGACCATGCTCACTGAAACGCTTAAACCTGAAGAACTGACTGATCTTTCAGCCAATGAAATTCTGTATCGTTTATATAACGAAGAAGAAGTCCGTTTACCGGAAATTGAGCAGTTAAAGTTTGGTTGTACTTGCTCTAAAGAACGCTGTGCCAATGCCTTGATCCAGATTGGTGTTGACGCGGTACATGAAACTTTAGAAGTACAAAATCCAATCCAGATGGATTGCCAGTTCTGTAATACACGCTATGAGTTCACCGCAGAAGAAGCACTGGCGCTGTTCGGTGAGCATTTAAGTTAATGAAATAGCGAAAAATAAAAAAAGACGGGCTTCCGTCTTTTTTTATTTTGTATTAAGGTCTACGGGATAAAATAAGATCCAGATCTCCCAATAACATAGACCGTTATCCTGCCTTATGAACTATTTCGAATACCTGCTGTTTATTATTAGTGTTGTGGTACTGATTGCTACTCCTGGCCCTGTGATGATTCTCGTCGCCAGCGCAGGTCTCAAAGGTGGCTATAAAAAAGCCTTGCAAACCATTTTTGGCACTAATTTCGCCTCCTTAATCCTGATTTTTATTTCAGTGTTAATTCTCAAAGGCTTTCTGACGATTGATGAAAACTATCTCAAAGGTATCCGGGTATTGGGGTGCCTTTATATTGCCTACCTCGGTTATAGCATCATCAAAGAAGTGCTTCAGGCACCACATCCCGCAGCGATTCAAACGGTGTCCGCACAAAATGGCGGCTTTAAAAAAGGCTTTTTGGTGGGGATTTCCAATCCGAAAGACATCATTTTCTTCTCGGCTTTTTTCCCGCAGTTTATTCACATCTCACCGAATATCAATTTCAGTTTAAGCCTACTGACAATGACCTGGATTATTTTGGATTTTCTCACGTTGTCTTTGGTGTATCTGTTCTTCCGCAGTCTGTCTCAAAGCAGTATCTATCCTAAGATTCTTGGTCTATGTGGTGTTTTATTGGTCTTGATTGCGCTCTATGGACTCGTGGATACCTTTATCTAAAATCGACCTCAAGTCCACATTAAAAGCCATAGCGGTGTACATTTTTAGCCAAACAGAACAAGTCTTATACAATCGAATCCATTGAAATCTCTTGGATTCGTTTCATAATGAAACAAACATCTCATTATTATATTTAAGATCATGGCAAAAAATTATTATGAAGAGCTCGGTGTTTCCAGAGATGCCTCAGCAGATGAAATCAAAAAAGCCTACCGAAAATTGGCACGTAAATATCATCCTGACATTAGTAAAGAAGTAGATGCTGAAGCCAAAATGCAGGCGATCAATGTTGCTTATGACACTTTAAGTGATAGCAGCAAAAAAACCGAATACGATCAAATGCTGGATCATCCACAAGGGTTTTCTCATTTTGGACAAGGCAATCAAAGTGGCTTTGATGGTTCTCAGTTCTATCGACAAAGTTCAGGTGAAGGAGCTGATTTTAGTGGCTTTGAGGACCTATTTGGTCGCTTTGGATCAGGCTTTGGTGGCGGACAACAGCGCTCTCAACGCCAGCAACGCAGCTATCGTGGTGAAGATCAGCATGCCAGTATTCAGGTCGACATAGATATTGCCTATCACGGTTCAACTCAACAGATTACACTGCAAATTCCAACCTATAATGTGTATGGTGAGCCTGAAGTCCAACGTAAAACTTTAGAGGTTAAAATTCCAAAAGGCATGAAAGAAGGCCAGCAAATCCGCCTCAATGGCCAAGGTCAAAGTGGTATCAACGGTGGTGAAAATGGCGACTTATACATCGAGATTCAATATAAAGACAGCGACCGCATTCGCGTTGAAGGCGCTGATGTTTATCAAACCATTGACGTTAGCCCTTGGGAAGCAGGCTTGGGTCAAAGCATTGAGCTAAATACCCCTGCTGGACAGCTCAAGGTCAACTTACCCAAAAATGCCAAAAATGGACAACAACTGCGTTTAAAAGATAAAGGGATTCCAAATAAAACGGCAGGACACTTATATCTGATTATTAATATTGTTTTACCGCCAGCGCACAGTGAACAAGAGCAGCAGGCTTATCAACAATTTGCCGATGCCTTTGCTGCATTCAAACCTCGTGCCTCATAAGGAGTAAGATCATGACAACTATTCAATACAAAGAAATTCAATATGACGGTCACAGCCAAGTTGAAATCATTGATGAACAATTGGCACTCGATCTTGAGCACTTCGCCGAAGCATGTGGTCAAAGTACCGATTGGGTGTTAAAACTGATTGATTATGATATTTTGCAGATCTCTGTTGAACCCCAGAACTATCAGTTCATTGGCGAAGATGTCAGTCGCGCCAGACGGGCCTACCGCCTGCAACGCGACTTTGATGCCAGTCTGTCTGCCGTAGCAGTGATGCTGGATTTAATTGATGAAGTGCAACAACTGCGCAAACAGCTTAAACATTTTCATTAAGCTATGATACAAATGACCAAGTTCGAACTATTTCAGCTTGGTCATTTTCTCGACTTCTTTCAGCGTTTGCTTAATCGGTTCATAATCAAGGAACCACAACAAATTAAAATTACGCTGCCGATGTTGCTGAGCCAGCAAATCAATCACACTGCGCTCACCACGTCCAACCAAATGCTGCTGATAAAAATAGTACAGTAATAACACGGTACTCATCAGCATCACGCCCAGCATAATCCAGAAGCCCACAGGGGATTTTAATCCGGGAATAAACTCAAAGTTCATTCCATAGACCCCAGTCAGCAACGTTAAAGGCGCAAATACGGCCGTGATAATAGCCAAGATACGCATGTTTTCATTGGTTTGGTTGGCAATCGCAGAAAAGTGTAAATCGATGGCCGACTGAATCGCGCTCCTTAACCGCAAGGTATGCTTCTGTACCCGCTCAACATGGCTCATCAGGTCATTCAAACGCACCAACAGAATATCTTGTGCCTTGTGCTTATGCTCACCCACCACATGATGATAATTATCGACCAGTTCATCTCTAAACTCCTGCAAGGTCTCAATCTGTTCTTCGCATAAGTTTTCGATTTGTTGAAAGGCCATATCTTCATGGAACAATTGATGCCATTGTTTAAAACGGCGATTACCCTGTAATAACTGCTGCTGCCAATATTCAACACGACGTGTCAAAGGCGTACGCAAATTCAGATAACCATCAATCATGCTATTCAGTAGGCGCAGACATAAATCAGCAGATGTGCCCGCTAATTTACGCGGTTTATTTTGTTCAATGATCGGACGACCCATAATGGTCTGGATACGTTGAATATAACTTTCTACCGCTTTATTGCCCTGCTCACGGACACTCACCAGTATGTTGGGTGTCAAAATAAAACTCATCGGTGTCGTGGCCAATCCAAACACACTTTCATGGCTTTCTGAAGCATTCTCATTTGCCAAAATCTGGTCATCTGGGCTAATCAGTTTGCGGAACACCAACAGGTCATATTCCTCCACTGTATCAAATGCACAAGGGTGTTCAATATTGAGTAAGTCCCGCAAATGAAATTCATTCAGTACCAGTCCTGTATGCTCATAAATATTTTTCTGCCAAGCCTCGGTATGATTCACAAGATCTTGTCTAAGACTATCCACCCATAAAAATTCAAGCGTATGTTCTGTTTGTTGTTCCGCACTGATAAAAATCGTATTTTCACTGTTATGACGATAAAAATAATAAAGTTGCATAGGACAATAGAAATTAGAATGGCAAGAGAAATGCTGCCACGAAGCCAGATAAAAAGCTACGGCTATTACAGGACTGAAACGACATCCAATAAAAAAGCCTCACATGCAAGGCATAGAGGCTTTTTCTCATCTCAGCAAGATTACATTTCTGTTTTCTCAACCACACCATATTTAAGGGCTTGATCAAGTTGCTCTTTATCCAAGGCATTATCCCATTTTGCCACCACGATTGTGGCACAAGCATTCCCCACCAAATTGGTTAATGCACGGCATTCTGACATGAAACGGTCAATACCAAGGATCAATGCCATACCTGCGACTGGAATCGCAGGAACAACCGAAAGAGTTGCTGCCAAGGTAATAAAGCCTGCGCCAGTAATCCCCGCCGCGCCCTTAGAACTCAGCATCGCAACCAATAAAATCGTGATCTGCTGTGTCAGTGTCAATTCAATATTACAGGCCTGAGCAATAAACAAAGCTGCCAAGGTCATATAAATATTCGTCCCATCGAGGTTAAATGAATAACCTGTTGGAATCACCAGACCCACCACTGACTTTTCACAGCCAGCCTTTTCCATTTTCGCCATCAATGACGGTAATGCTGCTTCTGATGAACTTGTCCCAAGCACCAACCAGAGTTCGTCCTTAATATAACGAATCAGGTCAATAATCGAGAAGCCGTTATAACGCGCAACAGCACCCAAAATCACAATAACAAACAGTAAAGCGGTAATATAGAAGGTCGCAATCAATAACATCAAATTACCAATTGAACTGATCCCATAAGCACCAATGGTAAAAGCCATCGCACCGAATGCACCGATCGGCGCAAACTTCATCAGCATTCCAACCAAGGTAAATACTGGCGTGGTGAGCTGCTGTAGAAAATCAGTGACTGGACGACCTAAATCACCTGATTTTGCCAAAGCCAAACCAAATAACACAGCCACAAAAAGCACTTGAAGAATCTGACCTGATACAAATGGACTGACCAACGTATCTGGAATGATATTCATCAAGAAGCCGGTAATGGTTGACTCATGAGCTTTGGCGGCATATTCGTCTACTTTGGTGCTGTGCAAGGTACTTGGATCAATATTTAATCCATGCCCAGGCTCAATCACATTCCCGACAATCAGACCGACAATCAAAGCCAAGGTCGAGAAAGTCAGGAAGTAAATCATTGCCTTCCCGGTGACTCGTCCAACGCTGCCAATATTTTTCATCCCCGCAATCCCGGTCACAACCGTCAGGAAAATCACAGGGGCAATGATCATTTTCACCATTTTAATGAAGGCTTCGCCAAGCGGCTTTAAGCTTTCACCGAATTCAGGAAAAAAATGACCCAACAAGATCCCCGCGACAATGGCGAAGATCACTTGGACATAGAGAATTTGATAAAACTTTGGTTTCTTTGGAGGTTGTTGGTCATCTTGACCTGTGGCGACATGATCGACAAGCATGTGCAATATTCCTTCATATTGGGAGAAAAAATAGACTTCCGACTGTCTATCTAAAACCACATAAACGCAGGCAGGCACGGAAATTTGGGGAATTCTACGTTAATTGCAGCACAGACAATTGGCAGCTTAGACTAATGTCTAATATAAAAGACATTTATGTTCATAATTTCTACAATTTATAACCCAAATACTTAAAAATTATATTTCGAGTAATCATTGGGTTAATAAAAAAAGCGCATTGTTTACACAATGCGCTTTTTTAAAGCTAAAAGCTTACTCGCCTTAAGCTTGCTCGATATCTTTCATTGTCAACTTGATACGACCACGGTTATCAACATCGGCAACTTGTACTTTAACATCCTGACCTTCTTTCAATACGTCAGTCACATTGGCAATACGCTCATTTGAGATTTGCGAAATGTGAAGTAAACCGTCAGTACCCGGCAAGATATTCACGAACGCACCAAATTCAACGATACGAATCACTTTACCGACATAGATGGTACCTGGTTCAACTTCTGCAGTGAGTGCCTGGATTTTTGCAATCGCAGCTTTCGCAGCAGCTTTAGTTTCACCAAACACACGTACTGTACCATTGTCTTCGATATCAATCGCAGCTTTGGTTTCTTCAGTAATCGCACGGATAGTTGCACCACCCTTACCAATCACGTCACGGATCTTATCAGGGTTGATGTTGATCACTTCAAAGGTTGGTGCATGTGCATTGATTTCTGAACGCGCACGTGAAATGACTTTGTTCATTTCATTCAGGATGTGCATACGACCAGCAAATGCTTGGTTTAATGCAACTTCCATAATCTCTTCAGTAATTCCTTCGATCTTGATGTCCATTTGAAGTGCGGTAATACCGTTGGCAGAACCCGCGACTTTAAAGTCCATATCACCAAGATGATCTTCATCACCTAAGATGTCAGAAAGCACTGCGAAACGCTCGCCTTCTTTTACCAAGCCCATTGCGATACCCGCAACTGGTGCTTTCAATGGCACACCAGCATCCATCAGTGATAGTGAAGCACCACATACAGACGCCATAGACGATGAACCGTTAGATTCAGTAATATCAGATACGATACGAATCACGTACGGGAAGCGGTCAGCAGCTGGAAGAACCGCCTGAACACCACGACGTGCCAAACGACCATGACCAATTTCACGACGTTTAGGGCCAGATTCACGGCCTGTTTCACCCACAGAGTATGCAGGGAAGTTATAGTGCAACATGAAGTTGTCAGTTTTGGTACCCGCAAGCGTATCCACCATCAACGCATCACGGGTATTACCCAAAGTCGTTGTTACTAAGGCCTGAGTTTCACCACGGGTGAATAGCGCAGAACCGTGTGCACGGTCTAATACACCCACTTGTACGTCGATACCACGAACAGTTTTGGTATCACGGCCATCAATACGCGGCTTACCTGACAAGATGTTGTCACGTACAGTACGGTATTTCAGGTCTTCAAATAATTCGTTCACCTCATCCGCAATACCGGTTTCGTCATTTTCAGGAACGAACTGCGCTACTGCTTCTGCATACAAAGCATCAAGTGCTGCATAACGGTCTTGTTTCACCGCAATGGTATATGCTTCAGAGATTTTCGCTTCGAAAGCCGTTTTTAATTGCTCAAGCAATGCTTCGTTTTTGCTTGGTGCAACCCAAGTCGATTCAACCGCGCCCGCAGCCGCAGCAAATTCTTTGATCGCTTGAATTGCAATTTGCATTTCGTCATGACCGAAAAGCACAGCACCGAGCATTTGGTCTTCTGAAAGCTCTTTCGCTTCAGATTCAACCATCAATACAGCTGATTCAGTCCCTGCAACCACAAGGTCAAGGTCAGATTGTGCAAGTTGTTCAAAGTTCGGGTTAAGAACGTATTCGCCGTTGATCAAACCAACACGCGCGCCGCCAATTGGACCACGGAATGGCGTACCTGCAATTGACAATGCAGCAGATGTACCCAACATTGCAGCAATATCGGCATCCATGGTTTTGTCAGAAGAAACAACCGTTGCGGTTACCTGGATTTCATTGAAATAACCTTCTGGGAACAATGGACGAATTGGACGGTCAATCAAGCGAGAAATCAACGTTTCAGCTTCAGAAGCACGACCTTCGCGCTTACCATAACCACCTGGGATACGACCAGCAGCATATTGTTTTTCTTGATAGTTTACAGTTAACGGGAAGAAATCTTGACCCGCTTTTGCTTTAGGCTGAGCCACAACAGCAACGAGAACAGTCACGCCACCCATGGTAACTAAAACTGTATTTGCTTGGCGTGCAACACGACCCGTTTCTAAAACAACTTGGTGTTGACCAAATTGGAATTCTTTACGAACGATATTAAACATTGACATGTATTATATTTTCCTAGTTTTATTCTAGTGAGACCCCTAAGGTTTGGCATTCAGACTACCACTACTGTGTAGATAAATGACAAAGCTTAGAAGCCATCACACTAGATCAAAATTTTTAAATAAATTTAAACACAAAGAAGGAGCGAACAAGCGCCCCTTCTAAAGTCATCTAAGATAAATTAGATGAAACTCTCTTTTCAGCAATAAAGCATAACAACATGCGAAATAGCGAAAACAAAGTAAAATCGAATTAACGACGTAAACCTAATGCGCCGATCAAAGCAACATAACGACCGTGATCTTTACCGTTTAAGTAGTCAAGTAATTTACGACGTTGGTTAACCATACGAATCAAACCACGACGGCTGTGATGGTCATGTTTGTGTTCTTTAAAGTGACCTTGCAAATCATTGATTTGTGCAGTCAATAAAGCAACTTGTACTTCAGGTGAACCAGTGTCGTTTTCAGCACGAGCAAATTTAGCGATGATCTCTGCGCGATCAGTGTTAGTTAAAGCCATTCGATTTCTCCGAGATGCTTACAAAAATAAATGATATTGATCAGTTGGGAACCAACCGACTGCCGTGCATCACTACAGCAAGGCGGTTATTTTAAGTGATCTATCGCTATATTGCAAAATTGTTTTCGATGCGCGGGCAATTCGGCAGCTGACAGCGTTACACAAAATAGGCACACTAGCCTGATTCTGTTTTCAATTTATGACAGAGAAGAAAGAAAACGAAAATATTGCGAGGGAATCGTGAAAATTTTATCAACCAATACCTGTTATGTACCGCATGATCTGAGTCAAGTGATTCGCAGCAAAGATGAAGTCTCGGCTGAATTCGGGGGAATGACTGAAAAGCAGATTGAAAAAATATGGAACAGTGTTGAAAGCCTATATAAAACAGGAAACTACCCACTCATTACCTTATGTTTACGTCGTCAGGGACAAATTCTTCTCAATCGTAGCATTGGGTATGCACAAGGCAATTCAGCTGAGGGTCTAGCAACGGATGCCAAGATTGGCACCCCCGATACGCCCGTCTGTCTGTTTTCAGCTTCCAAGATGGTGACAGCGATGTTGATCCATATGCTGGATGAACGAGGTGCTTTGAACCTGCTTGATCCGATTAGCTATTACATTCCTGAATATGGGGTCAATGGTAAACGTCGGGCCACCATTTTTCATTTGCTCTCCCATCGTGGCGGTATTCCGCGTATCGACACTGAAGTCACGCCTGAGCTTTTATTTAATCAAGCAGAGATATTAAAACTACTCTATGCTGCAAAGCCTGTGTCTCCATCAGGCACCCATCTTGCTTATCATGCCGTCACGGCGGGTTATATTCTGGGTGAGATTGTGCAACGGGTGACAGGGCAAAGTGTGCGTGAGTTTTTAGCTGAGCACGTTGAGAAGCCAATGGGATTAGACTATTTCAACTATGGTTTAAAACCTGAATATCGCGCTGATGTTGCGCTGAACTATGCCACAGGAATTCATCCAAGCTTGGGGACAGACCATTATCTCAATCATGTGCTGGGTGGTGGCCTACAACTCGCAGTCGATGTCACCAATGATCGTCGCTTTATGGACACCATTTGCCCTGCTGGAAATATTTATACCAGTGCCGAACAGGTTGGGCGTTTCTTTGAAATGCTGCTTAGTGGCGGTGCCTATAAAGACCAGCAGATTATGAGCGCCCAAACCGTTTTTAGATCCACCCTACCGACCTCGGGTGTCAGTCTGGATCGAACCTTATTGGCACCGATGCGTTATGCATTAGGTCCAATGCTGGGCAGTAATCCAGTGGGTTTATTTGGCCCAATGACTGGGCAAGCCTTTGGCCATATCGGCTTTTCCAATATTCTCTGTTGGGCTGATCCAGAACGCGATATCAGTGTATCTTTATTAACTACTGGAAAATCCGTTGTTGGCACCCACCTCCCTGCTTTAGCCAGAACGCTGTATCAAATTTCAGCCAACTGCCCGAAGATTGCCAAAAATCAGCGCCGCTCGTTGTTTGCCACAGACCGTACCGAGGCAGATTTAGTTTAATTTGCGCCATTCAGCAGACATAAAAAAGCCCAAGTAAACTTGGGCTTTTGCGCTTAGGGTTTATTGTTATCGTTTTGTCATTTTTATTTTTTATTCTCTTTTTTCTTCATCATTCAAACCCTCTGAATGTAAATTACCCATCCTTTTCTTTATTCTTTTTACTCATGTTCGCTTTCTCTATACCGACTATTCTGTCAGAATCAATTGTGGAGAAAAATAGCATTTTTCTTATCTCTGTGTAAGAAAAACGTACAAGTCTGTATAACATTTAACTTAATAATAACAAAAAATTGTCAGACAAGCCGATTTATATTTCTTGCTTTTATTTGACAGCTTGAGATCAGCCAAGTCATGCATATTTTTAAAGGTGTAAATTTTCAGCTATGAGCAAGCAGGGTGGATTAAATATATGGATTACACTGATTTCTATAGTGAATTTTGATGCAAAAATAAAAAAGCCCTGTAGTCTCTCCCAAAACTACAAGGCTTAGCGGCTGTAAGTTTCCTCTCTTATCACTTACTTCACTGTAAGTTCGCTGTCATACGACGTTATTGTTATATTTTTGCGATTTACCTAGCTTTCCATGCTAGGCTCTTTGTGTGTACATAATCTCAAAAACCGTGTGCCTGCTCTAGCGACAATATCTCGAATCTTTGTAAGCTTTTACTTACAAAAGAGTGAATTCTGAAGCTTAAGTTCACAATCTGCTCAAATTGATCTTTTGCACTAAACCACTTCGGCGCACTGTCCGAATGGTCAGTGCCTGTTGTAATGCCCCCCGATCCGCCAAAATACTCACAACTTTCTTGGCTCGGGTTACTGCAGTGTAAATTAACTCCTGACTCAATAATTTTTCTGCATGTGCATCCAATACGATTGCAGTATGGGTAAATTCAGAGCCTTGTGATTTATGGATGGTTAACACAAAAGCAGTTTGCATGCTTCGTGGTAGCCGGTGAGCGGCGATCCACTTGTTCAAGCTCGGGAAAAACACTTCGAATTGCTGTGGCTGAGTGCGATGTTTAAAACAGATCCCGATATCTCCATTAGAAATCCCCAGTTGATAGTCGTTATAGGTCATCATCACGGGGCGGCCAACATACCAATCCCCGACTGCGATTTGCTTCAACTGCTGATTTAGCCACTGCTCAGCAAAACGATTAAGTTGTTCCAGACCCAATTGACCATGTCGGACTGCCGTCAAAATTCGATAATCATCGAAAGCATGTATAACTGGTTGAATCTGATCTTCAGGCTCATCGGCCTGTAGATAATGTTTTAAGGCAGCCACATATCCTTGGAAACCATACATCAGTTTTTGCTGATAGGGTTCCATCTCGATCTGCTGCGACTCGGCTAAATATTCCAGCTGAATCAGATCTGGCATCTCTGGATTTAAGTGAATTGCGCCTAAGGGTGCGGCGTTGACAATCTCATGTTCTAGTTTCGAAAGCACTGAATCAGGTTCAGTTGCATCTTGTTGCGCCTGAATAAAGCGTGCCAATTGACCAATTTTGGCATCGCCAGCAAAACGACGGCTGGTCTGCAACTGTACTCTGTTTTCGGTCAAAGCGGGGACTTGCTGTAAATCAGCTAAAACCGACCCCACATCAACTGAAGCCAATTGATTGGCATCCCCCAACAAAATGATCCGGCACCCTTCAGGAATCGCTTCAAATAATGCCGTCGCCAGACTGAGATCCAGCATTGAGGCTTCATCAACGACGACGACATCATAGGGTAAAGGTTGCTTTTGATTAAAGCGTGGAATCTGCCGATTGCCCATCCCCAACAGTCGATGCAAGGTCTGAGTATTTTGATGACGCAACTCGTCCGTGATCAGGCCCGATTGCAACAACTTTGGATCATTGAATGAGTTTTGTAAGGCTTCTTGCATCCGTTGAGCCGCTTTCCCTGTGGGTGCAGCCATGGCAATACGAATATCTGGAATAATCTGGTTCAACGCCGCAATAATACGGGCCAAGGTATAGGTTTTACCTGTCCCTGGGCCCCCAGTAATCAGGCTGAACCATTGCTGTAATACCATTTTAAGCGCAGCTTGCTGATGTGGATCACTGAGTAAATCCTGAAAATCTGAGGTATTGATCTGTTGAATCGTTTGTCGCTTTAATCGACAAATCTGCTGTGCGAGGCGTTGCTCTAGATGCCAATATCGGTATAATGCCAAGCCCTGCTGATCATAGACACATGGGGCGACTTGCGTCGTTGCGATTTCGCTAGAAACGGCTAAATCACCCAAGGCTTCCAGCTGTGTCGGATCAAGCGCAATACAACTATCCCCTTGCAAACTGGCTTCAATCAGTTGCTGTAATATTTGTGCAGCGCTAACTGTTTGAGCAGACTGAGAAAATGGGGCTTGTGTGAGGTAGTTGCTCCACATATTCAACCAGGTTATTTGTTCTGGTTCTTGACCACTTAGCTTGTCCACAGAGTTATCCTCAAACTTACCCACATGCTTGTCCACAAGGTTATAAACACACTTATCCACACGATAAGCTTTTGTTTAATTTAAAATCACACACTTTATCTACACCATTTTCCCAGCTTTATCTTCAGAGAAATATCCCAGAATTGCATCTAAACGCAGGATAAATTCGTCCGCAGGTTTCCAATACAGGCAGCCTTGCTGTGGCTGTCCATTCATGCCTCTTAAATACAGATAGGAAGCGCCACCCAAATGTTGCTGCATATCATAATCCTGTAGCTTCACCCCAAGATAGCGATGCAAGGCCACCAAATATAAGGCCGCTTGCAGCCAATAACTGGACAGTGACATGCTCTCGGCAATCTGTGCTTGCTGATAATCACTTTGTGCTGTGCCTAAATAATTACTTTTATAATCGGCAATATGGTAACGCTGACCATCAAAGTAGACCAGATCAATTGAGCCATTCAAGTAGCGAGCCGATTTAGCTTCGAGTAATTCAGGCATCTCGATGCCATATTCCTCAAACAACTGCTGCACACGCTGCATTGCCAACACCCGATCAGATAAGGCCAAATAGAAAGGACATTCAGATAGATATTGGCCGCTGGTTAATTGCTTGAGTTGAAAGCCTTGATGCAGTGGTGTGATCAATACCTCAGCCAACCATTCAGCAATCCATTGATAGAGTTGCTGTTCTGCATTTTGTTGTTCAGGAAACTGCTGTTGATATTGCTCAAGCAACTCCAACCATAGACTTTGATAGGTGTTTTTAAAACGGCGACGGATTTCCTCAACCCATGTCTCAGCGCGTTGAAAATCAATCTGTTCAAAGATTTCATGCAGAAAGTTTCCCGCCAAAGTTCCTTTAGGAAAATACTGTTTAATCCAAGCAATCGGTTGCGCTGCGGATGCCGTTTCAACCGCAAGCAAATTTAACTCATCCTCTGCCTGTTCAAAATCAGAATTGATATTGGCCAGCCGATCGACACGATTGGCCTTGTGTTTTAAATGTTGTGCCAGATAACTAAAGCTAGTCTTGGCGCGTGCATAGAAACGCTGTTCAGGTAACTCCAGCGCTCGTAACTGCAGCTGCTGTGGATGCTGTTGCAGATGTTGCGCTTGAGGGCGTTCTAGTACAGGCAACTCATCTGCACTATAGGCATGATGGAAGCTTTCCCCCTGATTCTTCCAGAAGGCAAGACCCGAAAGTTTATTCTTTTCCCCTTTCTCTGGTTCAAAGACCGCATAGACGCGATGACTGGCACGGGTCAGCGCTACGTACCATAAACGGTTTTGCTCTGCTAAAGCACGCTGTTGATGTTGATCAATCTCGATTGGTTGCAAAAAGTTTTTATCTGCCACTGCAACAACACGCTGCATCCTGCTCTGTCCCGTCTCAGGATTTTGTACTTCTGTGGTGGAAAAGTTTAACGTCTTCTGCATTTCAGAAAAGGCTTTATTCGCTCCTAACAAAAATACGATTTTATATTCCAGCCCCTTGGACTGGTGGATGGTCATCAACTGCACCCCCGCTTCACTGGACAGCTTATGTTCAAGCTCCCACTCTCGATCACTCGGTGCATGTAGTTGTTTTAAATACCAGTGATACAAGTTTTGGATGCCCTGTACATGCTCGCTGTGCTGACTCAAAAGATCAGTCAGATGGCGTAAATTTACGACGGCCCGCTCATTGTCTTTACTTTGGGTTGCCACCAATTGCTGCCAGATCCCAAATTGATTCAGACAACGCTGCCATGCGGTCAAGAAACCTTGACTAAGCCACATTTCACGAATGTCATCAAATTGTTGAATGTAATGACTCAGACCTTCAGGACTCTGTTCCAGTGCCAGTAAACGGCTGAGATCATAGCCGAATAAACGACTGAGTAAAGCACGTTTGAGTTTGGCTTCATCATAAGGATGAAGGATCGCCGTGAATAAGGCTGCTACATCCTGCGCAATGGCTGAATCGAAAACACTACGTTTTGATGGACGATTAACCCGAATCCCCAAGCGCTCCAGCATATATTGCACTTCATCCAACTGGCGATGGCTACGGGAAAGTACCGCAATATCATCTTCACAAATGGCTTGGCGACGCTCACCGTCCAAATACAATTGCTGCAAAGCAGCCTGATTCAACAAGGTCTGAATTTTCCAAGCCACCTGAGTGGCTTGCTCATTACCGTCTTGCAGCTGTAACCAACGTAAAGGGGCAGGATTGAGCTGATCATTTTCAATCAAGGCAGGATGTGGACGTGAGCCTGCCTGAATCGGGTCATATCTGACCTGCTCGCCAAAATCGACTTGTCGCTGAAACAGAATATCGATGACTTCAACCAGTTCTTTTACCGAACGATGGTTATGGATCAATTTATACTCACGCCCCTGTTTCGCCATAATATCTTGATGGGCATTCAGGAAGGTCAGCATATCGCCGCCACGGAAACCATAAATCGCCTGTTTCCGATCTCCAACCATAATCATGCAACCTTTTTGATAGCGTTGCGGATGTCGCCAAATACTGGCCAACATATCATCTTGATCTTGGTTGGTATCCTGAAATTCATCGACCAAAATTAAGGGATAGCGCGCTTGTACAAATACTGCAAAACGTTGTCCCTGCTCACCTTTCAGTGCCTCAGACAACGTTTTTATTTGTTGGGCGAATGTGGTTTCGCCTTTTTGCTGCAACACTTGCGGCAGTCTTTTTTTAACCTCAGTACATAGATAAGCTTTGAGATAAACCTGCAGTTGCTCAAATTGCTGCTGGGTGTTTTGAAGCTCCTGAAACAGTGCGCTCAGTTGCAGCAGCATCGGATGTTGATAAAAGCCTTCACTAACTTCAACAGGGCATTTTTTAAAAATCTTTTGCTGCTCGAATTTATCTAAAAATTTAAAAACAGCTTCACGTGCATCGGCAAAATAGGCATCAAATACCTGACTGTTCTCTTGTTCTGCTAAAGCGTTCAAGAGCAAAGGAATCGACTCACAGAACAAGCGATTAAAGGCATTGTTACGAAAAGAAGTCCCATTAATAAAGGTATAATAAGCCCCATCCAACTGAAAATAGTCTGCGAATTGCTCCAGTTCAATCTGTTGCGCTTGCTGCTGCCATTGTTGAGACTGAGCCAGCTCAATTTCAGGCATGGCCGGCAATTTAAACTGAGCCGAACTAAAGTTCAGCGAGCTTTCCACCATCGAGACAAAATGATCGACACTTTTCAGCCCCCCCACCAGATACAATGTATCAATCACGGCTTGCGGCTGTGACTGGATCCATTCACGTAACACATCATGAATCAGTTGGCGGGTATAGCTTTTGGCATCATCCGTGATTTGCGCCGCTTCAATTTTGCCGCTTTCGAAAGCAAATTCCCTTAATAGTTTCTGGCTAAAACTGTCTAGAGTCCCAACAAATAAATCATCTAACTGATCAATCACCAGTTTTAAACGTTCACAGGCATACGCAATACGCGGCGCAAAGCTGTGTAAAATCTGTTGTTTGAGTGGATCGGCTTCTTGCTCCGCCAGCGTATGAATATCTGTTTCCAAGACGCTGCGTAATGGTTCCAGAAACTGCTGAACCTCAACCAGACGTAAACGAATACGGCTTTTTAACTCGGCCGCAGCAGCGCGGGTAAAGGTGGTTGCAATCACCTGATTGGGTAAATACTTTTCTAGAAAAATCCGTACCATCAAACTGGACAAGGTATAGGTTTTGCCTGTCCCTGCTGAGGCTTCAATCAGATGTAAACCTTCAAATTGAATATCACGAATCGGCTGATAAGACACTGGATGTGATGCATTCATGTCTTACTCCACCCGTAAAAATTCAAAAATAGGTTGATACAGTGCATACGCATAATGATCGCAGGCATAGTGTAATAATGCTGCGGCATCTTGCTCTTGCAAAATAAACTGCCAATCCCGATGCAACTTACACGCTTCATTCTGGGTCATATCAAAGCCTGAAAAATCCCCCGTGTCATTCCAGTCCTTCAAGATTTGTGTTTGACTCTCTTCAACCAGTATTTGCTTGGAATCCAGTTCCACCCATTCATGCTGTTTCGCTTTTTCCAGAGGCTTTAATAACAAAGCTGCGGGTAACACTACAGGTTGCTGTTGGGCATCTTGCCAAAGCTGCAACCATGCCCGTAAATAAGTCTGTGCCTGCGCAGAACTTAGCCCTTCACAAATCACGGTATGATCACTAAACACCACAATACGGCGTTTTTCAGTTGCTGTCTCACTGTTCAATACAGCCAGCCACAATAAATATTCCAGCCAGACTTTGGCGAGACGCTTGGCGCGCGCGCTGGATGCATCCAGACTGACCCAGTCCTGAGCCAATTGTTTAGGCGTCACGCAAGCAATCTGTAACTGTTTCGACACGCGCCAAACCCGTTGCGTAGTTGCTGTCGGTGCAGCGGCGTATTGCTGTAAGCGCTCCATTAATCGTTGCTGTTCGAGACGGCTCTGTTGCCATGCACTATGTTGCACCTTGCCCACAGGCAACTGATCTTGCAAGACGCTGGGTGATATCTGTTCATCTTGTTGTTGTAAAAAGTGGCGAATGGCGTATTTACCTAATCCATCGAGTAATAAAGGCTCACTTTGATCCACCAACTCCGTGGCACTCAGATTTTCCACACCCAGTGTTTTTAAATATAACCGTGCGGGGAATGTCACATCCTGAATCCATTGCTGACTTTCCAGAATGGTCATTTCATCCTGCTCAATAGGATAAGCCCGATCCACCCATGCCTGTCGCTCCCCTTTGGGCTGCTGAATCTGCGATGCCACATGGAACCAGTGATTTTGGTAACGAATCGACTTGGATTCCGCCACGAACCCGAGTGGATCAAATGGCTGCAACGGATGCAGGTGATAAAGTGGGTACAGCTGTGCTGGCGCGATCTTCTGCATTTCTGCATGATCCGCATATTGTATTTCTGCTGAAGTCCCCACAATAAGTGCCAAATGATCACGGAAATTTTGCAGCACGCTCGATGGTTCTCTCACCTCACCATCATTGATATCAAAACCATTATAGAACAGCCAGAGTTGTTCTTGCGCCAGCAGCACGGCATCTAGAAATGCACCTTGATCATCTTCCAGACGGGAACGATCCCCTAATTGTTGACGTAATACATCCATCAAATCAAAGGGAATATGACTGTCGCGATTTGGAAATTTACCTGTATCCAGATTCAACAAGACAATTAAACGATAAGGCAACGGCCGAATCTGACCAATCTGGCTAAAGGTAATTTGCCCAGTCGGTTCAACCTGTGCAGACTGGCTTTCCAAGGTGCGTTGAATTTCTTCAATAATATAGGGTAAAGGCAACGAAATCTGACGTAATTGGGTTTCTTCATCTTCGTAATAACTGGCCAAGGTTAGCATCCGTTCTTGTTTCTGGATGATTTCCCGAACCGTTTTTAATGCCACAATCTCGGCTTGTTCAAACTCTTGAACATCCGCCTTAATCCGCTTTAACCATGCTTCTACAGGTAAACCCTGCCCTTGCTCATGGGCCACCAGCCAATGCCGCCGAGCCGATAAATCCTGATAGATTTGAATCAAGATGCCAATCAGCTCAAAATCACTTGGTTGTACCAAGGCATAACTTAAGGTCTGCTGTACCATCACATGTGCAGGTACGGCGACTCCCAAAGCCAAGCGATCCAAGGCGAACTTAAAGCTATAACGATAGTCCTGATCGTCAGCACTCAAACCTTGTTTGAGATGTTGCTCGTCCAGACCACGCTTAAAGCCAGCCTCATTCAGTAAGCTCAGAATCCGCTGTGCCTGACTATAGTCCAGTCCGTAACGCTGTTGCGTTGCGGAAAGATTGAGCCAGTCGGCAAAGTCATCCTGAGTAAAGCGAGCTTGTGTCAATTGCATCCGTCCCAAAACGGAACGCCAAGCATTTAACGCATCTAACTGTGCCACGCCTGCAATTTTCACGGGCAAAAACACCTCATGATCATTGGCAACGGCAGGAAAAACGCTGCGAATCAGCGGTTCCAATTCCGCCAGATTCGGCGTCAGAATCAAAATATCACTGGGGCGGCGTGGTGTGGTGTCTGATTGGGAAAGCCAGTGTAGCAATTGTTCTTTTAACACTTCCAGCTGGCGCAAACTGGAATGACAGACATGAATCTGGATCGAGGCATCGTCTGCAGCCAAGGCATATTCTGCCGCAACTGGTTCCACAAGATAGAAAATATCCGACTGGATTTTGCCCAGTAAAGTCTCAGGAAAGTAGTCCTCAAAAGCATCGACCCATTTTCCTTCTTCGCCTGTTGCAAGCTGTGACAACAATGAGAAGTTATCACGTGCCTGTTTACCCAAACGGGTCAATAAAGGATGTCGAGATTCACGATTTAAAGCATGAAAGCCTAAACTAAAACTGTCAAAGAATGCGGCAATTTCTGCATCTGTTGCCTTGGGATTTTTAGCAATAAAACGCTCTTTTACCCCTAAGTCATATCGTTGCTTCCACAAGGGATCAACACTGTCGGCCCAGTATTCTTGTGAAGGGTTATAGTGCAAAATCACCACATCGAGATACTGCCCCAAGCGCCGTAAAAACTGTAACTGGCTCGGTGGCAAATCCAACAAGGTGAAGACAATCACTTGATTGGGAAGTTTTGCCAATGCCTGTGATCGGGTCTGATCGTTGTCTAACAAATGCCAGAAATCCGCATCAATCCCTTGTATTTCAACAAAATCATCATGGAAATAGTTTAGCCACAACCAGCGCTGCCAAGCTTCCAGCTGTTCAGTTTGTTGCAACGTAAATGCCGAGGTTTGCTGGTCGGTCTGAGAGATTAAATTTTCGATATCGAGTGCTTTGTTTTGTCCCCATGCCGATAACCAGTTGCCTGCACACTGACATTGGCCTTGGCATGCCTTTTGACAGTGCCCCCGATAAACCATGTAATGATTAAACAATTGTGAAACCTGCTCGGCGACCCAGTACAGCATACTTTGCTTTTTAAGCTGTTTTTCTGTGCCTTGCTGTAATTGATCGGCACTGGCATAAATCCGCTGCACAATTGAATACAACGGATGATCGACTGGCAGGTTGATCTGATCTGCTCGAATAAAAGGCTGTAAGGCTTGATGGATACGCCATTTCAAAATCAAGCGCGGAATATTGGCTTTACGGACTTGTTCTTTATTTTCGAGGACTTGCTGATAGGCATACCATTGAAAGCCACGGATACGCTGGTGAAACTGATAATTCGCGGTCATGCCCTGCTGTTCAGCAATTTTCTGAGTCAGCCATTGTTCTTGTGCTGGACTCGGCACAATAAAATGCTGGGTTCTAAACACCTGAAAGGGTGAGTTACTGGGCTGGGTAATTGATGCCATCACACCTTGAACAAGCACATCAAGGCGTTGACTTTGAATAACATGAATACCCATGTATTAATATAACCTCATCAAAAAGCGATCATTTTTTGGTACAAAAACGTTCATAATAGTCACTATACAACATTCAGCTTCATATCACGAAGTCACGTTAAATACACAATCCAATAAAAAATTGTTTTGAAATTCACCATTCAATACGATTGAATGTACTATCAAGGGATAGAGCTTAGGTATAACTTTATGAAAATCGATAAAATTCCTGATTCCATTGATCCAAATTTAAACTTGGATCAGATTCGAGAAGAATGTTTAGAACTGTCTAAAAAACGTGCCTACTGGTCAGCGGGCGCTGCGATTGTACCAATTCCATTTTTTGATGTTGTGGTTGATTTGGGCATGCTGACCCAGATCATTCCCTTTATTAATGCCCGCTTCGGTCTCGCGCCTGAACATATCAGTGTTTATGATCCTGAAACCAAAAAAATCCATTGGGATGAACTGCGTAAACGTGGCTTTGAGTTCTCTGGCTTTGTGGTGGCACGTACTGCAATGAAGGCATCTTTTAATGGCTTTTTCACTAAAATTGCCACCAAACAGGTGACTAAATTTATTCCTTTAGGTGGGCAACTGGTCGCGGCCAGTCTAGGCTATTTCATGATGCGTAAAATTACTGAAGCGCATGTGCAAGATTGCTATAACCTGGCCAAACAGATTCAGCAAAAAAGCCGCAGTACCATTGTCGCTTAAGCACTAATGAAAGGTGTTTGTATGAAACACCTTTTCTTTTTTAATGATTGACTCGGAGCTTCAAGCGCATTCACCCGAGCCGTTTTCATGCCTAGAATCTCTGTCGCTATTTTTGATATAGATCCATGCTTACAGTGCAATAACAGATCAATAAAAAAACCACACAAATACGTTAAGATTCACTTAATTTTTTAAGCTTTCATAAAGATTGTATTTTTATTCTCCACATCTTGATGATCAATAGATGATGGAGCGTCATTGTGCAAAATAGCCAATCCCCTTCTCGGGTTCGTTCAATTTTTAACGTGACCAGCGGGAACTTCCTTGAACAATACGACTTCTTCCTGTTCGGACTCTATGCTCAAGCCATAGGTGAAACCTTTTTTCACTCTGATAGCAGCTATGCTGCATTGATGAAAACCTTTTTGGTGTTCGCGGTCAGCTTTCTGATGCGTCCGATTGGTGCTTTGGTGCTTGGCCCTTATGTAGATCGGATTGGTCGTCGCCGTGGCCTGATGGTGACATTAAGTATCATGGCTTTCGGTTCGTTAATCATTGCCTTTACTCCAAGTTATGCCAGTATTGGCTTTGCCGCAACCGTGCTTATTTTCGTTGGACGCCTTGCACAAGGTTTTTCCGCGGGGGTCGAGCTGGGTGGCGTTTCAGTCTATTTAGCAGAAATAGCCGAACCGCATAACCGTGGCTTTATTACCAGTTGGCAATCTGCCAGTCAGCAAGTCGCCGTCATTTTTGCTGCAATCTTGGGTTATCTCGTCAGTGTGATTTTCACCAAAGCTCAGGTCGATGCATGGGCATGGCGGATTCCATTCTTTGTGGGCTGTGCCATTATCCCCTTCATTTTCTGGTTGCGTAAATCTTTGGCTGAAACCGAAGCCTTCGCTTCCCGTAAAGAGCATCCCAGCACACAGCAAATTCTTGCGACTTTAGCAGCAAACTGGAAAATTGTGTTGGCGGGTGTGTGTATGGTTGCGACCACCACCACCATGTTTTATTTCATTACCGTCTATACCCCAACCTACGGCAAAGAGGTCTTGAATCTAACCCGTGCAGAAAGTTTGATTGCCACAATTATGGTGGGTGTGAGTAACTTTATCCTGTTACCCCTGGGCGGACATCTTTCCGATAAATTCGGCCGAAAACCGCTTTTAATCATCACCACAGTCTTAATTTTTATCAGTGCCTATCCTCTGCTGACTTGGCTGACACATACCATTAGCTTGTCGCATATGCTGATGGTGTTGTTATGGTTCTCGCTACTTTATAGCTTCTATAACGGCGCACTGGTGGTTTCATTGGCAGAAATGATGCCGAGCTCAGTGCGGATTGCCGGCTTCTCTGTTGCCTATAGCTTTGCTACTTCCATTTTTGGTGGACTCACCCCGATGATTGCAACCTATCTGGTGCAGACTTCAGGCAATAAGAGCATGCCTGCTTTCTGGCTGATGTTCGCCGCAATCACCAGTTTAATCGCGACACTGATCGTATTCCGACAGCATCGCAGCTATAAAGCACAATTGGCGAATAACAATTAATTTAATTGAACTTAACGAGAAGGTGGATTAGTCCGCCTTCAACTGTTTTAAGATGGCCTTTAATACTTCAATCCGCGCTGAATACTTATCATCGGTCGCAATCACATACCACGGTGCATAATCGGTATCGGTCCGTTCAAACATATCCGCTGCTGCCTTGAGATAATCATCCCATTTCTCACGATTACGCCAGTCTTCCTCTGTGATTTTAAAACGTTTATGTGGTGTTTGTTCACGTGCCTTAAAGCGAAGTGCCTGCTCGTCTTTACTAATCGCCAGCCAAATTTTGACAAGCACCGTCTGACTATCCACCAGATTTTCTTCAAAACGGTTAATCTCATTATAGGCACGTTGCCATTCTACAGTAGAAGCAAAACCCTCAATCCGTTCAACCAATACGCGTCCATACCACGTGCGGTCAAAAATGGTGATCTTGCCACTGTCAGTCAATTTGCTCCAGAAACGCCATAAATAAGGACGCCGTAATTCATAGCGCTCAGGTGCTGCAATGGTATGAATTTCGTACTCTCTTGGATCAAGCTTTTTCACGATCCGTTTAATCGCGCCGCCTTTTCCTGCCGCATCCATGCCTTCAAACGCGATCACCACTTTGCGCTCATCATAACGCAGCGTGTCTGCAACTTTCTTGGTCAGCTTACGCAACTCATCTTTATAATCCTCTTTTTCTAAACTGGCTTGCGCAGGTGCAAGTAATGCTTTGGGAATCGCAGCCTGCTGCCATTTCTGCGTCACTTTAGTTTGATGTTCAGGCAACTCTCGCAAGGTTTGCAGCAAATATTGAGCAAAAGATTGATCACGCAGCTTGCCATCTTCGCCATCAATCATAAACCAGTCATCGGTAAAGCGTTGGCTTAAGCCTTGCAAGCTATCGTATTGTTTTTTATTACGCCAATCCAGGCCATGGAGTTTATGCCAACGTTGTTCCGAAGCATCGATTTCATCCAAACGCTTTTGCAGAGACTTCCACGACAAATCAAACCAGACTTTGACTATATGAACATGATTATTTTGCAGATCATGCTCAAAAGCCCGCATCTGCTCCACATAGGCATCAAACAAGTTCTCATCCAATGGTTTGGAGACATGCATCGCCGTCGTGAGTAAGTCGCTATACCAATTACCAAACATCACCACGATTTGCCCTTCTGCTGGGATAAAACGGGTATAGGATTGCCAAAAGGTTTGATTGCTGGACAACAACTGCGGTGCGTCCGCTTTCACTCTTAAATAGCGTGGATCGAGCCATTCACGTAATTGCTTGACTGCTTCGCCTTTGCCCGCCAGTTCAATCCCACTGACCAAGACCAAAACACTTTTGGCATTTTTTTTATCGCGACTTTGTTTGAGTGCATATTGGGCTTCAATGAGTTCTAAAGATAGTTCATCCTCATCACGTAATTCAAATGTCGGTTGTTGTATACTCATGTTCTGCTCTAAATGATTCATTCTTAATATTTAAAATCAGTATAGTCAAAACTGCTGCCGATCAAAGGCCACCCCGTGTACAGTTTATGTAGAATGTCATCAGATGACTGCCGTAGTGACCGATGATTAAACATTTAGAGTTTATGCTGTCATGGTTCTCCGTTATGATGCAGCCTATGCTTTTATGGTTTTATTTTCTTTGAGTTCGAACATGTCAAAACTCGCTGCATTTGATCATCTTTTATTACAATATCAAACACTGAATTACCACCAGAATCCAGCGATTGCCCAGAGATTGCATGAAGTCCAAGCATGGATGAAAGTACGGATTGCACAGACACATGCAGCATTTTTTGCTGAACCCAAGAATCAGCTGATGTCGGCGTATTTCTTAAACCGTTTATACGGCGGTCCAGATTTTGATGCTATGGCGCAACAAATCGAACGGCTGCTCAAATACGCACACAAAGCGGAGAGCCTTCTGCCTGAAAATGCCATCAAGACAGGGACTAAATCGGTCAGTTTAGCTGTTCTGGCAACGCAACTGGACGAGCAAGTGGCCATACAACTGTTAGAAGATTATCCACTTGAAACCCCATTAACAGATGAGATCATGCGTCAAACCCTAATCAAGCTGGATCAAGGTGAGGCTCGGTATGAGCAACTTCAACTGCTGGATGAATTAGGTCTGACCCTTGATAAATATATGCGTTCCACCATGATGTATGCCGCATTTAAAATGTGTAAAGGGATTGCACATAAATATCAATTCGAACAGATGTATGAGTTTATTCAGGAAGGCTTTGCTGCCATGAAACCGTTGAAATCGGCAGCAACCTTTATCAGTACTTTCACCGAAAAAGAACGTGAAATTATTGAAAAGGTGCATAGTGGACATCCTCATCCTTTTCAAGACTAAACGGGATCTGGGCACGCTTCAGTCATGAGATCCATGGCTGAAGCAGAAAAATGAGACTTTTCAAATCTTAAGAAAAATTAAAACCCTTTTGAGAAAGTGACTTTCTGTATATTATTCATATCAATTACATGTGAAAGCCTGTAAAAAGATACAAAATCTGTCATCATGCTTGCTGATTCGTGCCGCTAGAGCGAAAGTTTAGGAGAAAACAATGTCTAACGAAAACCAACAGCCTACCCCAGAAGTTGAGCAAAATCCAAGTTCAGACAAAGTCAGTCCATTCTTAAGCTCACCGCTTCCTCAAGGCACTCCACAAGGTCAGCAGCAGTCTTTACAACAAGGCACCGCAGCGACCTCAACCGCATCAATCCCCAAATACAATCTGCCGCGCGGAGCCAATACGGGTAATGTAGGCGAAACAACTCACTTTGGTTTTCAAACCGTAAACAGTGATGATAAAGCACAGAAAGTTGCAGAGGTTTTCCATTCAGTTGCCAGCAAATACGACATCATGAATGACTTGATGTCATTCGGTATTCATCGTCTATGGAAACGCTTTGCGATTAATATGTCTGGCGTACGTCGCGGACAACATGTGCTTGATATCGCGGGCGGTACTGGTGATTTGGCCAAAGTCTTTAGCCGTGAAGTTGGCCCTCAAGGTCATGTCGTATTGTCCGACATTAACGAATCTATGTTAAATGTGGGTCGTGATCGTCTAATCGATGCCGGCTGTACCAATGTGGATTTTGTGCTTGCCAATGCAGAAACGCTTGAGCCATTTGCCGATAATAGTTTTGATTTAGTGACGATCAGCTTTGGTTTGCGTAACGTGACCGATAAAGATGCGGCACTGCAAGCGATGTACCGTGTCTTGAAACCAGGTGGCCGTTTACTGATTCTCGAATTTTCTAAACCTGTATTTGAACCATTTTCAAAACTCTACGATCTTTACTCATTCACGGCATTGCCGATTATGGGTAAATTGGTGGCCAATGATTCGGAAAGCTATAAATACCTTGCCGAATCAATTCGCATGCACCCAGACCAACGTACCCTCAAAGGCATGATGGAAAATGCAGGCTTTCAAAGCTGTGACTACCATAACTTAACGGGTGGTATTGTTGCAGTTCACCGTGGATTCAAACTTTAAGGTTCTCAGATATGTGGTCGATTTTAGCACTCGGTGCAGTCGAACGTATCATTCATCATGTGATTGATCTGGATGCGATTACCCGCATTCAGCTCAACCAACTGCAAGGCCAATTATTACGGGTTGTGATCGATAGTCCACAACTCTCGGTTGATGTATTTTTTGATGAAAATAGAGTTCGCCTCGAACCGACCGTGACTGGACACAGTCACAGCCCGTCTATTTTTGAACAACGTCCCTTTGATCCCCAACATAAAGTAACGGATGCAACCGCAACCCTACATGTTGAAAATAGCGTTGAGCTGATTAAATTATTGCTCAGTGACATGGATCAGATTGGCAATATTCCCTTGCAAGGTGATTACCACCTCTTGCAGGAGATTCAAAAAATTATGCAGCAGGCCGAGCCTGATCTGGCAGCGCATTTATCCCCTTGGATTGGTCCACAGCTGGCCCATGAACTCGGTAAAATTCAGCTTGCACCACAACAACTGAAACGCTCACTACAAAGCCATTTATTTTTTGTTGAAGATGCCTTAAAAGAAGATAGCGGTTTATTTGCTCCACGCTGGCAAATGGATGATCTCAATCGCGAGACACGTCAACTGAACCAAGAAATTGACCGTTTGGCAGCCAAGCTGCAACAGCTCAATGCTCAATTCAATCCCTCAAAGCCCACACAAGACTAGGTAAGACTTTATATGATTCCGCATGTTACACGGTTACTCGAACTCTGGCGTATTGCAGCACACTATCGCCTTGATACCTTGTTCCCTGCGGAAGAATTGCCAGTAAAAGCACGTCATGCATTAAACATCATTAAAATGCATCCTGCGGCGTGGTCAAGCCGTGAGAAGAAAAATCCGCTGAAGCTTAAGCAAGCTTTAGAGGATATGGGGCCATTGGCAATTAAGTTAGGACAATTGCTGTCTACACGCCGTGATTTGATTCCACCTGAAGTGTTATCACAACTGGTGTTATTGCAAGACCGTGTCAAACCCTATGATACCCAACTGGCCAAGCAACGCATTCAAGAATCACTGAAAGCAGATGTCAGTACCCTGTTCTCTCGCTTTGATGAACAGCCACTTGCAGCAGCATCGATTGCTCAGGTCCACACCGCGGCTTTGCATGATGGCCGTGAAGTGGTGGTGAAGGTCACTCGCCCAGATATTCGTCATCAGATTTTACAAGACTTCGAAATTCTGACGTGGCTAGGCGACTGGCTGGAAAACCGTTTAGAAGCAGCGCGTGCCCTGCATCTCTCGGAAATTATCCAAGATTACCGCCACATCATTTTAAATGAACTGGATCTGAGCTTAGAAGCCGATAATACCCGTCGTATGCGCCACTACTTTACAGGTTCAAGCATGATGTATGTGCCTGAAGTGTATATGGACAGTAAAGATGTGATGGTGGCGGAACGCATTACTGGCGTTCCTATTTCAGATACGGCCACTTTTGATCGTTTAGGTATGGATCGTGCGGATCTGGCAGAAAAAGGCTTAACCATTTTCTTCACCCAAGTGTTCCGTGACAACTTTTTCCATGCCGATATGCATCCAGGAAATGTCTTTGTCGAGACCATTAATCCAAGCAATCCACGTTTTATCGCCTTAGACTGCGCCATTATGGGCGAACTGTCGAAGCATGATCAGATGACGGTTGCACGGATGCTACTCGCGGTGATGAACAGCAACTTTATGCAGTTGATTCAAATCGTGCATCAAGCTGGCTGGATTCCACCGGGTACTGATCAAGATGCCTTGTCACGCGAGATGCGCCGTACGGTTGGCCCAATGGTTTCCAAACCAATGGATCAACTGGATTTCGCTGGTATTTTGATTCAGGTGATGGATATTGCCCGCCGTTTCCATTTGGAAATTCCGCCACAACTGATGCTGTTACTGAAAACACTGGTGCATGTTGAAGGCTTAGGTACCGACCTCTACCCACAACTGGATATCTGGAAACTAGCGAAACCGATTCTAACCGAATGGGTCAAGGCCAATATGAACCCAGTCAAAAACATGAAAGAACTGGGACAACAAATTCCGGACCTATTATTGGGTGCTCAAGATATTCCAAGCCTGTTAATTGACAGCTTAAATGGTTTGAAAAACCAATCTGCATGGCACGATAAACAGCTCCGTGAAATTCAGCAAATGCGTTTACAAATGCAACAGCAACAACGTCGTAGCTGGATGTTTGGCAGTACCCTGCTGATCTTGCTCACAATTGCCATCATCAGCCCATGGTTTATCTCGGTTATTCTGATTGTACTGAGTAGTTTGATTGCCCTGTGGCGTATTGCCAAATAAAACCTAGATCCCGAATCAAAGGCTGTATCGATTGATACGGCCTTTTTATTTGGCAGAACAATCCAATTGATCTACACATTCACCGCACCGACCTCATCTAAGAATCCCAGCCCAGTTGTCACACTTTAGGCAATATCTAAATCCAACTCAGGCCATTATTAGCTAAAAACTTTTCATCCTTGAGCAGATCGCTCATCATCGGCTAAGCATTGAAATGTATCTGCACAGCTTTTAAAGGAAGAACAGCATGAGTTTAAAAAATAGTAGGGATAACTATGGCTCGATTGCAAAATGGTTGCATTGGAGCACAGCACTGCTCTTTTTATGTGCCTATTGCAGTGTTTATTACCGACACTGGTTTACCGAAAAAGGTACACCCGAGAACTGGACGGCTTTGCAGCTGCATCTTTCTGTCGGTATCAGCATTGCCGTGATTATTAGTCTCCGAATCCTCTGGCGGCTAAGCAATCCGCAACCCAAATTAGAACCTGCCAGTCCACTCGCAACATTTGCTGCACATGCTGGACATTTTGCCCTGTATGCCATCATGATCATTGCACCGCTTACAGGCTACTTGGGTACAGGCGTCAATACAGAGTTTTTCTTTTTGTTTGAGATTCCCAAATTTGAACAGACTGCATTGTTCCAGAGCTGGGTTACCCAAGGTTTAGGCTTAAGTTTTGAACAGTTCGAGAAGCCGATTGATTTTATTCACAAAGAAATTCTTGGGAAATGGCTGATCTGGATGCTGATTTTAGGGCATGCAGGTGCGGCACTTTATCATCACGCGATCAAGAAAGATCGTACCCTGATCAAGATGACCACAGGCAAAGATCCTTCAAAATAATCCAGATTGAGCTTTTGCTAAAATTACAGACCCGTACCTTAGGCATTGAGCTAGAACAGATTTCATTTAAAAAAATCATCGGGATCAGTTAAGATCAAGGCTGACTGATCTAATAAACCTTTAAAAGAATAAACAATGAAAATACCTCATTTTGCCATTGTGGGTGCTGGAACTGCTGGACTAGCAACAGCGATTTTGCTGGCACGCGCAGGCAATCACGTCACTATTTTTGAACACGTGGATAAGCTTTCTCCTGTCGGCGCTGGTTTGTTGTTACAGCCCGCTGGCCTCGCCGTATTTGAACATCTGGGCGTGCTTGAGCATGCCTTAAAACTAGGCGCAAAAGTCACAGGATTAGAAGGTCAACTTCCCAATAAACGTCTGTTAGTCAATAGTCACTATCATCAAGCAGGCAGCAATCTGTATGGGCTCGGCATTCATCGCGCCAGCTTATGTCATGTGCTCACCCACAAACTGGCTGAATATGCCAGTCAGGTGACATGGCGAATGGGTCATAGTGTTGAACGTATTCAAGAACAGCAAAATGAAGTTCGACTGTTCGGCATTCAGCAGCAACAAACATTTGATGATGGCTTTGATGCCGTGTTGATTGCCAATGGTGCACGCAGCCAGTTACGCCCTTCTGCATGGGTGAAAGTCGATCAGGCTTATCCTTGGGGTGCGGCATGGAGTATCGTGCCTGAATGCCCAACACTTGATCCTGCCATTCTGCATCAGTTTTATGACCGCTCCAAAATCATGATGGGGGTATTGCCTACTGGTGCAATCCCAATCGCCCCTCAGCAACGATTGTCGAGTGTATTTTGGAGTTTGCCCAGCAAGCAACTGCACACATTCTTAGAGGATGAATCCGCAAAGCAACAATGGTTAAAACAAGTGTCTGACCGCTGGCCTGATGTTGCGGAATGGCTCAAACAGCTGTTGTCGAATCCACAAAATCAACCACAATGGTTGTCTGCGCAATATCGCGATGTGGTGATGTCTCAATTTGGACAAGGACGAATTGGAGTGATCGGTGATGCAGCCCATGCCATGAGTCCACAGTTGGGACAAGGCGCGAATATGGCCTTGCTGGATGCTTGGGCCTTTTCGCAATCATTGCAAATAGCACAAAAACATCAGCAAATTGACTGGTCGATGCTCTGGCAACATTATCATCAACAACGGCGTTCTTCGACCCAATTCTATCAGTTCCTGAGCCGCCTACTCACGCCACTGTATCAATCAGATCATTGGTGGGCGGGTGCTATACGTGATCTGACCTTTCCGTGGATGTATCAGATCCCGTATTTCCGTAAAGAAATGGCGATCACCATTTCTGGTTTAAAAACAGGACTGTTTCAGCAACTCGATTATCAACAAGTGGCGCAATATACAGAAAGCGACAATAGCTTTAGTGTCAAACTTGAATCTCTACCTGAATATAAATAAGGGCTGTGATATATGAAAATTAGCCATTTAGATCACTTGGTTCTGACCGTTGCCGATATTGAAATCACTTGTCAGTTTTATCAATCTGCCCTGAATTTTGAAGTGATAAGCTTTGCTGAAAACCGCAAAGCACTGCAATTTGGCAAGCAGAAAATTAATCTTCATCAACTGGGCAAAGAGTTTGAGCCTAAAGCACTTCGCCCGACAGCAGGTTCAGCAGATTTATGTTTTATTGCAGAAACCCCATTAAATGAAGTGATGGCACACCTTCAAGCGCAGCATATTGATATCGTTGAAGGCCCAATCGAAAGAACTGGGGCAATGGGGAAAATTTTATCGCTCTATTTACGAGATCCTGATCAGAATTTGATTGAAATCTCGAACTACCAAAGTGTCTAAATTATTGATAATCCATTGGGATATTTTGTAATTGCGCATTAATATCCCAATGCTTCGGCTTATTCTTTAGTTCCCACCAATTTGCACCTGTATTTAACCATTTTGTACGCTGAACTTTTACGGATTCTTTTGTGCAATCCTCATAACCAAATTCTGTACCACAGCAAGCACAAATAATAAAGTTAGGTGTACTCCCATCCTCACCCCATGGGGCTTCAGATTGGATAAGTCCGCACACTCGACAAGCTAAATTTTCATTATTCTTCAATACTGAATACCTCTAAATTTGATTCACACCCTATTCATACCAGTTGAAAAAGTATTTAATTTAAATAAATGAGTTAACTACTATTTATAACGTTATAAACTTCTGTCTATTAATCTAATGCAAAAATCACATAACTTATTTTTTACCCCACAAGCATAGCCAACCCTAGTCACAAACGCTACACTAGCTGCTTTCCACTCAATGGATTTTCACTCATGTCAAACTGGTTAGATGAAGTTAAATTTGATTCCAATGGTCTTGTTCCTGCCATTGCACAACATCATCAAACTGGTCGAGTGTTAATGGTTGCGTGGATGAATCGTGAGGCTTTACAACTGACAGCTGAAAAAAATCAGGCGGTGTATTACTCACGCTCACGTCAAAAACTCTGGCATAAAGGCGAAGAGTCCGGGCACTTTCAAACCGTGCATGAAATCCGTCTGGATTGCGATGCCGATGTGATTATTTTACAAATTGAACAGCATGGTGGCATTGCTTGCCATACCGGTCGTGAATCTTGCTTCTATCGCAAACTTACGCCACAAGGCTGGGAAATTGTAGATGCCCAACTCAAAGATCCGACGGCGATTTATGGCGCATCTGCCAAAGTTGCAGCACATGATCACGTTCAAAGTGAACAGGTTGATGTGCTTGCTTATCTCGGGCATTTGATGCAAGAACGCAAAAATGCCGAAGCAGATAACTCTTATGTTGCCAGCCTGTATAAAAAAGGCATTAATAAAATTTTAGAAAAAGTCGGTGAGGAAAGTGTCGAAAGCATTATCGCTGCCAAAGATTATGCCGTGCTTGCTTCGCTAGAAAATAAACACGACCTGATTTATGAAGTGGCCGATCTGTGGTTCCACAGTATTGTCATGTTGGGTTATTTCGACCTTGATCCGCAAGTGGTACTGGACGAGCTGGCACGTCGCCAAGGTCTATCGGGCTTAGTTGAAAAAGCCAACCGTAATCAAGAAGCGTAAGCAAAGCCTGTGTCAAATATAGAAAAACCTAAAGCCACTTATGAGCAAGCCATTGCCATCGACAACGCCCGTCTCGGTCAATCATTTAAAGTGATTGCCTATGCTGGCACAGGTAAAACCACCACCTTACAGATGATTAGTGATGCCATGCCCGAACGGCGTGGCATGTATTTGGCCTTTAACAAAGCCATCGCCTCAGAAGCCCAGAATAAGTTTCACAGTAATGTGAATTGTCGTACCTTCCACTCACTGGCCTTTCGTAGTGTTCCACGTGGAGTAACCGACAAATTACGTCTGCCCCGCCTGAGCCCAAGTTTTATTGCCAAAGAATATCGTCTCGAACCGATTACGCTACGTCGCCTCATGGGTGGGCGTTATGAAAAATATGTACTGATGCCGAGTCGTCTGGCGAGTTTAGTTGCCAATGCGGTCAGCTACTTCTGTTCAACCAGTTCACAATATCCTGCACCCCGTCATATTCAGGCGCCAAGCTGGTTACATCTGGATGATATTGAAGCCTTGCAACAGCATCTCTATCCCGCGGTAGAACGACGCTGGCTGGAATCGATTGACCCGAATCATCAGGCTGGCATCGGGCATGATATTTATCTAAAACTGTGGGCCCTATCTGAACCGAATATCCCTGCCGATTATGTGCTTTTTGATGAAGCACAAGATGCCGATCCGCTCATGCTGGGTATTTTACTACGCCAGAAAAGCACGCAAGTGATTTATGTCGGTGATGCACACCAGCAGATCTATGCATGGCGTGGTGCAATCAATGCCATGCAGCAAATGCCATTGCCCGAAAGCCGCCTCACCACTTCTTTCCGTTTTGGTGAAGCGATTGCCGATGTTGCCAACAGTTTATTGGGGGCACTGAATGAAACGGTTCCCCTGCTGGGCAATCCCAACCAAAAATCCAGTGTGGTGAATAAACCGCATACCAAAATGCGTGATGCGATTTTATGTCGTACTAACGCACGAGCGATGGAATTGCTTTTGTCTGGTTTAGTGCATGGCGATAAAGTCAGTCTGCAGGCAGATCATCAAAAACTCAGTCGCTTTGTCGATGCCGCCAGTTTACTTAAACAAGGTAAACGTATCACCGATGTACCTGAACTGGCTTGGTTTAACTCTTGGCACGACGTACATGAATATTGTGAAACCAATGACGGCAGTGATATCAAACCCTTAGTAAAATTAGTGGATGATCATGGCACTGAACCACTAAAAAAAGCACTGGCAAAAATCACGCCGATTGAACAAGCAGATTATGTGATTTCTACTGCGCACAAAGCCAAAGGATTGGAGTGGGATCGTGTGCATATCGAAGACGATTACCAATTTAAAATAAATGGACTAGAACATAAAATTACAGATGAAGAATTAAGATTACTTTACGTGGCCTGTACGCGTGCTAAAGTAAGTTTAAACATTCATCATTTATACGACTTAATACAACAATTAAAACAGCGCGCGCCCTCAAGTCTTCGTCAGTCCGCAGGTTAAAGCGCCCATGATTGAGGTCAGCTTATGCAACTTGAATCGGTTCACTTTAAACATATTGGCATGTTTCGAGAGCTAGATCTCGAGTTTGATCCAGAGCAATACCCTATTACCCTGATTTTGGGCGATCAGGCGACAGGCAAAAGCACTATTCTAAAAAATATCTATCAAAGCCTGACCTGGTTTTCTGCACGCTATAAAGATATTCGTACTGCTGGGGTGGTGATTGCTGATCAAGATATTATGCTGAATCGCCTACAAGCAAAAATTGAAATTCAGGTTCACATGAGTCAGGAACTGGCTGGTAATCTGGTCGAGAGTAGCTCCGCCCAGCAATCAGACACCCACAGTTGCGCTTGGAAACTCTACAAAACCTTTAATAGTCAAAGTGTTGGTATTAGTCAGGTCGAAACTCAGCAACTCGATCAAATGGTTAACCTGTACCAAAGAACAGGACAGCAAGACCCCTTATTTGGCTTGCCATTGATCGCTTATTACCCCGCAGAACGCTTTGTACAAGACATCAATCTACAGAGCAAAAATACATCGGGCATTTTACAGGAAATTTCGGCCTACGATTTAACAGCTGTCCCCTACACCACCTTTACTCGCTTTTTTGAATGGTTACGTGAGATCAGTGATGTTGAAAATGCCCATTCAGCACATATTGTTCGGCGGCTGATGGGGAATGATTTTAATCAGCACAATCAATCTGAGATTTTACAAGAATTACAACGGGAACTGATTAACCACCCCAAACAATTATCCGCTCCCAATCTCTATGCCTTAAAAAATAGCCTGCATACGGTTTTTCCTGAATTGGATGATATTTATATTCAGTATGTACCGAAGCTGCAATTGATGGTGCGCTATCAAGAGCAACTGGTTCCTTTTCAATACCTGTCCGCATCACTTAAAACCTGGATTGCTTTGGTTGGAGATATCAGCCGACGGCTTTGCCTATTGAATCAACATTGTTTTAACCCCTGCCTAGAGGGTGAAGGTATTCTCATGATAGATCAGGTTGATCATCAACTGGATCAAAGTCACTGTGCTGAAATTTTAGAACGTTTACATCAGGCTTTTCCTTGCCTACAAATTATTGTTACAGGCAATCGAGATGCATTGCTTGAACATGCCTTACATTATCAATGTTTAAAACTTGATCAAAAAGGAATCTACCAACTCAATCTGCAAGCATCACAACAACAGCTTTCGAATTTATATCAGACCTTATCACAAGCCGAAAGCACGGATTCTGTTCCAACCCACACCTTGCTACAAGCTGATCCTCCAACCAACAAAGTCGATGATTTATTTCAGCAAATTCAAGACCTAAACGAGCAAGAAAAGACCAACTTACTTCACTTACTTAAAATTGATGATACCCCCCAAGAAAGCCCGTTATAAAGGTGTATCACAAAGTGAAAATTGAAATGTTTTCAATGAAATGATGTTGTTAGTTTCATGTAATAACATTAAGTTTTTACAGTCTGTTTATAGTAAAATAAATCGCATTTTTTATTTTCAAGTTGTGCAATACAACTTGCTGCCTCCGTTAACTTGATTGGGCTTCAAGATTTAAAGTTTTTGGTATTCTCTTTGAGTGCCTGTAAGTCTTGAAAGAAAATTCACCCCTTAGGTCTTCGACCTAAATCATCGACATGGATACCAGTGTGCTACCGATTATTATCTTATTACCGCTCATACTCGGCACCACCCTTGTCTCACAATTACAGCGTATTTCGCGTGGCGTGACGGCACTTGGGGCGATTGGGATCAGCCTTAGTTGTTTTATTTTACTTCTGACTCAGGCAGAAACGGTTCTACAGGGCAATGCCCTGCAACAAAGCTGGGACTGGCTTCCACAGCTTGGAATTAATCTGAGTTTTCGCCTAGATGCATTAGGTTTATTGTTTGGTCTGCTGATTAGCGGTATCGGCACGCTCATTTATATTTATGCCTATTATTATCTGAGTCCTAAAAACTCCCTGAGTAAACTGTACCAGTTATTGATGCTGTTCATGGCAGCCATGCTGGGCATTTCACTCTCGAACAACCTGATTATCTTGTTGGTATTTTGGGAACTGACCAGTATTTCTTCTTTCCTGCTTGTGGGTTACTGGAGTCAATACGAGGCGGCCCAACGTGGCGCACGTATGGCTTTAACCATCACCGGTATGGGGGGGCTGGCCATGCTGGGGGGATTTGTACTGATTGGACAAATCACCGGAACCTACCAAATTGATCAATTGGTGCTGATGAAAGATACCATTCAACAGCATGCGCTTTTTGTGCCCGCCTTACTGCTTATTCTGTTAGGTGCATTTACCAAAAGCGCTCAGTTCCCGTTCCATTTTTGGTTACCGAATGCAATGGCGGCACCTACCCCGGTGTCAGCCTATCTGCATTCTGCAACGATGGTCAAAGCTGGGATTTTCTTGTTGGCACGTTTAGCACCTATTTTTATTGGTGCTGCGCTATATCACAATATCGTGACTTTTGTCGGCCTGTTCACCTTGTGTATGGCCGCAGGTTTTGCCATCTTCAAGGAAGACCTGAAAGGTTTACTGGCTTATTCAACCATCAGTCATTTGGGTTTGATTGTCTGCTTGCTCGGTATTGGCTCTCCACTCGCCGTTGCAGCTGCAATTTTCCATATCATTAACCATGCAACCTTTAAAGCCGCCTTGTTCATGATTGCAGGGATTATTGACCATGAAACTGGCACGCGTGATTTACGCAAGCTGAGTGGTATCTGGCAGCTCCTTCCTTTCACTGGAACCTTAACCATGATCACCGCTGCCTCAATGGCGGGTGTACCATTAACCAATGGTTTTATCTCGAAAGAGATGTTTTTTACCGAACTACTGGCCAACTTATCTGGCCCAGTGATGGTGATTTCAGCCATCGTCGCAACCTTAGCGGGTATTTTCGCAGTCAGTTATTCGATTCGTCTGGTACATGGTGTGTTCTTTGACGGGCCTATCGGCAAGCATGTTCCCAATAAAGATGCACACGAACCTCCTTTGGGTATGCGCTTACCCGCCATTATTCTGGCGAGCTTATGTATTTTAGTGGGTATCCTCCCTGCCCTATTTGCAGGCACTATGGTCAACAGCGTGACCCGTGCCAGTTTGGCACAGCCTGAATTTGAAGGCGTACACCTTGCGATTTGGCATGGGGTTAATGCACCACTCATCATGAGTCTGATTGCCTTAATTGGCGGATCAATTTTCTACTTTGCACTGGCAAAAGAGGGACGTATCCGCAAAATCGACCTCGATCCTTATCTTGGAAAATTCCAAGGCAAGATTCTGTTTGATTTGTTCCTTAAGCATTTATTGTTAACCAGTCGTAAAATCAAACAAAGCACTGAAAATGGCTCTCTACAAAGCTATCTGCTCTGGATTGTGCTGTTCAGCATCGTCATGGTCGGCTTACCACTCTTTAACCAAGGTCTAACTACAGGTACCCGTGAACTGACGCATGCGCCATGGATCGCCATTGTACTCTGGCTCACCTTGTTCTCTGCCTGCTGGATGATGCTGTGGTTCCACCATGAACGCATCAAAGCGGTACTGATCAGTGGTGCTGTCGGTCTGGTCGTGACCATGGTCTTTGTAACGCTGTCTGCACCAGACTTGGCATTGACCCAAATCACGGTTGATGTGGTGACAACCGTTTTACTGTTAATGAGTTTATCGCTTTTACCACAACTTACGCCTTATGAATCGAGTCGTTCACGTCGTTGGCGTGATGCCAGCCTTGCCATCGCAGGTGGCTTAGGAATTGGCTGGATTACCTGGTTGCTGTTAACCCGTGACCACAATTCAATCTCATGGTTCTTTTTACAGCAAGCGATTCCACTTGGCGGCGGTTCGAATGTCGTCAATGTGATCTTGGTTGACTTCCGTGGTTTCGATACCTTCGGTGAAATTAGCGTTCTCGGGATTGCAGCAATCGGTGCACTCTGTCTGATGGATGGCATGCGTGCGCATGGGACTACCATGACACAAGGCCTCACCTATCGCTTTAACCCGTCTCCACTGATGTTACGTATCACAGCTTCCTGGATATTGCCGCTCGCCTTAGTGGTGAGTGTTTATATCTTCATGCGTGGGCATAATCTTCCAGGAGGGGGCTTTATCGCAGGTCTAATCACCTCTATGGCGCTAGTCATTCAATATATCGTATTAGGGCAAGACCAAACCGAACAGATGCTCAAAGCAAAATCGGGGCGTCTCTATGAACTTTGGATTGGTTCAGGCTTAACCATTGCGGGCCTTACAGGCATTGCAGCCTGGTTCTGGGCACGTCCGTTCTTGACCAGTGCACATATTTATGTCGAGGCACCTTTGCTCGGAAAAATGCACCTCGCTTCCGCAGTTGCATTTGATACCGGGGTCTACATTACCGTTGTTGGTGCTGCGATGTTGTTAATTTCGGTCTTAGGTGATTCACGTCATTCCAGTATGTCAGGTCCAATCCCAAGTGGAGATAAATGAAATGATTAGTATTGAATTTTTACTCGCTTCCGGGATCGGCTTGTTGACCGCAACAGGTATTTATTTAATTTTACGTGCCAGAACATTTCCTGTGGTCCTCGGCTTAGCCATGATTGGTTATGCCGTGAATCTATTTTTGTTTGCCATGGGACGTTTGCAGATCAATGCACCTGCCGTATTGACGCAAACCACCAAGGTGACCGACCCACTCCCTCAAGCACTGGTATTAACGGCGATTGTGATTGGTTTCGCAACCACAGCCTTTATCGTGCAACTTGCATTACGCAGTCGTTATGAATCTGGGACAGACCATGTCGACTCTAAAGAAGAGCCTACTTTGACTTATGACCCACGTGAGGATGAGCCATAATGTTTGATTTTTATAGTTTCTGGCATGCTCATGCTCCAATTATCAGCATTTTAATTCCAGCATTCACCAGTTTTATTCTGGTGTTATTGGGCAATCCAGGTGCAGGTTCTTTAAAACAGGATTGGCGCCAACCTTGGCGTCGTGGCATCAGTCTCACCTCTGTGGTGCTCGGCTTAATTACAGCAATTAGCTATTTAAGTATTGCCAGTACAGGACAAATTACGGTTTATCAACTCAGTGAATGGTCTGCACCATTTGGTATCGTGTTAGTCCTTGATCGCTTATCAGCCTTTATGCTGGTGCTTACCTATGTTCTTGCCGTCCCTGTGGTCTGGTATGCAAGTGAGAACTGGGACACCCGCGGTCGTTATTTCCATGCCATGGTGCATTTTCTACTCATGGGAATCACAGGGGCATTTCTCACAGGCGACTTGTTTAACTTATTCGTGTTTTTTGAAATCCTGCTGATGGCATCTTATGTGCTGTTATTGCACGGTCAAGGTCGTCCACGTTTTCAGCTTGGGATTCATTACGTCACCATTAACCTGTTGGCCTCTGCCCTGTTCCTGATTGGTTTAGGCATGATTTATGGCAGTGTGGGCAGTTTAAACATGAGCGATGTGGGTCGTCTTGTTCCAACACTGGATGGTGACCAATACAAACTTGCTGTTGCGGGTGGATTACTGCTTTTTGTGGTATTCGGAATTAAAGCCGCAATGTTACCTGTCGGTTTCTGGTTACCAAAAACCTATGCGGTTGCCAGTACACCAGTAGCAGCACTGTTCACCATCATGACCAAAGTCGGAATTTATGCCATCTTACGTGTCAATGGCACCGTTTTCGATGAAGCCATGGCGCAAAGTATTTTCAAAAACTGCCTGTTAATTATTGGTTTAGTTACTTCGCTATACGGTGTAATTGGTGCCATTGGTGCAGAACGTTTACGTCGTTTTGTCGGTTTTATGGTGCTGTCCTCAATTGGCACACTGCTGATTGCCATTGCCATGTTTAATACCCACGCATGGGCAGCAGCACTATATTATTTGGTTCACAGCACACTGATTGCTGCAGCATTCTATTTATTCTGTGGCTGGATGACGTCACAACGTGGTGCTTTTAAAGATCATTTAAAAGTTGCACCACGAATCAAACAGGAAAAAGCCGCTGCATTTACTTACTTTACCATCGCCCTGATGATGGCAGGCCTGCCTCCATTTAGTGGCTTCTTAGGTAAAGTCTTTATCTTGCAGGCCACCGCCGAAACCCCTTATCAAGGCTGGATTATCGCGGTGATTCTGATTGTGAGCCTGCTCAGCATTATTGCCATGACACGGGTCGGTTTTATTCTGTTCTGGCGAGCGACACCGCCCGAAGAGGATCAAAAAGAAGCGGCTTATACAGAATATCAAGCCTTGCCTGAAGTTGCGCCGAAACGTAACGATACAGCAATCTATGTCCTGCTCGGCGCCTTAATGCTGTATGTGGTTTGTGCTGCACCGATTCAGAACTACACGCTTGCAACTGCACAGCAAATTCAGAATCATGCACTTTATAACCAAACCATTCTGAAACATGATGCACAAGGTCGTCCAATCAGCGTTCAACCGTATGATCCAAGCTACTTACCAGAAACCAAATATGGTGGTGAAGTTGAAGATGCCAATGCACTGTTGATCCCAGATATTATTTCTAAGCCAACATTGCAAGGTGGGCATATTTCTGAGTACAAGCAACGTCAAATTGCGGAACAAGTTCTACAAGCACCGACCATTCCGAATAGCACACAGCTTAAACCAATGGAGGATCACTAATGCAAAAACCATCTTTGCTTGAGCGTTGGTTCCCCCATCCATTTGTGTCTGTTCTGATTTTTTTAAGCTGGTTGATGCTGGCGCATAGTCTGGATCTGACGGACATTTTAATGGCAGTGATTCTGGCGGTGCTGATTGCCCGTTTAGTCAGTCCATTTATTGCCAGAACGCCACATATTCACTGGCTTCCTGCCATTAAACTGATCTTTGTCGTGCTGTGGGATATTGTGATATCTAATTTCCGTGTGGCCAAAATGGTGCTTGGCCCCATGGATCAACTACACCCCAAATGGTATCGCGTCCCCTTAGAAACTGAACATGAACAAGTCAATACCTTACTTGCAATGATTATCACCACCACACCCGGAACGGTTTCAGCCGGAATCGATCAGGAACGTGGTGATATTCTGGTACATGCACTCAGTTCCGATGATACTGAACTCGACATTCAAGAGATTAAAAAGCGCTACGAAGCACCTTTAATTGAAATCTTTGATGTCAAGACTGCAGAAGGAGCAACCAAATGACTATTTTACCTTATGCACTGGGTATCGGCTTAATTGCCATTACCATCTCTATGTTTCTGTGCTTGATTCGCTTGATTGCAGGCCCTTCAGTGATTGACCGTTTGCTGGCTTTAGACACGCTCTTTCTCAATGCGACCTGCCTGATTGTAGTCTTAGGTATCTATTGGGTCAGCACTAATTTATTTGAAGGTGCACTTTTGGTTGCCATGCTTGGCTTTGTGTCTACTGCTGCACTTGCCCGTTATTTCACAACGGGCCATGTGATCGATTAAGGAGCTTCACCATGCAACTCATCCTTGAAATTGTCGTTTCATTTTTTGTGGTATTTGGCGCATTCTTTATGCTGATCGGTTCGATCGGCATGATTCGCCTCCCCGACTTATTTATGCGCCTGCATGCCCCCACCAAATCGAGTACCTTGGGCCTTGGTAGCTTCCTCATTGCAGCAATGATATTTGCAGCAATGCATGGCCGTTTTGGTTTTGCTGAGTTGTTGATTACCTTGTTTGCCTTTATCACTGCACCCGTATCGGCAAATTTGATGGCGCAAGCTGCGATTCACCTCCGCTTACGTTCAACCAGTGGTGATGTACCAGAAGCACTCAATCGTCCTCTGCCTTGGCAACGCTATCGTCGCCACCCGCTGAAAAAAGACTAATTAAAGCCTCGCAATAAAAAAGCCACCCGGAGGTGGCTTTTTTATATCTATTTACTTTTGTTCGTCTTGCTCTTGTTCAGGTAAATCCTTCACAGCTTCAGCAATCAGACCAAACATATAGTTGCCGTAGGCATTGGTTTTGTCATAGTGAAAACGCAAACGAGGCGTCACACGTGTTTTGATACGACGACTCAATTCATGGCGTAAGAAACCAGACGCTTTATTCAAGACATCTAGGGTTTCTTTATTCGCAGCTTCACTCTGATCATCACCGAGTTCACGCCCCATTACCGTAACATAAACTTCGGCATAACCCATATCTGCACTAACTTTCACGGCTGAGATGGTCACCAGACCACCCAGACGTGGATCTTTAAGCTCCTGACGGATCAGTTCAGACAACTCACGTTGTACTGAATCCGCCATGCGCTTTAAGCGTTGGCTACCCGCCATTAAAGACTCCGTTTAATCAATTGAACATCATACACTTCGATCTTATCTTGTGCTTTGATGTCTTTATAGCCTTTGACTGCAAGACCACATTCCATACCGGCACGAACTTCTTCAACCACTTCTTTATAGCGGCGAAGAGACTCAAGCTCACCTTGGAATACAACCACGTCATCACGTAATACGCGAATTGGCTTGTTACGGTGCAATACACCTTCAAGTACCATACAGCCCGCTGCAGCACCAAACTTACTTGAGTGGAATACTTCACGCACTTCCGCAACACCCAGAATAGTTTCACGGTGTTCAGGTGCAAGCTTACCGCTCATTGCAGCTTTTACATCATCAATCAATTGATAGATGATGCTGTAGTAACGAATATCGATACCATCTTGGTCAGCTTTCTGACGCGCAGTATTGTCTGCACGTACGTTGAAGCCTAACAATACTGCTTCTGAAGATTCAGCCAAAGTCACATCTGACTCAGTGATTGCACCTACGCCAGAACCGATGACACGAACTTTAACTTCATCCGTCGCAAGTTCATCAAGCGCAACATGCAATGCTTCTAAAGTACCGCGTACATCAGTTTTGAGTACCACGTTAACGGTAGGAACATCTTTCTTGCCCATTGATGCCATGATGTTTTCAAGGCGCATTGAGCTCGCACGTTCAAGACGTTTTTGACGTTCGCGATCTGCACGAGCATCAGCAACTTCACGTGCTTTCTTCTCGTCATTGACCACAAGAACTTCATCACCCGCCATTGGCGCTTCTGGCAGACCTAAGATTTCAACAGGAATCGAAGGACCTGCAGAGGTAATACGTTGACCATTTTCATCTGACATTGCACGAACACGGCCATAAGATGAACCTGCAAGAACCAAGTCACCAATGTTCAAGGTACCGTTTTGTACCAGAATCGAAGTTACCGCACCACGACCTTTGTCGACACGTGCTTCAATCACCACACCTTGCGCCGCACCTTCTGCTGAAGCTTTAAGCTCCATCAATTCAGCTTGGATCAGGATGAGATCAAGTAAACCATCGATACCCGCACCTGAGTGTGCTGATACTTTGGCAATTGGCACATCACCGCCCCACTCTTCAGGTACGATACCCTTAGTGGTCAATTCGTTTAAGACACGGTCTACATCAGCTGACTCTTTGTCCATTTTGTTGATAGCAACAATAATTGGAGTTCCAGCTGCACGCGCATGGTCAATTGCTTCTGCTGTTTGTGGCATTACACCATCATCAGCCGCAACAACAAGTACCACGATATCAGTCGCTTTTGCACCACGCGCACGCATAGAGGTAAATGCTGCGTGTCCTGGTGTATCCAAGAAAGTGATAATTCCTTTCTCAGTTTCAACGTGATAAGCACCGATATGCTGGGTAATGCCACCCGCTTCACCCGCTGCCACTTTAGAGCGACGGATACGATCCAGTAATGACGTTTTACCATGGTCAACGTGACCCATGATCGTTACCACTGGTGGACGAGTGGTTTGCTCACCACGTGCTTCTTCAGCAGCAACCAATAAGTTGTCTTCTGCTTGCGTATCCGATACCAATACCGGATTGTGGCCTAACTCTTCAACCACAAGTACTGCTGTATCTTGATCAATCGCTTGGTTCTGAGTCACAAGCTCACCCATTTTCATGAGGGTCTTGATTACTTCACGAACTTTAACAGCCATTTTTTGTGCAAGATCAGCAACAATGATTTTTTCGCCAATCTCAACATCATAAACTTGCTTTTTAACAGGTTTTTCAAAACCATGTTTATTCGCCTGGCTGGTTTTCAAGCCGCGCTTATGATGGCTCTTGCTGAAACTTTGTTCAGACTGCGCATCGCCACCGCGACCACCTTTCTTACCAGCACGCGGATTTGCAGTTGCACCACCACGCTTGATTTCACGGTCTTCTTTGTTAAAAGAATCTTCATACGCTTGACCAACAAGACCAGCGGCTAAAGGTGAATCATCGATTACGCGAATCGTTGCAGTTGCATCATCATTTGAATATTTTGATGCCATCTGACGCATTTGTTCAAGCGTACGTTGTTGTGCTTCTTCAGCCGCTTTACGACGTACCGCTTCCTCAGTTGCTTTCAACTGAGCAGTTTGCTCTTCACGCGCTTTCTTTTGTTCTGGTGTTTCAGTCGGTCGAACAACAGGGGCTTTAATAACCTTGTCGCTATTACGCTTTTTCACCACAACTGCGGTTTTTGCTGGCGCTTGACCTGAACTGTCAGAAGTATGCGCAGCACGCATCGCTTCTAAAGTTGCATTGGCTTTTTGTTCAGCGCTATGACGTGCTTTTTGATCTGCTTCGTCACGTACTTTTTGTTCAGCACGGACTTTTGCATCAGCTTCTACACGCGCTTTTGCTTCTGCAGCAAGTAACTCTGGATTTGGCTTCGCAAAAACTTGTTTTTTGCGAACTTCAACATTAATGCTTTTTGCCTTACCTGAAGTACTTGTTACTTTAGCAGTACTCGTTGTTTTACGTTTCAACGCAATCTTTCCTGTGTTACCACTTTCCTGACCATGTACTTTTTTCAAGTGATTGACCAAAGTATCTTGCTGTTCAGTGGTAATAATGTCATCTGCTTTACGCTGTGGTAGACCTGCTTCGCGAACCTGCTCTAGGAGTTTCTCTACAGGACGTTCTACGCTGAGCGCTAACTCTTGAATCGACTTGTCCGTCATCTATTATCTCCTAGTTAAACCATGATTCACGTGCTTTCATGATTAACTGACCCGCTTTGTCATGACCTAAACCTTCGATATCAGAAATATCATCAGTTGCCTGGTCTGCCAAATCATCAACAGTAACCACACCACGCGCCGCCAATGCATATGCAATCTCAGTCGTCATACCTTCCATACCGAGAAGTTCTGCACTTGGCTCTTGAATATTTTCTTGCTGTTTCAGTGCATCCGTCAAAGCAGCTTCTTTCGCACGGCTTTGCAGCAATTCAACTAAATCAGCCTCAAGCTCGATTTCGTCAAATGTTTCCGCTGGAACATACGCAATCTCTTCTAATGAAGTGAAGCCCATTTCAACTAAAGCCATTGCCAAATCTTCTTCAATATCAAGACGTGTAATAAACATATCTAAATATTGCTGTGCTTCATTTTGCTGACGAGCACGATACTCTTCTTCTAGCATCATGTCGAGTTTATAACCCGTCAATTCCGATGCTAAACGAACATTTTGCCCTTGCGAACCAATCGCGCGCGCCAATTGATCATTGGTTGCGAAGATGATATCGGCACTGCGTGCATCTTCATCTAAAACAATACCAGACACATCTGCAGGCTCTAATGCGCTTGCAATATATTGCGCCGGATCATCAGACCACACCACCACATCAATACGCTCACCATTCAACTCTTGTTGTACAGCCTGGATACGTGTACCACGCATACCAATACATGCACCCACTGGGTCAATACGATGGTCATTGGTTTTCACTGCAATTTTAGCACGAACACCCGGCTGACGCGCTGCTGCTTTAATTTCAATGATTTCTTCAGAAATTTCTGGAATTTCTTTTTTCATTAAAGCAATCAACATCTCTGGACGTGCGCGAGACAATAATAATTGTGCACCACGACCTTCACGGTTAACGTTATATAAAATTGCATTGATACGCTGTTTAGGACGTAAAATTTCTTTGTGAATGGTTTCTTCACGCGCCAAATACGCTTCAGCGTTGTCACCCAGATCAATGATAAAGCCATCTTTGGTTTGCTTTTTCACTTCACCGTAAATCAACTCACCCACTTTAGACTCATAAGCATCGGCAACAAGTGCACGCTCTGCTTCACGAATCTTTTGCACGATCACTTGTTTTGCGATTTGCGCAGCGATACGACCAAACTCAATTGATTCGACTTCCAACTCGCGCACATCACCAATTGACCATTGTGATGGATCTACATCAGAAATTGCATCTTGGCATGCTGGCATTTCATGATCTTCATCCGCAACAACAGTCCATTGACGGAATGTACGGTAATCACCTGTTTTACGATCAATCTCAACACGAAGCTGAGCTTCTTCTGAACGCGTGCCTTCGTAAAACTTTTTCTTCGTTGCCGCAACCAGTGCTTGCTCTAACGCTTGGAAGATCGCTTCACGACTAACACCTTTTTCATTACTAACCGTTTCTGCAACGGTAAGAATTTCGCGGCCCATAAGTCACCTACCGATTTCTTATAAAATTAAGTTAATATTAGTCTTGATAGATTAAATTTGCTTTATCAATATTATTACTATCAATTTCAAGCACATGATTACCTTCAACTTCAACTTGAATCAACTCATTTTCTAAGTCAACAGAAAGTAATTTTGCCTGGAATTTACGACGGTTCTCGACAGCAGCAATTAATCGTAAAGCCACTTGTTGCCCGATATAGGCAGGTAGCTGATTAAGTTGGAAAAATGGACGATCCCAACCTGGTGATGATACTTCCAAAGCATACTCACCCGAAATTGGATCATGGACATCAAGCATTGCACCCACTTGTTGTGTGACTAACACACAATCTTGAACGCCAATACCACGCCCGAGTTCAACTTCACCATCTTCATTGAGGACAGGTTCTGCGTTTTCATCAACCGCTTTATCTATATAAATGCGTAATAAAGAACGTTTACCTTGTGGCAGGAATTCAATCCCCCACAGATCTACACCACATGCAGCCACAGCTGGTGCGATAAGATCATGCAATGCTTGAGACTTGTTTGATAATTTCATTTACTCTCGTCGCTCTTATACGAGCCAATCAATCTTAACCGTATAGTGAAGCACGACTATTTGACCAATTGATGTCGAACAACTACACGATAGCTAAACAACCAATAAAAAAGGGCGTAATCGCCCCTATGATACACAGAAAAGCATAGCCCACTGTGCAAAAAGGCCCACCTTATTGTGAGCCTCTTTTTAGAAACTTGGTAGCGGGAGCTGGATTTGAACCAACGACCTTCGGGTTATGAGCCCGACGAGCTACCAGACTGCTCCATCCCGCATCAACGTGCAAAAATTATATACAAATATAAAAAAAAGTCAATTTGAGTTTTCTCTACATTTGCTTGATTAAGTTGCACCTTAATCAAATGGTAGCGGGAGCTGGATTTGAACCAACGACCTTCGGGTTATGAGCCCGACGAGCTACCAGACTGCTCCATCCCGCATCAACACAAACACTGCATACACCGAACTTAACTGGTTATTAAGTTTGGTGCGGAAGGGGGGACTTGAACCCCCACGCCCGAAAGCACTACCACCTCAAGGTAGCGTGTCTACCAATTCCACCACCACCGCAGTTTGTGGGACGCATTCTAGCCCTTCAAGTACAAAAAGGAAAGAACTAATTCAACTTATTCAGTTGTTTTTGGTGCGTTTGATGAAGTTTCAGGCGATGTCGCTGGCGCAGATGTGGTTGTTTGAACAGTTTTCAAACTATAAGCATCCGTCGTTTGCTTTTTGGCAAATACAGCCAGAGTCAAACTGGTCACAAAAAACAATGCCGTAAAAATCGCGGTTAAACGAGTTAAAAAGTTGCCTGCACCTGAAGCACCAAATACGGTTGCAGCACCGCCACCACCAAATGATGCACCTGCTTCTGCACCTTTACCTTGTTGCACCAATACCAAAGCAATAATTAGAATTGCTAAAATGATATGTACAACGAGTATAAAACTATACATCTCTCTTCCTCGTTATTTGCTTTGCGCAAATGCTTTTGCGATTTGGTAGAACGATTGTGCATTTAAAGATGCACCACCAACCAAAGCACCATTAATATCTGGACATGCAGCCAACTCAACCGCATTCTCGGCTTTTACACTCCCCCCATAGAGGATTGCCATCTCTGCACCGAATGTTGTGATTTGCTTCAAGCCTTCACGAATTTTTGCGTGCATCGCCTGAGCATCGGCAGGAGATGCTGTTTTTCCTGTTCCAATTGCCCAGATCGGTTCATACGCTATCACAATATTTTGCCATTGGTCAGCTTTTACCACTGCCGCAATATCACAAATTTGTTGCAATACCACTTGCTCTGCTGCGCCCTGCTCACGTTGTTCTAGACTTTCACCTACGCAATATATAATGGTCAGGCCAGCCGTTAAGGCATTTTGTAATTTAGCTTTTAAAATTTCAACATCGTCACCGAAGAGTTCACGGCGCTCAGAATGCCCAATTAAAACAAATTCAATTCCACTGTCCTTTAACAGTTCAGCACTCACTTCACCTGTATAGGCGCCTGTACCTGCGACACGTGATACATCTTGAGCCACGGTATAAACTGTTCTCGCAGCATCTTTAAATTGTATCTGAATGCCACTTAACGCGATTGCTGTTGGCGCAACACCAATATGACATTGCTCAGGTGCAATATTTTCCTGTTGTAATAACTGTTTAAATTCTTCTACTAATTGGAAAGCATTCGCATGCATTGGATTCATTTTCCAATTGCCAACAACCCAAGGAGTAATGCCCGAGTTCGACATACTTCGCCCGCCTACTGTTAATTTCTCAAAAATGCTGCATATTTTACACGGATTTTTATAAAATTCAGTTTTTCTTTTATGTGTACATAAATTATGCAAAAACTTCAGAACCAATAAAAATTACCATCCCACCACCATGCTATGATGGCGATGAATTTAAAAATTAAAAGCCTACAAAGGTTTGAACTCATTTGATTCTAGATAAAACTGGCCAACATTAATGAAAATTAATTGGCAAAAACTCGATCAGTTCAAAGTTTTAACGAGGAATCAAGGCAAAAACAACACTTTCTGTAGTGGTATTTTTGCATAACAAAAGTATAATTTTTAAAATACATATTATAAACATTTATTGTCATAAGGCGGACAGATGTCAGGATTACATACGTCTCCAAAGTTTTCGGGGTTTATTCGGCGCTTAGTTGAAGATGGGCAACTGTCTGCAGCGACCATGCAAAGCGCAATTGATGCTGCTAAAAAAGCACAACAAGACATCGTCGCACATTTGATTGAGCAACATCGCTTATCACCACTCACAATTGCTGAAACCATTGCAGCCGAGTTTGGTGAGCCTCTTTTCGATTTGGCAGTCTACGATACAGCGCTATTACCTCGCGAGCTGGCAGATAATAAGCTCATTCAAAAGCATAAAGTTGCACCGCTATTGCAACGCGGACAAATTCTGTATGTTGCAACCAGTAATCCCACCAATATTGAAGCCTTGGATGCCATTCGTTTCAATACCAAGCTCAATATTGAACCGATTATTGTTGAACACACCAAACTCGAAAAACTGATCGAACAGCAGTTTGGTGATTCTGGCAGCTTTGATTTTGGCGAAAGCGAAGACTTTGACCTTGATATCGATGTTAGCCAAGCTCCCACCCAAGAGGAGGAGGATGCTCCTCAAGGTGACGAATCCCCTATTGTAAAATACATCAACAAACTGCTAATTGATGCGATTCGTATGGGTGCTTCTGATTTACATTTTGAACCCTATGAAAAAATGTATCGTGTCCGTTATCGCGTTGATGGGGTATTACGTCAGATTGCCAATCCACCACTACAAATGGCAACCCGATTGGCATCACGTTTAAAAGTGATGTCGCAAATGGACATTTCAGAAAAACGAATGCCTCAAGATGGCCGTATCAAACTCAAACTCTCCAAGACCAAAGCCATCGATTTCCGTGTTAACTCACTCCCGACACTATTTGGTGAGAAACTGGTGCTGCGTATTCTCGATCCGTCGAGCGCGATGCTCGGTATTGAAGCTTTGGGCTATGAAGATGAACAAAAAGCCTTGTTCATGGATGCTCTGGATAAACCTCAAGGCATGCTCCTCATCACAGGTCCAACCGGTTCAGGTAAAACCGTTTCCTTATATACAGGTTTAAATATCCTCAATACTGAGGATACCAACATTTCGACCGCCGAAGATCCGGTCGAAATCAACTTGGAAGGGATCAATCAGGTCAATGTGAATCCCAAAACTGGACTCACCTTCTCGGCTGCACTTAAAGCCTTTTTACGCCAAGATCCAGATGTGATTATGGTCGGGGAGATTCGTGATCTGGAAACAGCAGAAATTGCAATTAAGGCTGCTCAAACAGGCCATATGGTCATGTCGACGCTGCATACCAACAGCGCACCAGAAACCTTGACGCGTTTACGCAATATGGGGGTTCCTTCTTTTAATATTGCAACGTCAGTCAATTTGGTAATTGCACAACGTTTGGCACGTCGCCTCTGTGGGCAATGCAAAGAAGTAATTGAAATTCCTAAACAAAGCTTACTAGAACTCGGCTTTACTGAACAAGATTTAAATGATCCTGAGTTTAAAATTTTTCAACCTGTGGGATGTTCTGAATGCCGTGAAGGCTACAAAGGCCGAGTCGGTATTTATGAAGTCATGAAAGTCACGCCAGAGATTTCTAAAATTATTATGGAAGATGGCAATGCCTTACAAATTGCGGCAGCATCAGAACAAGCAGGCTTTAATAATCTACGTCGTTCAGGTTTGAAAAAAGTCATGCAGGGAATTACCTCTTTGCAGGAAGTCAACCGAGTAACAAGTGAATAAAATCAATAAAAAGGATTAATAATCATGGCAGCTAAAAAAGCGCAAATGATGCCAACTTTTGCTTACGAAGGGGTCGATCGTAAAGGGGCAAAAATTAAAGGGGAATTACCTGCACGTAATATGGCCTTGGCTAAAGTTACGTTGCGTAAACAAGGGGTGACCATCAAGAACATTCGAGAAAAGCGTAAAAATATTCTTGAAGGCTTGATGAAGAAAAAAGTGACCACTTTGGATATCACCATTTTTACCCGTCAATTGGCGACAATGATGAAAGCGGGCGTTCCCTTGGTACAAGGCTTTGAAATCGTGGCTGAAGGCTTAGAAAACCCAGCCATGCGTGAAGTGGTCCTTGGGATTAAAAGTGAAGTCGAAGGGGGAAATACCTTCGCGGGTGCCCTGAAAAAATATCCGCAGTATTTTGATAATCTGTTTTGCTCGCTGGTTGAATCTGGTGAACAATCTGGTGCACTTGAAACCATGCTGGACCGAGTTGCAATTTATAAAGAAAAGAGTGAATTACTCAAACAAAAAATCAAGAAAGCCATGAAATATCCAATTTCGGTGGTTGTGGTTGCAGTGATTGTGACCATTATTTTGATGGTGAAGGTTGTCCCTGTATTTCAGGATCTATTTAGCTCTTTTGGTGCAGATCTACCCGCTTTTACCAAAATGGTGGTCGAAATGTCCAAATGGATGCAAGAGTACTGGTTTATTCTGATTATCGTGATTGGCATAATTATTACCGCCTTTTTGGAAGCTAAAAAACGTAGTAAAAAGTTTCGCGACACCTTGGATAAAATGGCACTCAAAGCGCCGATTTTTGGGGATTTGGTCTATAAAGCCATTATTGCCCGTTATAGCCGTACTTTGGCAACAACTTTTGCAGCAGGTGTTCCACTAATTGATGCACTTGAGTCAACTGCTGGTGCAACCAATAATGTCGTGTATGAAGAAGCGGTGATGAAAATTCGTGAAGATGTCGCCACAGGCCAACAGCTACAGTTTGCCATGCGTGTTTCTAACCGTTTTCCATCAATGGCCATTCAAATGGTGGCAATTGGTGAAGAATCGGGGGCTTTAGACAGTATGCTCGACAAAGTTGCGACGCACTATGAAAATGAGGTGGATAATGCTGTCGATGGCTTGACCTCAATGATGGAACCATTAATCATGGCCATTCTAGGCGTGCTGGTCGGTGGCCTGGTTATCGCGATGTATCTTCCAATCTTCCAAATGGGCTCCGTGGTCTAAGTTTTATGCAAGATTTTTTTTCATATTTTATCGAAAATCCCACTGCACTTTATCTGGCGGTTGGGCTTTTTAGTTTATGCATTGGTAGCTTTCTAAATGTTGTCATTTTTCGCACGCCTCGAATGATGGAGCAAGAGTGGCAGCAAGAATGCCACATGCTCCTCCACCCTGAACAACCGATAATTGATCAAAGCAAGCTCAGTTTAAGCCAACCCGCCTCGACTTGCCCCAAATGCGACTCACCTATCCATTGGTACCATAATATCCCTGTGATCAGCTGGTTAGTACTTCGTGGTAAATGTGGGACTTGCCAAAACCCGATTAGTATCCGCTACCCTTTTATTGAGCTGCTCACCATGGTCTGCTCATTGGTTGTGGTTGCCGTATTTGGTGCAACAGTGCAAATGTTGTTTGGTCTAGTTCTGACTTGGGTATTAATTACATTAACCTTTATTGATTTTGATACACAATTATTACCTGATCGCTTTACCCTTCCCTTAGCAGCCTTAGGTTTAGGCATTAATAGTTATGCGATTTATACCACTGCTAGCCTAGCCATTTGGGGCTATTTAATCGGCTTCCTCTGCCTCTGGATTGTTTACTACATCTTTAAACTAATCACTGGTAAGGAAGGGATGGGCTATGGCGATTTCAAGCTACTCGCAGCGTTAGGTGCATGGATGGGACCAATGCTACTCCCACTCATTGTGTTACTCTCTTCTATGATTGGTGCAGTGATTGGTATTATTCTGATGAAAATGCGGGGCGAAAATCAACCTTTTGCATTTGGTCCATATATCGCAATTGCGGGCTGGATCGCCTTCTTATGGGGTGATCAGATCATGAAAGTTTATTTAGGTGGCTAATATGCGTTTTATCTTGGGAATCACAGGTGGTATTGGCAGCGGCAAATCAGCGGCGACACAATGGTTTGAGTCTCAGGGTATTACGGTTATTGATGCTGATGTGGTGGCACGAGAAGTGGTCGAGCCAGGCCAACCCGCACTCAGAGCAATCCGGGACAACTTTGGCGATTGGGTATTATTGGCAGACGGCAATCTGGATCGACGGGCGCTGCGTGAGCATATTTTTCAATTTCCAGAGGCGCGTCAAACTTTAGAAAAAATCACCCATCCTGCCATTCGCCAGTCCATTATTCAGCAATTACAACAGGCTGAGAGTCCATATGTGATTTTGGTTTCGCCCCTGCTATTTGAAACCAATCAACATGAACTCACTCATCACACGCTACTGGTTGATGCTGATGAACAAACGCAATTACAGCGCGCGAGCCAACGCGACGGACAAAGTGAAGAACAGATTCGAAAGATCATTGCAGCACAAATGCCACGCTCTCAAAAACAGCAATTAGCCAATGATATTGTACTCAATGACGGTCTGTTAGAGCATCTTCACCAACAGCTGAAACCCTTGCATTTCAGCTATTTACAACGTGCAGAACGTTGTATCTAGCCTTGTTTCTGTTGCTCCAGCTGCGTGGTCAAACTGTCTTTGCGAAACCAACGCCAAGGTTGTAAAGCACCAATCCCCATTCCAACCAGACCACAGAGAATCGCGGCATTGAGCGGTTCATTTAATAATGGAACAGCCACAATCGCTGCAATAAATGGTGCCAGCGTTACAATACTACCCGTTTTAAATGCCCCTAAACGCTCAATTGCAGCCACATAACTTAAGGTCGCCACGATCACCACCAAAATGCCATGAAAAAGCCCCTGAATCACCAGATGAATCAGCTCTGCATCTTGAAAATGTTTTGGAATAAATAATAGATAAATCGGCAAATAGAGAATGGCAGACCAAATCACCACACCTACGGTCGAATGCCACGCTGATAATTTCCACTGTTTTAGCAGGACGGTGAAAAGCCCCCACCATGCCGCACTGATAAAAAGAAGCAGATCGCCCCATCCCAATGCGGCTGCCTGATCATGCAGTATTAAATAACTCATGAGCGCCAATGCACCCATCATAATCACCAGACTCAACCACGTGTTTTTATCAAAGGGCTGCTGAAACAACAAATAGGCTGCAACAGCCGTACACAGTGGAATACAGCCATTGAGAAAAATCGCCGCATGCGCTGCTGGAGCATGTAAGAAAGCGGTATACACCGTTAAGCAATAAGCCAAACCACCGATCAATGCCAAAATGACAGGACGAGGGTGCCATAAAAAGGCAAAATCTTTTTTATAGATTAATATAGGGATTAAAATCAGAGAGGCAATTGCAAAGCGCATTGCCATCAAATCCCACACACTGACGTGCCAATGTGCATTGAGACGGGAAAAAATGGTAAATCCCCCCCAAATACACATGGTGATAAAGACAAAGAAATAGCCTTGTGTGCGAGCAGTCATTTGAGCTTACATGAACAAGATTGGGTTAAATTATACACCAGCACGTTGGCGGCATGCCTCATAAAGTGCCATCCCAGTTGCCACACTCACATTCAAGCTTTGTAAATCGCCCAACATTGGAATATAAACCGTATGATCGCACTGTGACTGGGTAATCGGTCTTAAACCTGTATCCTCCGCACCCATCACAATCACCACAGGCCCGTTGAAATCACACTGATGAATCGGCAATGCCTTTTCATCCAGCATGGTCCCAATCACTCGGGTATGGGTGGTGTCTTTTAAGTGCGCAAGCGTTCGCGCAAGGTTGGTCACCTGAATAAACTTCACTTTTTCAGCTCCACCTGCAGCAACCTTACGTGCTGTCGGCGTTAAGCTCGCTGAACGATCACGCGGAACAATTACCGCCTGTACACCCATTGCCGCAGCCGTACGAATACACGCCCCCAGATTATGGGGGTCAGTCACTTGGTCAAGTGCCAGCAACAGGGCATCTGGTGATTGCTGTAGTAATTCGTCCAGATCTTTTTCATTCAAGGTCGGATGCGGGCGAACTGCTGCGACTACGCCTTGATGGAAAGGTAAGCCTGCCAGTTTTTCCAGACTATCTCGACTGGCTTTTTGAACACTAATCCCAAAAGGTTCTGCAAGCTGCAAAATTTTTTGCAGACGCTGATCATCACGACCTTTTAGCGTAAATAAAGTTAAAACGCGTTCAGGCTCCAACTCCAACAATGACTCCACTGAATGAACGCCATAATAATATTCAGGTTTCGCCATGAACGACCTCTTGCAGTATTCCCTCTGATATAAAGAAGGATAATTAGGGGAGTTTTGAAAAAAATAAAAATCCTGCAAAGCAACTTTACAGGTGAGGAGCTGTTATAGCTCCGCAAGGGAACTTAATAAAAAATCCTGCAAAATGACTTTTACAGGATTTCCATTAAATCTAGTGTACTCGATTTAGACAGGAATAGGTTAACCTTCTAAATGACAGACATAATCGAGCACTTCATCTGCTTCGATATGGAACATACTGTTCCCAGGCACATAAAAGGACTGGCCTGCACGAAATAATTCACTCTCAGCACTATCTGCAATTTTTACACGGCATTCACCAGAAATAATTTCCATACGCTCTGGAACGTGTGTTTCAAAAGTCAAAGGCTGTTCAGTGGGTAAAATTACACCTAAAGTCTTTTTTGTACCATCTTCAAATTGTACTGTATGGCTAATACATGCCCCACCAAAATACACATTCGATTTCTTAATGACCGTTACATGATCAAATTGCACTGAACTCATGCGTACTCTCCAAATAATGCCGCATTTATATTAGGTTATGCTGGACGTAGTTTAATTGTGCCGTGACAACTAATCAATCCATTTTCTGGGCTAAACGTTGCAATTTTCATACCTGAGCTCAGATAAGCAAAGTGAAACTTTGCCTGAGCGCAAGACGAACAGCTTTGCTGTGAGTAGCGAAGATAAATAAAGTATGAGAAGCACCGCTTCGCAAGGTTCGAACACAAAACCTTGTACCATAGATGGTGCATAAGCGGTGACTGGCGCACAAATACAAAGCGAAATCGTATCTTAAACCCATAAACAATCAGTAATTCCTCAGTAAATCAGGAAAATCCAGTATTCCGCACTTGTCGTCACTTTAAAACTTCTCTATCTTTAAGCAAAAGATTCCGTGCATTGGATGCGTTTATGCTCACCCATTTAACTTTAATTAATTTTGCACTCGCTGACCATTTGGCTTTAGATATTGAACGAGGCTTCAATGTGCTGACTGGTGAAACTGGTGCAGGAAAATCATTATTGTTAGATGCACTTTCTGCGTGCTTAGGCGAACGTACCGATACCAATTATGTACGTTATGGTGCAGACAAAGCTGATGTCACTGCGATATTTAGTTATCAGCCTGAAAGTGCAGAAGCGCATTGGCTGACCGAACATGAACTGGATGATGATTCAGGTGAAATCCATTTAAGACGTGTGATTTTTGCCACAGGCCGCAGCAAGGCTTGGATCAATGGCCGCCCGAGCAGCTTGGCCGAACTCAAAGAGATTGGACGCTTGCTGGTTCAACTGTATAGCCAGCACAGCCAGCAACAATTACTCGAACCACCTTATCCTAAACATTGGCTTGATCGTTATCATAATTTTGCCGAACCTTCGCAAGCAGTACGTGATGCCTATAGCACATGGCAACGAAATATTCGTCAACATCAAGCTGCCTTAGATGCGCAAGCGACACGTATTCAAAAAATACAAAGCTTAGAATTACAAATTGAAGAACTGGAAGACGTTGTTCAAACCGATTATCGTGAAATCGAACAAGAGTTTGATCGTCTCAGCCATCATGAACATATCATGCAAGACTGTAGTTATAGTCTCAATGTACTGGATGAGGCCGAGCAGAATATTACCCAAGAAGTTGCATCGATCATTCGTCGTCTGGAATCTCATGCAGGTCGTAGCGAACAGCTCGCCAATATTTATAATTCCTTGTTAAATGCGCAAAGCGAAATAGACGATGCAACCGCAAGCTTACGTCAGTTTATTGACCGTCAAAGCTTTGATCCTGAACGCATGGAACAGTTGAATGCAACCCTCGAAGTGTTCCATCGTCTGGCACGTAAACACCGCACTCAACCCGAATTACTCAAACAAGACTATGAAACTTGGCAACAAGAATTAGCGCAACTGCATCAGCTGGAAGATCCAGAAACCTTGGCAGAACAAGTTGAGCTTTCCTATCAAGCCTTTATACAAGCGGCTCAACATCTAGATAACATTCGTCGCGCGGCCGCTGTTCCATTAGCAAAACAACTGACTGAACAGGTAAAGCCACTCGCACTTCCAGAAGCACATTTTGAGTTTAAATTTGAGCCACAGGAACCGAATGCCGAAGGACTCAGCTTTATTCAACTGTTATTCACCGCCAATAAAGGTATCCCGCCACAACCATTGGCACGCGTTGCCTCAGGCGGTGAGTTATCCCGTATTGCGCTGGTGATGCAAGTCATGAATGCAGAGAAAACCGAGTCCGAGGTACTGGTCTTTGACGAAATTGATGTTGGGATCAGTGGGGGTACTGCTGAAGTCGTGGGACGCCTATTGGCTGATCTGGCTCAGCATGTGCAACTGCTCTGTATTACGCATCAAGCGCAAGTGGCAGCACAATCCGACCAGCATTTATTGGTGAAAAAACAACAAAGCGATCCAGCCAGCAGTACCATTCTCGAACTGGATGAAGATCAACGGATTTTAGAGTTAGCACGCATGTCGGGTGGGGTCGAGATTAGCGAAACCACTTTGCAACATGCACGCCAGCTGCGCCAGCTCAAATTCCAATCTGCTTAATTGTGTATACAAAATATGAGAAAAAGATTGGCGAAATCCGATCAACTCTTGTATGTTGATAAAAAGAACCTATATAGATAGATCAGCATAATATATTGATGGAGAATCGCCTAGGTGACGAAACAATACTTAACTCACCGTTGTCTCATCGCTCCACCAGACATGGCAGATGACTTTTTTGCCAATACTGTCATCTATGTTGCGCGCCATGACGAAGACGGTGCTCAAGGCATCATTATCAATCGCCCTTCCGATCTACAAATCAAAGAATTACTTAATGATTTAGAGATTGATGCCGACAATGTCCATCCACATGCCGTGTTACAAGGTGGTCCATTACGTCCAGAAGCAGGCTTTGTATTGCATACCGGTCAGCCAACTTGGCATTCATCGATTGCGGTCGGTGAAAATGTCTGTATCACCACCAGTAAAGATATTTTAGATGCGATTGCACATAACGAAGGTGTGGGCCGCTATCAAATCGCCTTAGGCTATGCCAGCTGGAGCAAGAACCAACTTGAAGAAGAGATTGCACGTGGGGACTGGCTCATCTGTGAATCAGACATGGATCTGATTTTTAATCTGCCCTATCACGATCGCTGGGATGCCGCCTATAAAAAAATTGGAGTAGACCGTACCTGGTTTGCCTCTGAGATTGGTCATGCCTGAGATGCAGAGTTTCCAATCCATCATGGCATTTGATTTTGGCACCCAAAAAATGGGGATGGCGATAGGTCAATCCTCGATTGAAAGCAGCAATCCTCTGCCCTTATTCCCGATGAAAGATGGTATTCCAGACTGGGATAAATTATTAAAGATTGTCAAAGAATGGCAACCGAATCTATTTATCGTGGGTTTACCGCTGAATATGGATGACAGTGAATCTGAGCTCTCTGCTCGGGCACGTAAATTCGCGCGTCGTTTACGTCATCAAACCAATATTGAAACCTGGATGGTGGATGAACGTTTGACGACACGTGAAGCCAGAGAAGAGCTGGAGTCTTATCAAAGCAAAGGACAGGCAAAACGCTTATCTGCAGATAGCTTTGCAGCGGCATTATTGATTCAGAGTTGGTATCGCGATCCCGTAGGGATTACACCTTAAGGCTGAATTTCCCAAATATTTAATGGTCTCGTGCTATTAATACCGCGAGACCATTGTATAAAACATAAAACAACACTCTTAATCCCAAATAAAATCTTTAAGCCAAGCTCTGAGTTATTTCTCGATAATTCGAACCGTTGCCGTACGCCCTGAAACAAATGCCAGCGGATTTTGTGGTTGTTCATCCAAGACAATTTTCACAGGTACACGTTGTGCCAAACGCACCCAACTAAAGGTTGGATTTACATTGGCCAATAAATTCGAACTACCCGAACGTTCACGATCTTCAATCCCGGTTGCGATGCCTTGTACATGGCCTCGAATGCGTTGCTTATCTCCCATCAACTGGACAGTCGCAGCATCACCAACATGAATACGGTTTAATTTGGTCTCTTCAAAATACCCCACAACATAGAGCTGATGGCGGTCTAATAAAGCCGCAACGGCTTGCCCCACCTTCACATAATTGCCAACCCGCAAATCGAAATTCGATAAAGTCCCATCTGCAGGTGCGACCACTTCAGAGCGATTCAAATTCAGTTGCGCCAAATGTAAATTGCTATTGGCCACTTCAATCAAAGCTTGCTGCTGTTGAATCGCGGCATTGGCTTGTTCGATGCTCGCAGTTAATTGCTCACGCTCGGCTACGGCTTGATCGCGGGTTGCAAAAACTTGATCTTGTTCCTGTTTCGAAATTGCACCATCCATCAAGCTGGCATAACGTGCTGCATTTTTCTCTGCCAGTTTCATATTGGCTTCAGTTTTCACCAAACTCGCCTTTGAACCTGCCAGATTTGCATGCGCTTGCGCCAAACCAGCTTTGGCTTTGGCAAGGTCGGATTTCGCTTGCTCAACATCCAAGGCCTGACGTGCGACATCAATCTTGAACAGCACTTGCCCTTTCTTCACGGTTTGGTTGTCTTGCACCAACACTTCAGTGACCAAACCATTCACATCGGAAGCGACCTGAATCACATCTCCCCGTACACGTCCATCCCGTGTCCACGGTGCGGCATTGTAGTAATTCCATAAATGCACGATGGCGTAAACAGCAATCACAACTGCAACGAGCAACACCATAGGACGTATAACTTTGCGCACATCAAATGCATTCATGTTGATGACCTCTACTACATTTCTTGACATCATTAAATTTTAAAATCAGCATCTTGTCTCAGGCCCATAGCCAAACAAAGAGACAATGCACCAACAGCATCAGCCCCAAGTAAAAGCACAAGTTAAAAATGCTGGGCAACGCGATCCAGCCTTTGATGACCAAACGATCAATCAAGGGGCTGAGCAACTTAAACAGTACATAGGCAATAATGGCTTGTACCAGAAGGATTGGGATATAAATCCCGTAAAGATTCATTTCACCCATGAACTACCCCTAAACCAGATCTGTCCGAATCCATCTCTTGTATCGAGATATGACCAATACTTTGGCAAATATTATTCAGTGAAATGAGCAGTCGTTGCCGCAATTGCAGGTCTTCAATCTGCTGGGCAATCCCCTGTAAGCTTTCAATTTGCTGCACAATCTGCGTTGGAAAATGATGAATCGACAGTTGCTTTTCTTGTGCCTGAAAATAGTCTGCAAGCTGTTGCTGTAACTGCTTCAATTCATATTGTAGTTGCTGCAATTGCGGTAATTTTTGACTAATTTCCTGCAAACGAACTAAATCAACAATCGAACTGCTTTCAACCAATGCATTTTGAATCGCTGTTTTCACTTCAGGGTTCTGCACCATTTTGCTATTCAATACCCCGACACGGTCTAACATACTGCGTAAGTGAATTTTAAAATCACTACCATAAGACAAATGCAAGGCTTGACGCATGGCTTGGTAATGCAAAGCTAAAATGCGTGTCGCACTGGTATCTGGTGAAACAGCACGTACCAAATCAATCACAATCAGAGACACCAAAACGCCTAACACCATGGCAAAGGAACTGTCCAGATAAGACACTGCATCCATCGTGTATTTGTTATGCAGATTTAAACCCATCATGGTATTAATTCCGAGTACCATCCCCACAGGCATCAGCATTTGATTAGCCATCATGGTCACGGCAACCAGAAATACCGGAAATAGCACCAATGCCAATTGCCAGAAATGTGTCACATGCGGAAAGATTCCAAAGGCATAGACAAATACCAAAACTGCCGAGACGATACTGCCCCAGATAAAGATACGTAACACTGGCACTGGATTATCCAAAGCCGTTAAGATACAAGCGGTAATCGCCCCCATCTGTGCCATCATAAAACCGGCTTTCCAACCTGACAGAATCCAGGCGGCAGTCACAATAAAGGTAATCAATACCGCGCTAATCCCCCCACGAATCGCAATGCCATGATCACGATGCAAACTTGGATATTTGGTGGTAATGGCGGTAATTTCAGAAGGAATCTCTTTGTTGCCCTGCTGAATCTGCTGCCAGATCAATTTCACCGCCAACATATTGGCAATAAAATGGCGAACATCCATCTTCAAGGCACCCAGTACAATTTGCTGTTCAGCCGTAGCTTGCGCAATCAGTTCGGCAAAATCCTGTTCAAATTTCATGGGTAAACTTTGCAAATCACTGGCTTTCACAATGCGCTCTTGCTTTAAAAAAGCCAATGTATCCTGACGTATGCGGTCTAAATGCGGTGCCAGATTACTCAGTTGCATCTGTTCCAGCTGTTTGACCCGTTGTGACAGAGCCACAAGATTGGCGACCACCAAAGACACCTGATGCAACATTTCCTGCAAAGTCTTGGTCATGCCTTTTAGCTCACCTTTTTCATAAGCCAAATGCACGGCCAAAGCATGAATATCTGCGGTATCACGGGTAATTACCGACAAGATTTGGGTATAGTTTTCCGGGCTGTCTTGAACGGTAATTAATTTTTCAAAGGTACTTTCCAGATCATTCAGGGTTTTATTGACCCGCTGTTTAATCATGGCTCCAACATGTACAGGAAAAAAAGTCGCTGACACCACGGCAGTGGCAATCACTCCGACAGAAATTTCTAGCACGCGTGCCAAAGCAATATCAAAAATATTATAGGTATCGATATAGGTAATGGCATTGTAAACGATCATTGCAGTGGAATAACCCGCCAACATAAAGACATAGCTTCTTGCCGTGCGGTCTAGCAATGAGACATATAGGGCAAAACCCACCCACAATGACAAAATAAGGGTAAATAACCACGGTGTATTAATAAAATGAGGCGTCAGCAGCAAAGCAATGATTGCTCCTGCTACCGTTCCCACCAAGCGATAGACACACTTTGAAGACACCATACCCGAATAGGGACTGGCAATAATCAACACTGTACCAATCGACCACATCGGATTAATCAAATCCAGTTCAAACGAAATAAACAGTGCCAGCATGCCTGCGACGAATGTTTTGCACGCAAAGATCAGGTCAAGTCGACTCGGTCTAAAAGCCAACAACTGTTTAAATAGCATGAATATGTCTCTGTTCAGCGTCAGTTTGATCACTCATGGCATCACTAAAAAAGTGACAAGCTATCCTGACTGATTTGAAATCATTCAGACCAGGGCAATCAATATGAGTAAAACTGGATATAGGGAGTGATACGCAATGTTGGCTATTTTCAGGAATTTCTGCCTAAAAATAATTATCCACATAAGACATTGCGTAGCTTATTTTTTCAAAATAGAGTAAATTAGTCAACATAAATTATCACCATTTGATAATTTTTAATTTTAATCTAAAATAATCGCGACAAAATTTGATGTTTTTCTCAACATCAGCGTTAATTTATTGATCTCGGATGATCAGGTTTAAAAGTACATACACGATCTTTCGCTTTTCTGTTATAAAGCAATAAAAGTTCGGTTTTCACGTTATTTTGTAAGGAGTAGGCATCCCATCATGGCCATTTCGAGTTTTGGTAAAATTCTTACTGTACTGGATTTATTTTCAGTTTCACGTCCGATTATCAATGTCGATATCATTTGTGATGAGCTTGCGCTATCCAAACCTACCGCCTATCGTTATCTCAAAGAACTAGTCTCGACGGACATTTTAAAACGTATCAGCGGCACCTCGGGTGACTATACGCTCGGCTCCAAAATTGCTGTTTTAGATTATATTTCTCACAGCACTGACCCGTTGATTCAAATTAGTATTCCCTTTATGCGTGATATCGTGGAACGTACGGAATTGTGCTGTTTATTGACTTATTTAAATCATGATTATTGTATTGATCTACATCATGAAACCTTTAAAGATGCAGAATTACTTTCATTTGGCCGAGGTTGCCCACGCCCCGTCTATGTCGGTGCTTCACCTAAAATCGTGATTGCACACTTAACCAAACAACGCATTCAAGCCTACTATCAGCAGTTTTCGAAAGAATTAGCACAAGTCGGATTTGCACAGACGCAGGATGAGTTTACTCAACAGATGCGCAAAATCAAAAAACAAGGGTTCTACTTATCACAAGGTGAGATTGACCCTCAACTTTGCAGCTTGTCAGTTCCGATCCGTTTTTCAAACAAAGAAGCGCCGATCGCGCTCACCTTAGTGGCATCCAAGAATCGCTTTGACTTTATTAACATTCAAAAGCTAATTGAAATTTTGCAAAATAATGCGACTCAAATTGAACATAAATTTGCAACACTCTCAGAGAGCCAAGCCAACCCGATTTGAGAATTTTAAAAAACATTTACATTTTATACCGTTGTAAATATCAATAAATTCTCATATGATGATTATGTTCTTCAGCATACTCTCCCAAAAGAGCATGACTTTCCTCAGAGAACTAAGCTCATCGTTGTATGGGCTTTTTTCTTGTCTAACCGTTCATCAGTCAATAAAAAAGCCCTCTAGAGAGAAGGCTTTTAAGGTTAAAAATGTATTAACACATGATTTTTTGAATCAGTTTGGCTTCTACCAACATCTGCTCAGTCTGATCAGCCGCGATAGATACCAGATGCTTTCCATTCGAATAGAGAATTAAACCCTGAGTATTCAAGCGATAGCCCAACACACCGCGCTTGAGTACTTTTTGCTCGCCTGTGCTTGAACATTGGATCAACTCCCAACTGCGTGGAATAACGCCTACAAATTTTTCTCCTGCACTCTGATTTTGCTGTAATGCCTTTTGCGCCTTAATCAAATTTCCTTCCACAAACAGTTCTTCTTCTGACTTTTGTTTCGACTTCGCGGGGTTACTGCCAGAGGTTGACTTCAAGGATTCACCAGTATAGCGCTGGGTAAAGAAATCCAACCAACCAAACACGGCCCGAATAATTTTAAATGGCGCCAATACGATATCTTTCAAGGAGTTGCCACTATAGTTTTGATTCTTATAAGGTCTTTTCAAAAAATACAACTGCCCAGCCGCATCAATCTGCGGTTTATAGTAATCGTAACGCGGGTCAGCAATAATCGTTTCCAAATCACCTGTTTTCAGATTTAAACGACAAATTTCTTTCGGACCAATGCTCATTCCTCCTTGTTGGTCATACGCAAAGCCACAGCTATCATAATAAATAATGTCCGGGTTTTGTGGATCAAAACATGGATGCTGATCCTGACAATCACCTTCTGTAATATATTGAATCCGATTGGAATCCAAGCCTAATACACATAGATGTTGCTCAAAAGCATAACCTTGACTGGCTGATAAAATCAGCCGTTTATGCTGTGCATCATAATCCATGTGATGAATAATGAACTCGTTATTTCTTAATACCAACGCCTCAGGTTGTTGTGGTTCTAAGAGTGATTTGATGTAAATCGCACAACCATCCTGCAATTGCGCGGCATAAATTACATGCTGATCATCCATTAAAACTGCATCGACAGGATAAACATGCCCCAACTCATCTTGCTCGTTATAATTCGCAACACCCATGAATTGTGCCCCCGTGCCTGAGGTTTTCCATTGCTTGCGCTGCTTGATTTCTTGTAAATTTTTCTTGTACTGACTCACCGCATGACAATCTATCGTTTGTGCTTTTTGGCCATGCAAATGATGTAAGACTTGGTCTGATAAATATAATACTGATGACATTGATGTGTGTTCCCAACTTATCATTTTCAGCACTCAGCTTAGTCCAATCAGACATCGTGAGTGCTGTTTTCTCTAATTTTTATTTAAATTTACGTCAACTGGTGGACTTGCCCTCTAAGGCTGTTTCAAATACGGCCAAGCGGCTTTCATATAAATAAACATCGACCATAGCGTTAGAATGACAGCGGCGTACAGTAAGGCATAGGCCCAAATTTCCAATGGTTTCCAGTTCAATAAGAACACACTAATCGCAATCATTTGAAAAGCGGTTTTATATTTACCAACGGTCGACACCGCCACACTGGTACGTGCGCCTAATTCTGCCATCCATTCACGTAGAGCAGAAACCGTAATCTCACGGGAAATAATCACAATTGCAGCAAAGGCCATTGAAATCGTCGGTTGCCATTGCACCAACACAATCAGTGCAGCTGCAACCATCAATTTGTCTGCAACTGGATCCAAAAAGCGCCCAAAGGCTGAGGTTTGATTCAATGTTCTTGCCAAATAGCCATCAAACCAATCGGTCACCGCTGCAAGCACAAAAATTGCAGTCAGTACCATATGGCGCATCATTCCCCCATGATGCTCGGCAATTCCAATTGCAGGTGGCCAATAAGCGATGGCCAAAAACACAGGAATAAGGGCGATACGTGCCAAAGTTAAAATATTGGGAATGTTCAGGATTTGCCCTGTACTCATAAACACCGCCATGTTGTTTGCACTAAATATGCATGTTGCACAAAGGATGTGCTGAGATTATCCATGTGTAAGCAACTTTATACGAAATGCACCGCAGTGTCGACTAGGCAAAAACGGCAACTGTCTGTCTAAGCACCGCAATTAAACGGTTTTCAACATCCCAAATATAGGCATATTCAGTGGAATACCCATGTTCTGCATATTCAGTAATGACTTTATATTTTAGCCAGTCTTGAATTTGACCGTTAACTGGTTGCAAGTAGGTAATTTGCCAAGTTAAGGAACTGGCAGGTGCGGGCGTCTTGAACATCGGTAATACCCCAGGCGGCCAGACATCCATTAAAGCAAACAGATCGGCCAATTGCATCTCACGATTGGGATGCAAACTTGCTGCAAACCGTCCCCAGCCCCCAAAGTCAGGAACTTTACTGCCTGCCATTGGATAACTGCCTTCTGCCCAACACAACTCAAACTGTTGTAAACACTCAGGCATTAAGCCTTCGATATAAAAAGTTTTATCCAGTTGTTCAGCCGTTGGATAATCAGGCACTTGCGGTAAATTCTGGACATGAATACGCGATTCACGTTGTAGACCAAAACTGGCCACCAAAATGCTTTGTACCGCATCATCCTGCCAAAGTCGGACTTCCAGAGTCGTGACGGACTTTCCTTCTCTCAATACTTCGGCACTCAGTCTGGCTTTTCCTTGCTGTACAGGACCGACAAAGGTGACATTACAGCTTAACAATTGCTTTGCTGCATCTTGTACCGTACTCATCGCCTTTTGGATCATTAGTCCAGCAATCAAACCGCCAAATACGGTACGCCCCTGTAACCAACCTGATGGAATATCAATCCATTCATGTTGTTCAACCTGTTGATAGAGCGGAAGCAAGGCCATCATTTTTCCTTCGTCATCGAAATACCCTATCTTTGAACGTTTTGACGCATTTGTGAATGATCGTTTACGCAGCAATATGGGAAGATTATGTCAATTGGTCAAATTATTCATGCAAAATTTTATAAATGGTTCTGGCCAGCACCTCACCCAGTCCCGGAACCAAGGTCAGTTCATTTTCCGATGCCTTTAACACCCCTTGTATACCACCAAAATGCGTTAATAAATCGCGACGACGTTTCGGCCCAAGGCCTGGAATAGCTTCCAGAACCGAACTACTACGGCGCTTGTCACGCTTGGCACGATGCTTGGTAATGGCAAAACGATGCGCTTCATCACGGACCTGTTGAATCAAATGCAAAGCTTTATGGTCCTCTGGCAACTGAATCTTGGTACCATCGGTAAAATGCAGCGTCTCTAATCCGGGTTTACGCCCTTCACCTTTAGATACCCCAATCATAAACGCATCCAGACCAAGTTCCTGCATCACCTCCATTGCCATGTGTAATTGTCCTTTACCACCATCAATCAATAATAAATCTGGCAACATATTCTTTTTATAGCGACGAATTAAGGCTTGGCGCATGGCGGCGTAGTCATCACCACCCGTAATGTCCTGAATCGCAAATTGGCGATAATCACGTTTTCTTGCGCCGCCCTGATCAAACACAACACAGGAGGCGATCGGGGCTTCACCCATGGTATGGCTGATATCAAAACATTCAATTCGGTCGATCGGACGCCCCACCACCTGTTCAAGTTGATGGAAGCGTTCATTCAGTTCTAGATGATTACTGAGTTTACCTTTAATCGCATGTTGCACATTCATTTGTGCCAGCTCTAACCATTCGGCACGGGTCTCTCGTACTTTATGTTTAATCTGTACTTTTTTATTAAAGGTCTGCTGTAAGCCTTCTTCCAACTGCTGCTGATCTGGCACCGCAACATTGACAATGAGTTCTGTCGGTACCTCATCTGCCACTTGGAAATAAAAATTGGCCATGAAATCACTGAGCATTTGCCCCAAATCATCGCCCAACATATCTGGGAAATAGCTTTTCCCTCCCAGCATTCGGCCATTACGCACATACATAATTTGCACACAGGTCACCCCTGCTTGATAAGCAATCGCCAGAATATCGGCCTCACCTTTGATTTTAAACACCGCTTGCTGTGCCTGTACTTCACGTAACAAGGCGAGACGGTCACGATAGAACACAGCTTTTTCGAATTCCAGCGCTTCTGCTGCCTGCTCCATTTTCCCAATCAATTCTTGATTCAGCTCTTTGGTATCGCCTTGCAAAAAGCGGATGGAGTTATCGACATCTTCCTTATAGTCTTTTGGGCTAATCAAACCGACACAAGGTGCGGTACAACGTTTAATCTGATATTGTAGACACGGACGTTTGCGTTGTGAAAAATAGCTGTTTTCGCATTGACGCACATTAAACAGTTTCTGTAACACCAGTAAGGTATCCCGCGCACTATAAGCACTTGGGTACGGTCCAAAGAACTTGCCGATTTGATGCTTGCCTTTACCCCGTCCACTGGCAATACGCGGATAGGGTTTATCTGATGAGACAAAGATATAAACGTAAGATTTATCGTCTCGCAACATGATGTTATAAGGCGGGCGATGCAGCTTAATCAGATTTTGTTCGAGTAATAAGGCTTCGGTTTCAGAACGCACCACCAAGCTTTCAATATCATAAATACGGGCGACCAAGGCCTGTGTTTTTGGATGCTCGATGGTTTTTACAAAATAGCTCGAGACACGGTTTTTCAGATTTTTGGCTTTACCGACATACAATAACTCCCCATCCTTCCCCAGCATTTTATAAACGCCAGGTAACTGAGTCATATGTGCCAGTATTTTTTCAATGTGTTCTCGAGCGTTTGGGTTCACAGACTACTTTTAACTTTGAATAATAAATAAATGATGTAGCCTGAGTAAATGAATTTCAAGTCTAATTTCTTCACCACATCATTTCTGAGTATCATCTGGCTCAAAAAGCATTTTATCCATCGACTTCTGAACTGCTTGATATGCAGTTTGATTGAGGAACTCACAAATAACTTCATTCTGGGCATAAAGAAAATCTTCATTTTTCTCATGATAGAAGCCCCACATCGTTTTATCGTCGTACTCTACTTTTACATTTGCTTCAGATGGAGTCGCCTCTACGACATACTGAGTCCATTTTACATTTCCCCAATATCCAATTGACTTTATTTGGGTATCACTAGAAACATTAACATGCGGAATCTTATTTTCAGGATAAAATTCAATATATTTTTGAGTACTTTGAGCAGATTTCTTTTGCCAACATTCCGAGCCTTTAGGAAACACGCCCATCGAAGACCCCTCAATCCCTAATAATGCCCAGATAATTTTAGTTGTACCAGACTCTACTCCAAATGACTTTCTAAATTGATTAATAAAATAATTTCCAATGCCCTGCCCACTAATATCTTTATTTATAAACTCGTACTTCAACGTTATTTGTTTTTCAAGTAAATAGTTACTTGGCTTATATTCTAAAAAACGCCCATCCCAACGTACACCTTCTCCAATGAAATACGTTTGGTCAGCATTTGATGGTGGAAAAATAGAAGAAATTCTATCCTCAGTCAGATAGCCCCGAAACGCTTCCAACTTCGCAGGCTCTTCAGGTATCTGAATTTCTCCATATTTAAGCAAAAACTCTTGGCGGTTATTCACTGTATATATTTTAGGTTGTAAATAGATTGGGTAGTATGGATCTATATCAAAACTATACAGCGTACTTAAGTCTTTTTCCTCATCCTTAATCGCTTGACTTCCCCATCGGCGCTCTTCCCACCACCACACGCAGTTAATCCAAGAATAGACAGGCCTATCAACAATCTTTTTTCATTCTTTTTCTCAAAAATTTATATTCATCATCATTTATCCAATTGATATAATAGCAAAAAAAAACAAAGCGTAATAAACAAGCATAAATTTAAAATATAGTTTTTATCCAAGTTTCAAAAAATAGAATTAGGGATGCACGTCTAAATTACTTGTAATGCCTGACAAAAAGCTTGTTTATCTTTAGGTGAAACCAAAATATGGCTTGTAACTCCATTTTTTTGATAATCGATACGTAAACGATCTAAAGATAAAGCAGGAGATGAAATTAAATTATGACTCGCAGAGATTTTGAGGATGTCTGACTTATTGATCTGCCATTTAAACAACATTGAACGGATAATTAAATGTTGTTCGGTCACGATATAACGGGTATTCAATATCGGCCACCACAGGCAGGCAATCGTCAGAAAATGTACAACCGTATGCTCAGGATATTCCTGTAGCGTACCTTTCAGATACATCGTCCATAACAATTGCAATAACAAACCTGTTGTTGCAATCACGATTCCCCACAACCACCAATCAATTTTAGAACGAAATGTTTGCATAGATTTTTTCAAAATAAATTGTGATGAATTAAAACTATTCTATGCCATATTTCATAAAAAACGCCCTTACGGGCGTTGATTTTATCCAGACTTAAAAGACATAAGGACGAATAAAAATAAGGAAGAAGAGACCTAGCATAATGAACCACTTCAAGAAGTAGTATAGTGAGCGGTTCGATGCTTTTAATGCTTTTGCCTTGATCCGAATCTGATAGACATAACCAAAAGCTTTATTTAAACCACCTGTCTGGTCGCCTGCTTCATTGGGTGAACTTGCCGCAGTCATGACTTTTTTACCAAACCAGTGATTAAACTTTTCCATAAAACGGGTTTTTAATGGACGTTCAACATCGGCAAAGAAGATGATACGGTTTTGGTCAGTGGTATTTTCCGCATAGTGAATATAGGTTTCATCAAACACCACACTCTCACCATCACGCCAAGAATAACGCTCGCCATCCACATCAATAAAACAGCGATCATCATTCGGAGTGATTAAACCTAAGTGATAACGCAATGAACCTGCGTAAGGGTCACGGTGACGCACCAAACGGCTGTCTGGTGCCAGTTCCGTAAACATCGCAGCTTTGATCGTTGGTAAAGTCTTCAATAAAGCAGTCGTTTTTGGGCAAAGCTCAGCTGCAGATGGATGCGCAGAGTCATACCACTTCAAATAGAAACGTTTCCAGCCTGTTTTAAAGAAAGAGTTAAAGCCCAAGTCATCATAAGTACTTGAGGCCTTAATCCCCCCTTTATCATACAGCGCTTTGGCTTCATCACGAATCATTTCCCAGTTTTCATCCAGAACTTTTAAGTCCTGAAAATGCTGGGTGTCGATATACGGTTGATTCGGCACTTTGGAAAACATGTACATTAAAAAATTAATCGGTGCGAGAATCGTCGAATGGTCAAAAAACTGACGATAAAACGAATGCTTTACTTTACCACGGCGCTGAATATACAACGCAGATATGATAAAAATCGCTAATATGATCCACTTAATCATAGATTACTCTATCTTCTTAGCTGAAAACCAAATGCCAATTTGATAACCAAATGTCAAAATCGCACACAAAAATAAGCCTGCTATTCTAACAAACTTGTCGACTTAAATACCAATTTAGGTTACCTAAATCGGACAAAGCACCTTGCAAATTCCTGATCACAATCAAGGAGTAAACACTCTATTTCGCACAAAAAATTTATTTTTATTCATGATTTAGCAATTCAAATCCCAGCTTACAATAAATTGATGACCCTAGCGTCACGGCTTGATACAACTTGTTATGTCCTTTTTGGATATAGTTATCGTAAGATTAGCGAAGCATTTTTTGTGTGCATCACTGTACATACGCTTTATGACATCAACTCAGAATCCTCCACAACAAGGGAGATCAGGCATGATCCACGCTGGCAATGCCATTACCGTCCAAATGCTTGCGGACGGAATTGCAGAATTCCGCTTTGACTTACAAGGTGAGTCGGTCAATAAATTTAACCGCGCAACCATCGAAGACTTCCAAGCAGCAATTGCTGCAGTAAAAGCCAATAAAGAGATTAAAGGCTTAGTTGTTACCTCTGGCAAATCAACTTTTATCGTTGGTGCTGATATCACTGAGTTTGGCGATAACTTCGCTGCGGGTGAGCAAGCGATCGTTGATTGGCTTATGCCTGTACATGAAATCTTCAACAGTTTTGAAGACTTAGATCTACCTAAAGTTGCTGCAATCAATGGTACAGCGCTCGGTGGCGGTTTTGAAATGTGCTTGGTTTGTGACTACCGCGTGATGTCAGAACAAGCACAAGTCGGTTTACCAGAAATCAAATTGGGGATCTATCCTGGTTTTGGTGGTAGTGTCCGTTTAAGCCGTTTAATCGGTATCGACAATGCCGTTGAATGGATGGCAATGGCGAACCCGAAAAAACCAGCTGCTGCGCTAAAAGACGGTGCTGTAGATGCGGTTGTTGCTGCTGACAAATTACTAGAAGCTGCTGTTGATCTGGTTAAACAAGCACTTGCTGGCCGTTTGAACTGGAAAGCCAAGCGTCAAGAAAAATTAGATGCAATCAAATTGAACCCGCTTGAACAAATGATGGCGTTCAATACGGCAAAAGGTGCGGTACTTGCAAAAGCAAATCCTGCGCAATACCCTGCCCCAAAACTATTGCTTGATTCATTACAAGCAGGTGCGAACTCAACTCGTGATGACGCATTAAAAGCTGAAGCTCAAGGTTTTGCCAAAGCAGCGATTACCCCACAAGCAGGCGCATTGATTGGTTTATTCATCAATGACCAAGTGGTGAAGAAAACTGCGAAAAAATATGAGAAAGGTGCTCACCCAGTCAACCAAGCGGCTGTATTAGGTGCGGGTATCATGGGTGGTGGTATTGCTTACCAAGCGGCAAGCAAAGGCACACCAATCATCATGAAAGACATTGGTAACCCGCAACTTGCACTCGGTATGCAAGAAGCAAATAACTTGCTGACCAAGCAAGTTGAGCGCAAGAAAATGAAACCTGCGCAAATGGGTGAAACACTGGCTCGCATTCGTCCAACTTTAAGCTATGACGAGTTTAAAGAAGTGGATATCGTGATCGAAGCCGTGACTGAAAATCCAAAAGTAAAAGAAATCGTACTTGCTGACACTGAAAAGCATGTTCGTGAAAATACGATCATTGCATCTAATACCTCTACGATTTCAATTACCCGTTTAGCGAAAGCATTACAACGTCCTGAAAACTTTGTAGGTATGCACTTCTTTAACCCAGTACACATGATGCCACTGGTTGAAGTGATTCGTGGTGAAAAGACGTCAGAAGAAGCAATCGCAACAACTGTAGTGCTCGCTCAAAAAATGGGTAAAACACCAATCGTTGTTAACGACTGCCCAGGCTTCTTGGTGAACCGTGTATTGTTCCCTTACTTTGGTGCATTCGACCTTCTTGTGAAAGATGGTGCGGATTTCCAACAAGTAGACAATGTGATGGCGAAATTCGGCTGGCCAATGGGCCCTGCATACTTGATCGACGTTGTGGGTATCGATACAGGTGTTCATGGCGCAGAAGTGATGGCAGAAGGTTTCCCTGACCGTATGAAGCCAGACTACAAAGGTTCGATCGAAGCAATGTATGAAGCCAAACGTCTGGGTCAAAAGAATGACGTTGGTTTCTACAAATACGTGTTAGACAAGAAAGGTAAGAAAACGAAAACTGTTGATCCAACAGCATACGAAATCATTGCACCTTTCGTGACTGGTGAAAAACGTGAGTTTGATAGCCAGGAAATCATTGACCGTATGATGCTGGCTTTCTGTAACGAAACCGTTCGTTGCTTGGAAGACAAGATCGTAGCAACTGCTGCAGAAGCAGATATGGCGATGATTATGGGTGTTGGTTTCCCTCCATTCCGCGGTGGTCCATGCCGTTACATCGACCAAACAGGTGTTGCTGAATACGTTGCGCTTTGCGACAAATATGCACACTTAGGTAAGGCTTATGAAGCGCCACAAATGTTGCGTGACATGGCTGCTAACAACACAAAATTCTACGGTTAAGGAGCGACGTGAATGGCTACTTTAAATCCACGTGACGTTGTGATTGTTGATGGCGTTCGTTCTGCCATGGGCAAATCACGTAACGGTATGTTCCGCAATGTACGTGCCGACAGTTTATCTGCTGAATTAGTACGTGCACTTGTTGCTCGTAACCCGTTTGATACCAATGAAGTTGAAGACGTAATCTGGGGCTGTGTCAACCAAACTTTAGAGCAAGGTATGAACATTGCTCGTAACATTGGTTTATTGGCTGATATTCCTAAAACTGCTGGTGGCCAAACGGTAAACCGTTTATGTGGTTCTTCTATGCAAGCCATCCACACGGCTGCTGCACAGATTGCGACCAATCAAGGTGATGTGTTCATCATCGGTGGTGTAGAGCACATGGGCCACGTAGGTATGATGCATGGCATCGACCTGAACCCAGAAGCATCTAAGCACTATGCTAAAGCATCGAACATGATGGGCTTAACCGCTGAAATGTTAGGTCGTATGAATGGCATTTCTCGTGAAGAGCAGGATGCATTCGGTGTTGAATCTCACCGTCGTGCGTGGGCTGCAACTCAAGAAGGTCGTTTCAAAAACGAAATCGTCGGTGTTGAAGGCCACGATGCCAATGGCTTCAAAATCCTTTGCGACATCGACGAAGTGATTCGTCCTGATGCTAACCTTGAAGCATTCAAAGCATTGAAACCAGTGTTTGATCCTAAAGGTGGTTCAGTCACAGCAGCAACGTCTTCTGCGCTTTCTGACGGCGCATCTGCAATGTTGCTTATGTCTGCTGAACGTGCTCAAGCATTGGGTTTAAAACCACGTGCCGTGATTCGTTCAATGGCCATTGCAGGTTGTGATGCGGCGATCATGGGTTATGGTCCAGTACCAGCAACTCAAAAAGCGCTGAAACGTGCTGGTTTAACGATGGCGGATATCCAGACTATCGAATTAAACGAAGCATTTGCTGCTCAAGGCTTATCAGTCATGAAAGGCTTAGGCGTTTATGACAAGCAAGACATCATCAACTTGAATGGTGGTGCGATTGCATTGGGTCACCCATTGGGCTGTTCAGGTGCACGTATCACAACAACCTTGTTGAACGTGATGGAACAACAAGATACACAAATTGGTCTTGCGACCATGTGTATCGGCCTTGGTCAAGGTATCGCGACTATTATCGAACGTGTTTAATCAACACTGAGATAGAAAAATCCCCGCTAAATGCGGGGATTTTTATTTATTCAATCGGATGATTTAATATGGCTGTTTAAAGCCTCTTAGCCCATCTTGAATTTGCTGTTGCAAGCGCAAAATATCATCGGTATTCAACTTAATCGTACCATTACGAATCCCATCAATATTATTTCGATTGATATTCAAAGGTTCCAGCATTTTAAAAACGCCATTAGTTGGGTCAGATGACTGTAAACCCGAAGCAACCGCTAAAATATATTGCTGCAAAATCGGAGAATATTGGGTCAGATCTGGCTGTGCTGCCACTGGCTGATAGTTGACAATCAGTGGACTTTCACTCACGCCTGCATTCTGCATATCATTATTGAGCTTATAAACATAATGCTGCAGTGCCTGACGAACCTGCTTGTCTTCTTGAAAGGGAACAAATCCCACTTCTTCACGTAATTCAGATTCAGCCATGACCCGAATGGTCGGCAATGAGGTCACCTCATCATTGGCATGAACTGCCGGCAAGCCCATAAAAACCAGTGCAGTTGTCAGCACAGATCGTTTTAGAAAATTCATCTCTTGCTCCAAACATCCCTCATCCATAAGAACATCATGAGTTAAATAAAAGCATCTATAGAATAGGCTACAGCAAACTTAAATTTGATTCAGTAGAGGTCGGATAAACGGTAAATATCACTCAACTTTATGTCCTATCTCAAGCAATCTTGTCTATAAAATTTTTTAAATCGTGAAAACACGGGTACTTAGAGAAAATCAAAAGCCTCTGAAATTCATAGGGATTCATATTGTTTTATTTCCAGTTTCCAAGCTGCTGACAAGATTTTTGCTCGGTCTTCAGTTCAACGTTAGGCCAAATAAGATGAAGCATTGCTAACTATGGGTTTCCTCTTCATCATCGCCTTCAAAGGTTTTAGAAATCTTTTCGATATTTAAGCTCTTGGCCATCGCGTCAAAGATACCCTTATAGACGCCTTGTTGCTGATACAGCTGATGATGCTCGCCATGTTCCACGATCCTGCCATCCTGCATCACATAGGTATAATCGGCATCAATAATCTGTGACAGGCTATGTGAAATAATAATCACCGTCCGCCCCTGCTTAATTTCATCCAGACTATGCTTGATCTGTTCAGTGGCAATCGCATCCAGACTGGCCGTAGGTTCATCCAGAAAAATAATCGGCGGATTTTTCAGGAACATGCGGGCAATCGCAATACGCTGTTGTTGCCCACCTGAGAGCAATAAGGCATCAGATTGATAGGCCTGCGGTAGTTTAAGAATCTGCTCGTGAATCGAAGCTTTTTTCGCAGCAAGGATAATCTCATCCTGTGTGGCATTCATCTTGCCATAACGGATATTTTCCTCAATCGTACCCTGAAAAATATGATTTTTTTGTAGGACGAGGCCAATATGATCACGCAAATATTGAGTATCAATCTCTGTTAATGACGTTCCATTTAGTAGAATTTCTCCGGACTGCGGTAAATAGAATTTATCCAGTAGGCTAATCAACGTCGATTTACCTGCGCCAGATAAACCCACCAATGCTGTGATCTTATTCGGCTGAATGGTCAGGTTAATATCTTTCAATGCATGAAAACCATTGGGATAGAAAAAATTAAGCTGCTTTAATTCAAACTTGCCTGTCAGTGGCTGAGGTTTTAGTTGCCCAGAGGTTTCTATTTCATCATCCGCTTCAAGAATCTTGAAAAAGCTTTCCGCATAAATCATTGCATCATTGACTTCATCATAGATTCGATGCAGAGAGCGAATCGGGGCGGAAACATTATTAAAGAGCAAGATATGAAACATGATCATGCCAATGCTCATATCACCGACCAGACCAAAATAGGCCGTTAGAATGATAATAAACACCACGCCAATCTGTTCAATAAAGGTTTTGAGTCCATCAAACAGAAAACTCAGCTGACGAGTCCGCATCTGATCATCAGTCAGCTGTTTTTGTAAGGTCAGTTGCTTTTCAGCTTCAATTTGCTCTCGGTTAAATGACTTAATCACCGTAATCGACTGAATGATACTTAAAGTCCCCTGACTTTTACGCTCCCGGCCATCACGTAAATTACGGCGTGTACCACTGAGTTTCTGTGCCTGTTTAAAGGTAATCCAGAAATAAATCGGCACAATACTCAAAGCCACCAATCCTATCCAGAAGTTGGCATAGAACATCAGACACAGGGCAATAATGGCACTACTAAACAAAGGAAAAATATCAATAAAGAAGATTTGTACCAGTCGGGTAATCGAACCTATGCCGCGATCAATCCGGGTTTGTAATTTCCCTGCCTGATTGTCATCTTGGGTAAAGAAGGCCAGACGATATTGTAGAAACTTCACAATGATCGACTGTGCCACATCTTGTGAAATCAAAATGCGTAATTTCTCGCCAAAAAACTTTTGTCCGAACTGAATAAAAATATTCAGCACTTCTTTACTCAATAAAATCACGCTGATGGTGATCAAAATATGCAATCCAGCAGTCAAACCCTGTCCAGACTCAACCACAGCATTGATCTGATCTACCGCATATTGCAAGGTCAGCGCATTGACCTGTGCCGTTAAGGCGCCAATCAAGGTCAGCACTAATGTGACTGCAACCAGCCACTTATAAGGCAATACAAAAGGTCTAACTTTAAGAAACAATTGCCATAAATTCATATTTGAATCTTCTACCTGTGTTCTGAGTACACTCTGTGGACTTGGTCAATTGGTATTACAATTCTTCGTCTAATACCTCAGCATTATTTTGTTTAATTTTCTCCATCTTGGCATTCAGCTTTAACACATCTTGATAGAGCCCATTGAATTTTTTCACTTGAGCGGTCTCTCGGAACAAAATGGTTTTATCTTTTCTCTGCCACGGATATTGCTTCAACATATCAAACATGGCCTGTGCTTTTTCCATAATCTGCTGTTCAATCGGGAAGATATCATGAGCTTTGTCTGCCTTCAGGTTATGCTCCAGTTTGGCTTGCAGTGAGGCTCTCATTTCATTGTGAATCGCCAAACTTTTTGCTTGCTGCATTGAATGCATCTGAATCTGTTGTCGTGCTTGTTCATATTCAGCAGATGCTTTACGCACCGCCACAAACATTTGCTCAGTGTCTTTATAGCCCTGTTTGCGGTCTTGGTCTAAGCGTTCAACATCTAAAAAAGTATCCCAATGGGCGGCTTTCAGTTCACGTAAATAACGATTACGCGCTTCTACATTCTGCATCCAATAGTTCAGCAGAAACTCAGACATCAATTTATAATCGCCAGATAAACGCTGATCATGGATATCCAGTTGTACAGGCGTTGACCAGTCTTGCGCCTGATCATAAAGTTCGCGCATTTTCTCGGACATTACCACCTCAAACATCTGCTGATTATTGATGGCACGTTGTTTTAGGATATGTTGATAAAAGAAGAATGAACCGATACCAAGCACGACAATTGTAAGAAAAATTAAAAAACGGCGCATACAGCCTCCAAGTTTCATTATATTTTTTTATGTTGTTTAGCCAGTTTAATCCATAAAACACATGCAGTTATAGCCCTTTTTATTTCATTTCTCGTAACGGAGCATTACATATTCATCGCTTTAAATTCATGAGCTTCGCCCCTATTATCTGATTAAGTAAAATTGAAGAGAGCTGCTATGCGTGTAGATATTTGGTCAGATGTGGTCTGTCCATTTTGTTATATCGGTAAAAAACGTCTTGAACATGTTGCTGAAGAAGCTGGTATTGAGCTGGATATTCACTGGCATAGTTTTGAGTTAGATCCCAATGCGCCAGCAAAACATGAAACCTCAAACACTGAACGTTTAGCGCAGAAATACGGTCGTAGTTATGCCGAGATGGAAGAAATGGAGCGTAATGTTGCAGCCATGGCAGCCGCAGAAGGCATCGATTTCCAGTGGCAGAAAGCCAATTCAGGTAATAGTTTTAATGCACACCGTATTATTCATCTTGCCCAAAGCAAAGGCTTAGGCAATGAAGCAGAAGAAGCCTTCTTCCATGCGTATATGACTGAAGGACTCGCGATTGGTGAACGTGAAGTGGTTGAAGAAATTGCCTCACGTATTGGCTTAGACAATGCTGAAGTTGAGTATGTACTGGATTCGGATGAACTGGCAGATTTTGTACGCCATGATGAACAAATCGCCCATGAACAGCTAAAAGTCACTGGGGTTCCTTTCTTTGTCTTTGATCAAAAACTAGCACTCTCTGGTGCACAACCCCGCGAGATTTTCTTGCAAGCATTACAGCAGGCACAATCCGCTTCTCCAGAAGAGATTGAACAAACAGATGCAGCCCAATGCAACGATGATCAATGCGAAATTAAATCTTAATTTCAACTGATCTCAAAAACCGCTTCGTTGTGTAGCTCGAAGCGGTTTTTTATATATGTAGTTTAATATTTCTTTTTATTTCAGTCGTTTATCTCAAAAAACACCGTTTATCGCTTGTTATCAACATTTTTCCAAAGCTCGTTTTTTATTTGCTGAACTTTTCACCAATAGATATGTGAAAGTGATCACAACTCACCCAAAAATTTATAGATAAATTTCGACCTTATGATCTACTAATCCGATTCATTCTTTTAAAATGTTTTTATTTTCAAAGACAAACCATGATGAATATCTCGATTTAGCATATGCAAAGGAAAATTTTGACTAACTTGACCGCTATAGATTTTGTCTCTTTTTCTTCTATAATCGTCATAAAGTGACAATCTTTTGTGATGAAAATACAAGCTTTAAATCCTGGATCTACTCTGATTATCAAACACCGAGAGTCATAGATTAGAGCAGTTGTCACACCCGTAAAACAGCACACTTTGCCCACTATAATTGATTACAAACGATTCAGATTACTGTCACTTTTCCGTATTTATGATTTAAAACAGGCTCAAGCCTATCTCTAAGGAAACAATCGATGGACGTATTAGAGAAAGCACTCTTGGTTGATGAGCTCAAGACCCTCGTCGACGGGCTGAATGATGATAAAACATCACTTTTTGAAATTGCCAAATCAAAACAACGTATCAAAGATATCTGCGCATCTTGCGACGATCCAACCTTCCAGGATCAACTCAGCCCATTCAAAGAGTTTATTCTCAATGAAGAGTTTTCGGCTGACGACTTAGCTGAATATGGCTATGCCATGACCTATCGTGGTACCTATAATTTTATGGGTCGTGTAGAAAATGCCTTGTTTGCTTCAGCGGATATGGGCTGGGCGGCATTACGTCAAGGACAGCACTGGCAAGTCTGGGTCATTCGCCCTGCCTTGTCCTTCCTGAAAAGTCCTTGGTTGAGCAAGTCACAAGATGCGCTGCAATGGCTACAAAAACATGCCAGTGAATATGTGAAAACTGACCATGAATTGCAAAACCTGATTCCTGTTTTAGAGGCCACTCCAGCTGAAGAGATTGAAAACTTAAATCAAGACAGCCTCTCCCTGATTAAACAGCAAAGCAAAAACTTTCAGTCACAGCTGGATGCGATTATTCAAGAAAAAATTCAGCCCGCAGCAGTGACACCATCGACGCAGCCGACACCCCGTGTAAAACCTGGATTTAGGCAAGGCACCCTTCCTTCAGCCAACTTGAATAAAGCCCAACCATTGGCTTTAAATGATTTTAGTCTGGATGGTTTACTATGCCGATTGGAACGCGTAGATGCGCGCACTTTCCCGTCACTGTATCGGGTCGATCTGCATAACGAGATTGATCAAAATATTAAAATCGACTGGCTCTATCTCAAAGCCGAAAATGAAGCACAGCCACTCTGGGGCTCAGCACAAATTTTTATTGCTGAGCAACTCTATGCACAGGGGCAATTTTCCCATTATGTTGTTTTGGTGGGCACGCACAGTGTTGAATATGCAACCACTGTTTTACAGGCTTATACCGATCAACGTCACACCAGAACCAGTTCAATTCACCAGACCGGTTGGACTAACTTTAAACGACACTATCACCAGCATGAAAGCTTATTTAATGAATGCATCATGAATGGCACTTTAGTTTGGCAACGTGATCAACGCGTGTATCCCTATATTCCTGCCTCGTTTATCAATACACAAAAATTTATTCCTTTTGAAGAAACCGCTGCAACCTTTTTCACGCCTGTGATTTTACTCAGAGAACGTCAAAAAATTCGCGTGATTCATGGCTTAGAACGGGTCAAGCTCTCTAACGAAGATCAAGCTTATCCCTATTTATTGTTAGATCGTGCCGATGGTTATACCTGGCAACTGATTCGGCAAGTCATCAGCCATTTGCCGCAACCGATTTCTGTCCATGATCTATATCAGGCCTTGGAAAATAGTACGGTCGCAAAATCACCTTAAATTAGGCATAGTCACTTCAGCGCTTTAATATTCAAGATTAAAGTCTGGCTCAAGGATGAGCAGATGCCTTCGATAAGCCGAGTGATGTTCAATCTTATCTATTGGACTAAATGCTTATGATGTCTCGCATTTTGTAGGACTAAATTGCTGTTTTTTGTGTCTAATACTTGATTTTATTAACCTAATCATCAAAAGTTAATATAAGAACAATAGATAAGCCTTAATTATGAATAATTTACAGCAAATAGTACCATCGCGTATCTTTTTTGCTTTGCTGACACTATCGATCGGATCTTTAAGTGTTGCAAATGCAGAAACCCATTCTGAATCTCAAAACTTGCAACCAAGTAATGCAAAAAACTCAGAAAATGCATTGGACTATATCCCGCGCTGGGTAGACGCTACGCCAACCATATTTCCAGAGCAGTCAGACCAGCCTACAGTTCCTCCAACGGCTGAAACTGAAGACAAGACTTGGTTTGACAAAAAACAACGTCATATCCGTGAATGGGCAGACCATACCTCAATCAAGATTGATGATTGGTTCGGCGATGTAGATCCCGAAAATCCAGCCTCCGCCACCATTCGCGTCATGCTAGACAATTATTGGAACCAATACGATAACTATGAAATTAAACCCCGTATTCGCGGTAAAATTAAGTTACCGACTTTAGAAAAAAGATTCAGTGTCGTGTTTGGTGATGATTCTCTAGACGATGAGTTTAAAAACAATGTTGCCAATACCAATAATCAGCCGAATCAAGATCCAGGTAAAAAATTTGACTCTAAACAAACTCGGGACAGCAATGGCTCATTGGCTTTACGTTGGTCGAATTTCTCGAAAAAGCTTCCCTTTGAGACCGATGCTGATATTGGTATCCGTTCAGGCAGCGATATTTATTTACGTTTAAGAGCAGAAAAACACTGGGATTTACGTAATGATTTTCGCTTTAATGCCGAACAGATTTATCGTTATGGCAGTCGTAGTGAAAACTATTTAAGAACTAATTTAGAGTTGATTCACGCACGTCCAAATCAGCCTTTTTTATCTAATCAGTTCAGCTTAACCTATGCAGATAAACAGGATGATGATCTGTTGTGGGATAACCGTCTTTTTCGTCAACACCAATTCTTTGCCCATAATAATTTTAATTATGGACTCTATACTGGCGGCTACTACAATAAAAACGAGTTACGCCTGAATAGCTGGGGGCCGTTTGTGTCTTGGCGGCAACCATTGTGGCGTGAATGGTTCTATGTACAGGGTGACCTTAATTATTTTAATGATCATCGTGAGGATCGTAGCCATTTTGTCAGTACCTTTGTGCGGCTTGAAACCTTATTTTAGTACTTGATCAACAAGTTTAACCAAGACCCAATCGTATCTGCGATTGGGTCTTTTCAAAAATATTGACTGTGTCAATAAATGGTTAAGCTTAAACTGCTATGCTTATTTTCTTTTATTTTTCTTCACCATAACATGTATCAACGATACGCTTTAGTAGTGTTTGTTTTGATTGTAGGCAATCTCTGTCTCGGTTATTTAATGACACCCCTATTTCCAATGTTATTCCCATGGAGCAGGCATATCACGCGCTTGCCCGTTTCGTTGTTACATCAACAAGCTTGGCACACTTCCAAGCAGCTTGTTCGCACCCATCCATTGATTTGTGAGACGCAAACTGAAACAAGCTCTGATCAAGACTATAATACCCAACTGAGTCATGAATTGATGGTAGTCTTTGGCGATGATTCCTTGGCACAGCGTGCGCAACAGCCGCAAGTCGTGAAAAAGCTTGGTAAAACGACTAAACATAAGGTACATCACAATATCATTCGCCCCAATCCACTCAGTGCCAGCTGGAGTACCATCTCAAGTTGGTTGCCCTTTAACAATGACCTTGATTTGGGTTCGAATTCCGATACCGATATTTATGTGCAATTCCTTGCCAAGAAGCAATGGGTTCTGCATTCAGGGCTCAATCTGGATACAGCACAAATCTTTCGTTATGGTTCCACCAGTAAGAATTATGCAGAAACCAATTTCAATCTAACTCAGAAATTGCAACAACAAAGTCTACTCTCAACGCAATTCAACCTGTCTAAAACACAGGATGAGGACTATATCTGGCGCAACCGTACCTTTCAGAACTTACACTTTTTATCCAAAGACAATCTCAGCTATGGCATTGTGAGTGAAGGTGATTATGAAAAGAAAGAACTTCGGGTTAACCAATGGGGACCTTATTTTTCCTGGAAAAGACCGATTTGGCGTAATTGGCTCTATATGCAAAATGATCTGAATTATTTCAATGTGCCTGCGGATAAACAGGACAATCATTTCAGCTATCAAATGCGCTTTGAAGCGAACTTTTGAGGATAATATCAACAACTCTGTGGATAACTTCCTAGTTATCCATACCCATAAAAAAACCTCTGCCGAAGCAGAGGTCCTTGAGCAAACCGCTTATTTCAATAACAAACTATTAATCCGTTTTACATATGCTGCAGGATCCTCGGGTAATCCCCCTTCAGCAATCACTGCCTGATCAAAGATCACATTAGCCAGATCATCAAACTGTGCTGAGTTTTCCAGTTTTTTCACCAACGGATGTTCAGGATTAATTTCTAATGTCGGTTTAATTTCTGGCACTGCTTGGCCTGCCTGTTTGAGCATGCGAATCAGCTGTGGAGAAAGCTCACCTTCACTGGTGACGAGACATGCTGGTGAATCTACCAGACGCGTAGTCACCCGTACCTCTTTGGTTTTGTCTTTCAATGAGCTACTTAAACGATCAACTACAGGTTTGAACTGTTCTGCGGCCTGTTCTAAAGCCTTTTTCTCTTCAGCATCTTGCAGATCGCCCAGATCAACTGCGCCTTTAGACACGTTCTGTAATGGCGTACCATCGAACTCAAACACAAAGTTCATAGCCCACTCATCCACACGGTCTGCCATGAGTAAGACTTCAATGCCTTTTTTCTTGAACACTTCCAGTTGTGGCGAGTTTTTCGCAGCGCTTAAACTATCTGCAGTTACATAATAGATGGCTTTCTGCCCTTCTTTCATACGTGCTTTATAGTCCGCAAAAGAAGTACTGATCTCATCATTATTCGAAGTCGCATAACGCAATAATTTGAGGATACGCTCACGGTTACCTGTGTCTTCACCCAAACCTTCTTTCAAGACTGAACCAAATTCGCTATAGAAGGTTTTGAATTTCGCTTGGTCTTTCTCATCTTCCGATTTAGCCAAACCATCAATTAAAGTCAATACACGGCGTGCATTGCCTTCACGAATGGTTTTCACATCACGGCTTTCCTGCAACAATTCTCGGCTCACATTCAGTGGTAAATCAGCACTATCCACTACACCTTGAACAAAACGTAAATAGTTTGGAATCAGATTATCCGCTTCATCCAAAATAAATACACGTTTCACGTACAGCTTAATGCCCGCCTTCGCTTCACGGGTAAACAAATCCTGTTTGGCCTGACTTGGAATATACAATAATTGCGTATATTCGGTGCTGCCCTCAACGCGGTTATGTGCCCAAGCCAACGGTTCTGCAAAATCATGACTCAAATTTTTATAGAACTCGATGTATTGTTCATCGGTGATTTCGCTCTTGCTGCGTGTCCAGAGTGCACTGGCAGAGTTAATGGCTTCCCAGTCATCGGTCTTGACCATTTGGCCGCCTTTAGGCTCTTCACCTTCAGCAACCTCTTCCTCTTGCCAGACTTCTTTTTGCATTTCGATAGGCAAGCTGATGTGGTCTGAATACTTATTGATGATTTGTTTAACTTTCCAAGATTCTAAATAATCCAGTGCATCATCACGTAAATGCAGGATGATATCGGTACCACGCGTAGCTTTATCAATTTGCTGAACTTCGAATTCGCCAGTGCCACCACTGATCCAGCGTACACCATCGGCTACATCCAAACCTGCACGACGTGATTCAACTGTAATTTTATCGGCAACAATAAAACCTGAATAGAAACCGACCCCAAACTGACCGATTAACTGCGCATCTGATTTTTGGTCACCTGTCAGCTTAGACATGAAGTCTTTGGTCCCTGATTTGGCAATGGTACCCAAGTTATCAATCGCTTCTTGCTGGCTTAGACCAATCCCACTATCAGAAATGGTTAAGGTTTTATGCTCTTTATCTAGCATTACACGGACGCGTAAGTCCGGATCATTTTCATAATATTCAGGATGATTAATCCCCTCGAAACGCAGCTTATCGCAGGCATCTGAAGCATTGGAAATCAATTCACGTAAGAAAATTTCAGGGTTGGAATACAGTGAATGCGTCACTAAATGTAATAACTGAGCAACTTCAGCTTGGAAACTATAATTTTGAGCCACTTGTTCACTCATAAATCACTCCTTATACGGGCTTATATCTTTGGAATGATTTATGAATGGTGTATATCTTGGATTTTTCAATCCTTGATTGTTATTTTTCAGGTAAAAATCGCACAAAAAGCACAATTAGAAAGGTCCTTGGCTCAAGACCCGTGTTTGTAAAAGCTGATCAAGCTGCTGTTGTCTCTGTGCATAAGCACGACGAAGGCACGGTGCATTGGCACCACAGGAATTACGTTGTTTCAACCATTGCAACTGCTGATCTTTTTCTGCATCACGCCCACCCATTGGGAGGGCACGCAATACAATTTGATAGGTAGTTGCCAATTTAACATCAGCATCATTTAAACCACGATCATTACAGATCTGTTGTTCAGCTTTTAATTTTGCTGCCTTACAGGAATAACTTGCTGCCTGCGCATGGGACACAAGTAGCAGCGGCAAGCACAGCAATATCGGTGTTACTAATCTTTTCATTATAAATGGCTCATTTCTATTTGTGATCATTTTTCAGCATACAAAACTCTCTGTGTAGCGCCTGTATCTGTTTTATATGGGAATTGCAAAAATCAAAAAGCCTCACTAGGTGAGGCTTTTAAAAACGCTACTTCAGCTTAGAACTTGTAGCTATAACCTAAGGTATACACAACTGGGTTAAGGTCCAGGTCAAATTTAGTTCCATCCACCAGTTTAACTTCCGGGCTTAAATCTGCATAACGCACATCCACATACACGCCCCAGTTTTTCGCATCGGCTGGCTGGAAATTAAAACCAAGCTGACCTGCAAAACCAAATGTTTCTTTTACGTCTTTTGCTACACCCTTTTCATTCCACGGAATGAAAGCCGTACCACCAATACCGATATAAGGGGTGAAACGTGTTGAGTTTTTAAAATTATACTTGGCCGTAATGGTAGGTGGTAATTGGCTAACACTTGCAACTTTCTCACCATTTAAGAGCACATCATGATGAATTGGATTTGCTAATAATAATTCAGCAGAAAATGGTGTATCAGCAAAGAAATATTCGATCGATGGTGTAAATGCAAACTCATGATCGCCTTTTACCGTTGCGCCAGGTGCAATTGTTGTATCCCCTGTCGGATCAATTAAACTTGCACCCACTTTAACTTGAAAGCCCCCTGCAAATGCAGTTGAAGATAACCCCAATAATGCAACAACCAATGCTTTCTTTAACATTAAAACAACCTCTTTAACAATTTATGTTCTTGTTCAACATAATAAACACGTGTTTTTACATTATGCAATAGTTATTAATTCCAACCATTTAAATCTATTTTGTAATGCATTGAATATTAATAAAATATAATTGTTAAAATATGTAATAATTATTAATACCGACTATTTAAGTCTACTTAAACCACTATAAAACCTAGTATTTTCATCAGATTGAAATAAAATAACATCACAATTAAAAATAAATTTAGTAGGATTTAAAAATATATTCACATAAAACTTAATATTAAATCCACATTATAAAAATAGATTAAAAAGAGACAAAAATGTCATTTACTGATCTTTTAGATTTTAAAATTTAATTAAATTCATCAAAAAAATGGCTCTTAATGAGCCATTTTTATTATAAAACCATCGCAGCAATCCAACCAAAAATAAGCAATGGGATATTAAAGTGTATAAAAGTCGGCACAACAGTATCCCAAATGTGATCATGTTGACCATCTACACCTAAACCAGCCGTTGGCCCCAAAGTCGAATCTGATGCAGGTGAGCCTGCATCACCTAAAGCCGCAGCCGTTCCAATTAAAGCAATGGTCGCCAACGGTGAAAAACCAAACTGTACGCACAAAGGTACATAAATCACGGCCAGCACAGGTACACTTGAGAACGATGAACCAATGCCAATGGTGACAAATAAGCCAATAAACAGCATGAGAAATGCCGCCAAAGCATGGTTATCACCAATGATATGCACCACCCCATTGACCAGATGGGTAACATCGCCTGTATGCGTCATCACTGAAGCAAAACCTGCTGCAGAAATCATGATGAAGCCGACCAGAGCCATCATACGCATCCCTTGTACAAACACATCATCCGCATCTTGCCATTTAAAAATACCGGATGCTGACAACACCGCAAAACCGACTAGGCCACCCAGAATCATTGAACCTGAGTACAACTGTGCGACCAAGGTTAAGCCAATTGCAAGCACAGCCATAAACATGGTTTTTTTGGAAATATACGGGACATTTTCAGCTTCTTGTTTAAGCTCTTCTGCATCCGCTTTTAGGTCATATTCTTGTTGTTCTGTTGCTCTGAGTGGTTTGTCCAGATCAATGCTTTTGACTGTGTTAATGGTACGATCTACATAAATACGAGGCTTACGATAACTCACAAACACAGCGACCAGCGTCCCAAGCACCATACCTAAAACAGGAATTGCCATGCCGATTGGCATCATGCCTCGCTCAACATGCAGACCATAGGCAGCCCCTATTTTATTGATATTGCCCATCAGAATCTGTTCAAGGAAAATTGCACCAAACCCCACAGGTAGGAAAATATAAGTTCCGACTAAACCCAGAGTCATGACACAGGCTGCCGCACGTCGATCCAGCTTTAAATGGTTCATCACTTTCAGTAAAGGGGGAACCAAGACTGGAATAAAGGCAATATGCACAGGAATCAAGTTCTGAGAGAAAATCGCAGCGATCAGCAAAATCGTTAATAATAGATATTTCACCTTTCTTTGCTGATTTTTACCTGCTTCCATCCCCAATAAACCAATCAGTTTATGCGCCAGTAAATCAGGTAAACCAGACTTGGACAGTGCCAAGGCAAATGCGCCTAACACGGCATAAGCCAAGGCAACTTCAGCGCCATCACCTAAGCCCGCATTAAATGCTTCTACGGTTTGGGAAAGACTTAGACCTGCGACCAAGCCGCCAATAATGGCTGAAATCACTAATGTGAGAACAACAGAAACGCGTGCCAGTGACAAAATAAACATCACGGCAATCGCAATTACGACAGCATTCATGAACAATTTTAGGAGCAAAGAAAAGGCGACATTCTAGCAGATTCATAATCATGAAGCTGAAAATATCGCCGAATTGTAACGCATCTCAAGTGATTTTTAGCTTAATTATTCTACGAAAGCCTTAAGCTGCTTGGCGTTGCACGAATTGATGGATCAGTTCAGCAATTTTTTCTGGTTGGCTCAGTACTGCCCAGTGATTGGCATCAAGCTCAACATATTCAAATTGTTCCACCCATTTTGGCATCGATTCGGTAATGTACTCTGGACTAACAAAGGCATCACGCTGTAATACAATCGCTTGTACAGGACATTGTGCATAACGTTGACGAGGCTGAGTTAAAGAAGGAATAAAGTTGGCACGGTACAGATTAATGCCATATTTCCCATCTGCAACAATATTGGCATTCAATGGCAAATCTTTCTTCTTTTCCAATCCGCTTAAAATCTTGCCCCATTTCTCTGGACTGAAGAAGGTCCATACTGTTGGTGCAACCAAAGGCAGATGGAAAGCTCCGATATACCAAGATTTAGTCAGCATTTTCAATACATTGCTCGGTGCTGATTTAAATTTCTCACGTAGATATAAAGACGCATGATCCAAACAGGGGCCTGAAATCGTCGTATAAGACAACAAACGGCCTTTTAATTTTGGCTCAGTTGCCGATTCCCACGACTGTAGAGACCCCCAGTCATGCGCAGCCATATGGAAATTTCGGTTGGGTAGGACTTGATCCACCACTTCTTGTAAATCCAAAGACAGGCGTGGTAAACGATAATCCTTAATCCGTTTTGGAATTGAGGAAAGCCCTGCCCCTCGGACATCGTAAGTCACCACATAATAATCATTTAGCAATTTCTCAATTATGGGTTCCCAAACTTCCTGATTGTCTGGATAGCCATGGACTAAAACCAAAGCTGTTTTTTTCTCATCACCCCATGTTTTCACACAAAGCGTTTGCTGATCTGAGGTCGTCACTGTTTTTACTTGTGCTTGCATAATTGTTTCCCATTTTGTTTTCTATCGGCTTGCTCATCAACAGCCATTGCCAGCGATGCAATAAAAATGATACTTATGGAGTATGAATAGAGTTGCAAGAAAAAAAATTGACCATGAAAGACTTTTTCAAAAAAATTCGAACCATTCCTGCGATTTCCAAATTTCTACTCAATCATTACTCCCCTTATCGTGGGGCAGGAATCCACATTGAAAATATTGATCTCGATGATTATCACATTCGCGTTAAGATGCCGCTCACCCGACGCAATCGAAATATCGTAGGAACACATTTTGGTGGCAGTCTTTACTCGATGGTTGATCCTTTTTATATGTTAATTCTGATCCATCATTTAGGGCATAAGTATATTGTTTGGGACAAGAGCGCTACTATTAATTTTATTGCTCCAGGCCGTAATACGGTTTATGCAGATATCCAGCTCAACGCTCAAGAAATTGCCGAAATTAAGCAACTGGCAGAAAATTACGAACCCGTTCTACGCCATTACACGTTAAATATTGTAGATGAGGCAGGTACCCGAATCGCGGAAGTCGAAAAAGTACTGTATATCCGCCGAAAAAAACCGAAAGCCAGCCCCTAATCCAAACCAAATAAAAAATGCCTGCAATTAATTGCAGGCATTTTTGAATCTGATTGGCAGAAATTATCTTTTCTTCTCTTGAATGGCTGCACCAGCTCCGCCACCAATGGCACCACCGATCGCAGCGCCAGAATCTCCACCAAAAATGGCTTTACCGACGACAGAACCAATACCAGCCCCGATTGCACTGCTTGTGGTCGAATTACTGCTTCCACCTTTCGTGTTTGCACCGACACCCGCACCCGCAGCTGCGCCTACACCCGCACCGAGACCACCACCAACATGATTACCTACACCGCCACCCACAGCACCACCAAGCGCTGCTGCACCAATACGTTGGTCAGATGCACTCATGTTTTGACAGCCTGTGAACATCACTGCCGATAATGCCAAAGTAGAAACCAAACCTATTGTTTTTTTCATGACCATACTCACTTCTATGCGTTCTATACAAAAGCATAATCCTCTTTTATGAGGAATTTGATCACATTGTGTTATCACAATGTCCCAATCGATTGATGTTTTGTAAACAAGTTCCTCTTTAAAAATAACCAATACAATCTCCTAAAAGGTTGTATTCTCATTCCCATAAAAAAGGCACCCGAAGGTGCCTTTTTCAATTCACTAGAACTTAGAACTGGTCTGAGTTCAACGCTTGACTGAATGCTTGATCAACTTCACTAAAGTCATTGTGAAGTTCAAATTCAGCAGCTTCTGCTTCTTGACGACGACGCTCTAAATGATACGCAAGACCTGTACCTGCCGGGATCAAACGACCCACAACAACGTTTTCTTTCAAGCCACGTAAGTCATCTTCTTTACCTGTTACAGCCGCTTCAGTTAACACACGTGTGGTTTCCTGGAACGATGCAGCAGAGATGAACGAGTCAGTAGAAAGCGACGCTTTGGTAATACCCATCAATTGACGTTCAAACTTCGCAGGGAACTTGTTCTGAGCCAAGACTGCTTGGTTCTCTTGAACAACGCGGATGTAATCCACTTGCTCGCCCTTGATGAAGCTTGTATCGCCGCCATCAGTGATATCAACTTTACGCAACATTTGACGTACAACAACTTCAATGTGCTTATCATTGATTTTTACACCTTGGAGACGGTAAACGTCTTGAACTTCGTTCACGATGTAGTTGGTCAATGCCACTTCGCCTTTCAAGCGTAAGATGTCATGTGGGTTTTGTGGACCATCAGAAATGGTTTCACCACGGTTGACATGCTCACCTTCGAACACGTTGATTTGACGCCATTTTGGAATCAATTCTTCGTAGATTTCTGAACCGTCATCTGGAGTGATGACTAAACGGTTCTTACCTTTGGTCTCTTTACCGAAGCTTACAACACCTGATACTTCTGCAAGGATCGCATGTTCTTTCGGCTTACGTGCTTCGAACAAGTCAGCTACACGCGGAAGACCACCGGTAATATCACGAGTACGTGAAGTTTCTTGTGGTACACGACCAATGACGTCACCCACACCAATCGTTTCGCCATCACGGACAGTCACAATTGTGTTTTGTGGCAAGAAGTAGAACTGTTCGCCGCCATCGGTTGTATCCAACACGATTGCAGGACGTAAATCTTTACCAGAAGCAGGACGTGCTGTTACAGGCAAGATTTCAACAGTAGTCATACCTGTTGCATCATCAGTTTTCGATGTTGCAGTTACGCCATCAGCGATCTGGCTGAAACGCGCTTTACCAGCAACTTCTGTTACCAATGGATGTGTATGCGGATCCCAAGTCGCTACGATACCGCCAGCTTCTACAGCTTCACCATCTTTCAACAAGATGCTTGCACCGTAAGGAAGTTTATAACGCTCACGCTCACGACCTAAGTCATCTGCAATACCGATTTCACCTGAACGTGAAACAGAAACCAAGTGACCTTTGGCATGTTGTACAGTTTTCACGTTGTGGAAACGTACAGTACCTTTGTTACGCACTTGAACACTGTTTGCAGCAGACGTTCGGCTCGCAGCACCACCGACGTGGAAGGTACGCATTGTTAACTGGGTACCTGGTTCACCAATTGATTGTGCAGCCATTACACCGACAGATTCACCTGGGTTCACCAAATGACCACGTGCAAGGTCACGACCGTAACAACGCGCACACACACCGAATGTAGATTCACATGCAATCACTGAACGTACTTTAACTTCATCGACACCCGCTTCTTCAAGCTGAGCAGCGATTTTCTCGTCAATTAAGGTACCACGTGGAAGAACGACTTCATCATCAGATGCACGACGTACATCTTCAGCAGTTACACGACCCAATACGCGATCGCGTAATGGTTCGATTACGTCACCACCTTGAATGAATGGAGTCATGACCAAGCCGCCAGCTGTACCACAGTCAGACTCAGTAATGACTAAATCTTGTGCTACGTCTACAAGACGACGTGTCAAGTAACCAGAGTTCGCAGTTTTCAATGCGGTATCGGCCAAACCTTTACGCGCACCGTGTGTCGAGATGAAGTACTGAAGTACCGTCAAACCTTCACGGAAGTTTGCTTTAATTGGGGTCTCAATGATCGAGCCATCCGGCTTCGCCATCAAACCACGCATACCAGCAAGCTGACGGATCTGCGCCGCACTACCACGGGCACCCGAGTCAGACATCATGTAAATCGAGTTGAATGATTTCTGCTTCTCGTCTTCACCTTGTTTATTTTTCACAAGGGTATAAGACAAGTTATCCATCATCGCTTTTGCAACTTGGTCGTTGGTACGCGCCCAAATATCGACAACTTTGTTATAACGCTCACCCGCAGTTACGAAACCTTGCTCAAACTGTTGTTCGATTTCACGAACTTCTGTTTCAGCTTTATCGATAATCGTATGCTTAGTTGGTGGAATCAACATGTCTTCCATACCAACAGATACACCTGAACGCGTCGCTTGACGGAAGCCCAAATACATCAATTGGTCAGCGAAGATAACGGTATCTTTCAAACCAAGTTTACGGTAGCAAGAGTTGATTAACTTCGAGATGTTTTTCTTGGTCATCTCAAGGTTGATCGATTCGAAGCTTAAACCTTGTGGAACAACTTCCCATAACAAGCAACGACCAGGTGTTGTATCAACAATGATGGTTTGCTTTTCACGGTTACCGTTTTCATCAATCACAGTCTGGTGTACACGTACTTTTACGCGTGCATGGATTGCAACTTTACCTGTCGCTAACGCACGGTTAACTTCGTGAGTGTCCGCAAACACCATGCCTTCACCTTTGGCATTTACCGCATCACGGGTGATGTAGTAAAGACCCAAGACCACGTCCTGAGAAGGAACAATGATCGGCTCACCGTTTGCAGGTGACAAGATGTTGTTGGTCGACATCATCAACGCACGTGCTTCAAGCTGTGCTTCCAATGTCAATGGAACGTGTACCGCCATTTGGTCACCATCGAAGTCGGCGTTAAACGCAGCACAGACGAGTGGGTGAAGACGGATTGCCTTACCTTCGATCAGAATAGGTTCAAATGCTTGAAGACCTAAACGGTGAAGTGTTGGCGCACGGTTCAACATGACTGGATGTTGACGAATCACAGAAGCAAGAACGTCCCAAACTTCCGGGGTCTCGCGCTCAACCATTTTCTTCGCAGCTTTAATGGTTGTTGCTTGGCCAGAGGCTTGTAGTTTCGCGAAAATGAATGGCTTGAACAATTCAAGTGCCATTTTCTTCGGAAGACCACATTGGTGAAGACGTAAAGTAGGACCAACGGTAATTACCGAACGACCTGAATAGTCAACACGTTTACCGAGCAAGTTTTGACGGAAACGACCTTGTTTACCTTTGATCATATCTGCCAAAGATTTCAATGGACGTTTGTTCGAACCTGTAATCGCACGACCACGACGACCGTTATCAAGCAATGCATCCACAGACTCTTGCAACATACGTTTTTCGTTACGTACGATGATGTCTGGCGCAGCAAGGTCAAGAAGACGCTTCAAACGGTTGTTACGGTTGATCACACGACGATATAAATCGTTCAAGTCTGAAGTCGCGAAACGACCACCTTCAAGTGGTACTAGCGGACGTAAGTCTGGTGGAAGTACTGGCAGTACATTCATCACCATCCATTCAGGCTTGTTGTTCGAATCTTTGAAAGCTTCCATCAACTTCAAACGCTTAGACGCTTTTTTAAGTTTCGTCTCAGAGGTTGTTTGTGGAATTTCTTCACGTAAACGTGCAATCTCAGCTTCAAGATCGATATCTTTTAATAAATCCTGAACTGCTTCTGCACCCATTTTCGCAGTGAATTCATCACCGTGTTCTTCAAGTGCATTGTAGTATTCTTCGTCTGTTAAAAGCTGATACTTTTCAAACGGAGTCATACCAGGATCAGTAACTACATAAGATTCGAAATACAATACGCGCTCGATATCACGTAATGTCATATCAAGAAGTAAACCGATACGGCTCGGTAATGATTTCAAGAACCAGATGTGTGCAACTGGAGAAGCAAGCTCGATGTGACCCATACGTTCACGACGAACTTTCGCAGTCGTTACTTCAACGCCACATTTTTCACAAATGACGCCTTTGTATTTCATACGCTTGTATTTACCACACAAGCATTCGTAATCTTTTACTGGACCAAAGATTTTGGCACAGAACAAACCGTCACGTTCAGGTTTAAAAGTACGGTAGTTAATGGTTTCAGGCTTTTTAACTTCACCGTGAGACCATGACTTAATCATCTCTGGTGACGCAAGACCAATACGGATACGGTCAAATTCAACGGGTGCATGACCTTCTGAATCCGTTTTCTTACGCATGATATCGAGCAAGTCTTTCAATTTTTTTCTCCGTGTGTCGAGGAGCTAAGCTCACCCGACTGGGTCACAAATATTGTTTTTACTGAAATTTGGGAATATCTAATCCCCCTAAATCCCCCTTTATAAAGGGGGACTTTCTCCCCTCTTTCTCAAAGAGGGGTTGGGGGAGATTTTTTAGTCACCATTTTTCAGTTCAATGTTGATACCTAAAGAACGGATCTCTTTGGTCAATACGTTGAACGATTCAGGCATACCCGGATCCATATAATGGTTACCATCTACAATGTTCTTGTAGATGCGTGTACGGCCTTCGACGTCATCCGACTTCACAGTAAGCATTTCTTGGAGCGTATATGCAGCACCGTATGCTTCAAGTGCCCATACTTCCATCTCACCGAAACGCTGACCACCGAATTGTGCTTTACCACCAAGCGGCTGTTGAGTCACAAGTGAGTAAGAACCCGTTGAACGCGCATGCATCTTGTCATCAACCAAGTGGTTCAATTTGAGCATGTACATGTAACCTACAGTTACAGGACGGTCAAACTGTTCACCTGTACGTCCGTCAAACAATACCGTTTGACCAGTACGTGAGATATCAGCAAGTTCAAGTAGGTCTTTGATCTGGCTTTCTTCAGCACCATCAAATACAGGTGTTGCTAATGGAACACCAGCACGTAAGTTACCTGAAAGCGCCAAGATTTCTGCATCAGTCAAGCTATCAAGCTCTTCCTGCTCACCGCCAACCTTGTTATAAATCTTGTCTAAGAATTCACGCAGTTCAATCACTGTACGTTGTTCTTTCAACATTTTTTCGATTTTATCGCCAAGACCTTTCGCCGCCATACCCAAGTGAGTCTCAAGAATCTGACCCACGTTCATACGTGACGGTACACCCAGTGGGTTCAATACGATGTCGACTGGTACGCCATTCGCATCATGTGGCATGTCTTCAACCGGTAAGATGTTTGATACAACACCCTTGTTACCGTGACGACCCGCCATCTTATCACCAGGCTGGATACGACGTTTCACCGCAAGGTAAACCTTAACAACTTTCAATACGCCCGTTGTTAATTCATCACCTGTAGAAAGTTTACGCTTCTTCTCAGCAAACTTCTCGTCAATCTCGTAGCTCTTCTCTTTCAAGAACACTTGAATCTGAGTTAAACGTTCAGCAATTGCTTCATCATTTGGCTGGATTTCAAGTAAATCAACAAGCTCTAAGCCAGACAATACATCTTCTGAAAGTTTATCGCCGCGTTTGGTTGAACCGCCACCGTTAGATTCTTGACCTTTCAACAAACGAACAATACGTTCACGTGCTGCTTCTTCGAAGATTTTGTATTCTTCTTTCAAGTCTTTACGGTATGCATCAAGCTGAGCTTTTTCAATTGCTTGTGCACGTTCATCTTTCTCCAAGCCATCACGTGTGAAGACTTGAACGTCGATAACCGTACCTTTAGTACCAGACGGAACACGTAAAGATGAATCTTTTACGTCAGCCGCTTTTTCACCAAAGATTGCGCGCAGTAATTTTTCTTCAGGTGTCAACTGAGTTTCACCTTTAGGCGTTACCTTACCAACAAGGATGTCACCCGCAGTTACTTCAGCACCGATGTAAACAATCCCAGACTCATCCAGTTTAGACAGTGCAGCTTCACCGACGTTGGGAATATCGGCAGTAATTTCTTCTGCGCCTAACTTGGTATCACGTGCTACACATGACAATTCCTGAATGTGAATCGAGGTTAAACGGTCTTCTTGAAGTACACGCTCAGAAAGTAAGATCGAGTCTTCATAGTTATAACCATTCCAGGTCATGAACGCGACGCGCATGTTTTGACCCAGCGCAAGTTCACCCATATCTGTCGATGGACCGTCAGCCAAGATATCACCACGAGCAACTTTGTCGCCCAAGTTCACGATGACATTCTGGTTAATACATGTATTCTGGTTTGAACGTGTATATTTGATCAGGTTATAGATATCTACACCTGCTTCACCCGCAATCATTTCATCTTCGTTGACACGAATAACGATACGAGATGCATCAACATATTCAATCGCACCACCACGGTTTGCGATCACACACACACCAGAGTCGCGTGCTACGTTTGCTTCCATACCTGTACCAACAAGCGGCTTGTCAGCACGTAAGGTAGGAACAGCCTGACGTTGCATGTTTGAACCCATCAATGCACGGTTCGCATCATCGTGTTCAAGGAATGGAATCAATGACGCTGCGACAGATACGACCTGTTGCGCAGAAACGTCCATATGGGTTACGCGCTCAGGCGACATACGAACGAAGTCACCTTGATGACGTACAGAAACCATCTCTTCAGTCAACATACCATCTTTATCAACTGCAGAATCGGCCTGTGCAATGACAGTACCTACTTCTTCAATTGCAGATAAGTATTCAACTTCATCAGTCACACGGCCATCAACAACTTTACGGTAAGGTGTTTCCAAGAAACCGAAGTCATTCGCTTTAGCATAGACAGAAAGCGAGTTGATCAAACCAATGTTTGGACCTTCAGGTGTTTCAATTGGACAAACACGACCATAGTGAGTTTGATGTACGTCACGTACTTCGAAGCCCGCGCGTTCACGTGTCAAACCACCAGGACCAAGCGCAGATACACGACGTTTGTGTGTAATCTCAGACAATGGATTGTTTTGGTCCATGAACTGAGACAACTGGCTTGAACCAAAGAACTCTTTGATTGCAGCAGCAACTGGTTTCGCATTGATCAAATCTTGTGGAGACAAGTTATCTGTTTCTGCTTGGCTTAAACGTTCTTTAACAGCACGTTCAACACGGACTAAACCAACACGGAATTGGTTTTCTGTCATTTCGCCTACAGAACGTACACGACGGTTACCCAAGTGATCGATATCATCGACTTCACCTTTACCGTTACGAATCTCAACCAATGTACGCAATACATCGATGATATCGTCATGCGATAAAATACCTTCAACTTCACGTGACTTCTGATCAGTACCCACTTCGTAAGGACGACCCAAACGACGGTTGAACTTCATACGACCGACTGGAGACAGGTCATAACGCTCAGAAGAGAAGAACAAGTTGTTGAATAAGTTTTCAGCAGCTTCTTTCGTTGGTGGCTCACCTGGACGCATCACTTTATAGATTTCGACAAGCGCTTCTTCACGGCCTGTCGTTGTATCTGCGCGCAAGGTATCTGCAACGAAAGAACCACGATCGATGTCATTGGTGAACAGGATGTTAAACTGCTTCACACCACCTTCAGCCAACTTCACCATAATTTCATGGCTAAGTACGGTATTGGCAGGAATCACATCACCACTTTTCAGTGTAATGTCTTCAGCTGTAATACGCTCATACAAATACTCATCAGGTACAGAAAGCTTGGCTAAGTTAGCCGCTTCCATTTGACGTACGTGACGTGCATTAATACGTTTACCTTGTTCTACGATTGTTTTGCCATCGTTATCCAAGATATCAAATTGCGCCATCTCGCCACGTAAGCGATCTGGAACCAAGTCAATTTGATAACTACCCATATCAAGATATACAGGTACTTTTTCATAGAACAAATTCAAGATTTGTTCATTGCTATAATTCAAGGCACGTAAAATTACCGTTGCAAGCAACTTACGACGACGGTCAATACGTACGAAAACTAAATCTTTGGCATCAAATTCAAAGTCTAACCATGAACCACGGTAAGGAATAATACGTGCTGAATACAACACTTTACCGCTTGAGTGGGTTTTACCCTTGTCATGGTCAAAGAATACGCCTGGCGAACGGTGTAATTGAGATACGATTACACGCTCAGTACCGTTAATAACGAATGTACCGTTATCGGTCATGAGTGGCATTTCACCCATGTAAACTTCTTGTTCACGAACGTCTTTAATTGATTTCGTTTCACGATCTTTGATGATCAAACGAATTTTTACGCGCATTGGTGCCGCATAAGTTGAACCACGTAAAATACATTCACGTACGTCAAACTCAGGCTTACCAAGGCTATACTCAACAAATTCTAAAGCAGCATTGCCAGAATAACTTTCAATAGGAAAAACTGAACGAAATGCGGCTTGGAGACCGATATCTTCGCGATTTTTTGGTGTTTTACCGCCTTGTAAGAATGTACGGTACGAATCGACCTGAATCGAAAGTAAGTACGGTGCTTCCATTACGTGGGGCAATTTACCAAAATTCTTACGGATCCGTTTCTTTTCGGTATATGAGTATGCCATCTGGAGTCCTCGGAAAGTAAACTAAGCCCGCCTGCAGAACGGGCTTAGAAGGAATTACGCAGGCCGATATGGCCACCACTGTTTACAAATGCTGCAATTTTTAGTGGTATTAAAACGCTTAACAATATTTTTATAAGCAAAAAAATATTGGTAAGCGTTTGATTTTGCTAAATTTGCTCAAATAACACGCGTATTATATGCAAAACTAACAAAAAACGAGCCGATTATTGTAACGCAAAAAGGCTGATGACCCAAGAGCCATCAGCCATTTTTTGGAGCCGATTTTGAAAAAATCGACTCCCTACAGAATTACTTAAGTGTAACTGTAGCACCAGCTTCTTCAAGCTTCTTCTTAAGTTCTTCGCCTTCTTCTTTAGAAACGCCTTCTTTAAGAACTGCAGGAGCGCCTTCAACAAGATCTTTAGCTTCTTTAAGACCAAGACCAGTAGCTTCACGAACTGCTTTAATTACAGCAACTTTGTTAGCACCGAAAGAAGTCAACTCAACGTTGAATTCAGTTTGTTCTTCAGCAGCAGCGCCAGCGCCTGGAGCAGCAGCAACAGCTACAGCAGCAGCAGATACGTTAAATTTTTCTTCGAAAGCAGAAATTAATTCAACAAGTTCAAGAACTGTTTTTTCAGCAACTGCGTTTAAGATTTCTTCGTTAGTTAAAGCCATGAGAGTAACTCCAAATGGGTATTGAATGGTGTGAAAGTAGATTTAAGCTTAAGCAGCTTCTGATCCGTTTTTCTCTTGAAGCGCTGTAAGTAAGCGACCCAATTTCGAAATCGGAGCTTGAAGAACAGAGGCAAGCATAGTAAGCGCTTTTTCTTGGTTCGGAAGGTTTGCAATAACGCTAACGTCAGCACCTTGATAAAGTTTGCCTTCAAATGCAGCAGCCTTTAATTCAAATGCTTTGTTAGTTTTCGCAAATTCTTCGAACAAGCGTGCAGCTGCACCCATGTCATCTTCAGAAGTTGAGAATGCTAAGATTGTTGGACCAACAAGGTCATCATTCAAGATCGCGAATGGCGTATCTTGAAGCGCACGTTTAGCCAAAGTATTACGTACAACACGTGTAGCAACACCTAACTTACGAGCTTCAACGCGAAGAGCAGTTAATTGCTCAACTGTTAAACCTTGGTAGTCAGCAACAACGGCAGCGAACGCAGTAGAAGCAACTTCAGTTACTTCTGCAACGATCTGTTTTTTGTCTTCGATAAGAAGAGCCATCGTAAAACCTCCTAACGGTGATTTATGCACTCTTACGAGTGCACTCCCAATTCGTAAGTCGTATTCGGACTTACACGCGGAGGAGGAACAAATCACACCACCGCGTCTACTCAGGCTGGTCAATTAAGAAAAACATTCGAAAATGTTTCTCGCCTGAGGTCTTTGACGCTGATAAATATTCATTTATCAATTCAAAGTTTGCCTAAGTTTGCAAGTCGTCCGAAACCGGTTTTCTTGCGTAATATTTGAAGCAATGCTTCAAATATTACTCAGGGCTTTAAAATTCTGTCTAATTACTTAGATACGTTGCTTACGTCAACGATCAAACCAGGACCCATAGTTGAGCTCAAAGTGATCTTTTTAACGTATACACCTTTAGAAGTTGCAGGTTTCAACTTTTTCAAGTCTGCAATTAAAGTTTCAACGTTTTGACGTACAGCTTCTTCGCTAAAGCCAAGTTGGCCAATCGCAGCGTGGATAATACCCGCTTTGTCTACACGGTAACGTGCTTGACCAGATTTAGCATTCTTAACCGCGTTAGCAACGTCAGGCGTTACTGTACCCACTTTCGGGTTTGGCATTAAGCCACGTGGACCAAGAATTGTACCAAGCTTACCAACAACGCGCATTGCATCAGGAGCAGCAATCACCACGTCGAAATCAAGGTTTCCACCTTGAATGCTTTCAGCAAGGTCGTCAAAACCAACGATATCAGCACCAGCAGCTTTCGCAGCTTCTGCAGCAGCGCCTTGAGCAAATACAGCTACACGTACAGTTTTACCAGTACCTGCAGGTAAAGTCGTCGCGCCACGAACAACCTGATCAGATTTACGTGGATCTACGCCAAGGTTTACAGCGATATCTAAAGATTCTTTGAACTTCGCAGCTGGAAGGCTGTTAAGAACTTGAACTGCTTCTTCCAAAGTGTAAACTTTGTTTGCTTCAACAGCAGCAGCAATGGCTTTTTGACGTTTAGTTAACTTTGCCATGTCTTATAGCTCCACTTCCAAGCCCATAGAACGTGCAGAACCAGCGATGGTACGTACACGAGCGTCTAAATCAGCACCAGTTAAGTCTGGTTCTTTAGTAGTCGCAATTTCTTCTAATTGAGCACGAGTCAACTTACCAACTTTAGTTTTGTTAGGTACAGAAGAACCCTTTTGAATACCAGCAGCTTTCTTAAGAAGAATAGATGCAGGTGGAGTTTTCATGATGAAAGTGAACGACTTATCGTTGTACACAGTGATCACGACAGGAATTGGCAAACCAACTTCAAGTTTTTGTGTAGCAGCATTGAATTCTTTACAGAATGCCATGATGTTTACACCACGTTGACCTAAAGCAGGACCAATTGGTGGAGATGGATTTGCTTTACCAGCTGGAACTTGCAGCTTGATATAGCCGTCAATCTTCTTAGCCATTGAAAATTACCTCTGGGTACAGACGCCGTTAGGCTCCCCAAAAATTAAACAACACCGAAGTGTTAGAACAACAATGCCCGATCAGATCGGGCGCTTATCAACCTAGACAGGTTAAATCGTTTTTTCGACTTGGCGAAACTCGAGTTCAACCTGAGTTGGTCGATTAAATACATTAATCGTCAACGTTAAACGTGACTTATCGTACTGAACTTCCTCCACGACTCCTTTAAAGTCAGTGAACGGACCATCAATCACGAGCAATTCTTCACCAGGCTCAAACATCGTCTTAGGACGAGGTGCTTCACCTGTATTACGTACACGTGCAAGAATCGCATCAGCTTCACGTTGTGAAATCGGTGCTGGTTTTTCTGGTGTACCACCGATAAAACCAAGAACCTTTGGACACTCTTTCACGATATGCCAAGTATCATCATTCATTTCCATCTCGACTAATACATAGCCAGGAAAGAATTTACGTTCAGACTTACGCTTCTTACCATCCTTCATTTCCACCACTTCTTCAGTAGGGACGAGGACTTCACCAAAACTATCAGCAACAGTGCTGCGCTGGATTCGGTCATTAAGTGAACGCATCACTTGTTTTTCAAAACCTGAATAGGCATGAATAATATACCAACGTTTCATCGCACTCTTACCCGATAATTAACTTAATAAACCAACCTAACCCGTAATCAAAACACCATAAAACCAATGATGCAATGAGTACAACCAAAAGCACTTGCCACGATGTCGTGATCGTCTCTTGTTTTGTTGGCCAGGTCACTCGACGCAGTTCAATTCGCGCATCTTGCAACAAACGCACAAAGCCTTTGCCTTGATGGGTGGCGTATAATAAACCTAAAGCGACAACGACACAAGCCAAAATTACCCCAACGCGCACCCAAACATCATTTGCAGGTGCCCAATAGGCCGGTAAATGCTGATTTACCAATGCGGCGCCGACCAACAAAACGATAGCAATCAACCACATGACCAGATCAAGTGGGGAGCCAGAGTTTACAACTTCAGCGGCATTATTTCTTTGAGGGATTGGCGCGTCGCTTAATGCGTCACGCGATTTATCATTCGACATTTTTTTACTCGTCGTAGAATTCGCGACTTATTATATGACAACTCAGCCAGAATTAAGCTTTTTTATAAAAAAAAAGTGGCAGGCCAGGAGGGACTCGAACCCCCAACATTCGGTTTTGGAGACCGACGCTCTACCAATTGAACTACTAGCCTATTATGCAAATCGAAAGCCGAAGCTTCCGATTTGAGTGTAACACAGTCTTGGACTTATGCAGTTACTTTAGCAACAACACCAGCACCTACAGTACGACCACCTTCACGGATCGCAAAACGTAGACCTGGGTCCATTGCAATCGGGTGAATTAATTCTACTGACATTTCTACGTTGTCACCAGGCATAACCATTTCAACGCCATCTTGTAATTTGATCGCGCCAGTTACGTCAGTTGTACGGAAGTAGAACTGTGGACGGTAACCGTTAAGGAATGGAGTGTGACGACCACCTTCTTCTTTAGAAAGTACGTATACTTCTGCATCGAATTTAGTGTGCGGCTTGATTGTACCTGGTTTAGCAAGTACTTGACCACGTTGTACGTCTTCACGCTTAGTACCACGAAGTAAGATACCACAGTTCTCACCAGCACGGCCTTCGTCAAGAAGTTTACGGAACATCTCAACGCCAGTTACAGTTGTCTTAACCGTATCTTTGATACCTACGATTTCAACTTCTTCACCAACTTTTACGATACCCGCTTCTACACGACCAGTTACTACTGTACCACGGCCTGAGATTGAGAATACATCTTCGATTGGCATCAAGAATGCTTTATCGATAGCACGCTCTGGTTCTGGGATGTAAGAGTCAAGCGCTTCAACAAGAGCAAGAACTGATGATTCGCCATATTGACCAGCATCACCATTAAGCGCTGCAAGTGCTGAACCACGGATAACTGGAGTGTCATCACCTGGGAAGTCATAAGTAGATAGAAGTTCACGAACTTCCATTTCTACCAATTCAAGCAATTCTTCATCATCAACAAGGTCACACTTGTTCAAGAATACGATGATGTAAGGTACACCAACCTGACGTGAAAGAAGGATGTGTTCACGAGTTTGTGGCATTGGACCATCAGTCGCAGCACATACAAGGATCGCGCCGTCCATCTGAGCAGCACCAGTAATCATGTTTTTAACATAATCGGCGTGACCCGGGCAGTCTACGTGAGCGTAGTGACGGATTGGAGAATCGTATTCTACGTGTGATGTATTAATTGTAATACCACGTGCTTTTTCTTCAGGAGCTGAGTCGATTTGTGAGTAATCTTTCGCTTCACCGCCGTAAGTTTTTGCACAGATAGTTGCAATCGCAGCAGTTAAAGTTGTTTTACCATGGTCAACGTGACCAATTGTACCCACGTTTACGTGTGGTTTATTACGTTCAAACTTAGCCTTAGCCATTTTGATTTTCCTCGTTTACGTCGACGCCAGTTTAGAGAAAAACAACCCTGAAAAACCTTCTTTATCGACATTCGCCTAAAAAACTAGACACCTAATACTTGAAAAGCAGACTATAATAGCCTGCTTCTTTAAAATGTTGTGGAAATTCCACTAAGCTGTATATCTGGAGCTCTTATCGAGATTTGAACTCGAGACCTCTCCCTTACCAAGGGAGTGCTCTACCACTGAGCTATAAGAGCGACATCTTCGATGGAGCGGGAGACGAGGATCGAACTCGCGACATGCAGCTTGGAAGGCTGCCACTCTACCAACTGAGTTACTCCCGCATGTTGGTACTGACCACTTCTATCGAAGTTAAATGGTGGTGAGAGAAGGATTCGAACCTTCGAAACTTTCGTAGCAGAGTTACAGTCTGCCCCCTTTGGCCGCTCGGGAATCTCACCACATCACACTTACACAGTGCTGTTCTTTTACTCTATACTACCACACTTTTAAGATGGTGCCGGCACACGGATTCGAACTGTGGACCTACTGATTACAAGTCAGTTGCTCTACCAACTGAGCTATGCCGGCGCTTTCTAAGTGTTTCGTACGTTTCGTATCGGAACGGTGTGCAGTTTAGCAAAACTCTGAATCGATGCAAGTGCTTTTTTTAAAAAAACTGCTAAAAACTCATAAAATCAATCCGTTTGACGATAATTCAACCGCTTTGATCACTGCGCGAGCTTTTATTTGGGTTTCATTCCACTCAGATTCAGGATTTGAGTCTGCAACCAACCCTGCTCCAGCCTGCACGTAGACCTTTTGATCACGAATAACACAGGTACGAATCGCGATCGACATATCCATTTCGCCATGCCAGCCTAAATATCCAACGGCCCCACCAAATACACCACGTTTTACTGGCTCAACCTCATCAATAATTTCCATGGCCCGAATTTTTGGTGCACCCGAAAGTGTTCCCGCCGGGAAAGTAGCTTTAAATACATCTAAAGCATCTACATCATCCCGAACTTCACCTTGTACGTTGGAGACAATATGCATGACGTGTGAATAACGCTCGATTACCATGCGGTCAGTGACTTGGACTTTACCAATTTTAGAGACACGTCCAACATCATTGCGCCCCAGATCAATCAGCATCAGATGTTCTGCAATCTCTTTTTCATCTGCCAGTAAATCTTGTTCTAAGGCAAGATCCTCTTCCTTGGTCTTGCCACGTGGTCGTGTTCCCGCCAACGGGCGAACCGTTGCAATGCCATTTTCCAAGCGAGACAGAATCTCTGGCGAAGAGCCGACAATATGGAATGGCTTTTGATCTGTCAGGGTTTGCCCCTGTACAAGAAATAAATATGGCGATGGATTTAAATGCCGCAACGCACGATACACCTGTAGCGCCTCACCATCAAAGTCAGACACCATACGCTGGCCAGGCACCACCTGCATCACATCCCCTGCACGGATATATTCTTTGACCTTTTCAACGGTTTCAAGAAATTTTGTTTTGCCTGTAATGGACTCAAAATGCGGTGCTGTGTGCGGTTTTGCCTGCAAACTCACAGGTGTTGCCAATAATTGCTCCAGTTGATCCAGCTTTTGCTGGGCTTGAGCATAGGCATCAGGCTGATTGGCATCGGCATGATGAATGAGAAATAAAGTATCTTTTAAATTATCAAACACAATCACAGTTTGAGAGAGCATTAACCAAAGATCTGGCAGCGTTACAGGATCAGCAGCAGGCACGTTTTTCAGTTTTGGCTCAATATAACGTACAGCGTCATAGCCTAAATAACCCACCAATCCTCCAGTAAAGCTTGGTAAATCAGGCAACTCAACTTGATTAGGGACTTTAAACTGGCTTTGAAACTCACGGATATAGTCAAAGGGATCAGCACAATCCTGCTGAATCACGGTGCCATCCGCCTGTTGTATGGTGAGTACCCCTGCATTACAGGAAAAAACGGTAGACTCACCCAAACCGATCATGGAATAGCGCGCCCAGTTTTCTCCCCCTTCAACCGACTCAAATAGATAGGCTTGCTTGTGGTGTTTAAAACGTGCAAAAACAGAAAGTGGCGTTTCAGTATCGGCCAAACGTTGGCGATAAACAGGAATGGTGTTATAGCCTGTAGCTTTTAATTGTTCAAACTGTATTAAGGTGGTCATGAATCTTCTCTATGGTTTTTAATTTCTGTGCGTTTTTTCTTTAGTGCTGTCTCAAGCCCGCCATCGAAAAACCATAATCATCTTCATGCTTGTCTCCTTACTAAATCTTCTTCTATCAATTCTGCCAAACTATCGACCACTTGCTGCGGCTGACAGTCATAGATGCTTTCTCCATGATTATAGCCATAGCTGACCACAATACAATCAATACCTGCACGTCTGGCGGCTTCAACATCATTACTTGAATCCCCAATCATCAGTGTTGCTGTTGTGGTGGTCTTCTGTGCCTGCACACAGTGTAGCAATGGCAATGGATGTGGTTTACGTTCAGCCAGACTATCTCCCCCTATCACCATTTTAAAATACGGACTCAAAGCCAAGAGATCAAGAATCCCTTTTGCCAGCTGTTCAGGCTTATTGGTTACACAGGCCATCGCAATATCATGCTTTTGACAATAATCTAAAAATGGTAAAACCCCCTCATATATTTGCGTATTGACACAGAGCTCCTGCGCATAAACAGCAACAAATGTACTGAGGAGTTGCTCTTGCTGTTGAGCCTCGACTTGTCCAAACTGATGTTCTAGCACAGCCTCACACAGTTTGGCTGCACCTTTTCCCACCCAATCCCGAACTTGAACCTCTGTCACCTTCGCCAAACCCAGTTTTTCTAAACTCAGGTTCATAGAGCGATATAAATCAGCAGCGGAATCGACAAGTGTTCCGTCTAAATCAAATAAAATAAGACTACGGTGTTGTAACTGTGCAACAGACATCCTTTAAACCCCAGAAATGAAAAAGGCACACCCAGGAGGGCATGCCTTGATTGTAAAAGCTTCGCCCAATTATTTAAAGAATAGCCAGGCAATCACCGCTAAAATGATCAATACAATAATAGAAATGAGGCCAACCGAAGCATTCTTCTGCTGCTCTTTTTCCTCAGTCACACGCGAAACAGGTGCTTCAATCGGCACAGGTTGTGGTGTTGGTACGGCCTGTACATTGATTCCTTCAGGGATTGGTGCTGGCTTTGGAATCGCCACTTGCTGCGGCATTCCATCACGCGTGATCGGCGTCTCGACTGCACGTTCAGCAATACTTGGCATACCCTGATCCGTAGAATTTGACGCTACAGGTTCAATCTCGATTTCCGGCAATTCAGCTTCAGATACTGCTGGCGCAAGTACTGAAAAGACAAAACTGGCAAACTGCAGAATATCGCCATCGTGTAGCTCAGTTTCCTGTTCAACACGCGTATCATTAATAAATGTACCATTCGACGAGTTCAGGTCTTGTACCCATAACTGCTGATCTTTCAGCAATAACGCCGCATGGCGACGCGAAATATCTGCTGACTGTAGCAAAATATCCGCATCTTGATGTCTGCCCACCAACATGTCACGTTCGACACTCAGTTCTTGCCCCGTAAATTCACCTGTAATGGCTTGCAATTTCCAAGTCATAGATGCATATCCTTATATAATTTCTTGCAATCATAACATTGTGACATAAGCGCTTCTGTGCATCTACTGTGAAGAGGCGGGTCGGATCGTCGTTGTGGTCACGGTATTTTTACTGCGCTCGGTTTCCTTGACTGGTAATTGCACTGTTCGCTGTTGCACTTGGGGTGCTTCAACAGCAACTGGTGTGGTCACCACCACCGCTTTACCCTGCGTCGCAGTTGGAACCTTTTGATAAGGAGAATTGACCACAGGTGCTTGTCGATTATAAATATCTTCAACATTCTCTGGTAACTTGGCAAAATTACCATTCTTATCCATTGAAAGCTGCAAACTATAGAGTTGATTATAACGTTGTTGCGAAATACGACGCACATCATCAGCATCCCCCACAATTGAAGGGTGGATGAAAACCAAAAGATTACGTTTTACATTACTTCTTGTATTTGAACTAAATAGGCGACCCAAATAAGGAATATCCCCTAACAGTGGCAGGCTCTGGCGAGATTGTTCCGTATCATCCGAAATTAAACCACCCAAAACCACTGTTTGACCATGATCAGCCAACACTGAGGTTTTAATCGCACGTTTACTGGTCACCAAATCTGCAGCTTGACCTTTATTGCTTTGAACATTGGAAACTTCTTGCTCAACCTCTAAACGTACAGATCCACCCTCACCAATATGTGGAATAACCTTTAAGGTCACCCCGACATCTTTACGTTCAACCGTCGTATAAGGGTTAACCGTACTGTTTCCTGTCGTTGCCACGGAACCCGTCACAAAGGGAACATTTTGACCAACAACAATATAGGCTTCTTCATTATCCATGGTCACAATCGATGGAGAAGACAATAGGTTGGACTTAGTATTGGTCTTTAAGGCTTGAATCAAGGCGCCGTATGCACGTCGCGGATTACTAAAGTCACCGACCGCAAAACTTGCGCCACTCCCAGTGCCCCCATTCGTGCTTCCAAGCACGCCTGCTGCACCTGCTGCCCCACCGGTTAAATAACCAGCGGCAATTTTAGACAGGCTTGCACCTACATTGCTAAAACTGAGTAAACCAATGCCGCTACTCAGGTCACCCAAAGCCCACTGCACACCGAGTTGATCCGCATCATCACCCGTCACTTCCATAATTGCAGCTTCGATTAATACCTGCTGACGACGCGTATCTAATTGCTGAATTGCCGCATCGATTTCCCGCATCAACTGCGGATCAGCTTTGACCACCAAAGCATTTTGTGCAGGATCTGCAATAATACTCACGCCACCTTGATTAAAACTGGTAATACTTGAGTTTTGGCTATTGTTGGAATTGCTGTTTAAGTTAATTGACGGGGTAGAAACCGATGAACCTGTTGATGAACTGGAATTCTGATTATTCGACATCAGATTACTCACCGAATTCGGTCGATTGGTACTATTTGATGTAGATGACGAAGATGCAGATTGTCCTGTTACTAAACCTTGTAAAATCTCGGCTAAGTTTTTTGCACTCGCATATTTCAAACGATAAACTTTAAGACCACCCAACCGATCTGCGGAGGGTACATCCAGCATTTCAATCATTTGACGCAAACGTTTCCGTGAGTCTGGGTCACCTTTGATCAGAATCCGATTGGTTCGATTATCAGCAATAATCCGCACCCGCGAGCCAATAAAGTCTTTCGATGCGCCCGTTGCACTCATGGTCTCCAACAAGCCAATAATTTCTTCTGCTTGACTCGACTGCAAACTAATCGCTTCAATATCATATTGACCCGTACCATCCAGATTACGCACGATATTTTCAAGCTGATAGATATTGGTTGCGCGATCAGAAACAATTAAAGCATTGGTTCCCGCAACCGCCGCCAAATGTGCAAATTGTGGCATTAATGGGCGTAAAGCGGGAATCAGGTCATTCGGATTGGTATTTTGCAACCAGATCACCCGAGTCACAATTTGATCACCACCGGCACGACTGCGTGCATCGTAAGGAATCCCCGAGTTCTTCGCATTACTGTCTGGTACCAGCTTAACCGTGTTCCCTGAAGGGAGTGCCACCACACCATTAACATTGAGCACGCCTAAAAATAGGTCATACACTTCATCTTTATTCAGCGGCTTGTTGGAAATAACCGTTACATTGCCACGTACACGTGGGTCAACCGCAAAGTTCTTGCCTGTAATATCCGCAACTTCATTAATGAATGCGGTTAAGTCTGCATCACGTAGATTGATCTTCCATGTTTGTGCTTGCACATGGGTACTCACTGTCGCAATCAAAGGTGCTGCGGCAAGTAATGCCCAAAGTGGACGTTGATGATTTAAAACAGCCATAACCTGCACTTATTCCTAACTGATGTGTGACGTATGATCACTAAAAACTTTGTTGTATGGTCATCACTTGATCACCACGTTTTATTTCTATTTTGGCATGCCCTTCACGACGTACTTGCTCTAATAATTGCACTTCGTTGAGTCCCTGCCCGACAGTTTGACCATTGATCGATAGAATACGATCACCAGCACGCAAACCCAAGGTATTTTTTAAATTCGAAGGCGTCTTGTCTGATATTTCATAGCCATCGGCACCACCACCACTGACCCCCATATTTTTCAGATATTGCTCTCGATTATCTTGTATTTGTTGAATCGCCTGCCCAAGCGCAGATTGAGGAGAACTCTGGCTCTGTGGTGCTGGCGTAGGCGGAGGTGTTACACCATTACGATTATTCAGTACGGGTTCGACTGGTTGATATAAGCCTTTATCCAAGCCCTTAAATTTAACTTCTCGGGTTGCACCATTGCCTTGCTTCAAAACCACATGATCCCAGTACACTTCTGCCAGTTGATATGAAGTTGAACCCACTGTTTCTCCAACACGGTAGCGTTCAGCTGTATCATTCAACTTAATCACGGCAGAAGATAGGTAATTGGGTTGACCCAGCAATACACCTTGCAGTTCCAGATTGAGATTATCATCGGCTGAAGTTGCTGCAGGTTCATTAAATAAAGCAAAAGAACTGATATTAGGCACTTGGGCCTGCTGCGAGCCTAATTCAACCCGGTCAAATTGCATCGGTTGTGGTGGTGCAACCACCCACCAGAATAATGAAGCCAGCTTCCAGCACAGCCATAAAATCAATAATGCCAGAACCACGCCACCGAGCTTATCCAGTTTTTGCCAACGCAACTGTTGTATTTTTTCAGTGATTGCTTTCATCAGAAACCACCTTGCAACAAAGGTTGCCGCGAACTGATCACATAAGTGTCTAAGCCCGCCTTACCTTCATAAGATGGAATATTTAACAACATCCGCTGGGTCAGTTGTACATCCAGCATCAGGTTGGCGTCCAGGCTAAGATTCGCCATTTTCTGACTGCGTTGATCACGAACATCGATTTGTAATTGCCCATTATCACCTTTAAGGCTAGCCGCCAAGGAAGGCATATTCATCCGATCTTGACGCTGACCAAAAGTATAGGCCAACGCACCGCCTCCCCAATTCAATTGACCTTCTGCCGCGCTAAAGCCTTTTTCTTTTTGGTAATTCAATTGTACGTCTTTCAGCTGGATTGAGTTTTCAGGCCACTGCCAGTTGGCAAAATATTTTAGGGTTTCAGGCGAAATTTTTCCTTGCAGATCTTTAATCATGATTTTTTTGCCAAGACCATAAGCAAAAACGCCATTGAATTGGGTATTACCACTATGAATATCGAGATTTGCACCAACACGTAGTAAAAGTAAATCAAGCGGACGGGTTTTCCAGTGTACTGAACCACGCAATTGGCCACGTTGCCAGTCAGCTTGCCCCTGCCAGATGTTACCGCTGACATTATGTAATATTTGATTATCTTTTGAAAATTTCGCAATTAACCATGTTGCTGGAATTTGTAAAATAATAAAAATTAAAAATGCAAAAATGGCGAAAATCCACCATCTCCATTGCTTGGTTTTTTTCTTCATTCCACCCTTACCAACATACAAATATCATCCTTTTTGAGACAATTGCCCCCTGAATGACATTATGCATACTTTTTCAACATCGCCAATTCTCTCATATAAAAAAACCAAGCTTTTTAAGCCTGGCTTTTGATAAAGGATAAAGTCATCGTATGACAAAACGATGACTTTAAAACTTACTTAGATTAGGAAATCTTCAAGTTTTGCACCTTTTTCTAATTCTGCAACTAACCAGCGTGGTTGTTTACCACGACCAGTCCAAGTCTCTTCAGTATTGCTCTTATTACGGTAACGTGGCTCTACTGCTTTACGCGTTGTTTTCTTACGCTTTTGCTCACCCACTTCCAATAATTCTTCAACGCTATAACCAATCGCATCTGCAATCGCGATAATTTGATTATATGCATCTTCAATGGCTTGATCTTTTTTGCTTGCAATCAAAGCTTCTGCTTCTGCTTGTAAACGTTTTAAATCTTCTACAGATAAATCGCTAATATCTGGTTTCATTAGAACCACTCCAACTTAATAGGGGAAATATATCACTCAAAAAATAAAATGAATTTGAAATTCGATTCAATATTAATTTATAAATGATTAAATAATCAATATAAGAATAACCCACTTAATCGTATATACCGTACAAAATGGCATTTTATTTACAATAAAACAAAAAAGTGGTCTGCTATATAAAAACATATTTTATAAAATTGAAACAAAGCAGAGCAATCAACACGTTTTATATTAATTTAATCTTAATTTTATCTAAAAATTCTAATTTCATTAGCAAAAATCTAGTTCCATTCCACCCCTTTTACAAATGAGCAATTTGAACCTTATTATATAAATTTTCTATATAATCGAACAAAAGTAGACATAATCGTCTTTATAATAATTAATGAGATATTAGAGAATGCCCGACTCCTTGCTCTAATTCAATTATTCTCCGTCTGATTAGATCAGGAATATTCAGTTTTGTTGCTGTCACTTTATCTACACAAACCATAACAGCTTCACCCGTGGCTACTATTTGGTTTTGTGTTTCACTCCAGAGAACATAATGCATACGAAAAGCACTATTTCTGAGTTCTTCAATTCGCGCACCAATATGTAGCACATCTGGATAAAATACGGGTTTCAAATATTTACATTGACTGGATGCGACCACCGTCAATATCTCTAGATCAAAGATATTCAATGCCATTAAATAACTAATTCTCGCACTCTCCATATAACGATAATATTGCACGTTATTTACATGGCCAAAAGCATCCATATCCCCCCAAGCCACCGTTTGCTTATGGATAACCGGATAGACAGACAGTTCCTTCATTTTTACACTCATATCTTGAAATTAAGAAAATTCACATCATTTTCAAATATTAAATTTAACTGCTTGATCAAGTCCTGATTATCACCCAGCGTCGACTTGATTCTTAAATAGCTCATTAATATATTATCAGGATATAAGTTTAATAGTTGTTCCGCCTCTGCCTGACGCTGTGTCGCCATATAAATATGCCACTGTGCAAAGGTCAGCATTGGCACGCTGGTATAGCGCTGCTCCAGCTGAATAATACGTTGTTCAACATAACTATAATCGGGAATCTGCTTTAACAATTGTTGCTGGAACCAAAGATAAAACACCTCAGGATCAAATTGATCCTGCAAGAGATGTAAAGCCAGATCTTCATGCTGCACACTCATTTCAGGCATACGGGCCAGTAATTTAAGCCAAAGTACCTTACTGCTATATGGGCGAGACTGGATCTCATCTTGTAAAACCAGATAACGTTGCTGTAATGCCGCAAGATCATCTACTGTAGCCTGATCAAATCGAATCAATAACTGCTGCAACCATAAATCACGATGTTCAGCATCGAGCAGGCCATATTGCGTGGTTTGTAGAAATAGCCATGGTTCTTGCAAAGCAAGTTTGCCCCATAATGCAGTAATACGCTGTTGATACGCTGTTTCAATTTCGATTAACCACGGCGAAAGTTGGTGCTGTGCAAGAAACTCCAAATGGGTCAGTGCTTTTTCAGTTTCTTTCTGCTCAAGAAAAATATCAATACGTTGCAGTTCAGCTAATTCAAATGCCATCGGCGCTGATTTTTCCAAGTTCTGCAAGGCAGCTTCATAATCACCATTTTTATAATCAAATTGCGCGTCAATAATATTGCTGAGTAATCCAGATTGAGTAAACACACGCTCAATAAAAACCTGCTGATCTTTTGCAGCCTCCAATAACCAGACGATGCCTAACTGCTCATATGGATGCAGGTCTTTAAAATGGAGAATGGTTTCTTTTTTCCGCTGTTCACGTGTCCAATATCGCTTGCTCATCAGCGCGATGAGTTGTGCCAATAAACTTATAAAAATCAATAAAGCGAGTAGCCCCAAGACATTACTTTGGAACTGCCATTCTCGCCAATAGATATAAACGTACCCACTGCCAAAGCCATAACTCAAGACTGAAAACAGCGCAAATAATACCAATCCAACAAGCAAATAAATCAACATTAACTGTTTCATAAGCAATTATCCCAACAAACCTAAGCTAGTTAATTTCGGTGTTGGTACAGCTTGCTGATTTAAGATTTTCTCTAAACGTAATTTTATTTGCTGGCTATTCTGATCAGGTAATTCAGCAAGTAACTGGATGACTTCTTGAACTGATTTCTGGTAGTCCGCAAATTGCCCCTGCTGCAATGCTTGTGATGCGAGTAACAACCGCAATTGAGCCTCTTTTAAGATAATTTTACGACTCATTAAATCTGGGGTAGAACGTTGTACTTTTTCCAACTTAAACCACTGCCACCATTCAGCACCTGCACTCTTTTCAATACGCACTTTCGGGTTTTGAATGTCTTGCTGAATCTTCTGATCCAGCTGTTGCAATAAATGATCCAGCTGTTGCTGCTGTTGAGTCCTGCTTAATACAAATTGCTGAATCGCCTGTTTATCCTGCTGAATCGCTTTAATCAAACTGTCTTGCAAGGCAGGAGAAACTGCATATTGCAGCACATGCTGCTGAACCTGATTTAACTGCTCCAAGGCATAAATAACTTGTTGCTGATCCAAGGCAAATCGAACCAGCTGCATCTGCTGTTTAATTAAAAGAATCGGAGAAATTCCCTCAACAGTCATCGGAGTAGAAGTTTTATCCGCAGGTTCAATTACATGATTATTTTGCAGTTGGCGTTGTAGCGCTACCAACTGATCATTTAATAAGGCATAGCGCTGTTCGGTTTGAGTCAATTGCTGTTGAAGCTGAGGAAGCGTTTGAGAATATTGTGCAACATCGTAACTGAGCTTAGCCAACCACAGTAAACTCAATCCTAATATTAGATAACCAATTTTTCTCATACATGTCCTTGCCAGTCACTCATGCGTTGAATGATCTCTGATGCGGATAAATTTTCAAGCTGAATAATGTTAAAGCTTTCCGTTGTGGCGGGTTGTGAACAACGTACCAACTGATCCAGACGTGCACCTAAAACCAAATAGATCCACTGGGCAGTCAGTTGATGCTGAGTACATAATTGCTGCCAATAGTTCCAGCTGGCTTCACTACTGATCAGCACAGCAACAGGTTGATTTAAACTTATTTTTTTTACAATTTCAGGAAATACTGCAACACTTTGCTTGGGACATTGCCGATGATAGAGCACAAAGTTCAGGATTTCGACACCTCGCTGCTGCAATTGTTGCATCATAAACTGTCGTCCACCCAAGCCACGCCAAAATGCGATTTTCTTTAAATCTGTTTGCTGTTTTAAAATTGGCAGATGCAACATCCCCTCTGAGGTTTCCGCCTCAGGTACCAAGCTCTGTAGCTCAAATCGAGCCAATGCCTGCGCGGTCGCTTGCCCAACCGCAATCCATTGAATATGTTTAAGCTGATCCAGTGCTATACCTGCTTGCTGTAAATAGCGCATCCCGATATCAACGGCTGTCGGACTCACCACAACAACCGCCTGAACATGGCTCAGCTCCAGATAAAGCTGTTGTAAAACATTGGAAAAAGGCTCAGCCACTAATTCCAGCAAAGGTAGGGCTTCGACCTGATACCCCGCTTGATCCAGCGCCTGGGTTAAAGCAGATGCACGCTGATCAGGTCGTGTATTGATAAACAGCATTAATACAGTGCTTTGAGCAATTCCCCTGCACCCTGCGCCAATAAGCGTTGTGCAAGTTGCTCACCCAATTGTTCAGCATCTGCTGCTGTACCGACCAATTGCTCTTTCAGCAAAGTCTTACCATCAACACTACCAACACGCCCTTCAATCTGTAATTGATCATGGACCAAAGTCGCATAACCTGCTATCGGGACTTGGCAGCCACCTTCTAGATAGGCATTAAAGGCACGTTCTGCACGGACACAGATCGACGTTTCTTCATGTTGTAAGGGCTGGATCAATTCTAATAGTGCTCCATCATCTGCACGGCATTCTAGGCCAAGTGCGCCTTGCCCCACCGCAGGCAAGCTCAATACGGGTGCTAAACAATGACGAATACGGTCAGCCAAACCTAAACGTTTTAGACCTGCGCTGGCTAAAATAATGGCATCGTATAAACCATCATCCAGCTTAGATAAACGCGTCCCCACATTACCGCGTAAATCGATAATTTCTAAATCTGGACGCTGCTGTAAAATCTGACATTTACGACGCAGGCTTGAAGTGCCAACCTTAGCTCCTTGCGGCAGCTCATCAAAATGCTGATAGCGATTGGAAACAAATGCATCCAACGGATCTTCTCGTTCACAGATCACAGCCAAAGTTAGTCCTTCTGGCAAGTGCATGGGTACATCTTTCATCGAATGCACCGCCAAATCCGCACGACCATCCAGCAAGGCAGCTTCTAGTTCTTTGACAAACAATCCCTTACCACCAATTTTTGCCAATGGTGTATCCAGAATCTTGTCACCCTGTGTCACAAACTTAACCAGCTCTACCGTTAAATCCGGATAAAGCGCATTTAAACGAGCGCGAATATGCTCAGCCTGCCACAATGCAAGCGGACTTTGGCGGGTGGCAATTTTTAAGGTTTTCATAAATTCAAGTGAGGTCTGGATCAAAGCAATTGCTCCCAACTTAACTTGCTCGCCTAAAATTGCAAGTAAAAAATCATAATGTGCTGATTCATTCACCGGAATAGCACGATTTACAATTGGTGCATACACTCTCTTAAACTTGGCAAATGGCGACGACTAACCGACAAGCGTTCTTCCAGTTCACGTAAACGTACCTGATACTGTCCTGCTGCAACCAGTTCCAAGCCTTCCAGATAATCAAGCGAGACCAACGCATTACGATGAATCCGAATAAAGCGATCTGCAAATTCATGCTCTAAATCTTTCAATGTTTCATCAATCAATACACTGCCATTTTTATGGCGCACAGTGACATATTTTTGGTCTGCTAAAAAGTAATAAACATTTTCCAATGGAATCAGTTCTACCCCGCGATAAGTTTTCGCAGCAATTTGATGGCGTTGAGCCTTGGTCTCGTACATATCGTCTTGTTGTTGTAAACCAGTCATTTGTGCTTGTGTAAGTTGGGTTAAATGATTAAACACCTGTTGTAAGTCTTGTAGTGCAACAGGTTTGAGCAAATATCCTTGTGCTTGAAATTTAAATGCTTCCAATGCATGTTGATCATATGCCGTACAAAAAATAATGGCAGGGCGAGGGTTGAGCTGACTGAGTTGTTCAGCGCATTCCAAACCATTCATGCCAGGCATTTGAATATCTAATAAAACGACATCAGGTGAGTCATTTTCAATATGATTTAGCACATCCTGACCATGATGCGCCGTCGCAATGACTTCATGTCCCATTTGGGTCACCAAACGTGACAACCGCTCTACTGCGAGAGGCTCATCATCAGCAATCAGAACTCTCATCCTCTTCTCCTTGTCACCGTTAACTTCATCCATCATTTTTATGGTTAACCGGACTTATTATTTTACTTGATAGTGGTAATTCACCACCGTCGTATATAACGACACTCCCCCGTAAATCTGAAACTTGACCGTTTGCCCATAATAGGCCTTCAAGCGCTGCTCCACATTCTCGATCGCAATACCATTTCCTTTTCTCGATTTTATTGTATCGTGAGAATAAGGGTTAGTAATGACTATACTGACTTGATTTTGCAATATTTCAACCAATACGCTAATGGTTGAAGGCTGCAAAACTTTTTCCACTCCATGAAAAATACTATTCTCAAGCAAAGGTTGCAATGTTAATAGTGGGATCGTGACCCGTTTTAATTCGATGGGAGTTGCCTGTATGTTCCATTCTACATTTAAACGCGCGCCTAAACGCATTTTTTCTATACTTAAATAGTGCTGACACAAGTCAATTTCCTCGGCCAGACTCACCAGCTTCAGTTCCTGAAAACTGGCTCTAAACAGCCGGGATAAGTTGATCAGCATATTTTCGGCTTTATCAGGGTCAATCGTGATTAAACTCACCACACTATTTAAACTATTAAACAAAAAATGTGGATGAATACGTGCCTGCATTGCCTGAATTCGGGCATTCAACTCGCTATATTGCTGATTCATCCACTGCTCACGCATGTATAAATAGCGCATGCAGAAAGCACCCAGCAACACCCCATAACCTAAGTGCAAGCTGGTGCCCTGAAATAAAATCTCTTCAGAAAATGCTCCAGAACGTGTGACCCAATATTGCAGAATATTCACAACACAGGTGGTGAACAGGACAATCAGTTGCAGCAGAATAAAACCCAGAACCAGAGCGACCTTTTGACTAAACTTGGCAAAGAAGTCCTGAAAATAATCGACCAATGCCGAAAATGATAAAATCACCCAGTTAATAAAAAACATATATTGCAAGACACGAACACCCTCCAAAGCCTGCCACGACCTTGCTTCCGCCAATGCCAGTACCATCGCCAGAACATTACTGGCAACAATTAATTCTAATAAGTGTTGCCATTGCCCAATTTTCGTAAAAAAATAGGAGCCTGATGGATTCCCCCCCTGACGAGTTTGCGATAACTTCTTACGTCGAGTTTCGGCAACTGCGTTTGGATTTGCTATACTCTTTTTTATTTTGCTGAGCCGCCATGACCACATCTTCTCAATCCTCTTCTTCAGCCAGCCCGAATCAAACCTCTGGAATGTGGGGCGGTCGCTTCTCTGAAGCAACTGATGCTTTTGTTGCAGAATTTACCGCATCTGTGCAATTTGACCAACGTTTTTATAAACAAGATATTGCAGGTTCAATTGCACATGCCACCATGCTTGCTAAAGTCGGAGTGCTGACTGAAGCTGAACGTGACGACATTATCCAAGGTTTAAGCACGATTAAAGCAGAAATCGAAGCAGGCAATTTCGAATGGCGCATTGATTTAGAAGACGTACATATGAACATTGAGTCTCGTTTGACTCAACGAATTGGCATTACAGGGAAAAAATTACATACGGGCCGTAGCCGTAACGACCAGGTTGCCACTGATATCCGTTTATATTTACGCGATGAGATCGATGACATCCTAGGCTTATTACTTCGCTTACAAAAAGGCTTACTCAGCTTAGCCAGCAACAATACCAACACCATCATGCCCGGCTTTACCCATTTACAAACTGCCCAACCCGTCACTTTCGGCCATCATTTATTGGCATGGTTTGAAATGTTAGTGCGCGACACTGAGCGTTTGCAAGACTGTCGTAAACGTGTCAATCGTATGCCGCTCGGCTCAGCGGCATTGGCAGGCACCACCTATCCGATTGATCGCGCCTATACTGCAGAATTACTAGGTTTTGAAGCCGTTTCAGAAAACTCGCTGGATGCGGTCTCAGATCGTGATTTTGCCATTGAATTTAACGCAGCCGCGTCTTTAATCATGATGCATTTATCACGCATGTCAGAAGAACTGATTCTATGGACTTCAGCTCAATTCAAATTCGTCAACATTCCAGATCGCTTCTGCACCGGCTCATCCATCATGCCACAGAAGAAAAATCCAGATGTTCCAGAACTGGTTCGTGGTAAGTCAGGCCGTGTATTTGGTGACTTAATCAGCCTATTGACCCTCATGAAAGGTCAACCTTTGGCATACAATAAAGACAATCAGGAAGACAAAGAACCTTTGTTTGATGCAATTGATACCGTTCGTGGTTCATTGATGGCCTTTGCCGATATGGTGCCTGCTTTGGTTCCAAATATCGAAATCATGCGTGAAGCCGCGTTACGTGGCTTCTCCACCGCAACTGATCTGGCCGACTACCTTGTGAAAAAAGGTGTTGCATTCCGTGATGCGCATGAAATTGTCGGTAAAGCTGTGGCTCTAGGTGTTGCAGAAGAAAAAGATCTATCTGAACTTAGCCTTGAACAACTCCAACAATTCTCTGATTTAATCACGGCAGATGTCTTTGATAAAGCACTCACGCTAGAAGCTTCTGTCAACGCCCGCGATCACATTGGTGGTACCTCACCAAAACAAGTCGAAGCTGCGATTGCTCGTGCGCATACTCGCCTAGAACAGCTATACGTTTAAGGATCTACAATGACTAGACAAGTCTTTTGCCGTAAATACAAACAAGAACTTGAAGGTTTAGACTTTGCTCCCTTCCCTGGAGCCAAGGGCCAAGAGTTATTTGAAACGGTTTCCAAACAGGCATGGCAGGAATGGTTAAAACACCAAACCACGCTCATTAATGAAAAACGCTTAAACGTGTTTGAACCGGATGCGAAAAAGTTTCTTGAAGAACAGCGCGAGAAGTTTTTCAATAACGATGAAAGCGTCGAAAAAGCTGAAGGCTGGACCGAAGAGAAATAAGTAACTCGGTTTAACTTACGATAGAAAGAGAGCTGAAAACGGCTCTCTTTTTACGTGATATTTACATAAGTAATAAAGCCTTACAGAGTATACACAGTTGTCTACATGACACATCCATCAGCTCAGCCTATAGTTGTATGCAGAAGGACAAAGAGATACGTTGATATCTCACGTAACGCATGATATTTCTCTCCCAGACTTTCCCCCGAAGTCTGGGATTTTTTTATTTGTATACCCTATAAATAAAAAACCACCCGGTATCGGGCGGTCTAAAGTTATTTTATTTTTACGCTTATTTTTGATGTACTTTCTGTTCAATTTCTTCGATGCTGGTATGACGTACATCCATCCCTTTCGCCATATAAATCACTTGCTCTGAAATGTTACGGGCATGATCGCCAATACGTTCCAAGGAGCGCAGTACCCACATGACATTAATCACGCGTGCAATATGACGAGGGTCCTCTATCATATAAGTCATTAAGGTCCGTGTCGCCGATTGATATTCACGGTCAATATCGACATCCGCCATTACTACTTTCAACGCTTGTTCAACATCTAAACGGGCAAATGCATCTAATGCATCATGAATCATGACACGAACCTGATTACCAATATGACGTGTTTCCATATAACCACGTGGCGACTCACCTTCTTCACAAAGGTTTTGTGCAATACGGGCAATTTTTGCAGCTTCATCACCGATACGTTCCAAATCTGTATTGGCCTTACTCATTGCAATGACCATACGTAAATCAATCGCGGCAGGATGACGGCGTGCAAGAATTAAGGTTAAACCTTCATCAATATCACGCTCAAACTGATTTACCGCATTGTCTTTGAACTGAACATCTATCGCTAAATTAGCATCTGTGTCTAATAAAGCATGAATTGAGTTAGCAACTTGCTGCTCTACCAATCCCCCCATGGTCATAAACTTGGTATGCACATCTTGCAAGTCTTCATTAAATTGTGAAGAAATATGATGACTTAACACAGGATTGCTTGGGCTCACAGTATGCCTCCACTAGACACATGGAAAAAATGATTGGTGATTAGAACATAGAAATGATGAAAGTTTTATGACAATAGCATGGATTTGCTGCTGAGAGATGAGCATGAATTGATACAACAAAAACTAAAAAATCTGTTAGTCTAAATGCCTAGCTTGACGGAGCGCAGTTAATCAACTGCTGAGATTATCTTAATCACCTGATTTAAAGATGAGTACCGTTGAACCTGATCAGGTTAACACCTGCGTAGGAATCAAGCCCAGCAAAAACTTAGCCTTTATTTATCATAGAGATAAATCCGCCATTGTTTTTGGTCGTGCTTGATTCGTTAATGCCATACATAAGGATCATGCCATGAACCAATTAACGAATCTTTCCCCTGCTGACATCTCCGCTCAACATGAGCAAGACGCTAAAGATTTAACCCGTATTTTACCTGCATCTCGCAAGGTTTATGTTGAAGGTTCTCGCCCTGATATCCAGGTGCCTTTCCGTGAAATCAGCTTAACCGAAACACCGACGGGCTTAGGGGGTGAACACAACCCAGCCGTCATGGTCTATGATACCTCTGGGGTATATACCGATCCAAATGTACAGATCGACTTAAATAAAGGCTTACCCTTGGTCCGTCAAGCATGGATTGAAGAACGTCAAGATACCGATGTACTTTCTGGTCTGAGTTCTGCGTTTGGCCAAGCCCGTTTAAAAGATATCCGTACTGCTGACATTCGTTTTGCTCATATTCAAAACCCACGCCGCGCACAAGCAAACAAAAACGTGACACAAATGCATTATGCCAAGCAGGGTATTATTACCCCTGAAATGGAATATATTGCGATTCGAGAAAACCAGCGCCAAGGTGAGGGTGTGGATATGCGTCAACATGCAGGTCAAAATTTCGGGGCGCAGAATTTAACAGAAATTACCCCTGAGTTTGTACGTCAGGAAGTCGCTGCTGGTCGTGCCATTATCCCAGCCAATATCAATCATCCAGAATGCGAACCCATGATTATTGGTCGTAACTTTCTGGTGAAGATCAATGCCAATATCGGCAACTCTGCGCTTGGCTCCTCCATTGATGAAGAGGTCGCGAAGATGACCTGGGCAACCCGTTGGGGCGCTGACACCATCATGGACTTATCAACAGGTAAGAATATCCATGAAACCCGAGAATGGATCATCCGCAACTCCCCTGTTCCAATCGGGACCGTTCCGATCTACCAAGCTTTGGAAAAAGTCGATGGTGTGGCTGAAGACCTCACTTGGGAGATCTTTAAAGACACCCTGATTGAACAAGCGGAACAAGGCGTGGATTATTTTACGATCCATGCAGGTGTATTACTGCGTTATGTACCCATGACAGCGAATCGTCTGACAGGGATTGTCTCTCGGGGCGGTTCGATTATGGCGCAATGGTGTCTGGCACATCACCAAGAAAACTTCCTGTACACCCATTTTGATGAAATCTGCGAGATCATGAAAGCCTATGACGTATCCTTCAGTTTAGGTGATGGTCTACGTCCAGGCTGTGTACAAGATGCCAATGATGAAGCGCAGTTTAGTGAACTAAAAACCCTAGGCGAACTCACCCATCGCGCTTGGGAACACGATGTGCAGGTGATGATTGAAGGTCCGGGGCATGTGCCAATGCATATGATTAAGGAAAATATGGATCTGCAACTTGAAGTCTGTAAAGAAGCACCGTTCTATACGCTTGGACCACTGACCACCGATATCGCCCCCGGCTATGACCATATTACGTCTGCGATTGGGGCGGCAATGATCGGTTGGTATGGCACAGCCATGTTATGTTACGTCACACCCAAAGAGCATTTGGGCTTACCCAATAAAAAAGACGTCAAAGATGGCATCATCACCTATAAGATTGCCGCACATGCCGCTGACTTGGCCAAAGGCCATCCGGGGGCACAAGTACGTGATAATGCCTTATCCAAAGCACGCTTTGAATTCCGTTGGGATGATCAGTTCAATTTAAGTCTGGATCCTGATACAGCACGTAGCATGCATGATGAAACGCTGCCAAAAGAAGCCCATAAGTCGGCACATTTCTGTTCCATGTGCGGACCCAAATTCTGTTCCATGAAAATCACACAGAATGTGCGAGATTATGCGCAAAATCAACACAATGCCAAGCAGTCAAACGATGCTGAAACAGAAGTTGAAGCAGGTCTCAATGCCATGAAAACCGCTTATCAGGAACATGGTCAAAAATTGTACCACAAAGTGTAAATCGACTAAAAAAAGATTTTCCTGCGAATCATTCTCGGTTAGGATGAGATATGTACAATCTCATCCTGATTGAAGATGACTATTCTTGACCACGCCAGCTACTCAGCAACCGACGTTACGATAGAATCTCGAGAGCCTCTATTTCGAGGGTTTATTCAAGTTGAGAAAGTGAGTTTAAAACATCGGTTATTTTACCGAGAAGATTATTCAACTTTAATTCAACGTGAATTGGTTCATCGTCCAGAAGCTGCGGGCGTTTTACTTTATAATGACCAACAACAACGTTTTGCATTGATTGAGCAATTCCGTGTCGGTGCGTTGAATGATCCTGTTTCTCCATGGCAACTCGAGATTATTGCAGGGGTACTCGATGGAGATGAATCTCCTGAAAACTGTATCCGCCGTGAAAGTCTTGAAGAATCAGGCTGTGAGATCACGACATTAAAACATTTATTTAGCTTCTACCCTTCTGCTGGTGCATGCTCTGAATTTTTTCATTTATATGTTGCAGAAGTTGATTTACCAAAAGACGGGGGCATTTTTGGAATGCCGGATGAGGGTGAAAATATTCAACTCCATCTATTTGATTATTCCGCATTAGAAGCATTATTAAATAACGGGCGGTTGAGAAACGCACCTGTAATCATGGCATTGCAGTGGCTGTCTCAACATATACAACAAAGATAAAAATCTGAAGGGGCTAAAGACGGTGACTTTCCAAGTCTCATCATTATCGCAACAAGATTTTGTGATGATACAGATTACTGATACACATTTACTCGAGTATCCCCATTTAGAATTTGTCGGCATGCAGCCCGAACAAAGTTTTCATGCTGTAATCGACTTGATGCGCCAACAACACCCTCATATTGACCTGATTGTACATACTGGGGACTTGGCACAATCACCAACCCCATTAACCTATAAGCGCTATGTCCAGCATATGCAAAGCCTGGGAATCCCCTTTTTCCAGACACCAGGCAATCATGACGATGTCTCGCATTTCCCATTTCATGAAGCAGATCAGGCACAGCCAACCGTGATTGAATTAGGGCAATGGTGCATTATTTTATTGAATAGTGCACAGCCCAAGCGTATTGACGGTAAAATTGCTGAGCAACAATTACAGCAACTCACCCAGTTGTTGATTCAACACCCTGATCGTCATGTGATTATTGCTTGTCATCACCATCCTTTTGCAATGCAGTCAGCATGGATAGATCAGCACAAACTCAAAAACTCATCTGACCTACTGGAAACGATCCAGCCCTTTTCCAACGTCAAAGCAATTGTCTGTGGTCATGTGCATCAGGATTCGATTAATACATGGCAAGGGATTGAGTTTTTATCCACGCCGTCAACCTGTATTCAATTCAAGCCAAAGAGTGATAAATTTGCTCTGGATGAAGAACATCCGGGCTATCGCTTTATTCGTCTCAAAGCCAATGGTGAATTGGAAACTCAGGTCTATCGCTTACCCACTTCGCAACGAATGAACAGTTCCGAAGTTCTGGGATACGATTAAACTTTTGATTACAAATTACATTGTCGAATTCTCACAAAATCTGGACGGCAATGACTACCATCTTGCTCAAAAACTCTATATGATGTCGACCCTTGATGGGAAAAACCATCTCAGGTTTCTATAAAAACACTTGCATATCACCATATTTTTTGCGTATAGATAGTACGTGTAAGATGAGGAATGCCCTATATGGCGAATGACAACCAAAATCAAGTCTTGGACGAACCGACAGAAGTGATTGATGATCTGAAATCGGCGAAACGTGTCCGTAAAACCAAACCGAAGGCTTCAGAAGGTGGTACAACTGCTAGTCTGTTTGGAATTGCCCCTTATCAGCCGAAGAAAAATGAAGAATATATGTCTGAAGGACAACTTGAGCATTTCCGCCAAATTTTAAATGCCTGGAAAGCAGAGTTAATGTCTGAGGTTGATCGTACTTTAAATACGATGCAGGACGAATCGAGCGCATTGCCAGACGTCAATGACCGCGCGACGCAAGAAGAAGAATTTGCAATTGAGCTACGCACACGTGATCGTGAACGTAAACTCATTCGTAAAATCGAACAATCGATTGAAGCGATTCAAAACGAAGACTATGGTTTCTGTGAAACGTGTGGTATCGAGATTGGCTTACGTCGTTTAGAAGCTCGTCCAACTGCAACATTATGTATCGATTGCAAAACTTTGGCTGAAATCAAAGAAAAGCAAAACAACGGTTAATAATCCCTCCCAACCTCCCTTTAAAAAGGGAGGAGTACTGAGAATTTAGGAACTTATAATGTTCAAGTACTCCCCTCCTTTATAAAGGAGGGGTCTGGGGAGGATTAAAAACACACGACCATTTAATCTTTATGTCTTATATAGGACGATTTGCGCCATCGCCAACCGGCCCCTTGCATTTTGGCTCCCTGCTCACCGCAGTTGCCAGTTATTGCGATGCCAAAGCCCATCACGGCCACTGGCTGGTTCGAATTGAAGATACCGATATCCCCCGCATTTATCCCGATAGCGAAACACATATTCTCGCATGTCTCGATGCCTTTCAATTTGAACCCGATGCAGAGATTATTTTTCAAAAAGATCGTTTCGAGATCTATGAGCAGGTGCTTGAGCAACTCAAGCAATTCGATGCGATTTATGCCTGCCAATGTACCCGTAAAATGCTGGGTTCCAATCATATCTATGCCGGGACTTGCCGCGATTTAAATTTAGCGTTTACTGATCAAGCGATTCGCTTAAAGGTTACTGATCAACAGATTTGTTTTGAGGACCGTTTACAAGGTCGACAATGTTCTAACTTACAGCATGAGCTTGGTGATTTTGTATTAAAGCGTCGTGATGGCATTATCAGCTATCAATTGGCAGTGGTGGTCGATGATTATCTGCAAGGCATTACCCATGTGGTGCGTGGTGCAGATCTACTCGACAATACAGCTCGACAAATCTGGCTAGGGTCTTTACTCAATTATCCTGCCCTAAGTTATATGCATCTCCCGCTGGCTATGAATGATCAGGGCCAAAAACTGTCTAAACAAAATCTGGCGCAGGCACTGGATATCAAACAAGCACCACAGCTGCTACAGCAAGCCATTTTAGCTTTGGGGCAACCAGCTGTTGAATTTGATCAACCTCGAATCATGCTGCAACAGGCGGTACAACAATGGGATATTCGCTTGATCCCGACTGGGGTGCATCTCTCTGGAACCTATTTATAAGCAATAAAAAAGCCCTGTAAATCATCAGGGCTTTTCCATCTTAATTTGCTTAGAAATTCGATTCTTCTTTCACTGGGTTCAGCTCTTGTGTCGATGCATCAATTTTCAGGATTAAACTGATCATCGCAGCACACATCATCAATGATGTACCACCATAACTAATGAAAGGCAGAGTCAAACCTTTGGTTGGCATTAGCCCCATGTTCATGCCCGCATTTACCAGAATCTGCATCAGGAAAATGATGCTAATCCCGTAGGCCAAATAACCAGCACGTAAATAATTATGCTGTAAAGCACGATGACCAATACGAATACAACAAGCCAACATGGTAAAAGACAGCAGCATCACCACCGTCACACCAAAGAAACCGAACTCTTCCCCTAAAACCGCCAGCATAAAGTCGGTATGGGCTTCAGGCAAATAAGAAAGCTTCTGTACACTATGCCCCAAGCCAGTTCCAAACCATTCACCACGACCAAAGGCCATCAAGGCATTGGAAAGCTGATAACCCACACCCAATGGATCAGCCCATGGGTTGGTAAATGAAATCAAACGCTGGAAACGGAACGGTTCAAAGATAATCAGTGCACTGACACCTGCAAAGATCGCACCCAGCATGATCAAGAACTGCGTGGCAGGTGCCCCCGCCAAGAAGAACACCCCCACCATCATTAACACGATAACGACGGTTGCCCCCAAGTCAGGCTCGGCTACGATAAACCCCACGGTTAAAGCCATCACACCACTCAGACGCAATAAACCTTTCCAGTGCGTTCGCACCTCTTTAGCACGGCGTACCACGTAATCTGCAGTGAAAATCGCCATCACAATCTTGGCAATTTCAGTCGGCTGCAAGGTAAAACCACCGACCTTGATCCAACGATGCGCCCCGTTCACTTCGGAACCCACCACCAACACCGCCAATAGCAACACAATAGTAATGAGCCATAATGGAAAGGCATTTTTAAACCACAGATTCAATGACACCCGATACGTCAGGAATGCGACCACCGCTGCCACGACAATTGAAATGCCGTGACGAATCAGGAAATAAAATGGGCTTTCATGAATATATTCCGCATAGGGCATTGAAGCCGACGCGACCATGACCGAACCGAAACACAGTAATGCAATCACACAAAAGATCAGAATATTTCGTGCCGTCATTTCTGCGGGCAGCTTGGGCAAACGATTGAGCAATTGCGAAATCTTTTGCACCGTATTTGGGGCTAAATCCGCCATAATTCTGTTCCTAGTTGTTCTTGTCATTCAACGCATGGACGCATGCCACGAATTGCTGTCCACGATCATTGTAACTTTTAAACATATCAAAGCTGGCACACGCGGGTGAGAGCAATACGACATCTTCAGCTTGCGTATTTTTCTGTGCCAATGCCACCGCTTCTTTTAAACTCTGTGCATGCTGAATGGCTGTCGCACCCTGAATCGCTTGCTCAATCACTGCTGCATCTTCACCAATCAAAATAACAGATTTCACATATTTCTGAATGGCTTCACGCAAAGGTTTAAAGTCTTGACCTTTGCCTTGACCACCTAAAATCAAAGCCAGCTTACCTTTTTTCACTTCAATTGCTACCCCCAAGCCATCAATCGCGGCCAGGGTTGCACCAACATTGGTACCTTTAGAATCATTGTAATAGCGCACACCATCAATTGTGTCGACATACTCGCAACGATGTTCCAAGCCTTTAAAATGCTTTAAGGTTTCTAGCATAGATGCCGTTGGCAATCCAATCGCCTCACCCAATGCCAAACACGCCAAAGCATTGGCAACATTGTGCATGCCTTGAATATACATCTCAGAGGTCTTAAGTAAACGCTCACGGCCACGCGCTAACCACATACTGCCATCCGCATCGCGCAACACGCCGTACTGATTTAGGTCTGGGGCATTCAAACCAAAGCTTTGCATCGCTGTTGCATCAGGAACTAAAGGGCGACTCAGGTTGTCATCACGGTTATACACCACTTTTTTCACGCCTTGGAAAATACGGTGTTTGGCCTTGTGATAGCCCAGCATATCACCATGACGATCCAGATGGTCTTCACTCATATTCAACACCACAGCAACCTCTGCATTCAAATGTGATGTGGTTTCAAGTTGAAAGCTTGATAGCTCTAAAATTAGTAGTTCTGGCTTGTCTTTGAGTAAATCCAATGCAGGACGTCCGAGATTCCCCCCCACAGCAACCTTTTTACCTGCCTCTTGCGCCATCAACCCCATTAAGGTGGTAACGGTGCTTTTTGCATTTGAGCCTGTAATCGCAACAATGGGAACTTCTGTGGCACGGCGTAGTAATTGAATATCGCCAACCACTGGAATGCCTTTTTCAATCGCTTGCTGAATTTCCGGAAGTTGCGGTGCAAGCCCTGGACTGAGAATGATTTCTTCTGCTTGTAATAACAGTTCCGTATCTAATTTGCCAAAACTGGTCCGTACAGTTGAAGGAATTTGATCATGGCCCGGCGGAGTCGCACGCGAGTCTGTTACTGCAACTTGGTAGCCTTGCTCATGCAGAAAGTTAACCGCCGACACCCCCGAAATTCCCAAGCCAGCCACAACTTTCAACCCGCCACGCTGTATTAACATTTTTGCCCCATTTTTTGCAGATCACAGAATGGCAAAAATGTTAGCACTTTACTGTTTTAAATGCTTTTTCAGTTTTAGTTTTATTCAATCTTTTTTGTGTCCGTGCGTAAAAACTTAAATCTATATAAAAAAGCGAATCCCTAATAAAACCAAGCCCCCCTAATCCACAGGCTTAAAGCCCTGTTACCAGCATTTAAATTCAGCACTCTCACGATAAGCATAAATCCAGCAAGATAAGACATGAACACCGTGATAATCCGTTTTTATAAATATTGATGTACAAAACTAGAGGAAATGATGTCAGCAATCGTCCTAAGCGAATACAATCATTTGTGTTTAAGCTAAATGATTTGTATGAAGTTAGCTTTTTTTTATTCCAAAAAGATTGCCCATCAAATGATGGGCAATCTTTTTAATATTAACGCCATTTGACCGTTTGAATAGTTTCTGGCTTTTTGGTTTCAGCCTCATCGGTTGAGCAACCGCAACCACCACCACAGCCCACTGCCATTTTAGGTTTTAACCACGTTGCCAAACGTTGCCAACCTAACCGCTGGCAAAGGTTTGACAAAGCGAGAAATACTGAACTTGCTGTTTGAGGAAACACCTTCTTAAAGACTACAACAGCACTCCACAGCACCAACACAGCAACAATCAAGTACTCAAACATAAGCCTCTCTCCAATGGTTTCCTCCCTTTTTAAAGAGAGGTGAGTTTTCTTAGCCCCAAATGCGTGATGCAATTTGGTAGGTGAAGAACGACATTAAATAAGCCAAACCAAACAGATATACCGTCATGACTGCCACATGCTTCCATGAACCTGTTTCACGGCGTACCGTTGCTAAAGTAGCTAAACAATGTGGCGCATAGATAAACCAAACCAATAATGACAAGCCTGTTGCTAAGGACCAACCCGAGCCATCCGCACTGATCAGATGCGTCAAACCTTGCGCAACAGCATCATCATCTGCTCCTGATAAGGCATAGACTGTGCCCAAAGCAGCAACTACAACTTCACGTGCCGCCATGGCTGGAATCAATGCCACTACAATTTGCCAGTTAAAACCTAAGGGGGCAAAAACTGGATGCAATAAATGCCCAAGCATCCCCGCCAGACTATAATCAATCGCAGGCTGTGTCGCCCCTTCCGGTGCTTGCGGGAAGGTACACAGGAACCACAAAATGATCGTCAAGGCCACAATAATGCCACCAACGCGGCGTAAGAAAATTTTTGCGCGCTCTAATAGACCGATTGCAACACTTCTCATATCAGGGAAACGGTAACTTGGTAACTCCATCAGCAACGCATGCTGTGTTTTGTCTTTTTGCAAAAACTTCATCACAAACGCAACACACAGCGCACTCACAATACCAGCCATGTATAAACCAAACAGTACAAGACCTTGTAAATTGAAAATACCCAGTACGGTTTCACTTGGAATAAATGCACCAATCAACAGGGCATAAACAGGTAAGCGCGCAGAACAGGTCATCAAAGGTGCAACCATGATCGTGGTAAAACGATCACGTGGATCACTAATACTACGGGTTGCCATAATCCCTGGAATTGCACAGGCAAAACTCGATAACAACGGGATAAAAGAACGACCACTTAACCCTGCTTTAAACATTAACTTATCCAGTAAAAATGCCGCACGAGGCAGATAACCAGATTCTTCCAGAACCAGAATAAAGAAGAATAAAATTAAAATTTGCGGTAAGAACGCAATCACGGTTCCTGCACCAGCCAGCACACCGTCAACCAATAAACTTTGTAGTACAGGATGGCTAATCGTTTCTGTCAACCATTCGCCCAACCAAGGCACCACACCATCTTCGATTGCACCCTTAAATGGTTCAGCCCATGAAAACACCGCTTGGAAAACGATAAACATCATGATCGCCAGACTCAACAAGCCCAACACTGGATGTAAAAAAATCTTGTCCAGAAAATCGGTACGCTTGTCTTCCTGATCAACAAAGTTCACGACATCTTTAAAAATCGCTTCAATTTTTTGATGTGAACTGCCTGCCAGACCACTGAGTTCAGTCTGAGGAATCGCATACTTGCCTTGATCAAGAGCATGCAATAAATTTTCGATACCTGAACTGCGTACTGCAACCGTTTCAACCACTGGTACGCCAAGACGCTCAGAAAGCTTTTGCGTATTGATCTGGATACCACGACGACGTGCCTCATCCATCATGTTCAAAACCACAAGGATAGGGCGACCCAACTCAATAATTTCCAGCACCAAACCAAGATGTAGTTTTAAGTTAGTTGCATCCACCACACACAAAAAAGCATCTTGTTGCCCTTCTTCCGCAATTTTACCTCGACAAACATCACGGGTAATTTCTTCATCAGGACTGGTGGCCTGAAGGCTATAGGTGCCTGGCAAATCCAGGACACGCACTGCTTTTCCAGAAGGGAGCTGAAAATGCCCGACTTTGCGTTCAACGGTGACACCCGCATAGTTGGCAACTTTTTGGCGTGTACCAGTTAAATGGTTAAATAAAGATGTCTTACCACAGTTTGGATTTCCCACAAGGGCAACACGTAACGCATCACTCATGCAGGTGCTCCTTCAAGTTGAATTTCAATTTTATCCGCTTCCGCTTTTCGTAACGCAAAACGCGTAAAACCGAGCTGGATTAGAATTGGATCTCCACCAAAGACCCCCTTGGTAACCACCTGTACTTGCGTACCCGGCACAAAGCCTAAACTTTCTAAACGAACTGCAACTAAATCTGGCTGTTCTGTCTCATCGACCACGCGATTGACTTTGGTAATCATCGCTGTTTGCTTGACTTTTAATGCTGACAATCGCACCGCTTCTAACCCTTAACCCTTTTTTGCTAGTATACAAGCAAATGAGAATAATTACCAAAACCAATCTCAGTGGCATTTACCGCTGTGACAGATCGACAACAAATCATTTTTCTTTTACAGTGCAAGACAATCAAAAATAAATCAGGGTCATACTCGGCCCAAAATATTGACCTCCAATTTTCACCTAGCCAAGCTTTCAACATCCTATGTTAAATAAAAAGCCACGTATTCCTGCTGCAATCCATATCCCGGAACATTTGAGTTTTTTACAGGGTTTTCGGGATTATCTGGTGGCTCAAACAGTGAGCCCACATACCCGTAATGCCTATTTGTCCGATCTGATCCAATGTAGTGAATTACATCCAACAGCAGCATTACCGCAATGGTCCAGTGACGACATCGCCGATGTGCTGATTGCACTCACCAAAGCGGGTAAAAGCCCACGCTCAATTGCACGTTGCCTATCTGCGTTAAGACAGTTTTATAAGTTTTTAAGAGAACAAAAGCTACGCGACGATAATCCGGTTGCCAACCACCATTCTCCTAAAATTGGACGTGCTTTGCCCAAGGATTTATCTGAACAAGATGTAGAAGCATTGATCAATGCACCTGACATCAACACAGCTTTAGGCTTACGTGACCGGGCCATGTTTGAAGTTCTGTATGCCTGTGGTTTACGCGTTTCCGAATTACTCAATTTACGTTTGGAACTGATCAATTTAAAACAGGGCTTTGTACGAATCACGGGAAAAGGTAATAAAGAGCGCCTCGTACCATTGGGACAATTTGCCTGTGACTGGATTGAAAAATATTTAGTTGAATCACGTCCACATCTGTATAAAAGTAACACTGATTACCTGTTTTTAACCCAGCATGGCGGCATCATGAGTCGACAAAATTTCTGGTATGCAATTAAACGTTACGCCTTACAGGCCAATATCCAAGCAGAGCTCTCCCCGCATACCCTACGTCATGCCTTTGCCACCCACTTGCTTAATCACGGTGCGGATCTGCGCATAGTACAAATGTTACTTGGACACAGTGATCTTTCCACCACACAAATCTATACCCATGTCGCACAACATCGCATGCAGGCGTTACATGGCAAATACCACCCACGGGGATAAAACCACCTTTTATCGAGGAGCCCGCTAAAATTTGATTCCGTTCACAGAGCCTATGCAAGATTTAACGAAGTAATTCATTTTTTTTGTTATGCTAGGCCCCTTATACAAATGAATTCGTACAAAAAAGGTTCTATATGTTGTTTACTCGGTCTCAGCTTGTAATTGCTTGTACATTAGCATCAACATTATTAGTCAGTGCTTGCTCAAAAGAAAACTCAGCACAAAAACAAGATGCACTCACAGCAAGTGCACCTGCGACAGGTGAAGCTTCAACCTTAAATGAGCGCAATGCACAGCAGCGTTTAGTCTCTACCTTAGAAAAACATTTCAAAACCGCCAATATCAATGCCAAGATTCTTGCGGTGAAGAAAACTGAAGTTCCAAACTTATACTGGATCAGCCTCGAAGGCATGGGTTCCGTTTATGCAACTGCTGACGGCCAATACATTATCCAAGGGGATGTGGTTCGTTTAGGCGACAAACAACTGCATAATGTCAGTGATGCCTTACAAGCAACCGAAAATAAAAAACATTTAGCGGCGCTGAAAACCGAAGATCTGATTGTTTACCCTGCACAGGGCGGTAAAGCCAAGCATGTGATCTATGTATTTACTGATTCGAGCTGCCCTTATTGCCATAAACTGCATGAACATTTAGCAGAAATTAATGCCAAAGGCATTGAAGTCCGTTACATCGCATGGCCACGTGGTGAACAATTCATGCCAACCATGCAAGCCATCTGGTGTAGCCAAGACCGTAAGGCTGCCTTTGACCAAGCAGCCAAAGGCTTACCCGTTTCGGCGGCAGAATGTAAAAACCCAGTACGTGACCAATATCAATTGGGCTTAAACATGGGGGTCAATGGCACACCTGCAATCTATAACGTCGAAGGCGAGTATTTAGGTGGCTATATGACCCCTGAAGAAATCGTACAACGCTTAAACAAATAAGCGAAAATATCACCGCAAAATAACAAAGACTCGGGCGACAGATTCAAGATGATCGGGATAGGGTCTATTACCACTTTATCCATGATTGCGACAGAGGAGATTTTTAGGCGATACAAGGCATGGATTGTGAAATTTAGTCTCTCTAAATAATGAGCAACGGCTAAAGTTGCGCAAGATAACGCAGAAGTGCCAAAAATCTCCCTGTCCCACAGGGTTGTGGCTAAAACTCCCTCATACATCGTTATGAAACTTGGCAAGGGAATGCCACTCCCTACGTTTCATGCCTAGTCTGAAGGATTTTCAGCCATCAACGCAATTCATTTATAAAGTGACAACAGACCCTAGTGTCTGCGCACTTTTTTAGCTATGATCAAGCTTCATTAAAATGATTGAATATAATGGAGTGTGACGTGAAACCAGTTCGTCTGGCGATACTCGGTCTTGGTACTGTAGGTGGTGGAGCCCTTAAATTACTACAAGAAAATGCTGCGGAAATTAAACGCCGTACCGGTCGAGAAATTCAAATTACACACGTAGGCACACGCCGTCCACGTCCAGATTTACAACTCGAAGGAATCAAACAAAGTGATGACTTGATGGACATCGTACGTCAAGCTGATGTTGATGTTGTGGTTGAAGTCATGGGAGGGATTCATCCTGCCTATGAAGTCATCATGGAAGCCATTAAACATGGCAAACAAGTTGTCACCGCAAACAAAGCCTTACTTGCTGAACATGGCAATGAATTATTTAAAGCGGCTGAAGACAATGCCGTGCAAATCGCTTATGAAGCAGCGGTTGCAGGCGGGATTCCAATTATTAAAGTGATTCGTGAAGGTCTTGCAGCAAACCATATTGAATGGCTTGCAGGCATCATTAATGGCACAGGCAACTTCATTCTGACTGAAATGCGCGAAAAGGGTCGTGCTTTTGAAGATGTATTAAAAGAAGCGCAAGAACTGGGCTATGCCGAAGCAGATCCAACCTTTGATGTAGAAGGGATTGATGCTGCGCACAAACTTACCATTCTGGCGTCATGTGCTTTTGGTATTCCATTACAGTTTAATAAGGTCTATACCGAAGGCATCAGCAAAATCACCGCTCAAGATGTTAAATATGCAGAAGAGCTTGGTTTCCGCATTAAGCATTTAGGTATTGCACGTCGTGCCGAACACGGTATTGAATTACGTGTTCACCCAACGCTGATCCCTGCGGAAGAGCTCATCGCCAACGTCAATGGCGTGAAAAATGCGGTATTGGTTCAAGCCAATGCGGTCGGCCCAACCTTATATTATGGTGCAGGCGCAGGTGCAGGCCCAACTGCCTCAGCTGTAGTTGCCGATGTCATTGATATCGTGCGTGATATTTCTTATACCGAAGATGGTGCAGGTACTATTCCTCAGCTTGCCTTTGAAGCACTGACCAATGTGCCAATCTTAAGCCGCGAAGAAATGACCACAGGTTATTATATTCGTCTCAATGCTGAAGATCAGACCGGTGTCTTGGCAGATGTCACAACCATTCTCAGCCGTGCTGGTATTAGTATTGATGCCATCATGCAGCAATCACGCTTGAAAGACTTGATTCCAATCGTAATTTTGACAGATCCGATTGTTGAATCAAAAATGGATGAAGCTCTTGCGCAAATTCAAGCATTACCTGCAATTCGTGGCGAAATCGTAAGAATTCGTTTAGAATCGCTCGATAGTTAATCAGTTTAAATCTCCCCTCACCCCTCAATAAAGAGGGGGAACTCCTCCCTTTGGAAAAGGGAGGTTGGGAGGGATTTTCTCTCTACCTTATATTGGAACACCATCATGTCGAATGCCAATCGTTATACTGGTCTTGTAGATCGTTACCGTGACCGTTTACCCGTGTCTGCAACTACACGTGCAATTTCTTTAGGTGAAGGTAATACTCCACTAATTAAACTCGAGAACATTCCACGTATTATTGGCAAAAACGTCGAAATCTATGTGAAATACGAAGGTCTGAACCCGACTGGTTCATTTAAAGACCGTGGTATGACCATGGCGGTGACCAAAGCAGTTGAAGAAGGCTCTAAAGCAATTATCTGTGCCTCTACAGGTAATACTTCGGCAGCGGCAGCGGCTTATGCAGCACGTGCAGGCATTAAAGCATTCGTCCTGATCCCAGAAGGCAAAATTGCCATGGGTAAAATGGCGCAAGCAATGATGTATGGTGCGATTACCATGCAAATCCGCGGTAACTTTGATGATGGTATGCGTTTGGTCAAAGAAGTTGCAGATCAGGCACCAGTAACGATTGTAAACTCAATCAACCCTTACCGTTTGCAAGGTCAAAAAACCATTGCTTATGAAATCGTAGAAGCGCTTGGCCGTGCGCCTGATTATCACTGCTTACCAGTGGGTAATGCGGGGAACATCACTGCACACTGGATGGGTTATACCGAAGCGGTTGCCAACCAGCCAGCAGATCAGTTTGAACAAGTGATTTATGATGCTGCGACAGATCAATTCACAGGTCCTAAACCAGAAGGTTTACCGACTATGGTGGGTTATCAAGCCTCTGGTGCTGCGCCATTCTTACGTGGTGCACCAGTGGAGAACCCTGAAACAGTTGCAACAGCGATTCGTATTGGTAATCCACAAAGCTGGAACCATGCCAAAGCTGTGGTACGTGATTCTAAAGGTTGGTTTGATGAACTGACTGATGCTGAAATTTTAGAAGCACAACGCCTCCTCTCAATGTACGAGGGTGTGTTTGTTGAACCTGCTTCTGCTGCGTCAATTGGTGGCGCAATCCGTGATCTTAAAGCAGGCAAAATTGCTGAAGGTTCGGTGATCGTATGTACCGTAACAGGTAATGGCTTAAAAGACCCAGATACTGCAATCAAGCAATGTGCTGATGCGGTGATGCTGTCAATTGATGCCACCATGGATCAAGTGAAAGATTCAATTCTTTCAAATATGTAAGCATAACTTTGCAAGTAAAAAAACCAGTTGCTCGCAACTGGTTTTTTTATCTGAATACAAGCTGTATTCTTTGTAGCACGCATAAAAAAAGCTCTTCATAACAGAAGAGCTTTTTTTAACATTCATCTAGATTAAACGCGTTTTGGCAAACTGCTTAACCATGTCAATAGGTTGGTTGCATCACTATTACGAGCTTGTGAGCTTGGTGCACCCAATAAGACAACAACAGCTGGACGTGAATTCACCGTGGTGTGCATGACAACACAACGTCCCGCTTCATTGATATAGCCTGTTTTTGACAGGTTAATGTTCCAGCCACCATTACGAACCAATGCATTGGTATTATTTGATTTCAGTACACGATAACCTAAATTGAAATCATAGGTTGGCGTGGTTGAAAATTGGCGAATCAAACCATATTGCGAAGCAGTACTGACCAGAATCCCTAAATCACGTGCAGATGAAACATTGTGCGGATCTAAACCTGTAGATTCAGCATAACGTGTAGACGTCATGCCCAATTGCCGCGCTTTGGCATTCATTGCTGCAACAAAGGCCGGACGTCCACCTGGGTAAGTCCGCGCTAAAGCGGCCGCCGCAGGATTTTCAGACTTCATCAAAGCAAATAAAAGTGCTTCTGCACGATTCATGGTATCGCCCGCGCGTAAGGTCGAACTTGAATTCTTGCCACCTGCACCAGCGAAATCAATCGATTCCAGCGTGATTTCTTCTGACATGTTTAAGCGCGCATCAGCAGTCACCACAGCAGTCATCAATTTAGTAATCGACGCAATTGGAACCGACATGTTGCTGTTTTTACTGTACAGCACCTCGCCGGTCTGTGCATCCATCACCAAGGCAGCACGTGCATTGACTGAAGGTTGGCTGCTATACCCGAAAGTATCGCGAATTTGTGTCGACGACTGTGGCGCCGTTGAAGAGGTGATGGTTGACGAACTACCATTACGCAAAGTTGTGGTAACAGACGTTGAACCTTGCGGACTAATTTCTAGCGGATCATCATCTTCCATCAACTGACTAGCATCACTTGCAGACCAATTCATCGAAGCTGAACCGCTCACACGCGAAGAAGCTGGATTGTTATTCACAACCAGTTCAGCAAAACTTGTTGAGCTCCAGGCCAACAAGATAGACATGCTTAAAACATGCATGATAGATTTTTTAGAATTTTTCACGACACAATACTCAACTCAGGACGCTGCACATTTGCGCTTAACACCATTATGCCTTACATTTGAACAAATCGGGTAAAGCTTTTATAGACACAATTGTGTACAACTATTCGCTAAAAACGAAGAATAGGATTGCTAATTTTGTCGTTTCATTGCAAGCTAATTTTGCTTTATGTAACAAAAAACCAGTTTTTTTGAAAAAAAGGAGGTCTTCTTGATCACTGTTCTCGTTGTTGATGATCATGAACTCGTGCGCACAGGGATTTGTCGTATGTTGGAAGACCACCCCGATGTAGAGGTGATTGGACAAGCAGAATCGGGGGAAGAAGCGATTGCTTTGGTGCGTCAGAAACACCCTCAAGTGGTACTCTTGGATGTTAATATGCCAGGTATTGGCGGTGTTGAAACGACCCGTCGCTTGTTGCAAAGTGTACCTGAAACTAAAGTGATTGCAGTCAGTGGTCTTGCGGAAGAACCCTACCCGTCTTTGCTCTTGAAAGCCGGTGCAAAAAGCTATATCACCAAAGGGGCACCTATTACAGAAATGGTGCGCGCCATTAATAAAGTGATGCAGGGCGGAAAATACTTCAGTGCAGATATTGCTGAACAGCTCGCCAGCTCTTATCTTTCAGATACCCAGCAATCTCCATTTGATGCCTTGTCAGAACGTGAAATGCAAGTGGCGATGATGGTCGTCAATTGTATCAGTGCACAAGAAATTGCAGACAAACTATTTGTCAGCGTGAAAACCGTAAATACTTATCGCTATCGTATTTTTGAAAAATTGGCAATTGACAGTGACGTCAAGCTAACTCATCTTGCGATTCGTTATGGCCTCATTAAACCTTAATACATCTAGAATAATAGTCATCGCCTATGTTAGGGAAAATAGCAACATCGGTCTCTCAGACCATCTATCGGTTAGGCGTTTGGTATAGTGGCTATCGGCTTATTATTGCCGTTAGCCTGCTTTTAATTTATTTACTGACTGCCGAGCAACTTTCGGGTAATTATGTTTACCCCTTTTTATATTTCTATACTTTAATTTGCTATATCGCATTCAATATCTTTCAGCTCGCTTTACTACAGCTTGTTCCGATACAGACCTCGAAGCAACTGATTTTTATTTTTCTAATCGACGTAATTGGTCTCAGTTTAATTACGTTTGCTTCGGGTGGCCCTAATCTGCAACTGAGCCTACTTTATGTCATTATTATTTTTTCTTCTGCGATTTTACTCAATGCACATCTTTCACTGATCATTACTTTATTTGCAGTCATCATGGTAGTTTACCAACGCTTTTTAGGTGACTTCTTTGATGCCAATAATTTAACGCATCTCAGCAATAGTATTTTTCTAGCCTTTTTGTTTTTCGTTGTGCATGCCATTGGCCGCATTGCCGTACAACGCTTTAAAATCTTAGAAACCCTGACATTCAATCAGTCAATCGAGATTCATCAACTACAGAATATTAACCGCTATATTCTTGAACAGATTGAAGACGGCTATTTGGTTCTTGATGAAAGCAATCATATCGTTTTAACCAATCCTGCAGCCAATACCCTGTTAGGGATTCATCTGCCGACCTCTTTGGAAAAGACACCACTGATCAAATTACAGCCTGACTTGTTTGAATTGATCCAATTCAGCAATCTGGAAGATGGTGAAGAGTTCAGTTTTGAGTCACAACAGAGCCCCTATATCATCAATGTTCGGGTCAAACACCTGCTTGTACCAGAACAAGCCCTGGTATTATTAGTTTTAAAAGATGCACAAAAACTGACACAACAAGTTCAACAGCTCAAACTGGCCGCCTTGGGTCAACTTTCTGCCAGTATTGCCCATGAAATTCGCAATCCATTGGCGGCTATTGTACAGGCCAATAGTTTATTAAAAGACAGCGACACCCACCAACTGAACATGCTGTCTCACATGATCAGCAAGCAAGCCAAACGCATTGATAATATTGTGCAAGATACACTCGCCATGGCACGCAATAAGCCAACAGAGCCTCAAGTCATTGAGCTCAGCCCTTTCTTGGAAAGTTTGCTGAATGAAGATCTTGCCGATGCCAAACATCGTATTCAACTAAAACAGACGGAACAACTCAGCATTCTCTTTGATGAAAAACAATTACGCCAAGTGCTGATTAATTTAATTCGAAATGCATTACGACATAATTCGACCGATGCTCCTTATATTGAAGTTGAAGTCCAGCTAAAAGATGGGCGAAGCTGTATCGATGTCATCGATTTTGGGACGGGTGTCTCAAAACGAGATATTTCTCAGCTATTCAAACCATTTTTTAGTACCGAAATTAAAGGAACTGGTTTAGGATTGTACCTGTCTCATACTTTTTGTGAGGCAAATCATGCAAAGCTCACCTATATAGAGCGACAACAAGGAGCATGCTTCAGGATTGAATGCTCAAAAATTCATTGATTAGATTAGGTTTCTCGGGGAAATGGCAACAAAACAACCACTCGTCTTATTGGTAGACGACGAAGAAGATTTATGTCTTTTAATGCAGATGACGCTGGCGCGGATGGGCATTAAAACACATCTCGCCTATCGGGTCGAACAGGCTAAAAAATTCTTTACTGAATTCCAGTATGATGCCTGTTTAACAGATTTAAATCTTCCTGATGGAAATGGTTTGGATCTGGTCAAACATGTAACTCAAAACTATCCCAACACGCCAATTGCCGTATTAACAGCTTATGGCAATATGGATATCGCGATTGCTGCACTCAAAGCAGGTGCATTCGATTTTGTCAGCAAACCTGTCAACCAAATGCATTTGGATCAACTGATCCAGAAAGCACTGAACCGTCCGCAGCCTGAGCAAGAAGCAGCAGAAACAGCCTTAGAAAACAAGCTATTAATCGGACGTTCCGCACCCATTCAACAACTACGCATTGCTTTAAAGAAAATTGCACGCTCCCAAGCCCCAGTGTTCATTACTGGTGAATCAGGCACAGGTAAAGAAGTGGTAGCGAATCTTGTGCACCGCTTAAGTAATCGCAGTGAAGGGCCTTTTATTGCCATCAATTGTGGTGCAATTCCAACCGAGTTGATGGAAAGTGAGCTGTTTGGACACAAAAAAGGTAGCTTCACAGGTGCAACTCAGGATAAGCAAGGCTTAATTCTGTCTGCTCACGGTGGTAGTTTATTTTTAGATGAAATTGCTGAATTACCGTTAAATATGCAGGTCAAACTGCTGCGTGCTGTTCAGGAAAAGAAAATTCGTCCAGTGGGTTCGGATCAAGAAATTGATGTAGATTTTCGTGTGATTAGTGCCAGTCATCAAGATTTAGAGCTGTTGGTTCAGCAAGGCCGCTTCCGTCAAGATTTGTTCTTCCGTATTCATGTGATGGATATCGTACTGCCACCTTTACGTGAGCGTGGGCAAGATATTTTGCTGTTGGCCAACCACTTTATTCAAAAGATTAGCCAAGAATGGGATCTACCCGCAAAATCGCTCTCTACACGTGCTGAACAATTTTTGTTGCAACAGTATTTCCCTGGGAATGTGCGGGAATTACGCAATATTATTGAGCGTGCCATTACCCTTAGTGATGATGACAACATTGATTTGGCACATTTACAGACCGCGCCTTTGCGGAGCACACTGGCCAATCCAGCCGCTTCGTTTTCGGCTACGCCTGCAGAAGAAGCTGAACCAGTTCAACATTCTGCCAGCACGACACTGAGCTCGAAAAAACTTCCACCTGAAGGCTTGGAGCGTTATTTAGAAAATATTGAAAAAGAAATTCTCCTCAATGCACTCAACCTGACCCATTGGAATCGGACGTTAGCAGCGAAAAAGTTAGGTATGACTTTCCGTTCGTTACGTTATCGGCTGAAAAAATTCGGCTTGGATACCGAAGACGAAGAATAACCAAAAACAAGGCCCCGATTTTCAGGGGCCTTATTTTTAAAAATGTTTTTTTAATAACGACTTTTCAATACCAAGTCAGTTACATGTTCGAGGTAAGCATCCTCTTTCATTTCTGCTGTTAAGGGAACAATTTGATTGGGTTGAATCCCTTGCCCTTCAATCATATTGCCATTTGGCGTGTAGTAATGCGAAACCGTCATTTGTAACGCCGCACCGCTCGGTAAAGGAAAGAGCTTTTGTACCACGCCTTTACCATAACTGGTCTCACCCACCACCCAAGCACGTTTATGTTCCTTCATTGCTGCGGTAAAAACCTCAGCCGCAGAAGCAGAACGTCGGTTGATCAAAATGCCTAATTTCATGTTCTGAAATTCATTAGAGGGTAACGCCTGGAATTGCTGATCGCCTTCCGAACGGCTTTTAGTGGTGACAATAATTCCTTGGTTTAAAAATAAATCTGCCGCTTCTACTGAAGCAGAAAGTAAACCACCTGGATTATTACGCAAATCAAATACCACCGCTTTTAGCTTGGTAGAACTATACTCTTCAATCAAACGTTTAATTTCATTGGCAGTATCTTGTTGAAAAACACGTATTTTCAACACCAATACCTGATTGTGTAACAGAACAGGTTCAATATCGGTTTCAACTTTTTTATTACGAACCAAAATCACCGTACTGCTATTATTGTCTGGCTGTATCTGTAAAGTGCTACCGATTGAACCGTAAAGTAAACCTTGAACCTGATCTTGGTTTAAACTCTTCAGTTCCTGATTGTCTACCTTGAGAATCACTTGCCCATTGTGCAGACCCAATTTGCTCGAGTCCGAACCTGCTTTTAAATCTTGAATCTGCCAAGACTTGGCATGGGCATCATAATTTAAATTAAAATCCACAGAGGCAAGATCACCTTCTGTATATTGAATCAGTTGGCGATATTCTTCTGCAGATAAATAACGGGAATAACGATCCAGACCACTGACCAGACCTTTAATTGCTTGTTGAAATAAAGCATCATCCGATTTTTTATCAACATAGTTATCTTTGACAATGCCATAGATCTGCACAAACTGTTGAATCGACTCAATCGGCACTTCTGCATTTTGAGCAGGTGCCTCATCACCCCATCCCGAAGCGTGTGTCATAGGCGCCGCAAAAAGGCTATGCCCCCAACACATCAACAAACTCGCACAGATCGCTCGGTAAATGTTGTTGTGCTGGGTCATTGCTTCACCTTATTTTAAAGTAATTAAATTCTTGCCTTGCATATCAGAAGGTACTGGAATGTGCATCAAATGAAGTAATGTTGGCGCAACATCAGCCAGTACACCACCTTCAGCAATCGTTGCTTGTGTTGGTCCCACATAAATAAATGGCACCAATTCAGTGGTATGCTGGGTATGAACTTGTCCGCTGTCATAGTCTTGCATCTGCTCTACATTACCATGATCTGCAGTAATTAACATATGCCCTTTGTTTGCCATCACGGCATCATAAACACGACCAAGACAGGTATCGACCGTTTCAACTGCTTTCACTGCAGCATCAAATACGCCGGTGTGTCCAACCATATCGCCATTGGCATAGTTCACGACCAATAGGTCAAACTCACCTGAATTGATTGCATTCACCAACTCGTCCGTGACTTCATAAGCACTCATTTCTGGTTTTAAATCATAAGTTGCAACATTCGGAGACGGGATCAGAATCCGTTTTTCACCAGGATATTCATCTTCACGACCACCACTAAAGAAGAAGGTGACATGTGCATATTTCTCAGTTTCAGCAATCCGCAATTGGGTTTTGCCTAAATCTGATAAATATTCACCAATCGAGTTTTTCAGCTCTTCTGGCATATAAGCGACAGGTGCATCAATGCTGGCTTGATAACGAGTCAGCATCACAAACTTCGATAAATTAGGTACGACTTTACGCTCAAAACCTGCAAAATCTTTTTCCACAAAGGCCCGGGTAATTTCACGCGCGCGATCGGCACGGAAATTCATAAAGACAACGCTATCGCCGTCTTGGACTTTGGCAATTTCACCAATGCGGGTTGCTTTGACAAATTCGTCATTTTCGTTCGCGGCATAGGCAAGTTCCAAGCCCTCAACTGCGGAATTAGCAACACGGACTGCTTCACCTTCCGTCATTAAACGATAGGCTTGTTCAACACGGTCCCAGCGATTATCGCGGTCCATCGCAAAGTAGCGACCAATCATCGACACGATACGCCCTTGATTTGGATACTGTGCAAATAAAGCATCTAATTTTTCTAATGAGGGTTTTGCACTGCGGGGTGGGGTATCACGACCATCTAAAAAGGCATGCAAATAAACAGTTGCACCACGTTTTAAGGCCAATTCACACATCGCCACAATATGGTCTTCATGCGAATGTACGCCACCTTCTGACAACAAGCCCATCACATGCACGGCACCCTTCGCGGCTTTGGCTTTCTCAACTGCATCCACTAACACTTCATGCTCAAAAAAAGCACCTGTGCGGATATCTTTGGTAATTCGGGTGAAATCCTGATATAGCACACGACCAGCACCGAGATTCATATGACCGACTTCAGAATTACCCATTTGACCATCAGGCAAGCCAACATCTTCACCTGAGCCCGAGATTAGACTATTTGGATGCTTGGCTTTCATCGCTGTAAGATTTGGCGTTTTTGCCGCTAAAAAAGCATTATCATCAACAGCTTCACGATGTCCTACACCATCCATGATTACCAGAACGTGAGGAATTTTGCCAGCATTTGCATCCGTCATAATGGACTCTCTGTTTGTCATTTGATCGGTCTATTTTACCGAAATTTAATCGAATTCTCTATGATCTCTCGATGGCTTTCATCAATACCGATCATAGAGGCTGTCCATCAAGATTAGCGTGCCCGATAGAGCAGATAGCTACCAATCATAAAGATCAGCACTACAGGCAAGAGCACAAACCATGCTGGAGATGGTGCATAAACCAGACTGGCATAACCCAAGAAATCTTGTAAATAGAAGAAACCTAACCCAGTAAATAATGCAATTACTAAACGGAAACCCATCGACTGTTGGCGCAACGGGCCAAAAATAAAGGAGCAGGCAATCAAGACCAGTGTAATTAAAGAAAACGGTGCCGTTATTTTCTGCCAGAAAGCCAGTTCATAGGTCTTGGGTACCTGACTATATTCTTCCATATAACGCATGAAACTAATCAATTGGCTAGGTGATAAATCTTCCGGATCTAATGTCACCATATGCACATATTTTGGCTGTAAAGCCAAACCAAGTGACTGCTGTTCATGATCAGTTTTAATGGCATCACCTTGCGCCAATAAATCGACTTGATGGGACTGCGATAACACCCACTCTCCATCTTTAAGGAACTGTCCCTTTTCTGCGCTCACAAAAGATTGCAAGCGATAATTCTGGTCAAAATCGATGGTTTGAATATTACGCAACTGACCCTGTGAATTGGCATAATCAATATAAATAAAGCGTTGCCCTTCACGTGACCAATAGCCTTTTACTTCTCCCAGCGCAGCGACACTGCGTTGTTTCTTAATACTTTGTGCCTGTTCATTGGTATAGGGAATCACCCACTCGCTCAAGACAAAAGATAGGACGATTAACAGTAATGCTGAGCGCATCACCCAGCCGACAATCCGCCAGAGGCTAATGCCGACCGAACGCATCACAATCAATTCACTATTCGATGCAAGCGCCCCCAGCCCCAGAACAGAACCGATTAATGCCGCAACAGGCAGAATTTCATACAGATAATGTGGTGCACCCCACATCACATACAGGAACGCTTGCCAAGCATTATAATTCGGTTTTAGCGAGCCCAGCTCACCCAGATAGGTAAATAAAACTTGCAAGAAAGACAGTACCAACGTAGTTCCCAACATTGCGAGAACAGTGGTTTTTGTCACATGTTTGGCGACTATTCGACGTGCTAACATTACAACCCCACTCGCTGAATACTTTTCTTAAGTTTTGGTGCCAATTTCTGTTTACGCGCGAAAATTGCTGCAGCAATTGCATAAACCAAAAGCACTACAGGATAAGCCCAAATATCTAATTCTTCTTTACTGATTCGGGTTTTAATCGCAATCATCACCACAATCAAACTGGCAAAAATAAAAATAGCAGGGATCAGGCGATAATAACGCCCTTGCCGCGGACTCACCTCTGACAATGCAACGGCAAGCATCAAGGCAACAATGATGATAAATGGCCCGAAGACACGCCAACCCAGTTCACTACGTACCACCGAATCATCACGTTGCTGCCATAATTTAGACATGGGCAGGGCTTCCACATCATCACTTTCAAATTTTACATCTTTATCACTTTCCAGACGTAAACGGTACGACTGGAACTCAGCCTGAGTATAGCGTGGCTGGTTTGGATAGATCTCATAACGGCGCCCTTGCACCAAATCCACAACATTTGCCGTGTCATTGGCAACTTCGACACGGGTCGCCTCTTTGGCCAGAATCATGACATCAGGTTTATCTTCTTGCTTGGCTTTTTGGTAGAAAAAAATGTCTTTAAGATTCTTACGGTCTTCGGACAATGAACCTGCATAAATGGTATATGGCCCAGAAGAAATAAACTCTTTAGGTCTCACCAAATCAAAACCCGTTCGGACGGCCTGGGTGCTGGTCAGTTTTTCAAACTCTCTTAAGCCCCATGGTCCCATCCAAAGCATCAGGCTGGTTTGTACCACCAGATACACCAGTGTCATAGGTAACAATAACCGAGCCAATTGATTCCGACTGACACCGCTGCCATTTAAAACTGCCATCTCATGATCAACATAAAGCCGACCAAATACCAGCATCAATGCAATGAAGAAGCCCAAAGGAAGAATTAACGTCAAAAACTCAGGCAGGCGGTAGCCAATAATGCTAAATAAAATCCCTGCATCTAGGCGGCCTTGAGCCGCAACGCCAAAATACTTGATTAAACGACCACCCATCATAATCAAGGTTAATAAACCAATGACCACGAGAGATGTCGAAACCACTTGTTTGACGAGATAACGCCGAATAATCAAAGTAATACTTCCAAAAAGACCAATTGAAGGTAACGCTAGTTTACCCGAATGTTAAAAATATAAAACCTATCGCTTGTTGCGGATTGCAACCTCATATCCGAAAGTGTTTAATGGACTTCTCTTTCTTTTTGGCTCACCAGGTTCTATACAAACAATGAAATTTACACTTCAAAACGCATTCCCAGCTCAGGCGTCTAGCGAATCTTTGTGGATTTTGGTTGATTCAGAACAATTACAACAGAACTTAAATACTTATCAAATCAATCATCTAGAAGAGACCCTTAATACAGCGCAGTTCAAGGCTGGGTTCAACGAAAACTTGACCCTGATTGCAAATATTGCCGTTCAAGCCAATGCACAACTCCTCGGACTTGGAAAAAGTACCGAGTTGAAAGCGACAAAATTAGCAAAACTTGCACAAAGCATTATCAAATCATCACAAAATAAATTTAAACAAATTAGCGTTGATCTGTCTGCCCTTCCGACAGATTTACATTCTCTCTTTGTACTCAGCCTCACCCAAGCGGCTTATGGCTATGACGAATTCAAATCGAAAAAGAATGAATTTATCCTAGACACCATTCATCTGATCGCCAATCAAACAACTTTGGATGAATCACAATTAAATCTGCTTCAAGCGGTACAGACGGGTCAAAGCTATGCCCGTGATTTGGGTAACCGTCCGGGGAATATCTGTTTCCCTGAATATTTGGCCGATCAAGCAGTTGCTCTTGCTGCACAATATCCAGACTTGTTAAAAGTGACTGTGTTGGATGAACAGCAAATGGCTGATTTGGGCATGTATGCTTTCCTTGCGGTGAGCAAAGGTTCAGATCGTCCAGGTCGTATTGTCACACTGGAATACAATGCCCAAATTGAGCAGGCTCCTGTCGTACTTGTGGGTAAAGGTGTGACCTTCGATACTGGTGGTATTTCATTAAAACCTGGCTTAGGCATGGATGAAATGAAATTTGATATGTGTGGTGCTGCCTCTGTATTGGGCACCATGCAAGCGCTTTGTGAAGCTCGACTGCCGATTCATGTGGTGGGAGCGATTGCAGCGGCTGAAAATATGCCATCAGGCCATGCCACTCGTCCGGGTGATATTGTCACCAGTATGAGCGGTCAAACCATTGAAATCCTCAACACTGATGCCGAAGGCCGTTTGGTGCTGTGTGACACCTTAACCTACATTAAACGCTTTAATCCTGCGTTGGTGATTGATATCGCGACACTGACAGGCGCTTGCGTGGTTGCGCTAGGGAAAGTCGTTAGCGGCTTATTCACACCCGATGATGAACTGGCACAAGCGTTGCAACACGCAGGTGAACAGTCACTGGATCGTGTATGGCGTATGCCTGTGATGGAAGAGTATCAAGAATTACTCGACTCACCTTTTGCTGATATTGCCAATATTGGCGGACCTTATGGCGGTGCAATTACAGCAGCGTGTTTCTTGGAGCGTTTCACTCGTGATTATCGTTGGGCACATCTTGATGTTGCTGGAACAGCGTGGTTATCTGGAACAGCCAAAGGTGCAACGGGTCGCCCAGTACCGCTATTGATGCAGTTTTTAGCTAATCGTGTTGCAACGAAAAACTAAAACATGGCGCAAATCAGCTTTTATCTCTTTGAAAACAGTACAGAACGGCAAGTCGAAAGTGCTTGCCGTTTATGTCGGAAGATTCTAAATCAACACCCCCAGATTTGGTGGTATTGCACAGATGCAGATTTACAAACTGAACTGGATGAACTGCTTTGGCGTTTTGATCCAGTCAGTTTTATTCCACATGGAATCGATCAAGTGACAAGTCCTGTCTGTATTTCGGCAGAACTCCCCCCGTCCAGTGATTGGATCGTGTTTAATTTTAACAATCATGCACTTGAACAAACTCAAGATTTTCGCCACATTATCGAGATTATTGAAAATAATGAAGCTGCGAAACAAATCGGGCGGGAAAAATTTAAAATGTATCGTCGTTTAGGCATTGAAGCTCGAACATTTAAATTATAACCCAGCAACCAAGAACATCATTTGAGGAGTGTCTTGTGGCATTAAATGTAGGTCAGGACTTTAAAAAACGTTGGTTAAATGCACCTGAGGCTGTTCGTCAGACCTATCAGGACGATTTAGCACGTATCTGTGATCTATTATTACCACAAACGTCGATTCAAAATTGGACTCAACACGAAGAAACCGCTCAACAAGGTTCTCAACAACGAATTGATCAAGCCTATGCAGAGCTCAAAGCGGAACTGATTGAACAAGCACGGATTCGCAAGCAACAGGCTTTGGAACAAGCTTTAGCTGAAAAACGTGCAGCTGAAGCGGCTTATGCAGCGCAACTACAAGCCGATGAAGCACGCCAGTTTGAACAACAGACGGAGAACCTCGTTGCACTACGTGGCCATATCGATCAGGAAATTGCTCAACAGACTGAACGCTATCAGACCAATCCAGAGCAGCCAAGTGTTGACTATGCACGTGGCCAAACGGTCATGGTTGACGATCAGCAAATTCTGTCTGAGCTAGAAAGTGTCCGTGTGCGACTGGAGCTCGAAGCTGAGGGTTTGATTGAGCAAGCCGTGACCGTATTCCGTGCCAAACTGCATGCTCTGGCACAAGATGAAATTGAGTATGTCCTGAAGAATAGTGACTTTTCCGACGAAAAATAATAAAAAGGCCCTGTTTAAACAGGGCCTTTTTATAGATAAATTTTATTTTAAGAAACCATTTTCAGCCAAGAATGCCATGCTGATATTTGACTCAGTTTTTTGCTCTGCGGCCTTATCACCCAACAATAAACGCTCAATATAACGCGCCAATACATCCACTTCCAGATTGACTTTGCTGCCGACTTGCCAGGTACCAATATTGGTACGCTCAGCCGTGTGTGGAATTAAATTCAAACTTAGAATGTTGCCACGCAAATGGTTAATGGTCAGACTAATCCCATCAACCGTGACTGAGCCTTTTTCTGCCAAGTATTTAGCTAGCTCAACCGGAGCCGTCACTTCAAAATACAATGAGCGTGCATCATGGCGAACCAAGCTAATTTCACCTAAACCATCGACATGACCACTGACAATATGTCCACCAAAACGTGTGGTGGGCAGCATTGCTTTTTCGACATTGACTGCTTGGCCGACTTTCCACTGACCCAGTGTGGTACGGTTCAAACTTTCACGCGAAACATCAGCCGCATACCAGTTTTCCCCCCATTCAATCACGGTCAGGCAGATTCCATTGGTCGCAATCGAATCCCCCAAATGTACATCAGACATATCCAAATCAGTTTGAATACGCAAACGGACATCACCACCTACACTTTGTAGGCTCTCAACCTTACCTAAACTTTCAATAATGCCTGTAAACATGGGAGTTTCAACCTATCTTTATTGCAGTATATAGCACTGTAAAGAAGATACCTTAAAGCAAAGAACCCGAGATAACAAGGCATGTGCAGTGCAAACACAGGCAAATAAAAAGGGCCATCACCTGATCGCCCTTCTCATGATTCATCTGGTCTTTATTGCATTTCAGACACTTGCTTTTCAGCAGATGATTGTGGTTCTGCTTTCTGATGGACAAGGAAATGACTAAAGAATAGTTTATAACCTAACACACCTAAACAAGCCCCCACGATTGGTGCAATGATTGGCACGATAAAATAAGGAATATCACGTCCCCCTGTAAACGCAACAGGTCCCCAACCAGTGAAATAAGCCACAACTTTCGGACCAAAATCACGCGCAGGATTCATGGCAAAGCCCGTAAGTGGACCAAAAGAAGCCCCAATCACCGCCACCAGCAAACCCACCAAGATCGGTGCTAAAGCACCACGCGGCAAGCCATTACTGTCATCTCCAATCGCCATAATCAACCAGAGCAATAACATGGTGATAAACATTTCCACCATAAAAGCCTGCCCGATCGAGAGCAAATGATGTGGATAGGTCGAGAAAATTCCTGCCAGTTCCAGACTTTCGACACTGCCACGCACCATATGGTGAGTCTGCTCATAATCCACAAAGAGATTGCTATACAAGCTATAAACCAACAGCGCACCCACAGCAGCACCAGCCACCTGTGAAATAATATAAAACGGCACCTTGCGCTTATCAAAGCCAGCAAACAATGCCAATGCAATGGTCACTGCAGGGTTAAGATGTGCTCCCGAAATACCAGCAGATAAATAGACCGCCAATGCTACAGCCAAGCCCCACACAATGCTGATTTCCCACAGACCTAAACTTGCACCGGCAAGTTTAAGTGCAGCCACCACACCAATACCAAATGATAAAAAAATTGCGGTAGCAAAAAATTCAGCTACACATTGCCCCAATAAGGTGGGTTCCGAGCGACTCATAACAACCTCTCTTGGTCATCGCTGCAAATAGGCAAGACCCTAAATTAAGCTCGGCAAACTATATTTATTTTCAAAACGGGTCAATATGATTTGGTAATTTTTTAAACGATTGATCAAAAGATTATGATTCGGAAACTAGATGATTAAGACTATAAAAAGACAGACAAATAAAATCTAAAGCTTTGTTTAAATTACCTATTTAATATTTTTTAAATATAGATATTGAGATAAAAACAAATGATTAAGAACATATAACTCTGCTGAAATTTGATGTATTTTTATTATAAAAACAAGCAGTTATCTTATAAACCGATTTATTTTATCTAATTATCCGATGCTGACTTAAAGTTGGATACAAAAACACCACCTTGTCTTCCAAAGTGGTGTTCCATTTGACCTACCAAAGTGCCAGCTGAGTACTATTGCCAGTGGTATCAACCCCACCTAGTTCAGCAAAGTGATATAACTGACCCAATAGCTGTCGCAACGGCGGACCTGATTTGGCATGAGTATCGGTAATCACAATAAACTCAAGCACGCGTGCGCGGTCTGATTGGCGCTGCTTACTTACACGATAGCGCGGAACATCTTGCGTCAGCAGCGTCACTTTGCCGCGTTTTAAATTGGCGGTGAGCAAGTCTTTCGGTTCGATATTTCCATCAGTCGAATAGCTGGTCAAAATATAGCGGGCATTAATGGTTTCCAATAACTTTTCATACGCCTCTTTGGCATATTTTGACGAGTTATAAGGACTTGGACGCTCTTTACGCCATGCGCGGTCAATTCCGCTCTTAAAGCCTTTGGTATCGGGTGAAGGTAAATCCACCTGATCCCATAAGGTCAGCGCATTGAGGACATGGTAATTACTGCTATAGGCGTGCTGGTTATATGGCGGATCGAGATAGGCCACATCGACCTCAAAACCACTCATCTGATTGGCGAGATGCTGCGCATCTACACACCACATTTCTGCGGCAGGCCGTTTAGGATCACCAATCTCACAAAAACGACTCGGTGTCAGCCACAATAATGATTCAATCCGCTCTAAAGCTGTTTGGGTACGTCCACCCCAGCCCTGATGGAAACTTTTAAAGACACCACTGGTATTACTGACAAAACTTGCCGAATATAACAGCGGTGCCAATAAAGCACTCATTTCCACATCATTGATGGCACCCTGAGCTTGCCATGTTGCAATCTGCTGGCGAATCGCATCAATACGCATGCCGTTACGGCGTTTGAAGAATAAACGGTCACGGGCAGGGTCATAGACATCATCATTACGCGGACACAAGTTGTGTGTGACCCAACCTTTGACCTCAGGCAAACGGTTCAGGTAATCAATGGCTTTTTGATAGCCACCCAGTTCTTTAAAAGCAGGTGCATCTACACAAGCTAAAATGGCATGATTCAATGCGTGGCTATAAGGTTCCCAGTCATTGGCAATCACACGATAACCATTCTGACGTGCCAAACGCGAGACAACGCCACTCCCCGCAAAGAAATCCGCAAAAATCGGTGGATTCTTTTTCTTGCTGTTCAGTGTGCCTGTAATCTCGAGTGCCTCTAAAATGAGATGAAGCAGTCGACGCTTATTGCCCAGATAAGGCACTAACTGATGAAAAAGATATTCGTCTGTCGTACGTGCGGCATGACGACGTTTGTGATAAACCGATGGTTCTGGATTCATATCATCTCTTGGATAGGGAGCAATCTTAGGCGAATGTCTTGCCCAAGTTGGGTTACATCAACCAATTCAAAACGCAGCTGCTCTGCCATTTTGCTAAATTCAGCATTGAACATTGCCCGAGCAGATTGACCAAGCAAAGTGGGTGCAACATAACTGATCATTTCATCAACCAGCCCTTGCTGCAGAAAGGCAGTCGATAAGGTTGCACCAGCCTCAACCAATACATCATAAATTTGATAGTGTTGGGCCAAGGTCTGCAATAATTGATTTAAAGGCTGTACTGACAATTGTATCACGCCTAAATCTGCAAGTTCTTGACGAAATGGTGTCATCACCATGACAGTTTCAGGATTTTGTAAAATCTTGGCTGAAAGCGGAAGCCGTCCTTGACGATCAAGCACAATCCGTTTGGGCTGAACCGCCGTGCTCAGATCTACCCCGTCTAATGCACGTACATTTAATTCGCAATCATCGGCTAGAACCGTCTGAATCCCGGTCATCACCGCGCCTGAAATGGCACGCCAGTGCTGCACATCTTGACGTGCTGCCGTGCCTGTAATCCACTTCGACTCACCCGAAGCCATCGCAGTACGACCATCAAGACTGGAAGCGATTTTTAAACGTACATAGGGCAAACCTGTAGACATGGCTTTTAAAAAGCCTGAATTGAGCGTTTTCGCAGTATCTGCACACACACCCGTTTCAACCTCTATGCCTGCCGCTTGTAATATTTGAACACCCTTGCCTGCAACCAACGGATTGGGATCTGAACATGCCACTACCACTTTTTTCACTTGGGCTTTGACTAAGGCCTCGGCACAGGGTGGCGTTCGGCCATAATGCGCACATGGCTCCAGAGTGACATACGCCGTTGCACCTTTGGCATTCTCACCCGCTTGGCGCAAAGCAAAAACTTCAGCGTGAGGTTGGCCTGCTTTAGGATGATAGCCCTCGCCAATCAACTGACCCTCTTTCACAATAACGCAGCCGACATTCGGGTTTGGCTTGGTCGAGTATTGACCCCGTCGCGCCAAAGCAATGGCCTGTTGCATCCAGTGCTGATGTTCAGATAAGTGTTCTTGGGTTAACTCAGACATAGTCTCTCTAATTTAAGCTTCATTTTCACGTTGTTGCATTTGCTCAATCTGATGGCGAAATGCTTCTACATCTTGGAAATCTTGATAGACAGAGGCAAAGCGAACATAAGCAACATGGTCTAGGGCAAACAGAGCCTGCATGACAATTTCACCAATGGTTCTTGATTTTACATCACGCTCGCCCAGACGACGAATCTGTGATTGAATATCGCTGAGTACCGTTTCAATTTGCTCTTGCGTGACTGGACGTTTTTGTAAGGCATGCATAAGGGAGCGACGTAGCTTGGCCTCATCAAAAGGCTCATTTTTACCGTCGGATTTGATCACACGCGGCATCACCACATCATAACTTTCAAAGGTGGTAAAACGCTCTCCACAAATGACACACTCACGACGACGACGAATCTGGCAGCCTTCGGCAGCCAAACGCGAGTCTATGACTTTACTATCAGCGGCGTTACAAAATGGACAATGCATAGTTGCGTGATTATTTACTCTCTTTGCTTAAGTGTAGCAAAGTTTCTGCAATTGCAGAACCAGTACCCTAAAAGCATAAAAAAACAGCCCGATGGGGCTGTTTTTTAAATCGCATGTTGTGCCGATTATTCGATACGTTCGCCATGTTGGCTCAGGTCAAGACCCATACGCTCATCATCTGCGCTGACACGGATACCAATCACCAAATCGATCACTTTCAGGATGATAAAGGTCACAATTGCGCTATACGCGATGGTTGCCAATACACCTTCAATTTGCACCCATAATTGCCCCATAAAGGTTGGTGCAAGTGCAACATTCGCTGCTTTGATAATTTCATCGCTATAAAAGATACCAGTCAGAATCGCACCCACAATTCCCCCCACTGCATGTAACCCAAATGCATCCAAGGCATCATCGGCTTTAAGTAGGCGTTTCAATGCAGTAATACCCCAGAAGCACACCACGCCACCGATGAGACCCATGATTAACGCACCGCCAACACCGACGAAACCCGCAGCAGGCGTAATCACAACCAATCCGGCCACCGCACCAGACGCACCACCCAGTACCGATGCTTTGCCACGAATCAGACGTTCTACAATGAGCCAAGAGAATGCGGCAGCTGCGGCAGCAACTTGAGTCACTAAGATCGCCATACTTGCACGTGCACCTGCACCTAAAGCACTACCGCCGTTAAAGCCAAACCAACCGACCCAAATCAAGCTTGCACCAATCACGGTTAAAGTCAAATTATGTGGTGCCATTGATTCACGGCCAAGCCCCGTACGTTTACCTAACATATAAGCAGCAACCAGACCAGCTACACCTGCGTTGATATGGACAACCGTACCACCCGCAAAGTCTAATGCGCCTGCTTTGAATAACCAACCATCAGCCGCCCAAACCCAGTGCGTGATTGGTGCATACACCAAGATCACCCAAACTGCGACAAATGCCATGAATGCTGAATATTTCATACGATCAGCAATCGAACCACTAATAATTGCAACAGTAATAATGGCGAAGGTCATTTGGAAAATAACAAATAAACTTTCAGGAATGGTGCCATTCAGCGCATTAAAGGCCACGCCATTCAGCATCGCCTTGCCCAAGTCACCAATATATGCACCTGAGCCAGAGAATGCCAATGAGTAACCGGCAATCACCCAGATTAAACTGACTAGAATGGCAGCAGAAAGGCTGAACATCATGGTACTGAGTACGTTTTTCTTACGAACCATACCGCCATAGAACAGCGCCAAACCAGGAATCGTCATCAACAGAACCAATGCTGTTGAAACAAGAATCCACGCTGTATCACCTGTATCCAGTTTTGCTGTCGCAGCAGGCGCTGGTGTGGCCTCGACAGGGGTTGCTGCGGCTGTTGCAGCAATTTCCGGTGATGCAGCCGTTGTATCAACGGCTACAGTGTGTTCAACCGCCGGGCTCGTTACCGCGTCTTCTGCCCAAACTACCGCCGAACCACCTAAGAGTGCGCCAGATAGACTGAGCGCCATAAGCATTTTTTTCATTCGTGTCCCCCAACCTGATTTTGCGAGCTATTTCTATTCTTTCTAACTCAGCAAAGTTTGTGCCAATTTAGACAGCATCTGGCCCAGTCTCACCCGTACGAATACGGATCACTTGTTCTAAATTGGTGACAAAGATTTTTCCATCACCAATTTTGCCAGTGCTTGCGACACGAGTAATCGACTCAATGACCGCATCCACCATCTCATCACTAATTGCAATTTCGATCTTTACTTTCGGTAAGAAATCAACCACATACTCTGCACCACGATACAGTTCTGTGTGACCCTTTTGACGTCCGAAACCTTTGACTTCAGTTACGGTAATCCCTTGAACACCAATTTCAGAGAGTGCCTCACGCACATCATCCAATTTGAATGGTTTTACAATTGCAGTTACAAGCTTCATGTTTGTTTTCCTTCGGCTTATTTCACCAGTAAGGTTTTATGTTCAATTTTCATGCCAATATTTAAAGGTTGGGGGGATTCAAATATTGGGCACAAGCTTTCTTTATAACCTATTTAGCCTTGAAGATGTAGATAGTGCATCGAAAATAAGTTTCATTTACCCCTGTTTCACTGGATTGATAAGTCACTCCAGCATCTGGCCCCAACTGTGCTAGAGGATTGGAGAAAGCAGTGATACACTGGGCAGCAAATATACATAACCGATTGAGCAGTTTATGATTGAGACTCTTTTACAGGCAATTTTGCAGCAAGTTGATCAACCTAAAAAAGATTTAGAAAAGAACTTACGTGCGCTATTGAATGAAAGTATCGAAAAATTGGATCTTGTCTCGAAGCAAGAACTGGATCGCCAAAGGAATGCCTTGAATACTGCTAATCAACGTCTTGCTGAACTTCAACAACAGATGAAAATACTGGAAGAGTTTCTTCAGCATAAAAAATAGCACCAACTCGGTGCATATTGCACTGAGCAATGATTAAAAATAAAGCACTATAATGGAACAATAATAAGATGTCTTTTGCCAAGATTTATACCAGAGGCCTATTGGGGCTACATGCCCCACAAATCGAAGTTGAAGTGCATATCAGTGCAGGCTTGCCTTCTTTAACGATTGTCGGCCTGCCTGAAGCCGCAGTCCGTGAAAGTAAAGATCGTGTCCGCTCCGCCATCATTAATAGCGGTTTTCAGTTTCCAACCAAGCGTTTAACCATCAATTTAGCGCCTGCAGATTTACCCAAAGATGGTTCCCGGCTCGATTTACCCATTGCACTCGGCATCTTGATTGCCTCTGGTCAACTCCCAGAAAACAGTACTCAAAACTTTGAATTTATTGGTGAACTGGCTCTTGATGGACATTTACGTCCTATTTCAGGTGCTTTAACTATTGCCATGGCCTGTCAACAGGCCCAGCATCGTCTCTTGCTACCAGCTGAAAATTTAGATGAAGCCAATCAACTTCCTGAATTTGAGGTCTACGCGGCCAAGCATCTCCAAGAGGTTTGTGCACATTTTTTGGGCAACCCCCAGATTCAAGCTGCACCACAAAGAATAAATACCACGTCTTCTACTTACCAATTTGATCTGGCCGATGTTAAAGGTCAACTCCGTCCACGTCGTGCCTTGGAAATTGCAGCGGCTGGTGGACATTCATTACTGTTTAAAGGACCTCCAGGCACTGGAAAAACACTGTTAGCTTCACGGCTGCCATCAATTTTACCGCCGCTGAATACACGTGAAAATTTAGAAGTTGCGAGCATTTATTCAGTTGCCAATGCTCCGCATCATTTTGGACAGCGTCCATTCCGAGCACCACACCATACCGCATCCGCTATTGCCTTGGTCGGTGGAGGCTCACAACCCAAACCAGGTGAAATCACCTTGGCGCATTTGGGTGTTCTATTCTTGGATGAATTACCCGAGTTTGACCGTAAAGTTCTGGAAGTGCTACGCCAGCCGCTCGAATCCAAAGAGATCGTGATTTCACGGGCAGCACGACAAACGACTTTTCCTGCAAACTTTCAATTTATTGCTGCAATGAATCCTTGCCCTTGTGGCTATGCCTTTAATCAGGATAGTCGCTGCCAATGTTCGCCAGACAGTATTCAACGTTATCAAAACCGAATTTCAGGTCCTTTATTGGATCGTATTGATTTACATATTGATGTACCGCCTTTACAGGCACAAGAATTACAGAATCGCGCGCCAACTGAAAACTCAGCCACAGTACGGCAGCGTGTGATTAACGCCTATGAAAAACAGCTGCAACGCCAGCAATGTTTAAATCAGGCACTTTCACCGAAGCGATTAGAACAACATGCTCTATTGGATGACAGTTCGAGTAAGATTCTTGAAATGGCTCAGCAACGTTTGAATCTGTCTGCACGTGCTTACCACCGCATATTAAGAGTTGCGCGAACCATTGCGGATCTAGCTGAAAATGAAGTGATCAATAGCAACCACATTAGCGAAGCACTGTCTTATCGTGGACATCAAAGCTAAAAAAGTGGCCTTAAGGCCGCTTTTTTTTTAGGTCAGCTAAAGTCAGAAGGCATAACCGAGTGCTAAAACCACTTTGTTCTTTTGTTTGGTTTCATCACGAGTGTAGCCTCCAAAAATATAATCCAGCCCCCATGTGGCGCCTGTATTGCCCAATGGGTGAGACAAACCTAGGGTTGCGTGGCGGAAGGAAAAATCCGTTTTGGTCACATCCCCTGCTTTGGCTTGATAAGCCAGATATTCATCATCATCGCCATAATAATAAGCAGCAACTTGTACTTTACCGGTAAAGCCACCGGCGAGTTTTGGTGTATAAGTCGCGAGGAAATAGGTATCACCTTTATTTCCGAAACTCACATTATTCAATAAAGTCTGTGCCGTTACGCTAAAGTCCTTATAACTCAACCCCAAAATAGTTTCATAACCTGTCGACTCCCAACCGGGGTAATAGTAATAAATCGTTCCGCCAATTTGATAACCCAGATCTTCGGTAATTTTGCCTTTATAACCTGCATAGAAATCGTTTTCGAAAGATTTTTTCTCTTCCTTCACATCGGTTGGTGAGGTATTAAAATCAGCATAGGCAGCGGTTAAAGTCGAAAACCAATAGCCCAAATAAAACCCACTGTCATGCGTATAGTCCAGTCCCCCTTGGACCGCTGGCGTATCACTTTCTGGCGAGTTGGTCATGCCGCGTAAATTGTAACTTGAGACCACATTCACATTACCCGTAACGGTCCCTGGAAATGGGAGTTTATTCTCCTCCGCCCAACTCCATGCTGAGGTTGCAGTCATCACACCCAATAACGTAGCCTTGCTTGCAAATTTCATCATATTGATCTCCCCCTATATTTAGATACTCAATTGATTTTTAAGCTTTAAATTGCAGCAGAGTCTACTTAGCAATTGCTATGCCAAACTCAAAAATAAAAATAATTCAATATAAAACAAATGGTTAATATAAACTCAAACAATCAAAATCGCCTTCAGCTCAACCCAGTTTCAATCTTGCAATAGAACTGGGCGCGCCATACGCCCCATAGCGCATAAAAGCACCGTTTTAGTCAGATGAAAAATCTTATCAATACAAATAATCACTTTAGGTTTGCATAAAAAATCAACAGAATAAGAAAAAATAATGTTTCATTATCGAGTTAGATTCATAGGTGAAGCCCTTTACAAACCACTTAGCACCTCACAGATGGGTTAATGATAATGATCGATGAAACCGTCCTGCTGACTTTAGGATTCTTTGCCTTCTGTGGTGGTCTGATTGACGCCGTAGTAGGAGGTGGCGGTTTAGTCCAAATTCCTGCGCTATTGCATGCCTTACCTCAACACAGCATTGCAACCGTATTGGGCACAAATAAGCTGGCGGTTTGGGCCGGAACCGCATCTTCCATTTTTAGATATGTGAATAAAATTAAATTTGTCTGGAAGCTTCTGATTCCAACGATGCTTGCTGCATTTATATTTGCCTTTGTCGGTGCAATGACGACTGCCTATATTCCAAAACAATTGATGAGCTATGTTGTTTTCTGCTTACTGATCATGATGGCCATTTATACTTTTTTAAAAAAAGATTTAGGCGCACAAAGTACTTATGTGAAATGTGGTTACAAAGACATCGCTCTTGGCGTTGTTTTTGGAGGGTTGATTGGATTCTATGATGGTATTTTTGGCCCAGGTAGTGGCAGCTTCCTACTTTTCCTCTTTGTCAAAGTTTTTGGTTTTAATTTTCTCAACGCATCTGCATCAGCAAAGGTTGTTAACCTTGGTACCTTTAGCTCAGCACTTTTATTTTTTATTCCAACAGGTCATGTGCTATGGGAAATCGGCTTAATCATCGCCTTATGTAATGTGATTGGTTCTTTAGTTGGTGTATTCCTAGCACTCCGATATGGCAGTCAATTTATTCGCTTGTTTTTTCTGATTCTGCTCATTTTTCTGATTGCTCGCATGGGATGTTCAATATTTTAACCCTACCTCAAACGTTTATACTGCCATATCATAGTCTTTCTGCTTCTGAAAAAACCTGATCTCAAATCATAAAAGCCAGCAGGTTTGCTGGCTTTTATCTGAATGTAATCAGAAGCTTTTGCTTAAGCTAAATAAAACACCTGTGTCATAAGGTTTTTTCTGCCCGTCGGTCATGCCTGACTTACTGATATTAGTTCCAACCACATCGACCTCAGCCAAAATCCCAAGGAAATTATAATTTACGCCCAATTTATAATCGACATAATTATCATCCTTGCCAGGCCCACCAGCAACAACACTTAAAGCATCGGTATTCTTCAATTTATTGTAACCCACCGATGCAAGACCCGTTAAGCCTGTATCAGCAATCGGAGCTGAATATCCTAAATTAAAATACCAGAAATCATCACTTCGGCCCCAGTAATCCGGTGAATAGTTCACTCCTACACTCAGTGCATCACCAGCAAAAATAGTTTCTGGGAAGGTTAATTTTCCGAACACTTCAGTAAAGGCCAAACCCTTTTTACCATTATAACTATTTGTATAATTTGACTTAGATCCAATATAACCATAATGAGTCACACCAACGTCATACACTGGCTTAATTTTATCTGTCAAAGCAAAGCTATTGGTGAATCCCAAGGTCGCATCAGTTTCAGTGGAAACACCAGAGATACCGAAGTCAACACTGGAGCCCCAAAGAGCTAAATAAGCGCCTGAAGTATGTGAAAATGTAAAACCACCTTGAATGGCCGGGTTATTTGAAGATTGCGTCACACCACGGAAACGATAGTCCGTTGTAGCAGCAACATTCCCTGAGGCTGTTACCCCATAAAATGAAGGTTTGTCTTCCGCCATAGCAAAAGTCGAAGTCACAGCACAAACACTCAACGCGATCGCTTTACATGCAAATTTCATCATATTGATCTCCCCCATGATGGATATTCGACTGAATTCATGTTTTAAATTGCATCGAAGAGTAATTAGCAATTGCTGTGCCAACTTAGGAAAATCTGCGTTAAATCTTATTTCAGTTTGGCAAAAGTACTGATTTTTTGCTTTATTTGCCTCAAAACTGGTCTTTCATAAAAAAATCATATTTTTTTGAACTATTTAAAAGCATATAAAAAAACAAGGCGATTTTATGCACAAAAACAATGCATCAAGTGAATGTTCAGAAACGCTAATCATGCTTAAAACAACAGCACCTCACTGGGAAATTTAACGGTGTTCCACAACAGTGCGTCTACAAAAAGCTTAAACAGGTATGAACAAAGTAAACTTTAGATTGGTCAGTCACTGTCATTCGTCGGGATGTCATTTTTGCAAATTCATCTGAATATTTTTTAAACAAAGAAAAATAACTCTTTCAATAAAAAGAAAAATATAACAATAAATCACATATTTCAACCAGAATAAATTTAAAAATAATTTGTATATTTCACATCCAAAATAAATCAATTTATTATTTAAAATCAAAATATTAAATTAATTATGATTGTTTTTTAAACACAGAACAAATCATAAAATTGTATAAGTATTTTATTTAATAATAATTAAATTATTTTAATAAAAATCTATCTTTTTATGCATAACTTATACAATTGGTCAAAATTTCGGTCTTACCCCAAATTTATTTTATTTAATGAGGCGAGCTATGCCAAAGGCAAAGAAACTTACTTTAGCGGTTTTGATTAATGCCGCGTTAATTACCTCAACATATGCAAGCGAACAAAGCGAAGCAAAAGGACTTGTTGAAGATGCCAAAGGGGATATTTTATTCCGTACTGGTTATTTAAGCCGCGACAAAAAGAATGGTGTCAAAGACACGAGTTCATATGCTCAAACAGCAATGGTAAAACTAGAAACAGGCTTTACCCAAGGTCTAGTTGGCTTTGGCGCGGGTGTGATCGGCGATGGCTCATTTAAACTGGGCTCAAACAACAATTCTGGTAACGGTATGATCCCGAAACGTCCAGATGGTTCAGCCTATGATCACTGGGCACGTGGTGGCGGTTTTGTTAAAGCGCGTATCTCAAATACAACCGTAACCTACGGTACCCAAGTGTTAGACCTTCCAGTTCTAGCAAGTAATACTACACGCTTGGTTCCTGAATACTTTGAAGGTGTTTTGGCAACCAGCCGTGAAATTGATGGCTTAGAATTAACTGCTGGTAAATTCACCAAAGACCAGTACTCTGATCAAATCAATCGCGATGGCCGACATCTTGATAGCGCTGTAGTTTGGGGCGCAAAATATAAATTCGATGACAATTTAAGTACGTCTTATTTTGGTATGGATAGCAAAGACAAACTCAAACGTCATTATGTCAATGCCAACTACAAACAACCTTTAGATAAAGATAGCGCGCTTACTTATGACTTAAGTGCTTACCATACCAAGTGGGATAAAGAAGCAAGCACGTATTCAAGTACGACTGATGACTTATCTAATCGTAAAAATACCATTTGGGCTCTGTCTACCACGTATAACACTGGGCCTCACAGCGTAATGTTGGCTTACCAACAAAACAATGGCAATACCGGTTATGACTATGGTGAGAATGCCGATGGCGCTCAAAGTATCTACTTGCCAAACTCTTATCTGTCTGACTTCATTGGTAACAGTGAAAAATCGGCGCAATTGCAATACAACATCGACTTTGGTGGCTATGGTGTTCCAGGTTTAAGCTGGACCACAGCTTATGTCTATGGTTGGGATATCAAAGTTAAGAATTTGACTGATAATGCACATGAACGCGAATTCTTTAACCAAGTGAAATATACTGTGCAATCTGGTTTTGCCAAAGATGCAAGTTTGCGTTTACGTCATTCATATTATCGTGCAAGCGATGACTACCAAACAAATGCCTACATTGGAGATACCAATGAATGGCGTATCTGGCTTGATATTCCTGTGAAATTATTCTAATTCACAGTTCATCAAGTTAAAAAAACCTCCATTCAAATGAATGGAGGTTTTTTATGACCAGCAACTAAACAAAAAGCAGCTGATCACGCCGACCAAAATTACTTTTTAGCCGCTTCAATCGCTTTAAGCACTTCAGCTTTCGCCACATCAGCACCTTCCCAGCCACTGATTTTTACCCACTTACCAGGCTCTAAATCTTTATAGTGAGCAAAGAAATGCTCCACTTGGCTGATCAATAACGGTGGAAGATCCGTATATTCTTGAACGTCTTTATAAAGTGGAGATAATTTTTCGTGTGGAACCGCGATCAATTTCGCATCAATACCACCATCATCTTCCATTTTCAATTTACCCACTGGGCGGCAACGAATCACAGAACCCGCAGCAACAGGATGTGGGGTTACAACAAGTACGTCTAATGGGTCACCATCTTCTGACAATGTATTTGGCACATAACCGTAGTTTGCTGGGTAGAACATTGCTGTACCCATGAAACGGTCTACAAATAATGCATCTGAATCTTTATCAATTTCATATTTGATTGGCGCTGCATTTGCAGGAATTTCAATGATGACATAGATGTCGTTTGGTGCGTCTTTACCCGCAGGAATATTGCTATAGCTCATATCAACACTCGTTTATATTGTGAAGTCAGATTTAAATCGGACAGATTATAACGTGAATACAATGAAAATGATGCTAGATATACGCCGAGCTGGCGAATTTTATCGCCAGCCACGACTAAGTCATTTTGATTGTGATCACAAACAGTAAAATTGGACAAAGTAGAGAGAAAAACCAGATGATGGAGCGTAAAGTTGCAAGATTAGCTAAATAACAAATCCCATAAATCACGCGAAATACGATATAGGCCCAGCCTAAGGTAAAAATAAATCGCTCTGGTACCACCATGTACTCAGCCATCAAAATGGCAGCAATAAATAACGGTAGACTTTCAAAGCTATTTTGCTGCACCGCATTTGCCCGTGCAGATAATCCCGTTGTTTTGGCTAAAAATTCACGCGGATTTTGATTATCTTTTGCCTGAAAACCACCTTTTGATTTCGCAATCAAGGTAAATACATACGGCAACAAACATGCGACTATAATCATCAATATAATGCCGCTAATACCTTGCATGCTGAGATCCATCATTTGAAGTTCTTCTGATCATGCTATCATAATCTATAATTTATTGAACTTTCATTTGTGCTTGTTCAACAAGCGTTTCTTTTACACAGGATGTTTGTGTAAAAGTTGTGTTTTTTCATACAGTTTTAAGGTCAAGCTATGCGACAACCCGATCAAAAAGAAATGTTTGATGTGCTCGCACAACAACGACAACATCAGCTTTTAGTTGATCGTGTCTTGAAAGTCGTGCTTCCAATCATGGCATTTCTGCTCAGTGTGATTTGTGCCAATCTCAATTGGCAGTCAACTTTGGGGACCTTTGTGATCCTAAGCATTGCCTTTTATGCAGTTGGTATTTATCGCTTAACACTGTGGCATTGGCTCGCAGTCATTGCGCTGTATGCGGTTGCTGATAATTATTTTAGTTTTAATGGTATTGATGCCACCCGATTACGTTTTCAATTGGCCACAATGATGGTATTTGTCGGCATTGTCGGGATCGGACGTCCTTATATCGATCGCTGGCTCATGAAGTCAAATGGAACTAAATAAATCCAAATAAAAAAACGCCGCGATTGCGGCGTTTTTTCAGCGATGTACTTAAGCTGGTTTACGTAAATCTTTACGTAAGATTTTACCGACGTTTGATTTCGGTAACTCTTCCATAAACTCAACATAACGTGGGCACTTATAACCCGTTAAGTTTTGTTTTGCATAAGCAATGATTTCTTCAGTCGTTAATGATGGATCTTTCTTCACAATGAAGAGTTTCGGCACTTCACCTGATTTTTCATCAGGCACGCCAATCGCAGCCACTTCCAATACTTTTGGATGTTTGGCAATGACTTCTTCAATTTCACTTGGATAAACGTTAAAACCAGACACCAAGATCATGTCTTTCTTACGGTCAACAATCTTCACATAACCACGCGAATCCATCACACCGATATCACCCGTACGGAAGAAGTTATCAGCGGTCATCACTTTCGCGGTTTCGTCTGGACGGTTCCAATAGCCTTTCATGACTTGTGGACCACGAATCGAAATTTCACCTTGTTCGCCGAGTGCAACTTCGTTACCGTCGTCATCTAAAATCGCCACTTCAGTCAATGGCAATGGAATACCGATCGTGCCACTAAATTCAGTGCTTGCAGGTGGGTTTGCCGTTGCAACAGGAGACGTTTCAGACAAGCCATAACCTTCGATAATGGTTGTGCCTGTGATCTTTTTCCAAGCTGCTGCAGTTGATGGCAATACCGCCATACCACCGCCCATCGCCATCTTCAGATTGCTATGATCAAGCTGTTTGAATTCTTCGTTATTCACCAAAGCATTGAATAAAGTATTTACTGCTGGGAAGAATGAAGGTTGATATTTACGTAATTCACCAACCACTGCTGGTAGATCACGTGGATTTGGAATCAAGATATTGGCTTGACCTTTGTACATACCGTAAAGCGCGCACACCATAAATGCAAAGATATGATAGAGCGGCAATGCACAAACGATACGGTCACCCTTCGCGCTATCAGAACTACCAAACTTACTTGAGAAGATCGCTTCGCACTGAAGCAAGTTCGCCACAAGGTTTCGATGGGTCAATTCAGCCCCTTTCGACACACCAGTGGTACCACCTGTGTATTGCAATACTGCTGTATCGCTTAAAGTGAGGCTTGGACGTTTGTAGTTACTTGGATTGGCTTTATTTAATGCGGCATTGAATTTGGTATGGCCTGGGATATTCCATGCTGGAATCTGTTTACGTACTTTACGCAACACAAAGTTGACCAATGTGCCTTTCAATGCGCCCAGCATATCACCCACTGAAGCCACCACGACATGCTTCACAGGGGTCTTACCAAGAATGCTTTGATAAACACTGGCAAAGTTTTCAATAATGACCAAGGCTTCTGCACCAGAGTCATTCAATTGATGCTCAAGCTCACGCGCTGTATACAATGGGTTCACGTTAACAAGGACTAAACCTGCACGGAATACCCCTAAAGCAACCACTGGATATTGAAAAACGTTCGGCATCATCACCGCAACACGAGCGCCTTTGGCTAAACCCAGCGTTTGTAAATAGGTTGCAAATTGACGACTAGCGACTTCTAATTCATTAAACGTTAAAACTTTATCCATGAAGATAAAGGCATCACGTGAACCAAATTTTTGGAAATTGCGTTCAAAAATATCAACAAGTGAGGTGTTTTCAGCAGGCAGTTCAACTGTTTCTGGAATTCCTGTCTTTTGGTATTCAGCAAACCAAATCTTTTCCATAATGCCATTATCTCCGAGTGGTAATCCTTAAAAATGTAACAACGTTACGTCCATGACAAAACATTTTTTTTAACTTTTTGAATTGCCCTGTCAACCTATCCAAACAATATGAATACATTGTCATATATAACGTATTTGTATCACAGAATACTAGCCTTATCTCTGAATGAAGAGTCTATTTGCTTTTTGATATCCGCGTGGTAAAAGTTGCCCCTTTGTTGCTCTTTTTCCTAGATATTTTTGGAGATCATCCCCTTTCAGTTTGAGGTGCTGTTGTCCTGCAGCGACTTGGATTATTTCATCTAACGTTAGGGTTGTCATGGATAAAATTTGCTCTTTTTCATCAAGTTGTATCAACTTGTTACCTTTACCTTTATTCAGTACAGGAAGTTCTGCTAAATCAATAATCAGCAATCGTCCTGATGAACTCAGTATGGCAACGTGGGTTGCTTGCTGGATTGGCAGTAATGGCAGAGCTGTTGCCTTATCTGCAACTGTCAAGAAAGTCTTGCCTGCTTTGGCATTGGTATCCAGTTGCGCAACTTGGGTTTTAAAACCATAACCTTTGGAACTGGCAACCAGTAATTCATTCTGGTCATCGTCCACCAAGACTTGAATAAATGAAACACCGCTTGCTGGTGACAGTTTGGAACTCAAAGGTTCACCAAAGCCACGCGCTGAAGGGAGGCTGCTAATTGGCAAGGCATAACTGCGCCCCGTTTCATCTAAAAAGTACACCCGTTGATTGGTTTTACCAACCGCATGACTTAAATACTGGTCACCCGCTCGGAAGTTGAGATTAGCCGCATCTACTTCTGCGCCTTTGGCTGCACGGACCCAACCTGCTTCGGACAAGACCACGGTCACGGCTTCTGCTGGCATCAAATCCTGTTCTTTAATCTGGACGGCGTCTGCACGGACGACCATTGGTGAACGGCGATCATCACCGAACTTTTTCGCATCTTCTTTCAATTCATTGATAATCAGATTTTTTAATGATTCTGGATTGGCCAATTGCTCACGAATAATTGCCGCTTTTGCTTCTAACTCTTCTTGCTCACGGCGAATTTCCATCTCTTCAAGCTTGGCCAAATGGCGCAGTTTCAGCTCTAGAATCGCTTCGGCTTGAATATCATCAATCCCAAAATGCTGCATCAATACAGGTTTCGGTTGATCTTCTTCGCGGATAATCCGAATCACGGTATCAATATCGAGATAAGCAATTAAAAGACCTGCCAAGATATGCAGGCGTTTTTCGATTTTATTTAAATGATACTGCAAACGACGCGTTACCGTTTGCTTACGGATCTCAATCCACTCTAACAAGATACGGCGAATCGATTTCACTTGCGGGCGGCCATCGGCCCCAATCATGTTCAAGTTAACACGATAGCTGGACTCTAAATCCGTGGTTGCAAACAAATGACTCATCACCGTTTCTGCATCAACACGATTAGAACGTAGCACAATCACCAAACGGGTGGGATTGGCATGGTCGGATTCATCACGAACATCACTGACCAAAGGCAATTTCTTGGCAATCATCTGATCGGCGATTTGAGTAATTACCTTTGAACCAGAAACCTGATAAGGTAATTCAGTAATCACGATTTCATTCTTATCGACCGTGTACACGGCACGCATACGATAGCTACCACGACCTGTGGTTTGAATTTTAAGCAGTTCTTCAGGCGGAGTAATAATCTCTGCTTTGGTCGGTAAATCTGGTGCAGGAATATATTCTGCTAATTTTTCATCAGTGGTTTCAGGATTACGAATCAGTGCGATCGTCCCTTTTACCACTTCACGTAAGTTATGTGGCGGGATATCCGTCGCCATTCCCACCGCAATCCCCGTGGTACCATTCAGCAAGATATTCGGCACACGTGCAGGTAACGTAATCGGCTCTTTCATTGAACCATCAAAGTTATCCTGCCATTCACTGGTACCTTGCCCGAGCTCGCTCAGTAATAACTCACTATAAGCCGATAGTTTGGCTTCGGTATAACGCATGGCCGCAAACGATTTTGGATCATCGGGTGAACCCCAGTTACCCTGACCTTCAACCAATGGATAGCGATAGCTAAATGGCTGTGCCATCAACACCATCGCTTCATAACAAGCGGAGTCACCATGTGGATGGTATTTACCGAGTACGTCACCGACGGTACGTGCCGATTTTTTCGGTTTGCCGGTCGACTTTAAACCCAACTCGCTCATCGCATAAACGATACGGCGCTGTACAGGTTTTAAACCATCACTGATATGGGGCAATGCACGATCCATAATCACGTACATGGCATAGTTCAAGTAAGCCTGCTCAGTGAATTCGGCTACGGAACGGTTTTCTGTTGCATGATGTGCAAGGCTGGTCATTTCAGCGAGTCATCCAAAATCATTTATTATCGTCAATGCTTTGTATGCTATGTGGATGAAGGCGTTGTGACAAGCCCTTGTTGTTGTTTAAACGTCAAATGGTGTCTTGTTGGTTAAGGCATAACTTCTTTTCTAGACATTCTGTAATTCCATCAATGCGCCACCTTTGTATATAAAAAGTAAAAAATATTAACAAAGCCATGAACTCCAACTATTATTAAGAATAATTTAATTAATTTTTATATTAAATTTAAAAATAAGAACAGGAATCAAAAAATGAGAGCATTTGGAGTTAATGGATCAACGACAAATCATGGTGGTTTTGTACAAGCAACACAACAAAGGAGTTCCTTCAATGGACAATTATTTTTAAGGGCTGGGGATGGCTTTTTTTGTCCACGTTGCAAATGCTGGTCAACCTTATTAAAAAGTAATGACCATGTCATCTTTGATGGTATCGCGGTTGCCTTCGTAGGTGATTTATTTTCCTGTGGCGCTTCTTTACAACCCAAACAAAGTCATGTCATTGGCGATGCAGGCGGCGCACCATGCCCATCAGCATTTCGAGCAGAATCCTCACAACGCTACTCTGGCCAATTTCAACTCATCAATGAAGATGATCAACAACCACTTGCCCATGTGAAATATGTCATTGAACTTTCAAGTGGTGAAAAAATCCAAGGGACAACCGATGCCTCAGGCCATACGCATAAATTAAATGACAAAGAACAAGCTGAAGGGATCAGCATAAGAATAGAAGAATCTGATGATCATGGTTACTAAAAACGAATATCGCACAACGACCAAACAAAATGCTCAAGTTGAACAGGTCAAAATGAATTTGCCTGTTCGTTTAATGATGATTGGTGGCGCAGTTAAAGCTAGTGATAATTCAGCTTTTAATTTCGCTTCCAAGAATGTAGCTTCCGATTATAAAAATGATCTACCAGTCAAAAAATTTCAAATAAGTAATGGAGCAAAGACAATAGTTTCAGCAATAGCCAGCCAGTTGACCAATACAATCCAATCTTTGGATATTTTCTGTCACGGAGACCCCGATGGTATCTACTTTATCATTGGCTCATCTTTGGAGAAGAATGTTGAAAATACCGTCAAAAATCAACTTGCTTCAAACCTATATATTTCAAAGTTTCAAGCCATCTACAAAGGCTTTGATAGGAAAGAAAATAAAATAAAAAATCAATATGCAATTTCGGATTTAAACCTAAAAGCTTTTACTAATGAGTCCAAAGTTGAGATACATGGATGCAATACAGGTTCTGGCGAAAATTGCTTTGCCTCAGAGTTTTCTAAGCAGCTCTATAATGCAGGTAAATTAAAAAGTGTTGTAATTGGTCATGCATCCAAAGCAAATCCAAACATTGATGGTACAACCTCTATTAAAGAACAAGATTATCGGCATGGTATTCGAATAATTTTCCATAATGGAAAAGCCATTAAAAAAGTGACAAGTTCAGGTAGAATATCTGCTGATATTATAAGATTAGCGTTAGGAAACTAATTTATGGAAAATATAGACCATTGGATTAATATTTATAGTATATTTTTTTCTATCTCCATTCTTTCAGTTGCATTTAATCTCTCACTTTGGGTTAAAGATATTGTTAATCGAATTTTATTAACAATTACATTGACAGGAGTCATACGTTTTGCTTTGAATTGGTTTATCTTTCCTGAAGCTTCTGTAGGATATACTCAACAACAAGAAATGGCATCTTTTATCTACCTTGGTTTCGATAAAAATTTATTTTCTGGTGCTCTCCCATTCTTTCTTTCTATCTTTGCTTTAGTTGCTTTAATTTATAGAATCCTACCTAGACACAAAAATCTTTAGGTGATTAAATGGAAGATTATAACTACTGGATAACTGTTTACGCTGTCGTCTTTACGATACTCATTGCTTCTTTAAGTGTTAACTCTATTTTCTTCATAAAAGATAAAGTGAATAAAATTCTATCCTTTTTATTTTCTCTGGTTTATACGCCTTAATTATAAGTTATTTTTTTGAAAAAGCTTCTATTGGCTATACTCAGCAAGAACTATTACCAATGTTTATCTATAAGGGCTATAAATCACATCTTTTTATGGAGGAATATACTTTTTATTTTCTGTAGTTATATTTACTATCCTTATTCTTAGAATAATATCAACTCGAAATAAAAATAAAATTCATTAATAATTTAAATTTATTTTTATAAAATTTATAAATTCAGATAAATTTAAAAGCATGGTAATTGGGCATTACCACCTCTCCAATACAAATCTGGAGATTTTTCATTGAAATGAATATCAATAGGTACGTAACCATCAATTTCGATCGAATGAGACTGGTAAATACCTATAGTAATTCTTTTTGACATCTAAGGCTTCATAAACCAGAGTGAATGAGATGTATCATAAATTGCCATAAACTACGATATATTTAGCACGCTTTAACTGGTCACGCCACCAACTGATTAAAGCTTTTAAAAATTTTTCTATCGCTAAATTATTTGCAGGAATTTTTAGCATCTCATTGAAGATAAGGGTACATGTATGATGATCTAGATAGTTGTATCCACATACATCAAAATTGTTTCCCGACAAAGTATTGCTCAATTGGTCTACAGAACAAGCAACTCTAAAAGCATCTAAAATATAATCAAAATCATGCACTGGGATAAAAATGTCATTTGAACTAGTTTTATGACTTTCAGATTCAGCCCAAAGAATAAAACCTATTTCATTCTTGATTTTTTGTTGATTTTCACGTGTTGTAAGGAGCATCACTTGTGACTGGATTTTTTTAATCGCCTTTTCAACATCGAAATTACAACATTGATAGATATCTTGGGCGACCGAGATTTGACATTCAGTGGCTTGAATCACTTTTTCAATATTATCTTGATGAAAATTAATTATTGCGGCAGATACATCATTTTGGTTTTCTTTTAAAAGTTTTATCGCGTATGTAAGTGGGATAGAGAGTTCTTTTCTTATCTGCTCAATTTTCTCTCTATCCATTTTAATCTCAATGCTCATCGGTGGAGGAAGCAGATTCCGCATCATCTTCCTTATAGATAAATTTCGGCATTTCCAGCCCAAAATAAATCGCAATCAAACGTAGCGTAAAACCAAAGACCAAAGTCAAAATTACAGTCAGATCATGTGGTAAACCAACTTCCAAACACACCCAATAACAAATCACGGCGACAAAGGAAATACTGGCATACAACTCACGGCGGAACACCAACGGTACATCATTACACAAGATATCACGCAGAATACCGCCCGACACCCCAGTGAGTACCCCTGCAACCGCAGACACCACAAAACCATGTCCCATTGACAATGCAATCTGACAGCCAATAATAGTAAAGCCAATTAAGCCCAAGGCATCTAGAACCAAGAAGATATTGCGCAGATGGCGCATCCATTTGGCAATAATAATGGTGACAAAAGCGGCAATACAGGTCAGCACCAAATATTCAGGATGTTTCACCCAAGTCAACGGATAATGCCCTAATAGCACATCACGTACCGAGCCACCGCCCAATGCCGTGACACAGGCAATCAGTACCACACCAAACCAGTCCATACTGCGTCGCCCCGCTGACAGTGCGCCCGTCATTGCTTCCGCAGTAATGGCAATAATATAAATTACGGTGAGTAACATCTGCCTACATCCCTAAATCAGGCGTAAAAGTGTGCGCTATTCTAAGACAAACTTAGATGAATTGTGCACAACATTGTTTAAATTTTTTCCCCGAGCCACAAATACAGGGTTGTTTCATGGTGATCTGCAGATCCAGCGTCGGATCAAGGAAATACCACTGCTGTTGGTGTAATACAAAATGTGAAATCTCATGATGAATATGCGCTTGCTTGCCATCATGATAATGTGCCTTGAACTCAACCAGCGCATGGGTTTTATCCAGCTTGGGCTGATGTTGCACGACATCCAATTTGAGCCATTGATTCGATTGACTCCAGTCTGCAATCGCAGCACGATCCAAAGCCGCTTGTTGGCCCAAAGCGGTGGTTTGCAAAAGATAGTCGATCTGCTGCAAGGCAAAGGCACTATAACGCGAGCGCATCAATTGCTCTGCAGTTTGCGCGACCTGCTGTTTTAAATGTAAGGGCTGGCAGCACTCAGCATATTGCCCCTGCCCGCAAGGACAGTGTTGTGACAACGTCATTTTCAACTCTCAAATAAAATAGCCCTGAACCAGACCATTGCGAAACAAAGGTCAAACTCAGGGCTATTCGGGAACGACTACATTATTTCTCTACAGGTTTTTCTTTGGCAATAATGCGCACTTTTTCGATTTTGTGCCCATCCATTGTGACCACTTCAAAACGATAGCCATCGACTTCGATCATGTCGCCATTTTCAGGTAAACGACCCAAGTGGAACAGGATATAGCCAGACAACGTAGAATATTCTTCACTTTCATCGACCAAGTCTTTGCCCAATAGCAAAGACACATGGCGAATATCGGTTGAACCTTCCAGTAACATCGAACCGTCATCCAGACTTTCCGCTGTTGCTTCTAATTCATCTTCGTCAGGAAATTCACCTGCGATCGCTTCCAGCATATCAATTGGTGTGGCAATACCTTCAATTGAACCATATTCATTCAAGACAATCGCCATTTGCAACGGTGCTTGACGTAACTGTTCCATCACCATCAACACTTGCGCATTCTCATGCACAATCACAGGTTCACGTAAGTGCTTGGTAAAATCAATCGCCCCGGTTTCAATGTATTCATTCAACACTTTATGCGTTAAAACAACACCTTCAATATTGTCCAACTCACCACGTGCAATGATCAAACGTGAATGGGTCATCGCCATTAAACGTTCTTTTAGCTCGGCAGGATCATCATCTAAATCCAGCCATTCCAACTCTGGGCGTGGCGTCATCACTGACTTGACTGGACGCTCGGATAAACCCAGCACGCCTTGTACCAAGACACTATGATAGACCCCATTGTCTTCATCAAAGACTTCTTTGGCATATGCCTGTGTTGCTAAAACATCTTCAGTCTCTTTATGCTGGCCTTCGTTACCACTGCCTTTACTGCCGAGCATACGCAGTACCGCAGAAGCAGTGCGATAACGTAAATCTGTCGTGGTGACCAATTTCTCTTGGTTACGGCGCATGGTTTGGTTCACCATTTCCACCAGCACAGAGAAACCGATCGCAGCATACAAATAACCTTTCGGGATATGGAAACCAAAGCCTTCGACCACCAATGAGAAACCAATCATCATCAGGAAGCCAAGACACAGAATCACCACGGTCGGATGCTTATTAACAAAGTCCATTAACGGGCGTGAAGCCAACAACATGATGCCGATTGCAATCGTGACCGCGATCATCATCACTGAAAGCTCTTTCACCATCCCCACGGCAGTGATCACACTGTCGAGCGAGAAGACCGCATCCAGCACCACGATCTGTACCACCACCATCCAGAACACGGCATGCACTGGATTTTCTTCTTTATGTGCTTGCTTTCCTTCGATTCGTTCATGCAGTTCCATGGTGCCTTTAAATAATAAGAACACACCACCAAACAGTAGAATCAAGTCACGTCCAGAAAAGGGATGATCAAAAATATGGAACAGCGGTGTGGTTAATGTCACGACCCATGCGATCGAGGCCAGCAAGATCAAACGCATTATCAGGGCCAGCAGCAAACCAATCTTACGCGCAGCATTCCGTTGTTCGGGTGGTAATTTTTCGGCTAAAATTGCAATAAAAACAAGGTTATCAATACCCAATACAATTTCAAGCACCACCAATGTAGCTAAGCCAACCCAAGCAGCAGGATCTGACATCCATTCCAGAATCATTGAGGTGACTCCTCTGCAAAATCAGCAATATTGTTATGAAGTTGAGATTTTAAAAGGCTGGCACTAGGAGCCAAAACATTTTTTTTAGGAAATAAGAACAATGCGGAGCGACAACAACCACTACTCATAGAGGTACATAAATTAATAAAAGGATTTTCAGTATAGGCAAGATTGCAGTGAAATTCATCTTTTTTATGTGGATGATTTTGTCAAATTCTTTCGAGGCACACCAAAAGTCCATTGTATGTAAAATGTGCATAAAACTGTCACAAACCTGATTTAGCCTAGACAAGCACAGTGAAAATGATAAGGTGAAAATAAACGAATGAATAGTGTATTAAGAATGACAGAGAAAAAAAGCATTAACCCGACTCCCACAACCACTCAATCTCTGATTGCCCTCTATTGCGGTTCGCGTACAGGCAATAAACCGATTTATCGAGACAAAGCCATTGAACTTGCCCAGCATATTGCCAATCAGGGCTTTGGGATTGTCTATGGCGGTGCCAGCATTGGCTTGATGGGCCAAGTGGCTGATACCGTACTGGAACATGCGGGTGAAGTGGTCGGCGTGATTCCAGAGTTTATGCTGGACTATGAAATCGCTCACCATAAACTGACCGAACTACATATCGTTAACAGTATGCATGAACGTAAGGCACTGATGGCTGAACGTGCCAGTGCCTTTATTGCCTTACCGGGTGGTTTAGGCACTTTTGAAGAAATTCTGGAAATTGCGACTTGGGGACAACTCAATCAGCATCAGAAACCGATGATTATCTATAACGTCAATCGTTTTTATGATGCGCTGATTGCCCAGCTGGATCATGCGGTTGAAGAAGGCTTCTTACCGCCGCAGCATCGTGCCAAAGTGATTATTTGCGAAACACTGGAACAGATTTCAAGTGTGATTAAAAACTTAAACACGCCAAGCCATATCGAAGTCTGAAACCGACCAATAAAAAGCGGATCACATCGATCCGCTTTTTTTTATCTCTCACATTAATTTATTGCACATTTACTTGGTACACCGCGGTTGAACCACTCACTTCATTGCCGACGACCAATAAAGGCTTGCCGTTTGGTGAGTCTTTAGCTGCAATAAAGATCAGGCCTTCAGGCCCTAAATCTCCCTGTTTGGCAATATCCGTCTCAGCAAAATGACGCGAGGTAAAATATTCAATAAATTTTGGTTTATTCGGTGTGCTGATGTCATACACCATAATACCACTCATCCGTTCCAAGCCGATAAAAGCAAAGGTTTTTTGACCAATTGTGCCAATTGTAACCCCTTCTGGTTCAGGGCCTTTATTATCACTACGGTCATCAAAGGCAACCGCTTCATGATCACTGTTAAAATATTCAGGGAACAGTTCAGCCGTTTTCTTTTCAAACTCACTGCCTGAATCCCAGACCAACTGACCTTGGGTATTCCAGATACTGAATGAACGCGCGCCATAAGCATAGAGCTTGTCATATGTGAGCAAACCATTGGCATCCAGTTTCGGAGAACCATCCGCATTGGTCTGATAGCCCATATTCCAGGCGATGTTAAGACGGCCTAATTGCGCATCTTCACGGCAAGCACCTGCGGCTGTCGCCGTTGCGCCACAATATGCAAAAGTCACTGGATTGAGTTTGGCACCCTTCACCCCGACCGCAAGTTGTTGTAAATGTGCTGGGTAATCGCCATCCGTATTAAAGCCTTTGCTGTTAAACAGATGCTTCATTCGGATATTTTCAACAAAGCCTTTACTGGCATCGCCTGCATAATAGGCTTTGGAATCTTTTAACCACTCACGGCTATCCCCTTCATTGGCCGTGACCAAATAGGTTTGACCATTGGCTTGATAACTGGCAATCGAGTCAGGTTGGTACATCCCGACTAGCCCCGCCCAGGTCTTGATATCAATCTTCTTGTCTTTATCACTGACATCGAGCTCATTACCGACTTGACCGTGATCTTTATAACCCAAAGGATAAATATCCGTGACTTTCTTTTGCGCAATATCAATCCGCGCAATGGCATTATTTTCTTGTAAGGTCACCCAAGCCGTTTTACTGTCTGCGGCAACAGTAATATATTCCGGCTCCAAGTCTTGAGCCACGCTTGCATTGGGCCCAAAAATACGTACACCTTTGGCAAGCAAATCTGCTTTCTGCGTATTCCACGCCTTAAAATCTGCCGTATTTACTTTTGGTTGCTGAATATTACTGACATCAATAATGCTGACTGATCCCTCAGGATCAACTGAATAATCATCATTCGGCTCGCCTTCATTGGCCACCAAGACGGTTTTGCCATCAGGGCTAAAGGTCAACATATCAGGCAAAGAACCCACGGTAACCTGACTGATAAAACTTAAATCTTTGGCATTGAAAAAGACCACCATCCCTGCATCGGTTTTGTTTTCAGCTTGAACGGCGAGTGCAACAATGCCATTTTTCACCGCAACACTATTGACGTCTGAATTGGCTAAATAGGTTCGTGCAGAAAGTTCTGCAATATGGATGGGCTTTTCAGGTTTAGATGCATCTAAAACATCCACTAAACCTTTCTGTGCGTTGACCACAAACAGACGTTTTGTCGCAGCATCATAGGCTGGAATTTCTGCTGCGCTTTTGGCAAAAACGTTAGTCTCGTAACGTCCTAGCAAACTCAGTTTGATGGTATTTGGCGTCGGCTCAACCACCTCAGCCGGGTTGCTCTTGTTGTCATTGTCATCATTACACGCCACCAACCCCACAGACAGTATTGCGGTCAGTAAAACTGAAATCCTAAATTTCATGATCAAATTCCATACAATTCATTTTGTAAGGCTAATCTAGTCCGTTGAGTTTCAAGTTCGATGACACTCTAATGTCATTTCCATGACCACTCCTTGACAATTTTTGTCTTTATTTCACACACAGTTGCATTAAACTAAAACTGGCTTTTTATTCATCATGGCTCATGACAACAACACATCAAGCAGTACAGCCTGAATTTCGTCTATTGGTGCTCTTAGTCTCGATTGGCTTTTTTATGCAAGCCTTGGATACCACCATCGTCAATACGGCAATTCCAGCGATGGCCGTACAGCTCAATGAAAACCCATTGCAAATGCATAGTGTCATTGTGGCCTATGTGCTGTCGGTTGCAGCCTGTATTCCACTGAGTGGCTGGCTGGCGGATCGCTTCGGTATCCGGAATACCTATCTCAGTTCCATGGTGATTTTCAGTCTGGCCTCTCTCGGCTGTGGTCTCTCCCAAAATCTGGAACAACTGTTATTCTTTCGCGTGATACAAGGCCTTGGCGGCGCCTTACTCATGCCTGTCGGGCGTTTAGCCCTGTTAAAGCTGATCCCACGCACACAATTCCTGTCTGCCATGAGCTTAATGAGCCTTGCAGGTCTGGTCGGTCCCTTGCTGGGGCCAACCTTAGGCGGATGGCTGGTTGAAGTCACAACATGGCACTGGATTTTCCTCATCAATATTCCAATGGGCGTGCTGGGCATGATCATGACCCTAAAAGTCATGCCAAATCAAAAAGAACCTACGGTAAAAGCGTTTGACTTCAGTGGCTTTATTTTATTAATGGTGGCAATGGTGGGCCTATCTTTAGGCATTGAAAATATTGCGGCTTCACAATATTCACGTCTGGTCAGTCTGGTATTACTGGCAGGCGGGCTAATTGCGACCGTGGGCTATGCTTATCATGCCCACAGCCATCAAAATGCGCTCTTTCATGGCCGCTTATTCCGCTACAAGATTTTCTCTATCGGGGTGCTGGGCAATTTCTTTGCCCGTTTGGGCAGTAATGCCATTCCCTTTATTTTGCCTTTGATGCTGCAGGTTGCCTTTGGCTTTGAACCTTTCATCACGGGTTTGATGATGATTCCAATGGTTTTAGGCTCATTATTTTCCAAACCGATCGTAAGGCCACTCATTCAGCATGTGGGTTATCGCCGTTTTCTGCTGACCAATACGGTTCTGGTCGGCTTATGTATTGCCAGCTTTTCACTCATGACCGCAGCAACCCCCCTTTGGTTGAAGGTACTGCACCTGTTTATTTTTGGCACACTCAATTCCTTGCAATTTGTCGGCATGAATACACTCACCCTAAAAGATTTGCCGCAACAGGATGCCAGCAGTGGTAATAGCTTCTTGTCTATGATTATGATGCTCTCGATGAGTATTGGCGTGGCGCTGGCAGGAACACTGATCAATGTATTTGGTCAATACTTTACAACAGCATCGATTAGTACTGCGTTTCATGCCACACTGATTACACTGGGCTGTATCAATATTATTACAGCGATGGTGTTTTGGCAGATTCCCAAAGAAACGACCGAATAAGTCAAGAGATCACGCCTCAAACAAATGAAAAGAATAAGGAAAATGACATGATTATTCCTCAGCATTGGGCTGAAGCCAAAATCAAAACCAAGATTGCAGGTCGCCAATACTCACTCAAACGTTTTGGCTGGTCAAATCAAGACCTTGATGCAGCGCAAGCACATGCTGAGCAACGCCTTGCCGAAGCAATTGCAAAGATCAAAGCCGGAGAAAATATTCATCGTATTGATCATAAAGTTGCTTATAACGGTGCAGAAGGCTTACCCATTCGAGAAGAAATCATTGCTCAGCATGATGATGTGATTATCACACGCAATGCCTATGGTGCATTATGTTTAAACACTCCAGATGTATTATTTGCAGATATTGATTTTATTGATACACCGTCTTTTAAACTTCGTTTGATTGCATTTTTAATCCTGTTGCTGAGCTCAATCGCAGCTGCAACCTACTTGATGTCATGGTTGATCTTCGGCATAGGTGCTGTCATCACCCTTCTATTTACAGGGCTTCTCACCAAAGGACTGGCCCGTATCCAAACTCAATTTGCAGGTCGTCCAGAACAGCGGACTTTAAAACGTATTCAACAGTTCTCGACACAACACCCAAGCTGGCATTTACGCGTCTATCGCACTCCCAAAGGTTATCGAATCTTAGTGATGCACCAGATCTTCCAACCGAATGGCGAGATGGCCCAGCTCCTTTTTGATGCGATCCAAGCCGATCCCAATTATGTCAGTATGTGCAAAAATCAGAACTGTTTCCGTGCCAGAATCAGCCCAAAGCCATGGCGGATCGGTATCAACCGTTTACGCTTAGGAGTATGGCCAGTCAGTGCGGAAAGACAAGCCATTCGGGCGAAGTGGGTTCAAGATTATCAACGGCAGGCTGAACATTATGCTTCTTGCCGATTTGTGGCACAATTGGGCAGTCAGGCCATCAATCTCAAGGCAAAACGAGTACAATCCCTACATGATCAATACTGTAAATCTAACTCCTCTTTAGATATCGCATAATCCTGAACGATATGGTAAAAAAATCCGCGAAATCTCAGTTTGCACAACATTATCCGACCTATGCCAGTATCGGGTTAGCCGTGATGCTTGGAGCGGTCAGCTACTTTGGATTGTTCTATCAGCAAAAGGCTGTTGCCCAAGATTATTCCATCCGTGGTTTTGATGTTTCCCACCATCAAGGTGAGATTAACTGGAAAAAAATCTCTCCAAGGCAATATCACTTTGTCTATCTTAAAGCCACCGAAGGCGGTGATTTTAAAGATCAGAACTTCCAGCAAAACTGGCTTAAAGCACGCGAACAGGGCTTACATGTCGGTGCTTATCATTTCTACCGCCTATGCCGTGACGGCGCCATTCAGGCCGAAAACTTTATTGCCACCGTTCCAAACAAAGCAGATGCTTTGCCACCGGTGATCGATTTGGAATATGACAGTAACTGCATCAATACCTATACCAAAGAGCAGCTGTTAAAAGAAATTCAGGTCATGCATGATCAGCTCCATCGGCATTATGGCAAACAACCGATTTTTTATATTTCCAAAAGTTTTTATCATATTGTCTTAATGGGAAATTTTAACAACACCCCGTTATGGGTTAGAGACTATGAGGGTAAACCTGAGCTTAAGGATGGCCGGCAATGGCTGTTTTGGCAACATAGTAGCCAAGGCAAAATCTCAGGCGTGCCCAAAGCCGTTGATTTAAATGTTTATGCAGAATCACCGAAACAATGGCGCATGTTTCTAAAAGCACAGGGCATCGAAGATGCCAAATGAGCTACGTAAAATTATCCATATCGATATGGATGCCTTCTATGCCTCGGTTGAGCTCAAAAATCGCCCTGAGCTAAAAGATTTGCCTGTGGTGGTGTCGTCCCATCATCCTCGTGCGGTCATTGCTGCAGCGTCTTATCCAGCCCGTGTTTTTGGGTTACGTTCTGCCATGTCGATGGGTCAAGCCAGAAAACTGTGTCCACAGGTGGTGGTGATTGAGCCCAATTTTGAAAAATATCGTGAAGTTTCAGCACAAATCCATCAGATTTTTCAGCAATATACGACGTTAATCGAGCCCCTGTCTTTAGACGAAGCCTATCTGGATGTCACTGAAAACCTGAAGAATATCCCCAGTGCCACCGAAGTAGCGGCACAAATTCGTGCAGATATTTTTGCAGTCACTGGACTTACCGCTTCGGCAGGCGTCGCACCGAATAAGTTCTTGGCCAAGATTGCCTCGGACTGGAACAAACCTAATGGCTTATTTGTGATTAAGCCCCATCAAGTGCTCAGTTTTATTCAGGATTTGGCACTGAATAAAATTCCGGGAGTGGGTAAAGTCACTCAGGAACGACTGCAACAACTGAATTTACATACCTTGGGTGATCTGCAAAAAATTGAAGAAAATGTGCTGATTCATCATTTTGGTAAATATGGCAAACAACTGTATTTATATGCGCAGGGTATTGATCATCGTCCCGTCAAAGCAGAACGGGAGCGTCAGCAGATTTCCAAAGAAATTACCTTTGATGAAGATTATACCCTTGCTCAATGCAGCCATACGTGGCAGCCTTTGACCGAACAAATCTGGCGCAGCTTGAATAAGAAACAGCTGACTGCCCGTGGTGTAACCATCAAACTGAAACTTAAAAATTTCCAGGTGCTGCAACACAGTAAAAGTTTTAAACAGGCACTACAATCGCAACAGGACTTGGGACAAGTAATACTGCAACTATTGGATGAAATGCATATTGACCCAGAATCCCAATTTCGTCTGGTTGGCGTCGGCGTATATCAGTTGCAAGCGGTACAAGAAGAATCACAACTTTCTTTATGGTAGTGCTGTTTTTTACACAAAAATATCATCTATGCTGAAAATTATGTTTGCTTTTTATCCAGTTTTCAGTACTCTAAGTAACGCAATAACATTATCCTTGTTATTCGCTTTGCTAAAGAAAACCTCACTTTTAGCATCTGCTCCTGTGGTTGGCGTGACGATCAAATCCGAAGATTACAGGGCGCTTCAGGTCTTCTTTCTCTGCCCTCTTTTTTCCTAGAAAAAAATCAATATTTCCCATTACGCACTTCGTGACTTCAGTTAAACTCAGCAGAGAAAACTAGAAAATTCTGTATGACAACTGCCTTATGAAGCAAAAACAAATTCTCTGTGTTGAAGATGAAGCTGCAATCGTCCTGCCCCTGCGTTATGCACTTGAGCGCGAAGGCTGGTCCGTCAGTTGGGTTCATACTGGTACACAAGCACTACAACTTCTGGCACAGCAATCCTTTGATTTTATTATTCTAGATATAGGCCTACCAGATCTAAATGGCTTTGAAGTCTGTAAACAACTGCGCCAGAAAGACCACACCCCTTTACTGTTCTTAACAGCGCGTGATGATGAAATTGATCGGGTCGTCGGCCTCGAAATCGGTGCTGACGATTATTGCACGAAACCCTTTAGCGCACGTGAGATTGTTGCGCGGATTAAGGCCGTTTGGCGCAGAATGGAAATTCAAACTCAGCCTGTTATAGCGTCTGTAGCAACGACGGAAACTGAAATTATTGTACAATCTTCAACATGGTCATGTAATCCACACACTTTACAAATTCATTATCATGGGCAAGTGCTACAGCTTACGCGTTATGAATATCGCTTGTTATTGCTACTGATTCAACATCCAGAGCAAGTATTTAGTCGCCAACAATTGATGGATCATATTTGGGAATATCCAGAGCATAGTCTGGAGCGCACGGTTGATACTCATATTAAAAGTTTAAGGCAGAAACTCAAACAGATTACCCCACAGGATGACCCGATTCGTACCCATCGTGGTTTTGGCTATAGTTTGGCAAAGTTGAGCTAAAGCATGTCGATCTTTGTCCGTATCTGGTTTTTCTTTAGCTTGGTGGTGGTACTAAGTCTAGGCTTTATCGCCTATACCCTGACTCAACAAGTCAAACCGAATGTACGGCAAGTGGTTGAAGACACTCTCGCTGAAAATGCCAATATCATTGCCCAGTTAATTGCAGAAGATGTCTATCAGCACCAAGTCGACACCCCAGCATTTGATCAAAAAATTCAGGCTGCGTTATCCCGTCAACTAAACGCCACTATTTGGCAGTATCGCAAAGAACAAATTAACCAACAGCTGTATATCACTGATCCCAAAGGTATTGTAACCTATGATTCAGAGGGGCAAGCCGTCGGACAAGACTATTCTAAATGGAATGATGTTTACCTCACCCTACGTGGCAAATACGGCGCACGTTCGACTGCAACCAATCCTTATGACAACAATAGCAGCGTCATGCATATTGCAGCACCTATTATTTATGATCAGCAATTATTGGGGGTTGTCAGTATTGGCAAACCCAATCAATCGGTACAGCCTTATATTGAGCGTGCCGAACAGCAACTGATCTATCAGGCCCTCTGGATTGCAGCACTCAGTTTGCTCTTGGCCAGTATGGTGGCCTATTGGCTCAGACATAGTATTGATCGGGTACGTCGTTATGCGCAGGCACTCGCACCTGTGAATCAGGCGCCATTCTTCTATTCCGCCAAAGAGCTCAACCAAGTGACTCAGGCACTGAGTGAAATGCGAGAGAAGCTGGAAGATCGAGGCTATGTGGAAAACTACGTCAATACACTCACCCACGAACTCAAAAGCCCGCTTACTGCCATTCAAGCCAGCGCTGAACTGCTTCAAGATGATTTACCCTTGGCAGATCAACAGCAATTTGCATTGCATATTGTTGAGCAAAGCCAACGTTTGCAGTCTTTGGTTGAACGGATGCTACTACTCACACGACTCGAAAAAAACCAGCATGTCTTAGAGTTTCAATCGGTCGATCTGAATCAACTGATTCAGCAGTGTGTTCAGCAACAACTGAGTGCGCTACAACGGAAACAGCTCCAAATCCAGCTTGACCTGCCTAAATACTGTTCAATCTATGCTGATCCATTTTGGTTGAAACAGGCATTGAATAATCTGTTAGACAACGCCAGAGATTTTTGTCCGGCACAAGGAAAAATCGCTGTTCAGCTTCAACAAGATCCTGTACATGACCGTATTACCCTATTGTTTTTTAATGAAGCTGAGTCCATTCCTGAATACGCCTTGACCCGTGTGTTTGAAACTTATTTTTCCCTGCCGCGCCCACATAATCAGCAGCGTAGTACTGGGATTGGCCTCAGTATCGTCAAGCAGATAATTCAACAGCATCAAGGTCAGATTAATATTCGGAATATTCAGGCCAATACACTCGACTTCTTGCACACGCATCATGCAGGCGTACTTCTGACGATCACACTTCACACAAACTTCACTTAAGCTTCAGACTAAGCTCATCCGAAGTGCATCTCCGATCGAGATACTGGTCATATGACCATGAACCGTGACATGCGCCAAAATTTCATTAGTTTTAAAATCGGAGCGATTTTATTGCTGATTTTTATATCGGTTTATTTTTTATTTCAAGTTTGGTCTCTAAACATCAAAGCCATCAACAACAGCTGATTCATGACCTTGCCCATGAACCCCAACGTGATGATCTCTGGAAACAAGCTGAAATTATTTTTTCGCTCCAAGCTGCGCGAGGGCTCAATGCCAAGCCAATCTTCAATATTGATGGAAAAACCTATACGTTTGATTTTTTTAGAACAAAGCCAAGAACAACGGGGGTTGATCTGGTGCAGCTTCAAGCTGACTGGACAAATATTGCACTGGTTACAATAGGCACAAGCTGTGTTGTTTGTGCTGTTACGTTCAATCCAGTCCTTGCTTGATTGCCTCTGTCATGTTTCTTACTCGTCCATGTCAATTGGTATCAATCTGAACAAGCAAGGTATTAATACTATTCGGGTCGGGCGAAACCATGCTTTCGCCCATTTTTGATAAAATTTCATAGGAATAAAAAGATGTATCAAGCCACTTATTCAGCATTAAGCCAACTCAAACAACTTTGTCCTGCACACAGTTCTATTGCAAGTTGCTTGAATCAGCTACGACAAGCTCAAATTCAGTTTTTAAATCTGGGGAATATTGTTATCTGCCCACAACAAAGCTGCATTTTATTTTTTAAAAAACGCCATTTAATGGAAATAGAAACTTTTTCAGCCTGATTTATACAAAATTACACTGTGCCTGAATCGCATCAAGTACAATCCAGTCTCTATATTTTTTGATTCAGGAATAACAATGTCTGTGCAACGACTTCATGTCACTTCACGTTATTGCGAAGTCGCAATTTCAGGAAATCTAGTTCATTTAGCAGGTCAATTGGCAGATGACACCAGCGTCGATGTAACTGCACAGACCCAGCAAACCTTAGACAATATTGACCGCTTACTTGCTGAAGCAGGAACGGATAAGACCCATATTTTATCAGTGATTATCTTTTTAAAAGACATCGAAAAAGATTATGCCGCCATGAATAGCGTCTGGGATGCATGGATTGCAGCAGGTCATCCGCCAGCACGTACCTGCGTCGAGTCTAAACTCTACGCACCAGATGTACTGGTTGAGATGACCGTCACTGCAGTACGTCCAGATTAATAAGATTTCATCGCAAATTCATTATATTTCATCATTCGATCCGCTTTAGCCATCGACATTGAAGTAGAAGTGGAGATAGTTACAACTGAAGCAGGTTCAAACAGATCTGGCACTAAATCTTGTCTGAGTTCTTGTTCCGTTGGAATACTGCTATAGCGCAACACACGATAGCCTGCTAACTCCAACAGGCTGTCCTGATAATGTTTTTGATGTAGACGATTGACATAAGATTCGTCGGCAATTTCAATAATTGCAAGCACTTGGTGTTGTTGGTCTAAGACCACAAAGTCGGCCACCAAACCTTGATATTTACGCCGTGTGTGGGCAAATTTAGTGGTAAGTAAGGCATCAAAAGAAACATGTGCCAAGACTGTATGACGTGGCAAAACCGCTTGTAAACGCATCAGTGTAATTTGTTCAGCGATATTGAGAATACCACGACGTTTGAGTGGACTATCCTGACGCCTGTTTTGTTGTAGGCGGCGCAACGCAAGCGCTGCGATTAACAGCAGCCCAACTATTGTTATAAAATAATACATTTCTAACCAATCCCTTTAGATTTTTTATAATCATTTTGGCTTTAAGCCAATTTTTTTAATCAAGAACAGCGATAGCAAAATCATTTTGCAGTGCAAACTTAAGTTTTTTAATCGTGTTTTGCTAGACGACCTAAGTCGTAAAAGCCCTCTGCCCTTTATTTATAATCATTCGCTATTCAATATTCAAGTCGTTATTGTCAGTTTATGTTTCCTTAGGCGACAGTTTTATGATCAAATTGTGAGCGCTTATGCCGAGCCGAAAAAAAGCAGGCATGATCTGGATCATGCCTGCTGTAATATCGAATTAACGAGCTGCTTTGGTTTTCGGCTTGGTTTTACCAGAGAATGGTCTTTTCTCACCTGTTTCACGTGGTGGTAAGCCATTATGCTGAGTTAACACCTGTCCTTTCTGTGGGCGCTTTTGTCCTGATTGTGGGCGAGATTGGCTCTGACCACGTTTGGCCGAATCTCCCGCCACAGAGGAGTTCTTCTTGCGCGCTGATTTATATTCACCCTCAGCTGTACCTTGCGGCTGATAGGTTGGAATCAAATGCTGTTTTGAGTTACCGATCAGATCGGCACGCCCCATGTCTTTCAAGGCTTCGCGCAATAAAGGCCAGTTATTTGGATCATGATAACGTAAAAATGCCTTGTGCAGACGGCGACGCTTTTCACCTTTGACGATATCGACATTTTCAGTATAGCGCGCCACTTTAGACAGCGGGTTCTTACCTGAATAATACATGGTGGTGGCAGTGGCCATTGGCGATGGATAGAAGGTTTGAACCTGATCGGCACGGAAACCATTCTTCTTCAACCAAATTGCCAGATTCATCATGTCATAATCCGTGGTACCCGGATGCGCAGCAATGAAGTATGGAATTAAATATTGTTCCTTACCAGCTTCCTTACTGAAACGCTCAAACATTTGTTTAAAACGATCATACGTTCCAATCCCCGGTTTCATCATCTTCGATAACGGGCCAGTTTCAGTATGCTCAGGCGCAATTTTCAGATAACCACCGACATGATGCTGCACCAATTCTTTAACATATTCAGGATTCAATACTGCAAGGTCATAACGCAGCCCTGAACCAATCAGAATCTTCTTCACGCCTTTGATTTCACGAGCTTTACGATACAGCTGAACCAAAGGTGCATGGTCGGTATGTAGGTTTTGACACACTCCTGGATAGACACAAGACGGTTTACGACAATTCTTTTCGATCTCAGGATCGTTACAGTGTAAACGGTACATGTTGGCGGTTGGACCACCTAAGTCCGAGATAATGCCCGTGAAGTTGGGTGCCGTATCACGGATCTTTTCAATTTCACGTAAAATTGAATCTTCCGAACGGTTTTGAATAATCCGGCCTTCATGTTCAGTGATCGAACAGAAAGTACAACCACCAAAACAACCACGCATGATATTGACCGAGAATTTGATCATATCAAAAGCAGGGAAACGCGCATTCTCATAGGTCGGATGAGGGAGACGTGCGTAAGGCAAGTCAAACACATAATCCATTTCCTCCGTCGTCAGAGGAATTGGTGGTGGATTGATCCAGACATCACGTTCGCCATGACGCTGTACCAAGGCACGCGCATTACCAGGATTGGTTTCCAAATGCAAAATACGGTTGGCATGTGCATATAGCACATGATCATCAGCTACCTCTTCAAAAGAAGGTAAACGAATCACCGCCAACTCACGTGGAGGCAATTTATGTTTAATCGCTTTGGATGGTGCAGGCTTTAACTGCACAATCTGGGTATCTGGATCAAGCTGATCGCCTTCACGAACAATCGGATTGGCAACAATTTCTTTTTGGAAGTTTTGATATTGTGCCAGTGAGTTGCCTTTTTCTTTTTCAACTTCACAGCCATCAATATCTTCAGTCATGACATAAGGATTGATAATTGGATCGACACGTCCAATGGTATCCACATCATTGCTGGCGATTTCAACGAATTTGGCTTTCGAGGCTTTATTGTGTTTATTAATAATAAATGCGGTACCACGAACATCGGTAATCTCGTGGATTTTCTCGCCCTTGGCTAAGCGATGCATGACATCAATAATCGCACGTTCACCATTGCCATACATCAATAGATCAGCTTTAGAATCCATCAAAATAGAGCGGCGAACTTTATCTGACCAATAGTCATAATGTGCAATACGACGCAAGCTGCCTTCAATCCCACCCAGCAAGACTGGCACATCTGGGAAAGCCTCACGACAACGCTGACAGTAAACTGTTGCTGCACGGTCTGGACGTTTATTCGGCTCATTGTTTGGTGAATAGGCATCATCCGAACGGATTTTACGATCTGCCGTATAACGGTTGATCATCGAATCCATGTTGCCCGCAGTCACCCCCCATGCAATGGTTGGCTTACCGAGCACACGAAAACTCTCCACATTGGTCCAGTCTGGCTGTGCAATAATCCCGACACGGAAGCCTTGAGCTTCAAGCACACGCCCAATCACACCCGATACAAAAGAGGGATGGTCAATATAGGCATCGCCACACACCAGAATAAAGTCACATGCATCCCAGCCGAGTAGATCCATTTCTTCTCGAGACATCGGCAAAAATGGTGCAGGTTCAAAACACGACGCCCAATATTTGTCGTAATCAAACAGCGCTTTTGGCGCAGTCTGCATGGTGTAGGCAGTAGACATGGCTTGCGAATCTCGGCTAGCAGATGGAGGAGAGACATCTAAAGATGAAAGCCGATCATTTTAACATGAATTTCATTCATTTTCCCTGTTTATAAAACATTCAGGAACAAGGAGATAACAAATTATTTGTACAAAGATTAAGCAAAACCAAGATCGCTTAGTCATTTTGGGGAAATTGAGCTAACTTCACCGCCAAGTAAAGCCCAAACATTAAAACCACAGCAACCATGAAATTAATTCCACCCCAGCCAAAGTTTTCCCAAACTAAACCACCACTACTGCCCAGTAAACTCGAGCCGATGTAATAGCAGAATAAATACAGCGAAGACGCCACGGCACGATATTGCACTGCCTGCACCGACACCCAGCTACTGGCAGTGGAATGCGCTGCAAAAAATGAAAAGGTAAAAATGGTAAGGCCCAATAAAATCGTCCAAAGCGATGGAATCAAGGTAATTAATAAACCAATGATCATCATGACTAACAAAACCGGCAGAACTTTATCACGCCCATATTTAAAGCCCCATTGTGCAGCTTTAGGTGAACTATAAATTCCAGCCAAGTAGGCAATTGAAATCAGACCAATCCATGTTTGCGATAAATGAAATGGCGCTTCTAATAAGTGGTAACTGATATAGTTAAATACTGTGACCAGGCAGCCCATCAGAATAAAGCCTTGCGCAAATAAAATCCGTAGTTTGGGATCTTTTAAATTTTGCTCAAACGCTGCTTTAAAACGTGAAAATCGAAACGGGAACGGCTTGAAATGCTGTGATTTAGGTAATAATAAATAGAATAAACAGGCAATCAGCAGATTCAGAAAGCCAATAATATAAGTCGCTGATTGCCAAGAAATAAAATCGACCAACACACCAGCGATCAGACGTCCCCCCATTCCCCCAATCGCTGTACCAGAAATATATAAGCCCATGGCAAAACCGATATCCTGCTGTGCAATCTCCTCTCCGATATAGGTCATTGCCACTGCGGCAACACCACTCACGGCCAAACCAATCAAAACACGAGTGGTCAGGAAAATTTCCCAAACAGGAAAAGAAGCACTGATCAGCAATAAAATCGAGACCAGAACCAAAGCAAATACCATGATCGGTTTACGCCCAAAGCGATCAGAAATAAAACCGGTAAACAGCAAACCAATCGCCAGTGCAATGGTCGAAAAGGATAAGGGAAAACTACTGTGGGTCGGGGTGACATGAAAGAATTTTGCGAAAATCGGCATCATCGGCTGTACACAGTACAAAGAGGAAAATGATGCAAAACCGGCAAAGAACAATGACCATAAAATCGCAGTAAACGATTTTGAACCATACTCAATATGGGTTGGGCGCAACACTGATTCAGACATGAGAACTCCTTATGCCCGATCAGTATACGCCCTCAGCCAAAATGCGGAATGATCATTTCGGCTATTTTTTACCTAATGTTTAAAATAATGCTTTGGGCAAGCGGATCTGAATGATTTCATTATCATCCGCGAGTTTAGCATTCCGTCCAGAAGAACCAGGGAAGTTATTGTCATTCAGTACCGTCAAAGTCGTAGCATTTTCAATGATCACATCCTCAATGGTTTCAAATGGGAAAGCAAACACCTTACCTGTTCCGATATCACCAGTCCGTGCAGTGCCAAACAAGCTATTTGGATTGGCAATTTTCATTAAATCCACCAGATCTTCACGTGCGACGGCTTGCTTCGGCTCATTGAATTTAATTCGGATCAGCTTTTTATAGCCGCCCAGATTATTCTGGCTGACATCGCGTTCAATAATGATGCCCTCTTTGTCATTGAATAATTGGAAATCTCCAATATTGGTGGCTTTACTATCCAGTACAAACCAATAATACAGTCCTGTATAGGCTTTTTTCTGAATGTCAAACTGAGAAATTAACAGTCTTCCCGTTGCGTCATTGAGGAGAGGCTTTTCTAGCAATGGATACAGATACTTGCCATCTGGTGAAATCGCCATGCCTTCAAAACCACTACTGCGTCCAACCAAGGGTTCAACATAATTGATCTTGGCTTTATTCAATTGATTTTGCGGCGAACGTAATTCTTGCGTTGGATTCATTGGATTTGGCAATCCAATCGGTGCATCAAGTAACACTCCATCTGCCGAGAAGTGTAGTAAATAAGGACCAAATTCCTCACCGATCCAATAACTACCATCAGGCGCGCGTTGCATGGATTCAGGGTCGAAATCCGCCCCAGTCAATAAGCGTTCGGCAGTATTGCCATTTACAATCTCAAAAGGAACCAATTTATTTGGGTCTCGTAATTGAATGAAACTTTGTACTTGTACCTGTCCTGTCCCTTTGCTCTTGGTTTTAAAGTCAGCTTTGAGTTTATAAATTCTTAATAAGAAATCGGCTGAATTCTCCTGTGTACCAAAACCGTTATCGGCCATGGCCATATAACTACCATCAGCATTTTTCAACGCGGCTGAAAAGCCTTGGACAGGCTGTCCTTTGAAAGGTGGATAAATGCCATTGGCGCCACTGACGGCTAGACCTGAATCGGGTCCAGCGGCATAAGTAGCCACAGGAAGTTTAGCAAAAGCGACCAATGTCGGTTCAGTGACTGGGTCTGTCGAGGTATTCTGGTCTTGATTATTATTGTCATCATTACAGCCGGTTAAACCCAAAGCTGTGCAGCAAAATAAGGCCAATAAAGTTTTCTTGTTCATTGTTTTATACATTTGGTAAAAATTAGGCAAATTTAAACAAGTTTTTATGACGCTTTTACTGCAATAAAATGAAGTCTTTATGGCGAAAAGATGACAATCTCTCTTGCTTTTTCTCTCAAGCACAACCGATTGTCACCACACCCTCTTGCTAAAGTTTGGTCGGTTGATATTCCCCAGCAATTGCAGCTTTAAGCAACTTTTGAAAGGTTGGACATTGCAGATGATGTGCTGCGGGACAAATGGCTGCATGTCGAAGTCCTTCACTGATAAAATGCAACCGCCGCATCATCTGTTCAAGTTGTTCCGCTTTTTTATTCAACATGTTTCGATCTAATTGAGGCTGACCATCTTGATCAAACATCTGTGCAATTTCAGTTAAGGAAAAACCTGCTGTCCGCCCCAAAGCAATCAATGCCAATTGATCCAAAACTTGTTTGCCATATTGTCGGCGTAAGCCATGACGACCAATCGATTTAATCAAACCTTTTTCTTCATAAAAACGTAGTGTCGATGTTGCAACATTCGCTTTTTTTGCAACTTCACCAATATCCATACATCCACCTTGACTTCAAGTTGACTTGAACTTGCACACTGTCTTTATCTCTTTTTGTATAGAAAAAATCAAGGTGGAAAAATGCAAACTGTCGAACTGTTTTTTCAAATATTTTGTCTCGGGATTGGTACGACCATCCTCATGGATTTATGGCTTCTAGTCTTAAAAAAACTCAATCAGCCCATCTTAAATTTTACCCTGCTGGGTCGTTGGGTCGGCTGGATGCTTCGCGGCAAATTTCGGCATCAATCGATTGCCCAAAGCCCCGCCATTCGACATGAATATGCATTGGGTTGGCTGGCGCATTACAGTGTCGGCATCCTGTTTGCATTTGGCTTTATTTTAATGATAGGCAAACAATGGCTGTTACAGCCCCAATTTTATTCCGCTTTTTGTTTTGGTCTGATCACGGTGCTCATGCCTTTTCTAATCATGCAACCCGCCATGGGTGCGGGGATTGCTTCATCCAAAACCCCACACCCCTTGCAAAACAGCCTTCGAAGTCTGCTCAATCACGCTATTTTCGGTTGCGGTTTATACCTCATGGCTCAGCTATTGCAACGGTTCAACTAAGACACACAAAACCTGCTCGTTGACAGGAATGAACGGCAACCAACCCTATCGGAGAAAGCCTCAACAGGAGATCGGGGCTTTTTTCTTCAGCTGAATAGCTAAAATTAAACGATTTACCCAAACAGATTACATTGACTCACATCAACTTGCTCCCTACCATCCGCATGTTTTTTATATTTGATGGTCAAATTGTTTCACGATGATAATTTACAACAAATTTTCTTTTTCTTGTTTTCAAATCTCTTTTGCCAAATTAACTCTCATTGTTTTTAGTACTTATCTCACCGTGGCTTGTACCAGCACCAAAGTTGCTACAGTTAATCACTCTCAAAAGCTTGCTTCAGGCATTCAAAGTGCTTTTTCAGTTTCACCAACAACGGCAAATCGCGTTGCACCGATCATTCTGCAAACGGCCGAGCGCCATAATATTTCACCCCATTTGCTTGCAGCCGTGATTCGTCAAGAATCCAGCTATAGAACTCGTGCACGTTCTTCAGCTGATGCGGTCGGATTAACCCAAGTCCGACCAAAATTCTGGCAACAGTTCTGTCCTGGTGATTTATATGATGAACACGTCAACATCAATTGTGGTGCCTACATTTTAGCGAACTATTATCAATCCACAGGCGATTGGTCAAAAGCACTTGGCTACTACAATGTTGGACCTACAGGTTATCGAAGAAGTCCCTATATGCGCCAGCAAGCTGAACGCTATGCCAACTCGGTTAAACGGCATGAACAAAGCTTAAAAGCAGCGCTATAATGTATTGTTGTCAGTCAAAACCTACATAAACTGTGGTGATTCGCGAATATCTAAGATGGCACAATTGCCCTAATCTGTTCATCATACAGAGATAGGATGTCTCATTCAGAACAACAAGAAACACTGGATGTGGTCGTTGACAGGAGTTGGCGGCAAGAAACCAAATATGAGAAAGCCTCGACAGGATGTCGGGGCTTTTTTATGTTCAGGTCGAGTCCAATCATTACGGTAAAATAACTGCTATTGACTCCCCTAAACCGAGTGCATACCATCCTTATAATTTTGTTTGGTATCGGGTCTTGGTTTTGCACATCACATCAACTTCATCTGATCAACACACGGCCTTTAAACCGTTCGCCTTCATCATTTTAAAGATCAGCCTTGTTGTGCTTGCAATCAGTCTATCTGCCTGTAGTAGTTTAAGTGGCTCCTTTGCCAATCGCTCAAATCAGCTTTCATCAGGCTTACAAAATGCCTATTCGGTTTCCCCGACGACCGCCAATCGCTTATCACCGATAATCATTCAAAGTGCTGAACGTTATGAGGTCTCACCCACACTGCTCGCAGCTCTGATCCGCCAAGAATCCAACTACAATAGCGCGGCCCGTTCACCCACAGGTGCAATAGGCTTAACCCAAATCATTTCCAGTCATTGGCGTCAGTCCTGCCCAGGCAATCTCTATGATGAGAATGTCAATATTAACTGTGGTGCGCATGTACTCTCGACTTACTACAGATCAGCAGGTAGCTGGTCTAAAGCTGTGGCCTATTACAATGTCGGACCAACTGGCTATGAACGCAGTTTCTGGACCCGCCATAAAGCCAAAAAATATGCACGCTCCGTCAAACGCCACGAAAAAACCCTAAAGAAAGCACTTTAAAATCAATTAAAAGTAAAAAACCATGCACTTAGACATGGTTTTTTTATGAGCTGAAGAATGAAATTAAGCGTCGTCAAATAAACCTTCAAATAACACTGAAGATAAATAACGCTCGCCACTATCAGGCAAGATCACCACAATGGTTTTGCCTGCATTTTCAGGACGTTCAGCAATTTGCGCTGCCGCCGCTAATGCTGCGCCACTCGAGATACCGACCAAGATGCCTTCTTGTGTTGCACACTTTCTTGCCCACTCAATCGCATCTGCGCTATTCACAGGTAACACTTCATCAACCAAATCAAGGTCTAAGTTTTTAGGAATAAAGTTCGCGCCAATGCCTTGGATTTTATGGGGTGCAGGTGTGATGCTTTCACCACGTTTGGTTTGAGTGATAATCGGTGATTCGGCGGGTTCAACAGCAACTGAATAGAGCGGCTTATTCTGAACTTGCTCAAAATAACGTGAAATCCCAGTAATGGTACCACCCGTTCCTACACCCGCAACCAAGATATCAACTTGACCATTGGTAGCCTGCCAGATTTCAGGACCGGTGGTATCGACATGAATCTGTGGATTGGCTGGATTTTCAAATTGCTGTGGCAAGAAATATTGTTCTGGATTTTCCGTTGCTAGACGAACTGCCTCATCCACCGCACCTTTCATGCCTTTAGCAGGATCAGTCAACACCAGATGTGCACCTAATGCCTTTAACACCTTTCTACGCTCTAAGCTCATACTGGCTGGCATGGTTAAGGTAATCGGATAACCTTTGGCTGCCGCAACAAACGCCAATGCAATCCCTGTATTACCACTGGTTGGCTCCACAATATGCATACCTGCTTTAAGTACACCACGTTTCTCCGCATCTGCGATCAACGCTGCGCCAATACGGCATTTCACTGAAAATGCGGGGTTACGGCTTTCAACTTTTGCCAGTACAGTTGCGCCTGTTTTGATCAGACGATTAATACGAACTAAAGGTGTATTACCAATCGCTTCGGCATTATTGGAATAAACTGCGATACCTAGGTTGGCAGGTACTGGAAATTGTTGATCGGTCGACATGTTATTTCCTTATTAGATTTGGAATGATTCTCAATCATTATAGGCTTGTCAGCCAAGGAGAAAAGCAGAAAACGTTAAGATTTATGAAAAGTTATAATCTTCAATGATATAAAAGATTAAATGAGCAATTAATCTCATTCTGCTAACAAATTTTTTTATTTTTAAATCAAACTATATCTAATTCTATCTTTATATATGCCTCTTATTAGCATAATTTCAGTCAGGGTTGTGGATTAAGCTAGGGATTACCAGAGCTCACCTTCTCGCCAATCAGCGCAAATCGTATCATCAGCTGTACTACGTGACAGCAACTCTTTCAGTTGGATGCTCAATGGATACAGCATAATTTCATTCTCATCAGTCAGATAAGTGGACGTATCTTGCTGAATATATAAATCCCCCAACCAAGAAGTCCAGCCTAATTTTTTATAGAATGCATCATTTTCAGGTTGTAATGCGGCAAGTTCATAACCCAAGCGAGTTAAAGCATCGACCAAATATCTTAATAATTGTGATGCCAACCCTTTCCCCCGCATCATTTCATCAGTCGTCACATATTCAACATAAGCAGTTTTTACCTGATGATTACCATGAATAGTGAAAACTCTATCTGTCCATAGGGCATGCGATACAATTTTTTCATTTAAGATACCGACGAGATGAGTAGCTGTTTGCATGAAAGCATATTGGCTCCAAGGATCCTCATCAAAAGCAGCAAAACACAACTTGGCAATCTGTTGTCGCTGTTGTGGCTCTAGGTCTCGGGCTGCGATAATTTTAAACTGCATAGCAAAGGCTCAATTCAAATTGAATGTATTTTAGGCAAGGATTAGGATGAAATGAAGTATTTTTAGTCAAATCTAATTAAAACAAATGGATATATCATTAAAAACCCTAAATAGGCGCTTCCGATAGCAAATAAAAGTGTATGGAAAATCATATCAGGCCTAATAGCATTTCTTATTTACGTCTTTTTAGATATTAAATTATATTTTCCCAATAAAAACACCCCCATTCTTTCGAATGGGGGTGTTTAGATTTAAAAGCTGGCGATGACTTACTCTCACATGGCAAGTGCCACACTACCATCAGCGCTAAGAGGTTTCACTTCTGAGTTCGGGAAGGGATCAGGTGGTTCACTCTTGCTATTGTCGCCAGCAAACTGTTGTGGTGCTTTCGGGTCTTAATCACGATGTATTCATCGTATGCCTTACTTACGATCCAAAGAGTTATTAACGGATTAGTTAATTGAGTCGGTATTGTAACTAGTTTTCACACTAAATCAAGTTATGTATTGAATTTATCTTGAATACAACAACTGTTTGGGTGTTGTATAGTCAAGCCTCACGAGCAATTAGTATTGGTCAGCTTCACACGTCACCGTGCTTCCACACCCAACCTATCAACGTCCTAGTCTCGAACGGCTCTTTAGAGGAATAAATTCCTAGGGAAATCTTATCTTGAGGTAGGCTTCCCGCTTAGATGCTTTCAGCGGTTATCCCTTCCGAACATAGCTACCCGGCGATGCGACTGGCGTCACAACCGGTACACCAGAGGTTCGTCCACTCTGGTCCTCTCGTACTAGGAGCAGATCCTCTCAAATTTCCAGCGCCCACGGTAGATAGGGACCGAACTGTCTCACGACGTTCTAAACCCAGCTCGCGTACCTCTTTAAATGGCGAACAGCCATACCCTTGGGACCTGCTTCAGCCCCAGGATGAGGATGAGCCGACATCGAGGTGCCAAACACCGCCGTCGATATGAACTCTTGGGCGGTATCAGCCTGTTATCCCCAGAGTACCTTTTATCCGTTGAGCGATGGCCCTTCCATACAGAACCACCGGATCACTAAGACCTACTTTCGTACCTGCTCGACTTGTGGGTCTCGCAGTTAAGCGCGCTTTTGCCTTTATACTCTACGCGTGATTTCCGACCACGCTGAGCGCACCTTCGTACTCCTCCGTTACTCTTTAGGAGGAGACCGCCCCAGTCAAACTACCCACCAGACATGGTCCTCGCCCCGGATTACGGGGCAGAGTTAGAACCTCAACATTACCAGGGTGGTATTTCAAGGACGGCTCCATTAGAACTAGCGTTCTAACTTCAAAGCCTCCCACCTATCCTACACAAGTAAGGTCAAAGTTCAATGTCAAGCTGCAGTAAAGGTTCACGGGGTCTTTCCGTCTAGCCGCGGGTACACTGCATCTTCACAGCGATTTCGATTTCACTGAGCCTCTGCTGGAGACAGCGCCGCCATCATTATGCCATTCGTGCAGGTCGGAACTTACCCGACAAGGAATTTCGCTACCTTAGGACCGTTATAGTTACGGCCGCCGTTTACTGGGGCTTCGATCAAGAGCTTCGCTTACGCTAACCCCATCAATTAACCTTCCAGCACCGGGCAGGCATCACACCCTATACGTCCACTTTCGTGTTTGCAGAGTGCTATGTTTTTAATAAACAGTTGCAGCGGCCTGGTTTCTGTGGCTGCCAATAGCTCAGGGAGCAAGTCCCATCACCGTCAGCAGCGTACCTTCTCCCGAAGTTACGGTACCATTTTGCCTAGTTCCTTCAGCAGAGTTCTCTCAAGCGCTTTGGTCTACTCGACCTGACCACCTGTGTCGGTTTCGGGTACGATTCCTGTGTAACTGAAGCTTAGAGACTTTTCCTGGAAGCATGGTATCAGCCACTTCACTGTACAAGTACAGCTTGCTATCAGCTCTCAGCATAGAGCACCCCGGATTTGCCTAAGATGCATGCCTACTGCCTTCCACCTGGACAACCAACGCCAGGCTGACTTAACCTTCTCCGTCCTCTCATCGCATTACACAGAAGTATTGGAATATTAACCAATTTCCCATTGACTACGCCTCTCGGCCTCGCCTTAGGGGTCGACTCACCCAGCCCCGATTAACGTTGGACTGGAACCCTTGGTCTTTCAGCGAACGGGTTTTTCACCCGTTTTGTCGTTACTCACGTCAGCATTCGCACTTCTGATACCTCCAGCATACTTCTCAATACACCTTCATCGGCTTACAGAACGCTCCCCTACCACTTGACTTAAAGTCAAATCCGCAGCTTCGGCACATAGTTTTAGCCCCGTTACATCTTCCGCGCAGGCCGACTCGACTAGTGAGCTATTACGCTTTCTTTAAAGGGTGGCTGCTTCTAAGCCAACCTCCTAGCTGTCTATGCCTTCCCACATCGTTTCCCACTTAACTATGATTTTGGGGCCTTAGCTGGCGGTCTGGATTGTTTTCCTCTTGACTACGGACGTTAGCACCCGCAGTCTGTCTCCCGGATAGTACTCATTGGTATTCGGAGTTTGCATCGGTTTGGTAAGTCGGGATGACCCCCTAGCCGAAACAGTGCTCTACCCCCAATGGTATTCGTCCGAGGCGCTACCTAAATAGCTTTCGGGGAGAACCAGCTATCACCAGGCTTGATTAGCCTTTCACCCCTATCCACAAGTCATCCCCTGGCTTTTCAACGACAGTGGGTTCGGTCCTCCAGTTAGTGTTACCCAACCTTCAACCTGCTCATGGATAGATCGCCTGGTTTCGGGTCTATACCCAGCAACTAAACGCCCTATTAAGACTCGATTTCTCTACGGCTCCCCTATGCGGTTAACCTTGCTACTGAATATAAGTCGCTGACCCATTATACAAAAGGTACGCAGTCACCGAACTAGTCGGCTCCCACTGCTTGTATGCATGCGGTTTCAGGATCTATTTCACTCCCCTCACAGGGGTTCTTTTCGCCTTTCCCTCACGGTACTGGTTCACTATCGGTCAGTCAGGAGTATTTAGCCTTGGAGGATGGTCCCCCCATATTCAGACAAGGTTTCACGTGCCTCGCCCTACTCGTCATCATTGTGTGTGCCCTTTCGTGTACGGGAATATCACCCTCTACGTTCGCACTTCCCAGAGCGTTCCACTAGAACACACACAACTTAATGGGCTGCTCCCCGTTCGCTCGCCGCTACTAAGGGAATCTCAATTGATTTCTTTTCCTAAGGGTACTGAGATGTTTCACTTCCCCTCGTTCGCTTCATAAGCCTATGTATTCAGCTTATGATACCCGCCTTGTAGCGGGTGGGTTCCCCCATTCAGAAATCTCCGGATCAAAGGATATTTGCCGCCTCCCCGGAGCTTTTCGCAGGCTATCACGTCTTTCATCGCCTCTGACTGCCAAGGCATCCACCACATGCACTTAATTACTTGACTATACAACCCCAAACAGTCGTTACACCTACAAGTGGGTGTAGCAACAGAATCAATGTAAACATTAATTCATACAGCTTGTTGTTTCGTGAACTTAATCACCGTACAGCTTCAATCTAAATTCATATACCAAAACGCTTGATTCAGTGTTTTTGCTAGTTCTCAGATTAACTCTTCATCTAACTGAAATACTTACGTATTACCGTTAGTGTCAAATTAATCGAGTTTGAACAATTTATTTCAGACTCAATTCTACTAATCTGTTAATGATTAACTACCACCTCGTCGGTGCGTAGTAAACTGTGATAAATCACAGAGATTAATAAACCAGTCAACTTGGACTGTATTCACTAAACTCTATAATCTTCTTAGCTTTGAATTAATTTCGTTCTTACAAACTCTTTTAATTCATGGTGGAGACTAGGAGAGTCGAACTCCTGACCTCCTGCGTGCAAAGCAGGCGCTCTACCAACTAAGCTAAGTCCCCAGCTTATCACTTAATGAACGACATATCTTTTAATCTAAGCTTCAGCAATCAGATTTGGTGGGTCTGACAAGACTTGAACTTGTGACCCCACGCTTATCAAGCGTGTGCTCTAACCAACTGAGCTACAGACCCTCAGATACATCTTCGAAGAACAACTTGTTGTGGATTCTTACCAGTCACCAATCTTTCGTTAAGGAGGTGATCCAGCCGCAGGTTCCCCTACGGCTACCTTGTTACGACTTCACCCCAGTCATCGGCCACACCGTGGTAAGCGTCCTCCTTGCGGTTAGACTACCTACTTCTGGTGCAACAAACTCCCATGGTGTGACGGGCGGTGTGTACAAGGCCCGGGAACGTATTCACCGCGGCATTCTGATCCGCGATTACTAGCGATTCCGACTTCATGGAGTCGAGTTGCAGACTCCAATCCGGACTACGATCGGCTTTTTGAGATTAGCATCCTATCGCTAGGTAGCAACCCTTTGTACCGACCATTGTAGCACGTGTGTAGCCCTGGCCGTAAGGGCCATGATGACTTGACGTCGTCCCCGCCTTCCTCCAGTTTGTCACTGGCAGTATCCTTAAAGTTCCCGACATTACTCGCTGGCAAATAAGGAAAAGGGTTGCGCTCGTTGCGGGACTTAACCCAACATCTCACGACACGAGCTGACGACAGCCATGCAGCACCTGTATCTAGATTCCCGAAGGCACCAATCCATCTCTGGAAAGTTTCTAGTATGTCAAGGCCAGGTAAGGTTCTTCGCGTTGCATCGAATTAAACCACATGCTCCACCGCTTGTGCGGGCCCCCGTCAATTCATTTGAGTTTTAGTCTTGCGACCGTACTCCCCAGGCGGTCTACTTATCGCGTTAGCTGCGCCACTAAAGCCTCAAAGGCCCCAACGGCTAGTAGACATCGTTTACGGCATGGACTACCAGGGTATCTAATCCTGTTTGCTCCCCATGCTTTCGTACCTCAGCGTCAGTATTAGGCCAGATGGCTGCCTTCGCCATCGGTATTCCTCCAGATCTCTACGCATTTCACCGCTACACCTGGAATTCTACCATCCTCTCCCATACTCTAGCTTCCCAGTATCGAATGCAATTCCCAAGTTAAGCTCGGGGATTTCACATCCGACTTAAAAAGCCGCCTACGCACGCTTTACGCCCAGTAAATCCGATTAACGCTCGCACCCTCTGTATTACCGCGGCTGCTGGCACAGAGTTAGCCGGTGCTTATTCTGCGAGTAACGTCCACTATCCTAGAGTATTAATCTAAGTAGCCTCCTCCTCGCTTAAAGTGCTTTACAACCATAAGGCCTTCTTCACACACGCGGCATGGCTGGATCAGGCTTCCGCCCATTGTCCAATATTCCCCACTGCTGCCTCCCGTAGGAGTCTGGGCCGTGTCTCAGTCCCAGTGTGGCGGATCATCCTCTCAGACCCGCTACAGATCGTCGCCTTGGTAGGCCTTTACCCCACCAACTAGCTAATCCGACTTAGGCTCATCATTTAGCGCAAGGTCCGAAGATCCCCTGCTTTCTCCCGTAGGACGTATGCGGTATTAGCATTCCTTTCGGAATGTTGTCCCCCACTAAATGGCAGATTCCTAAGCATTACTCACCCGTCCGCCGCTAGGTTAGGTAGCAAGCTACCCTTCCCCGCTCGACTTGCATGTGTTAAGCCTGCCGCCAGCGTTCAATCTGAGCCATGATCAAACTCTTCAGTTTAAAATCATTAGTAGCTTATGGCTACAAATCTTGGCTCATCAATTTTCTGACTAAAAATTCGCTCAAATAAACTTCGAGAAATTTCTACTCTTCAATCAATGAAATATTTTCGATTGATCAACTAGTAAAAATCCACACAAGTTGTTCTTCTATTCTCTTAATGATCTTCTCGATGATTCGTCATCATCAAGCTAGGTCGGCTATATTACTCTCAATTTCTTAAAAGTCAACAGGTAATTTAGATATTTAGCAAACTTATTAATCAACTCAAGAATCTAACCTTTTCAGCCAAATCCTTGTTTCTCAACAAGTTTTTATCTGCATCACCGCCGATGGATGTGCATTCTACAGTATTTCAGACCCGTTGCAAGCACTTTCAAAAATTAAATTATTCGGTTGTTTTATTTTTAAACTTTAACGCATCTAATTCACTGATTTATATAATTTAAAATTTATTAATTATCTTAAAAGTGAATTTAAACACACTAACCATTTGAAATTTAACTACTTTATTAAAAATATGTTTTTATTATCAGCAATAAAACCGCTTTATTTTTATATTTTGCTTTTATTTTAAACACCTCACTCGATTCAAAAATCTGTCTCCTATTCAATGAATGTTTAAAATTCCATCACCCAGAATAAAAACAACGGCTTTGATCGCTCAAAACCGTTGTTTTCAGTATTGCAATAAGTACTTTCTCTTAAGGAGTACTCCCTCTCACAATATTCAAGAAGTATAGATGACGTTCATATTGATCAATAATGTCCTGGATTAAATCTTCCTGCGTCCAATCCATCACATCATAGTTTTGCCCACCCTCTCTTAAGAAGACTTCTGCTTGGAAGTAATTGGCCTCATCTTCCTCCGCTCGTCCCAACATAAAACTTGGTGGAACAGTGGCATGGGAGATCACTTTATAAGTGAAGTTAATTTCATGATGATGATCGACATGCAATTGCAGACCATTTTCGATTTCACGTATCTCCACTTCCAAGTGACGGCGTTTAAATTCACGTTGAATACTTTCAAAGGCTTTACGCACCTGTGTCTCGATATAGTGCTGAACTTCAGTTTCTGTATCCGGGTAATGCATGATCAGACCCAGACGTTGCTGCCAACTACGTGGATTATTGATGGCACGTGGGGTAATGCGCGCTTCCTGAATGGCTTTCATCTTGGTGACATCCAGCTTTAAGGCCTTTAACAGCCCCCAGCTCATCAACAACATAATAAAAGTAAAAGGTAATGCACTCATAATGATGGAAGATTGCAATGCAGACAGACCACCCACCAACAATAGAATAATGGCCAATGCTGCCATCAACACCGTCCAAAACAAACGTTGCCATGTTGGAGAGTTTTCAGTTTTAGCGGTGAGATAATCGGTAACCAACGCACCCGAATCCGCAGAGGTGACGAAAAAGAGCATCACCAATACCGTCGCCAATAAGCTCATCACTCCTGAAAACGGCAAGTGATTCAAAAACTCAAATAAAGCCACTGATGAATCCGTTTGCACAGCATGAAGCAAACTTACATTATGTTCTTGCATAATACTGAATAAAGCAGCATTACCTAAAAAGCCCATCCAGATGATGGTAAAGCCTGTCGGAATCAGTAACACCCCGACAATAAATTCACGAATGGTTCGGCCACGCGACACACGGGCAATAAACATCCCCACAAATGGCGACCATGAAATCCACCATGCCCAGTACATAATGGTCCAACCGCCAATCCAGCCATTCGGTTGATAGGCATAGAGGTTAAAGGTCATACCAAATAGATTCGACATATACGAACCCATGTTTTGAATGGTGGTTTGCAGTAAATAGATACTTGGCCCCGCAATAAACACAAAGGCCAGCAGCACCAAAGCCAGAATCAGGTTCAGCTCAGAAAGGCGTTTTACCCCCTTATCTAAGCCCAAAAATACGGACATGGATGCCAAAATACTCACAAATACAATTAAACCGACTTGGACTTGGCTACTTTGCTCGATTCCAAATAGATAATGTAGGCCTGAGTTGATTTGCGTCACACCAAAACCGAGAGAGGTTGCTACACCAAAAACGGTACCAATGGTAGCGAAGGTATCAATACCATCGCCCCAAGGCCCATAAATTTTCTTACCAATAATGGGATATAAAGCCGAACGGGTTTTTAACGGCAGATTATGGCGATAAGCAAAATAGGCCAAAGCCAGTCCAACCACGGCGTAAATCGCCCATGCATGTAAACCCCAATGGAAAAAGGTAATCCTCAGGGCTTGTTGTGCCGCAGCTACACTTTCAGGGTCACCACTCGGTGGGCTGACATAGTGCATCACAGGTTCAGCCACACCAAAGAACATCAAACCGATACCCATGCCTGCGGTAAACAGCATGGCAAACCACGAGCCATTGCTATATTCAGGTTGGCTGTGATCAGGTCCTAATTTGATTTTACCGCTGGCTGAACAGGCAATATAAATCAGCAGAATCAGAAATACCGCAACAGATAAAACATAGAACCAGCTAAAAGAGTCCGTAATCCATTGCTTCAGTTGTTGGGTCAAAAATTCAAATGAACTGGGTGCGATGACAACGATTGCGATAAAAATCGCAATGATTATTACCGTGCTTAAAAACACGTTTGGATTCACATTCGCAAACTGCGAAGATGGCTTGGAAGGCATAATTCCCTCACGTTATTCTAATGATAATGGACAGGCCATAATGGCCAAAGAAGACATTCACACAGTGAACAAAAGCGAGCTTAAATTTCGCAAAACTCGGTATAAATTATAAAAAATGTGAAAAATAAAGCAGTTGTAATGCTGTAACAAAGCTAATCTTTATCATTCAACTGTTTAGGCACATGCGCAATATACTGTAAAGCAATCAAACGAGAGACCACGACAGCCAGATACATCACCCCACCAAACATTTGTAACATGGCCAGCACACGAGCTGCTGGACTCAGTGGCATCAAATCAGACAGACCCGTTGCCGATTGCAGGCTAAAGCTGAGGAAGAGTAGATCAAGCCAACTTTGTAGTGCTTGTGGCTGATTGGGATTTTGGAAACTATCAGGCAGAATTAGCTGACAGATACTATATAGAAAGGCAAAAGCCCAAGCGATTAAGGTAAATACCGCTCCCGCTGCAAACAATTCATCTTTGGTCAGATAACGATCCGCAAACATATAGCGCAACAGACCATAGGCCGCATAGAAATAGGCCAAAGCTTCGAAACTATGGGCAATGATTTGAATGGTCGGGTTGCCATAACCCATAAAAATCATAATCGAAAATAGAAAGGCACCACTGACAAAGATCAGTCCCCAAAAGGTAAACACAGGGCTTTGCCGAATCACTTTGGCAATAATCAATAATGCCAAAACACCCAAGGACCAGGTTAAAGCCCGATATTCACTGTGCCCTGTAGTCAACATATATAAAACCAATAACGCCAGCTGAACCAGTAATAACCATGCCGATGGCAATAACCGAAAGCTATCCCAAAATTGTTTTAAGCTCTGCATGTTGTTTTCCTTGCTATTGTTATGATTTTCATTGTGTTAATCGCATCAGACTGTAACTAAAAAGGCAACAATCATTTTAGAGAGTTCTTGTTGCAGTCGTTGTTCTTCAATCAACAAGGTATTCTTACTGGCATAACGCATCATGGTAAATAAAGTACTGTTAATTATCACAAAAGATTTATGTTTTAAAGTTTCAAAATCCCAGTGTGGATAATAGCGACCAAATAAATACATGCCGATTTCCAGAAAATGTTGTTCCAGTAGCTGTGCCGCTTCGGAATCGCTATAGGCATGCCAGTTTTTGAGAATCTCGATGAAAAAACCCTGATCGGATTTCAACGTTTCAAAGCCAAAAGCGATACTTAATCTGATGATGTCCTGAATAGCAGTTTGTTGTTGCAGCATCACCAGTTGCTTGAGTGCTTGCCCCAAGTGTTCACTTTTACGCAACAGCAATTCCGCGATGATCTGTTCTTTATTTTCAAAATACTGATAAATTGAACCGACACTAACCCCTGATTTTTCAGAAATTTTTGGGGTTGTGATCTGTAGCACACCATACTCAGAAATACATTTCTGTGTCCCTTCCAGAATGCTGTTAACAATCATTTTGGCGCGCTGTTGCTGTGGTCTTTTTCTCATCCTCAGCCTCAATTGAAATGCGAATTGAATGCGAATAAATATTCATATTAAGCTTTGATTAAATAACAATCACAGGTTGTATGCAATGCAAAGTATCGTTAGACCTAAACGCTTGGCAGGGTTTGAAGAGATGATTCAAACCAATATCAAAACTAAAATTCTCAGTTATATAACCCAGCAGCAGGTGCAGCCGAGTTATGAAGATTATCTCGCGCTCAATACCGCCCTGCAAAGTGGAGATGCACCGATGGATCAACTGCTGTTGTGGGTGTTACAAAATCCCAAACAGCATCGTAAATACTTTGAAACGGCGTTATATCAAGGTCTCGATAAATTGCCGCATGAAATTGCTGAACTGACCGCCTTCTTCCAGTTAGTGGAACAAAAACCTGATTGGTATGAACAAGTCAAAATCGATGAAGCCATTAAATTTACTTATCGCCTCGGCATCAATAACGGACTTGTTCTGCGAGATTTATCGCTAATGACAGGTTATTTGTACCCTGGTTTTAATCAACCTTTAATTCTGACAGGCGCTTTAAAAAAACAGGCAGGAACCCGTTTAGCCGAAACCACCAAATGGTGGGTGGATATCACCGAACCAAACGGGTTTGAACGTTTTAGCAAAGGCTTTACCTCTACGATTTTTGTACGTTTTATTCATTCACTTGTTCGTCATCAGCTACAAAAATCAGAGAAATGGGATGCCGACACTTGGGGTCTACCAATCAACCAGTATGATCAGGCGATGACCAATATTGCTTTTAGTGGTGTGGTACTGATTGGTATTCGGGCTTTGGGGGTTTTTCCTAACAAGCAGGAAATTGATAGCTTTTTACATTTCTGGAAATATGTAGGCTGGTTAATGGGTGTGGATGAAAAATGGTTAGTCAATAAAGAATCAGAGGGTTGGAAAATGATGTACTGGATGCAATTTGCACACCCCCAATCAGATGCCAGCAGTATTTCATTAGGTTCCAGTCTGTCCAAAGAACCCTTCGAGCGGAAATATCGCTATCTACGCTCTTTCCAGCAGAAGCTGGCGTATAAGCAACATCTAGAAATTACCCAGTTTTTTATTGGTCGCAAAAAAATGCAGAAGTTGGGTTTAGCCCCACAATCGGCCTCATGGTTTGCCTATTATCTGATTGGTCGCAATTTAGCGCTGTATAGCAGTGCCAAATTTATTCCAAAGTTAAACCGAGTGCTTGAGCAAAATGGACGACATCTACAACGCATCGGCTTGTCTCTTTATCGAAATCAGACGCAGCAACTGGCCAGTATGCATCAATAGTCCATAAAAAAGCCCTCAATCAATGAGGGCTTTTATTTTACAATTGATTGTGATTAATGATCTGAAGCACCAGATGCACCGATCCCCGTCATTGAGCGAACAAACTGAGCATCAAAGGCTTTACGCTCTTTCTCTGCACGTGCTGATTTGTCCGTAACCGAGAAGAACCAGCAGCAAAGGAATGAAAGCGGCATAGCAAATAATGCTGGACCATTGAATGGGTTTGGCGCAGTTTCAGAAATCGCCAGTGTATCTACCCAAACCGCTTTCGACAGAATGATCAGGGTCACTGCACCCACGAGACCAACAACACCACCAATCACTGCACCACGTGTGGTTAAACCTTTCCAGAACATGGATAACACCAACACTGGGAAGTTTGCACAACATGCCACCGAGAAGGCCAAACCCACCATAAAGGCAACGTTTTGTTTCTCGAACAAAACCCCCAAGATCATGGCAAAAATTGCTAAACCTAGCGTTGCGATTTTTGACATACGCAACTCTGATTGTGGCGTGGTTTTGCCTTTTTTAAACACGTTGGCATACAGGTCATGTGAAATTGCAGATGCACCTGAAAGGGTTAAGCCCGCTACCACAGCAAGGATGGTTGCGAATGCCACCGCAGAGATAAAGCCCATGAACAGGTCACCGCCGACGGCATCACTTAAGTGAACCGCAGCCATGTTGTTCCCCCCCACCAACTCCAATTTACCCGTCAATGCTGATTTCGCAACATCAAGAAACTGTGGATTGTTGGCAACAAACAAGATCGCACCAAAACCGATAATGAAGGTCAAAAGATAGAAGTAACCAATAAAGCCTGTTGCCACCACAACCGATTTACGTGCTTCTTTCGCATCTTTCACAGTGAAGAAACGCATCAAGATATGCGGTAAGCCAGCCGTACCAAACATCAAGGCCAGACCAAGAGAAAGCGCATCAATCGGGTTGGCAGCCAGTTTACCCGGTCCCATGATTTTTGCGGCTTCATCCCAACTCATATGATGTACTTGGCTATAAACACCAATGGCTTGGTTAAACATATTGGTGAAGCTAAAACCAACCGCTTTCATGACCATGAAAGCCATAAAGGTTGCACCACTGAGTAACATGACCGCTTTAATAATTTGTACCCAAGTCGTCGCCAACATCCCACCGAACATGACATAGGCCATCATCAGCAAACCGACGATCACTACAGCAATGTTGTAGTTCAAACCAAAGAGTAGTTTGATCAACTGACCTGCACCCACCATCTGTGCAATCAGATAGAACGCAACCACCACCAATGAGCTGAATGCAGCCAAGGTACGGACGGGTTTTTCTTCCAGACGGAATGACACCACATCGGACAGGTTATATTTACCCAAGTTACGCAAACGTTCCGCCACCAGGAATAAAACGATTGGCCAACCCACCATAAAACCCAGTGAATAGAGTAGACCATCAAAACCAGAACTGAATACGAGTGCCGAAATACCGAGGAACGATGCCGCTGACATAAAGTCACCTGCAATCGCCAAACCATTTTGAAAACCGCTGATTCCGCCACCTGCGGTATAGAAGTCTTGTGCGGATTGCGTCTGTTTTGCTGCCCACTTGGTGATGAACAAGGTAAAACCAACAAAGATCATAAACATAATGATCGCATGCCAGTTGGTTGCCTGCTGTTCAGCCGCACCCAAATCTGGGCCCGCAAATGCGACACTGCTACAACAAAAGCTGAGCAGCGTAAACAATATCGCTTTAAATGATGTCCCTTTCATCTCAGTGCATCCCTTTTTCATGTGCAATGGCCTCAACTTCCTTGAGCGCCTCTTCATTCAGTTGGTCGAGCGTATTATTGGCAATGTAGGAATACACACCACATAAGACAAATGACAATACGATAATGCCTAACCCAAGAGGAATTCCCCAAGTAGTTACGCCACCGCTAAATGAACTCGCTAAAAATTCTTTGTTGTAACCAACCAAAAGCATAAATCCAACGTAGATAAACAGCATGATTGCTGTTAATGTCCAACTTAATGTGCGCTTTTTGCTGACCATCTCTTGAAACTTTGGATTATGTAGAATGCGATCTACCTGTGAATCATCCATAATCAACTCCTTATTTTTGTGCCCAACCGTGGACCCTTTTCCGCATGGGATTTTTCATTATTCAAATTAACAAGATTATGCTTGACTCGTAACTTAGACTTTGGTCTCTAAATGCAAATCTCTACTCCTTGCTCTGCCTGTGCTTCGGGTATGATAAAAAATGGAATTTGATCACGTGAGCAATATGAACAGTTGGCTTATTCTTGGGGTATTGGCCCTGTATATTGTGCTGTTATTCGGCTGTGCTTTTTTTGGCGAAAAACATGCCAGCCGTTTAGGTATGCGCGGTCGGATGCTGCTGTTCAGTTTAACCTTGGGTGTCTATTGCTCTTCATGGACTTTTTACGGTGCGACAGGCGCAGCCGTTCGCCAAGGTGTGATTTTCCTCCCCATTTATCTGGGTCCATTACTGTTTATCTGGTTTGGTTATGATATCTGGAAGCGCTTAGGCCGGATTCGTCAGCACCATGCCATTTCGTCGATTGCCGATTTTGTTGCCGCTCGTTACGGCAAGAGCGGTAGTTTAGCTGCGTTAGTGACCATTCTAGCCGTGATTGCAATTGTGCCCTATCTGGCGTTGCAACTACGTGCCATTGCCTTGAGTGCATCGGTGATTCTGGAGCAAAATGCCCATATTCACACCACCACCAATAGTGTGTTGGTATTGACAGCCGTACTGGCAATTTTGGCAATGATTTTTGGTACCCGTCATATTGCCCATACCGAACAACACGGCGGCTTGATGTTAGCCGTTGCATTTGAGTCCTTTGTCAAACTGTTTGCTCTACTCTGTGTAGCGGCATTCTTCTTATTGCAATCGCCTGACAATATCAAACAGGTCAGCAGCGATGTTCACCAGCATTTCCATGACCTGCAACAATTGGGCGTTCCTGAAACCTTTTGGGTGCAGACCTTGTTGGCGGGCTTAGCCATGATTTGCCTGCCGCGCCAGTTTCACGTGGCCGTGGTCGAACTACGTGATGAAAAACATATTCGCGGCGCACGACGCTGGTTCGCGGCTTATCTCATTCTGACTGTGATTGCAATTATCCCGATTGCCAGTTGGGCATTACACTCCTTACCAGAATCACTGGGTACGCCAGATATAGCGGTATTGGCCCTGCCTTTAAGCTATCAACAAGAATGGTTGGCCTTATTGGCATTCTTAGGCGGCTTTTCAGCTTCAACAGGGATGCTGTTGGTGGCCTCAGTAGCACTGTCGATCATGCTGAGTAATGACCTGATCATGCCTGCATTATGGCGCTTTAAAATCATTTCCCGCCATGATCAACATTTGCCGCGTGTGCTGAAACTAACCCGTCGGATTAGCATCATCAGTGTGATGTTGCTGGGTTTTTTATTCTTCCACTTCTTTAATGACATTAACCAGCTTTCTGTTTTTGGTTTATTGGCCTTTAGTGCAGTGGCACAATTTTCTCCTGCACTGATTGGTGGACTCTACTGGCGCGGTGCCAGTCGTCAAGGGGTCTATGTCGGCTTACTCATGGGCTTTGCCATGTGGAGCTATACACTGCTCTTCCCAACGGTATTGCGTAGTTTGCCTGATCATTATCAAGACTTTGCACAACATCTGTTATTGTTTGGCCCTTTTGACATTAATGGCTTACGTCCTGAAGCACTCCTCGGATTTGAATCTTTTGCGCCCCTCACCCACGGCGTATTGTGGTCATTGGGTCTCAACGTGGTGCTGTATATCTGGGTATCTCGCCTCTATCGTCCAAGTGTGGCAGAACAAATTCAGGCAGAAAGCTTTTTCTATTATGAAAGCAAACCTTTGCCATCCGCACAATCGAATACTGACCTGACCGACCTGCATTTGAATGCTGCACGCCTCAAAGTCGGTGATCTACTGGCTCTGGCCAAACGGGTTACAGGGGATAAGCCTACCCTGCAAGCCTTCCAGCAGTTCTGTGAACAAAACCATGTAGTTTTAAATGAGAATCACGTAGCCAATGGCATGTGGTGGCGTTTTACCGAGCAATATCTGGCTGGGATTATTGGTGCCGCTTCTGCCCGTACCTTGCTGACCACCGCCATGATTAACAATGGCCTAGCCCTTGGGCAAGTCGCCAATATTCTGGATCAGGCCTCGCAGTGGCAACGTTTCAACCAAAACTTACTCATGACCATGATTGATCATATGACCCAGGGTGTCAGCGTGGTAGATAAAAACATGTGTCTGGTGGCATGGAATAATCAATATCTTAAACTGTTTGATTATCCTAAGGATCTGGTCTATGTCGGCTGTCCAATCGCTGATTTGATTCGTTATAACGCGGAGCGTGGTGAATGTGGTCCCGGCCCTGTGGAAGAACACGTCCGTAAACGGCTGCACTGGATGAAAGTCGGCAGTGCACATGAATTTGAACGCATCCGTAAAGATGGTTTGGTCATTCAAATGCGCGGCAATCCAATTGAAGGCGGTGGTTTTGTCACAACATTCGCGGATATTACCGCCTTCCGCGAAAATGAAGCCATCTTGGAAGAGCGTGTCAGTGATCGAACTCAACAGCTAGCCAATGCCCTGACTGAACAGCAATTGGCGCTGGAACAAGCCGATAAAGCCAATCAATCCAAAAGCCGCTTTTTGGCAGCCGCCAGCCATGACTTATTACAGCCGATGCATGCAGCACGTTTGTTTAGTACCGCGCTAGAACAAAGCGTACATTCAACGGAAGATCAACAAACCTTGCAACAGCTGGATCGTGCCCTGTATGGCGCGGAAAGTATGCTCTCTGCACTACTGGATATTGCCCGTTTGGAAGGCGGTACCATTCAAGCTAAACGTCAAGCCTATTCTCTGCATGACCTGTTAAATGACCTTGAGCTGCAATTTAAATCGATTGCGGCGCAACGCAATATTCAACTGTCTGTTCACGACACTAAATTTTGGGTCGATACCGACCCACAATGGATGCGACGCATTATCCAGAACTTTGTCAGCAATGCATTGCGCTATACCGCACAAGGTCGTGTGGTGGTCGGTGTGTTACGTTCAGCTCAACGTCCGAAGCATATTAGAATTGGGGTCTGGGATACTGGCCCTGGGATTAATGAACAACAACGCCTGAAACTATTCCAAGAGTTTGAACGTTGTGGACACACCTCACCTTGGGGTGAACAAGGTCTTGGCCTCGGGCTGGCGATCGTGCAACGCATGACCAGCCTGCTTGATTTTCCTGTCTATGTATATTCGCAACTGGGTAAAGGCTCATGCTTCATGATCGAAGTGCCGTTGGTCGATGCACCGAAAATTAAGATGAACACACCACAAGTGACCGCACTACAGCACACCGCCTACAAAGTGTTGTGTTTGGATAATGATGAAACCATTTTAGCAGGCATGCACACCTTGCTAAGTAAATGGGGGTATCAGATTTTTACGGCCACTGAACCTGAGCAAGCATTGCAATTGATTGAACAGGAAGATATTCAGGTTTGGCTCATCGACCAACATTTAAACCATGATCAACGTGGTCTGGATTTCATTGAACAATATCGTCCTGCACATATTCCAGTGGCCCTGATTACTGCAGATTCTGATCCTGAGTTACCACAATATTTAAAGCAGCAGAATATTGTATTGTTGAAAAAGCCATTAAAACCTGCGGGTTTAAGAGCTTGGTTATCAGGTTTAAAAATCATGCCAATGCAATAAATGACCAAATATTTTGCAACATAGGCAAAAACCATCAAAAAGCAGCGCTTAGTGCAACGATAAATTGACCAAAGTGCTCAAATCATGATTGGCTATGGCAAAAACGTTCACTTACATTAGTGAACGTTTGTACACTTACTTACAATTAAATAAGATGCTGTTTTTATTATTAAATTTTAGCATAAAAATCCTATCTACAACTTTAGTCGTATTCTACTTGCTTTCTTGATCCCGCATAAATTGATCAACGAGATTGAAAGCCCAATGAAGGTTTATTGGGTTCTCATCACAAACATTGTCAAAAAGGACATTGATCATGAATAGTAATCACTCATCAACTGACCACAGTTCACAACAGCTGTATCGCCAATATAGTGCCAATGCATTATTACCTGAGCTGGATTGGCAAACGATTTTTGTGCATAGCAAACTGGAGGATACCCATTTACGTGCACTGAATACGCTTTATCAAGCCGCTGTTCCACTGGCACTCAATGTATTTGATCAACTCAATTTTGATGTGTTTGCACCTGCGGCTTACCATCCACAAGGCTTGGGCTTATTTGAAAAACTGGCACAACAAGAACAAAAATTCTTGGAAGCGCTGGAAAATGAATCTGCTCATCTTGACCATGAGACCCGCCATCAAATCTGGAGTATGTTATTGCGTGGTGGTGCGGTACTGGTCTTCAAAGCCTGGTTAGGTCATGTCAAAGGCGGCGAAAACCAGCTCGATAAAACCCAGTTTGATGAACTTTCTGATTTACTATTTATCAAAACACGTCCTGATCAATTGGCTCAACGCTTAAAAGTTGATACCAATGCCCCGCTTACCCATATTTTCTTGATGTATGAAAATGACGTGTTTCTGGATCACTTTAACAGTTTGGAAACCGCCGCTTTATTTGTTGATTTGGGTGTATATGATGCTGCATTTTTAAGTTTGCGTGATGATCGTGTGGCTGAATATCTCAAAGCCAAAGGTTATGTGACTCAAGAGCAGATTGATGATTTGCAATGCGCATTGAATCCCTTGTATTGCGATAGCTTAATGCCAAAACAGGATTGTCTGGCCTAACCGACCGAGGCCACAATCAAGATTGTGGCTTCGCTTTGGCTTTTCATTCAAGAACGATCTTTTTCTAAACGCTGTTTATGAATCTGCATCACCACATCACTAAACTCGTTTAAAACATAATTGACCCATAAACGGCTATACCAGTTATATTCAGTGGATAAACGATAATCAATGCTCAGAATCAACTTGGTGGTGTGCGCATCGATTTGTTGCAACTGATAATCTGTTTTCAGCAAATCGAAATACTTACCGCCCATTTCCAGGTAGTCATCCAGTGATCCCTTCGGAAAAGAATCTGGAGCAAACTGGTATTTCCATGACAATAAATACGGCGCATGTGATGCGGTCACCTTTTCTTCAAACTTGATACCACGTTCCCACTGGATGGTGCGTATCAGCTCGCCTTCATGCTGCTCGGTCATACCAAAAATAGGTTTGGGAAAGCCCATGCTAAAAATAAAACTGTGTTTGACTTCTTCAGGCTGAATCTTACCAATTTGGTTAATAGCCTGAAATACTTGCTGTGCTGGCGCATGAATCACGACCGAGCGCTGGGTTTGTCCATATTCAGTACGGCTAAAATCAGGCAACAACAACCATAAAATCAGAGGCAGCAGTGCAAAAGAATAGATTTTTGCACTAGGTTTCCATAGATAATGACAAATCAATCGCATCAAGCCCGCACCCAGCAGCAACCCCATCAACAGAATGGGCAAGAGCATGATTAGACAGATAATGCCTTCTCTCAACACGATCACACAGAATACAATCACGATCACAAAAACAAGCGGCTGAATTTTAAACAGTCTGGAGAGAAAAATGGGATTGGGCTGTTTTCGAATCATAAAGTATTCAAATAATGAACCGAGTATTGCCGGAATCACGAGAACCACGACAAAGGACATTAGATCTTTGGCATAACTACTCAGCAGTACGGTAAATGCCATCAAACTCGCAGCCAGAATTAGCGGTAAAATCCGTAAAAAAGACGATCTGGCTGGATAAACCTTTTCCAAAGCATAAGGCAGATCATGAGTTAAATTTGTCAGAACAAGCACATAACTGTTCTGCTCATGCTTAATTTTATGCACATGGTAGTGCCTGAATCCTGCCTGCCGCAACATCTGATCGATACTGTCCCGAACTTCATCAGTCCAGGCTTCAACTACAATGCGGGCATACCCCTGTTGTTGTAATTCTTGAATAATTGTTATTTTCTGGTCCCAAATATGATGCATCTTTTCCTTAACCTCGTTTCAATCAGCCCAACGTCTTCGATTGGGCTGATTGATTCTAACTCAGCTTAGAACTTCATGCTCATACGCATCCAATAATTGCGTCCAGTATTATTGAACTGCTCTTCACTGGCAAAACCAAAGCCTGAACTACCGGCTTTATTGAGATGCTCTGTATAAGTTTTATCCAACACATTATCGACACCGACTGAAAGGTCGATATCTTTACTCAGACTATAACTACCATTTAACGAAATCGTTGAGAAACCAGCACTTGGTTTGAGGTCATAACCCACAATGTTCCCTTGATGCAAACTGACACGGTTTTGCTGATCTACCACACGCCACAACATGCCCAGTGTATATTTATCTGCGACATAACGTAGGTTCAAACGTCCTTCTAATGGTGCAATTTGTGGTAAAGGTGTATTGTCCGTGGTATTTTTACCCCACGCATACATGGCACTTAGATCCGCTTGGATATGATCATTAAACTGATAGCCAATTCCAGCCTCGGCACCTGCAATCGTGGCATCCACATTCTTGGCGCTTGCAGTAATCTCACTGCTGCCATGCCCGCCATGTCCACCACCATGCAAATGGCTATGATCATGATAATTCATCAGAATATAATCATCAATCAACCCTGCATACGCCGACACCCAAGACGTAAAAGCGCCCTGTTGCTGGGTAAAACCAAGATCTAACTGCAAGGTTTTCTCTGGACGCACACCATTAAAAGTATTTGTCGAACCTGCATTGCCATGTTCAGGACTGAACAACTCCCAATAATCAGGCATACGTTCGACATAACCCACGCCAACATAACTATTTAAGCCATGTTCAACATTCTGATTTTCCAAACGCACAAATGCACTTGGTAGAGTTTTTTCAAGCTGGGTATTGAATCCTTTGGCTTTAGAGTCAGCTCGCTCATCATCCACCTTCACCTGATCGACACGTGCGCCTGTCACGATTTTATTTTGCGGGTTCAATTGATAAGTCAATTCACCAAATGCCCCATACGATTGAAACCGCATATCTTGGCGAAATGGCACATTCATGGAAGGCATCGTCGGTGAAGACATACTACCGCCATGTTTATTGAACTGAGAATCAACCCCACTGATCAAGCTCCATTGATCCCATGCAGAAGTCATGGCTAATCTTGAGTTTAAAGTACGGCGCGTCACTTGCATGGACATCGGGTTTGGCATCAACATGCTGTGTTCACCATGTTGCATTTCAACCAAAGGCGGTGTACGCAGGCTATAATTATCCATAATATGGTCGTTATAACTGTAGTTCACCTGACCTTCAATTTTCTTGATCACATCGGTGACATTTTTCTTTTCAAACCGTAAACCTAAGCTTTCACGGGCGAATTGGGCACCGTCCATACCACGACCAGCATATTCCGCTTCGCCATCAGCCTTGCCACCCGTCAATTCCAGCCAGGTATTCTCATCTGGCATCCAGCCTAAAGCGACATCGGCATTCCAGCGTTCCCATGAAGATGGAATGGTTTTACCATCACCATCTTGATAACTATTCGATTCAGAACGATTGGCATTTAAGCGGATATATTTTTTCTCATCACCAAGTGCCGCTTCAACATTCTGATCTAAACGTCCAAACGAACCCCACAATACACTCGCCTGCCCACGATATGGTTTTTCTTGCGTAAGCTTTTCAGGTTCACGTTCAAAAATCACCGTCGCTGCTGAGCCGGTATTGGCATATTGAACAGTTTGCGGCCCTTTAATCACTGAGATTCGATCATAACTTTCAGGGGAAATATAAGAGGTTGGTGCATCCATACGAGCAGGACATGCACCGAGGTTCTCGCTACCATCAGTCAAAATCTTGATGCGGGAACCAAACATACCACGGAAAGTTACATCCCCATTGGTGCCACCGCTTTGTATCGAATTAAACCCCATAATGCTTTGTAGATAATCCGCCCCATCTGTCGCAGGGATCGGTTGAATCGGTTGCTTTGGATCGGCTTGCACCACCAGACCATTATTCTGATTCGGTTGTTGTGCTGTTATCACAATCGGTGCAAGTGAGGTGTGCGCATGATGAGTATCTGCTTGCTCAACAGGATTTGCCCAAGCCATCACTGTATTTGAGGCAGCCAAGATCGCAACCGTAAGCGGTTGTAGTAAAAATTTAGGTTGAGCCATGATCGGTCTCTCTTAAAACATAAATAAAACGTGGCTAGGGCTATAAAAACCCTAACGAAAATAAAGTCTTAATTATGCAAAGAGTGGTGGTGCTCGCCCTTGAGGCAATAAAAACAAACGTTGTAGCGCAAAATAAATATGCTTAAACGCTTGTTGATAGGCAATTAGACGGATTTGGATGCGGACCAGAACTTCTTTCACCCCCAATTCAGGCGGCAATACCAAATTGGCATACACCGTACAGTACTGACATTGGTGATTGGGATCGTGATGATCGTGTTGCGGCCTCGACACTTGAGCGTGTTCAAGCTGAGCTACATGATGCTGAGATGCATGGGCCGAATGGCTCTGCGAAGCTTGTAATTTAGGTAAGAGTAAGGCCTGAGTAATGGTTTCACAGACTGGCGCGATTTGATACTGCTTCGGAAGTAACGGCTGCAAGAAAACCGCAATCTGTAAACAGACCGCGGTTAAGGCAAGCAGCAAGCCACAACGAAACAGAGACAACATCTTTAAAAAAATTATCGCTTGACGCTAACTTTTTCTTTTTCGCGCTGGCGAACCACCTTTTCCACTTTTTCACGTGCGCGCTGACGCTTCAACGGTGATAAATAGTCAACAAAAAGTTTGCCATTTAAGTGATCCATTTCATGTTGGATACAAACAGCGAGAAGTTCGTCAGCTTCTAACTCAAATGCTTGACCTTCAAGGTTAATTGCCTCGATTTTTACGCGTGACGGACGCTCAACTTTGTCGTATATTTGAGGCACAGAGAGACAGCCTTCTTCATACGGCTGCGTATCTTCGGTCAGTGGAATGACTTTGGGGTTAATGAACACCATCGGTTGGTTTTTCTCTTCAGAGATGTCCATAACAATAAGCTGAATATGATGATCAACCTGAGTTGCCGCTAAACCGATACCCGGTGCCTCGTACATGGTTTCAAACATATCTGCTGCAAGCTGACGAATATCATCAGTGACTTCTTCGACTGGCTTGGCAATGGTACGAAGGCGGGGATCAGGAAAACTTAGAATAGGTAATAAGGCCATACTGTCGTCCTCACTTATGCCATTGATCAAAAAACCAACTGAAGGGAATGCTTGATCAAAAAATTGTGTGTAAAGTCGTTATTATAGCGCAACTACACACATAATTTTTAGGAATTATGATAATGAAAAAGGTTTTAAACGGCATACACTCATTTCATGCCTTGGGGTTAAAAAAACAACTGATTGCTGCTGCGATTTGTGCAGGACTGGGGATGGGAGTAAATTTTGCCCATGCAGCCAGCCCAAATGTCAGCCCACCCTCAGTTAAAGTCGGTGCCCCACACGTTTATGTGGTGAAAAAAGGCGATACACTTTGGGATATCTCAGGGAAGTTTTTAAGCAAGCCATGGCGCTGGCCAGAAATCTGGGCAAGCAACAAACATGTCAAAAATCCGCACTGGATTTATCCAGGCGATCGCTTGCTGCTGTGCAGCTTGAACGGTAAACCCTTAGTTGGTAAAGATGAAGGCGACGGTTGTGACGGAATTATCCGTCGTTATACGGGGAATACCTCAACATTACGCCCGCAAGTGCGTGTCGAAGCATTGAACAACAGCGTTCCAGTGATTCCTCTGGCCGATATTCAACAATGGCTGGAACGTACTTCAGTTCTGCCAGCGGATGCCATTGCCAACACTCCTTATATCCTGGGCACAGCAGATAACCGTGTCATCGCTGGTAAAGGTCAGAGTGTTTATGTCCGAGGCAAAGGTCTGGAAAATGGCCAACGCTATGGGGTCTTCCGTGAAGGTGAACCTTATGTGGTCTTAGATCCAAATGGTAAAAAGCAGGTCCTTGGTGTTGAACTGACCCAAGTCGCTTCAGGCGTTACCATTCGCAATGAAAATGACATCACCACGCTTGAACTCACGGAAAGTTATAACGGCGAAGTGCGACGTGGCGATCGGGTAATGGCCGAACAAGATGCCATGTTACCAACTTTATTCTATCCCGTTGATGCTCAGCAGATCAAAGACGGCGGCAAAATCATTCGGGTGATGGGTTCAATTGGTACAGCGGCCAAAAATGGCGTTGTAACGATTGATCGTGGCACCGCAGACGGCGTTGAAATCGGTCAGGTGCTCAGTGTCTACCAAGATGGTGAAATGATCAGAGACCCAAAAACCAAAGAAAAAGTTAAACTACCAGGTCAATATCTGGGAAGCATCATGGTCTTTAAGAGCTTTGATCGGATCAGCTATGCCTACGTGCTTGAAAGTGAACTGCCAATCAAGATTGGCTCAAATATTAAGCCACCCCGCCTCGATGACTGAGTAATTGCCGATGTTGAATCAACTATCACCACATCACTATCACACTGTGCTGGTGTGGTATTTGGTTCAACATTCACTCTCCAGTTTTGCCAAGCTTCAACAACATTTTGGTAATTGTGAACAAGCCACACAGCCACACCGTTTCTCTGAATGGTCACAACTGGGCTTACACGCCAATCACTTAAAACGTTTGGCGGAATTTCAAAGTCCTCAGGGTCAACAACAATTTAAACAGTTGCTTGATCAGGTGTGTAAACATAGTGATTTTATCCTGACTCCTGAAGATCTGGGCTATCCGACCCAATTACAGCCTTATGCAGACCGCCCCCCGATTTTATTTGGACAAGGTCAGGCACAAGCCTTATTACAACCGCAAATTGCCATGGTCGGTAGTCGTAAACCGAGTCCTCATGGACGACAAGTTGCTTATGATTTTGCCTATTATCTTAGTGAAAAAGGCTTCTATATCAGCAGTGGTTTGGCGCAGGGTATTGATCAAGCCGCGCATCAAGGAGCTTTAGCTCATCAACGCACCATTGCCGTGACGGGCACTGGTTTAGATAGCGTTTACCCTGCTCAGCACAAGCAATTGGCACAACAAATTACCCAATCAGGTGCTGTCATCACTGAGTTTTTACCCTCCACCCTGCCATTGCAACAGCATTTCCCAAGACGTAATCGAATTGTCAGTGGTTTGAGTCTGGGGGTATTGGTGGTCGAAGCTGCGCTGAAAAGCGGCTCTCTCATCACAGCGAATGAAGCAGCCAATCAAGGCAAAATGGTCTTTGCGATTCCTGGACATATTTACAGTGAGCATCATCAAGGTTGTCATCAACTGATTCGGGAAGGTGCGATTCTGGTCGACCATCCCGAGCAAATCATTGAAGATTTAGCCTTGCCAACGCAATGGCAAACGCAACAACAAACCGTGGAAGCCATCAACTCTCCACCTAGCCTGCCAACCCATTTGATTGCGTTGTATCAAAGTCTAGACTGGGTCGGACAAGATATAGATCAACTGGCACAGCGCCATCCAATCACGACTGCAGCACTCACCGCTCAATTGATGGAGCTGGAATTACTCGGTTTATGCCTGCAACAAGCAGGCCGCTATTTACGTTGCCGCCCAATGCATTAAACTAGTCATATTCTCCCATTTGTTTTAGTTATCCTATGATTACTTCCTCTATTGCTGAAGCAGCACATCTATTAAAACAAGGGCAGGTTCTGGCTTATCCGACCGAAGCGGTCTGGGGCCTAGGCTGTGATCCCTTCAATGAGCAGGCATTTCAGGACATTTTGGAACTGAAGCATCGTCCCGTTGAAAAAGGGGTGATTTTATTGGCGGGACATATACAGCAAGTAGAACATTTATTGCAGGACTTAAATACAGACATCCGCCAGCAAGTGATCGCCAGCTGGTCTGATCGTCAGCCAACTGAACGTGCGACGACATGGCTATTGCCTGCAAATGCGTCTATTCCGACGTGGATTAAAGGACAGCATCCGCTAGTTGCAGTTCGGGTCACCACACATCCTCTCTGCATAAACCTCTGCCAGCAATTTGGTGGCTTTATTGTTTCGACCAGTGCCAACCCGGCAGGTCTTGCACCTGCGCAGAGCTTAGACAGTGCACAGGTTTATTTTGGCAACAACTTAAATTACCTTCAAGGAGATTTAGGGTTGAGTAGCCAACCAAGTCGCATTTTAAATGCTTTAACCGGTGAAGTGATTCGTGCTTAATTAGGTGAATAGCGGACAAAAAAAAGCTCAGTTATATAGGGATAACTGAGCATAAAAAGGATGTGTATAAGCACATCCAGAGGGTTCATCAATTTGGTGAGCAACGTATTCATTATCCAATGAATCATCTTGCTATGTTTGCTATTATGAGGGAATAATCACATTTATACAAATATATTATTTATCTAACAAAAAGTGTGAAAAGCGTACAATTTTTGTCACTCCTACATTTTCAATAAAATTATATTGATATTTTTATTCAACTTTTTTGATCATAAATTCAAGAGTTGTTAAAAATATATTTGCAAATCATATAGAAGACACGGCAAAAAAATTTAATTTTAATTTTAGATGCTTAAAATCTGATAATAAATAGATGATCCAAGCTGATTCATCTATTGATCATCATAAAAATATTAAGGAATAAAGGATTTCCCCAATGATGCAGGTAAGTTCATTTGCAATAGTTTTTTATCACGTGAAATCAGGACCAGAACTAAAATCGTAGCCACATACGGCAACGCAGCCAGTAATTCGACAGGCAGATCCAGACCCAACGCTTGCGCATGGAATTGTAAAATGGTGACACCACCAAATAAATAAGCACCGACTATCAATCGTGCAGGTTTCCAGACCGCAAATACCACTAGTGCAATGGCAATCCAACCACGGCCTGCTACCATATTTTCAACCCATAATGGCGTATATACCGTTGATAAAAATGCCCCACCTATTCCAGCCATTGCTCCACCGAACAACACGGCACCATAACGAATCAACAGTACTGGATAACCCATGGCATGTCCTGACTCTGGTGACTCGCCCACCGCTTTAAGCAATAAACCCAGCTTGGTTTTTGCCAAAATCCACCAAATGACAAAAAAAGATAAAATCGATAAATACACCACATAATTTTGGTGAAATAAAATCGGCCCAATAAAAGGGATCTCCGACAGGACGGGAATATCCAGTGCCTTTAACCCCTCCAAACTGTTACTGACAAAATGTTGCCCCACGAAAGCGGATAACCCTACACCGAAAATGGTTAATGCAAGCCCACATGCAGCCTGATTAGCTGCGAGCGAAAGGGCCAAAATTGCAAAAATGAGTGCAGCACTCGCACCTGCAATGGCCCCTGCCAAAAGTCCTGACGCAGGCCCTAGACCTGTGCTTGCACAAAAAGCAAAACCCGCAATGGCACCAATCAACATCATGCCTTCAACACCCAGATTAATCACCCCTGTTCGCTCTGCAACCAACTCACCCATTCCTGCAAAAATCAGGGGTGTGCCTGCGGCTAGAGTACCCGCCAAAATTGGAACTAAATCAATCATGTCTAACTCCTAAGCTGTTTCAATGGATGCAATCGATGATGTATGCTTTTTCATTGTTTCAGACCTGCCAAACCGATAGCGATTTTCGATGAAAGCATCCGCAGCCAATAAGAAAAACAACAACATTCCCTGAAATAATCCTGTAATTGCCGCAGGAAGCTGTAGATTTAGCTGTGCGGTTTCTCCACCAATGTAGAGCAAGGCCATCAAAAATCCTGACAAAACAATCCCGATCGGGTTTAATCGTCCCACATACGCCACAATAATTGCGGCATAACCATAACCTGGGGAAATATTTGGATTGAGTTGTCCAACCGGACCTGCAACCTCACCAATGCCTGCAATACCTGCCATAAAACCTGAAATCATAAGACTAAACCAGATAGCCTGCTTTGCAGAAAACCCCGCGTAGCGTGCAGCATCAGGTGCTTGACCACCGACTTCAAGCTGATATGCAAGAAAACTGCGTTTACTAAACAGCCAGAATGCCAACACTGCAAAAATGGTCACCCCAATCACAGCATTGATTCGTGTGCCTTCAAATAAAATAGGAAATAAAGTTCCACCGTCGAACATAACCGATTGTGGAAAATTCATGCCTTCAGGATCTTTCCACGGCCCGTTAATCAAATACAGTAAAATAAATGTCGCAATATAATTCAGCATTAATGTGGTCAGAGTTTCTTGCGCATTAAAATGGGTTTTTAGTAATGCAGGAATAGCTCCCCATAAGGCTCCGCCAATTGCACCCGCAATCACCATAGAGGGTAAGACCCAGAATGCGGAGGTTCCCTGACAGGCAATGGCTAAACCACCGCCAAAAATTGCCCCCATAATAAGCTGGCCTTCAGCACCGATATTAAAAATACGGGCTTTAAATCCAACAGATAGGCCTAATGCAATTAAAATTAAGGGGCTGGCTTTAATAATCAACTCACTCCAGCCATACCAACTGGATAAGGGTTCAATAAAGAACACCTGAAATGCTTCAAGCGGATTTTTGCCTAAAATCATAAATAATAGGCCACCAATAGAGAATGTTGCCACCAAAGCAATTAAGGGAGAGAGCCACTTCATTAAAATCGATGGATGATCACGCGGTTCGAGTAAATGCATATGTAACCCCAGTTCAAATGATATAGACCTAAGCGGATGCGTCTAAAACGCTTGGACTTTGCGATTGCCGATGCAATCCGGACATCATCAAACCAATCGTTTCAGCATTGGTTTCATTCACAGGTTGAGCTTCACTTAGGCGACCTGCGGCCAAAACAGCAATTCGATCACTGATCTCAAATAATTCTTCCAATTCTTCAGAAATTACAATAATGGCGACACCCTGACGCGACAGATCAATTAGTGTTTGACGAACAAAGGCGGCTGCACCGACATCGACCCCCCAAGTGGGTTGGGCCACCAGCATAACTTTAGGCTGTTGCAAGATTTCACGACCTACGATGAATTTTTGTAGGTTTCCACCCGACAAAGAACGCGCGACAGCCGCCGTTCCAGAGGCCTTTACCGCAAATTTCTGCATACAGTCTTGTGCAAAATGACGCGCTTTTTCGTAATTGACCAATCCATAACGCACAAAACCTTGTCGAAATGCGGTCAGTAAAGCATTTTGAGTTAGACTCATCGCGGGAATAGCGCCTCGTCCCAAACGTTCTTCAGGCACAAAACCAAAACCCAGTGCGCGGCGCTGTCCCGCATTTAAATGGCCGATCGCCCGTCCCTCTAACATTACGCAGCCTTTTGCAGTCGTTATTTCGCCAGACAAGGCCGTCAACAGTTCGGCTTGCCCATTTCCTGAAATACCTGCAATCCCCAGAATCTCTCCTGTTTTCACACTAAGCTGAATATGTTCGAGCGAGGTTCCAAAAATATCAAGTGCCTGAACATTGAGCTGTTTCACTTCAAATATAGGCTTACTCTCGCCTACATAAACAGGATGTTCATAAGCAGGAAGATCACGCCCAATCATCATCTTAGCCAGACTCGCGGTACTTTCCTGTTTAGGAATAGCAGTTCCTGTCACGGTTCCACCCCGTAAAATAGTAGCGCAATCACATAAGCTCTGTATCTCATGGAGTTTATGACTGATATATAAAATTGATACCCCTTCACTGGCTAAACGGCGTAACGTTTCAAACAAGATTAATACCGCTTGAGGCGTGAGTACCGAAGTAGGTTCATCTAAAATTAACAATGATGGGTTTTGCAATAAACAACGTACAATTTCAACACGTTGTCGCTCTCCAACCGATAAACTATAAACGGTTCTTTTCGGATCAATGGGCAATCCATACTTTTCAGAGACTGCAATGACGCGCTTGGATAATACGTTTAGATCAAATTTTTCATCCAGACTCAAGGCAATATTTTCCACTACCGTCAACGTTTCAAATAAAGAAAAATGTTGATACACCATACCGATTCCCAAACGTCGGGCCGCAGCAGGACTTTCGATCGTGACAGAGCGACCATTCCAGACAATTTCTCCTTCATCAGCCTTGACTGCCCCATAAATAATTTTCATCAGGGTACTTTTGCCTGCCCCGTTTTCACCCAATACTGCATGAATTTCACCGGGTGCGACCTGTAAATGAATATGGTCATTGGCCACTAAACTGCCATACTGTTTCGTTATATTGATTAACTCCAGACGATTTTTCTGCAAGATAGGTGCAGGTCTGCTGGTACTCATATTCAAGTCTGGATTAACAGAGATTTTATCGGTCGGTAAAGCCATCAGGTCATCTCTTTAGCTCATGTGATTAGAGAGAAGCAAGGGGCATGCCATGCTGCAATCACTTTATTTTGTGGATCATATTTAAATAAAAAATCTGTTTAGTGACTTAATTCAGTCCAAAACCCTTGATGTGCTTGCGCTGCTTCTTCACTCAAACACGGCCCAATGACCCTGATTTCGCGTTGTCCACTAGCAAATACCTGACGACAAGGTAAAGATAATGTCGGGTTTTCTGGGTGATTCCCTGTAATTGCGAGGAGTTGTGTTTCACTCATGCCATAGACGACCCGACCAATGCCGGTCCAATAAATCGCACCAGAACACATCGCACAGGGTTCAGCATTGGTATATAAAGTACAGTTACGCAACTGTTCCAATGACAAAAGTCGTGCGGCCTGCCCTGCTGCAACAGTTTCAGCATGACGGGTGGGATCACCCGTCGGAGGTAATGAATTATTGCCTGCCTGAGTGACAACCTCGCCTAGTGCATTCACCACAATTGCAGCAAAGGGATGCAAGCCTTGCAATTTAGTTTGTTCTGCCAATTCAAACGTTTTTCTTAGAAAAAATAGATCTTGCGCTGTTGCCTGATCATTTAATGTCATTTTGATGTCTCTTTTAATTCAATAACGATTGATCGTAAAGACGGAGCTTAAGTAAAAATTTTCTATTTAGGCTCTATCTGCATCATTGCCGATATTTTTAAAAATGATAGTCAACCCGAACCATTGGTGTGCTGGCCGTGGCACCTTTTCCTGCAAAGCCATCGCTGTCACTGCCAAATTTATTTTTCCAATACTCATAGCCTGCGCCTGCGCGTAACTTGCTGCCTTTTAACCCAATAACTGGGCCCAAGTCATACATCACACTTACATCAATATGGGTTTCAGCTTTTGTATCACCACCAGACTCATTTTTTCCTTTTGAATCAATCCAAAGTGCATATCCTTCAAAAGATAGCGGTGTTTTTCCAATTGGAATGCCCCATGTAAACTGTGCAGCAGCATGAGTGTCATAGGTGTAACGCCCCGAAGAATACCCAAATCGCGGGGTATCTGATGAAGGATCATTACTTTCAAATAATGCCAATACGCTAAAATCTAGAAAACCAGGCACATCAAATTGAATAGTTGGCCCTACGACCCACATACGTTTTTTTGAACCATAACTATCATTTTTAGTGTTCCAGTCCAGCCCCAATGTTAAACCTGCACCACGAATGTAACCTGGTACAGATAAATTTGTTTTAGTAATGGCGCCAACATCCAGATAACGACGAATGACCACATAGGCTTCCTGAGTTCCTTTAGCATTGGATTGAGTGCTATTCGGTTCATCATCTGACTGAAGCAAATCGACATTAAAGAAATTTGAACCATACTTATCACCACTGGCATGGGTCAGATTAAAAATTTGTTTGGTGATATCGGTACGACTGCCATCTGAATCATTTTTATACGGTTCTGCAAATTGTGATCCGTAACGCCATCCAATAGAGGTATCGCTCCATGTGGAAGCCTGTACAGATTGCATGGTTCCAATTCCCCCCAGAATAGTAGCCATAGCAGTCATTAGCGTTTTTAATGCATTCTCTTGTTGGAATACCTTCATTGCACATTTCCCCTTATCATGTTCTCAAGATCAAAGCTCACAATATTCATCTCAAGACTCATAATGATGGCTTTTCAAAAATCACGTTTGCCCAATGCAAAACGATCTGACCCTGTGATAAAGGCAAATTTCCTACCAAAGATTGGCATATTAAAAATGTGCAATGTTGCTTATGTTAAAACAGATATAAACAATAAGATGATTGTTTTGAACCGATGTCATGAAATCACAGACAGAATTTAGCACAGGAAAATGAGCGTTATCTTCCTGTGCTTAAGCAGAAGTAATTGAGACAATGAGCTTAGATATTGGTTAATTGACCACATGACTATCGTTTCTCAGAACCGAAATCACCAACTCTCTGAACCAGCGAAACTCAGGAGAACGATGCTGACGTTCATGCCAAAGTAGATAATAGGAAATTTTGGGAAACTGGATTGGCGCATCGGAAATAGTCAAAGGCAATAATGCACTATAATGGCGAGAAAATGAGCGCGGCGCAGAAAAAATCGCGTCAAGTTGTAGCAGCATATAAGGAATCATTCCAAAGTACGGAATAAATGCCACAATATTACGTTTTAGGCGTTCTTTGGATAAATGTAAATCGATAACTCCACGTTGCCCAACGGTATAAGGTGTTGGAGCAATATGATCAGCATTAAGATAATCATCCATCGACAAGGTCTTATGCGCCAGAGGATGTGACTTACGCAGCAAACAGACCACTTCATCCTCGAACAATGGAGCAAGCCTTAAATATTCAGGAGGCTGTGGCCAGTTACCAATCACCGCATCGTACATACCACTTTCCAATGCGTGTGCATAATCTACATTATGTCCCATGGAATGCATGATGACCGTGCAATGGGGTGCTTCTACATGAATCCTGCGAAGAATTTCACCAATCGCGATGGGGTTTAAATAGTCCGATGCTGCCAGATTAAATATCTGACGTGATTGTGCCGGATCAAAATTAACTTGTTGGGTGGCAATTAATTCAAGCTGGCTTAATACCTGACTCACTGGCTCGAGTAAGGATAAACCACGTTCAGTAGGGGTCATGCCATTGCGGCTACGCACCAAAAGCTGATCACCTGTGATTTCCCTTAATTTTTTTAAAGCGGTACTAATGGCCGGTTGTGATTGATTTAGTCGTTTGGCTGCATTAGAGACACTTTTTTCTGTTAAAAGCATATATAAAACTTGCAGCAAATGTGCATCTAATGCTTCCCATTTATTTGTAGGATGAATCACCAATCTGTCCTTATCTAAGATCACCCGAGTCCATAGGCAAAATTTATACCATCTCTGGGCTACAATAAGGCAGAACGATTCCTAATGATGAAAATAAAAACGATTTTTACGATTTATCTCAGTTGATAGCCAATAAACCAGCCATTGGAATAAATTTTGGTTGATGGCGAATATGATTGATCCAACGACGAATGTGTAAAAAAGGCAGCAAACTTACACCCGCATCCCAAGCCAATGCAACTTGAGGAAATACAATCAGGTCCGCGGCCGTCAGTTGCCCACCCAATAAATAACGGTGTCCGCAAATGGTTTGCTCACATAAATGATCATCCAGCTCACGGAACTGCTGCGCTGCCTGCTGAAGTAATCTTTTCTCATCTGTCAAAAATTGATCCATTGCCAGACTGGCCTGACGTAATTGTCCCAAACTCAGTTTGAGTTTCTCATTAAAATCATGCCACTCCTGTATTTGCGATGACAAATAAACTGGTATCCATTGAGATTGTGTTCCTGTTAATTCAATTAAATATTGAAAGATAAACATCAGCCCAGATATGTTTGAAGAAGAATCTAATAAAACTGGCGATTCAAATTGATTATCGAACTGTTCAACATCTGCATATACAGACTGGTAAGGAAGTTGTAAAAACTCAAGTAACAAACGTACGCTATAGCAATCTGTCGATAATGGATCATCGGCAAAATTTAGAGGCAATGTTGATAGATTCACGTTCATACCACTTGCTCCGTTTGTATGCTTTTATGTACTCCATAGCTCCAATTCTTGGTGATCAGCCATTTGCGATATGCGGTCGCCAGTGCATCAGCTTTCGTCGGAATTTCCAGTTTGTCCAAAGGAAGTTTTAAAGGCACATGATTTTCCAGAATCGGTTTGTCCTGAGTAAAAATTTTCTGCTGAAATAAAACCATATCGGTCATGCTGCTCGTCTGATCATCCAAAATCATCAGCAAATGCGCCCGAATATGAGTTTCACTCAGGGGTTGAATAAAAAGACACACTACATCAGCAGGAATAATCCCCTTAGCCGCAGTATTCACTTTATATAAAATCGCGTTTAAGGGGGAAGCAACGCGATAGATATATTCAGTTTCCTGCGGCTGGGGTGAACTCGGTGCGGCAAGTGGTTGCGTAAAAAAACACTCCGTTGCCCAGATTTCATCGACATCTTCACGCCATTCAACGTGATAGGGTTTGACTGCAGTTTCTGGTTCAGCTCCCAAAATACCAGTATGGACATACGGAAAATGTGCCATATCCAGAAAATTTTCTATGCCACGTAGTGGTGAAGTGCGTACCCCGTAAGCACCACACGGCACACGGCGTGCCTCTACAACCTCATATTCATCAAGCTGAAATAATGGTTTTTTTTCAGTTCCGACACATAACCATACAAACCCAAAAGCCACTTGCACAGCCAAATTCAACATGTCTACATCGAGTGAATCGAACTTCACCTGATAAACATGGACATCATTGATGATATCTCGATGGATCGTTAAAATTTGTCCATCCAGACATGTTTTTATCTGCTGGCACCGAACGAATTCCTGCTCTGACGCAACCACAATCCATTCCCCCATCAAACTAGATGAAATCATCTGCGAATACTGCTGTGTATTAGGCATGGCTGAGTTTCTCCGACTCCAGATTTTCTCGCATCTGTCTTAATAAAGGATAACATTGAGTAGGCTTTGCGCTTTGTAATAGCATGGCATGTACCGTTACAACATTGGTCTGTGTCGGCGTGAGATAAATACGCAATCTACGATCTGCTGCATCATCTCGCCAACTCAATCCATTATGCATAGCGCATTCAGTCAAACCCGCTTCCAATAAATAATCTTGTACTTGAGGGAGTGTGACCGAGATAGTGACAGACCCTGCATAGACTAATTGTATTTCCTCAAATAAAGGATCAATGTCAGGTAAAGCATCTTCGCCATACCAGATCAGGCCTGAATTTTCCATGACTGCATAAGATCTTGCACATACACTTTTCGGTGCGCGCTGTTCAGGCTGAGCAGGAATACGCTGACAATGCCCATCTTCTGCGGCAAACTGCCAACCGTGATAGGCACAGACCAGACTTTCACCCTGTACCTGCCCCAAACTTAAACGCACACTACGATGTGGACAACGGTTTTCCCAGATTTGAACATGACCCTGCATGGAACGCCAGACAGCAACATCTTTCCCCCTCACCAGAACCTGCTCTACCTCACCTGTTTCGATCAGTATAGAAGGGACTAACGGAATCCATTGACCTGTAATCATGCCCATTTTCCTCAATATAACTTAAACCACTTTGCCCAATTTTTATTTTGGCAATACACCTTGCACGCCTTGTACATAGAAGTTCATTTTGTCGAGTTGCGCTTCGGTATAAGCACTGCCCGCCTTAACAAATTCTTTACCGGCCTGTGTATATAGAGGGCCAGCAAATGGATTCAATTTGCCTGCTTTAATCGCATCACGACGAGCTAATACCATCTTTTTGGCATCCGCAGAGACCGCTGTGCCAATATTTTCAACATTGATCGTGCCTTCTTTTACACCAGAGTAGATCGGTGCGTTGCTCCATTTTTTCGCAGCAACATCTTTCAGCACTTTGTCGTAAATCGGATCCCAATGTAGTACCGCAGCACCCAATTGCGCATCGCCACCAAATTTACCCATATCTGAGTTCCAACCTAAGCCCCAAACACCTTTTTGTTTGGCTGCCTGAACAACTGCTGGCGAATCAGTATTTTGTAATAACACATCACAACCTTGTGAAATCAAAGCCAATGCAGCATCACGTTCTTTACCCGGATCAAACCATGAACTCACCCAAACCACCTGTGTCGTGATTTTTGGATTAACACTACGCGCGCCAATGGTAAAAGCATTGATATTACGCACTACTTCTGGAATGGGGTAAGAACCGACAAATCCAATTTTATTGGTCTTACTTTTGCTTCCTGCCAATACACCCAGTAAATAAGCCCCTTGATAGGTACGAATATTATAGTTGCCCATATTCTTGCCAGACTTATAGCCCGTCGCATGCATAAATACGGTATTCGGATAAGTACGTGAAACTTTTTCCATCGCATTCATATAGCCAAATGAAGTTCCGAAGATCACTTTATTGCCTTGCTGCGCCAGATTACGAAATACTCGCTCTGCATCTCCCGTTTCAGGCACGTTGGCAACAAAGGTGGTTTTTACTGCTCCTTTCAGATCTTTTTCAGTGCGAATGCGCGATTGATCATGTGCATATGTCCAGCCATGATCACCTGGCGGACCAATATAAACAAAGGCTGCTTTGAGTGGATCAGCCGCATAAGCTGTAGTCAGCATTGTTGCTGTTGTTGAAACAGCCCCTACGGTGAGTAAACCACTACTGGCCGCACGAAATGCCGTCTTTTTAAATTTTGAGAATAATTTTGAAAATAATCCCTGCGGGCTTTGATCGCGTAACGTATTTGGATTTGTGTTCATTTCAATAGACATCGCATTACCCCAACTTTGTTATGGTATAAACGCCAGAAAATAAAATTGCTCGAATCGCAATGATCTATTTTCCAGAATATATAGAGGTAAAATGCAACGTTTGCGCCAACGTTCCGTTTAATATTTTTAATTGATCATTTTTAAATAAAGGTTATACAAAAAGTAGAATAGACCATTCTTTAAATTAAAAATAAAATTTATAATAATCAAATTTTTAAAATAATTTTTTTAGCAACTGCTACTTTCTCTTACGGTGCAATAATCGCACCAAAAAGTAATTTCTTTATCATGACAATTATTTTGCACAAGTGTGGAACATTTGGTAGACCCACACCTGCATCAAAATCGTATTTCTAATTCCGAAGTAACTGCCTAGCCTTTGCAGGAGTTTTCTTCTGCGCCATGACAATACCCACCAAAATCATCACGCCACCAATGGTATGGTAAATCGTCCAGTGTTCCGAAAGCCACAAGCTCGCAATAATGGCCGTGAATACTGGCATTAAATTCATAAAAATGCTGGTGCGGTTTGGGCCAATTGCCTGTACAGCTAGCATCCATAACAACGGTGCAATCAGTGAAGGGAACATGCCTGCATAGAAAACACTTGCTGCATTTTCAGCATTAATACCATCTAGGCCAAACCAGAGCAAGAATGGGATGTGATACAACAAGGCAAAAGCAATTTGTACATAGAGACTGGTCAGCAATGGCAATTGCAGCTGCCACTTTTTCAGGAAAACACCATAAAAGGCATAGAAACCTACTGCGAGTACCATCACGCCATCCCCCCAATGCCCACCTTGTGCAAATAGACTGGAAAGATGCCCTTGACTCATCACATAAAGTAAACCAGCAAAAGACAATAGGCTGCCAAAGAGCGCAAAGCGATTCGGCGCATCTTTTAAAATAAAATAAGAGATAAAGATGGTAAAGATCGGGACAAAAGCATTCACAATGCCCATGTTGGTTGCAGTAGTATAGTGTGCTGCAGTGTAAGATAGGCCTTGATATAATACCATTCCAAAGGCACTGAGTACCGCCAACTTAGGAATATACGGTTTGATTAAAGCACGTTGTTTCCATACCTTGGGCAACATGAATGGTGTTAAAATCAGAAAAGCCACAAACCAACGATAAAAACTAATACTGACGGGTGAAATATAATCAGCCACATAACGAGTCACCGCAATATTCAGCGACCAAATCAAGACGGCAATCAAGGGCAAGACAAAGGCCCATTTTTGGTATTTACTCAACTGACCCATCATTTTCTCACAATATCTCAGCAATGCTATATTGTGAAAGATGTCCAAAATAATTGAAATATTGAATTTCAGACATTTATATCGCGCTCACGACATCTGTTATGCTTAGAATAGCTCCCAAGCACGCATGGCGTGTTCAACCACCCGATGCAATTGTTCAACCGTCGCACCATCGCGTGCCTGAATAGTTAGCCCCTGCACAACCGTTGCATAAAAGTCTGTCATTTCCTGTAAAGGAGCTGTTGCTGCCAAGTCCCCATTGGCAACGCCCTGCTCTAAACGTTCAAACAGTTTCTGCTTGGTTTGCAAACGTTTTTCCAGAATATTATGTTGTACTGCCTGGGCATTATCCGAGCAGTTCATGGTTGCAACAACCAACATACAACCTGCTGGTTTATTCGGTTGAGCCAAACGTTTGACGTTGTCATATAAATAAAGCTCAAATGCAACTTTGGCGGTTTTGGCTTCTAAAAAAATAGGAATTATCGGGCAAGCTTCATGTGCCAAATAATAATCGATGCACTTATAAAACAATCCAGCTTTATCACCAAAGCTACTATATAAGCTCGGTGCAGTCAGCTCTAGCGCTTGTGTCAAATCACTGATTGACGTAGCTTCATAACCATGCTCCCAAAATAACAACATCGCTTTTTCCAAAGCCTGCTGCTCGTCAAAACACTTCGGACGACCACGCTTCTTTTTCAAGCTATCATCACATGGTGTTGGCAGAGGATCAGGTGCATTTGTCATAACAGTCACAGGTATTTTCATAACGATCACTATCAAACTAATTGACGCAGCAACATTAATCAACTATTTTATTTTATAGCGATCATTATAAAACTTATTATTTTTAAATTTTATTGTTATCCGACTAACAATAAACGGAATTTTTATGGAAAACTCATCTGCAACTGAGATCAGCTCACTGGAGTCAAACCCTTCGCAAGGGAACTGGCTCGCGCTGCTTTCAGTGACATTCAGTGCCTTTGCTTTAGTTACGGGTGAATTTCTTGCCATTGGCGTACTCAACGACATCGCACGGGATTTCCAGATCTCAGTGGGAACAGCGGGTCTCACGGTTTCGTTAACTGCAATTGTGGGTATGTTCGCTGCTGTGCTGATTCCAATTTCAGCGAAGACACTCGATCGACGTAATTTGCTCTTGCTGCTCACTCTGTTCATGATTGTTGCCAATCTTCTTACTGCATTTGCGCCTAACTTTCTCCTGCTTTTAGTCGGGCGCATTATTTTGGGCGTTGCTGTTGGAGGCTTCTGGGCCACTGCGGTTGCTTTAAGCGGCCGTCTTGCACCCCCTCATTTACCCATTGCCAAAGCTACCGCATGGGTCGCGTTCGGAGTCACTTTAGCCAGTGTATTGGGTGTTCCCATGGGCACCTGGCTGGCTCAATATAATGGCTGGCAAACCTCTTTCACGGCGATTTCATTGATGGGGATACTCCTGTTTATATTCCAGTATCTATACCTGCCTCAATTGAAACCCGCATCTTCCCTACGCTGGAAAGAGCTTCCGATCCTGCTACAACATCAGGCTGCACGTAAAGGACTGATTATCTTTCTTTTTATGGGTTTCGCACATTTTGCAGCTTATAGTTATTTTTCTGCCTTTTTTAAGCATGAACTGGATTTCTCTGAGGGCTTGATTAGCCGTTTACTGCTGGTCTATGGGATCGCAGGGATTTTTGGCAATATTTTTGCGGGCTACCTCGGACAGATCAATATTCGTTATACCTTCGCAGTGAGTGGTATTGCCTTCTTGTTTGCCTTTCTCAGCCTGCCGCTGTTTGGCACCCATATCATCTCTGCAATCATATTGACTGCCGTGTGGGGCTTCGCTTATGGCATTATTCCAACTGCAGTCAACATCTGGATGTTTACCCATGCACCCGAAGCCGTTGAAAAAGGCATGCCTATGGTAACATTGACCTTTTTAATCCTGATTGCGCTAGGCAGTATGTTTGGCGGCATTATCGTTGATTATTTTAATGGTACGATCTTATTTTTTGCCATGCTGCCCTTGGTCCTCTGTTCTCTGGTATTGATCTTTACGCTGGCACGCGGCTTAAACAATCCTAAAAACCATTATCAAAACAATAACACAGGCTGAGATAGAACCTGTCTGTGGTCAATGATGAATGGTCGCCGCTATAGTACGATAAGTTAAGGCGACCGTATTGATTGCTTTCTGTTCCAGCATCCATTTCCCCGACCATGCAAATTTATAATAAGCCTTACAGATATTTTTATAATGATCACTATAAAAACATTTGACGACCTTCTATTTATGCACTATTTTATTTTATAGCGATCGTTATAAAAAATTAATCAATTCTTCACCCTTTTGTCATGCTACTGACAAATAAGGATATTCACATGGAACAATCCACCTCTTCAGACACCCGACCCACTGAAACTACACAAGGAAGCTGGTATGCAATTTTAGCGGTAGCTGTTGCTGCCTTTGCACTGGTCACCAGTGAATTCTTACCTGTGGGCGTCCTCAATAGTGTCGCGACCGACTTGAATATTTCAGTAGGCACAGCGGGATTAATCATTACCTTACCTGGTGTTATGGCTGCAATTGCAGCGCCGCTCTTGCCCATTTCCGTGAAACAGCTTGATCGACGCTATGTATTGATCTTGCTGACCGCAATTATGGTGATCGCCAATACCATTACTGCTTTTGCAGATAGCTTCAATGTGTTATTGCTTAGCCGCTTGGTACTGGGGATTTCAATTGGCGGCTTCTGGGCCACCGCCATCGCGTTAAGTGGCAAACTTGCACCCGCACATTTGCCAATTGCCAAAGCTACTGCGATTGTCATGGCTGGTGTTACTTTTGCCACTGTACTCGGTGTTCCAATCGGGACTTGGCTCAGTGAATTCTATGGTTGGCGCAGCGCCTTTGGAATTACCGCTGCCATCGGCTTAGTGGTGTTAGTACTGCAACTGATTTTCTTACCTGCACTAAAACCTGAATCTGCCATTCATTTACATGATCTGCCCGCCCTACTCCGTACACCAAAGGCGCGTAGTGGTATGTTGATTGTCCTGTTAATTGGTCTAGCTCACTTCTGTGCCTATAGTTATTTAGCGCCTTTCTTTAAAAATATTGCAGGCTTTGATGGTACCACCATCAGTTCATTGTTGTTGCTCTACGGTATTGCAGGTATTTTTGGTAATGCATTTGCTGGCTATAGCGGCAATTTAAATGTGCGCTATACGCTCGCCTTTGTCGGGATCTGTTTTGTAATCGTATTTTTCGGCTTCCCGATTTTCGCGACTCACCAGTTTGGGGCAATTGTATTGACTGCTTTATGGGGGTTTGCATTTGGTGCCTTCCCGACTTCAGCCAATATCTGGATGTTCGTGCATGCCCCTCACGCTGTTGAAAAAGGTATGCCGCTATTTGTAGGGATGTTCCAAGTGATGATTGCCACGGGTTCATTACTCGGCGGCTATGTGGTTGATCATTTCAATGAAAATATCTTAATTTATGGTGTAATTAGTTTTGTTGCCTTGGCATTGATCAGTATCTTCACTTTGGCCAAAGGCTTGAATAACCCCAAAGTGACTTTCGAAAATTAGCATGAGATCCTCAAATGAAGCATGATGTTGCTGAACAATTTCCATTCTTGCACGGTATAGAAGTCCATGAATTTCTGTATCAAAAGGATGATATTGTCACACCTCATTCTTCACTTTGGGGCGATTTCAATTTCAGTCTGAATGGGACTTTAGAGTTTGATATTGAAGGTAAATATTACCTATCACCCCCCAGTTATGGATTATGGTTACCCCCACGAACCGAACATCAATCACTGCCGGTTGAGCATGAAATTCATTATATCTGTATTCGTCTACATCCGAAGTTTGGCGATTTTTTGGGTGCTGAATGCCGTTGTTATAGTATCGAACCATTTTTGCGGGCCTTGGTACTGCAGATCCTTGAGCAGCAAAAGCAGGCTGCTGCGCCTGAATATCGTGAACATCTGCTTCAAGTTCTGTTGGATCAACTGAAACAAGCACCCGCTTATTCTCATTACCTCCCACAAAGTAGCCACCCGATCTTGGCTCCTATTCTGGAAAGACTGGCAGATCCAGATCAATTTAATCAAAGCCTGCAACAGCTCTTACAACAGTTTCCAGTCAGCGAACGACATGTATTACGCCTTAGTCAGCAGGAATTACAACTTTCATTATCTGAATGGCGTAATCGCGCCAAAATCATTTTTGCCATCAATCAGATTCGGCAAGGCATGACCATCAAGCAACTGGCTTTTACGCTGGGCTATCATCATAGCTCCAGCTTTATTGAATTCTTCAAACGCTATACCGGGCAGACGCCAATTCAACTCAAAAATTCAGCAGTCTAAAACAAATCTTTGGTTTTACTTATTATTTGTATGGATTCATATCAAGAGGATTGCACTCTGAAGCAATAGCAGTTAAAACAAACAGGTCTTGTCACAACAACAAATTAGGACGCATTCCATGAGCCAGTCGGTTTATCACATTCCTGTTAAGGACATCAAAGGTCAAGAGGTTGATCTTGCTCAATATCAAGGCAAAGTTCTGCTTATCGTTAACGTCGCATCAAAATGCGGTTTAACCCCACAGTATGAAGGTTTAGAAAAACTCTATCAGGCCAAGAAAGAACAAGGCTTGGAAATTCTGGGTTTCCCTGCCAATAACTTCTTGGAACAAGAACCAGGTACGAATGATGAAATTCAACAATTCTGTTCTTTGAATTATGACGTGCACTTTCCGCTATTTGCCAAAATCTCGGTTGCAGGTGATGACAAACATGCATTATATCAAACCCTTACTCAAGCCATTCCTGAACGTATTGGCGAAGGGCCATGGTGGAAAGATCTCGTGGATTATGGTTTAACCCCAAATAATCCGCCAGAGGTGTTATGGAATTTTGAAAAATTTCTCGTGAATAAACAGGGTGAAATTGTCGCTCGTTTTGCACCAGACATCACTGCAGATGACGAGCGTATTGTCAGTGCCATTGAAGCTGAATTGGCCAAATAAACTTTAAAAACATATAAAAAAGAGCAGTTGATCTGCTCTTTTTCTATTTGAATTCCCTCTCTCCATATGATCGTCTGCCATCAAACTGTTGCAGAATTGCAAAAATCACTTTTTTCTCCACACTTTCTCACTATAGTGACTTCCCTCTTATAATCTGGTGTGTTCAGCCATGATGGAAAAACGATCTATCAAAGCCATTCTCACAACATCTACACTTGCCGCAGTGCTTGCCTTGGTCGGTTGTGACCAAACACCACAGGACAATCAACAGGCTGAACAATCCACTGAGCTGGAGCAATCCATCAGCACACCAGAAGATCAACAAGGTCACAGCTCAACTGCGCAGCAAAGCCAGAATTTAAGCCGTGGCAATATGCTCAATATTGCCCGTGATATTGCCAAGCTGCAGATCGAAACCGATGACTATGTCACGCTGCTGAAACAATCGCAAAGCAATCTAGAGCAGGCGATCCAGGATAAGAATGCACAGAAGTTACAAAGCACCACAGGTGAGTTAAATCAGCAACTGCATAACTTGCACGACGCCTTATTGTCATTGAATCTCAGAAGTGATGAAGTCGATCAGATCCGCCAAAGCCTATTGGCTGCCAATCAGCAGCTGTTAAATATGCCTCTCTTGCATGGTCAAACCGACCTCTCCAAAATTGATTTTGCCAAGATCGAGAAACAGTTCAATACCATTCAAATGGACATGGTGAAACTGGCCACTTTGGTATTGGGCAATCATAAAGCCGATTCGAATGCCTAGAGATTAATTCTTTTAATTTTCAATTTGCGATAAAAAAGCCACCTGACGGTGGCTTTTTTAATCTCGAACCTGCAGTAATTAAAGTGCGCGGTTTTTGATTTTACGAATTGTTTCAAGCTGGCCTGAGATCTCTGAAAGAGATGCCAATGCCGCAGCTGAGTCCAAATCACTCTTTTGATTGGCTAACAATGCTTCAGCTTGTTTACGAGCTTCCATAATTGCAGCTTCATCCAAGTTGTCAGCGCGAATTGCAGTATCTGCAAGTACGGTCACAACGTGAGGTTGAACTTCTAACACACCGCCTGATACATAAACGATTTCTTCTGTACCATTTTCCAACTGAACACGAATCGGGCCCGGTTGGAGCAAAGTTACGAGTGGCGCATGTCCTGGTAAAATACCAAGCTCACCGCCCGCACCTTTTGCGATTAACATCGTAACTTGTCCAGAGTAAATCGACTCTTTAACACTTACAACATCACATTGCATAGTCGCCATGAGAATCTCCTTAAATTAGAGTTGCTAATTAAAGTTTCTCGGCTTTAGCAATCACTTCGTCAATACCACCAACCATATAGAACGCTTGTTCTGGGATGTGATCGTATTCACCAGCTAATAGACCTTTAAAGCCACGAATCGTTTCTTTAAGTGGTACTAATTTACCAGGCGCACCCGTAAATACTTCAGCAACATGGAACGGTTGAGAGAAGAAACGTTGGATTTTACGTGCACGGTAAACAACCAATTTATCTTCTTCAGCTAACTCGTCCATACCCAAGATTGCGATGATGTCTTTAAGCTCTTTATAACGTTGCAATACGTTCTGTACAGAACGTGCAATTTCATAATGCTCAGCACCAACCACTAATGGGTCTAACTGACGTGAAGTTGAGTCAAGTGGATCGATCGCTGGATAAATACCAGAAGATGCGATGTCACGGCTCAATACAACAGTAGCATCTAAGTGAGCAAACGTTGTTGCAGGCGATGGATCTGTTAAGTCATCGGCAGGTACGTATACTGCTTGGATCGATGTGATCGAACCAGATTTAGTCGACGTAATACGCTCTTGAAGAACACCCATTTCCTCTGCAAGTGTCGGTTGGTAACCTACTGCAGATGGCATACGACCTAACAATGCTGATACTTCAGTACCCGCAAGTGTATAACGGTAGATGTTGTCGACGAATAATAATACGTCACGACCTTTACCATTTTCGTCTTTTTGATCACGGAAGTATTCAGCCATGGTCAAACCAGTCAACGCTACGCGTAAACGGTTACCTGGTGGCTCGTTCATCTGACCGTAGACCATTGCTACTTTGTCAAGAACGTTAGAATCTTTCATTTCGTGATAGAAGTCGTTACCTTCACGAGTACGCTCACCAACACCAGCAAACACAGATAAACCTGAGTGAGCTTTCGCGATGTTGTTGATCAACTCCATCATGTTAACGGTTTTACCAACACCGGCACCACCGAACAGACCAACTTTACCACCTTTCGCGAACGGGCAAAGTAAGTCGATGACTTTAATACCAGTTTCTAAAAGATCAGTCGAAGCTGCTTGTTCAGCATAAGAAGGGGCTTGACGGTGAATCGGCAAACGCTCTTCAGTCGCTACAGGACCTGCTTCATCGATAGGGCGACCCAATACGTCCATGATACGACCAAGTGTCGCTGGACCTACTGGAACAGAAATCGGTGCATTTGTGCTAGTTACATTTAGGCCACGTTTAAGACCTTCTGTAGAACCCATTGCGATGGTACGAACAACACCATCGCCAAGCTGTTGCTGAACTTCTAATGTAGTTTCAGTACCGTCAACTTGGAGAGCGTCATAGATCTTAGGAACGCTATTGCGCTCAAACTCGACGTCGATAACCGCGCCGATGATCTGAATGATACGACCGCTACTCATTGCTGTCTCCTCAATTCAAACTTAATAATGTTAAACGGCAGCGGCACCGCCAACGATCTCGGAAATTTCCTGAGTAATCGCGGCTTGACGCAGCTTGTTGTAAATGAGCTGTAGGTCTTTAATCAATTGTCCTGCGTTGTCTGTCGCTGCTTTCATCGCGACCATACGAGCTGACTGCTCACATGCAACGTTTTCAATCACACCTTGATAAACCATAGACTCGATATAGCGAACCAACAAACCATTTAACAATTCTTCTGCTTCTGGTTCGTAGAGATAGTCCCAACCATAAGTACGGTTGAGGTCATCGCCTTCTTCTGCCGGTGCTAAAGGAACAAGTTGTTCTACTTTAGGCTGCTGAGTCATTGCATTGACAAAGCCATTTGATACGAGGTAGATACGATCTAATTCGCCCTTATCAAATGCATCAAGCATAACCTGTACTGAGCCTGTTAACTGTTCCAAACTCGGCGCATCGCCAAGTTGGGTCGTTGCACCAAGCACTTTACCGCCGTAATTCTTAAAAAACGAAACCGCTTTTTGACCAATCAAAGCAAATTCAACTTCAATTGACTGCTGTTGTTGTGCTTTGACATGCTGCACAACTTTCTTGAACAAGTTAATGTTCAAGCCACCTGCCAAACCACGATCTGAAGACACTACAATATAGCCAACACGCTTAACTGGGCGCTCAACCATATAACGGTGTTTGTATTCAGGGTTTGCTTGGACCAAGTGAGCAATTACACGGCGCATATTATCGGCATACGGACGGCCCTGAGCCATGCGCTCTTGCGCACGACGCATTTTCGAAGCAGCTACCATTTGCATCGCGCGAGTAATCTTTTGCGTGCTCTTGATACTAGCTACTTTGGCGCGAATTTCTTTTAAATTTGCCATACGCTTAACCTAGTATTCGAAAGCTCTTTCGAGCTTCCGAAGGTTGATCCGTGAACCAAACTTAACTAAAGATAAACTTAGTAAGTTTGAGTCGCTTTGAAGCTCTCAATACCTGATTTGATTGCTGCTTCGATGTCTTTGTTGTAATCACCAGTTTCATCGATCTGTTGCATTAACGCAGCATATTCAGAGCGGAAGTAAGAGATTAACGCAGCATCAAAGTCTACGATTTTCTTCACTTCTACGTCAGCCATATAGCCTTCGTTCGATGCATATACAGAAACAGCTTGGTCAGCAATTGAGTATGGAGCATATTGTTTTTGCTTCATTAACTCAGTTACACGTTGACCATGCTCAAGTTGCTTACGTGTTGCTTCATCAAGGTCAGAAGCAAACTGAGCAAACGCAGCCAATTCACGGTATTGTGCTAGAGCAGTACGGATACCACCAGACAATTTTTTGATGATCTTAGTTTGAGCTGAACCACCAACACGTGATACCGAGATACCCGCGTTCACAGCAGGACGAATACCTGCGTTGAATAATGATGTTTCTAAGAAGATCTGACCGTCAGTAATCGAGATTACGTTGGTTGGTACGAATGCAGATACGTCACCTGCTTGAGTTTCAATGATCGGTAATGCAGTTAAAGAACCAGTTTGACCTGTTACTGCACCGTTCGTGAATTTCTCAACATAATCAGCTGAAACGCGCGAAGCACGTTCAAGAAGACGCGAGTGAAGATAGAATACGTCACCTGGATACGCTTCACGACCTGGTGGACGACGTAACAATAATGAAATTTGACGGTAAGCAACAGCTTGCTTAGACAAATCATCATAAATGATTAACGCATCTTCACCACGATCACGGAAGTATTCACCCATTGTACAGCCAGAATACGGAGCTAAATACTGCATTGCTGCAGGATCAGCGGCCGCAGCTGCGACAACAGTTGTATACGCCATAGCGCCAGTTTCTTCTAGCTTGCGTACTACGTTTGCAATTGTTGATTGTTTTTGACCAATCGCAACGTATACACATTTAATGCCAGAGTTTTTCTGAGCGATGATCGCATCGATCGCCATTGCTGTTTTACCAGTTTGACGGTCACCAATAATCAACTCACGCTGACCACGACCTACAGGGATCATGGTATCAACTGATTTATAACCAGTTTGAACAGGTTCGTCGACAGACTGACGCCAAATTACACCTGGTGCTACTTTTTCAACAGCATCCGTTAGTTTTGCATCAATCGGGCCTTTACCATCAATTGGGTTACCCAAAGCGTCTACGACACGGCCAAGAAGTTCAGGACCAACCGGAACTTCTAATACACGACCTGTGCAACGAGCTTTTTGACCTTCTTGCAGGCTTAGGTAGTTACCTAAAACAACGGCACCCACTGAATCCTGTTCTAGGTTCAGTGCCATACCAAATAAGCCGCCGTCGAATTCGATCATTTCACCGTACATTGCATCTGCAAGACCGTGAATACGCACGATACCGTCAGATACCATGACGATGGTACCTTCATTCTTCGCGGTCGCGCTGGTGTCCAGATCGCCGATACGCTGTTTAATGAGCGCACTGATCTCGGATGGATTCAGTTGTTGCATTGCGCTATTCCTCAATCTTTTTTAAGTTCAGTCTTTTTGCTGTTAGGCAAGAAGACGAGTCCGCATTTTTTCAAGCTTGTTAAGCGCAGAGTCATCTATCACTTGGTCGCCTGCACGAATCACAACACCTGCGATCAACGCTGGATTAACGTTAACAGTGACATGAACTGTTCTGTTAAAACGTTTTTCAAGCGCGTGAGCTAAAATATGCTCTTGTGTCGCATCCATTGGAAAAGCAGATTCAATCTCTACTTCCAATGTGTTGTTGTTCTGCGATTTAAGTAATTCGTATTCTGCTGCGATTTCAGGCAATAAAACCAAACGATCGTTGTCTGCAAGCAAGGTCAAGAAATTTGACACTGATTGAGACTGATCTTCACCTAAAACCTTCGCAAAAAGACCTACTTGTTCCGCAGGAGTCAGCTCAGGGCGATTTAAATAAGCGGAAAATGCTTCGTCTTGCACCGCAGCACCGAGCAGTTGTAACGCATTTGACCAAGCGTCAGTTGCATTCTGCTCAGATGCATAAGCAAATGCTGCTTTGGCGTACGGGCGTGCTAACGTCAAGAGTTCAGCCATATTCGCCTCGCTTAAAGTTTAGCAGCCAGCTGATTCAGCATGGCATTATGAGCTTCTGCGTCAACTTGTTGGTTCAGAATTTTTTCTGCGCCAGCAACTGCCAAAGCAGCAACTTGTTGACGTAATTCTTCGCGAGCAGAATTGATGTCTTGATCAACAGTTTCTTTCGCCTGTTGACGAATACGCTCACCTTCAGCAGATGCTTGGGTACGCGCTTCTTCGATCAATTGTGCTGCACGACGGTTCGCTTGTTCGATCAATTGAGCCGCTTGTGCTTTTGCTGCGTCTAATTCTGCCTTAACTTGTGCTTGCGCATCAGCAAGGTCAGCTTTTGCTTTTTCAGCAGCATTTAAGCCATCAGCGATTTTACGCTGACGCTCACTAATCGCATTGATTAGTGGTGGCCAAACAAACTTCATGCAGAATGCGACAAAGATCGCAAATGCAATTGCCTGGCCAATCAATGTGAGGTTGATATTCATTTCGCTATTCCTCAATATGTGGATTTAGGAATTAAGCTATTAACCTACAAATGGATTAGCGAAGATGAAGAACAAGCCAATACCAACACCGATCATAGGCACAGCATCAAGAAGACCCGCAATTAAGAACATACGAGTTTGAAGTTGTGGAGCCAATTCTGGTTGACGAGCAACAGCTTCTAAGAAGCGACCGCCTAAAAGACCGAAACCAATCGCAGTACCTAAAGCACCGAAAGCGATCAAGATAGCAGATGCAATTGCAACTAGACCTAAAGTGAGTTCCATGAAAAATTCCTCAGAGGTTAGGTTATTACCAAATTAAACTAAAATTTAAGCCCAACTGTCAGGTGACAATCAGGCAATACCATTAATGCTTTTCGCTTGCCATGCTCAAGTAAACGATGGTCAGCATCATAAAGATAAATGCTTGCAGCGTGATTACGAGAATGTGGAAGATAGCCCAAGGCACAGATAACGCCCACTGGATCCAGAACGGCAATAATGCGATCAAGATGAAGATCAACTCACCCGCATACATGTTACCGAACAGTCGTAGAGCCAACGAAACTGGACGAGCAAGGAAAGTTACTAATTCCAAAATTAAGTTCACTGGAATCAATAACGCTTTTGCAAATTTGTTACTTGGGTTGAATGGGTTAAGTGCCAATTCACCGACGAAACCGCCGATCCCTTTCTCACGAATACTATAGAACAAGATTAAAACAAATACAGACAACGACATACCAAGGGTAATGTTCGGGTCAGTAGATGGAACGATCTTGAAGTAAACGTGGTGAGGGTCCATGCCAAATACGTTTGCACCAATCAATTGAGCTGTATACGGGATCCAGTCAACTGGGATTAAGTCCATTGCGTTCATGAGGAAAATCCACACGAAAATGGTTAATGCCAAGGGTGCAATTAAGCGTGATTTGCCGTGGAAAGTATCACGAACACTTGAGTCAACAAACTCGATAATCATTTCAATCGCTGACTGAAATTTAGTTGGAACACCTGCATTCGCAGCTTTCGCAACTGTCCAGAACAACAAACAGAAAATAACACCAAGTCCGATAGACCAACCCATTGAATCCAAGTGAATTGCAGTGAACCCCATCGAATGAGCTTCTTCAGCAGTCTCAGCCAATTTCCATGTACCGTCAGGCATTTTGCCATAGGTCATATTGGTCAAGTGATGCTTGATATACTCGGTCGAAGTCAGGGCATGTTCTTCAGCAGCCATAAATCACACCTGGTCAATGTCAATCATTAAAAAGAAGAGAAACGAATCATGCGGATGGCCATAATTCCGCTTCTACTTCCAAAAATCTCAAAATGTGCCTTACCCTCGTTTTTGTAGACGTGCCACCCAAAATGGCGCGACCCACGACATCGCTTGTACGAGAATAAATCCACAAAACAATGCAACCGGTGACAGCGGTTTAACATTGCTCAAAATTAATATAAAACCCACGATCACAATCGCAAACTTACCGAGCATTCCTCGGTACATATTCAGCATGACTTGTTTTGATGCTCTTGCGCCTGCCGTTCTAAACGACTGCCAAGCAAAATAACAGTGTGCCAACCAACATACCAAAGCCCCAAGCGCAGCACTCAAAGCAGCAGTTGTATCTTTTATTGCCCATGCAAGCAACGCTGCAACAGCAATCATACACGCTTGTAAGAAGACCAAAGCTTTTGCTAATCGTCGGTCAATCATGCGACTAGTTTGGCTCATTTTTTACCCACTTACAGCAGAACTGCTTGACAAGTTTTAATCATGATCGTTTCGAATCGCAGGCATTATAGAGTTACACCCCTGAACATGCAATCTTTTCTCGACTTAAGTCGGGTTTTTTCGTTACCATATTTTCTGACGATAGAGTCAATTGATTTTTATTTTTTTGATCAATTTTGTGCACTTATTACGCATTTATCGGTTTTTGAAGCCAATTTTTGCCACGCTGTTACAAAATTGTCTTCGCCACGCATGCTTTCATCGACCGGTTGGAAAACTACTGGGTTCATTTTTTGGTACTGACTGGCACTCGCTGTCGTTTCAGCCAATAAGCACATTTTATTTTGTGGGCGATTATCTCTTAAATACTTGATTTGGGCTGCAGTCGGAGCAATGTGCGGATCATCCGTTAATGCGCCTGCAAATTTCAAGTTTAAGGCCCGCTCCAAGTATTGATAGGCATCATGATAAGACCAATAGTTCTTGGTTTTGGTTGAACTTTCATATTGTTGAGAAGCCTGCAACATTTGCTGTGAAAATTCTTTGGCATTGGCCATATATTTGGCCCGATTTTCGGGATATTGCTGCGAACGTAAGGTCGCGATAAAAAATGCGATGCGAACTGCATTATTCGGATCCAACCACACATGACTATCTATAGTATTTGGCATAGACGCACCACGCAAATTACGTAGTGGCAAAGTGGTTAAAATACCCGAGTCCAATAAAGCAATCGCTTTACGGTTCGAGCTCAACATTTTTTCCAGTGGCGCTTCATGAGACTTGCCTAACCAGATGACCAATGACGCATCTTGAATCGCTTTACGATGAGCAGGGGTAAGTTGTACATCATGACCACTCTGGTCTTTCAGGAGCAGAACAGGTTGTTCTACTCCATCTGTGACTTGTTTGGCAATCAAATAAATTGGATGTGTTGAAACCACCAAGCTTTGTGTCCAGCCCCATGTGCTTAACATCGAAAACAAGACAAAAACAATTAGGCGGGACATTTCAACATTACTCACGAAATAAAGCATGTTATAATATAACAAAAGTTAAAAAATGCCTATGTCTATTTTAAGATTCATAGCCCGATCGACCACGAGCTTAACTTATATATAGCTAGTTATATTAAATTGCATGTTATGATAGTAAATCTATTGAAATGTCATAAACCTTTATGACCCACTGAAACATCGATAGATTTTACAAAAACAATGAGGTCAATCTATGAGTTCTTGTTCACATGAACATGACAATGCCTTACATGGTGTTCATGGTCATCATGACATTAAAGCGCGACTTGCTGAGGCAGAACTGTTATGTACTGCAACTGGCGCTCGCCTGACACCTTTACGTAAAGAAGTGCTTGAACTCATTTTAAATGCCTCTGGCCCAATGGGCGCCTATGATTTATTGGCTAAAATCAAAGGTCAGGCAGACCGCCCTGCTGCACCACCAACAGTGTATCGTAGCTTAGACTTTTTATTAGAAAAAGGGTTGATTCACAGGCTGACTTCAATTAATGCCTATATTCCTTGTTGTCACCCGCGTGAAGGACATCAAGCCGCGTTTCTCATCTGTACAGAATGTCATTCCGTCAAAGAAGCATCTGCACAAGGGCTGATCCAGCAGCTTGATCAGCTCGCCGCCTCAGACCAATTCTTAGCGCAGCACAGCATTATTGAAATTTCTGGAAAATGTCATCAGTGCAGCACACGCCAATAAGCACTCCACTTATTCAACTGGAGAATATCTCAGTTCGGCGAGACGAACGGGATATTTTGAGAAATGTAGATTTTGCTTTGCAGGCAAAAGAGATTGTGACGCTGATTGGTCCCAATGGCGCGGGTAAATCTACATTAATCAAAGTGCTGCTTGGCATCATGCCCCCCAATAAAGGCAAGATCCACTGTGCTAAAAAATTAAAACTGGCCTACGTGCCGCAAAAGTTTAATCCATCTGCCAGCTTGCCTTTACGAGTACAAGATTTACTGGATCTGGAAATCTGCACAACAGATTTACGTGCAGAGATTATTCGCGACACAGGCATCCAAAAATTACAGGCATCCAAAGTACAGCAGCTTTCAGGTGGTGAACGGCAACGGGTTTTACTGGCTCGCGCCTTACTGCGTCAGCCTGATATTCTCGTCTTGGATGAACCGATGCAGGGGCTGGACATTCAGTCCGAAGCTGAACTGTATGAATATGTACGTAGCTTACCTGAACGTTATGGCTGTGCTGTGCTGATGGTGTCGCATGATTTGCAATGGGTGATGCAAGGGACGCACCGTGTGGTCTGCCTGAACAAACATATCTGTTGCAGCGGTCTACCTGAAAGCATTCAACAGCATCCAGAATACCAAGCCATTTTTGGTACCCAAAGGATGTTCTACCAGCACCATCACAACCACTGTGGCCATAGTGATCATGCTGAACCGTGTTCCCACGATCCACGCCCACACATTCACCCAGAGCCAAAGGTCTAAGCCATGATGGAATGGTTACAACTCCTGTTACCTGCTTGGATCATGGGGTCATTGCTGGTTTTCCTGACCGCTCCACTCGGTTGCCTGATGCTGTGGCGCAGAATGTCTTTTTTTGCCGATACCATGGCACATGGTACCCTGCTCGGTGTGGCAGTTGCAGGTATTCTGAATTTACCGTTCTGGCTCGGTGTAGCCTGCCTCGCCCTATTGCTGGTTGCCCTAATATGGGTGCTGCATGATTCACGCTTACCCAATGATGCACTGCTCGCTTTAAGCTCGGCCACCCTACTCTGCTCTGGCCTACTGTTAATTCAGCAAGTGCCAAGCCTACGCCCGGAATTATTGAGCTATCTATTTGGTGATTTACTCAGTATCGAGTGGTCTGATTTACCCATGTTTGCAGTGGTGATCAGTGCTGCACTGATCGTGCTCTATCGTTCATGGTCAGCTCAGATTCAGATTGCAATTGATCCTGATATTGCGATGAGTGAAGGGGTAAATGCCAACTGGCAACGTCTGGTCTTTATGTTGTTATTGGCATTGTTTACGGTACTGGCGTTACGTGCGGTGGGTTCACTCTTGATGGGCGCGCTGCTGGTCATCCCAGCCCTCAGTGCCCGTTTACTGGCACACTCTCCTAAACAAATGGTGATCTGGGCATTTGTGTTAGCACAGTTTGGCGTTACCGTTGGCTTATGGTCAAGCGCTGCGTTAAATATTGCAACGGGGCTAAGCATCGTTTTATGTATGGCGCTGTGTTTTGCTGCCATTTTTATCGCACAAAAATTTAAAAGCCAGTCACAATCTGCCTAACACGATTTAGGCCGATTGCTGAATTACACTCAATAATAAGGCTGCACCACTAAACATCACGGCAAACCCACGATTTAAATATTTTTGCTGTGTCGGTGAGCGAAGCAGTCTCAACACTTTCGATGCCAGTCCGGTATAGCCCGCCATGACAATCAAATCAATCGTCACCATTGTCATTGCCATGATCAGATATTGCAGCCACTGTGGTCGATTTAAGTCCAAAAACTGCGGTAGAACAGCCAATAAAAATACGATTGCTTTGGGGTTGCTCATATTCACCACAAAGCCTTTAAATACCAAAGCCAAAGCAGATTTATCATTCTGTTCCTGCTGAATCTCAATGTTTTGGATAGGTGCTGTCCACTGCATATAAGCTAGATAGAGCAAATAAATCACACCAAACCATTTCACCACCTGAAAAGCCCAAGGAGTCGTGGCAAATAGGACACCAACGCCCGCAGCGACAATCAAAATTTGTAGAATCAGGGCCACTTGCAAACCGATCGCATTCCAATAGCCATGCTGAAAGCCATAGTTGAGACCACTCGACATTGAGGCAATTGCACCAGCCCCTGGAGAAATACTAATCACCCAGCAAGCCAACATAAAAGCAAACCAAATATGCAAAGACATAGAAGTCGTGTCTGACAAAAACGGAAATTATACCGTTTTATCAAGCTATCATGATGATATTTTGGACAATAAAATTTCATAAATAAGCTACTCAGCCTTCATCACATCAGGCACAATTATTCTTTTTTGTCCCTTAAAAAACAACTAAGGAGATTTTAATGACTGCGCAATCTGTCATTCTTCCACTACCTTCTGACCATGCCCGCTTTATTGTTTTACGTTTAAAAGATTTAAGTGTTGCCGAATTAAAACAACAAATTGAAGTTCTACTTTCAACACGTGATCGCCTGATCACACAGCATCCCAATGACCAGATCAAAACTGCGGTTGCATTTGGCCCTGAACTCTGGTCAAAACTCTATTCTCAAACTCCAGAAGGCTTTAAGCAACTCGATCCGCAACAAGGCGCCTTCAATATGCCTGTAGTTCCTGCCGATGTGTTTATTCATATTGCCAGTGCCCGTGCAGATATCTGCTTTGCCATCAGCCAAGCCTTCTTTCAGGGTATTCAAGATAAAGTTGAGGTTTTGGATGAACGTGCTTGCTTCCGTTTCTTTGATGGCCGTGACATGACCGGCTTTATTGATGGGACGGAGAACCCGCAATTCCCAGATGACCGTGCTGAAGCCGCCCTACTCCCAGAAACAGCCGAAGCTTTTGCCAATGGCAGTTTTATCTTTGCACAGCGCTATGTTCATGATCTGGCAAAATGGCAAATGCTCAAAGTCGATGCGCAAGAGCATGTCTTTGGTCGTACCAAACTAGAGTCAATTGAACTAGATGATGAGATCAAGCCAGAAAACTCACATGTGGCACGTACCGTGGTGGAAGATGATAAAGGGGAAGAAATGGAAATCTTGCGCCACAGCTTGCCTTATGGAGATGGCAAAGGTGAGCAAGGTTTATTTTTCGTCGCTTATACCAACAACCTCAGTATTATTGATGAAATGCTGAAACGCATGTTCGGCACCACAGGTGATGGTATCCATGACCGCTTATTGCATTTCACTACTGCCATTGATGGTGCTTATTATTTTGCGCCAAGTGATGAATTATTAGCACAACTTTTAGAAGACTAAAACACCAAGATGCTATATCTATCAAGGGTATAGCATCTTTAAAACCCAGCTTTAAAACATGAACTTAAAAAGTTTTATAGGAATATGTTAATTCCAGATCAATCCCACTCCCCCTAAGCCGATAAAGTTTGCTATATTGTTCGTTTTTCCGCGACATTTATTTTCGGTAACTATGAATACGGCAATACAAGCAGCTCTTGATCATGCGGTACAAACTCTGCAACAGCAAGGTGTACTTCCTTCAGATTGGACCAACACGAGCCATTTAACCCGTACCAAAGACCGAAGTCACGGAGACTTCGCTTCAAATATTGCCATGATCGGTTCAAAAGCCGCGGGCATGAAACCACGCGATCTTGCTGAAAAAATCCTGGCGGCCCTCCCTGAAGTGGCGGACATTACCAAAGCAGAAATTGCAGGTCCGGGTTTTATCAACTTCTTTTTAAATGCTGATCAGCGCTATGCAGTGCTCGACCAAATTCAAGCGCAAAAAAATGATTATGGTCGCAGCCAAGCCAATGCAGCTAAAAAAATCCAAGTCGAATTTGTATCTGCCAATCCAACCTCTAGTCTGCATGTCGGACATGGTCGTGGTGCAGCCTATGGCATGACTGTTGCGAACTTATTAGAAGCAACAGGTGCATCCGTTGACCGCGAATACTATGTCAATGATGCAGGCCGTCAAATGGATATTTTGGCCACTTCAACTTATTTACGTTATTTAGAATTGACTGGTCAAACTTTAGTTTTTCCTAAAAATGCCTACCAAGGTGACTACGTCAAAGAAATTGCACAAGAAATTATTGATAAAGATGGCAATGCCCACGTTCGTGCCGTTGCTGACATCTATAAAGATGTACCCGAAGATGTTCAATACGCTGAACAACTCGATGCAGAAGGCAATAAAGTTATTCTTTCTGGCGACAAAGAAAAGCACATTGATGGTTTGATCGCAAACTCACAACAACACTTGGGTGCGGACTACCGTGTTTTCCATCAAGCAGCTTTACATGCCATCTTGGATGACATCAAAGATGACTTGGCAGACTTTGGTGTAACCTTTGACAAATGGTTCAGTGAAGACTCCCTGACCAACAAGATTGACGAAGCGCTTGAGACATTAGACCAACGTGGTTACCTCTATGAAAAGGACGGTAATATCTGGTTTAAATCGACCGAGTTCGGTGATGAAAAAGACCGTGTAGTGAAACGTCGTAATGGTCAAACCACTTACTTTGCTTCTGACATTGCTTATCACTTGAATAAATTACAACGTGGCTATACTGACCTGATTGATATCTGGGGTTCAGACCACCACGGGTATATTGCACGTGTGAAAGCAGCGATTGATGCCATGGGTTACGACTCGAAAAAACTGACCGTACTTTTGGTTCAGTTCGTAAGTTTGTGGCGTGGTGGCGAGATGGTACAAATGTCATCTCGTTCAGGTCAGTTCGTGACATTGCGTGATCTTCGTAAAGAAGTGGGGAATGACGCGGCGCGTTTCTACTATGTGATGCGCAAGTCTGAACAACACATCGATTTTGACCTCGATCTTGCCGTCTCACAAAGCAAAGACAATGCAGTGTATTACATTCAATATGCACATGCCCGTATTTGCCGTATGTTAGAAAAAGCAGCCACTACAGGGATCAGTTTTGATGCTGTTGCGGCGCGTGAACAAGCCAACCGTTTAGAACTTGACGCTGAAACAGAAATTTTATCTAAGCTTGCTGCGTATCCAGATATCTTGGTTCGTGCAGCCAATGCCTATGAACCGCACCAGATTGGTAACTATCTGAAAGAATTGGCGGCCTTGTTCCACGCATGGTACAACGAGCATAAAGTATTGGGTGATGATGTGGCTCTGACTCAAGCACGTTTATTGCTTTCAATCAACGTACAGCAAGTTCTACATAATGGCTTAGAATTGCTTGGTGTCTCCGCTCCTGAGACCATGTAAAAAAAGTGAAGCGAAAGCTTCACACATGGTCGCAAGACGAAGGGCTGTGCCCGAAGTAACCATGTAAATAGTGAAGCGAAGCTTCACACATGGCTGCAAGACCGAAAGCTATGCTTGAGGTGGGCTGCAAAAAAGCAAAGCAACGCTTTGCACATCGTCGCAAGACCGAAGGCGATGCCTGAGGTACCGATGTAAGCAAGCCCTCTTTGCATCGGAGGGCTATGCCTAAGGTGAACGGTAATGAGTAAAGCAACGCTTTAAACCCATGTAAACTTAAGCCATCATTGTTAAACAATATGGTAAACAAAGCATTATTTTTAAACATAATGCTTTGTTTTTAAGCAGATTCAAGTTACAAATAAACCAATAGGATCAAGAGGAATTTTCCGGTGTTTGGAAAAACGCAACGTGGTGTATCTGAACGACCAAACAAGCCTAAAAAACCGCTCATTCCAAAGTGGTTAGGAATGCTTGTCGCCATTCTCGCGATTCTATGTGCTGCGGTGATGTTGATGCTTTGGCAACCATGGCAGCCCGTGCCTGCGAAAAATCAGGTGACCTCTGAACATTATCAAGAAGAAAATACCAATAAAGACTACCGTTTTTATGACTTGCTTCCTCAACAGCAAGTAACCCCAATTCCTGAACAAGCGGTACCTGAGACCAAAACTCAAGGAAATGTAGTCATTATTGAATCACCAAAACCACAAACCACCACAACTCAAGAGCCTGATAGCGGAATCAGTGCAACTGAACAACCCACAGCACCCGCACATGCGACCTACATTTTACAGGTTCGCAGCTATCCTGACCCAGACAGTGCCGATGCGCGTCGTGCAGAAATTATTCTAAATGGTTTATCTGCTGATGTGGTGAAAAGCGTTGAAAATGGTCAGACTTGGTACCGTGTATTCTCTGGACCTTACGATAGTCAGGAATCTGCACTGGCCGCACAACAAACCTTGCAACACAGCGGTATTGACTCTATTGTGATTAAACGCTAAGGCAAAAATCCATTAAAAAAGGGAACCCATGGTTCCCTTTTTTAATGCTCAAAATTCTATGCGCATTGCGAATGTAAGGTTTTTTGTTCAGCACGCTGAAAGGCTGGACGTTGTTGAACCCGTTGTACAAAAGCTTGAATATGCGGATATTTACCATGTAAACGATTTTGTATGGCGATCAACGGAAAGGCCATTTGAATATCTGCAAAAGAAAAGTCGCCTGCAAAATAATCATGTTTTGCCAGATAATCTTCAAGATACAAAATATGTTCTTTGACGCGCGGACGCACAAAACCTGCTTTGACACCATCACTAATTTTTTCAGCGATGGGACGAATCACCCAAGGAACATGTTTACTGACATTGTTCATCACCAAAGTCATGACCAATAAAGGCATCAATGAGCCTTCTGCATAATGCATCCAATAGGAATATTGGCGTTGATCAGCAGCTTGTTGCGGTTTAAATTGATGTTGCAGATCATACTGTTGCTGCAAGTAGTCTAAAATGACAGCAGATTCAACAATCACATCGTCACCATCCACTAAAATAGGTGCTTTACCCAATGGATGGATCTGTTTGAGGCTGTTGGGTGCTGAGAAATTGGCTAACCTTTGATAATACTCAACTTGGCAATCCACACCAAGTTCTTCTAATGCCCACAAGATACGGAAAGAACGTGAACATTGTAGGTAATGTAAGGTAATCATTTTTGTGCCTGCTTTTTAGCTGCGTAACCATGGTGTTAGTCCCTCTCACGGTTACGCTTAGAATTTTGTTTTGCCCAAGCACAATAGCACTTTAGTCTTAAAGAATCATGGTCTGAATGTCTAAACTACGTAACAAAGTTTTAGTAACAGGGGTTTTGCTACAGACATTAAGAAGCTTTTCTTTTAAATCCTGTGCAACAGGTTGCTGAAACACAACTCGACGTTCTATACGCTCCTGCTGCTCGCGATTGATATGAAAATCCACCTCAACCTTGAATTCACCTAAATCGATTTCCTTATGCTGCGCATACATACGCAAGGTGATCATGGTACATGAAGCCAAACTTGCGGTGAGGAAATCATAAGGTGCAGGACCTGTATCATGCCCTCCAAACTGTTCTGGTTTATCGGTAAGGAATTGATGCTTGCCACTGTGTACCTCACCCTTCCAAGGTTCCGGCAAAGTCTGGACGGTTGCACTTGCAATCATACTCATTTTGATGCCCTCATTTGATCGGGTAACACAGGTGCTTCCAAACGTTTGCCCTGATAATCTGGAATTTCGCCGAAACGTGCATCATGGTTCAACCAATCTTCACGCGCTTGCTTTAACTCTTCCATCGTTCGGCCTACGAAATTCCACCACAGCAAAATCGGCGATTGAAACGGTTCTCCGCCAATCAGCAACAAACGATGCCCTTGGGTAAGTTCTACCTCAATTTCCGTCAGCCCAGTTTCCAGTACCACCATGTTATCGACAGTAAGTTCATGACCATTAACGCGAGCGGTACCTTCAAGTGCCATAAACGCATATTCAAACTCTGGGTTTAATGGAATACGGGTCTTGGTATCGGCTTGTGCGGTAAGATCTACACCCACTAAAAGCGTATGCACCTGCACAGGTGAAGTTGTGTCGAGGAAATCTCCAACCAGTACGGTAAATTCAACCTGATCTTTATTTACAATTGGTAATTCTGGATAATGCTCAAACTTAGGCGGTATATTCAGTTTGTCATCAGGCAAGGCAATCCATAGCTGAGCAGCGTGCATTTTAGTTTCAGTATCAGGTGCAACTTCAGTGTGTGAAATCCCACGACCAGCAGTCATCAAATTGACCTGTTTCGGACGGATGAGTTGTTTTGAACCCAGACTATCGGTATGCATCATGGTGCCTTCAATCATCCATGTAAAAGTCTGCAAACCAATATGTGGATGCGGCCCCACATCCAGACCATCACCTGCAGGAAAGCTCACAGGCCCAGCATGATCGAGAAAACACCATGCCCCGACCAAGCGCTTTTGTCGACTCGGTAAAGCACGTTTAATCACGGTTCCCTTGCCAATTTCGGCCGAGCGAATAGTAAATTCTTGAATAAATTGATTGATATATGTTTCGCAGTCTTTTGAATCAGAAATATCGTAGTCGTTATTATTGCTCATGATATTGCTCTCTGTTACCTATGCTAATGCAATGAGTTGTTATCTTGATCTTAACAATACATACATTCAGCAATATAGTCTTTTCGTAATACACAGAGTGCTATTCATAGGACAATCCTGATGAAAATTCAAGAAGCGTTGCCCTTCTAGATAATGCCGCCTCATCCAGTTTATGGCTTAGGTTGCATATCCACAATCAGACCTGTTAATCGCCGAACTACGGGCAATAAAATCAACACCAAAGGATAGGCGATCAGCCAGGAAAACATCCATGTCTCTAGCCATATGATCAGAAAACCTGGAATAAAACCTGTCCTCATCCATAGATTAACCAGTGACAGCGTCCCACTCATAAAAAAGGATAGAATCAATGGTAATATCCACATCGCATACTTGGCGGGCAATTTCGCAATCCGCCAAGAGCTTGCTTTCAATTCCTGCATTTTTAGCCTATTTTAATAAAAAAACTCTTTAGTTTATTTTAACAATTTAAAGCTTCGTCGACACCATATATTGCTGATACGCAGAGTGCTATCTATGCAACAACCTGTTGTCGAATCGACAATACCTCTTGTTTTAAATTCGTCTTATTCCAGAAGATCTTGTTGCACCTGCTGTTTTAAATTTTTCATAAACTGACCAAACTGAGGTAAGAACGTTGCGAATAATGGATGATCTTTATTTTCTAACATCACCTCACTAAATAGTTTTAAACCCACTGCAAATGACTTGGTGGTTTGATCATCAAAAAAATCTGCTTTCTTCAAACGTTCGACTATCTCGAAGAGATCGTCATGATTGCCCGTATAAAACTCTAGACGCTCACTATAGGTTGAGACATGCCCTTTCGCATCTTTTAAATGTTGCACCGTGACATGATATTGATGTTGTTTCATATTTCTGCTCCAAGGTGCTGCTCAGCACTCTCTTTGATTTCAACCTCTATCAGATCGACTTTAAATTGATGAAATACCGCAGCCAAAGACTGTACAAACGGTGCCCGCTTGTTTTGTGTTGTAGCTCTGACAACTCGCCCCAACTTATAAACGTCCGATTGCGATGGCGGCCTGATCAATTTTTTCCGCAATTTGATGGATCTGCTCTTGTTGCAAATCCGCGATATTCAGTTTTAAGCGCAATGCCGTCTTGAGGTTCTCCATGGCGCGGTGGATATCAATCAGCTGATCATTATTATGAATTTCACGTCTTAGTCGTAGCTTTTGTAGAAGTGCCAATAGCATGTCTTGCTGCTCTTTTAAATAACTTTCGCCATAGTCGGTGATCTGGTATTGCTTACGTTCGGCATCCAGCAGGCGAATCAAATTCATTTCTTCCAGTGTGGTCAGCGTTGGATAAATCGTTCCTGCACTTGGGCTATAACCATCACCGACCAGATCGCTAATTTCTTTAATAATTTCATAGCCATGTTTGGGGCTTTGCTGAATCAAATGCAGTACCAACAGTTTCATGCGACCTGATTCAAATAAGCGACCACGGCGACCGGCTCGGTGATGTTCTCGATGTAATAAAGCCGCTTCGGCTTCATCATGGGAATGCTCTGATTGATGTTTCATCTGTTATTTTTCTCTATATTTGCTTAATTTACGCATATTAAGATATATCTTAATATATCTTTTATCAAGTTAAGATATAACTTAAATCTTAATGACTTGATATTGAAAGAATTATTTTTCTAAGGAAGGGTTTTAAAAGTTAAGTAATAAAAAGAGCTGCTAAGCGCCCTTCTTTTATTACTAGGTAAGTATCGTAATTGATCAAAAAGAGGTCTATTTACTTCAAGTATAGTCTCAACAGAAACATAAGATATTGATAATAAATATTTTAAGTTAATTTTCCATAATGCCTTTATTTTAATAGCGTAGCTTATCTGTTGTTATAGAACTATCCTAAGCATTATTTTTTAAATCAATTGCTTTTTTTTGCTATACCTATGAATGCTGCAGTTAATAGAATTATAAACCATACATTTTCACTTAGATCATCTCCTCTAAGTGAAAGTAATCCGATAGCTAAAAAGGAGACGTTATAGCTAATAATATTGCTCTTATAAATCGCATTTTTCTGTCATCTTTTGCAATGTCTGGTTTTCGATGCTTAATTGCAAATTCGCCAATAAAAAATAAACCTATTGATATGATTAGAAACCACATATTTCACTTCCCCATTTCTTAATTTTTATAAAATTAGCATAATATGGTTTATGCAGAAAAATCCAAATTTCTTAATTAGCATCAAACATTTAAAATTTCTTTTTAAAAATAAAAAGAGTGCTCAAACACTCTTTTTTACGACTTTGAATATGATTAAAACCGCTTCGTATAGTTCACAAACAAACGGTCTTCACCAAAGTCATTGCCATGTTTGACCTTGTAATCAACACGCAGATATTGAACAGCAAAACCCTTTAAATAAGGCTGCTGAAAGGCATAATTGACCAAGACATTGGATTCAGTTTCATGATTTTTCTCACCATTGGCGGTTTTAAAATCATAACCATAGACATATTTCACCATAGCATTTAACCCTGGTACGTAGTCCTTAAAATCATAGCCGTACATCAGATGATAGGACTTTTCATTCTGCTTAAAAAAGCCTGTGGCATTCCAGTTAATAAAATACAACTCAGGCAAAAAACCATCAGGTAAAGGATAGGCCGATTCACCAACAATCTGTTGATAACCCAAACCAAAGCTCTGATTGTTCACTTTCAACATTTCTAACAGCCCGATATTTTGCGCATCGATCTTAAAATTGTCGCCATCATTTTTGGCATTGAAATATTTAAACTTGGAGTTCAGTGAAAAAGTGGGCTGTTTCCAGGTATGCTCCAGACCGAGATAGTGTTTGTTATATAAATTTTCTAAATTGCCAAAGTAATATTCAGCTTTGAGCGAGGGGGTCAGCTGATAACGTAGGTCAAGATAATTCAGGCCATCGGAATAGGCCGTTTTACCATTCGAGCTGAAGGAGAACTTATGAAAGTTATCTTCATTACGTGGAGACACTTTTGTCACCCGACCCAGTTCAGCATAGAGTTGATCCGAAATCTGTGATTTTAAACTGCTGCCCCAATAGGAGGTAATTAACTGACGACTGGCATCCGAGCTGGTAACAGGCAAGTCCAGCCATAGCTCCCCAACACTCAATAAAGTTTTGCCATAGCCTAGTTTCAGGGTTGCTCCATACTTTGAATAATCAGACGCTTGGGACTGGGTCTGCCGATCAAAAGGCAATACCATATCACTGACGTGTCGATCTGCGCTTAACCGTACTGCATATTGTACCGAAGCATCCGCCCCGATCCGAATTGGCTTGTCTGCGATCACGAAAGGGGTATCGTATAAGTTTGAGGTATAAAACAAAGATACCCCTTGAGACCAACTGCCAAAGTTTTTTGCATTGCTATTGGCATAATCACGGTATAGATAGGCATTCTTCAGGTTAAATTTCCATTCGTCTTGAATGGGCTGGGTGGGGTCAGCTGCCCATACGCCCGAACTTGCCCCAGACATTGGCAGCAAGATACTCAGCGCTACAATTTTCACGTTAAAGTGGTGCATAGAATCAATCATCCTGTGTTGAGCTGCCATGCCATCCACTGGCACAGCGATCTATTTTTATTGGCAATGGCTTGAACTCAGCCGAGAGTTGTCACAACGCTAGGCTGTTCTTTTTTAAGACGTTTAATCAACAACAATGAAACTGCGGCACAAAAAGCGGGAATGGCGAGCAGACTGAGAATAGCAAAGTTAGAAAGATGCAATGACATCAGCCAGCCCCCCATGATCGAACCCACCACAGAACCGGCACGTCCGACCGCATTGGCCCAACTCACGCCTGTTGCACGACAATGGGTGGGATAAAAACTGGAAGAAAAGGCATTGGCACCGACCTGTGACCCACTGATTCCGGCACCGACACCAAACATGGCAAACATCAGCAATACCGTGTTGGCTTGTTCGATTCCCAAACCGAGACAAATCAGAAATAGACCACCAAATGCATAAGCGGTGCTTAACACTTTGGTGGCATCCAGCTTGTCCATCAGCAAGCCCAAGACAATGGCACCAATCGTCCCGCCAATCTGGAAAATCGAGGTGAGCCATGAGGCGTTGGATAAGTTAAAACCGGCGTTGGTCAATAAGGTTGGCATCCAGCTTGAGATCATATAAATAATCAGAAAGCTCATAAAAAAAGTGAACCAGATCAGAAATGTTCCCAAGGCAAAACCTTTGCCGAACAAATTTTTTAAACTCGATTTCGCAACTTCATTTACGGTGGGTACTAAGTGTGGAATCTCGCTGATCCGTGGTGCGATACGACGGATAATGCTTTCAATTTTTTCGGTACTTTTTTGTTTCAGCACAAGAAACCGTAACGATTCAGGCAGTAAATAATATAAAAAAGGGACTGTGCATAAAGGAGCAATCCCACCAATCAGTAAAATGCCATGCCAACCAATATGTGGCAGCAATTGAGCCGACAAAATCCCACCCAAGGCAGAGCCAATGGTAAAACCACAAAACATCATGGTGACCAGATTTGAACGTCGGGAAGTTGGTGCATATTCTGAAGTTAAGGTAATCGCATTGGGTAAAGCACCACCCAAACCTAAACCTGTCAGAAAACGCCAGATAATCAGGGTTTGTAGGTCTGAAGAAAAGGCTGCAAATAGACTGGCGCAACCAAACATGATCACTGAGCCGATCAAAATCGGTTTACGGCCTAATTTATCGGATAACGGTCCAAAAACCAGTGCACCTGCCATCAAACCAAATAAGCCTGCACCAAATAACGGTGCCAGATCGGTGGGTTGTAGTCCCCATTCGGCTTTTAATGCAGGCGCGATAAATCCCACTGCTGCGGTATCAAAACCATCAATTGCAACAATCAAAAAGCACAGCCACATGATTAATTTTTGCAAAGCTGAAAGCGGAATTTCATCGATGAAACTTTGCACATCTATTGTTTTTTGAGACATAACGACTCCTTTTGCCAATACCTTGGCCGATGCAATCCTTAGCAAAGGTGCTCAACTTTATTTGTTCTTCAGCTTGAGCACCTGTTTAAACCACTCAGATCAAGTGCGTTATTTCACATTCACGGTAATGCCAGTCAATCCGGTAATCTCAGCACGCATCACATCACCTCGAACCACAGCACCCACCCCTTCAGGTGTTCCTGTAAAGATCAAGTCGCCTGCTTTGAGTTCAAATAAGGTCGATAGATTGGCAATGGTTTCAGCAACTGACCAGATCAAATGGCTAATATCACTGCGTTGCTCAGTTGTACCGTTGACGGTCAAATGAATATCCGCCTGATTCATTTCACCTGTTTCGGTGATGGGATGAATCGGACCAATCGGCGCAGAAAAATCGAATGCTTTTCCAATTTCCCATGGACGCCCTTTTTCACGCATACTCATTTGCAGGTCACGGCGCGTCATGTCCAAACCCACCGCATAACCATAGATATACTGTGCAGCCTCTTCGACTGAAACATTCTTGGCATCCCGACCAATCGCAACCACCAACTCAATTTCATAGTGATAATTTGAGGTCTCGCTTGGATAAGGAATATCTACCGCCTCTTGATCAACAGGTACAATCGACTCTAAGTCATTCGGTTTGCAGAAAAAGAACGGTGGTTCACGATCTGGATCAAAACCCATTTCACGCGCATGGGCAGCGTAGTTACGTCCGACACAGTAAACTCGACGGACTGGAAATCGTTGATCTGAGCCGTGGATAAACAGGCCTGCTGGTGTCATGGGTTCAAATATAAAGCTCATGGCATATTCCTTATTGATATAGGTGGATCAGCAACTTAAAACGCATCTGCTTGCTGTTCAGGTGCAGCTTTCTGAAATGCTTCAAGCGTCATACAATGCTGATAAATTTCATTAATTTGGGGATAGGCCGATAGGTCGACCTGAAAGCGCTGTGCAGACACTACCTGTGGAATCAAATAGGCATCGGCTAGGCTAGGTTGATTGCCATAGCAGAACTTTTTCCGCGTAGGATCTTGTGCCAAGATCTGCTCTAAAGCCGAAAAACCATCTTGAATCCATTTAGCACACCATGCATTGATCTGGTTCTGATCCAACCCAAGCTGGCGTAAATGTTCCAGCACACGTTTATTGTTTAAGGGATGAATATCACAGCCAATCAACGCTGCAATGGCGCGTACTTTTTCTTTACCCAATGCATCTGCTGGTAACAAAGCAGGCTCTGGATATTGCTGTTCAATCCATTCGATGATGGCTGGACTTTGTAGCAGCAGACCAGATTCAGTTTCCAATACGGGGACAAAACCCTGTGGATTCAATCTCTTAAAGTCCAGCTGTTGATGCTCATTTTTAGCCAGTGAGACATAACTTATCTCATAATCCAAACCCTTTAAATTCAGAGCAATGCGGGTTCGATGCGATGTACCACTACGAAAAAAACTATAAAGTTTCATATACTCGCTCCTCAGCAGCATGTGCTTTCACCACAGCTGAGATTAAAATTATGGACGTGCAGCAGTTCGCTCACGGATTGAATACAGGCCCAACTTACGCTGCAAAGGAGCTTCATCTGCGATAAAGACATAGCATGGCTGTTCGGATGTATTGATTAAATCAATAACAGCAAAACACGGTGCACAGGCGGTATCGGCTTTACTCAAATGAAAATCCTGTTGATCGATCTGGATCGTTAAGCCCCCTTCAATGACATGAAACACCTGTGGGGTGGAACGTAAAGGCAGAGATAGTGTTTCATTCGGACGCAGCAACAGTGCTGAATAGCCTAGAATATGTTGACAATCTTGACCTGTTTCAGGATTGACATAGGCCACTTGTAACGGGTCCTGATAGCCTGCTTTTTTTGCTAAGGCATCCAAGACCTTTTTAGTATCCTTCCACGCATAACGCATCATCGGATATGCGGCATCTTCACGACTAAAATGCGGGGTCGGTACAATACCTGCTGCATATTGGGGGGTAGAACCTTGATTGATCCGATCCACTTCTTGACGACGGCCCTCTTCCACAAAAGAGGCTTCCATATAGTAAACCAGTGGTAAATCAAGGATATCCATCCAGATCACAGGTTGGTCACCATCATGTCCATGCTCATGCCATAACCCAGAAGGGGTGAGGATCATGTCACCATGTTCCATAATGCATTTTTGCCCTTCAACAGTGGTGTAAGCCCCTTCACCTTCAACAATAAGACGTACTGCATTCGGTGCATGGCGATGTGCAGGTGCCCACTCTTTAGGGAGCAGCAGTTGCATGCCTAAATACATGGCTGGACTGACCTTCATATTGTCCAAACCATGCCCTGGGTTAGCGAGTGCCAACACTCGACGCTCTGCCTTTTCGATCGGCGTTAGCTCCCCAGCTTCTAGTAACAGAGGCTTAATCTGATGAAAATACCAAGCGGTTGCAACTGTTTGTGGTCGTGGTTTATTGGGTGGGATAAAGCTTCGTAAATTAGGCCATAACGGCACCAGATTTGACGCATTCAGCTCCTCTCGATAACGTTCGGGTAGCTCTTCTAGCGTGCCTAAAGGTTCCATATGTCATTCCTTTTTCTGCCCATGGAGCACAATAATAATGACGATAATTTCATCAATATTCGGTGTTGGCTCAATGTAACAATCAGGATGTGTTGAATCTATGCACAAAAAACAATAGGCTGTATTGATAAAATCAATACAGTGGGTCAGTGCGATGTTTGATCTGGATACAAGATTGCTGAAAATTTTCTTTGAAATTTATCAGCATAAAAGTATTTCTAAAGCCGCGGAACAATTGGGTATTGGTCAACCCACCTTAAGTATTGCACTGAATAAACTCCGCACCCATTTTCGTGACCCACTGTTTGTACGAATTGAAAATAAAATGCAACCCACCGAACTCGCCCAGCAAATTTATCCAATGGTGGTGGAAATTCTCAACCGCCTAAAATTGGTAGAAAACTATAATATTGAGTTCGACCCACAAACCTCAACCTATCAATTTCGTATCAGCATGACTGACATCAGTCACTTGGTATTTTTACCGCGCCTGATGAATTACATGCGTCAGCATGCCCCGTCAATTCGTCTGGACATTCTGCCAATTGATAGCCAGACAGCCCCGATGATGTCGAATGGAGATATTGATCTCGCCATTGGATTCCTCCCCCAACTGGAAGCAGGTTTTTATCAGCAAACCTTGTTTCAGCAGCATTACACGTGTTTGGCTAGTCAACAACATCCTCGGCTAACAGGAACCAGCCTATCCGCTCTAGAGTTTGCTCAGGAATTACATGTCGATATCTTGGCAACAGGAGGACATTATGTGGTGGAGCATGAGCTACAAAAACACGGCGTCAACCGCAATATTCTGGTGCGTTTACCCAGCTATTTGGGTGTCGGTCTGATTGTCAGAGATACCGATGTAATTGCCACTATTCCCAATTATCTGGCGCAGGTGTTAATGACTCAAGGCGGGTTGAAAACCTTAGAGCCTCCCTATCACTTTCCACAATTCAGCGTTAAGCAACACTGGCATTCGCGTGTCCATCAAACCCCAAGTAATCAATGGTTAAGACAAGTGTGCTTTAAACTGTTCTCGACCTAATTCTAACTCAGGCTAAAATAAAAACAGCGTATCGAAATCGATGCGCTGTTTGTAGTGTCATTCAATGCTTGACGAAATCCCTAGTCCGCTCCAGAAACACCCGTTGAAATGGTAATATGCTTATATTCAATGAAGTCATCCATTGCCGCCATCCCATTCATTCGCCCAAGACCTGAACTCTTGAAACCACCTTCCTCAAACTCATCATAAACCACGGCCCAATCATTGATCCACACGGTACCCGCTTCCATTTCAGTCGCAACGCGTAATGGTAAATCTACATCACGACTCCAAATTGAAGCCGCTAAACCATATTGGTTATCATTGGCAAGCATAATCGCTTCTGCTTCGGTATCAAACACTTGCAAAGTAAGGACTGGCCCAAAAGTTTCTTCCTGAATAATATCCAAGCTGTTGTCATTCACTTCAAGTAAGGTGGGACGATAGAAAGCACCTTTGGCCAGTTCACCTTCGGTAATCGGGCCACCACGAACAATCACCTTCGCTCCTTCTGCAATCGCTTTTTCAACCACAGCATCAACACGTGCCACATTATTTTTATCGATCAATGGTCCCATATCACTGCTAGGATCGGCAGCCGGGCCGACTTTGACGGCTTCCAAACGCTGCGCCAGTTTCCGTTTCAGCTCATCTGCCAGCTCACGCTGAACCAGTAAGCGTGAACCTGTCATACAGAACTGCCCCGCAAAGATGGTCAGGGCTTTTTCCAGTTTAGGTAACACCAGATCAAGATCGGCATCCTTAAACACGATCATCGGCGTTTTACCACCCAATTCTAGACCAAAGCGTTTTAGATGCTGCGCGCCTGTCGCTGAAATAGCTTTACCTGTTGCTGTGCTGCCCGTAAAACTAATCACTGGGACATCGGGTGATTCCACCAGTAAACGCGACCCACCTCCTGTCGACTCACTAAATAAATTAATCACTCCTTGCGGTAAAGAAGTAAGCTCAGAAAAAATTTGGGAGATTATGGCATTGGTTTGTGCAGTTTGACCTGGCATCTTAATCACTGTTGTGGTGCCCGCGGCTAATGCAGGTGCCAGTGAACGAATCATTAAAACCACGGGAGAATTCCAAGGTACAATAATCCCAGACACCCCCATCGGCTCGCGTATAACCATCGAATAACTACCCGGCTTTGGCTCTAATGCTCGACCATATTCAGTTAAAGTCAACGCTGCGTAATAGCGTAATTTAGCGGGAACCATCGTTACTTCAAAGGTGGCTTCGGGCTTAATCTTTCCATTTTCAGTGGCAAGAATCTCGATCAACTCATCGGTATGACGTTCGAAAGCATCCGCCATTTCATTCAGTACTTTTGCCCGTAAACGACGATCACGCTTCCAATCTGTTTCTTTCAATGCTTTCTTTGCGGCCCATATCGCACTTTGCACCTGCTCTATCGTGGCATTGGCATATTGTCCGATTACTTCATATGTTGCTGGATTAATTGACTGCATATGCTGATGAGAATCTACCCACTCACCATTTATCCAGTTCTTAGCTAGTCTATTCATCTGCATATCCTAAAAGTAAAAATCAAAGAAGATCGACATTGGGATGCTGTCTAATATTAATCCACCAAGACATTCAATTAATATTTTGATAAATATCATAATCTTAAGTATTCAACACATCTCCCCACGCTGTTTCTAAACCACACTTGCAAGTTACTTGAGCTACATGGGTTGAAAATGTGATAACAGCAAATCGCGAGGGTAAATGCTCAGTAACATATCGATCTTCTCAGATCACCCGATATCAATCGGTGTTAAAAGAGAGGCAAACACCCTAACAAATGATGTTTTTTGTTCGCTAGACCAAAAAAAGCAAAACTATGATTCGCTTTTTCCGAACAAGGTCTTATGACTCCTGCCGCAACATATTCTGAATCTGGCTATCCCACGGCGCAGGATGACCAATTTTTGTGGATAGAAAATCAACCAAAGTTTGAATTTTAGGGGAGGCTCGATTGGACAAGCGGTAAACCACTGAAATATTGCCTCCCGAAGGAGAGAACTCAGGCAAGATCACCTTGAGTTGCTTTTGGCAAATTGCTTCTGCAGCAAGAAAGCTTGGCAGAATTGCAATCCCTAAACCACGCTTGGCAGCCGCCAGTAATTGATGACCACTATCTGTGCGTAGATAAGGAGATATTCGGAAAAAGGCCTTTTTTCCGTCCACAGGAAGTTGCCACATCCCATGTGGTTCTCGAGACAAATACAACAATCCACGATGTCGCAACAACTCATTAGGGTGAGTAGGCATCCCATACGCTTTTAAATAATCTGGACTTGCACAAATATAGTGGTGATTCTGTGCAACCGTCTGACTAATCAGATTGGAATCAGCTAACTCTCCCATCCGAATCGCCGCATCATAATGACCATTATTCAGATTGACAAAATGATCACTCGACTCAATATCTAGCTTTAATTCAGGATACAGTTGCACGAACTCAGCCAAATAAAGGGCGAGATATTGAATATTAAATGCCTGTGGTACCGATAAACGAAAACTACCACCAATATGATCATGACGCGCGCTGATAGATTCTTCTAGCTCACTTAACTCCACCAGAATCTTGCTCGACTGCTGATAAAACTCCTGTCCAGCCTCGGTTAACAGCATACTTCGACCACGATGAATCAGCGCAGCAGACAAACGCTGTTCCAGTTGCTGAATCCGCTGACTCACTACTGATTTAGTAATGCCTAGGCGTGTCGCAGCATGGGTAATACTTCCCGCATCAACCACGGCAATGAACGTTTGCATTTCAACAATCTGATTCAAAAGGCACTCCCGATCTGGGCTTTATCATGAACAAATGTTAGGTCTAATCGAGACGGCCTGAATAGCCTGTTCTTGCAATACTAAGTTTTATCTATGCAACAATCCAAGTATTGTCCTTTACTGTTTATTATTTATGTATTTTATGTTTTAAAAGTGCAGTGATCTTCATATTAAGAAAGTCAACAATCGCTTGCAAAGTCAGATGCTCACTTGGCCAGTGCTGCTTGCCAATCTCACCTTTATATTCTTGGCTCATACGCTGTAAAACAATTTGATGCTGCTGTTGTAATTGAGGGATCACCCATTGTGCAGCCTGATCTTTCGGTACAATATCATCCATAACCAAACTAAAATAAATTCGGCATAAAGCCAAAATCTGGTTGCGTTCATCCGCATCCTCATCCCAATGCGCCACGATCGATGGATAGGTGTCTGCCATCGCTTGCCAAAGCTGTTGGTTTGGAATTTCAGTTGACCACTGTGTCAGACTTGGCCCCAGCAAAGTATGATGATGCATTTGTGCTTTCTTGAGCAAAATACTCAGATCGGGGTCTGCATGTGTACTGAGTATAGCGCCTTGGCTTAACTCATCACGCAACCATTCACCAAATTGTAGCTCGTAGCTGAGCGGGTAACTTCCTGAAAGAATCTGCTGTTTGAGTACGATGGTGACTTCAAGTGCTCGTTGCGCACGACCGATCGGATGAGAAATGTGTAATAAGGTTTCTGCCAGTAGCTTTCTTTGCTGGAGTGTTAGTACTTGGTTGACGACAACCAAAATATCCAGATCGCTTTCTGGACCTAGACCGCCATCGATGGCCGAACCATAAAGATAAATAGCAAAGAGTGATTCACCTAAAAGCTGCTGTAAAGCTGTTTGTAACTGGTCTAATTGCAAGGTCTCCAACATGCTTCACCTCTTGATCAATCATAAAAAAAGGCAGGATTTTCATCCTGCCCTTTTTCTTATTCCCACTCGATCGTTGCGGGCGGTTTCGATGACACGTCATAAACAACCCGTGAAACATCTTTAATTTCATTCATGATACGGGTTGAGATTTTATCAACCAAGTCATACGGTAAGTGCGCAAAACGAGCGGTCATAAAGTCAACAGTTTCAACTGCACGAAGTGCGATCACCCATGCATAACGGCGACCATCACCCACCACACCTACTGATTTTACCGGTTGGAATACCGCAAATGCTTGTGCAGTTTTGTCGTACCAACCGCTGTCACGTAGTTCTTGCATGAAGATGTCATCAGCAAGACGAAGAATATCTGCATATTCTTTTTTCACTTCACCCAATATACGCACGCCTAAACCTGGACCTGGGAATGGATGACGGTAAATCATGCTATGTGGCAAGCCAATGGTTGTACCTAATTTACGTACTTCGTCTTTAAACAAGTCACGTAATGGCTCAACCAATTCAAACTCCAAATCATCAGGTAAACCACCCACGTTGTGGTGTGATTTAATCACGTGTGCCTTACCTTGTTTGCTTGCTGCAGATTCGATCACGTCTGGATAAATCGTCCCTTGCGCCAAGAATTTCACGCCATCAAGTTTACGCGCTTCTTCTGCAAAAACTTCAATAAACTCACGACCAATGATTTTACGTTTTTTCTCAGGATCAACTTCGCCTGCCAATGCAGACAAAAAGCGTTGTTCAGCATCAGCACGAATTACACGGATACCCATGTTTTCTGCAAACATTTGCATCACTTGATCACCTTCGTTTAAACGAAGTAAACCATTGTCTACAAATACGCAAGTTAACTGATCACCAATGGCTTTATGCAATAATGCTGCGACTACAGATGAGTCCACACCACCCGACAAACCTAACAGAACTTTTTCATCACCAATTTGCTCACGCAACTGTTCTACACGCAGGTCAATGATGTGCTCAGGGGTCCACAGACCACGGCAACCACAAATCTGATGGACGAAATTCGACAGTAATTCAGCACCTTTGGCCGTGTGCGTTACTTCTGGGTGGAACTGAACACCATAGAAACGACGTGCTTCATCACTTACTGCAGCGAATGGGCAGCTTGGTGTGCTTGCTGTGACTTGGAAACCTTCTGGAATCGCACTGACTTTATCGCCATGACTCATCCACACATGTAACTGGTTTTCACGGTCTTGCAAGTGACCAATCAATTTATCACGAACTAGAATATCAACTTCTGCATAACCAAACTCATGTACTGTACCCGGCTCTACTTTACCGCCAAGCTGTTCAGACATGGTTTGTAAGCCATAACAGATACCCAAAACTGGTACGCCTAATTCAAATACAACTTGCGGCGCGCGTGGGCTTCCTTCTTCATGTACGCTCTCAGGTCCACCTGACAAAATAATCCCGTTCGGATTAAACGCACGAATGTCTTCTTCAGACATATCGAATGCATACATTTCAGAATAGACACCCGCTTCACGTACACGACGTGCAATCAGCTGGCTATATTGAGAGCCGAAATCCAAAATAAGGATACGATCTTCAGTAATTTGAGTATTGGTCGTCATGGTTCATCATAAAGGCAAATGAATTAAGCGCCATATTCTAACATTTTTCACGCTTTGGCGCATCGCAATTCATCATCTATCTCGTTTTTTCCTTAGGCATGTCAATGGGCACTGATATTTAAACTAAAATTCTCAAGTCAAGCACAAAATAAGGAGCGTTCAATCAACAATTCTTGCCCATTCTGCTCAACACAAAGCAAAAATTGGTGCTAAGATGACGAATCGAAAAGGTATTACCAAGGAAAGGTATGCTCTCGGCTACATCGTTGCCTTTTATACGATGCTATGTCCTCACCCAAAGGAATAAATCAAAAGGCAACTACAACTCTAAAGGCCTTGGCTTATCGTCAATGCCCTAAAATATTTTACTATCATCTAACGCTTGCCCGACCACGAGCAACAATTAGGACTTGAAGGACCAATAAAATAATGTTTCAAGAAATGATTGCGGATTTTCAACAGAATTTCTGGTTGTATATTTCAATCCCTTTTATCAGTGGCTTTATTGGTTATGTAACCAAAGTCATTGCCATTCAAATGATGTTTTCACCACTTGAATTTAAAGGATTGCGCTTATTTGGTCTTCCACTCGGATGGCAAGGGATTGTTCCCCGTAAAGCAGAGAAGATGGCCACCACGGCTGTGGAGTTGATGACCTCCAAGCTGATCAAACCCGAAGAAATTTTTGCCCGACTCGACCCCAAACGGATTGCCCAAGAAATTGAAAAACCATTAATGGCAGCCGCTGAGGACATTACCCGCGAAGTGGCACAGCAATACCAACCTGGCTTATGGGAAGGTATGCCGGAGTTTGCACGACAGAAACTAATTAAACGTGTTCAGGCCAAAGCGCCAGAAATTGTTGAACATATCATGAGTGAAGTACAGAAGGATGTTGCCAAGTACTTTGATATCAAACATATGGTGATCAACAATCTGCTCAAAGACAAACGCCTGCTCAATGAAATCTTTAAGAAAGTTGGCAAACAGGAATTCAAATTCTTTAGTAACGTCGGTTTCGTGTTTGGTTTTGCGATTGGTGTAGTGCAAATGCTGTGCTGGATCGTGACTCAAGGTAAATATCCATGGATGCTGCCAATGTTCGGTGGCTTTGTCGGCTTCTTTAGCGACTGGATGGCCTTACAAATGATGTTCCGCCCGTTATACCCAAAAAAGATCATGGGCTACACTTGGCAGGGTTTGTTCATCAAACGTCAGAATGAAGTTGCTGCCGACTATGCTGCATTGATTTCCAAACAATTACTGACTTCACGCAATATGATGGAAGAATTGTTTTCAGGCACACATTCGGACAAAGTCATTGAATTGGTCAGCCGCCAGGTAAAACAAGAAATTGACTTACAGGCAGGTATTGTGCGTCCATTGGTGGTCTATGCCATTGGCGGCGAGAAATATCAGAACCTGAAAGCCGAAGTCGCAGAGCGTATTCTGAAACAGCTTCCAGATACCATGCGCTATGTTGAGTCTTATGCTGAAGATGCCATGAATGTGCGCAATACACTGGTTGAACGTATGCAGAAACTCAGCCCGGAAGAGTTTGAAGGGATGTTACGCCCTGCCTTCAAAGAAGATGAATGGTCACTGATTATTGTTGGTGCGGTGTTGGGTTTCCTCGTTGGGGAAATGCAGATTCATTTTATGCTCTAAACATCTGAGTGATAAAAAAGGAAGCATCTGCTTCCTTTTTTATGCTTTTATCGAGATGTATATTTTTCAATTTTAATCACTTCAATATCGGTTGCTTTATAACGATGGGTATCTACCTCACCCACCAAACGCACATGATCACCGACTTTTAGCCCTGCCTGACGCCAAAGATCATCATCAATTTCTACACTGATCGTACCACTCCGATCTTTAAATTCATAATGATCACTTTGCAGATGCTTTGTGATCTGGCCTGTCAGCGTGACACCCGTTTCATCTGCCAATTTCGCCACTTGGCTCACGGTCACCATATTCTTTGTCGCTTCCTGTAGCAATACATGATCATCCTTACCCGCCCATGTCAGCGTCGAAAGACCAGTGAACACTACGATCCCGCAACCCAAAAGCACTTTTTTCATTATCATGTCCTATTTGTTTTCACCAATTATGATCTAAACAGAAATAAGCACAGATGTCGGCTTTTGTTTGTAAGCAAGCAAATACGATCGGCAAAATTTAGCCCCACTATTCACAGTGGGGCATTAATAGCGGCCTATAGTTTATTTTTCAATCAAATGATCAAGACTAATACGACCTGCACCATAAAGCATTAACATGAAGAAACCACCTGCCATGGCAAAGTTTTTCATAAAGTTAATGGCATCCTCTGCACCACCATGGAAGATAAAGGCGGTGATAATACTAAAAATACCTAAGCCTAAAGATGCAAAACGTGTTTGGAAACCAAACAATAAGGCTAAACCACCACCAAACTCAACCAAGATTACTAGGGGTAACAACGCGCCTGGAACACCCATTGATTCCATATAACCAGCCGTGCCTGCATAGCCCACGATCTTGCCCCATCCAGCAACAAGAAAAATATAAGCCAACAACAAACGCGCAATCAAAGTTACGACATTAGCCACACCAGACTGTGTTACGATATTTTTTACAACAACATTTGGATTAAACATAATCAATTTCCACACTGTTCGTTTTTTAACATGTTAGCAAGTTTATGCATCTTTAATTTTGCAATAAAGTCCTATTTAGTTAACATATCGTTCCTATTTTGCAACAATAACACTATTTTTCTCGCGTCAATCTCCTCTGAATATGTGCTGAAAAGTTACCAATTAATTTGCTTTTTATACTGACTTTCTACAGATGCACTGCTAGGATTTAGTCCACATTCATAGTGTTAACACCTTCATGGAACTGATTGATTTTATTCTGCACGTTGACGAACATCTTTTAGAATTTATTACCAATTATGGTGTATGGATTTATGCCATTTTATTCCTGATTATTTTTGTTGAAACCGGTTTGGTAGTAATGCCTTTCTTACCTGGCGATAGTTTATTATTTGCTGCAGGTGCATTGGCTGCTTCAACAGGTGCAATGGATCCATGGATATTGGGTATTTTACTCTTTCTTGCTGCGGTACTGGGTGATACCTTAAACTATCATATTGGGCGTTATATCGGGCCACGTGTGTTCGAAATTAACTCGCGTTTTATTAATAAACAACATCTTATTAAAACCCAGCAATTCTTTGAACGCCATGGAGGTAAGACCATTATCTTCGCGCGCTTTGTTCCATTTGCACGTACTTTTGCCCCATTTGTTGCGGGTGCAGGTAGTATGAATTATAAGTACTTCCTTAGCTATAATGTCGTTGGTGCATTCTGCTGGATCGCCTCCTTCATCACGCTTGGTTATTTATTTGGTAATATGCCAATCGTGAAAGATAATTTCACCCATCTGATTTTCGGTATTATTATTATCAGTATCTTACCAGGCGTGATTGGCTTTATCCGCCAGAAAATGAAGGGCACGAAAGCCCAATAAGTCGAGCGTTCTGTTAAAAGAAACGTAAGATCATAGGCAGCATACAAATCAGTAATAGCATGGCCGACCCTTTATACAAATGGTCGGCTTTAATTCCAATCAAACTTCCCGCCAGCAATGCACGTCCAAATAACATCCAGAAAATACTAACCGGGATCAGAATAAGACTAAAAATGGCAAAAACCAAAGCAGCTTGCTCAATCGAATTCCACGTTTCACTCGGAAAAACCCCTGAAGCCAGCAGTACTGTTTTTGGATTTTTTAAAGTCGATAAGAATAGCTGTCTTTTACGAATTTGCTGATGATGCTGATCGTGCTTTTGTAGATGTGAACCTTTCCAGAGATGAAAAGCCATCCACAATACGTAGAGTAAACTGAGCGTATGTAAAATCGCGCCAATCGCAGGCCAGATCGGATCAAATAAATGAATGAATAGCGCCCATAAACTAATCCCGTAGAGATAGCCCAACCACTCAATTGGAATAAACGTGATGGTTTTAGGAACACCGTGTTGGTGTGTTGCACTGGCAAGCAAAGCATTGGTTGGACCAGGTATCAATAACACCGCCAACATCGCCAAAACAAAAAACCAACTCTCAATCATAGATATACCGAACAACTAGACATGGGCGCCACCTTAAACGAATTTAGGGCAAAAATACAAATTTGAGCGAGATGCAGGCAAGGGAAAAATCAATGATTTAGTGGATATAATTTTTTAATATATTGAATTTTTTTATTATTTTACGAAACATTTTGCCATAATTTAGTTGCTGACCATCATCCTGACAGATGACGGTCAGTTGTCAAAATCTATGATTTTGGACGTTGTTTGACAATAATCGGGCAGCCTTTAAATTTTGCTGCCTGTACAATCGCATCTTGTTGACCCAGTACATTGGCCAACTCAGTGTTCTTGGTATTCATTGACTGTCCCATATTGAGTGAGATCGATGGGCCAAAGCCCCAACCCCTCTGCCCCAGCCCCCACCAAGCCCAACACCAACGCCCATACCTGTACGTTTTGGCGTTTGTACACCATTTTCAATATAAAGCTGAATACGGTTGTATTCTGCTTGTAACTGTTGGCAATTCAATGCTTGATATTGTGTAGGCGACACATAAGCGGGTTTAACCGTTGATGCACATGCACCCAATAACAGACTCGCTGCCAAAACAGGCATCCAATATAAGCGTTTCATAAGATTCTCTTATTTATTTCTTTGATTCAATCTCATTGAACAGGGTCACATAAGCGACGGTCAATTTATGGTCAGATGCCAAATGAATCAAGGGTAAATTCTTTTGATGTGATTCTTTCATCAAGATCGAGGGGGGTAACATGCTCTCTAGCACTGGTAAACCTTCATCTTTGAGTTGTTGAACCACTTCACGGGGTAGTTTTGCCTGAGATTGGAACTGATTGACCACAATTCCTTCAATCTCCAAGCGATCATTATGATCATCTTGGGTTTCGAGCACATTTTCAATCAAAGTTTGTAACGCACGTTTTGAGAACACATCACAATCGAATGGAATTAATACCCGATCCGCAGAGATCAAAGCAGATAAAGTAAAGAAATTAAATGCAGGGGGTGTATCAATAAAAATCCGGTCATAACGTGCACTCAAGGATTGGATCGAGTCACGCAATTTATAGATTTTATGCTTGCTTTCCAGTGCATGTTCAAGAGCCCCCAAACTTGGACTGGCAGGAATCACATCCAGATTATCAAAAGTAGTACGATGCACATAACTGTCCAAACCTTTACCGCGCGGTGCTTTCAGAATGGAGCCAATAGCATTGCCAAGCAGTCCTTTTTGCTGCGTACTGCCTAAAATATCCTCGAAGAAATTTTCGATGTTTGGCTCTAATGCGGCTTTATCGGCAGAATAGGTTGCATCTTCACCCAAAAGATACTGGCTTGAATTTGCTTGCGGGTCCAGATCAATCACCAAGGTTCTTAAACCTTGCTGCGCACTAATGGCCGCTAAATTCACGGTAATACTTGATTTCCCCACACCGCCTTTCTGGTTAAACACCACACGCGTTAACATAATTTCCCTCTAAATATTTTTGTAAACTGCATGCAGTTTAACCTAGCGCTATAACTATTACTTACACAATGTGTCAAACAATCAGGTAAAAACCGGCTGAATCATGACAAGGCCTAAAATACCGACCAGAGCAACCGTTCCGATTAATAAACCTGCGCGACGTTGTACCAATAAAATGCTGCTGTCCTGCTTGTAGGTTTTGATCAATGAAGACCAGAACACAAAGAACAAAATCACTTTGGCATAGAACCAAGGCTGTACTTCAAAATTGTTCATGCTGAGCAAGATTGCACCCGTCACAATAATCAAGGTCAAAGACAAATGTTGTAAACCAACCAGACCTTTACGGGCTTTCGCATTGGGTTGCTGATCCTGCACACCTACAAATAAAGTCGAAGCACGTAATACAAAAGCAATGATCAATAAGCTCACTGCTGAGATATGCACAATTTTAGTAAGTAAATGAATGTCCATCATCGATTGTTAACCTTTGGGTGCATGTGCGCATTCCGGACTGGCAGGTGCCTCACCCTGCCACTCACTCGGCACATAGGCATGAATCGCTAGCGCGTGGATGCGGCCCGGGCTCATTAACTCAGCAGCAACCGCATAAATTTTTTGATGACGCTGTACCAGACGTAGGCCTTGGAATTCTTCACTGACCACAATCACTTTAAAGTGTGACTCTTTACCAGGAAAATAACCGCCATGTCCTGCCGACTCATTGATTACTTCAAGATGGCTGGGTGCAAGCGTGTTTAAACGTTCAATCAACTGTTGTTCTAAGTTCATCGGTCACTCTGTAAGGTCAGATTGAGATAGCTCATTAGTATACATGAGCGCAATCTGAGGGAAACTTTTGTACAAAAATTTGCTATATCCTGCTCTTTTTGCATGAAAGTGCTTTAATTTTATGCAAATAATCAATTTCTTTGCATAAAATTATTGACCCTATTTTTGCATAATGTATTATACACGGCATGCGGGAATAGCTCAGTTGGTAGAGCATAACCTTGCCAAGGTTGGGGTCGGGAGTTCGAGTCTCCTTTCCCGCTCAAATTTTTTAGTGTAAGTTTTCGTAAAAACTGCTCAATAAGCGGGAATAGCTCAGTTGGTAGAGCATAACCTTGCCAAGGTTGGGGTCGGGAGTTCGAGTCTCCTTTCCCGCTCCAGATTCAAAAAAGCCCTAGTCGAAAGATTAGGGCTTTTTTCTTGTGTTTTACTTCATACCTTATTTTAAATCACGGGTTTATTCGCCTCTACCCACGCTTTAAATCCAGCATCTAGATGTATATCACATTGCGATGCCCTAAAACCTGTACGTCTTCGCCGCTAACGCCGAATGTCTATTAATTTTCTGGGTAACGTCATTCAGAATACTAGCGCATCTTGATGTCAATAAATGGGCATAAATACAATTTAGAGCCAAGATTAATAATGAATCACTCAAACAATCACTAAAATTGAATGCTCCACGTGGAACCTTTTAAATCCTTCAAAAGATTAGATATGGGTTAAGACGTCATAAATGAAAAATATCCATAGAACACCTCTGTTGTTATTTCAAAGAGAAGCTGGATTATATTTTTGATAGTCAAGGACAGCTTGAGATAAATTGTAAACTCCTGCATTAATCTGATGAGCTGGTATTGAGCCAATTCCCAACCTTAAAAAATGTTGATGCTGATTTTCAGCAAAGAAAAACGGCTGTCCTGCTTCTATCAGCACACCAACATTCGCCGCATATTTCGCTAACAGAGCACAATCCATATCACTTTGCGTGTCAATCCAGCATGCAGCTCCCCCATTTAAAGAATAAGGTCTCCATGTAGGGCAGTATTGCTGCAGTGCATGCATCAACTCTGCCCCTCGGTGCTGATGTAATTGAAACTGCCGCCTTAACATTGCATGGTAATAACCTTGGTCTATAAAAAAAGCGAAGACGCGTTGGTTAAATACATTCGGATGTCGTAACATCAAACGACGTAAATGACGTAATTCAACGATTAACTCGGGTGCAGCAACAATGTAGCCAAGCCTTAGCCCAGGTGCTAATGGCTTAGATAAACTCCCGATGTACACCACTCTGCCATGTCGATCTAAGCTTTTTAATGCAGGAATTGTCGTATTTTGAACCAGGATTTGCGCATCATATTCATCCTCAATAATGATGCTATCCTGCTGTTCAGCCAATTGCAGAAGCTTATTACGGCGAGAAGGAGACAATGTGACACCCGTAGGGCACTGCCTTCCAGGCGTCACGTAAATATAATCACAATCGATAGCTTGAGTTAAGGTTACCCCCTCAAGATCAACGTCAAGCGGAACGATATGTGATGTGTGCAGTCTAAAAATATTACGAGCGTCTGGATAGCCTGGATTTTCAACCCCAACGACTTGCTCTCCATGCATGAGTAACCGTGCCAACATATACAATGCATGCTGGCTTCCGACCGTCAGGAGAATTTCATTTTCTCGAGCCAGAATTCCTCGTGTTGGTAAGATATGCTGTCGTATCGCATTAATAAGGTATAGATCATCTCCTTGTTGTGTCATATCCCTTGCCCAAATAGAGGCATCTTTTGCCGATAAAGCTTTAACCGCACACTCACGCCATGCCGAGACCGGAAAAGTTTCCACATCAGGCTGTCCATATATAAATGGATAAGCATAATCCATCCAGTCAATCGGCTTAGTAAGATGTCTTTGCGTAGATGGACGAAGCTGAAAACGAGAATTCCACGAAGTTGCTTTGGATGTTGTTGTGACTGTTTTACTTTCACTACGATCCATCTGGAAACTAGGGTGCACGAAGTGAGCACTTCTTTGCCTAGATTCTAAGATACGCTCAGTCACCAATTGTTGATACGCAATGGTGACCGTATTACGCCCAAGCCCGAGTTGAGTCGCTAAGTATCGAGTGGATGGAACAGCCATTCCCGGTTTTAGATATCCCTGAACCAAAGCGGTAAACATCATCCGACAAATTCGGCCTTGCAAATTTAGACCACTATTTGCAGTATCAGCAAACAAAGCTTCCCATATCTGTGGTGCTAGTGAATTTGTCACTCGTTTGTCCTTTTTGTTAGTGCAATTTATGAGCTAATTTGAAGCCATCATCCTTAAAGTGGTGCTTTTTAGAGATAGAAAAGCTGCATTTCTTTTAATCTGGCATCATTAAAAACTAAGCAAAACACATTCCATAATTAAAATTTATAATTAATCAATATAAAACAATAAATTAAACCAAAAAATATCTGGCTCCATCAAAACCTCAGTTCTGGTACTACGTCGAACACAATGATTTACGTACAGTCCAATCATCAGCCGAGATCTTTAAATATTTGGAGCTATCTAATGAATCCAACTGCACTTCTACAACTCATTACCGAGTTTTCTGCTGCCTGGAACAAACATGATGTTGAAGCCTTAATGGCCTGTATGCATCACGACTGTTGCTTTGAAACGGTTGCAGGCAGTGATGTATTTGGTACTCGCATTCAAGGCTTTGATGCGGTCCGACAAGCATTTGAAAATACCTTTCAATCTTTCCCTGATGCCCAATGGCTGAATGCTAAACACTGGTTAAGTGAAGATGCGCAATTTGGTATTTCAGAAACGACTTTTACTGCAACTGCACCAGATGGTGGACATATTGAAGCCAACATGGTCGATGTCTTTACCTTCAAAGATGGAAAAATCCTAATTAAAAATGCATTCCGTAAAAATCGGCCCGTACAGGTCGCTGCATAAAGGAGCTTGTCTATGAATCAATCGATACAGCATTTGATTGGCGATTCGGATCAGCACATCCCTCCCATTCAAAATGTATTCAATACGTACAATACAAAGTTTGATCCTTTAATCGATCAAGGATTAAAAGGTAATGAACAATATGCCCCCACCTATTGGGTTGCAACTGCTGGCACTCCACCAGAAGATGACGGTCCGCTTCTAGGTGACATCGATGCAGATATTGTGATCATTGGTGGTGGTTTTACTGGTCTTTCTACTGCGCTCACCTTAGCTGAAAAATTTGGAACTGCGCCCTTGGTACTAGAAGCCAATCGTACCGCATGGGGGTGTACTAGCCGTAATGGTGGTCAAGGACAAAATGCGTCTGGTCGCCTCTATCGCTCACAATGGATTGATAAATGGGGACTAGATACTGCAAAACGTCTCGACGCTGAAATCAGAGAGGGTTTTGATTATTTCAAGGAACTCGTGAGTGGTATTGACTGTGATGCACAAGATGGTGGGCATTTATATATTGCTCATCGTGCAAAGAAAATGGCCTTTCTTGAAAATGAGGGCAAAGTCATGCGTGAGGCCTTCGGATATCAAACACGAATATTGGGTCGAGAGCAGCTCCATGAAGAATTCGTAGCAGATCAAGAGGCTGCGGGGGCATTATTCGAACCTGAGGGTGTTGGTGTACACCCATTAAAATTAGCTTTTGGTTATTTAAAGCGTGCCCGTGCAGCAGGTGCAAAAGTACATACATCGACGCCTGTGCTCAATTGGGAAACACGCAACGGTATCCATTACTTACAGACGCCATATGGCATCGTCAAAGCAAAACGTGTTGCTGTTGCGACAGGTGGATATACACCGAATGGTTTACACCCAAGTTTGTCTGGCAAAATCATGCCGATTTTATCTAATTCGATCGTGACTCGACCTTTAACAACACAAGAACTCAAACAGGCTGGATTAAACAGTACAACTTTTATTACGGATACACGCACCTTAAGACACTACTACCGCTTACTCCCAGATGGTTCAGTACAATGTGGCAGCAGAAGTGCGCTTACGGGTGCTGATGCCAACAATCCTGCACACCTTGAAAGATTAAAGGAGGGTCTTTACCGTAAATTTCCTAGCTTACGTGGTATACCGATTGCATATTCTTGGTGGGGGTGGGTTGATGTCAGCCATGACATGATGCCTCGGATCGTACAACCAAATCCTGATGAAACCATTTATTACGCCATCGGTTATGGTGGTAATGGTGTCTCATTTTCAGCAATGGCAGGTCATCGTTTGGCAGAGCGAATCATGGGTATTCAACGTCCTCAATTCGAATTACCTATTTACCAATCACCACTACCATCACATTTATTTCGTCCCTTTAGACGACTGGGTCAAGCCTTGTTATATCGCTGGTATTACTTAAAGGACGAGATGCTTTGAGTGCTATTTCGCAATCAGGCGAACAGTCACGATATAAAAAATTATGAGGGATATGCAGTTATGTATGATTCAAATTCTAATCAAGATTTAAAAAGCACATTGAAGCCTCGGCATGTACAAATGATGGCTCTCGGTGGTGTGATTGGTATGGGCTTATTCGTGGGGAGTTCAGTTGTCATTCAAGCTGCTGGCCCAGCAGCTATTTTGTCATTTTTGATCACAGGTATTTTGATCATTCTGGTCATGAGAATGCTTGGTGAGCTAGCAACCGCTTCTCCCGTTACAGGGTCTTTTTATGCTTATGCCCGTTATGCCTTTAAAGACTCTCCATTTTTATCTCGATTGGCTGGCTTTATGACGGGGTGGATGTATTGGTATTTTTGGGTGATTGTAATCGCGCTTGAAGCCATCGTCGGTGCAAAACTGCTTGCGTATTGGATGCCTGATTTACCTCAATGGATTGTCAGTCTAGTTCTGTTGATCTTACTGACAGCCACCAATCTGTTTTCTGTTCGCTCTTTTGGTGAGTTTGAATTCTGGTTTTCCTCAATTAAAGTTGCTGCGATTACAGTCTTTATTTTCTTGTGTTCTATTTACTTATTCGGCTGGTGGCCAAATCATCAAGCTTCAGGATTTGGAGAGCTCTTCAAACATGGCGGTTTTATGCCAAACGGCTGGGGGCCTGTCTTATCAGGCGCTGTAGCTGCAACAGCGTTCTATTTTGGCGCAGAGATTGTCACCATTGCAGCGGCCGAAACCAAGAATCCCGAAGAATCCGTTGCGAAAGCGACTCAATCTGTTATCACACGGGTTTTGATCTTCTATGTTTGTTCTATTTTCCTCGTGGTTTGTATTGTCCCTTGGAATAGCACTGCGATTGCAACACCTTATGTCAGTGCCTTACAGATATTAAATATTCCCTATGTTGCGGACATTATGAACGGCGTGATTTTAGTTGCGGTGCTCAGCTGTCTAAACTCTGGCGTTTATGCCGCAAGCCGTATGTTATTTGCTTTAACAAAAAATGGGGATGCGCCTCGTAGCCTAACCAAGCTGTCAAAAAATGGAGTTCCTATCCGTGCCATTTTATTTAGCACTCTATTTGGTTATTTTTCGATCTTAGCCTCCTACTTTTCTCCAGACGGCGTATTTCCTTTTCTCGTTGAATCGTATGGAACCGTCGCGCTATTTGTTTATATCATTATTGCCTTTTCTCAAATTCGTTTACGCCGTCATTTAGAACGCGTCGCGCCTGAACGCTTGAAAGTTCGGATGTGGTGTTTTCCTTATCTCAGCTACCTTGCGATCATCGGTATGTTATGTATTTTTGCTGCCATGGCATTTTTACCAAACCTACAGAAAGCCTTTTGGTTCGGGATCGCAAGTGCTGTAATGATGTTCTGTATCTTTATGATTCGTGACTACTTTGAACTACTCAAGCTACGTCATCGTTATCCCCAATTAGATACGTTCATCACCACAAAAAATCACAAAATCTAAGCTCGCTGTCTCTCAACGACCTGCTTCATCGTAGGTCGTCTTGATCAGGAATTCTTTATGTTACTAAAAGATAAGCTCGCTGCTTTGGCAGTGGTGTTCATCTGGGGTATTAACTTTTATTTCATGAAAGTTGGTATAAGTGAAATCAGCCCGATGATGCTTGGATGCCTACGCTATATATTAGTGTTATTGCCAGCCTTGTTTCTTATTCGCATTCCGCAAGTCGGTTGGAAATGGCTTCTGCTTTATGGGCTGATCAGTAACTTTTCCCAATTTGCATTTATGTTTAGTGCAATTGCTACGGGCATGCCTACAGGGTTGGTGGCTTTAGTGGTGCAATCCCAAGCCTTCTTTACTGTCATCATCGCTACTTTTTTTCTCAAAGAGCAGGCGTCTTGGAATCAGTGGTTGGCTATCGTGATAGCGTCATTCGGCTTAGGATTGATTGCTTTAGGACAACAACATAGCCATGTCCCTTTGCTCGGTTTGCTCTTGGTTCTATGTTCAGCTTTCTCTTGGGCATGTGGAAATATTGTCGTCAAACGTATGAAGTCTGTTCATCCAATTGGGTTGGTGGTTTGGGGAAACCTACTCACACCCCTTTGGTTTTTATTATTGGCTATCCAGACCACAGGTTGGCAAGGAGTCATTGCAGATTGGTATGCTTTAAGTTGGAGAGGATTCGGCGCAGCAGCTTTTCTAGCCTATTTTGCAACAATCGTTGGTTATGGTTTATGGATTTATTTATTAACTCGCTATCCTGCGGCAAAAATCAGCCCTCTCTCGCTCTGGGTGCCTGTAATTAGTATGATTTTCGCTTATCTTGTACTCGATGAACATCTGAATGGTTGGCAATGGTTAGGCTCAATCATTGTAATGCTGAGCTTAATGGTTCATTTACTTGGACAAAAGATCAAGGTGTCTTCTATTCGTAGAAAGATGCTACAAAGTTAAATTTGTTCATTGTTCTTTACACAACTTCTTTTCCCCATATCAAGCCGCCTAATAAATTTTAGATTGCTTGATATAAGGTGAGGGTAGATAAAAATCCTATTCGGCAAGACGATTACAAAGGGTCCGTGGCATTCTTATCAAGCTTTAAACGATCTTTACTTTGATAAGGTTGATCTAGTCCGACGCTCTGATCCCGTGGCATAAAGGTGGTAGAGATAATCGCAATCACTGCCATACTGCCAATATATATCATAATCAAATGCGGACTACCGTCACCCACACTCAACAGTTTGGTGGCAATCAGTGGTGCAAGTCCTCCTCCCAACACACCTGCCAACTGTACCGAGATGGAGATACCGCTATAACGGATTTCTGCTGGGAACTGCCGCGCAAACAATTGTGCTTGTGGCGCATACATAATCGGGAACACTACGCCAATCGCCAACACGATTGCAGTCCAGACCAACACAGGGTCTTTGGTATTCAACATGCTAAAAAATGGATAGCTATATAGTGCCAGTACACATAAGCCGAACATGAACATATTGCGTTGCCCGACTTTATCAGACAAATGTCCACATAATGGGGTCATAAACATAATCACAATGGCCCCACAAATAGTGGCAAAGAGGATCTCTTGTCTGGCAATCCCGAGCTGTGTGGTGGTGTAGGCCAAAGTAAAGGTCGAAGCAATATAAAACCAGGCATTTTCAGCCGCGCGCGCCACAATAATGCTGATCAGTTGCTTTGGATGCTTTTTAAAGACCTGTAAAGCAGGGACTTTAACTTTGTCTGCTTGCTGCTTCACTTTTTCAAAATCGGGCGACTCAGGCACTTTAACCCGAATATACCAACCGACTGCCAGTAACACGATACTGGCAAGGAACGGAATCCGCCAACCCCAACTAAACAAAGCCTGCTCAGGCAATAAAGATACCAATCCCAATGCAATCGAAGCCAGCATTAAGCCACCGCCAGTACTGGCTTGAGGCAGACTGCCCCAAAACCCCTTTTTACCTTCTGGCGCATGTTCCACCGCCATCAGTATGGCACCGCCCCACTCGCCTCCCATCGCCATACCTTGCACAAAGCGCAAGATCACCAAACAGATGGCAGCCCAGTAACCGATTGATTCATAGGTCGGTAACAGACCAATCAGGACGGTGGGAATCCCCATCAGCATCAGGGTTAGCAGCAACATCGATTTTCGCCCGATCTTGTCACCAAAATGCCCAAACACCAAACCGCCCAACGGTCGACCGATAAATCCCACCGCATAGGTGGCAAATGCGGCAAGCACACCCGTTAACGGATCAAGGTTAGGGAAAAACAATTTATTAAAAATTAAAGCTGCCGCAGCACCGTAGATAAAAAAGTCATACCACTCAATCGTAGTGCCCACCATACTTGAGATACCCGCCAAGCGATGAGATGACTTTTTAGCAGATGAACCGTTTCCATGTATTGTTTGCATCATCATGTTCCTTTCTTGGATTTTCTTGTTTTATATTCTTTGCGGACCATCAGTCCTGATCATCCGCATTTCAGACGGTTTAATCCTCCTTAGATAAGTCAATATGCATGATTGGATTTAGCTGAGTTTTTCCAGAATCTGTTCCAGCTCTAGATTCCGTTGTTGCCATTGCGGCTGTTTGTCTTTGTCTACAATCAGGGCACGTACCCCTTCAATAAAATCGCCATGATCAAACCAGATATCTTGTAGATCCCGTTCCAGTTGCATACATTGTGCTAAAGACAGGCCACGGCCTAAATGTTGCAGCTTTAAACTGGTTTGTTTGGCAATAGATGACCGCTGCTGCAAGATGCCGAGCATTTTTTCTGCCCAAGGTCGCAACTGTTCATCCTGTTCTTGTGCCAGACTATGTTCAATTTCATCCACATGCTGAAAACCGAAATGCTTGCGTATGCCATCTGCCAACGGTTTCAGTTCACTTTCAGCCGGTCGGGTAATAAAGCAAGCGACAATATGCTCAATATTCTGTTTGCTTAAATTCGGCTCATTGATCAGTGCCTGTTGCAAAGCCTCTAATTTGTCACTCGGCACATGGTAGTCAATCAAGTCCAAATAAAGCGCATCACTGCTGCTGATCTGCTCGCCTGTAAGCGCCAGATACACGCCGATGTCATCCAGTCGAGACAGGAAATGGGTGGCACCAACATCTGGGAAAAAACCAATCGCTGTTTCAGGCATGGCAAATCGAGATTTTTCACTGCTCACCACAATATGACAGGCTTGTGCCAAACCAAAACCACCGCCCAGTACATAACCATCCAGCACAACAACGATAGGTTTTTCATATTCACGCAGCAGGTTCAGCATTTTATATTCGGCGCTAAAATAGCCCGTATAATCAGCCGTATCATTTTTATAACTGTCATACAGATAGCGAATATCGCCACCTGCACAGAAGGCTTTGGGGCTATTCGACTTAATCAAAACCGCTTGAATCGACGCATCATCGCGCCACAATTCCAGTTGATTACAAATGCCCTCAATCATCTCGAGAGACAGTGCATTTAAATGTTTGACACGATCTAAGCTCATCAGGCCAAGACCACCTTTTTGCTCAATCATTAACTGCTGTTCGATATTCATTTTATTGATCTCTTATCGATGATTAAATTTGGCCTGACGTTTTTCCACAAAGGCCTGCATGCCTTCTTTCTGATCGGATGTGGCAAAAATGGAGTGAAACATACGTCGTTCAAAACGTAAGCCTTCGGTCAAATTGACTTCAAAGGCACGATTAATGCTTTCTTTCAGCATCATATTGGCGGTTAAAGAGCGCGCAGCAATGCTTTCTGCGGCTTGCAAGGTCTGTTGCAATAATTCGTGTTTATCAAACACCCGTGCGACCAAACCACTTTGCTCGGCTTCAACCGCACTCATTTGCCGTGCAGTGAGGCACATTTCCATGGCTTTGGCTTTGCCAATCGCATGGGTTAAACGCTGTGTACCGCCAATCCCGGGAATCACCCCCAAGGTAATTTCAGGCAAACCGAACTTGGCATTGTCCGCACAATAGATAAAGTCGCACATCAATGCCAACTCACAGCCGCCACCCAATGCATAACCACTGACTGCAGCAATCAACGGTTTACGGCGTTGCGCAATACGATCGGCCAGATGAAAAAAATCATCAAAATAAATATCGGGAAAGTTGAGCTCGGCCATTTCCTTAATATCAGCCCCTGCAGCAAAGGCTTTTTCTGAACCTGCCAACACCATACAGCCAATCTCGCGATCTTTTTCTAATTCATCTAAAGCCTGATTAACTTCACTGATCAACTCAGTATTTAAGGCATTGAGAGCTTGGGGACGATTCAGGGTAATCAATCCCACGCCATTGCGTTTTTCGAATAAGATGGTTTGCCACTGCATCATGGATTCCTTGTTATATTGTTATAAGCTACGTGCGATCACTAAGCGTTGAATATCGCTAGTGCCTTCATAAATCTGGCAAATTCGGGCATCTCGATAGATCCGTTCAATCGGGAAATCTTTCAGATAGCCATAGCCACCAAACACCTGTAGCGCGGCCGAACAGACACGTTCGGTCATTTCCGAAGCAAATAGCTTGGCCATGGAAGCCTCATTCAAACAAGGTTGCCCTGCTTCTTTAAGACGTGCAGCATAATGCACCAATTGTCGTGCTGCTTCGATCTCGGTCGCCATACTGGCCAGACGGAAAGCGAGTGCCTGATGCTCAAAAATTGGTTTGCCAAAGGTCAGACGCTCTTTGGCGTAGCGCGTGGCTTCTTCCAGTGCTGCACGTGCCAAACCCACCGCCTGTGCCGCAATGCCGATACGTCCGCCTTCCAGATTGGCAAGGGCAATTTTCAGCCCCTCACCTTCCGCACCCAACATCAGGCTTTGATGAATACGCACATCAGTCAGCGCAATCTGGCAAGTATCTGAGGCATGTAAACCCAGTTTCTCTTCGACCCGAATCACTTCGTATCCCGCTGTATCACGTGGCACGAGAAAAGCACTAATACCTTTCTTGCCTGCATTGGGATCAGTCACGGCAAATACGATAATCACCCCAGCATTGTCCCCCGAGGTAATAAACTGCTTGGCGCCATTGAGAATATAGTCATCGCCGTCTTTGACAGCACGGGTTTTAATCGCTGCGGCATCTGAACCGGTATGCGGCTCAGTCAGGGCAAAGGCACCAATCATTTCACCTTGTGCCAAGGGTTTTAAAAAGCGTTCTTTCTGTTCATCGGTACCAAATTTTAAAATCGGCACACAGCCCACCGAGTTATGCACACTCATGATGGTTGAAGTGGCACCATCGGCTGCGGCCACTTCCTCAAGCGCCAGTACATAAGCAAGATTGCCTGTATCGGAACCACCCCATTGTTCAGGAATCAGCATGCCCATAAAGCCAAGCTGTCCCATCTGTGCCAGTGCTGCTCTTGGGAAAGTACCATGCCGATCCCAGTCACTGGCATTCGGTTTAATCTGTTCTTGGGCAAAGCTTTTCGCCATATCTCGAATGAGACCTTGTTCTTCAGTCAATTGCATCTTGTCTTCCCTATCCTACTTTGGCTTGCTGTTTCGCAATTTCCTGATTGCGCAATAAAAAGCGCTGAATTTTGCCGCTTGGGGTTTTTGGCAGTTCAGTGACGAACTCGACCAGTCGCGGATAGGCATGCGCAGACAGACGTTTTTTCACAAACTGACTCAGTTCTTCCGCCAGTTGTTCCAAGGGCTGAATCCCTGCCGATAAAATCACAAACGCTTTCACCACCTCGGTCCGCTCTGGGTCAGGTACTCCAATCACCGCCGCCTCAACCACCGCATCATGTTCCAGCAAGGCACTTTCCACATCAAAAGGGCCAATCCGATAGCCCGAGGTGGTGATCACATCATCACTGCGTCCGACAAAACTCATGCTGCCATCGGCATGCAACTCGGCAGTATCACCCGTCAAATAGTACTGGCCAATAAACGGTGATTTACGGGTTTCATGATAGCCACCAAACCACATCATCGGGGATTGGCTGATATCCACGGCTAAAATCCCCGGCGTATCTGCAGGCAATTCTTCACCCTGTTCATTGACCACGGCTACCCGATAACCTGCACTGGCAAAACCTGCAGAACCAACGCGAACCTCATGGCTTAAGCCATGATGATTACACACCACCATGCCGACTTCAGTTTGCCCATAATGATCATAGATCGGCGCATCCAACACCTGTTTAAACCAGCGGATCACTTCTGGATTCAACGGCTCTCCTGCACTGCTGACCACGCGGAACTGGCCTTTCAGTGCTGCCATCTGGGCAGGATCTGCCGCCATCATCATGCGGTAAGCTGTAGGTGCCCCCGCCAGATTGGTAATCTGATAATCCTTGACAATCTGACACAAACTGTCGGTGCTAAAACCACCGTCATAAAACAAGATGGCATGACCCAAAAATAACGGCCCAGTAATACCGAAGTACAAGCCATATGCCCAACCCGGATCAGCAATATTCCAGAATGAATCCTCTTCCCTTAGACCAACCGCATCTTGCATATAACGCGCAAAGGCCAGCAAGGCTTTTAACGGCACTTCTAATGGTTTGGCGGGGCCCGTGGTTCCCGAGGTAAACATCAATAAAAATGGATCTTGCAGGGTTCGCATCACCAAGTCACAGTGCTCAGGTTGCTGCTGTACTTCATCCCAGAAATTAAAGTCTTCTGGGTTTAACGGTGTGGCTTGCTGATCTGCAACCGTGACAATTGCTGGACAACACTCAACTTCATCGAGTTTGCTGCGGTTACCCATATCCGTCACCACCAACTTACTTTGTGCCAGTTGTAGACGATGCTCGATTGCCTTGGGGCCAAATGCAGTAAACAAAGGTTGATATACCGCACCAATCCGCCATGCCGCGAAAATCGTCACCAACAGCTCAGGTGTTCTCGGCAATAATCCTGAAATACGATCACCTGCTTTTACACCCTGCGATTTTAAGAAATTGGCAAATTGACTCGACCATTGTTGTAACTGGCGAAAGGTATATTGTTCTTTACGACCATCTTTGCCTTGCCAATACAAGGCGATCTTGTCGCCTTGTGCATGGCGATCACAACATTCATAACAGGCATTCAATGCATCGACTGAACCTGACAACATCTGTGTTGCTGTACTTTGCAGATCAAAAGCCTGTACCGCCTCTTGATAATTCAACATCTATATTCCCTCAGTCTGGTTTGATTGTTATTCATGACAGGGTTTAATTTATGGATCAGCCATCCTTTGGCTGTTAGTTTTATGCCTCTGGCGGCAGGTACTGTTGAATAATGCTGGAAAAATCGAGATGCGCGTTACCACGCATGCACATTTGCTGATACAGCTGTTGCACCATCCCACCCAGCACAATCGGTTGTTGAACTTGCCCTGCTGCTTCAACTGCGAGACCTAAATCTTTCAACATCAACTGAGTGGCAAAACCATCTTGATAGCCACGTGAAGCGGGTGCATTTTCGTTAATCTGCGGCCATGGATTACAGACTTCCGAACTCCAGCAGCGACCACTTGAGGTGTTAATCACACCAGCCAAGGCTTTTGGATCAATACCGAGTTTGGCACCGAGTGCCATGCCTTCGGCGACCGCAGCCATAGAGATCCCAAGAATCAGGTTATTGCAGATTTTGGCAATTTGACCTGCACCCACTTCACCACAATGCACCACGTTTTTGCCCATGTGACTGAGTACGGGTTTCACTTCATCAAAAGTCTGATCATTGGCGCCGACCATGAATGTCAAGGTCCCCGCTTGTGCGCCGATGGTACCGCCTGACACAGGCGCATCACAAATATGAATATTTTTACTCTGCGCAACTGTGGCAATGTCTTTGATGGTTTGCGGGTCAATGGTGCTGCTGTCAATACATAAGCTGCCCGCTTTCAGTACGTCCAACACGCCATTTTCACCGAGATAGACTTCTTTGACATGTTTCGCCGCAGGTAACATGCTGATCAGCACATCGGCTTGTTTGGCCGCTGCTTGTGGGCTGTCGCACACTACACCACCCGCCTCGGCAAAGTGCTGAATGGCCACTTCGCTGAGGTCATAACCATAGACTGTAAGTCCGGCTTTAAGCAGGTTGTGGGCCATTCTGCCGCCCATATTGCCTAGACCGATAAAGGCGATATTCATCCATGATCCCCTTAACGTAAATTGATGGTGGTGTTGACACTGCCCACTTCGTGACTGTCTTCAAACCAGCGGCTGGTAATGGTTTTGGTTTGGGTATAGAACTGCACCGCCTGTTTACCATAAGGGCCCAAATCACCCAGTTTAGAACCACGTGAACCGGTAAAGCTAAAGAACGGTACAGGCACAGGAATTGGAATATTAATCCCCACCTGACCGATATCAATCAGGTTCTGGAAAGTACGCGCAGTCGCACCACTTTGCGTAAATAAGCCGACACCGTTACCAAATGGATTGGCATTGATCAGTGCAATTGCCTGTTCCAGCGTATCAACAGAAATAATCGCCAGTACAGGTCCAAAGATTTCTTCTTTATAAATGCGCATATCCGTGCTTACACCACTGAAAATGGTCGCACCGACAAAATTACCGTCCTCATAACCCAACACCTGAACATCACGACCATCCAGCAACAGTTCCGCACCTTGCTCGACTCCGCTATTGATCAAATCCAGTACACGGGCTTTGGCACGTTTTGAAATTACAGGGCCAATATCGGTATTGGGTTCATGCCCTGCATTCACAGTTAGGGTTTTGGCTTTTTCAACCAACTCGGGAATCCAGTGTTTACTTTCACCAACCATCACAGCGACCGACAGTGCCATACAACGTTGCCCTGCGGCACCAAAAGCAGCTCCGACCAAAGCATTTAAGGTTTGTTCTTTATTGGCATCGGGCATCACTGCCACATGGTTTTTCGCCCCCATCATCGACTGCACACGTTTGCCATGCTGCCCTGCAAGGTTATACACATGGGTGCCCACTGCGGTCGAACCAACAAAGGAAATGGCTTTAATATCTGGATGGGTACACAGCCGATCAACCACTTCTTTACCGCCATGCACCACATTCAGCACCCCTGCTGGAATACCGGCCTGAATCGCAAGTTCCACCAACATCATGGTCGAAAGCGGATCTTGTTCAGAAGGCTTCAACACAAAGGTATTGCCACAGACGATCGCCATCGGGAACATCCACAGCGGAATCATGGCGGGGAAATTAAATGGGGTTATCCCCGCACATACGCCCAAAGGCTGCTGTACCGTATAGGTATCAACGCCACGCGCCACACCTTCAACGTATTCACCCATCTGCAAAGTGCCAATCGAACAGGCATGCTCAACCACTTCCAGACCACGTTGAATATCGCCTTCAGCATCGGCCAAGGTCTTACCCTGTTCAGCGGTCAGCACCTGTGCAATCGCTTTCATATTGGCACGAATCAAATCTTGCAGTTTCAGCATGATGCGCATGCGCGCCTGGATCGGGGTTTGACGCCAAGAAGCAAATGCTGCTTGTGCAGACTGAATTGCTGCATCAACTTCTTGCACCGTCGCAAATGGCACACGACCAATCACTTCCTGCGTTGCAGGATTAATAATGTCTTGCCATTGTTGGGTCTCAGATTCGATAAAACTGCCATTAATGAGTAACTTGGCTGTTTCCAATTGAATATTTTGGATTGTGTTCATAACCTCTCCATAGGCCGTATTTTTATTGTGTTCAATGTTCAGAAAATATCGATCGTCGTATTTTCTTTATTCAGGTTTTATTCGAGACTAGCAAAGAAAGCTTTGACCACCAACGCAAATTAATGCACGATCGTTGTGCAAATATGCACATGGACGACCATAACAATGAAAGTGGATTGGGATCATCTACAGTTTTTTTTAGTACTGGCACGTACCAAAACCTTGACCAATGCGGCACGGATCATCGGGGTGGAACACAGTACCGTGGCACGGCGGATTCAGGCCTTAGAGCAAACTTTAGGGGTGACTTTATTTAAGCGTGAAGCCTCGGGTTATGAACTCACGCTGGAAGGCTTGGCGTTGGTGCCACGGGTTGAGCAAATGGAATATGCCTTCTTACAAATTGAAAAGCCTGATCAACCTTTGCAAGGTCGTGTGCGAATTGGCACACCTGAGGGCTTTGGTACCGCCTTTCTGGCACGCTTGTTAGCGGAATTTTCCATACAGTATCCCTCACTCACCATTGACCTGATTCCCGTACCGAAAATGATCAAGCTGTCGCATCGTGAAGCCGATATTGTGGTCTCCATTGAACGACCAACCTCAGGTCCCTATATCATTACGCGACTCTCGGATTATTGTTTAAAAATTTATGGCAGCAAAAGCTATCTGTCTCAGCATCCACCGATTCGGCATTTGCAGGATTTAACTCCACATCGCTTTGTCAATTATATTGATGATCTGGTGTATAGCCCCGAGTTGTACTGTCTGGAACGTTTACCGTTAAAACTGAATGCCAACTTTCGCAGCAGTAGTATTTTAGCGCAGCAAATTGCCGTGAGTGCAGGTGCTGGGCTAGCAATTTTGCCCAAGTTTCTGGCTGATGATAAACCTGAACTGGAGACCGTATTAGAGCAACAGGTACGCTACACGCATACCTTCTGGATGCTGACCTTTGTCGATTTGCAGCATGAACCCCGCATTAAACTGGTCTGGGATTATCTACGCAAACAGGCCGATCAATATCAGCACTTATTGGTGGATTAAACAGAATGACCAGAACATAAAAAAACCGATCAATGGAGATCGGTTTTTTACTCAATAGACATGAACTATTGTGCCAATTCACGCCCCAATTTTTTCATGCGGGGTTTATACATCAGCTGGTAGGTCACTGCCAAAATAACCACCCACAATGGGCTAACATACAGTGCTTTTAAGGTATCTGGTTCAAGTGCCAAAATCACCAATGCAAATAACAAGAAGGCAATCACGATATAAGACATGAATACCCCACCCGGCATTTTAAACTTGGATTGAGCATGTAATTCTGGACGTAATTTACGGTAGCGCAGATAGCACACCATGATCAGACTCCAGACACTAATGAATAGAATCACGCACAGTGAACTGGCTAAAGTGAAAGCCTCAAGGGTATTCGGCACAAAGTATTGCAACACCGCCCCGCCCATGATGAACACACACGAGAAGATCAGACCATTGGCAGGCACAGCACTTTTCGATAAACGACCAAAGGCATTGGGTGCCTGACCATCTTTAGATAAACCAAACAGCATCCGACTGGTCGAGAACACGCCACTGTTCATAGAAGACATCACCGAAGACAATACCACCAAATTCATGATGATCGCTGAGGTCACAATCCCTGCATTCAGGAACAACTCCACAAATGGACTCTTATCGGCACGGATAATGTTCCAAGGTGTCACTGACATCACCACCAATAAGGCCAAGACATAGAACAAAATAATCCGAATCGGAATCGCATTAATGGCCTTTGGCAAATTCTTATGCGGATCTTTGGTTTCAGCAGCGGTAGTTCCTATCAACTCCACACCGACAAAGGCAAAGACTGCGATCTGAAAACCAGCCAAGAAGCCATCCAAACCTTTTGGAAACATACCACCATGCGACCAAACATTACTGAGCGAAGCGACAGCACCATGAGGTGCCTGAAAATGGCTAAAGATCATATAACCACCAACACCAATCAAACCGATAATCGCTAAAATCTTGATCAGGGCAAACCAGAATTCAATTTCACCAAATAGGCGCACGGTGAGCAGGTTTAAGAACAGCACAAACAGCACGCAGCCGGCACTAATGGCGGCCTGTCCGATGGGAGTAAACATGGTGCCTTCGGGCAACCAAAAGGTGAGATAATTAATCACGGCAGCCAGATCGGCAATCCCGACCAGCACCCAGCCCAACCAATAGGTCCAGCCCATGTAATAGCCTGCCCATGGCCCAATCAGGTCATGCGCCATATCGACAAAGGATTTGTAATGCAGGTTGGCAAGTAATAACTCACCCAGTGCGCGCATTAAAAAGAAAAACATGCCACCAATGATCATGTAAATAAACAGAATCGATGGGCCTGCCAAAGAGATGGTTTTGCCTGAGCCCATGAATAGGCCCGTACCAATGGCACCGCCAATGGCGATTAACTGCAAATGGCGATTGGAGAGTTTACGTTGTAAGTCTTGGGGCGACTGTTCGCCTTCTGACTGATGAGATGTAACCGTCATATAAAGTTCCTTTTACTTTTTTCCTAAATGAGTCAGCACTTGATTTATACGCCATACCCGAGCTGTCTTTTAAAGACGGCTGACTCATTTCGATTGCAAGAAAATACGTATCTGACTACGTTTTATCTACTGCAAATACGTTACTTTTCTTCTTTTTATATTTTTAAACAAAAATAAAGCGAATCGCTTTATTTTTGAGCTGCAACGACTGCAATTTCGATTAACCACTTCGGATTGACCAAATCTGCCTGAATGGTGGCACGCGAAGGTGCAACATGGCCTTTTAACCAGTCAATCCAGATAGTATTCACCACAGGGAAATCGGCAAGGTCTTTAATAAATAATTGTGCAGACAATAAACGTGATTTATCTGTTCCTGCGGAAGCCAAAAGTTGTTCAATGGTTGCCAGCACTTCACGGGTTTGCCCTTCAATATCCAGTTCGGCATTTTTAGGCACCTGACCTGATAAATACACCACCTGATTGAATACTGTTACAGCACTCATGACTTCATTGGTATTGAGCTTTTGAATATCTGAATGAGACATAAGAAATCCTTATTCCTGAGTAATAAATGAAACACGTGCAGTCACGCCACACATCAGTTCATAACCGATGGTGCCTGAACCTGCTGCCACCTCATCAATGGCTAAAACTGTACCTGAACTGGACTGGCCCCAAAGTACCACTTCACTGCCAACATCGGCATCGCTGATCGGGCTGAGGTCGACGGCCAACATATCCATGCTGACCCGTCCAATGATTTGGGTGCGAATCCCATTGACCAAAACTGGGGTTCCTGTTGCTGAAATGCGTTGATAACCATCGGCATAGCCACAGGCCACAATTCCGATTCGGATCGGTTGCTCGGCTACATAACTGGAACCATAGCCGACACTTTCCTGCGCATCGAGCTGTTGCACGGCGATAATTTCACTGCGCAAGCTCATGCCCGGAGCAAGGCCCCAGTCCTGAATGGTATGTTTGGGATAATCGGGAGAACTGCCGTACAGCATGATGCCGCCACGTACATAGTCCGATTGTAATTGGGTCTGATATCTTAAAATTGCAGCACTGTTACTGACCGATCTTTCGCCAGGCAAACCTGCAATCGCGGCGTCGAACTGCTGCAGTTGATAGTCAATGCCGGTTTCACCAAAACGGTCACCATCAGCGTCGGAGAAATGCATCATATGAGTGATGCTGGCAATGTTGTCCGACTGGCTCAGCTGCTGCCAAATGTCCCGATATTGTTGCGGCTTGAAACCTAAACGGTTCATACCACTGTTCATTTTCAGGAAAATATCGAACTGGGCTGGATAAGCATGCTGCTGTATCCACGCCACCTGTTGCGTATTGTGCACGGTAAAACTGAGTTGGTATTGGGCACAATCAAACAGGTCTTGGGCCGAGAAAATTCCTTCCAGCAATAGAATTGGGCCTGTCCAACCCAGAGCCCGCAGACGTTTTGCTTCGTCCAGATCGAGCAAGGCAAAGCCATCCGCACTTTTAAAAGATTCGTAAACACGTTCAATGCCATGCCCATAAGCATTGGCTTTAACCACCGCAAACACTTTGCTGTTTGGCATTGCTTGCCTTACCACCGCAAGATTTTGGCGTAAGGCTTGGGCATGGATCACCGCAGTAATTGGACGAGGCATAATTCACTTCCCTGTCTGTGCAATTAAGCAGCGTGTGAATAACGTTGAATCGACAAACCATCCGTGCTGATGTCAGGACGGTGGTTCATGACCAGATCACTGATCAATTTGCCTGAACCACAAGCCATGGTCCAACCTAAAGTCCCGTGTCCCGTATTCAGGAACAGGTTCTTGTACTGGGTTGCACCAATAATCGGCGTGCTGTCTGGGGTCATTGGACGTAGGCCTGTCCAGAATGAAGCTTGAGCTAAATCCCCACCCGGGAACAAGTCCTGTGTCACCATCTCTAAAGTGGCACGACGATCTTCTTTTAAGCCTAGATTAAAACCACTGAGTTCTGCCATGCCCCCAACGCGAATCCGTTGGTCAAAACGTGTCAGTGCGACTTTGTAGGTTTCGTCCAGTACCGTTGATTGTGGTGCAAATTTTGGCTCGACAATCGGAATGGTCAGTGAATACCCTTTCACAGGGTAAACTGGTAAATTCAGTTGCAGTGGTTTTAAGAAATCACGAGAATAGCTACCAAAGGCCAAGACATAACGATCCGCTGTGAGGATTTCACCATTAACCTTGACGCCTTTGATCTCATCGCCTTCAACAATCAGGTTTTCGACATTCTGATCGAACTTAAATTCCACACCCAAATCTTGGGCCAGTTTTGCCAAGGCATTGGTAAATAAATAGCAATCTCCCGTTTCATCATTGGGTAAATGGAGGCCACCGACCAATTTATCGGTATACCCTAAAGCAGGTTCAACACTGGCCAATTCTTGCGCATTGAGTAAAGCGAAGTCGACACCACATTCTTGCAACACTTGAATATCACGTTGTACCGCTTCAAGTTGCGCCTCGCTACGAAACACTTGTAAGGTGCCCTTAGAGCGGTTTTCGTAGTTGATGCCAGTTTGTGCTCTTAAATCACGCAAACAGTCACGACTGTATTCTGCCACACGCATCATGCGTTCTTTGTTCACGGCATAGCTGTGTGGGTTACAGTTTTTCAGCATCTGTGCCATCCACTGCAACTGCCACATACTGCCATCAATATTGATCGCCAATGGCGCATGATGCTGGAACATCCACTTCACGGCTTTGAATGGAATGCCCGGCGCTGCCCACGGGGTTGAATATCCTGGAGAGATTTGGCCTGCATTACCAAAACTGGTTTCTTTGGCAGGCCCTGATTGACGGTCAAGTACCGTCACTTGCGCACCTTGTTGTGCAAGATAATAGGCACTTGCCACACCAATGACGCCACTTCCTAAAACAATTACGCGCATAATAGATCCCTCAAGCACACACTAGGTTATTTAACTAGTATATTTTTGGATCAATAGTTTTTTTCACTGATTTTATCGCTATAATCTAGGTAATTTAATGTTTTCGTCACGGAAAAATTAAAATAAAAGGGAATAAATGATGCGTAAATTAGACCGTATTGATCGCCTGATTTTGGACATTTTGCAACGTGAAGGCCGGATTGCCATCAGTGAATTGGCGTCACGGGTCAACTTATCCACCACGCCTTGCTCAGAGCGGGTCAAGCGTTTGGAACGTGAAGGCATCATCATGGGCTATTACGCCCGTCTCAATCCAGAATATGTGGATCGCAACTTGTTGGTGTTTTTGGAGATCAAACTTTCAGCTAAATCGGGTGATGTATTTGATCAGGTGGCTCGGGATTTAGTCGATATCCCCGAAGTACTGGAATGCCATCTGATCTCAGGTGAGTTTGATTATCTGGTCAAAGCCCGTCTTAAAGAAATGAGTGCCTATCGCCGCCTATTAGGGGATTTACTGAAAAAACTGCCTGCCTCTGCATCCTCGCATAGTTATGTGGTGATGGAAGAGGTGAAAGAGTCGTTATATCTGGATATGGGCGTTTAAAGTCATCTCCCTTACAATAAAAAGCCCGAAATTCCGGGCTTTTTAAATAGCAAAAGGGATTATTCATCTTCATCGTAAATATAGCTCATACAGCCCCAGCCATCATATTCGCCATTAAACTCTTTCGCGATCTTGGTCATCCATTCTTCCAGATCAGCGATGTCTTCATATTCCAGCGTCATATTGACATGAATATTCAGCACCCACAGATCAGACCCGTCCGAGTGCTGCTCTTCCTGAAACAAGGAAATTTTCTGTTCTTGATGTAAAAGATGTAAGGCACATTTTTCAATTTGTTCCTGTTTTTCAAAAACAATGGAAAATTCAACCTCATGTGGCTCATTCAGGTCATTGCCATCTTCAACCATCTGCCACAGTACATTGCCATTATCGTTGTCTGGAAATTGCTCATAGTCACGTGTCATATGCATATCCTTTGTTGTGTTTTGGAATTGGTATTTGGCTATAGAGTAACCGATTTTTATTGCAGTTTTTAGACGTGTGAATAGCAATATTGTAGTCAAAAAATAATCAAGCTAAAACATCCGCTCGCGGCTGTTTAAGATAAACCGATGGAAAGTACCACTTGGTCGAGACAACGAATGCCATTTTCATACATCGGTGTTGGGTAATCTTTAAAAACATCTGGCTCGATATGGGACAGACGGAAGCCACATTTCTGATACAACGCCAATTGGTCCAGACTCGAGTTGCCCGTTTTCACCCATAGGGTCTGGATATTGAGCAGTTTGGCGCTTTCAATGACCTGCTGAATCAATACCTTGGCTAAGCCCTGCCCTTGATAGTGTGGATCTACAGCCAGATTTTTAATTTCAGCTTGCTCATCATCACTTTGCCATAAACAGAGCTGGGCAATTATGTGTGCCTGATCATTCAACATGATAAAGAGCTTTGACTGGAACAGATAGCGCGACACCTGCTCCCAGCTTGGATCGGCATCTAATAAAAGTGCCTTGAGTTGTAGTTGCTGTATCTCGGAGAGTGTTGACCATTCAGCTTGTTGAGGTGCATACATGGACTTGCCTATTGATGGTTCGATTTAGAACTTTACCTGAGAATGAATTTCAACATCATGCAATTTTAACGGATGCTTGAAGGCCAGATAAGCCGCATGCAGCGCCATACGTGTTAAATGGAACTTGGCAGGTTCTGGATGATAAAGCTTATCGCCCATGATCGGATGACCGATATGCATCATATGTACCCGTAATTGATGAGAACGTCCTGTCACCGGCTCTAAACGCACACGGCTCTGGTCAGTTGCTGCATCATATGCCATACACTGAAATAGCGTTTTGGCGGGCTTGCCCAATTCAAAATGCACCATCTGACGCGGACGGTTTTCCCAATCCGTAATCAAGGGTACTTCCACACAGCCTTCTGTCTGAATCTGACCCTGCACCAGTGCTTGATAATATTTTTTGACAGTCCGTGCCTGAAACATTTTACTGATCGCCACTTCCGCATCGCGATGTTTGGCAAACATCAATAGGCCTGAGGTTGCCATATCCAGTCGATGCGTGACTTTGGCCGCAGGATACTGTTCCAAAACCCGTAAATAAGCACTGTCCTGATGTTCTGGTAAACGCCCCATCACCGACAATAGCCCAGCAGGCTTATTGATCACCAGCAAATCTTCATCTTCATAGACGATCTCAAGGGGTGTTTGCGGGGGTGCATAAACAAAGTTGTCATTTAAAGGCATGAGTGCAGCATACATTGAATCAGGTTCTGGATGGGGAACGATTATAGTAGTGTCATTGGCTTTCGCAACATCTCATTTCAATGCGATACCCGCACAATCAAGAGGCTGTCTTTACCCCTTTGCTCAGACCTTGTTGATAATGCTGTTCCAGTGTTGCAATATCCTGATTTAAAAAAGCAATCAGATAATCTTTAACTCGTGCAAGACTCAGTTGTTTAAACGAAATATGCTCTTTACTTTTACGTGTCAGCAAACCAAATAGATCTTTTTTCGCAATGATGGTGGGAATATCACTGTCCAATTTAAATTCAAGCTGTTGTGATTTGGCATAGGCATCCAGAGTAATCACACAGGTCTGTTCAGTACGGTGATCTGTCACAATAAAATGGGTATCTACACCATTGAGTTGCAATTGACGCACCAACTGCTGACGCCACGTCATCTCGTCAAATTTGGTTAAAATGGTTGCCAAATCGAATCTGCCCACATGATCGATTTCATTGTGATTCATTTGATGCGGATAGCGGATTTTAAGCTCGAACTGATTCATCATGCTGTGACCTATTGCTGTCATTTTTTTAATTTTTAAATACGAAGTAATTATATCATTTTGTTTTTTAATATAAAAATATCGACTTATATTCACAATGGCAGGATTTCAGGATTCATTTCACATTCATTTTTATTTTATTGATACAGTTTTTATTATTTAGGTCTGATTATTCTTTTCTATTTACTTAAATTTTTAGGGTATCAAGGGAAAACAGAGGTTGTTTACTTCAACACCTATGACTTTGTAAGCCATAACCTTTGCCTATAAACTTTTGATCTATAGCGTCCTAAGCCGAATCGAGACCTTTTGGGTTCGTACACACTTGCTTTATAAGCGTCGGTGCATGCTACTCTTTTCGATCCCTTTCACACCCTTGAGACATAGTTTAGGCAGATCACGGCGGGATTGTTTTCCTAAAAACAGCTATTTTCGATTATCAATGAAATAATTTTGCACACTGATTGCTAAAAGTTGAAATATTTTCCATATCCAATAAAAACTACGATTTATATTCCGATAAATTCAAATTTACATGTGTATTTTTTCAAATACGGCTTTTAGTTTAGGCCCAAATCACCATAATAGCCGCCACGATCACCAGCCATAGACCTAAATGATCGGTCTTGGCGAGTTTTTCTTTAAAGAAAAAAGCTGAAATCAACAAACTAAATAAAATTTCCACCTGACCCAGCGTTTTGACAATTGCCACGGTCTGCATACTCATGGCACTAAACCAGCCCACTGAAGCCAAAAAGCTACAGATACTGACTCTTAAAGTTAAACCCACACGCTGCCACATTTTATACAGGGTCGGTCGGCTAAAAAATCCGAGATAGATCAACAGTACAATACATTGGAAGCTGATCAAACTGCACAACACCCATGCAGCGCGGTGCAAGAATGGCAATACGCTCAGTTCTAGACTGGCTTCACGCACCAATAGAGAAGTAATGGCAAAACACAGCCCACTACCCAGTCCAATCATCAAGGTTTTCAAGGAGAGATCAGACTGCTGTTTTCCTTTACTCAGTAAAAATACCGCAAATGCACCTATCACCACGCCGACCCAACCCCACGCACTGAGATGTTCCTGTAAGAACAAAACAGCGACCAAAGCCGCCAAAATCGCTTCACTTTTGGCAAGTCCAACCCCAATGGCATAATTTTTTTGTTGAAACAGTCTGACCATCAAGGCCGTGGCATAAATCTGGCTAATCCCGGCAATCACAATATACAGCCAGAATTTATCAGAGAAATGCACGGGTACTGTGACAGGCTGACGCCAATACAGAAAGGCCAAATAACTAAAAGCAAAGATCGGTGAAAAGATAAATCTTGCCAGTGTGGTGCCATAGACATCCACGCTGGTACTGAGTTGTTTTTGAAATGCATTGCGCCAAGCCTGCATAAATGCAGCCATGAGGGTAAATAAAATCCAAGTAAGCATCATAAGCTTGAACGCAATATTGTCAGTGCCGCTAATTTACGCTGTTCTGCTTATTTTTTCGATGGCCATCTTCAGACTCTGCTGTGGTACAGCATATTTTTGGCAAGCAATCCGCCACACCAGACGATGTTGATTCCATCCATCATCTAGAGTTTCTTTTTGCTCATTTCAGCCAGTAAGTCGAGCTGTATTTCCTGAATTTTTGCCAATCGATCCCATTGATGCATCAAAAGGTGATCCATTTTTTCATGTAAATTATGAATTTCCAGTTCTGCTTTAAGATTCACCTTATAGTCATTTTCTGAACGTAAACGGTCTTTGGCTTCCTGACGATTTTGACTCATCATAATAATCGGGGCCTGCACTGCGGCCAAGCAGGACAAAATCAGGTTCAACAGAATAAAGGGATATGGGTCTGCGGGATGTTTCACCATCACAACCGTATTCACTAAAACCCAAATAACCAAAAAACCAGCAAAACAAATCAGGAAGGTCCAACTGCCACCAAATGAGGCGATTTTATCTGCCAATCGTTCGCCAAAGGTCCAGTTTTGATCAAATTTACTTTCTATATTCTTATTAATTAAATCATGGTGTTGCATACTTTGCAGGACATCGTACTCTAAATTTGAAACCTCACCTTGTTCTGAATTTAACAGTGACTGGACATATTGCATACGATACTTGGTTAAATCAGGCAGGCAAATATAGTCTTGCGAACTCCATTCAGGAAACTCCTGTGCAATTTCCTCAGTAATCACCTTACGTATCGTCCCGATTGGGATCAAATTTTTAATAGGAAAACTTTTTTTACAAACGAGGCAAATCCGACATTCTGTTTTTCCATTCATGCTTTATCCTCTCTTTGTGAGATTTATTCATTTATCTGGTTATTGTTATTCAATTTTATCCTGCGGCATCGGGCTGACCGGTGATGCTTTTGTAATCTCAAGTCAAAAATCGTATTTTAGAGTAGCTTTAAGGCAAGATAAAGGGCGAGACCGAATAATAAGATACCGATTTTATACACCGCCATCCCGCCATAATGAATCGCATCAAACTGCTGTTCGGATAAGTTGAACCATTGCCCATGTAGTCGTTTGACCGAGCCTTTTGCAAAGATAAAAGCCAAGAACCAGATGATTAAAACGATATAGTTAAAGAGCGTCATGTAAAGAAAAAACTGTGTGAGCTGGAAAGTGTTCATGACTGTTTCCCTCCATTGGTTATTGTTGTTATTTTAAGCGGTTTTTATGATCTGAAACTTAAAATACTTAGCGCAAATCAATCTCTTTCTCTTGGCAGTTTGAGCGGTGCCAGTGCATGGCAGCAATCATCAAAATAATCACCCGCTCTTAAAAACTTAAATCATCAAAGTCTTTCACTTTGGATAGATAGATCGGTGCCTGATTGATTTTGCTCCATGTTTCTTTAAAGCTTGGATCTTGTTCTGGGTCTTGGCTTAAATTTTCACGAAAAACTTTTTTGCCTGTTAAAAAATTAATACTGGTTTGGCTTTGAATGAGAGGCCCATGATTGCTTGAATCATCATAACCAATCAGGCGTAGGTCTTTGTCTTCCAAGCGAAATAGATAACGCCAATAGCCATAACGTCCATGTGAATAATAAATACTGAGTAAGTTATTTTTAATTTCCATCCATAGCTCAGGTGGAAAATAGACGCCGCCATCTTCATTTTCAGAGCTAAAACAGCTGAGGTTACTGACAATAGGTATGTATTTACCTTTTTCATTGAATAAAACAATGACGCCACGGCGGTTACGATCTAACTGTCCATAATATTCATGATCGACAAAGGCTTTGGGGTCAGTGGCTTTGACAATCAGCACCACATCCTTTAAGCCGTCTTTATTTAGGTCGCCTTCAATGGCTTTAAAAAGTTGGTATTTTGCAGGGAGATAAGCTTTATAGGTGACTTTGTCTTTGCGTAATTGAAGCTCTTCCGCTGTGGGTGGCTCTTGGGCAAATGTTGTATGTGGAAGTACATATAAACTTGTAAAAGCTAATAATGTTGCAAGTATTTGAGTCTTTATCATCTTTTATATCGCTCCATTCAAGTTATTAACGGTGTTCTTGTTTTTATAAGGAATGACTGAGTTTCTCTTGTTTTTTTGCACGAATCCAGCGTGCAGCAACGATAATAAAAACGATCACCAAGACCGCAATCAGCGCAGGCATGATAAAGGCCAGAATCGATAACACAATTGAGCCTATCAACTCACCTGTTGAGATCACAAAATTACCCAACCCACCTGTAGTTGCCGTCGAAACCCCACGTGCTGCAACCGTACTCATTTGCACTACGCCTGCTGTTCCACCACCCACGATTAACGCGGCAGCCCAAGTCGCAAACTGGGACATTTCACCACTACTGACTGCCATTGTGGTCAGTGTACCTGCCACCACAGCCGCTGGTGTGGCAATGCTATCTAACAGGTTATCCACCCACGGCACATAGTAGGCTGCAATTTCACAAATCGTGGCAAAGCCCAACGCCATACAGACCGATGGAAGTGCCAACCATTCAAAGACTTGGGCAGGTTGATACCAACCCATTAAGGTGGCAATACTCATGGCCAAGAGCGGCACAAAGACACGAAAACCACAGGCTGCACTTAGGCCCACGCCAATACACAGTCCTAAAATTGTTTCCATCATGGATTTCCTTTCTATGCCGATGACAGGTCTTGTTATTTACATCTTATTTTTAAGGTAACAAAAAGCCCTATCAAGGGATAGGGCTTTTATTCAAACAGTGGGTAACTGTTTGGTATTTTGCGGCTTAGGCATTCTTACTGTTGAATTGATTGCCAAGGCATTTGGTACACGGAGGTAGACGATCAGTACCAATTTCTAAATAGGTGCGGTGTCCGCATTGAACACAAAAATAGAAGCCTGTTCCAGGTTTTTCGCCAGCAGTGACCATCTTTGTTCTCCATAGATTTTAGAAATGGTATATATACTATAGCGTGATAGTTTTGATTATTTATTGACCTTTCCGACGGGTGGTGATGGCGGAAAGGTGAAGTTTGATGATTATTTAAAATTTAAACGAGTTACAAGGGATTCGATACCCAATTCTCCACACGCAATCCATCAACACGTAAAAACTCTTTTTCATTATTGGTGACCATTACCCAATTATTTGCTCTGGCATGCGCTGCCAACCATAAATCATTAGATCCAATGATCTGACTTCTAGAAGAAAGCGCTTGACGTATTTGTGCATAATGATCCGCAACATCTTCATCTAATTCGGCGACTTGAATCATTGAGGTAAACTCATCAATGACTTTTAATGCTTTTTCTTTGCTTTGACTTTTTTCAGCGCCAAAACGTAGTTCGCCCAAGGTAATCACCGAGATTAAAATATTCCGATTGGGAAGATGTTTTTCAAAATGCTGACGGACACTTTCAGGCTGATGTTTGCTGATATAGATACAAATATTGGTATCCAATAAATATTGTGCCTGCATTAGAATTCTTCTCGTTCTTGTGGTGGTTGATCCACTCTTTCTTCTGCATAAAAATCATCTGGCATTTGTGCCAATACATTGAATAAGTGTTCCGCGGTAATTGGCTTTTCACGTAGGATCACTTCATCACCACGGCGAAATATTTCAACTTCTGTACCTTCAAATCGAAATTCTTTAGGTAAACGAATCGCTTGGCTGCGCCCGGTCATAAAAACTTTTGCGGTAGACATTGTCGCTACTCCAACCGTTTTGATATATACCTTATGATAGATACTATTTGATCATTTTACCAACAAAATTTAATTAAAATAAAAGCACAATACTGACTAACACTATAATCCTTCACTTCAACCCTAAGTATCCTCCTCTTATAAAAAATAAAAGACCCTACACGAAGTAGAGTCTTTTCATCACAATATCAATCACTTTCAGATCAAAGTATTAAGCCACTTGACCTTCTAAAAAGTCTTGCGCAAAACGCTGTAATACACCACCCGCTTCATATACAGAAACTTCTTCTTCTGTATCTAAGCGACAGGTCACAGGCACTTCAACAATCTCTTCCTTACCATCTGCTGTGGCACGCTCAATCACTAAAGTTAAGGTCGAACGCGGTGCAATATTACCAATCACGCTATAAAGCTCAGTACCATCCAGCTTTAAAGTTTTACGGTTTACACCAGCTTTAAACTCAAGCGGTAAAACACCCATACCCACTAAGTTAGTACGATGAATACGCTCAAAACCTTCTGCAACAATCGCTTCCACACCTGCAAGACGAACACCTTTTGCCGCCCAGTCACGACTTGAACCCTGACCATAATCCGCGCCCGCCACAATGATCAACGGTTGCTTACGGTTCATGTAGGTTTCAATCGCTTCCCACATACGCATCACTTCGCCTTCTGGCTCGACACGTGCTTTTGAACCCTGCTTAATGCTGCCGTCTGAACGAACCACCATTTCATTAAACAGTTTCGGATTCGCAAATGTGGCACGTTGTGCCGTTAAATGGTCACCACGATGGGTAGCGTAGGAGTTAAAGTCTTCCTCAGGTACGCCCATTTTGTGCAGGTATTCACCCGCAGCCGAATCCATCAAGATTGCATTGGATGGTGACAAATGATCAGTAGTGATGTTGTCGCCTAAGATCGCCAATGGACGCATATTGGCTAAAGTACGTGGTGCGGCCAACGCCCCTTCCCAATATGGTGGACGGCGGATATAGGTACTTTGCGGACGCCAGTCATATAACGGACTTTCAGCTTGTTCAAATTCGCCCAAGTCAAACATTGGAATATAGACTTTACGGAACTGTTCAGGCTTCACCGCTTCTTTTACCAGCGCATCAATTTCAGCGTCTGAAGGCCAGATATCTTTTAGGTAAATCGGGTTACCGTCTTTATCATGACCTAACGCATCTTTTTCGATGTCAAAACGAATGGTTCCTGCAATTGCATAGGCCACAACCAACGGCGGAGATGCAAGGAATGCCTGTTTTGCATATGGATGGATACGACCATCGAAGTTACGGTTACCCGAAAGCACAGCAGTCGCATACAAATCACGATCGATGATTTCTTGTTGAATCACGGGATCAAGTGCGCCTGACATACCGTTACACGTAGTACATGCATAAGCCACGATACCAAAACCAAGTTTCTCTAGATCGCCCAACACACCCGCTTCTTCAAGATACAGCGCAGCTGCTTTTGAACCCGGTGCAAATGATGATTTTACCCAAGGCTTACGCACCAAGCCGAGTTCATTGGCTTTACGTGCCAACAGACCTGCCGCCACGGTATTACGTGGGTTTGAAGTATTGGTACATGAGGTAATTGCAGCAATGATAATCGCGCCATCTGGCATTAAACCATCGGTACGGTTCTCAACTACACCAGCAATGCCTTTTTCTTTCAAGTCAGCGGTAGACACACGTGCATGCGGATTTGATGGGCCTGCAATATTACGAGTCACTGTTGAAAGGTCAAAACGAAGTACACGTGGGTACTCAGCTTTGGTCATATCAGATGCCCAAAGACCGATTTCTTTAGCATATTGCTCAACCAATGCCACTTGTGCATCTTCACGACCTGTTAGGCGTAAATAGTCGATGGTGTTCTGGTCGATGTAGAACATTGCCGCGGTTGCGCCATATTCTGGGGTCATATTTGAAATGGTGGCACGGTCGCCCACAGACATGCTGTCAGCACCTTCACCGAAGAACTCAAGATATGCACCGACGACACGTTCTTTACGCAAGAACTCGGTTAATGCCAAGACGATATCGGTTGCAGTAATCCCTGCTTGACGCTGACCGATAAATTCAACCCCAATGATGTCTGGCAGACGCATCCAAGACGCGCGACCGAGCATGACATTTTCAGCTTCTAAGCCACCGACACCGACTGAAATCACGCCAAGCGCATCGGTATGTGGCGTATGTGAATCGGTACCAACACAAGTATCTGGGAATGCCAAGCCGTCACGGTTTTGAATCACTGGAGACATTTTCTCCAAGTTGATCTGATGCATAATGCCGTTGCCCGCAGGGATCACGTCGACATTTTTAAAAGCGGTTTTGGTCCACTCAATAAAGTGGAAACGGTCTTCGTTACGACGATCTTCGATTGCACGGTTTTTCTCAAACGCGTCAGGATCAAAGCCACCAAACTCCACTGCCAAAGAGTGATCAACGATCAACTGGGTTGGCACAACGGGGTTCACCTTGGAAGGATCACCGCCTTTGTCTGCAATCGCATCACGCAGACCAGCAAGATCCACCAATGCGGTTTGACCTAAAATGTCGTGACAGACCACGCGCGCTGGATACCATGGAAAATCGGTATCTTGACGGCGTTCAATCAGTTGCTTTAAGTATTCGGTTAAATTTTCTGTATCAGCTTTGCGCACCAGCTGTTCAGCCAACACTTTCGAGGTGTACGGCAAAGTTGCATATGCACCTGGCTGAATATCTTCAACGGCTTGACGCACGTCATAATATTCGAGCTGGGTACCTGCCAGCGGTTTACGATATTTTGTGTTCATTAACCACGCTCCGCCAATGGTTTGAATTCAAGATTTTCAGGGCCAGTATAATTCGCGCTTGGACGAATGATTTTACCGTCTTGACGTTGCTCAATCACATGTGCAGACCAACCCGCAGTACGTGCAATCACGAATAATGGCGTGAACATTGCCGTTGGAACGCCCATCAAGTGATAGCTCACCGCACTGAACCAGTCGAGATTCGGGAACATGTTCTTCACTTCTTTCATCACCGCTTCTAAACGTTCAGCGATCAGATACATCTTGGTATTTTCTTGTGCTTCAGCAAGTTCACGCGCCACTTGCTTGATCACTTCATTACGTGGATCAGAAACGGTATAGACTGGGTGACCAAAACCGATCACCACTTCTTTTTTCTCCACACGGCTACGAATATCTGCTTCTGCTTCATCTGCATTGTCATAACGCTGTTGAATCACAAACGCCACTTCATTTGCACCACCATGTTTAGGGCCACGTAACGCACCGATACCGCCTGTGATTGCCGAGTACATGTCTGAACCTGTCCCTGCCACCACACGTGACGTAAAGGTTGAGGCATTGAACTCATGCTCTGCATACAGAATCAATGAGGTGTGCATGGCTTGAATCCATTCTTCTGATGGTGCTTCACCATGCAATAGATGCAAGAAATGCGCAGCAATCGAATCATCATTGGTTTCAACTTCAATACGACGACCATTGTTACTGAAGTGATACCAGTACAACAACATTGAGCCCAAGCTTGCCATCAATTTATCAGCGATGTCTTTTGCGCCTGCTTCGTTGTGGTCTTCGTGTTCTGGGGTTAAGCAACCCAACACAGAGACACCCGTACGCATTACATCCATTGGGTGTGCAGACGGTGGCAATTGCTCAAGCGCAGTTTTCAATGCAGCAGGTAAGCCACGCAATGCTTTTAATTTTGCTTTATAGGCTTTGAGTTCGGCTTTGTTTGGAAGTTTGCCGTGTACCAGAAGGTGTGCCACTTCTTCAAATTGGCTGCCGACGGCAAGGTCAAGAATGTCATAGCCACGGTAGTGCAAGTCGTTGCCGCTGCGGCCTACGGTACAGAGTGCAGTGTTACCTGCCACTTGTCCGCTGAGGGCAACTGATTTTTTTGGTTTGAAGCCTGTTGTTGTTTCATTACTACTCATAAGATTGTCCTTTTCTGTTCTTTCTATGTGAATTATGAGTTCTAAAATCCCTCCCTAGCCCTCCCTTTGGAAAGGGAGGGAAGTCCCCCTTTTTCAAAGGGGGATTTAGGGGGATTTCTTATTTTGCTTTTTCAAACGATGCATCAAGATATTGTTCAAACGCATGGTAGTTAATGCGTTCATACAGTTCTTGACGGGTTTGCATGGTATCGACCACATTCTTTTGCGTGCCTTCTTTACGCAAAGTCTCATAAACATTTTCTGCGGCCTTATTCATAGCACGGAATGCAGACAGTGGGTAGAGCGCGATGCTGACATGGGCAGAAGCCAATTCTTCCGTCGTAAATAATGGCGTTGAACCAAATTCGGTGATATTGGCTAAAACGGGCACTTTGGTCAGATCAGCAAATTGCTTATACATGGCCAATTCAGTGATCGCTTCTGGGAATAGCATGTCTGCACCTGCTTCGATATAAGCACCCGCACGGTCAATTGCAGCTTGTAAGCCTTCAACTGCAAGCGCATCAGTACGCGCCATGATTACAAAGCTGTCATCGGTACGCGCATCGACCGCAGCTTTAATACGATCGACCATTTCTTGTTGAGTCACGATGGCTTTATTCGGACGATGACCACAACGCTTGGCACCGACTTGGTCTTCGATATGCATCGCAGCAGCACCGAATTTGATCATCGACTTGGTGGTACGTGCGATATTAAACGCAGATGCCCCGAAACCGGTGTCGACATCCACCAACAATGGCAGATCACACACATCGGTAATACGGCGTACATCGGTCAATACATCATCAAGGTTACTGATACCCAAATCAGGTAAGCCCAAAGAACCTGCAGCCACACCACCACCAGATAAGTAGATCGCTTTATAGCCTGCGCGTTTTGCCAATAACGCATGGTTGGCATTGATCGCACCCACCACTTGTAATGGTTTTTCATTTGCGACCGCGTCGCGGAATAGCTGACCAGCAGACTGTTTAGCCATGTTGTTGTTCTCCTTGATTTTGTAGCAATGTTTGCTCAACAATTTTGTAGGATGCATTGATATGACGGTGCATCAGCATTTCGGCAAGCTCACCGTCACCTTCAGCAATCGCATCTAAAATGCGGATATGTTCGTCCCAAGCTTTACTTGGGCGATCTGGGGTATTTGAAAACTGGATTCGATACATCCGGATGAGGTGATACAGCTCATCGCATAACATTTTTTCGAGGGTTTTATTGCCACTGCTTTTGATGATGCAGTAATGGAAATCGTCTTGGCCTTCTTGTAGATAGTAGCCCTTACCTGCTTTAAAGTTTTCATCCTCGGCATGCATCCGCAATACATCACGCAAGGCCAGAATCTGTTTTTTATCAATATGCTGTGCTGCGAGTTTGCAGGCTAAGCCTTCTAAAGAAGCACGAATTTGATAGAGTTCTTGAAACTGCTGTAGCGACAGTGACACCACACGGGCACCGACATGGGCAGTTCGCTCTACCAGTTTCTGCCCTTCCAGACGGTGAATCGCTTCACGTAAAGGCCCGCGACTGATGCCATATATCCGTGCCAGTTCAGGTTCTGAAATCTTGCTGCCCGCAGGAATATGTCCCAATACAATCGCCGACTGAATTTGCTTGAATACGTGTTCCGTCAGGGTCATTCCCTGACTGGTGCTGAGGGCTTGAGGAACAAGGGTATCTTGCATATTGTCGACAATCTCTACAATTTTTATGATTTTATAACCAGATAAAAGAAAAAATGCAATAGGATTGTCGACAGTAAGTTAGACTAGTGCTTTCAATTCTACTGGATTGTGATCACTCAGCGGCTGATCAACACACGGCCAAAAATCTCATATAAAAATAGATAAAACAATAGGTTATGATGTTTAAAATCATCACATAAACCTAAGCTTTGATCGGCTGAGCAGGCTTAGACTGTTCATGCTACGACCATGGTATGACAGCTTGATTGTAGACAATCTTTATAATCAGCTTGTAGCGACAAATTTTGTAAGTAAATACTGCACCAAAATGTAAATAACAGCGTGCTTCATGCAGTCTTTATTGATACATTATTGGGCATCAAAGGTTCCGCTTCTAAAGCGCCGACCTCCCCAGACATCTATGCACTTTGTTGAAGAAAAGGACATTGTTAATGTTTCAACATATCCCACCTTATGCAGGCGATCCGATCCTTTCATTGATGGAACAGTTTAATGCTGATCCACGTGCTGAAAAGGTCAACCTCAGTATTGGTTTGTACTATAACGAAGACAGTATTGTTCCTCAGCTTGATACCATCATCGAAGCGCAAAAACGTATTGCCCCTAAAAATACGCAAACCAAGCTTTATTTACCAATGGAAGGTTTCAAACCTTACCGTGATGCGATTCAAGCCTTATTGTTTGGTGCCAATAGCCCTGCAATTCAACAAGGTCGTGTTGCTACAATTCAAACATTGGGTGGTTCTGGTGCATTAAAAGTCGGTGCAGACTTCTTAAAAACCTACTTCCCAAATTCAGAAGTTTGGGTCAGCCAACCAACTTGGGATAACCACGTTGCCATCTTCAATGGTGCTGGTATCAAGAGCAACTTCTATCCATACTTCGATGCTGAAACACGTGGTGTTGATTTTGATGGCATGTTGTCTACGTTAAAAACATTGCCAGAACAAAGCATTGTGTTATTGCACCCATGCTGCCATAACCCAACAGGTGCAGACTTGAACCCAGCACAATGGGATCAAGTGATTGTGGTATTAAAAGAACGTAACCTGATTCCATTCCTCGACATCGCGTATCAAGGTTTTGGCGATGGTATGGAACAAGATGCTTATGCCATCCGTGCCCTAGACCAAGCAGGTCTGAACTTTATTGTCAGCAACTCGTTCTCAAAAATCTTCTCACTTTACGGTGAGCGTGTTGGCGGTCTGACTTTCGTATGTGACGATGCTGAAGCAGCAAAATGCACATTCGGTCAGTTGAAAGCTACAGTACGTCGTATCTACTCTAGCCCACCAACAACAGGTGCATGGTTGGTTGATCAAGTGTTAAATGACGCTGATCTCAATCAACAATGGCAAGGCGAAGTGAAAGAGATGCGTGAACGTATTATCAAAATGCGTAGCATCTTAAAAGATGAGCTAACTAAAGCCCTTCCTGAGCGTGACTTTAGCTACCTTGTGAATCAAAAAGGCATGTTCAGCTATACAGGTTTAACCGCTGAGCAAGTGGACATTCTTCGTGAAGAATATGCAATCTACTTGGTACGCAGTGGTCGTATCTGTGTTGCAGGCCTGAACATGAATAACGTATACAAAGTTGCCAAAGCTATGGCTGAAGTTTTAGCAAAATCTGCTGCAACCGCTTAAGTTGTAACGATTTAAAAAGGCGCTACGGCGCCTTTTTTATTGCCTGTTTTATTTAAAGTCAGGACTTGGCCTTGCCCCAATACTTCAATTTAGAAGTGTGCCCAATCCCGACATTAAAACAATTATTCGGATCAAGTTTCTGGTAAAAATTGACCAATGCAGGCTTGGCAATATACAAATGACCGACATTATGCTCGGCAGGATATTCTGCACGGCGTGCATCCAACAAATGCCACATTTGATGTTCCATCGCTAAAGGATCATTGCCCTTTTTAAGAATATAATCCTGATGAAACACATGACAGAAAAAGTGTCCATAATAAAGCTTATGCATGATCTGCTGTTCCATCTCCGCAGGCAATTGCTCGACCCACTCACGATCATTACGACGTAAGGCAATGTCCAAAGCCACAATATCCTCAACTTCATCCCGATGGGTATCACGATAACGAATTGCTGCACCTGCCACTGCAAAACGATGCAAAAAGGCTTTACGCCCTTCATCCGCATCACAAAGGAAAAAATTGCCAGAGGGATGGACTTTAAAATAATCTTGTAAAAATTGCTCGGTCTGGGCTTTGCAATTATTTTCAACGCGTAACATCAGATGATGTTCATAACGATCACGATATTCAGTCATCCGTTTGGGTAAATGGCTCGGTAACAAACTAGTGATGGCTTGTAAAAGATGATCAGTCAGTCCTTTGATTTTAAATTTTTCTAAAAAGCCATCGACCTTGTCTTTCAGTGCAAAAGCTTTGGGCACATTGGCCGTGCCAAAGTTCTCAATAAACAAAAAGGTATCTTTGCCATATTTTTCACCAATATGATACGCATCGCGGTGAATATATTCGCCTGCGATCGGCAAGCTTGGCAATGAAGTCAATAAATAACGACGGATCGCAGTCAGGTCGTCGGCATCATTGCTGCCAATATAAAAGACATTGCTCTCTACCTTTTCATAGGTATCCAGACGTACCGCAAACACGCAGACTTTCCCTGCCGAACCTGAGGCTTCAAACAGACGGGATGGATCGGCATTAAAACGTGCAGGGCTATCGGCATCGACTTGGGTGACATCTTGCGCATAACGCTGATCGGATGCCTGTTTTTCTGCATCATCTAAAATATCTGTGGCTTGATATTGCTGCTGTTCTAAACGGGTCAGGATTTCTTCTGGTGTTGCGCCCAAATTCACGCCCAGATGATTCACCAACTCCAGCTGACCTTGGGCATTGACCTGCGCATACAGTGCTAACTCCGTATAAGCAGGACCACGACGTACCAAGGCACCACCTGAGTTATTACACACCCCACCCAATACCGAAGCGCCAATGCAGGAAGAACCAATCACCGAATGCGGCTCACGATCATAGCCTTTCAGTATCTGTTCCAGATTGTCCAAAGTCGCGCCAGGTAAACAAATCACCTGCTGACCGTCATGAATCACCTGAATGCCTTTTAAACGGCGCGTACTCATTACCAACACGGGGCGGTCATAATCATCACCATAGGGGGTTGAACCACCGGTCAGGCCCGTATTGGCCGCTTGCATGATGACAATACAATCTGCTTCAATCGCTGCTTGTAATACCTGCCACTGTTCCAGCAAGGTGCCAGGAATCACCACTGCAAAGACTTTACCCTCACCAAAACGACGACCTTGTCGATACTGGCGGGTACTTTGATCATCACTCAGCACATGTTGCCGCCCAACAATCTGCTGTAAACGATCAATCATCGCTTTGGGAGAAAATGTTTGCATGATGGCTCCTTTGGATCATCCATATAAAATCTAGCTATATCTTATGCATGCTAAAACTAGATCAGCACGGCAGAGTCTTACGGTATATAAGTTATGACGAAAGCAACTCATTCTGTTACTTTGGTTTTGCCCTGAGTGGCGGCTAAAGGCACGCAAGACCAAAGGCAGTCAATTACAGAACCTGTTTATTGCATCCATTTTCAAAGTTATACTGCAAAAACAATATCTTACCAACAAAACACAGGCTGTAAGTGACGTTTAGCACCAGCAACTAATTTCTTAACCTAAGTGGCTACACGTCGGCGGCAAGGATGCCGCCTGTTTCGATGCGGTAGCAAGAACGTACCGTCATCGAAACAAAGGTTTTTGGTTACTTTTTTAAAAAAGTAACGCCAATTAGTGCCTTACATTGAAATTTTCTCGATAAGACTCTGTCTCGCCAATCTCATCAGAAATAGACACACAACGTATTAATACGAAAATTTAGAGTCTCAAAGCCTGTACCAAACAATCCGCATTAATCTCCTGAATCGACTTAGCCCCTGTTAAGGTCATCGCCACACGCATTTCCTTCTCAATCAAATCCAGCAAGTTTGATACCCCTTGCCCACCTGCTGCCGCCAAGGCATAAACAAAGGCACGGCCCAATAACACCGTATCCGCACCCAAGGCCAACATCCGCACCACATCCAGACCATTACGAATGCCAGAGTCTGCCAGAATCGCCAAATCGCCTTTCACTGCATCGGCAATTGCAGGCAAAGCACGTGCAGAAGACAGCACCCCATCCAGTTGCCGCCCACCATGATTGGAGACTACGATGCCATCTGCACCAAAACGGACTGCATCTTTAGCATCCTCAGGGTCCAGAATACCCTTAATCACCATCGGACCATCCCAAAACTCACGAATCCACTCCAGATCTTTCCATGAAATCGACGGATCGAAATTAGAACCTAACCAGCCGATATAATCTTCAAGCCCAGTCGGTTTACCTAAGTATTTCGAGATATTGCCCAAATCATGCGGACGACCACACATCCCGACATTCCATGCCCAATGCGGATGAAACATAGACTGCATATAACGACGCATCGCCGCATTTGGACCACTCATCCCTGAATGCGCATCGCGATAGCGCGCACCCGGCACTGGCATATCCACGGTAAACACTAGTGTTGAACAACCTGCCGCTTTCGCACGTTCCAAGGCATTACGCATAAAGCCACGATCACGCAACACGTACAGCTGGAACCACATTGGACGCTGAATTGCAGGTGCCACTTCTTCAATCGGACAGACGGAAACCGTTGATAAAGTAAATGGAATACCCTTTTGATCTGCTGCTACCGCTGCTTGTACTTCACCACGACGTGCGTACATACCAGTTAAGCCCACAGGTGCTAATGCCACTGGCATCGACAGAGTTTCATTAAACAGTTTGGTTTCCAGACTCAGTGCGGACATGTCATTCAATACCCGTTGACGCAAGGCAATCTCAGAAAGATCCTGTACATTGCGCTTTAAGGTATGTTCAGAATAGGCACCGCCATCGATATAGTGAAATAAAAATGGCGGTAAACGACGCTGTGCCGCAGCACGATAATCATTGCCAGAAGAAATAATCATTTTAAGTCCACTCTCGTTAAACGTGTTGCACGTTTCTGGCGCGCTTCGTCTTCGCCCAGAGCACGTACATGATTAATCACAAATTCAATATGCCCACACACCGCCTGGCGCGCAGCCTCGGGATCTTGACGATCAATCGCATCCATCACCTGAAAATGCTGCTCACTGAGCAAGTCACCATTGACAGGATGGTTATAAACTTTGTTACGCCCGAGCAAGACGTTGTATTGCAACAAGTCAAACAAACCGCGCATCATCTGGATCAACACAATATTGTGTGAAGCTTCCGCAATCGCCAGATGAAATTCTGCATCTGCAACCGCCGCTCGGGCTGAATCGCCTGCATTTTGATAACGGCTGATCTCATCAAAATAATGATGGATTTTGGCACGATCTTCAGCGGTTGAACGCAATGCCGCATAACATGCCGTGCCGCCTTCCAGTAATAAACGGGCTTCTTGTACATCAAAACGATACAGTGGATCTTCTTCAATCAAAGGACTGATCGGATTGACGATGAGCTGTTGCGGCCATTGCTCAGGTAACTGTTGGATATAAGTGCCATCACCACGGCGGCTACTGAGCACGCCCTGACTATTCAACTGTTGGATCGCTTCACGCAAGGACGGACGAGATACGCCTAAGCTGGTCGCCAGTTGACGCTCGGCAGGTAAGCGATCACCTTGTTTCATCTGGCGTTGCTCAATGAGTGCCTGTAATTTCATGACCACTTGATCGGAGATTCTCATCACATTTCCTTGATTAGCGTTATGGAATCATCCACGGCACCAGATAAGCCTGAACCGTGACGATGATGCCGACAAAGACAGTAAATATGATGCTATGTTTTACCGTGAAACGAAACAAGTCTGACTCTTTTCCAACCAAACCCACCGCGGCACAGGCAATCGCAATCGATTGCGGTGAAATCATCTTGCCCGTTACGCCTCCACTGGTATTGGCAGCTACCAGCAGCACTTCTGGAATCCCAATTTGCTGTGCCGTGGTCGCCTGCAAAGCCGAGAACAAGGCATTGGATGAGGTATCGGAACCCGTCAGGAAGACACCCAACCAACCCAAAAATGGAGAGAAGAAAGTAAAGGCATGGCCAGTATGTGAAAGTGCCAGAGCCAGTGTCGCAGACAGGCCTGAGTAATTGGCAATAAAGGCAAAGGCCAATACCATGCCAATCGAATAAATCGGGGTTTTTAATTCATTTAATGTTTCCGCAAAAGTACTGACCGCATCACGGGTTTTCATTTTCAGAAAAATGATGGTGATGATGGCCGCAATAAAAATAGCCGTACCTGTGGCAGAGAACCAGTCAAATTTATAGATCGCTTCATAGGCCGTGGTTTCTGGCACAATCGGCGGCATTTTTTCCACCAGTTTATGCAGATACGGGACTTCGATTTTAAACATCCAGTCCGCCAAGGCACCGTTTTTGGCAAACAGCGCTTTAAACGGTTGGATACTCCAAATCGTCACCATCACGGTTAAAATCATAAACGGCGACCATGCTTTAGCAATCTGGGCAATGCTATAGCACTGTTGAGATGAAGCCGCTTGGTTTGCTGCTTGTTCATCGGTCATGTCAAAACGGAAAATATGCTTTGGTTTCCAGACGCGGAACAATAGGGTCAGGCTGACCAATGAGGCAATCGCAGCGGTAATATCAGGCAATTCTGGCCCTAGAAAATTCGAGGTCAGGTATTGCGCAATAGCAAAAGCACTACCACCGACCAGTACCGCTGGCCAAGTTTCTTTCACACCACGCCAGCCATCCATGATCGCCATAATCCAGAACAGCACAATAATGGTTAAAAAAGGCAACTGGCGACCGACCATCTGGCTGATTTCCATGGTCTCTACACCCGACACTTGCCCTGCCACAATAATTGGAATCCCCATCGCACCAAAGGCCACAGGTGCCGTATTCACGATCAGACAAAGACCCGCAGCATATAGCGGTTTAAAACCTAAACCGACCAACAGGGCTGCGGTAATCGCCACAGGCGCACCAAAACCTGCTGCGCCTTCTAAAAAGGTACCAAAGGCAAAACCGACCAAGAGCATCTGCAAACGCTGATCTTCAGTGATCGACAAAATACTGGAACGAATCACATCGAACTGCCCAGTCTTCACCGAAATTTTATACAGAAATACCGCCCCGATAATAATCCACGAAATCGGCCACAAACCGTAAAAAAAACCATAAACAACAGAAGCAAATGCCATTTCAGCTGGCATTTGATAAGAAAACAGCGCTATCAGCAAAGCAATAATCACGGTACAAGTCCCCGCGACACTGCCTTTCATACGAAACACTGCCAAAGCTAAAAAGAAGAAAATAATCGGGATCAGCGCAACGGCACTGGATAACCAAATATTATTGAAAGGATCATAAAGTTGTTGCCACACATTAAGCATTCTCATCTCCTTGAAATGCTGGGCGTCATTTTGTTTTCACTTCGATATTTAATGAATCTTTTTAATATTGGTATGACCAATATTAAACAAATAAGCAAATCCCACCTATTTGCAATCTAAATCCATCTTAATTGTATGAATTATCAGGCGCAACCCCACTATCACACCAATAATTGGTATGACCAATAATAATTAAAATCAAATCAATCCTTTTCTGTTACTGTGGGCTTTCAGCATTCGACTAAAGTCTGATAAAAAATATCCCGAGCAGTATTCCATTGGTGTACTTCGGGTTACCAATCGCGAAAGACAAAACTATAAATATGACTTTTAGACGATATCTGTATAATCTGTTCACAACTCAAAACAGCAATTGAATTGAACAATATGACGCAACTGACTTGCTTTAAAGCCTACGATATTCGCGGCAAACTCGGTACTGAACTGAATGAAGAGATTGCTTATAACATTGGTCGTGCCTATGGGCAGATCTATCAACCGAAAACCGTGGTGATTGGTTGTGATATCCGTTTAAGTAGCGAAGGCTTAAAACAGGCCACGATTCGTGGTTTGAATGATGCAGGCGTGGATGTACTTGATCTCGGTATGACTGGGACGGAAGAAGTCTATTTCGCGGCCTTCCATCTGGATGTACAAGGTGGCATTGAAGTCACAGCCAGCCATAATCCAATGGATTATAACGGGATGAAATTGGTGCGTGAGAATGCACGTCCAATCAGTGCAGAGACGGGTTTAAAAGAGATTAAAGCACTGGCGGAATCTGGACAATTCGCAGAAGTTGCCGAAAAAGGTACAACGCAAAACTATAATATTTTACCTGAATTCATTGAGCACCTTCTGACCTATATTGATCCACAGAAAATCAAACCGCTTAAACTGGTCGTGAATGCAGGCAATGGCGCAGCAGGTCATGTGATTGATGCCATCGAACAAAAATTCCAGCAACTGAATATTCCCGTAGAATTTATCAAAATTCACCATGAAGCCGATGGCACGTTCCCAAATGGCATTCCCAACCCAATCTTGATTGAAAACCGAGATAGTACCCGTGATGCAGTGCTTCAGCATCAAGCGGATATGGGCATTGCCTGGGATGGCGACTTTGACCGTTGCTTCCTGTTTGATGAAAAAGGGCAATTTATCGAAGGTTATTACATCGTTGGTTTATTAGCACAGGCCTTCCTGATCAAACAGGCTGGTGAAAAGATTGTGCATGATCCACGTTTGGTCTGGAATACCTTTGACATCGTCGATCAATACCAAGGCATCGCAGTACAGTCTAAATCTGGACATGCGTTTATTAAGGATGTCATGCGTGAACACAATGCCGTGTACGGCGGGGAAATGAGCGCACATCACTATTTCCGTGATTTTGCTTACTGTGATAGTGGCATGATTCCTTGGTTGCTCGCCATCGCTCTGCTCTCAGAAACGGGACAATCACTTTCAACATTGGTTGAAAACATGATTGCCAAATTCCCATGCAGCGGTGAAATCAACTTTAAAGTGGCAGACACGCAAAAGACTGTACAAAAAATCTTTGACCATTATGCCGACCAAAATCCACAGGTCGATCGTACTGATGGCGTCAGCCTTGATTTTGGCGCATGGCGTTTAAATGTTCGTGCTTCCAATACTGAACCATTATTGCGCTTAAATATTGAGAGCCGCGCCGATCAAAATCCGCAACCGATGCAGCATTATGTTGATGAATTAACTGGGTTAATTCAGGGTTAATTCAGCCCAATAAAAAAGGAGCATATTGCTCCTTTTTTATTGCTTTGCTATTCAGTTAAAGCCGTTGGGATTCTGTTTCTGCCAATTCCAGCTATCCGCCAGCATATCTTCCAAGGTATATTGAGGCTGCCAACCGAGCTCGCTCAATGCACGCGTGTTGTCTGCAAATGAAGTGGCAACATCGCCTGCACGACGTGGTGCAAATTCAAATGCAACAGGCACACCATTGATTTGTTCAAAGGTGTTTTTGACTTGTAATACGGACGAGCCATTGCCCGTCCCAATGTTCCAAGCACGACAGCCTTGTGTCGATAAGCGATTATTCAAAGCACACAGATGAGCATTGGCCAGATCCACCACATGGATATAATCACGAACACCAGTCCCATCTACAGTGTCATAATCATTGCCATAAATTGCCAGCTTTTCACGACGACCGACTGCGACTTGTGTAACATACGGCATGAGATTATTTGGAATCCCCTGCGGATCTTCACCAATCTGACCGCTTTTATGGGCACCGACAGGGTTAAAATAACGAAGTAAAGCAATCGACCACCGCGAGTCTGCCTGTGCCAGTTTTTGCAGCATTTGCTCGACAATCAGTTTGGTATAACCATAATTGTTATTTGGCATACCTGTTGGCATCTCTTCATTTAACGGAGAACTATTGGCTTCATCATATACCGTTGCAGATGAACTAAATACCAAGTTAAATACGCCAGCACGTTCCATCGCCTTGACCAATTGAGCACTGCCAGCAATGTTATTATCAAAATAAGTCAATGGGATCTGCTGACTCTCGCCTACCGCTTTTAAACCCGCAAAATGGATCACAGCATCAATCGAATGATCCTGAAAAACTTGGTCCAAGCCTTTTTGGTCACGAATATCACCCTTCACAAAAACCAGTGTTTTATTCGCCAACCGTTGTACACGAATTAGTGACTCTTCACAGCTATTCGAGAGATTGTCAAAAACAATAACCTCATGACCTGCATGAAGTAGTTCTAAGCAGGTATGCGAACCAATATAACCCGCTCCACCTGTTACTAAGATCTTAGCCATCTATTTTTCCTAATAATATTTTAAGTAGACCTTGCGTCGATGTATCAAAAGTAGATACATCATCCTGCTCACGATTTAAAATCGGCAAAAGTTGATTGGCAATCTCTTTACCTTTTTCAACCCCCCATTGGTCAAAGGGATTAATATTCCAGAGTACCGATTGCACGAATACTTTATGTTCATACATCGCGATCAGCATCCCTAAACTATAAGGATTTAGTTCTTTGAGTAAAATGGTGGAGCTCGGTTGATTGCCTTCATATTGTTTATAAGCTGGTAAGTCTTTCAATTCATCAGCTGCCAATGCCTGATTACCAAAAGCCAATAAGCGCGACTGTGCTAAACAATTTGATAAGGCCAAATGATGCTGCTCAACCAAGGCCTCTGCACTTTCAGCGTAGGTAAATTGATTGGCATTATAACGTTTTACAGGAGCAATAAAGTCACAACTAACCGAATGGGTGCCTTGATGAAGTAACTGATAAAAGGCATGTTGTGCATTCGGCCCTACCTCACCCCAAACAATTGGGCAAGTAGCCGAGCTGACCTTTTCACCATTGCGTTGAACCGACTTACCATTCGATTCCATTTCAAGTTGCTGTAAATATGCTGCAAAATATTTGAGTCGCCCATCATAAGGCAATACTGCATGAGTCTGGATATCCAGAAAATTATTATTCCAGGCACCTAAAAGACCCATCAGGACAGGAATATTTTGCTGAAATGGTGCGGTCTGAAAATGCTGATCAATGGCATGCGCTCCTGCAAGCAGTTGCTTAAAGCCCTCTACACCAATGGTCAGTGCAATTGGTAAGCCAATACATGACCAGAGCGAATAACGGCCGCCAACCCAATCCCAGAGCAACAGTTGCTTATCAGCAGCAATGCCCCATTCCGTCATTTTTTCAGGCTTAGTTGAAACCCCAATAAAATGATTTTGCAGAATCTTCTCATTATGGCCCAATGCCTTTTCTAGCCATTGACGTACGGTCTGTGCATTAGAAAGCGTATCAATGGTACCAAATGATTTTGACGAGATAATAAATAAAGTTGTTTCAGGACGAAGCTGATGTAGCAATTCCGATAGCTGACTACCGTCCATCGTTGAAACGAAATGTACATCTAAAGGCTTTGTGGTTGTAACTTTAAAATCGGACAGTGCATGTGTCACCATCAATGGTCCTAAATCGGACCCACCGACTCCAATATTGACCACATCCTGAATCACTTCACCTGTCGCACCACGATACTGCCCCGCATGGATTTTATCCACCAAGGCATACATACGCTCAAGCTGTTGGTGTACCGCTTGATTAATCTCGGAAAAGTTTTCGCTTGATAGAGGTAAACGCAGAGCCCAATGCATCGCGGCCCGATGCTCAGTGTAATTCACCTGCTCTGATGAAAATAACTTTTTGATCCATGGTCTCAGATCTTGGGCCTGTGCCAGATCAACCAGACCATTTAAAATAGTCTGGTCAATCCGATGCTTGCTAAAGTCTAGAACAATTTGATCATATTCAACCGAAAAACGTTTAAAGCGAGTAGGATCAGCTTCGAATAATGTTTTTAGATGGGTCTCTTTAAACTGCTTTTGTAAAGAGGACAAATGCTTAAGCACCTCAGCTGGCGCCTTGATTGCAAAAGGTTGAGTCTGCTTGATCATCATTATCGTCCCACCCCCATATATGCAAAACCTTGCGCTTTAACATAATCTGGGTCATAAATATTGCGACCATCCAAAATTAAAGGATGCGCCATAAGCCGTTCAAGTTGCTTAAATTCGGGGCTCCAATATTGTTTCCAAGCGGTCAGTATACAAAGACCTTGTACATTTCTCACTGCATCATACTGATCTTCGCACAGGACTAAGTCATCACGTTGCCCATACATCGATCTAATTTCATCTAATGCCTGAGGGTCATGAAGATAAACTGTTACCCCTTGCGCCCAAAGTGCAGCCAGCATTTGGTGAATCGGTGATTGTTGAATACTGGAGGTATTTTCTTTAAAAGATGCCCCCCAAATCGCAATGGATTTACCTTGCAAGTCACCGTGGTAATAATTCCAGAACTTACGAAACAGGATTTCTTTTTGCTGCTCGTTAATTTCCCAGACTTGGCCTAGCAATTGGCTTTTCACCCCAGTATTTGCCACCGTATTAGAAAGTGTCAAAATATCATGAGAAAAGTTTTCACCGCCAAATCCAGCACCTGGCGCTAAGTAAGCTGAACCAATCCGGTTATCTGCCGCCATGCCCCGTCGCACTGAAGCAATATCAATCCCAAGCTTTTCAGCCACCACAGCCAAGTCATTGATATAACTGATCCGTGTCGCCAACATGCCTGAAATACTGAGTTTGGTAAATTCAGCATCTAGAATTGGCATAAACAGATATTGCTGTTCCAGAGGGAAAAAAGGTCGAAGCAGTTCTTTTACTTTAATCTGAACATCTGTCTGGGTACACCCTACAATCAGTTGTTTGGCTTGAGTTAAACTATGTAAAGCATTTCCTTCTTGAATCGTATCGGGTAAATAGACCCAATCATCCTCGGATAGAATCTGCTGAAAACGCTCAGTGCCTTGTAAACCAAAGGTTGACGCATTAATCATGAGTTTAGGATGAATAATCGGTCTCTGTTTTAACGACTGCAAAAGTTGAAAAACTTGCTGCTCTTGCGTCTGATTAAAACTAAACAGATAAACATCAATATCGAGTGGAATACCGTCCAGATCACGATAACTCAGAAACCTGCTACTTAATTGCTTTTCTAATAACTGGCTAACATGCTCATCATGAAATGAATGTTGCTGCCCTTCTACCGTCATATCCAGTTGCGAACACCAATAAACAAAGTGCCCAGATTCAGACAATAATGCAGACATGACGCCTGCATATAAAGTATTACCAAAAATTGCAACTTTCATTAATATTTGCTCCCCAATCTAGAGAGCCAACTCTTGGATTAAGCTCTTAAAATCTGTGCCTAGTATTGGATGTTCAATACCATAATGTAGTACGGCTTTTAAATATCCAAGCTTATTCCCACAATCAAAAGTCTGACCGACCATACGATAAGCCTCAACTGCTTCTATTTTTTGTAAGGCTGCGATTGCATCGGTAAGCTGAATCTCATTCCCAGCACCGAGTGGGGTATTTTCCAGCAGCCCTATAATTTGAGATGGTAAAATATAGCGCCCGACTACAGATAAATTTGAAGGCGCTGTGCCTACTGCAGGTTTTTCTACAATACCTTGCATGACAATACTTTCACCTTCATGCGGTGATGCAATAACATCCACAATACCATATTGGTCAACCAAATGGTCTGGCACTGCTTCTACCATAATTTGTGCAGCTTGCGATTGTTCAAATCGTTGAATCATCAAGGATAAATCATTTTTATGGCTTTTATTTTTTACGAGTACATCTGGTAATAACACAGCAAAGGCTTCATCACCGACAATATCTTTAGCACAAAGTACCGCATGTCCAAGCCCTAAAGGTTGTGGTTGACGAACACTCACGACACTGACATGTTTTGGTAAAATATCAGTAATTTCTTTAAGTAGATCAAATTTCTTTTTTTGCTCTAAGGTTGTTTCCAACTCAAAATTACGATCAAAATAGTTCTCAATCGACACTTTAGAAGAATGCGTGACCAAAATAATTTGTTCAATACCCGCTTCAACCGCTTCACGCACCACATACTCAATCGCAGGGCGATCGACAACAGTGACCATTTCCTTTGGAATCGATTTACTTGCTGGTAGGAATCGTGTACCTAAGCCTGCGACTGGTAAAATTGCTTTTTTGATCATCATCATTATTACTTAAAAACAAATAGTTACTTTACAGATTGGTCAATATTATTTTGAGGTTCATTACCTTTAAATAATGAAGGGCCAACATGGCCTGGAGCATTAATCCCTTCTCTTCTTAACATAACTTTAACAGTCTGGAACATCAATTTAAAGTCAACCCAAGTATTGTGATTATCAACATACCACACATCACATTTGAATCTTTCTTCATAATCAAGTTCATTACGACCACTCACTTGAGCCAGTCCCGTCATTCCAGGGCGAACTTCCAAACGACGTGCTTGTTCTGGAGAGTATAGTTCAACAAAATCTTTCAACATTGGACGAGGCCCCACCACACTCATATCGCCTTTTAATACGTTAATAAGTTGTGGCATTTCATCTAAGCTAGTAGATCGCAATTTCTGCCCAAAAGACGTGATACGAGCCTCATCTGGCAATGGATTTCCTTGCGCGTCGAAGGCATCCTTCATTGAGCGGAACTTAATCATTTTAAAAAGTTTGCCGTTCTTACCTGGCCGCTCTTGAAAAAAGAATATAGGGGAGCCTAAATTTTTACGCACTTTATAAGCAACAAATAAAAATATAGGTGAAAGCAAAATCAGTGCTATAGAAGCAATAAAAATATCAACTAGTCTTTTCATTTAGATCTTTTAAACCCATGATCTCTATAAGTTTGGAGTTCACTTTTTCAGCATCAAATTTTTCTTGCGCTATTTCATAGCTCTTCAATCCCATTTTATTCACTTGCCCAGGATTTTCTATAAAGTAACACATTTTATCTGCTAAAGCTTCTGGATTCCATTTAGGAACCAGAAAACCATTGACACCATCTACAACAGTTTCACGACATCCAGGTACATCTGTAGTAATAATTGGTCGCCCTATAGCCATCGCCTCTTGAGTACTACGCGGAACACCTTCTCGATATGATGGCAGAACAAATATGCTTGTTTCTGTTATCCAATCTTGTACATTTGTAACATAACCAGGATACTCAAACAATTGCTCTTCAATAAGGCGATCTAATTCCTCTTGTTTTAAAGCCCCCATATTTTGCGAATCTATCGCACCTAATATTGTAAAATGAGCTTGAGGATACTTTTGCTTTACCAACCTCATCGCATCGATCAATTCAAAAATACCTTTCTCTTTTAACAATCGCCCAATAAACAAAAATTTTATAGGATTAATAGGCACTTCTGAAAATGGATATTGATTTAAATTCAGACCTATCCCTCCAAGGATATGTACTTCAGGTACATTTAAACCATATACTTTCATTAAATCATGCTGATCATCTGCCGTTAAAAAAATCATTTTATCTAGACATGGAAATGCCATACGATATAGTAATACTTGAATATTACGAATAAGTTTCGTTTTAAATTTCTGCCTTTCTGGTTGCTCTGTAAAGGTATATCCTAGCCCTTCTAACATTCCAATAATCAAGGGCACGTTAGCTGCCTTTGCCGCCATACTGCCGTAAATTACAGGTTTTGCAAAATAAGAAAATGCTATATTTGGCTGAATAGCCGATAATATCTTTTTCAACTGTAGAAAAGATTGAATATCTGCAAATGGGTTTAAACCACCTCTACTCAATTGATAGGTGATTGGTATTGCACCTAAAGCCTTTATTTTCAATAGACATTGATCAGTATATTCGGACGTCAGTGCATATACTGTATGTCCTTGTTGAATTAAAAACCTGATCAAATCTGCTCGAAAACCATAAAAACTCGCACCTGTTGTACCAATTAATGCAATTCTTTTAGATCCCATATAGCTTCAACCATTTTTGTACTGAACTGTCCAAAGAAAAATATTCCTCAACTCGGTTTCTTGCATCTCTATTATTCTTTGTTTTATCAGTTTCTTCTAACACCAAAACATCATTAAATGCTTTCGATAAAGCTTCAGCATTTTGAATTGGAACGAGTTTCCCTGTTGTTCCCATAATTTCAGAACTTCCACCACAATCAGTTGCAATAACATAAGTTTCACATGCCATGGCCTCAATCACAACAGTTGGTAGACCTTCATATTTTGATGAAAGAACAAAAAAATCCGACATATTTAACAATGCAGGGATATCATCTCTTCGACCAAGTAATATAACATTAGATTGCAAATTCAAAGTATTAATTAATGCTTCAATTTCTTTGCGAAGCTCACCATCGCCAGCAATGACTAATTTAGGTTGTTTCTCTTTAAAAATGGAGGTCTCTTTAAATATTGAAAATGCTCTTAATAAATTTGGATAATCTTTAGCTTCATGAAAACGACCAACAGACAGAAACAATGGTGTAGATTCCGAAACATTAAGTCTATTTTTCAGCCAGTTATCTTTATTATTTTTTCAAATTTACTAAGGTCTATACCATTATATACCGTCACAATCCCATTTTCAGGTACAGCTCCTAATTTTTCAAAACTAAGAGAAGCATTTTTACTTACATTCGTTGTTATATCAGAAAGATTATGAGTGTATTTGTAAGCGAGCATTCTAAACTTCCCACCTTCATTATTACTATGAGCTGAGCAGATTAAACGTGGAACTGATAAAAATTTCCTAGAAATTCGAGCAAAAATATTGGCATGAACCATATGAGCATGAATAACATCCGGCTTAAAATCTAAAATTATTTTTTTATAGTTTTTATAAGCAACTTTAACTTTTGTTAAATTTTCCAAACCTAAATAGATAAGTTCAATTTCAGTATTTTTTGGCCGAACAACGACACTACCCTTTAGATAAGCTATTTTTACACAATGACCGAGTTGTGACATTTGATCTGCCAAATCCATGACTACTTTTTCAGCTCCACCACCACCTAACCCAGTGATTAAATATAAAATTTTCATAATCTTTTTAAAAACATCCAAATTAAAAGTGTTAAAATAAAACCTGATGAATAAATAAAGTTATTAAAATTTGTAGAAAGAGAAACCATGAAAATTGCGGAATAGGAGTATATTGCCAAATTGCTTGCTGTCTTTGCTCTCTTATATATATAAACACAACAAAAATAGATAATAGCAGCACACCAAATAGGAGCAACAATTACACCTAAAACACCAAAATTAGCCCAAGCCCCTTGTATAATAAAGCTATTTACATTTTTCCATAAATTATTACTATACAAATCTGGATAATAGTATTTAACCAACTCCTCAGACGTTTGCATTGTCGGAATATTTCCAAGCAAGCCATCCAACCGAAATAAAACAGCATCAAAATATTTAAATGATTGAACAGCCCCATAATACTCAACAGACAAATAGGACCCAGCAATTTGCGCAATAAATAATCGCCCAGACAATAACTCTAAAACCTCACTCAGCTCATTATTATAAAACAATAGAAACATCATGAATAAAATAAAAAATAAACCACCACCTATAGGAATTAATCGACCAAAAGACAAATTATAATCTTTAAAATTGTTTTTAAGAAAAAATACCGATAAAATCAAATATAGCAATGGAGCTTTCTCAGTACTATAACCCAGTATAATAATCGCGTTTATTACACTTAAAAATACCACCCAATTAGGAATACTAACATTCCGCTTTAAGGCCAAAACATACAATAAAAAAATAGGAAGAAAATAAACCAAAACCCTTCTAAAACCATAAACCCAACCTGGTAAATCAAAAGCAGATTCAATCCTTGAGTTCATAATAAACTCGCTTCCAGCCCCAATATGCAATATAGGAATAACTGGAAGCAAGGCTAAAAAAATCAACAACAGAACAGTGTTTAAAATAGATATTATTACAACATTATTAATAGTCGTTTTATAGCTATTATAATGAACAAAATCTTTTGTTTGTACTCCACAATTAAATCATAAATCTTCTGCTTAAATATCAAATCTAAAACCACAATAGTTGCAGGGAATGCAAATATACACCAAGCAATAAAATATGAGGTCAAATAAATTGTATTTTCAGAAACTGGCTGTAATGCAAGATCAGTTCTAATCCCAACAAGGATAGCTATAGCACCTGGCACAACTAAAAGAATACATTGACAGATGTATTGAAAAGACAATAAATTCCAATATTTAAAACCAATTGGTAAAGCACGGCTTAATAAAAAATCCCCGAGAAGCATGATGCCAATATAATTAATATTACAAAAACTACCATTTCAACGACCTTAAAATTAATTTCAGCATGTATTTAATAGAGCCTTTTGAAATCAACTGCTCCTTCATAAATATGAATTTCACATATAGACTCCAAGATTTTCTTAAATCCACATTTAAATACTCATTAGCTGAAACCAAATAAATACAGGCTAAAGCAGCATCAGAAAAATCACTCCTATCAAACATTTTAACTATATCCAGCCTACCTTGATGCATAAGCTCTAGCTGGTTTGATGTATTATTATCATGCCTTCTATATTTAACAAAAATCTCATCTATATAATCAAGAGAGTAACCAAGTTCTGTGATTTTCAACCACATAAACCAATCTTCAATAACAATTCCTTCTACATATCCGCCGATTCTATTTATCACGTCCATTCTTAATAACTGAGTAGGCGCTGGCAATTCGTGTTTATGTAAAAATATATCTTTAAAATTATACCTTTTATTGTTTTTCTTCTTACATTTCCCACAGAACCATTTTGATTAATGACTTCAAAAGCCCCAAATACTCCTGCACATTCAGAATTCTCTTTTAAATATTCTATTTGCTTTATAATTCTATCACTTATCATTATATCATCCGAAGCAAATGAACAATAATACTCCCCTCACACCATTCCAATGCTTCGTTCAATGTTGCACATAAACCTTTATTTGGCCTATATCTAAATTCAAAACGTGTAAACCTTTTTTACACGCTTCAAGCATTTCTTTTATTTTTAAAACAGAATTATCTTTTGAACCATCATCAATAATAATTAGTTCAATATTTTGGTAAGTTTGACTTATTACGCTTTGAATACAATCTTGAACGAAATCCCCATGATTATAACAAGGTATAACAACAGAAACTAAAGGCTGGCTGCCACTATTCATACTGCACCCCTTTCTTTTAAACTTTTAAAAACAAAAATACTCATAATTATCCAATATACTCCGTAGTTAACCAAATGGGCGATAGACACCCCTTCAAATCCAAAGAGATGGGTACACAGATAAGTTAATAATATTGAAGTTATTGCAAATAAAATTTCAGTTGTCACAAATAATTTAGTCATAGCCTTACTTAACATTAAATATGCAAGTATCCAACTACCAATTTTTAAAGAATCGCCGATCATCTGCCAAAGAAATAAGTCACGCATTGGCAAAAAATTTTTAGTAAAAAGAATAGCTATAATCCAGTCTCTAAAGAAATATACAACCAGACCTCCCATAACAGCCAAAGGAAAGATAAATTTATATCCTAAGTAAACTTCTGACTTAATTTTCTCAATTTTCGATAATTCTGAAAGCCTTGGCAAATAATATACACCCAGTGTTGTAGTGACTAACATTAGATATGCTGCACTTAAGCGTATCATCGCCTCCCAGTAGCCTGCATAAACCACACCATACTCATGTGTTAGATAACCACGAATAATCATTTGAGAAAGAGGAACACAGACTGCGCTAACTAACGCCATCAAAGCAAAAGCTGCAAATTTTTTAGCAATCGCTTTATCTATTTTTCCAAATAGATAAGACAACTTAAACCAGTTAGCTTTGTAACATAAAAATAGCGTTATTAAGAAAGCTAAAGACTGATAAATTGAAAGTGCAACCAAGGCACCATATAAACCGTATTTTATTGCCAAAAGGCTTGTTACAGCTAAAGAAAAAATACTACCTACAATATTTGCGGCTACCAACCTCAGAACTTCTTTTTTCCCATTTAAAATAGCCAAAAAAAGAGCATTGAAAGTAAAAAAGGTCAAAAATAAAGCAAACCAAACAAAAATACTTTGATAAAGATCAGTATGGAAGATATAAACTGAAAGTTGTTTTTGAAAAATTAATATAATTAATGAAAAAACAAGCTAAAAAGTAAGATGACACTTCCCGCTGTTTTCCATATATTTCGCTGTTTAGTTTCATCCTCATAATACTCAGCTGTATACTTAATAACCGCAGTATTAATTGCACTTCCAGCAAAAGTTGTCACCATTTGTATAAAATTTTGAAACTGACCAATTGCTGCATAACCAGCAGGGCCAACATAAACAGCCAAAATTTTATTAAGTAGAAACATAGTTGCTGTTTTAATTAAAACAGCAACTCCATTTAACTACACTTGTTTTAAGTAAATTCATTTAAACTTTAAAACTATTGCAAAGCTGAATTACTTTCTCAGCCTCTTCCACACTTAAAGTAGGGCTAATAGGTAAGCTCATTACCTCAGCATGAATCTGTTCAGATATAGGGTAGTTTAAATCATTCCATTCTTTATAAGCCTGCTGTTTATGCGGCGGAATAGGATAATGAATTAATGTTTGTACAGCTTGTTCTGCCAAGTACTTTTGTAAAGCCTCACGATGCTCAGTACGAATCACAAATAAATGCCAAACATGCTGTTGATATTTCTCAGCATCTTTATGTTCCAATGGCAGCTTAATTAAAGGATTTACTATATTCTGTAAATACAATTGTGCAATTTTACGGCGATGAGCTACTTCATGATCCAAATATTTCAATTTAATATCTAGCATGGCAGCCTGCATCTCATCAAGGCGGCTATTTACGCCAGGCACTAAATTTTTATATTTTTCGTGGGAACCATAATTTCGAAGTGCGCGTAACATCTGCGCAAGCTCTTCATTATTCGTCGTTACAGCACCTGCATCTCCTAGCGCCCCCAGGTTTTTGCCAGGGTAAAAGCTAAAGCCTGAAGCATCCCCCCAATTTCCAGCTCTTGTTCCGTTGATTTCAGCGCCATGAGACTGTGCTGAATCTTCTAAAACAAGCAAATTATGTTGATTTGCAATTGTCATAATTTCAGGCATTTCTGCCAATTGTCCGTATAGATGGACGGGTAAAATGACTTTTGTTTTTGGAGTGATTGCCGCTTCAATCTTTTTAGGATCGATATTATAAGTATTAATATCTGGCTCAACCAAAATCGGGGTCAGATTGTTTGCAGTAATCGCCAAAATACTCGCAATATAAGTATTTGATGGGACAATCACCTCATCACCATCTTTCAGTTTCCCCAACTCTTTCCATGCACGAAGGGTCAGAATCAAGGCATCTAAACCATTTGCCACACCAATTGCAAATTTCACTCCACAATAATCCGCAAAGTTTTGCTCAAATTGGGCTAACTCATTACCACCTATATACCATCCAGAGTCTATAACACGAGTACAAGCTTCAATTAACTCTGCACGATATTGGCCATTGATATTTTTTAAATCTAAGAAGGGAATCATTATTTCACATAGCCTTTAATAATCGCAGGATTTCCTACCACAATTGCTTTTTCTGGGACATCTTTGGTTACGACTGCACCAGCACCAACCAATGCATTCTGACCAATTCTTATCCCTGGCAAAATAGTAGCATTGGCGCCTATACTTGCACCTTGTTCAACTACAGTCTTTAAGAATTCATCAGGATATTGTTTTGAGCGAGGAGTTTTATCATTTGTAAAAGTAACGCTAGGGCCAATAAAGACATTATCTTCTAATGTAATCCCATCCCAAACGTAAACACCAGATTTGATTGTAACGTTATCGCCGATTTGTACATCATTTTCGATCATCGTATGTGCACATATATTACAATTTTCGCCAATAACTGCTTGTGGGAAAATCACACTATATTGCCAAACTTTTGTTTTTTGACCAATGTTCTTAGATTTAACATCTGATAATGGATGAATATAAGGCTGATTTACAACCTGAAGAAATTCATTATAATTTCGAATATAATCTTGTTCTGTAAAATGTTCACTCGCCAGCACCAACAACACACAATCTTCTGAAAAATCATGCATTTCACGCCAGATTAGCCCTTCAATAACAAGGCCTTGAGTGGGGTTATCTAAAATAACGTCTTCTTTGACAAACCCATTATCCAAAATGAATCTGCAACTGCCTTTCAAACATATTGCAACTTGTCTTAGATCAATATGGGCATGAAAACCACGCGGTTTTGTTGAGGTTTTAAAGATGTAATACAAACGTTTTACATCAAAAGGAATTGATTGATTAGATTCAATCGCAACCAAGCCACCTCTTTCATCGCCAAAGCTTGGCAAGTCAATTAATTTTACAAGGCTCATTTTATTCAGTTACCAACGAAATCAAATACTGTCCATAGTCATTTTTACTCATACTTTGGCCAATTTCTAACACCTGAGCTTTCGTCAACCAACCATTATTTAAAGCAATTTCTTCGAGACAAGCGACCTTATAACCCTGACGCTTTTCAATGGTTTCAACAAACTGTGCTGCTTCAAGCAGACTGGCATGTGTACCTGTGTCTAACCAAGCAAAACCACGTCCAAGTAACTCAACATTAAGATCACCACGGTCTAGATACATTTGGTTCACTGTCGTAATTTCCAGTTCACCACGATCTGAAGGTTTCACTTGTTTAGCAATTTTTACGACGTCATTATCGTAAAAATAAAGACCTGTAACCGCAAAGTTTGATTTTGGCTGTTTTGGTTTTTCTTCTAATGAAATAGCTCGTTTTTGCTCATCAAACTCAACAACACCAAATCGCTCAGGGTCTTTTACTTGATAACCAAAGACAGTTGCACCTTTTTGGCGTGCCACGGCTTGACGTAGCATTGGTGTAAAACCTTGTCCATAGAAAATGTTGTCGCCAAGCACTAGACAGACATTACTTTCGCCAATAAATTCTTCACCAAGAATAAATGCTTGAGCCAAACCATCTGGGCTTGGTTGAATCGCATAGCTTAGCTCAACACCGAACTGTGAGCCATCACCCAGTAGGCGCTTAAAACCCTCTATATCTTCTGGGGTACTAATGATGAGAACCTCACGAATACCAGCCAACATCAACACAGACAGTGGATAATAAACCATTGGTTTATCATAAATGGGTAACAGTTGTTTTGAAACGCCTTTTGTGATGGGGTACAAACGTGTCCCTGAACCACCAGCTAAAATTATACCCTTTGTATTCATTATGCTCTTACACCTAATCTTTCTCTTTGGTAACTGCCATCTTGTACCCGACGACACCATTCCAAGTTATTTAAATACCACTCAACAGTCTTTCTAATACCTGTTTCAAATGTTTCCTCTGGCTTCCAGCCTAAATCTTTTGCAATTTTTGAAGCATCAATTGCATAACGTAAATCATGTCCTGGGCGATCCTTTACGAAAGTAATTAATGTCTCATAAGATTGGTGATTATGTTGTGGTTTTAATTGATCTAAAATTTTACAAATTGTTTTTACAACTTCTATATTTTGCTTCTCATTGTGACCACCGATGTTATAAGTTTCTCCGACTTTTCCTTCAGTCACAACTTTATACAACGCCTTGGCGTGATCTTCGACGTATAGCCAATCACGAATCTGATCACCCTTACCATAAATAGGTAAAGCCTTGCCGTCCAGCGCATTTAAGATCACTAGCGGTATCAGCTTTTCAGGGAAATGGTACGGCCCATAATTGTTTGAACAATTCGTTACCACTGTTGGTAAGCCATACGTTCTATACCAAGCACGCACTAAATGATCAGAGCTTGCTTTACTCGCTGAATAAGGTGAACTTGGCGCATATGAGGTTGTTTCAGTAAATAAGTCCGTTGTACCCTCTAGATCACCATAAACTTCATCTGTTGAGATATGATGAAATTTAAAAGAAGTTTTCTTCTCTTCATTTAATTGTAACCAGTACTTACGTGCAACCTCTAATAGCGTATAAGTTCCAACAATATTAGTTGTAATAAACTCAGCAGGGCCATCAATAGATCGATCAACATGTGACTCAGCAGCAAGATGCATAACAGCATCCGGTCTAAAATCTTCAAAAATTTCTGTTAAACGGTCACCATCACAAATATCAACTTGTCGAAAATGATAACGTGGATCCTGATCAATTTCTTTTAATGATTCCAAATTCCCAGCATAGGTGAGCTTATCTACATTGAGTACTTCATCACCCGTATTTTTTATAATGTGACGTACCACAGCAGAACCAATGAATCCAGCCCCACCAGTTAATAATATTCGCATACTTCTACCATATCTTAAAATTTGACCGCATCTTAAGCTTTAAACATTAAATTATTGAGACATTAAAGTTGCACAGTTTTAGCAGTCGAGCCCTATTTTGCTGCATCATATAACAAATTTTGTCACTTTGTTAAGATAACTTTTTATAGTTTTATTAGATTCAGTCATTAGGGTCTTCTAGGAGTCCGTACTGCACAGTTTCACTTTCTGATACTAACTAATTATATAAATTAAAGATAAAGCTAATTTCTATAAAAGAAGACCATTTTTCGTATCATGTACAGCAACTACTTCATACATGATTGGCACCACAACAATTATACAAACCAACTCTCTAAATAATTCTAGACAAACGCTGTAAACAGCAAAAATTAAAAGAATACAGATAACGGAATAGCTTATATAAAATTAAAACCTACTTTTCAGATACTTATATTAAAACGACATTAAGAACTTCTGTAAAAATACCACCATATACTGTTTTATCAACTGTTTAGAAGCCCTAGAATCTTTAAATACATTGAACATTTTTATAACTTTTACTAACGAAAAGAGTGTTATGATTTTCGCTGCTTTTCAGCTAAAATCGGGACACTTTGTGTTCTCTGATGATTGGCAATAAAGAATCAGGGTTTAACAGATAAAATATAATTAAGGGTTTCATGTGAAGTACAAACAGCTTTTCTCAATTCTTGCAATCAGTCTTAGTACTGTGAGTTGCGCAATAACTTCTGGTCTCCAAACCTATGATTTACCAAGTGAGGGAAGCTATAAGACCGACCAAGGTGCCAATATTGCCGTTGTTCAACTTACGCAAGAAAACTTACTCAATCAAATTAATGAGAATAATTCTCCTCAAAAAAATCTCGGCCCCTTATTTAATACACAGCATTATCAATATCGTTTAAGTGCCGGCGATGTGCTTTCTATTCAATTATGGGCTTATCCAGAAATTACTCCGCCAGTCAATAATATTAATAATACTGAATCGGCTCAAGCAAGCGGATACCCAATTGATACCAATGGAAATGTGCAGCTTCCATTAGTCGGCCAAGTGCATGTCGCAGGAAAAACACTCCCTGAGATTAATCGCTTTTTACATAGTCAATTCGCAAAATATTTAAAAGCACCAGATATTGTAGTTCGTGTTCTATCCTACGAGGGCAATCGCTATTTTGTGAATGGTCAGGTGATGCGTAGTGGTCAATATACGTTAAAAGACCAACCGATTAGTTTATATACCGCATTAGGTATGGCTGGAGGGATCAACACTCAATCTGGCGATACCACTTCTATTCAACTTATTCGGAATGGCCTTACCTACGATTTAAATCTTATTGCCCTTGAAAAAAATGGCTATTCTTTACATAAGCTCTTGATTCAGCCGAATGATACTATTTTTGTAAATACCAAGCAAAATCAAAAACTTTATGTCATGGGTGAGTCGAGTCGTAGTCAAGCAATCAGTCTGCGCGACCAAGGTATGACCTTAAGTGATGTGCTTGGAGAAAGTGAAGGTATTAATCCGTACTCAGCAAGTGCAGCACGTATTTATGTGATGCGTACAGACCTCAGCACTCATAAATCTACTGTCTATCATTTAAATCTTAGTAATTTCGGCAACTTGGCATTAGCCAATCAATTCGCAATGCAGAAAAATGATATTGTTTATATTGATGCAACTGGTCTCACTCGCTGGCAGCGCATCATGAGTCAAATCATTCCTTTCTCTAGTGCCTTATATAGTTTTGATCGATTGGGTAAAAACTAGAATGCAATTACAAAATATCTTAGTTGTCTGTGTCGGTAATATCTGCCGAAGTCCAATGGCAGAGTATTATTTAAAAGTCCAACATCCAACTTTAAACATTTCATCGGCGGGTATTGCAGCACTTGTCGGAAATCCAGCTGATGCCAAAGCAATTCATTGTATGGATCAAGTGAACATCGATATGCGGGCACATGTTGCTCGCCAGCTCAATGCTGAACTCATCAAGCAAAATGATCTCATTCTGGTCATGAGTAATAATCAGCAAAAGCATATCGAACAAACTTGGCCATTTGCAAAAGGGAAGGTTTTCCGGTTAGGACATTGGCAAGAAAAAAATGTGCCTGACCCCTACCAACATGACCAAGCATTTTTTGATCAAACTTGTCATAACATTGAAAGCTATGTGCAAGATTGGCGTACCCGATTATAATTCTGTATTAGTTGTAAACCTATGAATCAAAATTCTAAAATTAGTGAAGATACGATTGATTTAAAAGAGTTATTCTTTTCGTTGATCGCGCAATGGAAAATTATTGCACTTTGTGTAATTTTAAGTTTAATTTGCGCAATGCTGTATCTACGCGTCACATCAGATATATATGCTGTAGATGCTATGGTACAAGTTGAAGATAGTAAAGGCGCAGCATCGGCAGCACTACTGGGTGATCTCTCTAAAGTGACTGGTGGCTTAGGCCAAAAGTCACCTGCAGATGCTGAAATGGAAATTTTACGCTCTAGAATGGTTCTAGGTCAGGTGATCCACAACCTTAATCTTGATATTACAATCAAAGATAATACATCAAGCGTCGTGGATAAACTTTTATCCCAGACTAAAAGCAAACTTACATATCAACATGATGCTGTAACATATACAAAACAGCAGAATAGCCTAATTATTAAAAGACTGGCTGTACCGGAATATTATTTAGATAAACCATTGAAATTAGAATTTAAAGATGCCAATCATTTTAATTTTATCTATAAAGACCAAATTGTATTTAATGGTAAGCTCAATCAAAAAAATAGCTTAGAAACAAATAAAGGCTTATGGGACGTCGAAATTAAAGTACAAGGTGAACTGCAAAAACAGAGCTATACTTTATCTAAGCTTGCTCTACCAACTGCAGTTAAAAATTTTAATGACATATATTCTGTTGCAGAAAAAGGAAAAATGACAGGTGTTATTGGTATCAACTATCTGGGGCAGGATCCAGAACAAATCACTCAAATCCTCAATAATGTCTTAAGCGTATATCATCAACAAAATATTGAACGCAAGTCATTAGAATCTAAACAAACTTTGGTTTTTTTAGAAAAGCAACTCCCAGAGCTTAGAAAACAGTTGGAAGACTCTGAGATTAAGTTTAACCAGTTCCGTGAAAAATATAAAACAGTTGATGTAAATACTGAATCAGAGCTGTTACTGAAACAAAATATTGACCTAGAAAAGTTAAAAATCGAATTACAGCAAAAACAAGCTGAACTGTCTGCCAAATATACCAATGATCATCCATTAATTCGTCAAATTGATGCGCAGGTCACTGAGCTGAATAAAAAAATTGCTGATCTAAACAACCGTCTTACTCAGCTTCCTGAAACACAACGCCTCTATTTACAACTGTATCGTGATGTAAAAGTAAATACGGAGTTATATACCTCATTACTCAACTCATACCAACAATTGAAAATTGCCAATGCAGGTGAAATTGGCAATGTACGGATTATTGATACGGCTGTAGAACCTGTTAAACCGATTAAACCACGAAAACTGATTGTCTTAATTTTATCAATTTTTGTTGGTGGATTTATTGGCGTGTTAATTGCTCTGATTCGGAAGATGTTTCAAACAGGGGTTAAGGATTCTGCTCAAATCGAAAATGAGTTTGACCTACCTGTTTATGCCACTGTACCTCGCTCACCTATTCAGGAAACTCGTATGAGTATCCTGAAAAAGAAAAAATCGATTCCTATTTTGGCAGTTAAACATAGTGATGATATTGCCATTGAAAGCTTGAGAAGTATTCGAACCGCAATCCATTTTGCTTTGAGCAGTGCCAAAAATAATATCATTATGATTTCTGGTCCAGCGCCAGAAGTTGGTAAATCCTTTGTCTCGACCAACCTTGCAACAATATTCGCGCAAAGTAATAAACGCGTATTACTGATCGATGCCGATATGCGTCGTGGCTATATGCATAAATACTTTAACCTAGAGGTAACGCCAGGCCTATCAGAACTGTTAAGCCAACAAGTTAGCTTAGAACATGTTCTGCATAAAACGAATGTTGAAAATTTAGATGTGATTAGTCGGGGTAAAAGTCCAACCAATCCATCTGAAATGCTAAGCTCAACCTTCTTTAAAGAGCTTTTAGAAACACTGAGCCCGCTCTATGATCATATCATTATTGATACACCACCCGTTTTAGCAGTTACTGATGGGATTATTATTTCACAATACGCTGGTGTCAATTTAATGATTGCTCGCTACGCAAAATCTCAAATGAAAGAACTAGAACTGAGTGTTAACCGTTTTGAGCAAGCTGGGGTTAAAGTCAATGGCTTTATTCTCAATGACATTCAACGTTCGAGTGCCGGAGGTGGATATAACTATGCTTATGCCTACACGGCGCAAAAAGATAATTAATATCTTCTAATTGAATGTGCAAAGCCAGATCTCCGGATCTGGCTTTTTATTTGACACCTGCAAACATAAATCTTATAAAAAACACACGCATTTTTGCGGTTAATTATTCAATGCCCTAGCCTATACATGCTAAGATCAATGCCATATTTTTTATCAAAATCTCACTTTGGGACATCTCATGAGTAAAGCTTTACCTTTCGTTGTCGCGGTCGTTTTAGGCGGTGCAGCGCTCGTTCCTGTATATTATGCGACTAAACATCCGGCAACTGAACTTGGGGCCAAAGCTGATAAAAATGCAGCGCCTGTCGCGAAAATCAGTTATGCATTGGGCTATGAAGTTGCTAAGCAAACACCACCTGAATTAGAAACCAGCGCCTTCATTACCGGTTTCCGTGACGGACATGGACAAAAACCTGCTGCTTATACAGAAGAGGAACTACAAGCCGCTTATGTTGAGTTCCAGAAAGAAATGCAACAAAAACAGCTCAATGACAGTAAAAAAGTTCAAGCAACTAACAATAGCTTCCTAGCAGAAAATGCGAAAAAAGAAGGCGTGAAAACTACGGCTTCTGGTTTGCAATATAAGATCACCAAAGAAGGTACAGGTAAACAACCGACGGCCAGTTCTGTGGTAAAAGTTCACTACAAAGGCCAGCTCACCGATGGTAAAGTCTTTGACAGCTCTTATGACCGTGGTGAGCCAATTGAATTCCCACTGAACCAAGTCATTCCAGGTTGGACTGAAGGCTTACAACTAATGAAAGAAGGCGGTAAGGCCACGCTTTATATTCCTGCAAACTTAGCTTACGGTGAGCAAGGTGTTCCTGGTTCAATCCCACCAAACAGCACATTAATTTTTGATGTAGAATTAATCGCGGTAAAATAAATTGATATAAGGAGAGCTTGTGCTCTCCTTTATTTTTGGAAGAAAGAATGAAAAGACTCGGTTTAATTTTAATTGCCTCAACCATCGGAACGGTTTACGCAGCACCTATTACACAAAAAAGCCCACAAAAAGATCAGCTTGGCTATAGCTATGGTTATCTGATGGGTCGAGGTAATGCTGAAACTTTAAAAGATTTGAATATGGATGCCTTTGTACAAGGCTTAAAAGAAGCGATTCAAGGGAAAAATGCCTCCTTAACGGATGAGGAAATGGCCAATGTTCTCAGCCAATATAAAAAGCGCTTGGAAGCAAAGCAACTGGTTGAGTTTCAAGAACAGGCCCAAAAAAATGATCAGGCAGGTAAAGCCTTTTTAGCTGAAAATGCGAAGAAAGCAGATATCGTCACAACCAAATCAGGCCTGCAATATCAAGTTTTACAGCAAGGCAAAGGCAAAACACCAAAGGCTACATCTACAGTGAAAGTAAATTATGAAGGGCGTTTGCTTGATGGTACCGTTTTTGATAGCTCTATTGCACGCAACCATCCGCTTGAGTTTAAGCTTAGCCAAGTGATTTCAGGCTGGACCGAAGGTGTGCAAACCATGAAAGAAGGGGGCAAAAGCCGTTTCTTTATTCCTGCCAATTTAGCATATGGTGATGTTGGCTCTGGTGATGCAATTGGCCCCAACAGCACTTTAATTTTTGATATTGAACTGCTCGAAGTTAAATAATAAAAAAACCCTCCTTCACGGAGGGTTTAATTTTTCAGTCATATCCTTAAGCTTTTAAATGTCGAGGACGGAAACCGGTCACCAACAATCCAATCACATAAGCCATTACGCCGACCACACACAAACCGACCACCTCTGCGATACGTAACCATTGCGAGATATCGCCTTGGTACCACGTTAAACCATACCAAAGTGCAGCGATCATGGTGATATTGGCCACGGCATATTGAAATGCTAATTTCTTCCAGTGCCCACCAAAACGATAAATATTGCGTTTATGTAAATAGAAATACAGCATCCCTGCATTCACCAAAGCAGAACCTGAAGAAGCAAGCGCTAAGGCCATATGCTCTGCATGCCAATCAATCAATTTAAAGAAGCCAATAAAAATCACGTTTAAAATAGCATTGGCTGCGACCGCCATTAAACCGACACGAACGGGTGTTTTGGTATCTTGCTGTGCGTAAAAACCTGGTGCAAATACTTTGATTAACATAAACGAGATCACCCCCGCACTCATACATTGCAAGGCCAATGCTGTCATTCGGGTATCTTCTAAAGTGAACTCACCTCGTTGGAACAAGGCCTGAATAATTGGTGTCGAGAGCATAAACAGCGCAATACTCGATGGAATCCCCACCAACAAAATAATCTTGGCAGCCCAATCAATCATATTTCTAAATTTAGCTTGATCTTGTTCCGCATGACGCGCAGACAGCGAAGGTAAAATCACAGTACCAATTGCCACACCAATCAAACCGAGTGGCAGTTCAGTCATACGTTCCGCACTGTACAACCAGGACACCGAGCCATCCTGCATGAATGAAGCCCAAATGGTGTTCAGTAATAAATTAATCTGCGTGACCGAAACACCAAACAAAGCAGGAAGCATTAATTTTAAAATGCGATCCACGCCTTCATGCTTGAAGTCCACTTTAGGCGGAATCAGTAAATTCTTCTTCCATAATTCAGGAATCTGGATCGCCAACTGTAAAACACCTGCAACCACGACAGCCCAACCTAAGGCCATAATTGGTTCCGCCATATACGGCGTCAGCCACCACGCCCCTGCAATCATCGCGACATTCAGCAACACTGGTGAAAATGCAGGTGATGCAAATGAGCCATAACTGTTTAGGATACTGCTGGCAAAAGCCGTCAATGACATAAACATTAAGTAGGGAATGGTCAGGCGGAACATATCCACAGCAAGCTCAAACTTCTCTGGATCGTTATGGAAACCTGGCGCATAAATATAAATAATTGCGGGTGCAGCCACCATCGCCACAAAGGTCAGCAATGACATTGCCGTCAGCAAACAACCAAATACCCGACTAATTAAAATCTGGACTTCGGCGTGCGCTCGACTGGTTTTGTATTCCGTTAAAACAGGAATGAAAGCCTGAGAGAAAGCCCCCTCGGCAAATAAGCGCCTGAAAAAATTGGGAATACGAAAGGCAACGACAAAAGTATCGAAGTCCTTACCGGCACCAAATACATTGAGCAGCACCACATCACGTACTAAACCCAACACTCGAGATAACATCGTCATTGCACTGACAATTACAGTCGATCGCCACAATGCCATCGCATTCACCTACGGCTTATCTTTTAAAAAGCGTTATTGTAATGAAAGTCCAAATAAATTTTGTTATCAAATCATAAATCCGATGAGATTTTTTTAGATAACTTTTGTTTAACCAACAAGTTTCGGAATAATTGCCAATCAAAATATTCACCTGGATCGGTTTTACGATTTGGCGCAATGTCCGAATGGCCTGCAAGATGCTGTTGAATCTTTGGATAAGCCTGTTGCAACGTGCTGACCACTTCAACTAAAGCTTGATATTGTTCAGGCTCGAAAGGTAAATCATCACTGCCTTCTAGCTCAATCCCAATGGAATAATCATTACATTCTTTCTGAGCAAGATAACTAGAACGCCCTGCATGCCAAGAACGATCATTAAAATTTACAAACTGAATCACCTCCCCTGTCCGCAAAATTAGCAGATGAGTAGACACTTTCATTCCTTCAATCGTTTGAAAATAAGGATGCACAGACCAATCCAGTTGATTCTGAAAGAATTGCTGAATATAACCACCACCGAACTGTGAGGGTGGCAAACTGATATTGTGGATGACAATCAGTTGAATCTCGGTATCGGCAGGACGTGCATTAAAATTGGGCGATGCAATCTGTGTTGCGCCGACCAATACACCGTCTTGTACTTGAGCAAATCTAGCGTGTTGCATGAGGACTCGAATCAGCAATTTAATCTTTACAGCAGCCATTCTGCCATGCTTTATCTAGAATAATCGAGATGAAATGCTTATTTTTTACGATGGGAGTGCTAATATAACGCACACGTTTTTTAGTCAAACATACACTGGAACTGGTATGAGTATCGCCCAATCTTTGCTTGAACACTCTATTCAAATCAATATTCAACAAGCATTACAAGAAGATATTGGGGACGGCGATATTACCGCCATGCTTACACCAGTTGATGAACAAGCCACTGCGACTATTATTAGCCGTGAAGAGATGGTGCTGGCAGGCCAGCCTTGGGTCAATGCCTTAATTCAGACTTATGACAGCTCAGTTGAGGTGACTTGGTTAAAACAGGAAGGTGATGTTGTTGCCGCCAATGAAGCCTTTTTAAAACTGGCTGGTTCAGCACGCAGTTTGCTCACGGTAGAACGCCCAGCATTAAATTTCATTCAAACCCTGTCCGCTGTTGCAACGAAAACAGCAAGCTATGTCAAACAGCTTGATGGTTTACATACCAAACTACTGGATACACGTAAAACCTTGCCGGGTCTCCGTATTGCTCAGAAATATGCAGTTGCGATCGGCGGCGGTCAAAATCATCGTTTAGGTTTGTTTGATGCCTTCTTAATTAAAGAGAATCACATCATGGCCGCAGGCGGTATTGCGCAAGCGATTCGCAAAGCGCATGACATTGCACCAGGTAAACCCGTCGAAGTGGAAGTCGAAACTTGGGATGAACTGAATCAAGCGCTTGAAGCGGGTGCTGATATTGTCATGCTGGATAATTTCAGCCAGCAGCAAATGATTGATGCAGTCAAGCATGTAGCAGGTCGTTGCAAACTGGAAGCCTCAGGCAATATCACCATCGACAATTTACGTGAAGTTGCGACCACTGGAGTCGATTACATCTCTATGGGGGTATTGACGAAAGACGTACGTGCAGTTGATTTATCAATGCGTTTTAACGCTTAAGCCTGATCTTGTTCTTGCTTTACAGGCTGTTGCTGAGCAACAGTCTCTGTTTGAATCGATTGCGTTGTTGCTACTCGCTCACCCCACGCTGATTTGGCCTCGGTCGAATTAGCTGGTCGTGGATCCGCAGCCATTAAAACAAATGTAACTGCCGTAAGTAAAACCAGAAAAATTTGTAGCATCATTATCCCTTTATGATCTTCGTTTCAATTTTTGCCTAATCTATCAAAGTAAAATGAGCCAAATCTGAGGACTGTGTAACAGCATGCAACCGCACCGTGATCTCTTGTTGAAGATAATAGGGTTTTGTCGGCATTGGTTAAATGTATGTAAAGCCACATCAAGAAACAGGTCTATTCATTCAGCACGAAGCAGCCCAAACCTTCTTGGGCTGCTCTTGGTTCAACTGGATTGAACTGCTTTTATGAATCCGTAAATCCCATATATGGATCAGAAATAGAGTCCTCATTGGTCTCCATACGACCCGCAAAACGGCGGCTATAACTTGGATCATTTTCAATCGTGACAGTAAAATCATACCAGCCACCAAATTCAGACATATCCCAACTTAGTTCTTTTTCAGTTGCAGCCGTTTCAATTTGCCAGATCTTCTTCGGTAAGTAAGCATTGGCTTTAATGACCAGTTTAGCGGTTTGGGCCGCATCATTACGGACCTTTAACAACAGCTTCGGATCACACGCTTCCATACAGACACGAATTTCTGGCAGCGCCTGAATCTGTACTGCCTGCGTCAGCTTACCCGCAAAACTGCGATGAAACCCATTTGGCCCCAATACCCACAAATCATATTGATTGTCTTTACTCTGCCAAACATCATCCAGTTGCTTGCCTGCCTCCACCATATAGCGGCGTGGTACAGCATCTAGATTCAACTTATCATAGACATGGAAAACTGCAGCATGTGTGCCTGTATTCGAGAACATCAGTTTGACGGTTTTCGCTGTGGCATCGACTTTGGCACTGGTGTGTAAGACATAAGGCAATGCACGCGATGGGCGAATCCCCATCTCTTGTACAGGATAAGTCTGAGTTAAAGGACGGCTGACCTGTGCTAAACGCTCCTGCGCTTTACGAATCGCATCTGCTTCAGCCTGACTCTTTTTACCAGATAAGTCTGGTACAGGCAGTAAATTAGGTGTTTTAAAATTAAATGCCGAGGTTAAATCTCCGCATACAGCACGACGGTATGGGCTAATATTCGGCTCTTGTACCCCAAAACATTGCTCCAGAAAACGAATCACAGAGGAATGATCAAAGACTTGTGAATTCACCCAGCCACCGCGGCTCCACGGTGAAATGATATACATCGGCACACGAATCCCTGGTCCATAGACCCCGACACCATTACTGACTTTAGGATCAGTAAAGTTCGGTTGTCCCGTAGAGGCTTTGGCATGCGTTGCATATTCATAGGACATTTGTTCTTTGCTCAGCGTCGACTTGCCATAGACCGTGCCTGCTGTATCCATTGACGGTGCACTTGGTGAAGGCACATGGTCAAAGAAACCATCATTTTCATCAAAATTAATCAAGAAAACCGTTTGGCTCCAAAGTTCTGGGCGTGCAGTGAGGGCATTCAGGACTTCTTGGATATACCATGCCCCTTGTACAGGGCTCGATGGACCAGGATGTTCACTATAGGTCGCAGGTGCCACCAACCAGCTCACTTGTGGTAATTGGTCCTTGGCAATGTCTTCTTTAAATGTTCCGAGAAAACCGCCATCGGGCATGGTATTGGCAATGCCTTTATACAGCGGTTGGCTGGCATCAATCGCTGGGTCATAGGCTGGGCAAATGGTGCTGTTATTCACGGGCTTGCCAGATAACTCATTGGCACGACGATACTGTTTAAACCCTGCCAATGGGTTATCGGTAAAGTTGTCGGGCATGTTCTGATAAACTTTCCAGCTCACGCCAGCTTGCTGCAAACGCTCGGGATAAGTAGTCCAGTCATAGCCTGTAGTCGATGGACCAATCTCATCGAGATCATTGACTACACTGGCCACATTGGCTCCTGTTGGACCATTAGTTCCTGTCCAGATAAACATACGGTTGGAATTGGTACCGGTATGCATGGCACAGTGATAAGCATCACATAGGGTAAAAGCATTAGCCAAGGCAAACTGGAATTCAACTTCCTGCTGTTTGTAATAACCCATCGATTGGGGTTGCTTGTATTGTACCCAGTTACCCATGCGCCCATGATCCCAGGCATATTGCCCATCAGTCCATGAATGCGGTGTACCGCTCACCCGTTGCGCGTTGCCACGGCTACTGTCCAAATGATAGGGATAAACTTTATTCTGCTTGGCGTCGTATTGTTCCCACACTTTTCGGCCTTGGCTCAGCGGAATAGTGAAACGATCACCGAAACCACGTACTCCCTTCAACGTACCAAAATAATTATCAAAAGAGCGGTTTTCCTGAGTCAAGATCACCACGTGTTTGACATCTTTAATGGTGCCAGTTTCTACCTTGGCATCAATCGCAAGCGCTTTTTGAATACTCATTGGGAAACTGGTCAGCGCGGCTGTACCAAATAAGGCTTTGGTTGAATTTAATAAAAAGTCACGACGATTCATTTATAAATTTCCTTATTTTTATTGTTAGGGTGCACAGTGGATTTTGCAGCTGGGCTGTGGCGGCTGCGGGTTTGACGTTGAATTATTATTGTCGTCACTATCGTTACAGGCACTCAGTAACAAGCAGCTCCCAGCAAGTAACGCTAAAAAGAAATTTCGCATTTGACTATCCGTTAAATATCAGTGCAGATAGTCAATACAATCTAAATGACAGTTCGATGATGATTTGATCGCAATTCGATGACAAAAAACAGATAAAAAAAGGCGGTCTAAAAAACCAGACCGCCCGCACTATCAACTGGAATTTACCAACCGAGTGCCTGCTGTTGCTTTTGAATCAATTGCGCGATTCCTTTTTCGGCAAGCTCTAACATGGCATTGCACTGCTGGCGCGTAAACGGTTTATCTTCTGCCGTTCCTTGAATTTCAATAAATTCACCCGCCTGTGTCATCACCACGTTTAAATCAGTTTGGCAATTTGAATCTTCTTCGTAGCATAAATCGAGTAGTACTTCGTCTTGATACATCCCGACTGAAATTGCTGCGACTAAGCTTTTTAATGGATCTTGTTTAATTTTCTTATTGCTGAGCAATACATTCATGGCATCAACCAAAGCCACGGCTGCACCCGTGATCGCTGCAGTACGCGTACCACCATCGGCTTGGATCACATCACAGTCGATGGTAATCGTGTTCTCACCCAATTTCTTCAAATCCACCATGGCACGCAAGCTACGACCAATCAGGCGTTGAATTTCCTGAGTACGACCCGTTTGCTTTCCACGCGCCGCTTCACGATCGCTACGGGTATGAGTAGAACGCGGCAACATGCCATATTCCGCAGTGACCCAACCTTGACCCTGACCTTTGAGGAAACGAGGTACTGAGTTGTCAATGCTCGCGGTACACAATACTTTGGTATGACCAAACTCAACCAAAACCGAGCCTTCTGCGTAACGAGTATAGTTACGGGTAATCTTGACCTCACGTAATTGGTCTAATGTTCTTTGGTCAATACGCATAACAATTCCTTAAAACTATGGCTCAAATATCATTGCGCCATAGTATAGCTCAATTACACGTGCTTTCAGTTTTACTTATTCGTTACAATTCACCGAATTAAGCAAACTTGAACTTGGCTTTGAGTTGGCTCCAGCCTTGTCCCAACTGTGCTGACAGATCATTTGGCAATGAACATTTGGCTAAGCGTACCCACACCGTCCAGAACTGTTTCATGAAGTTCGCTTCGTTATAGTTCACCCCATATTCAGCACATAAAGCCCTGATTTTTGGTGCGACTTGTTCATAACGATTGGCTGGCATATCTGGGAACAAATGATGCTCGATCTGATGACTCAAGTTACCACTCATAAAGTGCATCCATTTGCCACCCGTGAAGTTACTTGAACCCCGAATCTGGCGAAGATACCACTGCGCCTTGGTTTCGTTCTCGGTATTATCCGCTTCAAAGGTTTCAGCATCTTCAGTAAAGTGACCATTAAAAATCACCGCAGATGACCACACGTTGCGCATGATATTCGCCACTGCATTGCCTGCTAATACCGGAATAAAGTTAATGGTGGCAATCGCTGGGAAGAACACATAGTCTTTCAACACTTGGCGTCTGGCTTTTTTTCGGAACTCGGCCGCATCCGCCCAGACCTGTTTCCAGCTTTTGGTTTTATACACCAGTGCATCTTCTAAATGCAGATTTTGTACACCAACATACCACTGGAAAAAGAACATTAACTGCAAGGCCAATGGGATATTGGCCAAATGACGTACTTCCCACTTTTGATCTTCAGTCACGCGTAAAATGCCATAGCCCACGTCGTGATCCTTACCAACAATATTGGTATAGGTATGGTGCATGTAATTATGCGTGTAACGCCAGTCATTACCCGAACAGGTATTGTCCCAATCGTAGTCTTCGCCACGCAAGCTTGGGTCATTCAGCCAGTCAAACTGACCATGCATCACATTATGGCCCAGTTCCATATTCTCGACGATTTTAGAAACACCGAGCATCGCGGTTCCCAACAACCATACCGGTGGAATCCAGCCACCGAACATCAACATGCCACGTGACGCAATTTCGGTATAACGAACAAAATTACGGACTTTATAGATATATTTTGAATCCTGTTCGCCGAGATTCTGCATCACCTCTAAGCGAATTTGCTCAACACGGCGACCAAATGCCTCAACCTGTTCAGGGGTTAAATGCGCTGACTTTGATACGGTCTTAAATTCTAATGCCATATTCATGGTGTTCATCCTCAAATATCTTTGTTTTTATAGATCAATGGTGACTGGGCTTAAGGCCTGGCTGACACATAACTTGATCGGACGATTTGGTTGGTCATCAATTTCACCCGTGATGACGTTCTGAGTAACGCCACTGACTTTGGTACAGCTACAGCGGTTACATACGCCCATGCGGCAACCATGTTGTGGACGTAAACCGGCTTGCTCTGCACTACTCAGCAGATTGGTCGTGGCAATAAAATTTTGCTGTGCGCGACGGAAACTAATCGGTTGAGCCTCACTGGAATGCTCGATTTGTACAGGTTGGAAAAATTCTTGATGGAAGTTTTCCGCGGCACCCTGCTGTGCATAAATGTCTTGTGCTTGGCGCATCATACTGTGATGACCACACGCATACGCTTTTAGATCTTTAAAATTCGGAACTAACTTTTCTAACAATGCAGTATCTAAATGTTGTTTTTGTTCAGCAGTATTAAAGAAGTGATAGTGCAACTGCGGATATTGTTCAGCTAAAGCTAAAATCTCTTGATGAAACACTTCAGCGCGATTGAAGTACAACACATGAATTTCTTCGAGTTGCTGTTGTAATGCTTGTTGCAATAAAGAATAGATCGCGGTAATGCCTGAACCCGATGCAATCAGCACGGCGGGTTGCTGCCCCTGATGTAAGACAAAGTCACCCTGTGCCTGAGAAATCTCAAAGTGATCGCCAACACGAAGTTGCTGAGCAGCTTTAGACACCACCCCTTGGACTTTGATGCCCAAGCGAATTTCGCCTTGAGACGTCACATCAATAATTGAATAACTACGTTGCTGATACACCCCATGAATCATCAGCGTAATCAACACGCTTTGCCCCGCTTGGACTTGGCGAACATCAAAATTATGATTGGGCTTTAAGGTCAATAACACCATATCTGCACTGAGTGGCTGTACCGCAGTGACTTCTGCAAGCGTACGCTTCCAAGCAAAGGTTGGTTTGATTTTTTGCAAAATAAAATCAACAAAATCTTCACGAATCCAATGGGGTTGATAACTTAACTCTGCGTTCATACGTTCCTCGTTTTGTATCTGGCTATTTATATTGAGTGAACAAATGTTCATATAGTGAACATATGTACACTATATTTATTTGTGTTCACTGAGTCAACACTTGTTCACCAGTTTTTTGGATAATTTTTATACTTTTTGATAAGCCATTTAAAATAAGGAAAAAATAAAGAAATTGACGCATGCATCAAGCTCAAAGCCCAACCTGTGCTGATCAGTGAAAGATCAAAAACATTGGCATTTTGCAATGGACAAAGACTAAAAAGTTTCTGTTTTTTTTGCTAGACTCTGCTGTACGGTTTCAATGAGTCTTATTCATGTCGATTAGAGATGAACGAAAACAACAGAGTCGGCAGGCTCTACTGGATGCAGCACTTCACCTCAGCACTGCTGGGCGCTCATTTAGTAGCATTAGTTTGCGCGAAGTTGCTCGCGAAGTAGGTTTGGTGCCTACGGCGTTTTATCGTCATTTCCAAGATATGGACGCACTTGGGCAAGAGCTAGTTGACCAAGTCTCTTTACATTTAAAAAGTTTGATTCATCAATTGGGACAAAGCTACTTACAGCATAGTGGTTCTGCCAAAACCCGAACCAGTATTGAATTGTTTGTACAAGCCGTTAATCATAGCCCGCAACAATGGCAGTTTATGATTGCAGAACGCTGGGGTGGTTCAGAGACGGTACGTATTGCCATTGCCCGTGAAATTGAGTTTTTAATTGAAGATCTGGCCATTGATCTGTGCAAACTGGAAACCTTTAAACATATTAAAGAGGCCAAAGACTTGCAGGTACTGTCGACCATTTTGATTAATATGTCGTTTACATGGGCCATGACCTGGATCAATCTGCCGAAACAATTCACCATTGATCATTTACTTGAGCAACAGAACCTGTTTATTGACAATGCCGCGACTCAAGTCCGCTTATTATTCAGTGGGATCTCGAATTGGGAACCCCAAAACGCCTGACCCGATCCAAACCAAAGTTTGATATATAAAAGCATTGCTTAGCGTTATGATGAATTAGACACCAATGCAAATGCAGTGTAGAACACTATGAGGAGCTTATAAGCATCATGAATCCTGATCGTCATACTCAGTTCTTAATTCGTAAAGAAAAAATTTTGCAGGTTGCGGAAAAGCTGTTATTAGAAAACAACCAAGAAATGACCCTAGATGAACTGGTGGCTGAGCTGGATATTGCCAAGGGAACCTTATACAAACATTTCCGCAGCAAGAATGAATTGCTGCTGGAGCTCATTATTCAAAATGAAAAAGAAATTTTAAAGATTTCAGATAAATATAACACTGATGTCAAAGAGTATGCGCCACGCTATATGCTTTATCATTTAACCTCACCGAGCCGTACCATTCTGCTACATCAGTTAGAAGAACACCTCACCATGACCGAGTCGAAGTTAAAGCATCTATTTGATGAACTTTACGCCATTCGTCAGCAACGCATTGTGTCATTAAAAGACATGACCGAAAAATATTTAAAATCACAAAATTACGATATGTCGATTCGGGACTACCTGTCTTATATCTGGTCACTGACCTATGGTGCAGCCTTATTACTGAACTCAAGCTATTACCAGCGTTCAATCGGCTCACGTGAGAAGTTAATCAACCTCTATGTCAATCAGGCCCTGTCCCTACCGACACAAAAAGTTCAGATTGATTTAAAAGACTTACAGATCGATCAAAACTAAATCAAAAAAGGACTGCAATCGCAGTCCTTTTTTGTTGGAGACAGCTCTAGATTATTTCGCTTGACGCTCTTTTTCCAATAAATAATCAACCACCTGGGTTACTTTTCCATCTTCACCCTGCACTACATATTTACCATTCACGACCACGGCTGGCACGCCCGTCAACTGGTATTGCTGCGCCAGTTTATTTGATTCGGCAATTTTTGCCGTGATCGGGAATGAGTTAAACATGCTGTTAAATTTCTGCTCTGGCACACCGTAACGCGCAAAGAATTTTGCTTGCGACGCTTGGTCAAAAATCTGCTGACCGCCGTCATGAATCGCATGGAATAACGGAATATGGGTTTTCTTGCGCACACCCAGTGCTTCAGACACATAGTAACCGCGTGCCCCTTGTTCCCAGACCTTATTCATTGCCGCAGGTGTACGGAGGAAATAAACATCTTTTGGAATTTGCTTTAACCATGTTTGCATATGTGGCTCAAGCTTGAAGCAGTGCGGACAGCCATACCAGAAGAACTCGCGCACTTCGAGTTGTCCAGCAGGTGCTGAGGTTTTGCCTGGATTGGCAATCACGGTATAGTCTTTACCAGCCACAAAATCTGCTGCCATCGCATTCATTGAGAATGCCAATGCAACTGCACTTAAACCACCTAATACTAACTTTTTCATTGGCTTTGCTTTTCCTCTAAGCATTTTTCGTAAGTTTATATGCTAAATATAAAACAAACACGAGCAATTCGTTTTGCTTCTGTGAAGTTTTTTATTGGATTTATCGCTTTTTTTACCAGAATCGCTACACTAAGCTAAATTCAGACTCAAAACATTCTCTGAAACTAGATACTCGACAACGTCATCTGCAACCTGCGGGCTATCTACAATATATTGTTTTTGCAATAGATTGGATAAATGCAAGAAGTGAACAGGTTTTGCAGATGACAATGGTTTTGCCTACTTTTCCCGAAAGAAAAGTAGGTCGAACCGAAGGTCTATCCTGAAGCTGGATGAGAACTCAGCAAGACACTGCAGAGTTTAGTATTCTAGGATTCGATCAACAACACATCTCCATAAAATATTGATAGAGGTACTTCCATGTCGCAATTGAATGTTGACCCGCAAGAAATCGCAAAATTTGAAGCATTGGCTGCCAAATGGTGGGATCAACATTCTGAATTCCGCCCACTTCATCAAATCAATCCCTTACGTCTCAATTGGGTCGATGAACGTGTTGGTGGCTTGGCGGGCAAGAAAGTGCTCGATGTCGGCTGCGGTGGCGGTATTTTGGCTGAAAGCATGGCGCGTCGTGGTGCCGATGTCCTCGGTATCGATATGGGTGAAGCCCCTCTTGCTGTCGGTCGTTTGCATGCGCAACAAGACAATGTGCAAAACATTGAATATCGTCAAATCCCGGTTGAGCAACTGGCGCAAGAGCAAGCAGGTCAATACGATGTGGTGACCTGTATGGAAATGATGGAACACGTGCCTGATCCGGCCTCAATCGTGAAAGCCTGCCAAACGCTGGTTAAGCCAGGCGGTCATGTGTTCTTCTCGACCATTAACCGTAACCCTAAATCGTATTTATTTGCGATTATTGGGGCGGAATATGTGCTGCGTTTATTGCCTAAAGGCACGCATGACTATCATAAATTCATCCGCCCTTCAGAAATGGCGCATGATATTCGCAATGCCGGGCTTAGCCTGAAAGAAATGACGGGCTTACATTATAACCCGATTACCAAACACTACTGGTTAGCACCGAATGTGGATGTGAATTACATGGTGCATACCACCAATGCAGGTGCCCAATGAAAGCGGTTTTATTTGACCTCGATGGCACCCTGATCGACACCGCTGCGGACTTTATTCGTATCATCCAGCAAATGTGTCGGGATGAACAACGTCCCATGGTCGATGCCGATACCATCCGCACTCAGGTGTCGGAAGGCGCACGTGCCATGGTAAAACTGGTCTATCCTGAATTAGAGGTCACAGATCCGGTATTTTTAGCACATCGGCAACGCTTTTTAGATGTGTATGGTGACAATATTGTGGTCGATACCGACCTGTTTTCAGGGATGTATCCTTTGCTTGAGGAACTTGAAGCACATCAGATTCCGTGGGGCATTGTGACCAATAAACCGCGTGGTTTAAGTGAATCGTTATTGGCCAAACTGGATCTGACTGAACGCTGTGCGGTCTTGGTCTGCCCAGAAGATGTCAGCAAAACCAAACCCGATCCTGAACCCATGTATTTGGCTGCCAAACAGCTCGAAATCGATGCTCAAGACATTATCTATGTCGGTGATCATCCACGAGATATTGATGCAGGTCGCCATGCCGATATGTATACCATCTTGGCAGCCTACGGTTATTTACCGGTAGAATCACGTGATGATCTTGCTGCTTGGCAGGCGGATGCCATCATTCATAGCACTGCTGAACTGCACCAACTGCTTAAACAGAAAATCACGGTGTTGTCAGAAAATCAGGGTATGATGGGCTCAATTTAAATTTTTGTAGATAAGAACAGGAGGCATAACAATGAACTATTCAGAATATCAACCTCGTCCAGATTTACTGAAAGATCGTATTATTCTCATTACAGGTGCGGGTGATGGGATTGGCCGGGCTGCAGCGATGAGCTATGCCTTGCACGGCGCAACGGTGGTCTTGCATGGCCGTACGTTAAATAAACTTGAAGTGATCTATGATGAAATTGAAGGCTTAGGTGCACCGCAGCCTGCGATTTTACCCTTACAGCTTTCAACTGCATCAACCCACGATTATGAGCTGTTGGTGAGTACCCTAGAGCAACAATTCGGTCGTCTGGATGGTATCTTGCATAATGCGGGCATGCTGGGTGATCGGGTTGAGCTGGCCCATTACCCTGTTGATGTTTGGGATGATGTCCTGGCTGTGAATTTACGTGCCCCTTTTGCCCTGACTCAGGCTTTGTTGCCTTTACTGGAAAAATCTGAGCACGCTTCTGTGGTTTTTACCAGTTCAAGTGTTGGTCGTGAGGCACGCGCTTTATGGGGTGCTTATTCGGTCTCTAAAGTAGCCACTGAAGCCATGTGTAAAATTTTTGCTGCAGAAAATACTTATCCGAATATTCGTTTTAACTGCATCAATCCAGGAGGAACCCGTACCGCAATGCGGGCCAAAGCCTATCCACAAGAAGATCCAAAAGTTCTTCCAACGCCAGATAGCATTATGCCTGCCTATCTATACCTCATGGGTGATGATAGTTTAGAGATGAATGGGCAAAGTATTGATGCCCAAGCTTAAATTCCATCATTAGAATAATTCTAAATAACATTGGACACGGTGCCTAAAACTGCTTTTTTAAGAGAAATATGTGGAGAATCTTCATTGTTTTAATGGAATAATGAATCGATCTTCACAGTTTCTCTGCATTTTTAACGTACAGTAGTTCACATGAGAGACATCCGAAGTCAATAAGGTGCATCATGAAAAAATTTTTCATTATCTTGGTATTAGGTTCGACAACCCTGTTCAGTAGTCTGGGGACTTTCGCAGGTCCACATGATCGCGACGATGATTCTCGTGGCGGCTGGCAAGGTGGTGGTCGTAACTTTGATCGCCCAGATGGTGAAAATCGTCAACGTGAGCGTCGTATGCGTGAAGAACGTGGTGTTGAGCGCTTAAAACAACATCGTTGGCAAGAAGGCTATGTGATGCCGCAACATTACCGTGGTAACGGCTATAAAGTCGACTATAAAGACAACAATCTACCTCGGCCAGGTCGCAACGAACAATGGTATAAAATCAATAACGACTATATTTTAGTCAACTCAGATGACAACAGTATTATTCGGATCATGGGTTTTTAGAGCGTTTTCAACACCGTCACGAAAGAAAGTTGAATGCTCGCTTTACGAAGAGATTTATCTTTTCGTTTTTTTCGTTAGAATCAAAGCAATTGATGTACATCTGAGAACCCCATGGCGAACCAAATGATTGAAACTTCACATAGTACAACCCAAGATTATGTGCATTGGTTTCGCCACTCCGCTCCTTACATCAATGCACATCGTGATAAAACCTTTGTGTTGATGTTTGCCGGTGAAGCGGTTCAGCACGAAAATTTTCAACATATTATCCATGATATTGCCCTGCTGCACTCTTTGGGCATCCGCCTGATCTTGGTCTATGGCGCACGTCCACAAATCAATCAAAATCTGCGTGATTGTCATATCGAAGCTCCATTTCACCACAATCGTCGTGTCACCACACGTGAATCCCTGCGTGCCGTCATGAATGCAGTCGGTTCGATCCGCCTAGAGATTGAAGCATTGTTATCGATGGGTTTGGCCAACTCTCCCATGTACGGCGCTCGCATTGATGTGGTCTCTGGTAATTTTGTCACGGCGAAACCGTACGGGATTCGGGATGGTATTGATTTCCAGCTCACTGGAGAAGTCCGTTCAATTGATACCGATGCCATTCAGCGCCATTTAGATAATCATAATATTGTCTTATTGGGACCAACAGGTTATTCAACTACGGGAGAAGTCTTTAACTTACTGGCAGAAGAAGTTGCCACCAAAACAGCCATCTCCTTAAAAGCAGACAAGTTGATTTTTCTTGGTGAAAAACAAGGGCTTATGAACTCTCAACAACAATTGCTGCGTGAATTAAGTCCACGCCAGCTGGAGCCCTATATTCAGCAGAATCAGCAACAATATCCCGAGTTCGCTTTACATCTCAAACAAGCGCAACAAGCTTCTTTATCTGGTGTGCATCGCGTGCATTTAATCTCTTACACCTATGACGGTGCCTTGATTGAAGAGCTGTTTACCCGTGATGGTATTGGGACATTAATTACCGATGCACACTATGAAGAAGTGCGTATCGCCAATATTCACGATGTTGGTGGCTTGATTCATCTCCTTCGACCACTGGAACAAGAAGGCATTCTGGTTTATCGCTCACGCGAACGCCTTGAAAGTGAAATTGAACAGTTTGCTGTCATTGAACGAGATGGCATGATCTTGGCCTGTGCAGCGCTTTATCCAATCCCAGCAGATAGCAGTGAAATCCGTTCTGCTGAAATCGCCTGTGTTGCAGTCGATTCAAGTTATCGAAAATCCAATCGCGGCAGCCAAATTCTGCAATTTTTGGAAAGCAAGGCCAAACAACAAGGAATTCAACAGCTGTTTGTCCTCACCACGCGAACCGCACACTGGTTTTTAGAACAAGGCTTTATCCCTGCCAGTGTGGATGATTTACCGAATGCACGTCAGGCCCTATATAACTATCAACGTAATTCGCTAGTATTTAAAAAGAGACTGCGCTAAATATCCAGCATGATGAAGAGATATGTTTATTTTTGATAAAGATCTCTCTTCATCATCATTATCTCTGCTTAAGTCTGTATAAAGAAAAAATTTATTAAACAGAAAAATCATAAAATATAAATAAAAACAAATATTTAACATTGTTCACTTTTTAACACTTATTCCATTTATTGATAAGATTATGCAATCTTCTATTTTGCACTTTTCATCATAAGCAAAGCCTGATTACTTATTTTTTATGCAATAAAAAAAGCTTTAGCTTAATTGCTCATCTTATTTAAATCTTTTTGATTTGTCGGGGAGCACAACCAACATGGCTATTTCCATCCAGCGTTCATGGACAACATCAGCCCTCATTGCGGCAAGTCTTGCCAGTGTAATTGGTGTTACAGGTTGTGCAAAAAAACCAGAGCAGCAAGCAACAACAAAACAAGAAACCACAACATTAAATATCGGCTTTCAAAAGTATGGCATCTTGCCGATTCTCAAAGCAAAAGGTGAATTAGAAAAAAACCTTGCTGCTCAAGGTGTAACCGTGAAATGGGTGGAGTTCCCAGCGGGACCACAACTGTTGGAAGGACTCAATGTCGGGAGTGTAGTGTTTGGTGAAACAGGGGAAGCCCCGCCAATCTTTGCTCAAGCAGCCAACCGCAACTTGGTCTATATTGCCAACCAGCCTGCAGCAGCAACTGCTGAGGCTTTGATTGTTCCAAAGGATTCTCCGATTCAATCAATCCAGGATCTGAAAGGTAAACGGGTTGCGTTGAATAAAGGGTCAAATGTTCACTATCTGTTACTTAAATTACTCGAAGCCAATAATCTGACCTTAAAGGATATTCAGCCTGTTTATCTGCCACCCGCAGATGCACGTGCTGCTTTTGAAAAAGGTGCAGTGGATGCTTGGGTAATTTGGGATCCATTCCTTGCCGCAGCGGAGCAGCAAATTCATGCACGTCAGATTGCCAACGGTGAGCACTTGGTCAGTAACCATCAATTCTATCTGTCTGATCGTCAATTTGCGGAAAGTCATCCTGCAGTTCTTAACACCTTGGTCACGACGCTCAACCAAACTACAGATTGGGTCAAAGCCCATCCTGATGCAGCTGCACAATTGTTAGAAAAACCCACTGCACTTGAGCTTGATATTTTAAAAACATCCATTTCCCGCATGGGTTTTGGCGTTCTACCCATTTCTGAAAAAGTTGCAAAAGAACAGCAGTATGTTGCTGATGCCTTCTACGCTCAACAACTCATTCCAAAACAGCTCGTCATTCAAGATGCCTTATTGACCCCCAAAAAATAATTGACCTTTCATCAGTACATACGAGTTCAAGGAGATTGCAATGCAACAACAAGCCCACCGATTCAAATGCCTCATCGCCTTGACGAGCCTGGGTATGCTGCTTTCTACTCCGGTTTGGGCGGTTGATCCAACGGTCAAACAACTACGCATTGGTTTTCAAAAAAGCTCGATTAACTTTGCAATCGCCAAACAACAAAAACTATTGGAACAAGAGTTCCCAAATGCCAAGGTCAGCTGGAATGAATTCCCCGCAGGTCCACAGATTTTAGAAGCGCTCGCAGTCGGTTCAATCGATGTCGGTGTGACTGGAGATGCACCTCCAGTTTATGCGCAGGCGGCAGGAAAACCGCTTTACTATATCGCTTATGAAACGGCAAAACCTTTGGCTTCCGCTATTTTAATTCCAAAGAACTCAAACTTGAAGCAACTGAGTGAGCTTAAAGGTAAACGTATCGCTCTACAAAAAGGTTCCAGCGCACATTTCTTATTGGTACAAGCCGTACGTAAGGCAGGATTGAAGTGGAGTGATATTCAGCCGATCTGGTTAACCCCGGCCGATGCACGTGCCGCTTTTCAAAAAGGGGCTGTCGATGCTTGGGCCATTTGGGATCCTTATTATGCATCGACCCAGTTAGAAGATCAGGCCAAAGTCTTGGCAACAGGACAAAATCTCAGTCCAAATTATACGTTTTATCTGGCTGCACCAAATTTTGTGCAGCAATCACCTCAAGCCGTTGCAGCTCTCTTAAAACAAATTAACCAAGCAGATCGTTGGGTACAACAACATCAAAGCGAAACAGCCGACCTGATTGGGAAAGCTACTGGCCTGAAACCGACGGTTAGCAATTTATTTGTGCAGCGCCGCCCACGGTCTTCTGCTGCCGCACCACTCAATGCCAAAGTGATTGCGGAGCAACAGCAGCTCGCCGACATTTTTACCCAGCAAGGCATTATCCCGAATAGCATCAGCATCAAACAAGCTGTTTGGCAAGCCAAATAATTTCAACATATAGGTAAGCATATGAATATTTTCTGGTTTATTCCCACTCATGGTGACAGTCGTTATTTAGGCACCAGCAAGGGTGCTCGTCAGGTCGATCATGCTTATATGAAACAGATTGCCGTTGCCGTAGACAATCTGGGATATGCAGGGGTACTCATTCCAACAGGACGCTCTTGTGAAGACCCTTGGATCACCGCTGCCAGCCTGATTGATGCCACCAAACAGCTTAAATTTCTGGTTGCACTGCGTCCCGGTATCACCACACCAGCACTTGCAGCACGTATGGCCGCCACCTTTGATCGCCTGTCGAATGGTCGTATTTTATTGAATCTGGTGACTGGTGGGGATGAGCAGGAACTTAAAGGCGATGGCCTGTACGAAGATCACAGCACCCGTTATCAGACCGCCTCCGAATATGTCAAAATCTGGCGTGAAATTCTCACCCGTTCACACACAGGGGAAGCTTTTACTTTTCATGGTGAGCGCCTAAGCGTCGATGATGCCAAATTACTTTATCCACCAGTGCAACAGCCTTATCCCCCCCTCTGGTTTGGGGGATCTTCAGAAGCAGCAACTGAGCTGGCGGCTGAACAGGTCGATACCTACTTGACGTGGGGCGAGCCTCCTGCTGCAGTCAAACAGAAAATTGAACATTTACGTGCCAAAGCAGCAGCCAAGGGCCGTATCCTGAATTATGGGATTCGCTTACATGTGATTGTACGTGAGACCAATGAACAGGCTTGGGCTGCAGCGGATGAACTGATTCAATATCTAGATGACGCAACGATTGCTGCCGCTCAGAAAAAATTTGCGCAAATGGATTCGGTTGGTCAGCAACGTATGGCCGCACTGCACGGCGGACGTAAAGACCAGCTGGAAGTTTCTCCAAACTTATGGGCAGGCATTGGTCTAGTTCGTGGTGGCGCAGGAACAGCCTTGGTCGGTGATCCTGAAACTGTTGCTGCAAGAATTCAGGAATATGCTGATTTAGGCATAGATACTTTTATTTTCTCAGGCTACCCACACTTGGAAGAATCCATCCGTTTTGCCGAACTGGTGTTCCCATTACTGCCTCTTAAAACTCGTGAAAAACTGGCGCAGCCTCATCTCACAGGCCCATTCGGAGAAATCATTGCCAATAACTATGTCCCTGAGACCAAGGAAACAAAAACCTTGATCAAGGAGGACGCATGAGTGCAAAACCTTTTTTGAATGATGTTTCACGTGGAACACAAAATATAAGCAAAGTTCTGCTGCCTTGGCTATTCCCGATTTTGCTCCTTCTCGTCTGGCAAGCAGCCTCAAGTTCCGGTCTTTTACAAAGTCGCGTTTTACCTGCCCCAACCGCTGTGGTGAGTGCCTTTTGGCATTTGTTACTGAGCGGTGAACTTTGGCAGCATGTCAAAGTCAGTGCAGGGCGTGCCTTGCTCGGTTTATTGATTGGTGGCGGGCTCGGTCTGGTTTTAGGACTGCTCAATGGTTCATCGCGTTTGGCTTCAACTTTACTGGACACCACCCTGCAAATGATTCGTAACATCCCTGCACTGGCGCTGATTCCACTGGTGATTTTATGGTTTGGGATTGATGAAACGGCCAAACTGTTTTTGGTCGCTGTTGGGGTGTTCTTTCCAATTTATATCAATACCTATCATGGGATTCGCTCGGTTGACCCACAATTGATCGAAATGGGCAAAAGCTATGGACTGAATCGCTGGCAACTGTACAAAGACATTATTTTACCAGGAGCGATGCCGTCCATTCTAGTTGGACTCCGCTTTGCACTCGGTCTGGTCTGGGTACTGCTGATTGTTGCTGAAACCATTTCCGCGCAGTCTGGCATTGGTTATATGACCATGAATGCTCGCGAGTTTTTACAAACCGACATTGTCTTGGTTGGGATTTTACTCTATGCCCTGCTGGGTAAATTAGCCGATGTTTTGGCCCAGGCTTTAGAGCGTTATTTATTACGCTGGCATGCAGGCTACCAAAAATAAAAGGAGATCACGATGAGTAACCTCAATTTAAATTTTTATGACAACAATCTCATTCAGCCGATTGCTGAGCCAGAAAGCACAACGACACCCGCCAATGGCGCAGATATTCTGATTGAGCAACTGTATAAATTTTATGGCGACGTTAAGGTACTTGAAGACTTAGACCTGAATATTCAAGCAGGTGAGTTTTTGGCAATCGTTGGACGTAGCGGTTGTGGTAAAAGTACGCTGTTGCGCTTGATTGCCCAACTGGAAAAAGCCAGTTATGGCGAAATCAAATTCCAGTCTGCCCGTCATTTCCGCGAAGGGATTACCAATGCAGATATCCGTGTCATGTTTCAAGACCCTCGCCTTCTGCCTTGGAAAAGTGTTTTACACAATGTACAACTGGGCTTGCCGAAAGATCAGCAGCAGCTTGCCGCAACGCTATTAGAAAAAGTAGGTTTAAAAGAAAAAGCCAATCACTGGCCAGCACAGCTTTCTGGCGGACAACGGCAACGTGCTGCACTGGCACGTGCCTTATCCCATGCCCCACGTATTTTACTCTTAGACGAACCTCTGGGTGCCTTAGATGCGCTGACTCGCTTAGAGATGCAAAATTTGATTGAACGTTTATGGAGAGAACAAGGTTTTACTGCGATTCTGGTCACCCATGATGTCAGTGAAGCGGTACAACTTGCTGATCGAATTATTCTGTTAGATCAGGGGCATATTGCGCATAGCTTTCAGGTCAATCTACCCCGCCCTCGCAAAAAGAGCATTGCCTTTGCACAACTTGAGCAACAAGTACTTGAGGCGGTTTTAGCCACCTAAAACCCGCAAACAAGTCCGTTTAGCTTTATGAACAATTGATGAATTATTTACAAAATATGTATGCGCTGTTTTAGATTTCAATAATTATCAAATACATCGTCACCATTGGTCTAAGAAGCATAGCTTTTTCGATAAAAAAATTATGTTACTGTGCACAAATCCAACAATTTATCTTACAATGTCAAAGACATTTTTTGAATTAAGCTCGCAGATGGAACAGAAAAAAAGTACACAAAAGCGCAATCAACTGCTGAATGCTGCCCTCGATGTTTTTTCCGTCTATGGGTTCAGTGGTGCCAGTCTGGATGAGATTGCGCAACTGGCAAATATGCACAAATCTAATATTTTCTACTACTATGAAAATAAAGAATCACTTTATGTCGAAGTGCTCACCACGGTCTTACAAAAATGGCTTGCACCCTTGCAAACCCTAGAGTCAGAGCTTGAACCAACAGAAGCACTCACGCATTATTTAATTCAAAAAATCGAAAGCTCACGTGACCAACCCAAAGCCTCACGTTTATTTGCACTTGAGATCATTCAAGGCGCACCACATATTTTACCGATCTTAAAAGGCCCTCTGAAAAAGCTGTTTAAACGTAAAGCCAAAGTCATTCAAACCTGGCAAGAACAAGGCAAATTATCAGCAGATATTGATCCAGAACTTTTAATTCTGAATATCTGGGCCATTACACAGAATTATGCGGATTTCTCAACCCAGATTGAAATGGTGACAGGGAAAACCTTACGTAACCGTAGTATGTTCCAACGTACAATCGAACATACTGTACATGTGATGTTATACGGCGTATTGCCACGCTAAACACTCAAAATATTGTCCAAGAAGCCCATCGATTTGATGGGCTTCTTGATTTAAAAATGTGCCTGATACAGCGCCAGTAATTTTTGTGCCCCAAGTAACAGGTTTTCTTCCCAATCTAAATGAGCCGTATCATTGGCACCATCTGTAATATATTTGACCGAGATTAAACGCACTCCTAGCTTTTGACAGACTTTGGCTAAAGCGTAGGCCTCCATATCCACCAAATTACAGCTCACTTTCGGTACGCCTGTTTCAAACGAATCGCCTGTACCACAGATCCCTTTGGGTAAAAGCTCAAAATGGGGCTGGGTATGAATCTCTGCAGGAATTTCGTCATCCATCGGGGTCACTCCAACTGCAAAACCGAGTGGAGACACATCCATATCGCGCTGTACAAAAGTAACCACCTCAACCAGACTGTGCGCGTCGAAATGTGAACTACCTGCACTACCTAGATTGATCAGCGTTTTACAGCCTGTCTTTTGAATCACTTCAAATGCCTTGAATGCTGCATTAATTTTGCCGATGCCACTGTAATGAACGTCAATACCAGCTTGTTCAAACAACCCTTTAGACTCATTCGGCAAAGCCATAATCAGAGCAACATCAGCATTCATAAAAAGACTCGTTCAAATAAAAATAGAGACATAAACAAGGTGTGCTTTAGCACACCTTGATATTATTGCATCTTCTGCTGTAAGGCGACCAAACAAGGAGAGAAAAATAGTTGACCGCTATAGGCTCCTGCCAGCGTTTTCTTCATCACCAATGCCCACAAACCCACCAGCAACACGCTTAAAACCACTGCTACATACTGTAACAAGTCGAGATGTAGTTGATGCGCCAAGTTAAAGATCGCCAAGATAAACACACCGAATGGGAAAGTCAGCCCCCACCAACCCAAGTTAAATGGAATTCCAGTACGCATATGACGCAGTGTGGTCAAAATCGCAATCCCAAACCACCATAGACCAAAACCTAATAGCACCAAACTTGCCACAATGCCCAAGGCTGGCAGTAATGTGGCTAAGCCTTCGAAACCCATCGCCTGCATGATACGTGGCGCTTGTTCACCGAGTAGCAATAATGCCAATGCCCCTGTTCCAATCGGTCCTAAACATAACCAGCTAGAAATCGCGACTTCTTTCTCAGGTAATTGATGCAAAGCCAGACGTAGCATCAAAATGGTTAAGATCGCAAAAGCAGGTAGTACAGAAATGCCCCACAACACATAGCCTGTGATCAAGATGGTTAATGCATGCTGATCTGCTGCTAAATGTTGCAATAGCAGCCCCGCAGAGCTGGCAGCGACTTCACAGGCCACGATCGGGAGTAACCACACTGCGGTCATGCGATGTAATTGATGATCTTGGCAGCTAAACATACAAAACGGCACCGCCCATGCAATCACCACTGCCAGAAACACATCCAGATACCAGAGATAGGTCGCAATCTGGATGGCAATATCACCATATAAATGAGTCCCAAAACTGAGAAAACCATTGGCAATCGTCGCTAAGCCCATCGGAATCGCACCGAGGAATAAGCTCATGTTGGAATGAGTAAAAATCTGCTTAGCTTCAGCCGGAAATAAAATCCAGCGTAAGATATAGAGCACACTAAAGGTGCTAAATAACAGAATATTAAACTGCCATAATTTGGTCGCAAGCATAAATAAGATCGATGAAGCGAAAGGCAGCTGTGCTAAAATCATTGCCACCACACCCGTACCCATAGTTGCAGTAAACCAGTTTGGGGTAAAATGGCGAATCACATCGGTGCTCTGCTCTAGTTGATAAAACGGCTTTTTCATCTCTATCTCGATATCAAGCGACTATGAAACTATTTTAGATCAACCTTTAAATAAGAAAAATTGATTTATTTTTATTTAATGAATCAATTTAATTGATATAAAAACTTTAAATATTGAAATTTTTCTGTGTAAAAACACAACAACAAGACGAAACGCTGAGAATATGGCAATATATAGCCTTTGCAAAAATCACTGTATTTAACGCCCATGAAGTTGCTTCGTCTCAACGCATTATCGCCAGACTTTCAGTTACCCCCAACTGCGGTAACGATTGGCAATTTTGATGGTGTCCATCTTGGCCATCAGGCGATGATCAGCCAATTGAAAAGTCTGGCTGAGGCACAAGGCCTAAAAACACTGGTGATGATTTTTGAGCCACAACCGCTTGAATTTTTTAAAGGTTATGAAGCGCCACCACGGATCAGCTCACTCAGAGAAAAAGTAGAATATTTAACTGAGCTGGGTGTGGACTACATTGCTGTTGCGAAATTCGACCAATATTTTAGAAGTTTAAATGCTACTGAATTTGCTGAACTACTCAAATTAAAACTTAATGCACAAAGTTTGGTACTCGGCGATGACTTCCATTTTGGCAAAGACCGCCAAGGCAACAGCGAATTTTTACGCGATTATGGCTTTGACGTGACCAATTTAAATACCGTCGCTTTAAATGGTGAACGTGTCAGTTCAACCCGTATTCGTCAAGTTTTACAAGAAGGTGATCTGGCATTGGCAGCCAAACTATTGGGTCGCCCTTATAGCATCACAGGCCGTGTGCAATATGGCGATCAGATTGGTCGAACCCTTGATTTTCCAACCATTAATGTTCGTTTAAACCGTCACAAACCATGTTTAAACGGGATTTATGCGGTGGATGTAGTCTGTGAAAATGCATCCTTGAATGCAAAAGTAAAACATGTCGATCCTGCCCTGAACGGGATTACAGGCTATCAAGCCGACAGTTTATTTGGTGCAGGTCATGTGGGGACACGCCCAGCCATCAAACAAGTCCATCCAGAATGGCGATTAGAGGTACATTTCCCTGATGTTTCTGCTAATCTGTATGGCTTATTGATGCGGGTCACTTTCCTTCACTATTTACATGGTGAACTGAATTACCCTTCGCTTGAAGCCCTCAAAGCTGGAATTAATCATGATGTGCAACAGTTACGAGACTATCGGACCAGTACACCAGAATTTCCATTTTAAATTTAATTAGTAGGGTTTGTTTACACTTCACAATGCTTGCGACAGAGGAGTTTTTTAGACGATACAAGGCATGACTTGCGAAATTTAGTCATTCTAAATGAGCCAAGTTATAACGCAGTAGCGGCAAAAAATATCCCTGTCCCGAAGGGTTATAGCTAAAACTGCCCCAAACATCGTTATGAGACTTGACAAGGGGATCGCCATTGCCTACGTTTCATGCCTTGTTTGTGTGGTTTTAGCCAATAACGCAAGGCATGGCTGAAGTGTTAACAGACCCTAAAGTAATACATGTCAGTTTACAAACTGATCAAACTGGAAGAAAACTTGCATGAGCGATAAGCAAACTCCTGAAAATGCAGTGGATTATAAAGCCACACTCAATTTGCCAGCGACTGAATTTGCCATGAAGGCAAACTTGGCTGTGCGTGAAGCCAAATGGTTAGAAGAGTGGTATGCCGACAACATTTATCAGCAGATTCGTGAATCGCGTATTGGCAAGAAAAAATATGTACTGCATGATGGCCCTCCCTATGCCAATGGTCAAATCCATTTAGGTCATGCTGTCAATAAAGTCCTCAAAGACATCATCATTAAAAGCCGCGTTTTAGACGGCTTCGATGCACCGTATGTGCCAGGTTGGGACTGTCACGGTCTGCCAATCGAACTGAAAGTCGAAGAAAAAGTCGGTAAAGTGGGCGTTAAAGTCGATGCTTCAACCTTCCGTAAAGCTTGTCGTGAATATGCGTATACCCAAGTCGAACTACAAAAGAAAGACTTTGTGCGTATGGGTGTGTTCGGTGATTGGGACAATCCGTACCTGACCATGAACTTCAAGCAAGAAGCGGATATCGTGCGTGCACTGGGCGCTATTGCCAAAGCAGGCCATATCGAACCGGGTTTAAAACCTGTGAACTGGTGTATGGACTGTGGTTCTTCTCTGGCTGAAGCTGAAGTTGAATACGAAGATAAAAAATCAGATGCGATTGATGTTGGCTTTACCGTGGTTGATCTCAAAGAGCTCAGCGCACGTTTGAATGTTGATGTTCAAGATGCCACGGATATCGTGATCTGGACTACCACACCATGGACCTTGCCTGCCAACCAAGCCGTGGCGCTACACGCTGATATCGACTATCAATTGGTTCAAGTGACCACTGAACGTGGTACGCAAAACTTTATTCTGGCCAAGGATTTGGTTGAATCTGCAATCGAACGCTACAAACTGGCAAATCCAGTTGTACTTGCTGATTTCAAAGGGGCTGCGATCGAAAACCTGTTATTGCAACATCCTTTACTGGCCGATCGTCAAGTGCCTGTGATTTTAGGTGAACACGTGATTGCGACCAGCGGGACTGGTGCAGTACATACCGCACCCGGTCATGGTGTGGACGATTATAAAGTTGGCTTGCTGTATCAATTAAAAGTTGAAAATCCTGTCGGTGGTAATGGTGTTTATTTACCAACATCACCTATTTTTGCAGGGGAACACATCTATAAAGCCAATCCTCAAATCATTGAGGCCTTGGGTGCAGTTGGTCGTCTATGGGCACATCAGCCAATCAAACATAGCTATCCGCACTGCTGGCGCCATAAAACTCCAATTATCTTCCGTGCAACACCACAATGGTTTATCAGCATGGATGCCAATGGTCTGCGCCAAAATGCCTTGAATGCAATTGAAAACGAGATCGAATTTGTGCCTGATTGGGGCCAAAGCCGTATTCAGTCGATGATCGAAGGTCGTCCAGACTGGTGTATCTCACGTCAACGGACTTGGGGTGTGCCAATCCCATTCTTCGTACACAAAGACACCAATGCCCTGCATCCACGTACCCCTGAATTGATCGAAGAAGTGGCTAAACTGATCGAACAAGAAGGCATTGATGGCTGGTATAACCGTGAAGCTAGCGAATTCATCGGTGCTGATGCTGAGCAATACAATGCCATTCGTGACACCTTAGATGTCTGGTTTGACTCTGGAACTACACATTATGCCGTGTTACGCGAGCGTGATGATCTGCAAGAGCCAGCAGACCTCTATCTGGAAGGTTCAGATCAACATCGTGGCTGGTTCCAATCATCGTTATTAACCTCTATTGCCATCAATGAACGTGCGCCATATAAAGGTCTGCTCACGCATGGTTTCGTGGTCGATGAGAAAGGCCGCAAGATGTCTAAGTCATTGGGGAATATCATTACCCCACAAGACATCATTAAAGATATGGGTGCAGATGGCTTACGTTTCTGGATCGCATCTGCGGACTATCGCTATGAAATGACGGCTGGTAAGGAAATCTTTAGCCGTGCCTCTGATGGCTATCGTCGTATCCGTAATACCTTACGTTTCTTGTTGGCCAACTTAAATGGTTTCAAACCATCGACAGATGCTTTACCAGTCGACCAACTGATTGCCTTGGATCAATACATCTTGCAACGCGCTGCTGAGGTTCAAAAAACCATCCAGCAAGCCTATGAAGAGATGAATTTCCATATTGTCACCAATGCATTGACCAACTTCTGTATTAACGACTTAGGTGGTTTCTATCTCGACATCATCAAAGATCGTCAGTACACCACTAAAGCAGATTCTCAAGCACGTCATTCTGCACAAACAGCGCTATATCACATCGTACAAGCCTTTGTACGCTGGATGTCACCAATCTTGAGCTTTACCGCACAAGAAGCTTGGCCATTGATTCCTGAACAAACCGGTAAATATGTGTTCACGGCTGAATGGTATGACATCCCAACCGCATCAACAGCAAACTTACTGTCTGAAGCAGATTGGCAAACATTGATTAGCGTAAAATCAGCAGTAAATAAACAGATCGAAGCCGCACGTAACGCTAAACTCATCGGCAGTAACTTATCTGCCAAAGTTGAACTTTGGGCAGATGAAGCCTTACAGACATTGTTAAACCAATTGGCTGATGAATTACGTTTTGTCTTGATCACCTCTCAAGTCATCGTTCACCCTTATGCTGAACAAGGTGAAAGCACGGATCTTGCAGGATTACGTGTCCAAGTCTCCGCAGCAGATGGTGAAAAATGTGTACGTTGCTGGCATGTACTGCCTGATGTAAATACACATGTTGGCCATCCTGGTTTATGCGCTCGTTGTATTATCAACGTCACTGGCAGTGGCGAAGTGAGAAAATATGCATAATTCTGTGCAAACTAGCCCAGCAAAAAAAGGCTTATTCCAATTTTATCCGCATAACCTGCTTTGGCTTGGACTTTCAGTCCTCGCCATTGTGTTGGACCAATGGACTAAATGGATTGCCAGTTCACATTTAAATTATGCAGATCCTGTTCCAGTACTGCCCTTTTTAAATTGGACCTTGTTGCATAACTATGGTGCAGCATTCAGCTTTTTGTCTGATGCAGGCGGCTGGCAACGCTACTTCTTCACCTCTTTAGCAGGTGTGGTATCGCTCATTTTCATTTTCTGGCTGATGCGTATGCCAAAGAAAATGATCGTGTTACCAATGGCGATCGCGTTGATTCTCGGTGGTGCAATTGGCAATCTGATTGACCGTGTCAGCTTAGGCTATGTGGTCGATTTTATTCATGTTTACTATCAAAATAGTCATTTTCCAGCCTTCAATCTTGCAGATAGCTCAATTACGCTAGGCACGATTTTGCTGCTGATTGATACCTTCTTCCTTGAGAAGAAACGTAACCAAAACGTGGATGCATAACATGACTGAAATTATTCAACCAAACGAAGAAATTCGTATTCAAGATGGCTCAAAAGTTGAATTACACTTTTCCGTCTCTATTGAAAATGGTGTTGAAATCGATAACACTCGCGGTCGTGAAGAACCAGTCAGCCTTGTGATTGGCGATGGTAACTTACTGCCAGGATTTGAAAAGGCACTCTTTGGTTTACGTGCAGGCGACCGTCGTACCGTACATTTACCACCAGAAGATGCTTTTGGTCCTTGGAATCCTGAAAATATCCAAATCTTTGATACGGTTAAATTTGAACAACGCCCAATCGTGGGTCATATGATTGAGTTTGAAGACAAGGCCAAAGCTACACTGTTTGGTATTGTAAAATCGGTCAATGATGACACCACAGAAATCGATTTTAACCATCCACTCGCAGGAAAAAATATTACCTTTGAAGTGGAAATCTTCAAAGTCACCCCTGCGGGTCAGCAAGGCATCAAATTGATGTAACAAAAAAGCTCTCAAATGAGAGCTTTTTTTATCGCCTAAAAAAAGTATAAGATCATTTAAAGGCATTCATTTTAAAATCAAAGCAATAACACAGGAATTTAAACATGCTCATTTATATTATTGTTGGTAGTGTACGCGAAGGGCGTACCGCGATCAAAGTCGCAAATTGGGTACAACAAGCAACAACTGAACTCGCATTAAAAGATATTCAAACTGAAGTTGTTGATCTTAAGGAATGGGACTTACCGCTATTTGCAGGTTCTCATCCACCAGCAACAGGCATCTATGATCAGCCGAAACAACAGCAATGGGCAGATAAAATTGCGCAGGCACAGGCATTTATCTTCATTAGCCCTGAATATAATCATGGCTATAGTCCAGCACTCAAGAATGCCTTGGATTATGTCGGTAAAGAATGGCAAGGCAAACCTGCAGCCTTTATCGGCTATGGTTCAACCAATGGCTCACGTTCAATCAGTCAAATTCGCCAAGTAACCTCAAGCTTAGGCCTCGTTGATCCCAATGCGGTGATTGAAATTCGTGACATCTTTAAACGTAATAAAGACGAGAACTTTGAAGCCAATGAGTTTGAAGTGAAAGGATTAGCAGCGCTGATTGCTAAATTACAGAAATATAATCTCGCTTAGTTGTACGCCTAAGCGTACATTGATCAGGTAGATTTGCGTCTGTTCCACTTTCGACTTAATCGCTAATATATGAAACATAGAGAGACAGGAAGTCTCATTGAGAATAATAAAACACACAGGACGTGGTCGTTAATAGGATATCAACGACATAAACTGAATATAAAGAAGCCCCGTCAGGATGATGGGGCTTCTTTTTTTATCCGCGATTTAAAGACTTTTTAAATACGCAATCATTTCGGTATGATCCGCACAAGGTTGGAATAGTAAATACAGATACTAACCTCTGTTTGGCGAACAAGTAAAAGAAATCGCTACGAGATCTTTTACCTACTAAAACTGTTCTACAACGTAAATCCCTCCAACATCATTTACGAGCTCATATACTTGTTTGTCGGAAAAATCTTGGTGGCTTACCTCTATACTTTCTCTCTTCAAGCTCAATGCATGCAAACATTCCTAGAGAGCTTAATAATCCAGCCACAACTACTGCGTATATACCGAGTCCTAAGCCAATAGAAATACTTAAATCAAATTTATCGTTAACTAGTTGAGGAAAGACTAAAAAAATAAAAGCACTCAAAGCAGCACCGACGAATAAGCCCGTTTTTCCTGCCTCAGCTCGTTCATGTCTCGTCGCTGAATATGCAACATCTGCATGACATACTCTACATACGGTTTGCCGATGTTCAACAAAAGAACGGCAATGCCCACATATCCAACCGTCTTTTATAGGATATTCAATAGGTGATTTACCTTCTAGCTCTCGACGGGTGTTTTCTTCTGAGACTTGCTTCCATTGTAGTAATAAGCTTACAGCGTAAACTTTCTCATCATTATCAATAAGTTTTGCGCAGTTTTGGCAAAGCCAAATACCATTTGATATATGGGACCTTTTGTCTTTCGTTAATAAAGAATCGAAACGTGGACCACCTTCTGAAGCTCCAGTAATATGAGCAGCTACACCAATTCTTGTTGCCTTTTCCTCATTGGAATTTGGTCCAGACGTCAAACATCGACATTCCGGATTAGAACAACGGTTTCCAACTCGTTCCTGTAATGTTCTCTTTGATTCTTTATTAAAATCATCTCTACTATTCAAAAGTAAATTTCCTATAAATTAAAGTTTTTCCCGAAAACTGACTAAATTTATAAAATCTAACTACCATATAGCAAAAAACTGGATTGGCTTTTCATTTAAATTAATATCAACTATTGGATTTATCTAATAATTATCTTTATGCTTTTAGTTATAAATAGAATAATCTCTTCCCACTCATAAAAGTTAACCAATCAGGTCAATATTTCTAACATTTCATGCTTTTTCTTCTTATTCCTTTTCCTCCGCGCATAAAAAAACACCCCCAACTGTTATGTTGGGGGTGTTTATTATTTAAAAGCTGGCGATGACTTACTCTCACATGGCAAGTGCCACACTACCATCAGCGCTAAGAGGTTTCACTTCTGAGTTCGGGAAGGGATCAGGTGGTTCACTCTTGCTATTGTCGCCAGCAAACTGTTGTGGTGCTTTCGGGTCTTAATCACGATGTATTCATCGTATGCCTTACTTACGGTCCAAAGAGTTATTAACGGATTAGTTTAATCGAGTCGGTATTGTAACTAGTTTTCACACTAAATCAAGTTATGTATTGAATTTACCTTGAATACAACAACTGTTTGGGTGTTGTATAGTCAAGCCTCACGAGCAATTAGTATTGGTCAGCTTCACACGTCACCGTGCTTCCACACCCAACCTATCAACGTCCTAGTCTCGAACGGCTCTTTAGAGGAATAAATTCCTAGGGAAATCTTATCTTGAGGTAGGCTTCCCGCTTAGATGCTTTCAGCGGTTATCCCTTCCGAACATAGCTACCCGGCGATGCGACTGGCGTCACAACCGGTACACCAGAGGTTCGTCCACTCTGGTCCTCTCGTACTAGGAGCAGATCCTCTCAAATTTCCAGCGCCCACGGTAGATAGGGACCGAACTGTCTCACGACGTTCTAAACCCAGCTCGCGTACCTCTTTAAATGGCGAACAGCCATACCCTTGGGACCTGCTTCAGCCCCAGGATGAGATGAGCCGACATCGAGGTGCCAAACACCGCCGTCGATATGAACTCTTGGGCGGTATCAGCCTGTTATCCCCAGAGTACCTTTTATCCGTTGAGCGATGGCCCTTCCATACAGAACCACCGGATCACTAAGACCTACTTTCGTACCTGCTCGACTTGTGGGTCTCGCAGTTAAGCGCGCTTTTGCCTTTATACTCTACGCGTGATTTCCGACCACGCTGAGCGCACCTTCGTACTCCTCCGTTACTCTTTAGGAGGAGACCGCCCCAGTCAAACTACCCACCAGACATGGTCCTCGCCCCGGATTACGGGGCAGAGTTAGAACCTCAACATTACCAGGGTGGTATTTCAAGGACGGCTCCATTAGAACTAGCGTTCTAACTTCAAAGCCTCCCACCTATCCTACACAAGTAAGGTCAAAGTTCAATGTCAAGCTGCAGTAAAGGTTCACGGGGTCTTTCCGTCTAGCCGCGGGTACACTGCATCTTCACAGCGATTTCGATTTCACTGAGCCTCTGCTGGAGACAGCGCCGCCATCATTATGCCATTCGTGCAGGTCGGAACTTACCCGACAAGGAATTTCGCTACCTTAGGACCGTTATAGTTACGGCCGCCGTTTACTGGGGCTTCGATCAAGAGCTTCGCTTACGCTAACCCCATCAATTAACCTTCCAGCACCGGGCAGGCATCACACCCTATACGTCCACTTTCGTGTTTGCAGAGTGCTATGTTTTTAATAAACAGTTGCAGCGGCCTGGTTTCTGTGGCTGCCAATAGCTCAGGGAGCAAGTCCCATCACCGTCAGCAGCGTACCTTCTCCCGAAGTTACGGTACCATTTTGCCTAGTTCCTTCAGCAGAGTTCTCTCAAGCGCTTTGGTCTACTCGACCTGACCACCTGTGTCGGTTTCGGGTACGATTCCTGTGTAACTGAAGCTTAGAGACTTTTCCTGGAAGCATGGTATCAGCCACTTCACTGTACAAGTACAGCTTGCTATCAGCTCTCAGCATAGAGCACCCCGGATTTGCCTAAGATGCATGCCTACTGCCTTCCACCTGGACAACCAACGCCAGGCTGACTTAACCTTCTCCGTCCTCTCATCGCATTACACAGAAGTATTGGAATATTAACCAATTTCCCATTGACTACGCCTCTCGGCCTCGCCTTAGGGGTCGACTCACCCAGCCCCGATTAACGTTGGACTGGAACCCTTGGTCTTTCAGCGAACGGGTTTTTCACCCGTTTTGTCGTTACTCACGTCAGCATTCGCACTTCTGATACCTCCAGCATACTTCTCAATACACCTTCATCGGCTTACAGAACGCTCCCCTACCACTTGACTTAAAGTCAAATCCGCAGCTTCGGCACATAGTTTTAGCCCCGTTACATCTTCCGCGCAGGCCGACTCGACTAGTGAGCTATTACGCTTTCTTTAAAGGGTGGCTGCTTCTAAGCCAACCTCCTAGCTGTCTATGCCTTCCCACATCGTTTCCCACTTAACTATGATTTTGGGGCCTTAGCTGGCGGTCTGGATTGTTTTCCTCTTGACTACGGACGTTAGCACCCGCAGTCTGTCTCCCGGATAGTACTCATTGGTATTCGGAGTTTGCATCGGTTTGGTAAGTCGGGATGACCCCCTAGCCGAAACAGTGCTCTACCCCCAATGGTATTCGTCCGAGGCGCTACCTAAATAGCTTTCGGGGAGAACCAGCTATCACCAGGCTTGATTAGCCTTTCACCCCTATCCACAAGTCATCCCCTGGCTTTTCAACGACAGTGGGTTCGGTCCTCCAGTTAGTGTTACCCAACCTTCAACCTGCTCATGGATAGATCGCCTGGTTTCGGGTCTATACCCAGCAACTAAACGCCCTATTAAGACTCGATTTCTCTACGGCTCCCTATGCGGTTAACCTTGCTACTGAATATAAGTCGCTGACCCATTATACAAAAGGTACGCAGTCACCGAACTAGTCGGCTCCCACTGCTTGTATGCATGCGGTTTCAGGATCTATTTCACTCCCCTCACAGGGGTTCTTTTCGCCTTTCCCTCACGGTACTGGTTCACTATCGGTCAGTCAGGAGTATTTAGCCTTGGAGGATGGTCCCCCCATATTCAGACAAGGTTTCACGTGCCTCGCCCTACTCGTCATCATTGTGTGTGCCCTTTCGTGTACGGGAATATCACCCTCTACGTTCGCACTTCCCAGAGCGTTCCACTAGAACACACACAACTTAATGGGCTGCTCCCCGTTCGCTCGCCGCTACTAAGGGAATCTCAATTGATTTCTTTTCCTAAGGGTACTGAGATGTTTCACTTCCCCTCGTTCGCTTCATAAGCCTATGTATTCAGCTTATGATACCCGCCTTGTAGCGGGTGGGTTCCCCCATTCAGAAATCTCCGGATCAAAGGATATTTGCCGCCTCCCCGGAGCTTTTCGCAGGCTATCACGTCTTTCATCGCCTCTGACTGCCAAGGCATCCACCACATGCACTTAATTACTTGACTATACAACCCCAAACAGTCGTTACACCTACAAGTGGGTGTAGCAACAGAATCAATGTAAACATTAATTCATACAGCTTGTTGTTTCGTGAACTTAATCACCGTACAGCTTCAATCTAAATTCATATACCAAAACGCTTGATTCAGTGTTTTTGCTAGTTCTCAGATTAACTCTTCATCTAACTGAAATACTTACGTATTACCGTTAGTGTCAAATTAATCGAGTTTGAACAATTTATTTCAGACTCAATTCTACTAATCTGTTAATGATTAACTACCACCTCGTCGGTGCGTAGTAAACTGTGATAAATCACAGAGATTAATAAACCAGTCAACTTGGACTGTATTCACTAAACTCTATAATCTTCTTAGCTTTGAATTAATTTCGTTCTTACAAACTCTTTTAATTCATGGTGGAGACTAGGAGAGTCGAACTCCTGACCTCCTGCGTGCAAAGCAGGCGCTCTACCAACTAAGCTAAGTCCCCAGCTTATCACTTAATGAACGACATATCTTTTAATCTAAGCTTCAGCAATCAGATTTGGTGGGTCTGACAAGACTTGAACTTGTGACCCCACGCTTATCAAGCGTGTGCTCTAACCAACTGAGCTACAGACCCTCAGATACATCTTCGAAGAACAACTTGTTGTGGATTCTTACCAGTCACCAATCTTTCGTTAAGGAGGTGATCCAGCCGCAGGTTCCCCTACGGCTACCTTGTTACGACTTCACCCCAGTCATCGGCCACACCGTGGTAAGCGTCCTCCTTGCGGTTAGACTACCTACTTCTGGTGCAACAAACTCCCATGGTGTGACGGGCGGTGTGTACAAGGCCCGGGAACGTATTCACCGCGGCATTCTGATCCGCGATTACTAGCGATTCCGACTTCATGGAGTCGAGTTGCAGACTCCAATCCGGACTACGATCGGCTTTTTGAGATTAGCATCCTATCGCTAGGTAGCAACCCTTTGTACCGACCATTGTAGCACGTGTGTAGCCCTGGCCGTAAGGGCCATGATGACTTGACGTCGTCCCCGCCTTCCTCCAGTTTGTCACTGGCAGTATCCTTAAAGTTCCCGACATTACTCGCTGGCAAATAAGGAAAAGGGTTGCGCTCGTTGCGGGACTTAACCCAACATCTCACGACACGAGCTGACGACAGCCATGCAGCACCTGTATCTAGATTCCCGAAGGCACCAATCCATCTCTGGAAAGTTTCTAGTATGTCAAGGCCAGGTAAGGTTCTTCGCGTTGCATCGAATTAAACCACATGCTCCACCGCTTGTGCGGGCCCCCGTCAATTCATTTGAGTTTTAGTCTTGCGACCGTACTCCCCAGGCGGTCTACTTATCGCGTTAGCTGCGCCACTAAAGCCTCAAAGGCCCCAACGGCTAGTAGACATCGTTTACGGCATGGACTACCAGGGTATCTAATCCTGTTTGCTCCCCATGCTTTCGTACCTCAGCGTCAGTATTAGGCCAGATGGCTGCCTTCGCCATCGGTATTCCTCCAGATCTCTACGCATTTCACCGCTACACCTGGAATTCTACCATCCTCTCCCATACTCTAGCTTCCCAGTATCGAATGCAATTCCCAAGTTAAGCTCGGGGATTTCACATCCGACTTAAAAAGCCGCCTACGCACGCTTTACGCCCAGTAAATCCGATTAACGCTCGCACCCTCTGTATTACCGCGGCTGCTGGCACAGAGTTAGCCGGTGCTTATTCTGCGAGTAACGTCCACTATCCTAGAGTATTAATCTAAGTAGCCTCCTCCTCGCTTAAAGTGCTTTACAACCATAAGGCCTTCTTCACACACGCGGCATGGCTGGATCAGGCTTCCGCCCATTGTCCAATATTCCCCACTGCTGCCTCCCGTAGGAGTCTGGGCCGTGTCTCAGTCCCAGTGTGGCGGATCATCCTCTCAGACCCGCTACAGATCGTCGCCTTGGTAGGCCTTTACCCCACCAACTAGCTAATCCGACTTAGGCTCATCATTTAGCGCAAGGTCCGAAGATCCCCTGCTTTCTCCCGTAGGACGTATGCGGTATTAGCATTCCTTTCGGAATGTTGTCCCCCACTAAATGGCAGATTCCTAAGCATTACTCACCCGTCCGCCGCTAGGTTAGGTAGCAAGCTACCCTTCCCCGCTCGACTTGCATGTGTTAAGCCTGCCGCCAGCGTTCAATCTGAGCCATGATCAAACTCTTCAGTTTAAAATCATTAGTAGCTTATGGCTACAAATCTTGGCTCATCAATTTTCTGACTAAAAATTCGCTCAAATAAACTTCGAGAAATTTCTACTCTTCAATCAATGAAATATTTTCGATTGATCAACTAGTAAAAATCCACACAAGTTGTTCTTCTATTCTCTTAATGATCTTTTCACCACCTCGTCAGCGGCAAATCAACGCAATAAATATTTAACAACTTAACCAGTAAAGCTAAGTTATTTTTGCTTCATCGCGTCGGGATGAGTGCATTATAGGAGATTTTTTTTAGGGTGCAAGCTTTTTTAAACCCTTGTTTTATCGAGTGTTCTTTTTTTACACACCAATATGTTCAACAAAGCAGCATAATTCTTGTAAGCATATAAAATTAAAGCAGAAATATATTTTAAATATTTCTGCTTTGTTTTTACTTGTTGCTCTTTATCTGAACACTAATAATTTTAATCGGTTGTTTTGGTACATTTTGATGCATTCCATAGTTACCTGTGGGTACATTGACAATCTTATCGACAATATCCATCCCTTTGGTCACTTTACCAAATACAGCATAACCCGCATCCATTGCTGATTTATTTAAAAAGCTATTGTCCGCCACATTAATAAAGAACTGGCTGCTTGCTGAGTTCGGGTTACTGGTACGTGCCATTGCTAAAGTACCGCGTGTGTTCTTCAAGCCATTGCCCGACTCATTCACGATTGGTGCTTTGGTTGCCTTCTCAATCATATTGGCATCTAAACCACCACCCTGCACCATAAAGCCAGGAATCACACGATGGAAGATCGTGCCTGTATAGAAGTTGCTTTTTACATAGCTTTCAAAGTTTTTTGCCGACACAGGTGCTTTATCATCAAAAAGTTCGATTTCGATGTTGCCCATACTGGTTTTCATATCAACCATAGTATTTGCAAATAAATGGCTGCTTGCCAAAATTAAACCTGTTGTCATGAACAACTTTTTCATCATTGCTTTTCTCGGCTTGAACATAGATTTGTTGTGAATGCTCATCTTAGTTTTGCAAATTCAATTTTGCTATTTCTATTTGTTATCTTTCATAAAGAAAACCGATGTTTCACGTGAAACATCGGTTTGAGGATTTGGCCTGTAGATAATTAACTATGTTTATCCCAGAACTTTCTAAAGTTTTTCGCTACTTCAATGGTATTGCGTTTTGCCTTACTTGAGATTGGTGTCAGATTAATAAAGCCATGGGTTTGATCGGGATAATCGACATATTGCACTTTAACGCCATTTTGTCTGAGTTTATGACTATAGATTGCACCTTCATCATGCAGCAAGTCATGCCCCGCAGTAATGACATAAGCAGGTGCCAGTTTTTTAAGGCTGCCATAAGTCGGTGAGATCAATGGATCATCGAGTGCAACATCGTGCTGTGTTGCATAATAGTCCGTCACATAATCCACATCTTTACTGGTCAGCACCAAGCCCTCTCCATAGGCATAAAACGAAGGATGGCGGCTTTTGAAATCAACTGCTGGATAAATCAATAGCTGTGCTTGTGGTGCATAGGCTTTACCCACGGAGTGTTGCGCAACCACGGTGCTGATATTACCCCCTGCACTATCCCCTGCAACAGCAATACGGTTCTTATAAATTTTGAGCTGACGGCGGTTTTGATATACCCACGCCAATGCATCTTCACAGGATTTAATCAATAACTGTGGTGATGCTTCTGGTGCGAGTGGATAATCAATACTGAGCACCTGTACTTTTGCATACTTGGCAATCAGGCGACAGGCTTCATCATGGGTATCCAGACCGCCTACGACAAAACCACCACCATGATAGAATACAATCATCGGTAACTTTTTGTTGGGTGCAGGATGATAATGTCTGGCAAAGACGGTCCCACTTTGCAGTGGAAGGCGGATATCTTCAACCGATTCAACTGAAGTCGGCTTATTGATAATCGCCAACATCTGCGTATCAAACTGACGGCGAGATTCAATGGGATCATCACCAATAAAGCCTCTCTGGCCCTGTTTAATTTGGACGGCCATCAAACATTTAGTAAAAGAATCTAAATCTGGGTATTGATGTGGATAAGCGAGAAGCTTGGCCAGAGACTCTTGTATGATTTTAGGGAGCTTATCAAGCGCTCGTGCAGCAGGGCCTTGCCCTTTGTCTAAAATTGTTTGAATTTTTTGAGGTAATGCTGTCACTTCTGTCCCCTTGTTCGCTCTGTCCATAATTCTTGTTGTCTTCGACTATATGCTTTTCTAAAGTCTTAGATCAAGTTCAAGATTTGAAAAATATGTCGTACGCTAAAGGGCTATTATCAAAAAGTCATTAACCATAGTGCTTATTTATACCTACTTTTTATGCCAGTTAAATAATGTTTTAACACTTGTTGTTAAACCATAAAACTAGAGTCAACCAATTCACCCTAGTTTTATAGCATTTCAAAAGTGTCATTTTTATGAATCAAGTCAACTTCGCACAATGTATAGCAGTACATCAGTAAGATTGCATGTGGCATCGTGTGTTCAATCTTATGCGAAGCCAACTTCACCCTCAAAAATTATTGTGCAGTCGTACCCGCTGAACCAGAGACAGAGCCCGATACATCAGCAGAAGCACCGCCAGGTTGAACATCAACGGATGATCCACCATGGACACCAACCCCACCTTGTACACCCGTTGGGCTTGCACTTGTAGTTTGAGCTGAGCCAGAGGCGTCTAAACCACCCTGAGTTGAACAACCAACAGCAGTCAATGCAACACCAGTGATCACCATAGAGATCAATGCTAACTTTTTCATTGTGTATTTCCTTTCATTATGACGAAAAGCAAAGTTATCTTTGCGTTGCCTATGATTCACAATTTTTTTCTTGGACGTGATGCGGATTAGTTGCAGTTTGTTATGTAAGCCGCATTGTTTTGCAATTTTTCTTAAACCAACAATTCTTAGCTTTCACATAATTTTAAAGACATGAACAATCGCTAAGGTCTTATGATCGAAGTGATTTCAGCTTTATTTGATCTGTTAAATAGCACTTATCTTATTTTTTTATAATTCATAGAAATACTGCATAAGCCGCTTAAAAGATTACAATTGCGTAATTTTGGTTAAAAATAAATGTAGCAAGCATAAAAAAACCGTGACTTTTCATCACGGTTGTTTGAGCTAAACATTCGGTTTTAAGGCCATTTCATCTCGCCTTTCACCACTTTGGCACCTAGGTCCAAACTACCCGACTCACCCAATGCAGGATATTGTTTTCGCATCATTTGGCTCAGTTCAGCTGAGTTTTTGGTGAGCTTAACGGCTTTCTCATATTGCTTTAAATAGTCAATCGAGAAGTTCACCGCATCCAGACCTTCCGCGGCACCAGCCTTCATATGTGCCGGCACCACCACTTGCGGATTTAGGGCCTTAATACTTTCTAAAGCCTGTACCACTTCTGCACGATCTTTAGCTGTCGGAGTATCCGCAGTCCAAAGATGAATCCCTGAGGATACCGGAATTCCACCGACTACCGCTTTAGCACTTGGAATCCATAGATAAGTGAGTTCTTTTTTACCTTTAATTTCGATATTTTCATTTTCTAATTTTAAGGTTTTAGCCGTATAGGCTTGCGGAACAATAATTTTGCTCGGTGCATTGGCGCCCATTTTCGGTCCCCAATAGGCAACTTTCAGCGCTTGCGTATCTTGAATATGTTTAACCGTTTCAGGCGTCGCAATAATTTTCACATTTGGGAAGTACTGTTTAAACACATCTAAACCGAAATAGAAATCTGGATCACCATAGCTGACAAAAATGGTGTTTAAGGTTTTACCGCTATCTAAGATATCTGCTGCAATACGTAATGCTTCTGATTTAGAAAATTGGGCATTCACCAATAATACTTCTTTATCGCCTTCAATTAGGGTCGAAGTCACACCGAAGTGCTCAGGTTGAGCCAGAAAATTCTGGATTTTTAAGTCTTGTGCAAAAGCAGTTGATGTTGCCGCTAAAGTAGATAAAGCAATGATATAAGGTTTGGTATTCATCTTATCGTCTCCAATCTGATAAGCAACACTTTAAATTGCAATTCTTGCTGAATAAACACCCTAAATTAAGATAAAATATTGCATATCTTGCAACAATGATAATAAACATGGATACCTTAAAAGCCATCCAAGTCTTTGTCTGTATCGCGCAGCAAGGCAATCTCAGCAAAGCGGCCGAACATCTGGACTATTCTAAAGCCATGGTGTCACGTTATTTAGAGCATCTGGAGCAAACCTTCTCTACCCGACTGTTTCAACGCAATACCCGAAAAGTTTCACTCACCCCTGCGGGTGAAAAAGCCTTGGTCTATTGTGAGAATATTTTACAGCAGCAACAGTTGCTTGAAGGCTTAGCCGCGCCTGAACAGCACAGTGGCACGATTCGTTTTACCTGTGGCCTGTTTCTGTTTCAGCTCGGCGTGAATGAATGTATTAAACAGTTTAAAAAACGTTATCCCCATATTCAATTTGATGTCTATCTCACTGAAAATACCGTCGACCTGATGGATGCCCATGTTGATCTGGCGCTACGCATTACCCAAAAAGTTGCAGACGGTCTGATTGCACGGCCGGTCTGTCAAATTGAATCTATCTTTTGTGCACATCCCCATTACTTACAAGACCACACCCCCCTGTTACATCCCAGTCAACTGATTCAACATGAATGCATTGCACATCATACCCATAATCAATATTGGACCTTGTTTGATACAGATCAGCAACCGCAAAACTATCCATTAAATGTTACGTTTAAAAGCAATGATGTGATTGCGCTTTATCAAATGTGCCTCAAGGCGCAAGGGATAGCCATGTTGCCCACTTTACTGGTGCGCAAGGACATTGCGCAGCAGCATTTGCAACAGGTGTTTACAGATTTTTCTGCACCCGACCTGACTTTGTCCTTAGTCTATGCTTCTAGGCAACACTTACCGAAAATTACCCAAGAATTTATTGCTTTTGTCATCGAAAACTTAAATTTTTACTTAAATCAGCAAAATTAAAAGATTTAAATTGACCTGAACGCTTGAATTTTGTCGCCTTGCCCATACTTCATCCCTATCTATGAATGACCAAGATGTGGCAGTTCGGGTTTAACCCTATGAGCATTCACGCCAAAAGGACTGTACATGTTTAAGAACCTTTTTCAACGGAGATCATCAATGGCTAATGAGCACAATGAGCAAGCTCAAGACATTCAAAATGAGCAACAGACTGAACAAACTCAAGCTGAAGGTGTAGAGCAAGCAAACGAGCTTAGCGTTGAAGATTTACAAGCGCAAATCACCAAACTTGAAGAAAGCTTGAAACTAGAAAAAGCACGCACTGCCAATGCTGTTTATGAAGCGCAGAAAAGTGTTGAGCGTATCCAACGTGAATCTGAAAAGCACAAAGACACCGTGCTGGAAAAATTCGCCAAAGAATTACTGGATTCGGTCGACAACCTTGAACGTGCGATTCAAGCTGCGGGTGAAGAACAAAGCCCTGTGCTTGAGGGTGTTAAGCTGACTTTGAAATCACTTCTTAGCACACTGGAAAAATTTGGCGTGGTGGAAGCAGATACTCAAAATGGCTTCAATGCGGACTTACACCAAGCGGTTGGTATCGATCCAAATGCCAAAGCCAATGAAATCGGGACTGTTTTACAGAAGGGTTATACCTTAAACGGTCGCCTACTTCGCCCAGCAATGGTAATGGTGGGTCAATAATCCGTACGAGCAGAGTACTTATCTGCTCAAAATGCAAAAAAATGAGAGTTTTTTGATTTTTTTTCATAAAAATGCTTGAAAAATACCGATTAACTCTCATATCGAATAACAAGCAAAACATTGCAACAAAATTTTAGAGGAACACAATCAATGGCAAAAATTATTGGTATTGACTTAGGTACTACCAACTCATGTGTTGCTGTACTTGAAGGCGATAAAGTAAAAGTAATTGAAAACGCTGAAGGCGCACGTACAACTCCATCGATCATTGCATATAAAGATGGCGAGATCCTTGTTGGTCAAAGCGCAAAACGTCAAGCGGTAACAAATCCGAAAAACACATTATTCGCCATCAAGCGTTTAATCGGTCGTCGTTATGAAGATCAAGCAGTACAAAAAGATATCGGTCTTGTCCCTTACAAAATCATCAAAGCAGACAATGGCGATGCTTGGGTTGAAGTAAACGATAAGAAATTAGCACCACAACAAATCTCTGCTGAAATCTTGAAAAAGATGAAGAAAACTGCAGAAGACTACTTGGGTGAGACAGTAACTGAAGCAGTGATTACTGTTCCTGCTTACTTTAACGATGCGCAACGTCAGGCGACTAAAGATGCAGGTAAAATTGCAGGCTTAGATGTTAAACGTATCATTAACGAACCAACTGCTGCGGCACTTGCGTTCGGTATGGACAAAAAAGAAGGTGACCGTAAAGTTGCAGTTTACGACTTAGGTGGTGGTACTTTTGACGTATCAATCATTGAAATCGCAGACCTTGATGGCGACCAGCAAATCGAAGTGTTATCAACCAATGGTGATACTTTCCTTGGTGGTGAAGACTTTGATAACGCATTAATTGAATTCTTGGTTGAAGAATTCAAGAAAGAGCAAAGTGTAAACTTAAAAAATGATCCACTTGCGTTACAACGTTTGAAAGAAGCTGCTGAAAAAGCAAAAATCGAGCTTTCTTCATCAAACGCGACTGAAATCAACCTTCCATACATCACGGCAGATGCGACTGGTCCTAAACACCTAGTGATCAACGTAACACGTGCAAAACTTGAAGGTTTGGTTGCTGACTTAGTTGCTCGTACCATTGAGCCTTGCCGTATTGCGCTTAAAGATGCGGGTCTTTCGACTTCTGACATCTCTGACGTAATTTTGGTTGGTGGTCAATCTCGTATGCCACTTGTACAACAAAAAGTACAAGAGTTCTTCGGTAAAGAGCCACGTAAAGACGTAAACCCTGACGAAGCAGTTGCGATTGGTGCTGCGATTCAAGGTGCAGTATTGTCTGGTGACAAAACTGACGTACTTTTATTAGACGTAACACCGTTAACTTTAGGTATTGAAACAATGGGCGGCGTATTGACTCCGATCATTGAGAAAAACACCACGATTCCTGCGAAGAAATCACAAGTGTTCTCTACCGCTGCTGATAACCAGCCTGCAGTAGATATTTCAGTTTACCAAGGTGAACGTAAAATGGCTCAGCAAAACAAATTGTTGGGTAACTTCCAGTTAGGCGATATCCCACCTGCTCCACGTGGTGTACCGCAAATTGAAGTATCATTTGACATCAATGCTGACGGTATCTTGAAAGTATCGGCGAAAGATAAGAGCACGGGTAAAGAGCAATCAATCCAGATTAAAGCAAACTCAGGTTTGTCTGATGCTGAAATTGAAGCGATGATCAAAGATGCTGAAGCAAATGCTGAAGAAGACCGTAAGTTTGAAGAGTTGGCGAAAGCGCGTAACGAAGCAGATGCGCTTGTTTCTAGCTCAACAAAAGCAGTCAAAGATCTGGGTGATAAAGTCACTGAAGATGAAAAAACTGCGATCACAACTGCGGTTGCTGAGCTTGAAGCAGCAACTAAAGAAAATGATGTTGAAGACATCAAAGCAAAAACTGAAGCTTTACAAAACATCTTGATGCCAATTACACAACGTGCTTATGAACAAGCACAAGGTGCTGGCGGCGCAGAAGGTTTTGATCCAAATGCATTCCAAGGTGGCGATGCAGGTCAACAACAGAAAGCGGATGATGGCGTTGTAGATGCTGAGTTCACAGAAGTAAAAGATGACAAAAAATAATTTGTCTCTTTAAAAAGACCGCGCGAAAGCGCGGTTTTTTTATATTTTAAGATGAATCATTTTTGTTCAAAATAAAGTTCGCCCAAAATTGGCATAAATAAAGGTATCACGCCACACGCTTTAATTTCATCCAGAAACTCAGCAATATTCACCCCAGGTAATAACTGCGGTGGTGCATCAATTGGCGTCACCATGCTGTCCCAATGACATGGAATAATATATTTCGGCTTCAGTAGCCGCACCACATCTTTGACATAATTCGGGCGATATTTACGTCCAATCGCACACAGGCACACGATATCAGCCTGTTTACCCTGCAATTCCTGTTCAATAAAATCGGCCGAATCGATGTGAACAACACGCAATTGTCCTGTATCAATCCACCAGTTTAAGACCAAACCATGCCGTAACTGATGAAATTTCGGTGGATACGGGGGTGGCTCGATCATATCTCCCGGCAATGGAACACGACCAAACAAGGCTTTGCCATGGATTGAAGGCAAGCCAATGATTTGCCATTTCCCACACTCAATCACTTCCCTACCCTGTGTCACCTGCATTTGTTGCTCAGGCAAGCCTACAGAACGCGCATACATCATACTGGCGTGTGAACCAATCAGGCGAGCGCCTGTTTGTTTGCAGAGCTCTGGTGCATCCAGAATATGGTCATAGTGTGCATGACCTATCAGCACATCATCAGCCTCAGGGATATAATGCTTGACCAGTGCTGGATCGCTCCATAAAGGTTGAGTAAAGGTCTGCCAAAGACTGGGACGGCTCACAAATGGATCAAGCACTAAGGTTCGATTGGCATCCGACAAGATAAAACCTGCTGTACCCAAATATTTGATTTTTAGATTTTCTACCTTTGCAGGTGCAGGTGAAACAGCAGTCCATGTAACCTCAGTTGCTTTAAGTAGATATTTCAGCATGCATATTCCTTCAGCTTTCTTTTTATTGATCTATTCACAACATTTATTAAAACAGAATGCGCTATACGATGATATCTTTTCCCGTAATTCCCTATTCTTGCTATAGTCTGATCAATTTAAAGGGTTTATGGCCGAATCTCCCATTCATTAATTCAGCTTTTCTAGAAGAAAATAAAATGATTCGTTTGCTTATTTTTGCAGGATTAATTGTGTTCCTACTTTGGTCTGGCTATCAAACTCAGCAACATCCACAACTTAAATTTAACTCTTTGGCAGATCGTATCAGCAGGCCCTTAGATACTCGTCTACGCTATCGGATTGCCGAAGTTGACCCACGTTTTAAACTCAGCATTGAGCAAGTCAAAAGCATCAGCCAACAAGCGACACAAATCTGGAAAGATGGTACGCAACAAGATTATTTTGTCTATGATCCCAATGCCCAACTCGCCATCCACCTGATTTATGATGAACGTCAAATCGAAAGTGAACAACGTCGAGAACATCTCAGCCAACTACAGTCCAATCAACAGCATTGGCAAGATAAAAAACAGCAATTGGATCTGATTGAGAAGGAGATTCTGAGTAGCAAACAACTTTTAGATTTAAAGCAACAACAGCTGAATCAACAAATTCAACACTATAATCAAGAGCAACACAATGCACGGCAACATCCTGCCTCTTATGCCAATCCTGACTATTTTCAACAACGGCAGCGGGATTTAGAACAAAATGTGAAGTTACTACAGCAAGAAATTGACCAATATAATCAAAGAATCGCTCAACTTAATCAGCAAGTAGATGAATTGAATGCTTTGGACCAGCAGTTAACCAACTCTGTCAGCCAATTTAAACAACGCTTTAAACCCCATTTATTTCATAAAGGCTTATTTAACGGTAAACAGATCTTGATTTATGAATTCGAATCTGAAGATGATTTACGCCTTACCCTCGCACATGAATTCGGCCATGCCTTGGGACTACAGCACACTGATGATCCACAAGCACTGATGTATCCCGTTATGAAAGAACAAAATGCCACTCACTTTCGCCTGACTCAGGCCGATCGTGCGCTATTGCTGAATAGATAGTTTTCGCACATGCCAGAATCGAAGAGCTCTAAAAAGTGACTCAAAATTTGCTCGACAATAAATGTCACAAAGCAGCAATTTTGCACTTAAAGTTTAAAAACGTGACTGTTTTAGAAAAAACTTACAAAAGTTAACAATAGAAGGTTTTCTTACTGCTTTTTGAGAAAATTCTGACTCTCATTGATTTAGGCCATTGATATTTTTTGAATTGTGGTGAAAAAACAAGCAAATTGACTGTTTTTTTATTGTGTAAATTATTCCAGTTATTTTTTTATTTCTTAGAAAAAATCACACTTTTCGTTCTATTTATTAAGCAGATAGCATTTTGACGACCACAAAATAATGATCAAAAATAAGTTTTTATTTTGGGGATTTCACAATGCAGGCTCATTATCTCGCATTTTTCATTGCTTGTATCAGCATGATCACACCTCAACTGAGTAATGCACAGGCGAATCGCAATTCGATTGATGTCCACCAACACCAAGCTCTCAAAAAAGTCGTGCGTTATCGCATCGCAGCTATCGACCCACGCTTTAATTTAAGCCAGCAGCAAGTCCTCGACTTAACCCAGCAGGCCGCCAGACTCTGGGAACAAGAAACAGGACAACAAAATTTTATTTACGATCCGCAAGCCGAGTTCAGCATCAACCTGGTCTTTGATGAACGTCAACAGCGCAGTACTGACCGCTTACAGGGCCTCGATCAACTCAAACAACAACAGCAACAATGGGAAACCCAGAATCAGCAATTAAAACAGGCAAAAGATGAAATTCAAAAAAGTACTGCTTTAATTGCCAGTAAACAGGCACAACTCGCAGCCCAATTCCAGCAATATAATGCAGAAGTGCAACGTTTTAATCAAAGTCGTTCAAGTTCAAAAGATTTGGCACAACAATTTTCACAAAGACAACAAGCCTTACAACAACAATCTTTAGCACTACAACATGAAGTTCAGGAACAGAACCAACGCGCTCAAGAGCTAAATCAACGTATTCAAAGTCTCAATCAAAACAATCAACAACTGGTCGCATCAGCAAACCAGTTTAACCAAGTTTTCCAACCTCATCTGTTTCATAAAGGCCACTTTAACGGCAAGCAAATCTTCATTTATGAGTTTTCTTCTATCAATGATCTGCGTTTTACCCTCGCCCATGAATTTGGTCATGCACTCGGACTGGAACATACCAACGACCCAACCTCACTGATGTACCCAGTGATCCAAAAACAAAATCTTCAACAATTTGCACTGACAGATTCGGATAAAGACCTCGTAAAAGCCATTTATTAACAGCAGTTGGACAGAAACTCTTTACAAGAATTAACAGCAACTAGACTTTAAGTATAGTTTTTGTACAAACGAATAAATAAATTATGTGAAATAGAATGTATTTCTACGTTATAAAAAAATACTTTTTATCCAGCCCAGTAAAATTTTAAAGATCTAGTTCCTTTAAAAATAAAAAATAAACAGTTGTTCTCACATTATTTTTGATCATTTAATAAACAAATATCGTTTTTTATCATGATTTTTGAGTTATATGTCTACAAATGTATTTTTATTCATTTTCTAGAAATATCGTTAAAACTCATATATTGCATCTTCATTCATCAATTTGACTACTGATTTTTTTTGGCTAAAATGTGACCTATTTCAAGTTTTATCTCCTATTATGCGTCTTTTATCTCTCCTTTTGGCCACATGCTTTACTGTATTGGCCCCAGTCTCGGCTTTGGCTAAAATTCCTTCGTCGGCTTCAACGTCGTCTCAGGTTCGCTACAGCACTGAACAACCACTGCGTTATCGAATTGCCGAGCTTGACCCACGCTTAAACATCGATCAACCACAAATGGTCGAACTGAGCAAACAAGCAGCAGCGATTTGGGAAAAAAATACAGGTCAAAAATATTTTGTTTATGATCCTGAAGCCGAGTTTGTAATTCATCTGGTGTTTGACCAACGCCAGCTTCGCAGCATGAAACGTGCTGAAAGCCTTGGTCAACTCGAACAGGAACAGCAAAACTGGCTCAATCGAAATGAGAAATTACAGAAAGTGAATGCTGATTTGGCAGAAAGCAGTGTCCAATTAGAGCAGCAAAAGCAAGCTTATGAAAATCAGGTGCAGCAATATCAATTGGGTTTAACACAATATAAAGCAGACAATTCAAATAAAACCTTATTTGCAAGTCTGCAAAAACAGCAACGTGATTTGCAACAACAAGCGCTAAAACTGCAAGCCAAGATTGCAGAATACAACCATAAAGTTCAGCAAAATCAGTTGAAAGCAGAAAAATCTCAACAGGTCTATCAAGAGTTGGCTGCCTCTGTTGCTGAGTTTAATGAAACCTTCAAGCCTGAGGTCCTGCATAAGGGTCAATTTGATGGAAAACAGATTTTTATTTATGAGTTTTCTTCAATCGACGACCTGCGTTTAACTTTAGCGCATGAGTTTGGCCATGCCTTGGGTCTCAAACATACCCGCGACCCGAAGTCTTTAATGTATCCACGTATTAAAGATCAGGATGCCAAAGATTTTCAGCTGACGGATACCGATCTAAAGCTACTTGGCTTAGCCAACTAGAACAGATCAATCGCCATAATAGGTTGCGTTAAGATGATGTGCCAAGCAATAACAAGAATGGGTCGATTGTTTTGATTTATTCATGTTATTGTGATGTTAAAACATCATCTTAGCCTTAATGGAGATCAGCATGAGTTATTATCATATCTTAATTGAAGTGAACGACCACATCAGTACGATTGAGCAGACTCGTGATATCGAACTCTTAGATATTCAAGATATTAGCCCATATCTGCACTCTATTTTAATTCCCTATTTCAATGAGCAAGAAGTTGAACTTGAAGATGAAAACGTGGCGTATGACGAGATTCTGCACTTGGCAGTGAAACAGACCTTATTACCGATTGAACACTTGATTGAAGAAGAACAAAAGCAGCTTCCAAGTGATACCGATGTCACTATCACGGCATATGAAATCTTTAATGATCGAGATTTGAGCCAAGATGTAACTGCAGTAATTTTTGATATTTTAGAAGCGGTTAAATTAGACGCTGCACCATAAAACAGAGCGATAAAAAGGTCTGCCTTGAGCAGACCTTTTTATTTTATATGGATTAAAACGCATTACTGCATCATTTGTTTTGCCTGTTCCTGACGGAATGCACGTAGAATCTGCTGCCCTGCCCGTCCTGTCTGATTTAAACCGAGTCGGCTTTGTTCCTGACGAATGGCTTGACGACTCTTATCACCGATCAACCCATCTACAGCACCAATATCATAACCACGCTTGACTAAAAACTGTTGAATTTCACGACGTTCAGCACGTGATGTACCAGGGTCATCGGTTGGCCAAGCCGTTAAAAATGGTGTGCCGCCACGTAAGCGGTCAGATAAATGGGCAATCGCTAAACCATAACTTTCAGCGGCGTTATAACTATAAATTGCATCAAAGTTTTTAAACACCAAGAATAGTGGGCCATTGGCACCTGCTGGCGAAATCAATCCCGCTGGAGTACTGCCTGATAAATTCCCCTGAATCAAAGCCGTTCCGTCCGCACGGGTTACGCCTTGCGCAACCCAGCTATTCAGTGGCTTTTTATTACGGCGACTTTCACCCGAGATGGACATGCCTTGTGGAATTTTCACCTCAAAGCCCCATGGCATACCTGTTTGCCAACCAGCACGTTTCAAGAAATTAGCTGTCGAAGCCAGTGCATCTGTCGTACTTGAGACCAGATCACGGCGGCCATCACCATCAAAATCAACCGCCAGACGCTCATAAGTCGATGGCATAAATTGAGTATGACCAAAAGCGCCTGCCCATGATCCATAAAGTTGATATTGGGTTAAATCGCCACGTTGTAAAATACGCATCGTGGCAAAGAACTCTCCACGAAAATAACTTTGACGACGACCTTCACAACTTAAGGTACCGAGTGCCTGTAATAAAGGATATTTACCTGAAATATCACCATAATTACTTTCCACACCCCATACTGCCACCACTGTTTCCGCAGGGACACCATAGGCCTGTTCGACCCGGTTCAATACCGCACGATGTTGAGTCAGTTTTTGCTGCCCTGCCTGTACGCGTTCGTTATCCACAAGGCCAGACAAATAATCCCAGATTGGTGTCGAAAATTCAGGCTGATAATTTAATTTATCAATCACCGAATAATCTGGGGTTAAATTTTGGGTATAACGATCATAACTAGCACCAGACACCCCTGATGCAATCGCTTGAGAGCGTAAATTTGCAATACAGCCTTGAAAGTTGCTATTTGGCGTATAATTACTGCTTACAGGTGCTGTTGTGGTTGGTGCTGAAACTGCTGCACCATTAATCACCAACTCGGCATGCGCCTGATTGAAAAAAGTAAATAAGGCAGTGCCTAGAAAAAAAGAAAAATGACGTTTCATGACTGAACCAAAACTTTTGAATTTAAATTTCCTCTTCACCTTAACACGCTATATAAAGATGTATAGTTTGGAAACGTAACTTTGAATTCATTTTATGGTTTTAAATTTAAAACACAGTTTTTAAATTCATAATTGCAGCGCATTTTAAATTTAAAAGTTATCAACAGGTGCAATTTAAATTCAAAACCACCAACACCTTTCAACCCCAATTTTAAATTCAAAAAGTTATCCACTTTTAAATTTAAAACTAAAGAAAACCAGAGCCAACATCAAAAATACCGACTAATCATACAATTTCTAAGTAGTTAAACAAAAAAATAGATCCCCACAGGCTGTATATTTAAATTTAAAACGGCAAAAACATGCACAATTTTAAATTTAAACCATGCGATTATTTTTAAATTTAAAACAAAACCAGCGCCACATCATTTAAATTTAAACTCAATCCTGCTTTTTAAATTCAAACACTATCACTAGAGTTATCCACAATAGTACAATCCCATTTTTTAAATTTAAAAGTTTAAATTCAAAATGCGTTGGTAATAAAAAGCGGCCCAAAGACCGCTTTTTAGCTGTTGTGGATAAGTTTAGAGCATCATATCTGCGGTTAATGCCAATGGAACTGGTAGAATTTTCGCCAATTGACGGCATAATCCAGTTAAATCATCTGCATTATTCGGCATCAAGGTAATATGACCCAACTTACGACCTGTACGCTCAGACTTATTATAAAGGTGTAAATGTGCACCATTCAGTGCCAAAACCTGTTCAGATTTTGGATGTTGACCAATAATATTGATCATCACTGTAGGACGAATGACTTCCGTAGAACCCAATGGCAAGCCTGCAACTGCACGGATATGGTTTTCAAACTGCGAACAAATCGCGCCTTCAATCGACCAATGACCCGAGTTATGTACACGACATGCCATTTCATTGGCATATAAACCTTGTTCAGTGACAAACAATTCAAGCGTCAGCACACCCACATAATTTAAGTGGTTTAACAAACGGGTTATATAGTCCTGTGCCACAGGCTGCAAATCGACACTATTCGGTGCAGGTACAATCGAATGCGATAGAATACCGTTATGGTGGTGATTTTCGGCCAATGCCCAAGTTTTCACATCACCATTTTGACCACGCACCGCAATGATCGAGACTTCACGGCTGAATTTGACAAAACTTTCCGCGATCAAGCTTTTCGCAGGACCGAGTTCAGCCCAAGCCGTTTCGATTTGATCTTCTGTGCGTAATACGAATTGACCTTTACCATCATAACCACCTGTTACGGTTTTCAAGACGATGGGTAAGCCTAATTCCGTCACCGCTTGTTTTAAGCTGTCCAAGCTATCCACAGCACGATACGGCGCAACTGGGATACCGAGTTCATCAAACAAACTTTTTTCTGCCAAACGATTTTGTGCGGTCGCCAAAGCAAGACGAGGCGGGTACAAGCTTTTACTTTGCGTCAAAACATCCACATCTGCGACAGGCGTATTTTCAAATTCAAGGCTAAATACATCCGCACTGGCAATAAAATCTTGCAAGCCTTGCGGTTTCTGGCTGGAAAATACTGGACCTAGAATCGCAGCAGGGCAATCCGCTTCAGCTTCAAAGAAGGTGCATTGAATATTTAGTGGCAAAGCCGCTTGCGCCATCATACGGCCTAGCTGTCCGCCACCAAAAATACCGATGGTTTTATTCATATCTATAACTCTTTTGCTCAGACAAAGTCTTCGCCTTACATTCGGGCAAAGCGTTGCTTTGCTTATCCTCATTCATGACCAGGGATATTATTATTCGACACTTTTTCGGTCTGTGCGGTACGGAAGTCCGCTACATTTTTTGCAATGTCTGCACGGGTTAAGCCAAGGATTTGCGCCGCCATAATCGCCGCATTGGTTGCACCTGCCTGACCAATCGCCAATGTACCCACCGCAATACCTGCGGGCATTTGTACAATTGAAAGCAATGAATCAACACCATTTAAAATTGAAGATTTCACTGGTACACCAAGCACAGGTAAATCAGTTTTCGCTGCACACATTCCTGGTAAATGTGCTGCGCCCCCAGCACCTGCAATAATCACTTGAAGACCACGATCACGTGCAGTTTCAGCATATTCAAATAAACGGTCTGGGGTACGGTGTGCAGAAACAACTTCCGCTTCAAATGGGACACCAAGCTGTTTAAGCATATTGGCAGTATGTTCGAGAGTTGCCCAATCTGATTGAGAACCCATGATAATTCCAACAAGTGGTTGAGCGTCTTGTGCTGCGGCCGCATTCATTGCTAATGTTCCAGAGACAAAAATTAAAGAAGATAAATCTCGACGAGAGCCAAGCTTTAGAGGATTCAGAACGCCATTATTATAGACTGATTTTTCATCTCACGAAAATTTAACTGAACGACTGCAACCATATTTTTTAGGAAAAAATAAAATAAAGTGGGCTAACAATGACATAGCCTTATATTTCAATAATAATAGGGGAGCTTAAAAATCAACAAGAGCATTAATAATGAAAAAACTGCTGAGCCTGATGGTTATGGCACTTTTCACGGCGCACAGCCATGCCGCTTTAGTGAATTTAAATCTTGATGAGTTTCAAAAAACCTTTCAGTCATTAAATAAAGCACAGGGCTATAATGGCGAAATTAACAGTGAAGTGCTCACGGGTAAAGCTTATGAGAAATTCATTGTCACAGGTTCATCCCATACCGATGAAAGAGAAGCTGTATTGATGACAGGCTATTATATCAACCCGACTGAGGTCGGTACACTTTATTCAATTACCCAATATCGTGTGTACTGCGATGATGAAACTTATAGTTATGCCTTGTCTAAATTTAAGCCCAACGGTGCATTATCCACAACAACAGTGGACAGTGACTATGGTTTTGAATATGAAAATCCTTCGGCAAGAGACCAAAAGTTTAGCAAAATTTTAAAAAATGCCTGCAAGCACCCAGCCAAATAGAGCTGAATGCGTATCTTATAATGCTGGAAGGCCAGAACCATTGTAATTTATTGATGTCTAAATACGAAATAGACACAGCCCATCAAACACAGCATCGCCCAGATGTAATCTAGCTTAAATGGCTGTTTAAACACAAAAATCATAAAAGGGACAAACACCAATAAAGTGACCACCTCCTGGGTGATTTTCATTTCTCCCAAACTCCAGCCATGCTGGTTAAGCAGTTTGGTAGCAGGGATCATAAAACTGTATTCCAGCAAGGCAATACACCAGCTAAACAAGATCGCTTGCCAAATTGGAGCATCGTGCAGAATTTTCAGATGTCCATACCATGCCAAGGTCATAAAACAGTTGGAAATGATCAACAAACATAACGCTAAAAGGGTAGGGCTTAACATCGTTCTTTTTATCCAAATCTGAGCAGTACAAGAGGGAGTTGGTGGAGTTCAAAACATTAAAATATTAGCATCTATCCGCATCATTATAAGTAAACAACAACAACGAATTTTGACTATCTTTTCCATGCAAGCCTTGTTATCGTTGCGTTTGATTTTTATTGATAATGACAATCATACATACGATATCAGTGCTGTATGAAAAGCAGTGGAGAAGGCGCGTTATGCATCTGCATATTTTGGGTATTTGTGGCACGTTTATGGGGTCTCTGGCTCTACTCGCACGAGATTTAGGACATAAAGTCACAGGTTCAGATGCCAATGTTTATCCACCGATGTCGACCCAACTGGAAAATGCGGGAATCGAGCTCATGCAGGGCTATGACCGCAGCCATTTACAACCGCATCCAGATCTTGTCATCGTCGGCAATGCCATGAAACGTGGCATTGATGCGATCGAGTACATGTTGAATGAAGGACTGCCTTATATTTCGGGTCCACAATTCTTGGCTGACCATGTATTACAAGGCAAACATGTGCTTGGTGTTGCGGGTACACATGGTAAAACCACCACCACCACCATGCTGGCGTGGGTATTAGATCAAGCGGGCTTAAATCCAGGCTTTTTGATCGGTGGTGTACCTTTGGGTTTTAGCGAAAGTGCACGTCTAGGTGGTGGCAAATATTTCTGTGTAGAAGCGGATGAATATGATTCGGCCTTCTTCGATAAACGTTCTAAATTTGTACACTACCACCCAAAAACGGCGATTCTTAATAATCTTGAATTTGACCACGCCGATATTTTTGATGATCTGGCTGCGATTCAGAAACAGTTCCATCATTTAGTACGTACCATTCCAAGTGAAGGTCGTATTATTGCACCGATTACTGAGACCAATATTGATGAAGTATTAGCGCAGGGCTGCTGGACACCTGTGCTTCGCACCAGTCTTGAGCCAAATGATCAAGCCGCTTTATCTGCTGAATTGATCAGTGTCGATGGCAGTCACTTTAAAGTACTTGAGCACGGCAAAGTGGCCGGTGAAGTGAAATGGAATATGACTGGACAACATAGTGTGGCCAATGCGTTGGCAACGATTGCAGCGGCACAGCACGTCGGTGTCAGCCTTGCGCAAGCCTGTGAAGCCTTATCCAACTTCGGTGGGGTTAAACGTCGTATGGAGCTGTTAGGCACCGTGCGTGGTATCGAAGTCTATGATGACTTTGCCCATCACCCAACTGCGATTGAAACCACTTTGGACGGCGCACGTAAACGCTTAGGTGAACGTAAGTTATGGGCCATCATTGAACCTCGTTCTAACACCATGCGTATGGGCAGTCATAAAGATGGTTTAGCACACTCTGCACGTTTGGCCGATGAAGTGATTTGGTATCAACCAGAAGGTTTAGATTGGGATTTACAACCCGTGATTGCAGCATCAGCAAACAAGGCTGAAGTCAGCCGCTCTTTAGATGAAATCATTGCCCGTGTGGTCAATGAAGCAGGTGAGGGCGACGCGGTAGTGATCATGTCCAATGGCGGTTTTGGTGGTTTACACCAAAAGTTGATTACGGCTTTGTCGTAATCTAGCGCATAGCCCACAATTTTGTCACAGTATTCGCTATCGTGGCAGGCGGCATGGATGCTGCCCGTTGGACTGTGGTATAGGGATATACCATCAGTCCAACAAAAGATTTTTGTTACTTTTCATCTTTGGAAAGTAAGGGAGCGCCTATACCCAAACCAGTTAATGATTCAACCTATATGAGGCTGTAAAATCTTGCCAATTAGAGATATCTCCAATCCATTTTAAATGGCAATCAACTCAATTTATTCACCAATTTCAACGGCAAAATCTTCATTGCAATCCCCATTGGCAACCACGGCCACTGCGGTACATAGGCTTTCACAGGTTCCTTCTCAATCGCTTTGACCAAAGCCTTGCTTCCGGTTTTTTCATCCACTTCAAAGGGTAGTTTTTTCGCACCCTCATTCAGCTCAGTGCGAATATAACCTGGGAAAATCGTTGAAACTTTAATTGGTGTATCCAGCAACTCAGCGCGAATCCCTTCCGCCAAATGCGCCACCGCAGCTTTACTGGCAGCATAAGTCGATAAATGCTTGGGTAAACCACGCATCGCACTCATCGAAGAAATCACCACCAAATGGCCTCTATTCTGCGCCCTAAAGATTTCAACCGCGGCTTCACACTGTGCCAGTGCCGAAATAAAATTGGTTTCCGCCGTGGCGCGATTCACTTCAAAATGCCCCTTACCAATACGGCGACCATCGCCAACACCAGCATTCACAATAATTCGGTCAATCGTGCCAAACTCTTGCTGAAAGGCATGAAAAACCGTAAATACATCATCGTAATGGGTCACATCAAGGGTTTTAATCTTCACCTGTACCGAAAACTGGCTTTGCAACTGTTGTTGTAAGCTTTCCAAACGCTCTAGGCGTCGTGCACAAAGCGCCAGATTGTAGCCTTTAGCTGCAAATTCACGCGCCATACCTGCGCCCAAGCCCGAACTTGCCCCTGTAATTAAAATCGTCTTTGCCATGCCTGCCACCTATTTTTTTTAAATCCATGTTAAAAGTTCAGCATCACGTGCTTTTAAATACTGATGCTCATTAAAACTGAGTAATTGCAAACGATCATCTGACCAGCGCAGTGTGGTGATACTGGCATTGGCAATCGACCAATTCAGCGCAAAAATCTGTTTGGCATTCAGCCCCAACACCTGACCGACCGCCACAGAAATCACACCACCAGAACTAAATACCAATGCCTGGCGCTGCTGTGTCGCATCAAGCTGCTGACACAAATCGTGCAAAGCGTTTTCTACACGGGTTTGGAAGCCTAACCATGTTTCATGATATTCATGGTCATATTGCTTGCCAATCCAGCGATCAATCGCGCCATCAAAGATTTTGGCCAGATAAGCCCGAGGATTGGCCACCAAATCGACATCCTGTTTCAGCAATTCAGGTTGATTAAAACGCGGCTCATATTGGGCAAACACCTGCTGATGGTCAAATTCATTCCAAGCCGACTCTGTTTGTATCGGTGCATCCTGAAAACTTTTTGATAAAGCCAGTTGCGCTGTTTGCTGATGGCGTTGCATCGAACCTGCCACAATCAGCGGTGTTTGTTTCAGCGTCTGTTTAAAAAAATCACCGACAACCTGTGCCTGCTGCTCACCTTTGGCTGAAAGCTGGTCATAACTTGCTGCACCAAAAGATGCCTGCCCATGCCGTACCAAATAAATTGTGGTCATCGTTTTAAAATATCCTGTAGTTTTGCACCATATTCAGCAATCAATGCTCGTGCTTGCGGATTGTTTTGTGCAATCAGTTTTAAAGCCCGAATATGTAAGGCATGAATCATGATCCAGAAATCTTTAAAGGCTGGATTATCGGTTTGCTGATGGTAAAAACGATAATAAATCTGCTGAGCAATCACGGCCAAACGGAACAAGCCAAACACTTCATAAAAAGCCCAATTGGCAGGCTGTAAACCGGTCTTTTCCAGATAGTAATCCACCACCTGTTGCCGTGTCAGCATACCTTTTAAATTGGTCGGTTGACGGCGGCTGGATTTCATCAGGGCATCATCATCCTCTTGAATCCAGTAGGCGAGGGCGCTGCCCAGATCCATCAAAGGATCGCCGAGTGTCGCCATTTCCCAGTCCAGTACGCCAATCACTTGAGTCGGTTGTTGTGGGTCTAAAATGACATTATCAAAACGCCAGTCATTATGAATCACGCAGGTTTTTGTATCGGCAGGGATATGTTGTTGCAGCCATTCACGCACAAAGGCAAAATCGGGCACATTCGGTGTCAGGGCTTTGCTATAACGTGCATCCCATCCCTCAACCTGACGGCGGCAATAGCCTTCGCCTTTACCCAGTTTTTCCAGTTCAGTGCCTTGATAAGGCACTTGGTGCAGCTCAATCAACTTATCTAAGACATTCAGGCAAAGTTGCTGTACCTGTGACGCATCCAGCTGTAATTCTTTGGGTAAATTAGCACGGGGAATAATGCCTTCAATCCGCTTCATCACATAAAAATCGCAACCGATGACGCTGTCATCCTGACACAGTGCAAGCATCTCAGGCAGCACAGGGTAGAACGGCGCCAGATGCTTCTGCACATTGTATTCACGCGCCATATCATGCGCTGATTTGGCTTTGGTACCTTTTGGTGGGCGGCGTAAGATCAGGTCGGCATTGTCATACTGCAGTCGATAGGTCCAATTCGATGCGCCCCCTGAGTATTGGGTCACTTGTGCCTGTCCTTGCAAATCCACACCTTGGTGTTTTAGCCAGTTTTCAACTGCTGCAATATCCAGTTCTTCACCATGGCGAACCTGTCCACCGATATCAATCATTGTCATTCTTGTATTTTCCTTATCAACGAGCATAGCCACGTTTTTTCAGTTCGAGTTTGGCAATCATGCCTTTATGGACTTCATCAGGTCCATCGGCCAAACGTAAACTACGCGCTTGATTAAAAAATGCGGTCAGTGGGGTATCGCGTGAAACGCCTTCACCGCCGTGAATCTGGATTGCCATATCGACCACATGTTGCAATACGTTCGGCGCCACCACTTTAATCGCAGAGATTTCCGTCAAGGCTGCCATATTGCCCAGCGTATCCATCTTATAAGCGGCATACAGCGTCAATAAACGCGCCTGATCGATTTGCACACGCGCATCTGCGACCCGTTCTAAATTACCACCGAGCTTGAGAATTTCCTTGCCAAAGGCTTTACGCGACATACCACGATCAATCATCAGCTCCAGCGCTTTTTCAGCTGCGCCAATACAACGCATACAATGGTGAATCCGCCCGGGCCCTAAACGCCCTTGCGCAATTTCAAATCCTTGGCCTGCACCGCCAATAAAGTTGCTGAGAGGTACACGTACATGGTCAAAATTGACTTGCCCATGGCCATGTGGTGCATCGTAATCACCAAACACAGGCAACATTCTTTCGATCGTCACCCCTTGGGTGTCAATCGGTACCAATACCATCGAATGTTGATGATGGCGGTCTTTGCTTGGATCGGGGGTATAGGCCATGAAAATAATCACTTTGGCATTCGGATCGCCCAAACCCGATGACCACCATTTGCGTCCATTCAAGACGATCTCATCGCCCTCAATCACCGCCGTGGCTTGCATATTGGTGGCATCACTGGAAGCGACTGCGGGTTCAGTCATGCAGAACACGGAACGGATTTCACCCGCGAGTAAGGGTTGCAACCATTGTTGTTTTTGCTGCTCACTGCCATAGCGCCATAACACTTCCATATTGCCACTATCCGGCGCATTACAGTTAAAAACCGTTGGGGCAAGCAGACTGCGTCCTGTCAGTTCCGCAATATGCGCATATTCCTGTACCGACAGACCTGCACCCAGTTCTGCATCAGGCAAGAACATGTTCCATAAGCCCGCTGCTTTGGCTTTACTTTTCAGCTGTTCCAGTTGATCGGGCCATTGCCATTGGGTCCAGTCGCCATCGACATTCAGATGATGGACTTCATCCCAGAAGGCTTTTTCAATCGGTTCTATTTCTTGTTGAATAAAGGCGTGTGTTCGTGCAATAAAATCCTGTGCGCGGTCAGATAATGCAAACATCCTCATGTCCCTCAAAGTAAAAATTTGGCGAAACGTGATTCGCCGCTTTACATCACCATAAGCGAAAATTTATTATGAATGAAATGATTTTATTTTATTCAAAACTATGAATCAGATTCATAATACCAGCCCACTGGAAGTGGCTCATTTTCATCGTATTGATATCAATTTATATCCGCTGTTTATTGCGATTTTTGAACAAAAAAGTATTTCCAAAGCGGCGCAATTGTTGTGTATCAGCCAATCTGCGGTCAGTCATGCCTTGCAGCGTTTACGCACACAACTTGGAGATGAGTTATTTGTACGCAGCGGGCAAAAAATGCTGCCAACGCCTTATGCCGAGCAAATTTATCGGCCGATCCAGAGCGCATTGCTGAGTATTCAACAGATTGCCGTGCCGCAACATGATTTTGTGCCCAGTATGCTGCACAGCCTAAAAATTGCCATTCATGATGAAATCGAACCGATTATTTTTCCACAACTGGTACATCATTTTGCCCAACTGAGTCTGGACATTCAGTTCTTGAGTTCCAAGCTGGATCGTAAAAATATGTTGGCCGATCTCTCGGCCCAACAAATCGATTTTGTGATTGATCTGGTACAACCCCAGCAGGCACATCTGCAGTTTGAAAATCTGATTGATGACCATTTTGTGGTCTGTACCCAGCAGCCTGAGATGAATTTGACTCAGTATCTATCCTCACCGCATATTGGTGTGTCATCACGACGCACGGGCTTATTGCTGGAAGATATTTATCTGAATCGGCAACAACTGTCTCGGCAAATTTTCCTGCGTTGTCAGCATTATTCAACCGCACTACAAGTTTTGGCTCAATACCCCAATGCGGTGTTAACGATTCCACAAAGTATTCTGAAACATCTGCATTATGCGAAGCATTTAAAGATTCACACCCTGCCGATTGAATTGCCTAAAATCAACATGGGCATGTATTGGCATGACCACGTCACACATAACCCACGACACCAATTTTTACGCACCGAAATTTTAAAAATTTTTAATTAGAGCAGGCGAATGCATTGCTTATTCGCCTATCTGCGGATATCTATCTTGGGAGCCTTTGATTATTTGCTTGATGCCAGCTGTTGCAAATCAAGCTCATGACTTAAGTAGGCCTTAGCAAGCATCAGACGAAGAATATAAACCACCGCCATCGCAAAAATCATATAGCCAATATCCGCAAAGAAACAAGGAATCGAATAAAGAATCAAAATGGTCAGCGGATAAAGCCAACGTCTCCAGCCTGACAAATAAAAAGCTTCATAGAACAACCAAATATAGGTGCTATAAATGGCCAAACAGGTCGCAATTAACCATCCCATCATTGGACTGGAAATATGGGCATGTCGCGTTGAAACATCGACCGCGGCTGCTAAAGCTGCCCCCAGAACCGCAATACTGATAAAGATAAAAAAATGACCGTAACCCCATAAAAAAGGCTGCACCCCATGACGTTGATGGTGATGATGACTGCGATCAAAGTAGACCCACCACATGGCGAACATCATCAATAAGCCGCCAATGACTAAAAAAATTTCTTTAAAATTCACATCATGATTGGCAAAGGCTTCCTGAGTGGCTGCAAAACTCCCGATGATTGACTCCCCCAACACAATGATCGTGAGTAATGCATAACGCTCAACAATATGATGAGGGTGCCAAGGCGTCACCGCATATTTTTCTGCATACAACGGTACAGCCAATTCAGCAAAAACCAAAATCAGGAAAAGTACGGGGGTCATTTGTATGGCACTAAAATTGCCAATTAACCATCCCAACTGCACCAAGACAATACCAGTCGCATAGCGATAGGCGGTTACCCTTCGTTCAGGATCATGTTTTGCCACACGTATCCATTGTGTCACCAAGGCCAAACGCATAATCACATAGCCAATGATAATGACATCAAAATTGTGTTGTTGAAAAACCGCGGGAATGCCTGCCGCCATCACTAATGATCCGACAATCTGCACAAAGGTCAGACAACGGTACAGCGTGTCATCATTGTCATAGGCAGAGGCAAACCAAGTGAAATTCATCCATGCCCACCACAAGGCGAAGAACACCATACAATAGGTCGGTAAAGCATGCCATAAATGACCTTCAATAATCGCGTGATGAAGCTGTTGTCCTGCGGTTGCAATCGCAACCACAAAAATCAGGTCAAATAAAAGTTCTAATGGCGTGGCTGCTCGATGGGCTTCATCAGGGTCACGGGGAGCAAATAATTTTCGTATTTTGTTTTGATTTTTTTTAGTACTCATGTCTTCTTCTCAGAACAATATTCAGCCTTCAGTTCTAACTTAATCCATCTGTATTAATTTACCTATCGGCTAGCGCATAAAAATGCTTAAAATTTATGCATTGAAGATTTGCTTAAATCGATTATTTATGTAATTCTATGCCTAGCTTTGGATCTCATCATCCATAACAGAATTTGACAAGGGGAGTAGCCTCCTCCAAGCCTAGATCGTGGCTTTTAACGATTTAGGTGTCAGAGTATCGTCATTACACTTTGCAAAAAGTCGGACTCTGAGCATCACAAGCGATCGTGATGTAGGCAAGACCTTGATCATGTTGAAACAGATGTTTTATTTAATTCATCTGGCAACTGGTCAAGGTTTTTTTATGTCCATTTGCCAGATAGGGAGTTGTGATGGAAACTATCGGTAATTTATGGCTGTACGTTGCGTTCTTCGCAATCGTGACCATCATGCTACTGGTCGACTTTTTAGGCTTTAAACAAAAACAGAACCAAGATGTCCCCATCAGGCAAGCGGCTTACTGGAGTATTGCTTGGGTCACCGTTGCCATGATTTTTGGTGGTGGTTTGTGGCTGTACTTACAACAAACCGTAGGTGCAACCATCGCCAACCAAAAAACCATGGAATACTTTGCAGGTTATTTACTGGAAAAGTCGCTGGCAATTGACAACGTCTTTGTCTGGCTGATGATTTTCGCAGCGTTTGCGATTCCTCCTGCATTCCAGCGTAAAATCCTGCTGTACGGCGTACTCGGCGCCATCATTTTAAGAACCATCTTTATCTTTATTGGTGCTTGGTTTGTACAAGAGTTCTCTTGGGTGCTGTATATTTTCGGCGCATTTCTGGTCTACACCGGCTTTAAGTTCCTGAAAGGGCAGGACGAAGAAGAAACCAATATTGAAGATATCAAGCTACTGAAATGGTTACGCAAACACATGCGGATTACCCCGCAGTTAGAAGGCAATAAGTTCTTTGTTCGCCAGAATGGGATGTTATGGGCAACGCCTTTATTCTTGGTATTAATCTTGGTAGAAGCATCTGATGTGATTTTTGCGGTGGATTCTATTCCTGCAATTTTCGCCGTGACCAGTGACCCGTTCATTGTGTTAACCGCAAACTTAATGGCGATTTTAGGCTTACGTGCAATGTTCTTCCTGTTGGCTGGTGCTGCAAGCAAAATGCATTATCTACCGTATGGCTTGGGCATCATCTTATTGTTTATTGGTGCAAAAATGTTATTGCTCGATGTATTCCACATGCCAATCTGGATTTCACTCGGCTTTATCGTCCTGGTCTTGAGCATCACCGCTTATCTCTCGTTACGTCATAACCAACGCCAAGCGCAATAATCGCGAAGCCGATCAAAAGGGTCTTCAATGAAGGCCCTTTTGATTTGAGCATCATCAACTCATGGCAATTTAGACCATAGCGATACAGCCTGCTTGATTGAGATCAATAGCTTAATTTTTTCAGTCTGGTCGGAGACATCCCACTCAACTCCAAGGCCTGATTCACACATCACAGTGCTATTCAGCAAAGATGTGTAACGCTTAATACAATTGCTTTTCTCTGCTGGAATCAGGCTCGGTTATATCATGATAGATCATATCGACACAGTATTTTGCAAGTCAAAGACATGACCCAGTAAATGCGCCCAAACCATATTCATACAACAGAATTTGTTGTTGCAACATCCTATCCCAAGCAGCGCAGTGCCTAATCAGATCAACCTGTCTGCTTCGATTGCCTTACTTTGGCTCAGCAGCGGAAAAGGCAACGATTTCTATCTTCCCGAGCTGAATTGGTTCAAATCATAAGTCACATTTATATACCTTTTAAACCTGTGAATGAGATGAATAATCCAGTAACTTTGGCAAAATCAGGTACAATCAACCGAAAAAAGTAAAATTGTAGGTTGTTATGACTTTGGCTACTCCAATCACGGTGATTCGTGGTCGCTTCTTAGATATTCAAAAAACCGTTTCCCAAGCGGCTGAAATTGCCGATCAAGTCCGTTATATCGAAGATGGTATCCTGATTACCGAGCAGGGCAAAATCCGCTGGTTTGGCACGTGGAATGACGCTCAAGCCCACCTTCCTGCAAACGTTGAGATTCAACATTATCCAGAACAATTGATCATTCCGGGCATGATCGATACCCATATCCATTTTCCACAAACTGAAATGGTCGGTGCCTACGGCGAACAATTACTCAGTTGGTTAAATACTTATACCTTCCCAACCGAAATCCAGTTTAAAGACAAAGCTTACGCACAGGAAATTGCACAATTCTTTGTCACTGAACTGCTTAAAAATGGTACCACGACAGCCTTGGTGTTCTGTACGGTACATCCTGAATCGGTGGATGCCTTATTTGAAGCTGCACAACAGCATCAGATGCGTTTAATCGCGGGTAAGGTGATGATGGATCGTCATGCACCAGAAGCCTTGTGCGACACTGCAGCCAGCGGCTATGAGGATTCTAAGGCATTAATCGAAAAGTGGCATGGTCAGGGTCGCGCACTGTATGCGATTACCCCACGCTTCGCACCCACTTCGACGCCTGAACAACTCGAAAAAGCAGGCCAGCTCAAAGCCCAATTCCCAGATGTCTATGTGCATACCCATTTAAGCGAAAACAAAGATGAAATCGCATGGGTGAAAGATTTGTTTCCTGAGCAAAAAGGCTATCTTGATGTCTATCATCATTATGGTCTAACTGGTCAACGCTCGGTATTCGCGCACTGTGTGCATTTAGAAGATGCCGAGTGGAAATGTATGCATGAAACAGACTCTGCAATTGCCTTCTGTCCAACCTCAAACCTGTTCTTGGGCAGCGGTTTATTTCCATTGAACAAGACTTGGGAACAACAGGTAAAAGTGGGGCTTGGTACCGACGTTGGGGCAGGGACCTCGTTTAGCCTATTGCAAACCGTCAACGAAGCCTACAAGGTACAGCAGCTGCAAGGCGATAAACTGTCTGCCTTTGAATCGCTGTATCATGCAACTTTAGGTGGTGCAAAAGCCCTCGATTTAGACGACAAACTCGGTAACTTTAATATCGGTAAAGAAGCCGATTTTGTGGTGCTCAATCTCCAAGCAACCGCGTTACAACAATTACGTCAATCACGTTCAAAATCGGTTGATGACAGCTTATTTGCCTTATTCACCATGGGCGATGACCGAAATATTGAGGCAACCTATATTTATGGACAAAAAGCCTATAGCCAAAGCTAAACGTTTAAATAAACAAAGACTTGGGTGGATCATATTGGCGATTGGATGTGCGGTTCTATTAAAACGTGACCGTGCATCTGCTCAAAATGAAACACATTCTTCATCATCAAAAGGTGCATGAACGGTGATTTTGTTTTAAAATTGGCAGATTAGCTCAAGATTTCGAGGTGTTGCAGGTCAACACCTTTTTTATTTTCCCGTTTTTAAGTGTTAGGAATCTACCGATGACCATTGCAATGCGCATTATGATTTCAAGTGAAGAGATTCAAGCCAAAGTCAAAGAACTGGGTGAAAAGATCAATGCACACTATGCTCAAAGTGATAAAGAACTGGTACTGATCGGCCTATTACGTGGTTCAGTCATTTTCATGGCAGACCTATGCCGCTCAATTGAAAAACCACACGAACTCGATTTTATGACGGTCTCTAGTTATGCTGGCGGCACGGTCTCATCACGTGATGTTAAAATCCTAAAAGACCTGGATGGTGAAATTCACGGTAAAGATGTACTCGTGGTTGAAGATATTATTGACTCTGGAAATACCTTAAGCAAAGTGGTTGAAATGCTTAAAACCCGTAATCCCAATTCAATTGAACTCTGTACTTTGGTCAGTAAACCCTCACGCCGTGAAATTCCTCTGGATGTTAAATTCCTTGGTTTTGAAGTTGAAGATCGCTTTATCGTCGGTTATGGACTCGATTTTGATCAGAAATATCGCCATTTACCTTTTATTGGTGAAATCGGTCTTTAAGCCAACGCATGTGTATGGGCATTTCATACTCATAAATGGCGTCAATGATAAGTTTCAGCTTAGGCGGTGAACATCCCAGTGCAAGCTTCAAATTGAGGTGCTGACAAGCACCTTTTTTATTGCGCTTCAATCACGCAATATTGCTAACCATGCACAAAAATACGACATAACTCCGTAATCCACTACAGACAAAGCACCTTCCTATCAAGCAGGATAATAGGAAATACCTTTGTTAAAACAAGGAGAAAAGACAATGTGGTCCCTAATTGTGGCAATTGTTGTTGGTTTTTTTGCTGGTTTAATTGCTCGTGCGATCCATCCTGGAGATGACAAAGCAGGCTTTATTGTAACCACCCTATTAGGTATTGCAGGTTCATTACTTGCCACCTATGGTGGCCGTTTACTGGGCTTATATGCGGAAAACTCGGCGGCAGGTTTCATTGCTTCCGTGGTTGGTGCCATCATTATTCTATTTATTTATAATCTGGTCACCAAAAAAAGCTAAGTTACAGGCAAGCAAAAGCCCAGTTCACTGATTCGCAGGAATTGGGCTTTTTTATCGGCTATAGTCCCAACTCTTTCCAGATCATCTGAATTTCTTCAGCACTACGCCCACCGACCATTTTCAGACCATTACCAAAGATCAACGTTGGTGTTCCATCTACGCCGAGTTTACGTCCCAGTTCGAGGTTACGTTCAATCGGATTGGCACAGCTTTTTTCCTTGGGTTGCACATTCTTTTGCAACAAGTTTTTCCATGCATAGGCCTGATTAGCATCACACCATACCGATTTTGACACTGCGATGGATTGAGGTTTTAATGCATAAATAAAGGTATAAATCGTTACATCAGTCAGTTTATCCAGCTCTGCTTCTAATTTTTTGCAATAAGAACAGTTAGGGTCGGAAAACACCGCCAATTGACGCTTACCATTGCCTTTAACCGTTTTAATCGCATCCTTTAAAGGCAGTTGTTTCCAGTCCATCGAGTTTTGCTGGATGACTAAATCCTTAGTGAGGTTCTTCTGATCTTTTAAACGAACCATTGAGCCGACAAACATGTGCTGCGCACTTTCATCCAAGTAAATGATCTGATTATCCAAACTGGCACTATATAAACCATTCATTTCAGTCGCCTGAATATTGGTTACCTGAATATTGGGATACTGCTTAGTTAAATTGCTTTTTAAGCTATCGACATTGGCTAAACTGATGGCAGAAATACAACTCAACAATGAGAACATCCCAATTTTTTTTAACATCATGAACACTCAACTCAAAAATCAACGGCTATTGTAATCAGTCTGGCTTCCACCGACAGAGCCGCTTACGGAGCAACAACCAAAACCCAACCAATTTTCGCGATGTTTCACGTGGAACATTCGCCTTAATTCTCCCAATGGGTGAGCACGCATTACGCAGTTCCTCCCTTTAATAAAAACCCAAAAATCAAACTCATCACATTGATAATTATTAAATAATTTTAAAAATTAGCTAGATCTCAGCCAAGCTTTTTGGAATAATTTACGCTGCATCCCAATACGGTGAGAATGAAGGGACAAACTTTATTTAAATTGAGTAAAATTCATCTCCCTATCAGCATTCATTTTCAAGAAACAAAAATATGTTTCCCTTAGCGGGAAATTATCAACGTATTACAGAAATGGACCTCGTTTCATTTAAAATTTAGGTAGATCAATGTATAACGCGGAACTATTAGAAGAAGCCAAAACCTTTATGTTTCACATGCTCAGCAAAGTTGTCGAGTATGAGGGGTCAGACTTATTTATCACTGCCGATTTTCCGCCCAGTATTAAATTGCAAGGCTTAATGCGCCCCTTAGGACAGCAAGCACTCACAGCAGATAAGACCAAGCTATTTGCCTATAGTTTGATGAATGAAAAACAACGCCAAGAATTTGAAAGCGAATGGGAATGCAACTTTGCAATCAATGTCCCGAATGTTTCACGTTTCCGCGTCAATGTGTTTAAACAGCAGCTACAAATCGGTATGGTGATCCGGACCATTACCTCAGAAATCCCAAACTTTCAGAAACTTAAACTGCCAGAATCACTGAAACACGTGATTATGGAAAAACGTGGTCTGGTCTTGGTTGTGGGTGGAACAGGTTCTGGAAAATCAACCTCTCTGGCTGCCATGATTGACCACCGCAATGAAAATTCAGCAGGCCATATCATTACCGTTGAAGACCCTGTGGAATATGTGCATAAGCATAAAAAATCCATGATTACCCATCGTGAAGTCGGGGTCGATTGCCATTCCTGGCATCATGCCTTGAAAAACACCTTGCGTCAGGCACCTGATGTGATTCTAATTGGCGAAATCCGTGATACCGAGACCATGGAACATGCGATTGCCTTTGCTGAAACAGGGCATCTCTGCTTAGGTACCTTGCACGCCAACAATGCCAACCAAGCCTTGGATCGAATTATTAACTTCTTTCCAGAAGAACGTCGCAATCAGTTGCTGATGGATCTTTCATCCAACATGAAAGGGATTATTTCGCAACGTTTAGTCCGTACCCAAGATGGTAAGGGCCGTCGTGCTGCAATTGAAATTTTGCTGAATACCCCATTGATTGCAGACAACATTCTCAAAGGTCAATTCCACGCACTGAAAGAGATTATGAGTAAATCGCGTGAGCTGGGCATGCAGACCTTCGATCAGGCCTTATTTGAGCTGTATAACGAAGGCGCGATCAGCTATGATGAAGCCCTGCGCAATGCCGATTCAGTCAATGAACTACGCTTACAGATCAAATTAAGGGCCTCTCGCCAAGAAGGTGTGCCTGAAGCAATGATGACGGCGTTAAATGTAGTTCCAGATGAGAAACCGAAAGAAGAGCAAGAAGAAAATTGATAAACAATGGCTTAGATTATTCCCAATCTAAGCCTTTTTTATTTGATTTAATTTATTATTTACCAATACAAAACGAACCAAAAATCTTACCCAGCAAGTCATCGGCACTGAAATCACCGGTGATTTCACCCAAGGCATTTTGCGCCAAACGCAATGACTCAGCCACCAGTTCACCTGCATTAAAGACCACAAGTTGCTCGCGTGCTTCGGATAAATAGCGCTGAGTACGCTTCATTGCGTCTAAATGACGTGTTCTGGCGATAAAGGTATCTTCCTCAGGTTGGAAGCCTGCATGCGCTGTAATCGCATCTATGAGCGCCTGAACCCCCATCTCTTGTTTGGCTGAGACACTAATATGCCGGAAACCTTGATAATCACTCAAAGTCGCAGCCTGACCCGTTAAATCACATTTATTGCCAATCAACAATAAACGCTTTGGCTCCAGATGATCAGCAAAATATTCATGTGCCAGCTGTAAAGGTTCATCGCCTTGATTCAAGTCATACACCAACAGTAACAAATCGGCCTGTTCAATTTCCTTGATGGCACGACGAATCCCTTCCTGTTCAACGATATCGCCCGTTTCACGTAAGCCTGCAGTATCGGTTAAAGTAATCGGCAAGCCATTTAAACTGATCTTTTCATGCAGCACATCACGGGTAGTCCCTGCAATATCGGTCACAATGGCACGTTCATGGCCAGCGAGTGCGTTTAACAGGCTCGATTTACCCGCATTTGGCTTACCCGCAATCACCACCTGTAGACCTTCACGTAGCAATTGGCCTTGGCGCGCAGACTGTTGCACTGCTTGAACCGAGTCTTGTACCTCATCAAGTAAAGCTAAAATCTTGCCATCGGCTAGAAAATCGATTTCTTCTTCTGGAAAATCAATTGCAGCTTCAACATGTAAGCGTAAGTGAATCAGTTTTTCTAAAACGGTATTAATTTTGGTTGAAAATGCGCCTTGTAAAGAGCGTACCGCGGAACGTGCCGCTGCCTGTGAGGTGGCGTCAATCAAATCGGCAATCGCTTCGGCTTGTACCAAGTCCATCTTGCCATTTTCAAAGGCACGCATGGAAAACTCACCGGCCTTTGCCGCAGTTGCGCCCAAATCAAGTAAACGTGCTAATAGCGCATTCTGAATGACTGGGCCACCATGGCCTTGCAGTTCCACCACATCTTCACCTGTAAAGGAATGCGGATTCGGGAAACATAACACAATGCCTTCATCCATCACGGCACCATCGGAATCACAAAACTGGCGGAAGCCCGCCATTCGTGCAGCAGGCAGCTGTTTCTGGGTCAGTTGCTCTGCAATGGCATAGGCTTTCGGTCCAGAGAGTCGAATCACCCCCACACCGCCACGACCTAAAGGGGTAGCAATCGCAGCAATTGTGGTTTGATGTTGCATGTTAAATTCACCTAAAAAAACGCAAGGGTTATAAAATTAAAACCCTAAATACAGCCAAAGAAAAATCCGCCTAAGATTACCATCTTAAGCGGATTTATTCAGTAAAAGTTCGAACTTAAGCGCTCGGCTCAACCTTGTTAAGACGGTCTTTTTCGACACCTTTGTTAATAAACCATTGTTGTAAAATGGTAATACTGTTGTTGACGATCCAGTAAAGCACCAAACCGGCAGGGAAGAACAACATGAATACCGTAAACATGATTGGCATGATACGGAACACTTTAGCCTGCATAGGATCAGTCGGTTGCGGGTTCAACATTTGCTGAACGAACATGGTGACACCCATGATCAACGGCAAGATAAACCATGGATCCATTGCAGATAAATCTTGAATCCAGCCTAACCACGGTGCATGACGAAGTTCAACTGATTCCATCAACACCCAATACAAGGCTAAGAAAATCGGCATTTGTAATAGCAATGGCAAGCAACCAGACAATGGATTAACTTGTTCACGCTTGTACAACGCCATCATTTCTTGTGAGAAACGCATACGGTCTTCGCCAAATTCTTCTTTCATGCGTTGCATTTCAGGTGCAATTACACGCATTTTCGCCATTGAGCGATAACTTTTTGAAGAAAGTGGCCATAAAATGGCTTTTACCAAGATTGTCAATAAGATAATTGACCAACCCCAGTTCCCCACAAGGTTATGGAAGAATTGCAAACCTAAGAACAATAACTTCGCAATTGGCCATAACCAACCGTAATCTACAGTTTGGTTTAATCCAGCCGCTAAGTCTTTGAGTTCAGATTGAATTTTAGGACCAGAATACAGTTTTGCATCCACTTCCATTGAGGTACCGGCCGGTACATTGATCACGGGAGAGGTGAAGCCCATGATATTCATATGGTCCGCAGACTGACGCGATTCAAGTTTAGCAGTATAAGGCTGACCATCCGCTTGAGTCAGTTTTAAATTACCCGGAATCCATGCACTGACGAAATAGTGCTGAACCATGGCAACCCAGCCGCCTTTGGCATCAACATTCAATTTCTCATCATTAAAATTGCTGAATTTTAACTTGTTATAGTGCGCATCTGGTGTACCCCAAGCGCCCCCTAGATAAGTTCCAAGTGTGAAAATACCTTGAGAAGATTTACCAGGATCATCCGAATTATCACGTTTTAACTGACCAAACATTTGACCTTGCCAGTTTTGCTGGCTACGGTTAATGACTTGGTGTTTTACTGTAATTGGGTAATCACCTTGCGTGAAGGTGAACGATTTGATCACTTCCACACCCTCAGGTGTTTTAAATACCAATGGCACAGTCAACACTTGCTGTGTCTTGCCATCTTTTGATGCGATGCTTTTTGCATCGGCCAATGTATATGCTGTTTTTTCAACATCATACATTGGGCGTCCGCCACGGCTACTATCAGGTCCATTTAAACCAATTAAACCCGATTGAGCGACGTAAGTACGTTTCGCATCACTTTCCAGCATAACAAACGGTTTATTGCTGTCTTTGCTTTCATCATGGCTTAACAATTCAATACGAACGATATCACCACCTTTTGGGTTGATCCAAAGATGGTAAAGATCAGTTTGCACTGAAATCAGTTGCTGACTTACAGAAGGCGTTTCTGTAGCTTGTGATGCAGTCACATTTGCTTGTGGCAAGTCTGAAGCCGCTGTTGCATTTTGAGCATTTGGCAAATCTGCAGATACATCATGTGCAGTGACAACCGCCGCTTGTTGTTGCGGTGCTGGTGCAGCATGACCATAGTCTTTTTGCCAAGCCAAAATAAGCAAATATGCGGTAACAAACATGGCTCCAAGAATTGCAAATCTGGCCCATTGTTGCATATCTATTATCCCAAATGGTTAGAGAGATTTTGCTTGAATAAACGATCACGAAAGGGTACAGCAACGTGATGCATTTGAGAATCTATTTGATGAAACGAAATAAAACGAAGTGCTTTGCGAGGAACTGGATCATAGCCTGAACCACCCCAAGGATGACAACGGCAAATTCGCTTAGTCGATAACCATACTCCTTTGACCGCACCATGCGTTTGCAATGCTTCAATTGCATATTGTGAGCAGGTAGGAATATAGCGACAACGAGGACCCAATAATGGACTAATTGCGATTTGGTAACATCTTATCAACCAATGCAGTAAACGTACCATTGGAGATCTCTAATTCTGGAGGGATGTCACAACGACTTTGGAATGCTTCTTTGCTAAACGTTGTAATTTTTGCCAAGCAAAATCTAATTGTTGATGTAATTCTTGATTTGCGATTGCTTCTATACCTACTTTAGGCATCACCACAATATCGATATCAGCATTAAATTGCGCTTGATGTAAACGGAAACTCTCCCGAGCAAGACGCTTTATTCGATTTCGTTCATGCGCGCGGCGTACTTTCTTCTTAGCAACGACAATACCCAAACGGCTTTTAGGCTGTTCGGTTAATTTTGCTAAAAAAAGGAAATGGGGTTGATGCACTTTAAAAAGCGCACCATCAAATACACTTTTATAATCTGCGGCACAACGAATACGAGATTCTGCGCCGAAACTGTAAAGTGTCATCACCCAAATCTGGTCAGCTTAACAGTATTAAACAGTTAAGCTATGACGACCTTTTGCACGACGACGAGCTAAAACTTGACGACCTGCTTTAGTAGCCATACGAGCGCGGAAACCATGAACGCGTTTACGCTTTAATTCAGATGGTTGGAAAGTACGTTTCATATCGAAACTCCCAAAATGATCTTTCTATAAAGGTCCGCGATTTTATTGTGCAATGTTTACGCTGTCAATGGAAAATCAAAAACTTTACATTTTGTTTGTTCTGTTTTGATGCAATAAAACTGCACTTAAACATTCTGCTTAATAGAAAACAAAAAATATACACAAGCTATCTATTTATATTATATCAACATTCAGCTATATTCACAGCTTGCAGACAGGCTTATCAACAATCCATCTTCTAATTTAAATTTAATTCTTGGATTTTGAATTTAAATTTCGATATGCTCAGTTATCCACAATTTGCTTAAGCCCTATAAGTAATTCAAATTTAAAATTCAAATTTATTCTTATTAGTGTGGATTTATTCTGTGGAAAGTGATGTTTTTCTATAAATAAACATAGAGTTATGGTGTGGATAACCATGTTTTTATCAATTTTATAAATTGTGGATAACTTTAGGGTTAAAACTATCCACAGCTTGTGCAAAAAGTTATACACAAGTGGTTTTAAATTTGAATTTATAAACGAATGCTTTCTTTTTCAGCAAAAGTCTCATAAATTTGCCTGACAGATGTGGATAACTTGGTTAGAATGGCGACCCCTTCGAAAGATGGGTGTGGTGATTTTTATTTTTTGAATTTAAAAATGGATGGAATAGGGGATGCACATGCTCTGGACAGACTGCTTAACTCGCTTGCGACAAGAGCTCTCTGATAACGTCTTTGCGATGTGGATTCGTCCTTTAGTTGCCGAAGAGGTTGATGGTGTGATGCGTTTATACGCACCAAACCCTTATTGGACACGCTATATTCAAGATAACCATTTAGAACTGATTGCTATTCTTGCTGAACAACTCTCTGAAGGCCGAGTTCGTCAGGTTGAAATTCTGGTTGATTCGCGTCCAGGCACAATTTTGTCTTCTAATGAGCAACCTGCGACCACCACAGCTGCACTGAGCACGCCTGTTGCCACGCCAGTAAAAGTGAAAAAAGAATCCGATTTAGTACAACCTAGTCAAAATGTCACAAAAATACCTAAGAAAAGACAACTCAATCCACTATTTACCTTTTCTTTATTTGTTGAAGGCCGTTCCAATCAAATGGCCGCTGAAACGTGTCGTAAAGTCTTAACCCAATTGGGGGCATCTCAGCACAATCCTTTGTTTCTCTATGGTCCAACAGGTTTAGGTAAAACACACTTGATGCAAGCGGTGGGTAATGCGCTATTACAAGCCAAACCAAATGCACGTGTGATGTATATGACCTCTGAAAGTTTTGTTCAGGACTTTGTCAGTTCTTTACAAAAAGGTAAGGTTGAAGAATTTAAGAAAAATTGTCGTTCTTTAGATTTACTCTTGGTCGATGATATTCACTTACTCGCTGGAAAAGAGGCAAGTCTTGTTGAATTCTTCTATACTTTCAATGCCTTACTGGATGAATCCAAGCAAATTATTTTAACTTCAGACCGTTATCCCAAAGAACTGACTGAACTTGATCCACGTTTGGTGTCTCGTTTTTCATGGGGCTTATCGGTCGGCGTTGAACCCCCTGATATTGAAACCCGTATCGAAATTTTGCTGAAAAAAGCAGAAAATAGTGGTGTAGATTTGCCGCGAAACTGTGCTTTATTTATTGCTCAACAAGTCGTTGCCAACGTACGTGAGCTTGAAGGAGCGTTGAATAAAGTAGTGGCGATTTCACGTTTCAAAGGCACAGTCATTGATTTGGATGTGGTCCGTGAGTCTTTGAAAGATGTCCTGGCGATTCGTGCACGCACCATCAGTGTGGAAAATATCCAGCGGGTGGTGAGTGAATATTTCCGTATTCCGCTGAAAGAATTGATTGGACCAAAACGTACGCGTATTTATGCGCGCCCACGTCAGCTCGCCATGGGGCTTGCACGTGAATTAACAGGGGATAGCTTTCCTGAAATTGGGATGGCGTTTGGTGGTCGAGACCATAGTACCGTGATGCATGCTTGTGAAAAAGTAGTCAGTTTGCGGGAAGAAGACCCTATTTTTAATGAAGACTATAAAAACTTACTTCGTCTGTTACAAAGTTAATCTATTTTTCAGAGTTGCAAACTGCTTTTAAGTGCAGCATAGTACACTGCTAACATTCATATCGGCTTCTGTTGTAAGAGGAATAAAATCGTGCGTTTGAAAATCGCTAAAGAAAGTTTAGTCAATGTTTTATCCCATGTGGTGGGGGCTGTAGAGCGCCGTCATACCTTGAATATTCTTTCAAATGTCAAAATTCAAACCACGCAACAGGCCTTAACCATTACAGGTTCTGATTTAGAAGTCGAATTGGTTGCAAGCACCACGTTAGCTGAAGGTGCTTGTTTGGAAGCGGGGGAAACCACGGTTCCTGCACGTAAACTGGTCGAAATTTGTAAATCTCTTCCAACAGCAGCCTTGATTGACTTACAAATTACAGAAGATCAGCGTTGTATTTTAAAATCGGGGAACAGCCGCTTTGTACTAGGGACGCTTCCAGCAGAAGATTATCCCTTACTCACCACTGAAAATAGCCAAGGTACGCAAGTACAGGTGACGCAACGTGAGTTAAAGCGTTTATTTGAGAAAACAGCCTTTGCGATGGCGGTTCAGGATGTCCGTTTTTACCTGACGGGAACCTTGCTGGAAATTGATCAAAATCAATTGCGTACAGTAACAACCGATGGGCACCGTCTCGCTTTATGTGAAGTGTTGGCTTCATCAAATGCATCGGCACCGATTCAAGCGATTGTGCCACGTAAAGCCGTGGGTGAATTGCAGCGCTTACTGAGTATTGAAGATGAACAACTGACCTTGCTGATTGGTCGTGAATTATTAAATGTGACCATTAACACTCCAAGCCGCGATAAAGAGCAAGGGGAGATTACGGTTCGCTTCACGACTAAATTGATTGATGGTAAATTCCCTGATTATCGCCGTGTGATCCCGAAAGGGGGGGATAAACATGTCTTTATTGCGCATGATGTGTTTAAACAGTCACTACAACGTGTTGCGATCTTGAGTAATGAAAAATTACGTGGTGTGTTCTTGAATTTTAATCAGGATTCATTGCAATTGCGTGCCAACAACCCTGAACAAGATGAAGCGGTTGAAGATTTGGCAATCCAATATCAAGATGCACCATTAGAAATGTCATTTAATGCACAATACATTCTTGATGTATTGAGTGTGCTGGATGGTGATGATGTAAAAATGAGCATGACTGAAGCCAATCAATCGGTATTGGTGCAAGATCCAGCCCATCCAGATCAGACCTATGTTGTGATGCCGATGCGTGTTTAATCGGGATTGATGATTTGAGTTTTTAAGTATGCAAATCACGCGTTTAAATATCGAACGTGTACGTAATTTAAAGGCGGTTGCACTCCATGAGTTGCAACCGTTTAATATTTTTTACGGGGCCAATGGCTCTGGAAAAACCTCAATTCTAGAATCCATCCATTTATTGGCCACTGGGCGTTCATTTCGCACGCATATTCCTAAGCATTACATCCAGTATGAGGCCGGGGATGCGATTGTGTTTGCACAATCGGCCAGTGAGCGTATAGGCATGCAAAAGCTGGCTTCGGGTGAGCAACTGATCAAGGTCAATGGTGATACGATTGCCACCCAGGGGCAGTTGGCAAAATTATTGCCCTTACAGCATATTGACCCGCAAAGTACCGATATTATCGATCATGGGGCGAAACCTAGACGGCAATTACTGGATTGGTTGATGTTCCACGTGGAACCTGAGTTTTATTTTGCTTGGCAATACTATTCACGTGCCTTAAAGCAGCGTAATAGTTTGCTAAAAACACGGCGTCATCCAAGTCTGGCTGATCTAGAGCCGTGGAACAAAATGCTGAGTGATTATGGCGAAATTTTGCACTCGCAACGGGTGGCCATCGTCGAACAATGGAATCAGTTCTTCAAGGAAGATTTACAACAACTCCTGCCCGATATCGAGGTCGAGCTGGAATATAGCGCAGGCTTTCATACTGAACAGGGGTTGTTACAGGACTTGGTTCAGCAGCATCAAAAAGACTGTGATCGACGTTATACCGAGTATGGTCCGCATCGGGCAGATTTACGTCTAAAAACGCCCTTTGGCAATGCCGATGATGTACTGTCTCGGGGCCAAAAAAAGTTGTTAATCATGGCATTAAAACTGTCACAAATTGCAATGCTGCATGCGAGTAATAAGGAAACTGTGGTATTATTAGATGATCTGACAGCAGAGTTAGATTTGGCTGCACAACAACGTTTAATTGAGCGATTGAGTCAGTTAGGAAGTCAGGTTTTTATCACCACCTTAGACCATGCGTCGGTATTAAAACACTTACATGATTTGTCGATTTCCTTTCAATTGTTTCACGTTGTCCAAGGCCAAGTCAGTGTTGCTGCGCCATAATTTTATTTCCTCATCTTTGGATAGATTAGATATTTACTAGGGAGTAACCATGAGTTCAGAGTCTCAATCAGTCTCTCAAACAGAACAAACAAATGAAAAGGCTTATGATTCCTCTAGTATTAAAGTATTACGTGGATTAGACGCGGTTCGTAAACGTCCTGGCATGTATATCGGTGACACCGATGACGGTACAGGTTTGCACCATATGGTGTTTGAGGTGGTGGATAATGCCATCGATGAAGCGCTCGCAGGTCACTGTGACGAGATCCTGGTTACCATTCATGAAGATGAATCGGTCAGTGTATCGGATAATGGTCGCGGTATTCCAACCGATATTCACCCTGAAGAAGGGGTGTCTGCGGCAGAGGTGATTCTGACCATTCTGCATGCAGGTGGTAAGTTCGATGACAACAGTTATAAAGTGTCGGGCGGTTTACACGGTGTCGGTGTTTCGGTTGTTAATGCTTTATCTAAAAAATTGCATTTGACCATTCATCGTGCGGGTCAGATTCATGAACAAGAATACGCGCATGGTGATCCGCAATATCCCTTAAAAGTTGTCGGTGAAACCGATACATCGGGAACCACTGTTCGTTTCTGGCCAAGTGAACTCACGTTCAGCCAAACCATTTTTAGTGTAGATATCTTGGCACGTCGTTTAAGAGAGTTGTCTTTCCTGAACGCAGGGGTTCGTATCGTCTTGCGTGACGAGCGCGTTAACCTTGAGCATGTTTACGATTATGAAGGTGGTTTATCAGAGTTCGTTAAATATATTAACGAAGGTAAAACCCATCTCAATGAAATTTTCCACTTCACTACAGATGCAGACAACGGCATCGGTGTCGAAGTGGCATTGCAGTGGAACGATAGCTATCAAGAGAATGTTCGTTGCTTTACCAACAATATTCCGCAAAAAGATGGCGGTACTCACCTTGCAGGTTTCCGTGCGGCATTGACCCGTGGCCTCAACAGCTACATGGAAAATGAAAGCTTACTGAAAAAAGAAAAAGTGGCTGTGACTGGTGATGATGCACGTGAAGGTTTAACTGCAATCATTTCAGTAAAAGTGCCAGATCCAAAATTCTCTTCACAAACCAAAGAAAAACTGGTGTCGAGTGAAGTCAAACCTGCAGTCGAGCAGGCGATGAACAAAGAGTTTTCGGCTTATTTGCTTGAAAACCCGCAAGCGGCGAAATCAATCGCTGGCAAGATTATTGATGCAGCACGTGCGCGTGATGCCGCTCGTAAAGCACGTGAAATGACACGTCGTAAGAGCGCTCTAGATATCGCAGGCCTGCCAGGTAAATTGGCAGACTGTCAGGAAAAAGATCCAGCATTGTCTGAACTTTATCTGGTCGAGGGTGACTCTGCGGGTGGTAGTGCGAAACAAGGGCGTAACCGTAAGATGCAGGCGATTTTGCCACTTAAGGGTAAAATCCTTAACGTTGAACGTGCACGTTTTGACAAGATGATTTCTAGCCAAGAAGTTGGTACGTTGATTACCGCTTTGGGCTGTGGTATCGGGCGTGAAGAATACAACCCAGACAAATTGCGTTATCACAAAATCATCATCATGACCGATGCGGACGTGGATGGTTCACATATTCGTACCTTGTTATTGACCTTCTTCTTCCGTCAAATGCCTGAGTTGGTTGAACGTGGTTATATTTATATTGCACAGCCGCCATTGTATAAGTTGAAGAAAGGCAAGCAAGAACAGTACATCAAAGATAATGATGCACTTGAAACTTACTTGATCTCAAATGCGATTGATGAATTAGCATTACATGTGAGCGCTGAGGCACCTGCGATTAATGGTTCTGCGTTGGCAAGTGTGATTGCCGATTATCAGGTATCGCAAAAGAGTTTACAGCGCCTAACGCAACGTTATCCAGCAAGTTTACTGGATGGCTTACTTGAGCTGGATGCATTCAAAGCCGATCATAACCATGAACGTGATTATGTTGAATCATGGGCAGAGCAATTACGTGTTGCAATTGAAAAATTACAGCCGAGCTTACGTCCTGAAATTAGCTTAGAAGCGTTTGAGCGTGAAAATGCACAAGGTGAGAAGTCGGCACATTATTGGCCACGTGTCACCGTATATGTACATAATTTGCCGCATTCGTATTTATTGGATGCTGGTCTGTTAAATTCTGCTGAATATGCGCGTTTGCTGAAAAACTCGAAGAGCTGGTTTAAATTGTTGGAAGAGGGTGCTTATCTTCAAAAAGGTGATCGTCGTATTCAGGTCAGCAATTTCCACCAGGTGTGGCAGCATATTTTACAAGACTCGCGTCGTGGCATGATGATCCAACGCTATAAAGGCTTGGGCGAGATGAATGCCGAGCAGCTTTGGGAAACTACCATGGATCCTGAAAACCGTAATATGTTGCAAGTGACCATTGATGATGCGATTGAAGCAGATCGCATGTTCTCCTGCTTGATGGGGGATGATGTTGAACCACGTCGTGCCTTTATTGAAGAAAATGCCCTGAATGCGGATATTGATGCTTAATTGTATGCAGCATCTGTTTTACATATTCTCAATCTAAATAAAAAAAGCGATGATTATTCATAATCATCGCTTTTTTTATACCCTAAGTTTCACGTGGAACCTATGAATGCGTGGTTAGTTTTCCACAAAATCACTGACTTGAATTAAGGCGTGTCCAAAGAGATATCCCGCAGTGACCAGAACACTAATCCAAAGTAAAGCACCCAGAATGTTATAGATCACAAAATGGGTGTAATTCATATTGCTTGAACCTGCTGCCAGAGGTGCAAATGAGCGTGCAAAAGGAATAAAACGAGCCAGTAAAATGGTTTTGCCGCCGTGTTTCAAGAAGAACACATTGGTCTTTTGTAGATATTCCTGCTTAATAAAGCGTGATTTTACGTTGAAAATACGATCACCAAAATGTCGACCGATATGATAGTTCACCATATAGCCCAGTGCTGCTGCAAAAAATAGGAGAGTGATCATATAGCCGAGATGCATGATTTCTACAACAGAGCACAAAGCGCCTACGGTGAGTAATAGACTGTCACCTGGTAAAAAAAACATAAACACAAAGGCGGTTTCTGAAAAAATAATCAGAAAAAGGATGGCATAAATCCATAAACCGTACTCTTGAACCAAAACTGGCAGAATATGTTCAAAATTAAAAAGAAAATCTAAAGAATTCATTCAGTTTGTATGATCCAAAATAGAGTACTCACCAAATTAAAGTACAAAAAATGTGAATTGAATTTAACCCTCGGGATTCATTCATCAGTTATAAATTTACCACAGTAGGGCTGAGTATATCGAGCCTGACACTAAAGCTCAATTTTCTGAGAAAGTTCCAGTTTTCACCTTATCCTAAATTCTCGACAAATTCATGACATTTTTAATGATATTCATAGTGTTTTTAAGTATCCAAAGCCTGTTTTGAGACCATAAATTGGATGATTCTGTTTAAACAAATGACCTTAAAAGATGTGATTCATACAGCTCAAAATACTTCGCTGCATGAATCATAGGGCAGTTTAATCTACAAATGAGCCTTCTAACGCTTCAAGCTCCATCATCAACTCTAAAAGCTGTTCTTCATGCTGTCCTAATTTGGCTTTCAGCTCAGTTTGTTCGTTCATGAGCTTGATTAAATCCTCTTTGCGGTTGGCTTCGTACAAGGCGCTATCTGCTAAAGTATTTTCTATCTCAGTTAAACGTGGCTGAACTTTTTCAATCTGAGCTTCGACTTTTTCGATATTTTTTCGAATTGGTCGGGTCATTTCACGGCGCCGAGCCGCTTCTTTACGTTGGGCTTCTTTATCTACTTTTGTGGCAGAGGCATGTGGGGCTGCACTTTGTTGCTGTAAGGCGTTTTGCGCATTGATCTGTTGCTGACGCGCTTCACGTAACCACTTGGCATAGTCTTGTAAATCACCTTCAAACTCGCTGCATTGACCTGCATGTACTAATAATAAGTCATCACAGACACTGGCAATTAACTGGCGTTCATGTGATACCAACACCACAGCGCCTTCAAAGTCTTGTAGTGCCATGGTCAGCGCAAGACGCATATCCAAGTCTAAATGGTTAGTTGGTTCGTCCAGAATCAAGACATTTGGACGTTGCCATACGATCAATGCCAAGGCTAAACGGGCGCGCTCACCCCCAGAGAAGCTCTCACATGGCGTATCCATACGCTCACCACTAAAGCCAAACCCGCCTAAAAAGGCGCGTAATGCGGCCTCACTGATCTGCTTGTCAGCAATACGCGCCAATTGCAACATTGGACTGGCATGGGCATCAAGGGCATCCATTTGATGCTGAGCAAAATAACCAATATTGAGGAGTTCTGAGGCCTTACGTTCACCTGCAAGTAGCGGTAAATCACCGACTAAGCTTTTGATCAAGGTGGATTTACCTGCGCCGTTCATTCCGAGTAAACCGATTCGGGAGCTTGGAGTAATTTGCAGGCGAATTTTCTCGGCAATCATCTTATCGCCGTAGCCTATGGTTGCAGCCTCTAAGCTCAACAATGGCGAACTCATTTTGGTCGGTTCGCGGAAGCTAAAAGTAAATGGAGTATCAACGTGCGCAGGCGCCAGTTGCTGCATCCGTTCCAATTGCTTAATCCGGCTTTGTGCTTGACGGGCTTTGGTGGCTTTGGCCTTAAAGCGGTCAATAAACTTCTGTAGATGGGCACGGGTTTCTTGCTGTTTTTCAAAAGCCTGTTGTTGTTGTGCTAAACGTTCACTACGGGTCGTTTCAAAAGTAGAATAATTGCCTGTATATAAGGTCAGTTCTTGGTTTTCGATATGCAATATATGATCGGTAATCGCATCTAAGAAATCTCGATCATGTGAAATCAGCACCAGTGTACCTTCATAAGCTTTGAGCCAGTCTTCTAACCACAAGATCGCATCCAAGTCCAAGTGGTTGGTTGGTTCATCCAGTAACAACAGGTCCGAACGGCTCATCAGGGTACGCGCCAAGTTCAAACGCATGCGCCATCCACCAGAAAAGCTTGCGACATTTAAACGGAGTTGATGATCAAGGAAACCTAGACCTGCCATAAGTTGCGCAGCTTTGGCAGGCGCAGCATAGCCATGAATCTCATCAAAACGACCATGCAGTTGAGCCAAATCATCATTACTGAGTTGATCAGGGTGTGCTAGTTTTTCTTGAATATCCCAATACTCTTCGTCACCTGACAGAACAAAATCAATTGCTGGTATTTCCAGCGCTTTGATTTCCTGCGCCATATGCGCCACAGTCCAGACCGCGGGGCGGGTCAGATTACCTTCATCTGCAACCAAATCCCCTAAAAAGGCAGCAAATAAGGTGGATTTACCTGCACCATTGACGCCTGTAAGACCAATTTTCCAGCCTGGATGAAGCTGCATCGATGCTTTTTGAAATAGAACACGCCCACCGCGGCGTAATGAAACTTGGTCAAACTGGATCATGAGCATGCAAAATAGCGAATAGATAGCTGCATTTTAAGGTGATCGTTCATGAATGCAAATTTTTATATTGAAGATCAAGTTGTTTGAATTGAATTGCTCAACTCATCGAAAAGTAGAGCAATTGCTCTATTTTTGTGACCTAAATCAGATTAATATTTAAATTATATGAAAAATAAGCAACATGATTAAAAAGATCGCAATGGGGTTTAAGGATGAACAAGGGAATTTGTGCATTGGGGACAATGCTGATTTTGGGGACATGTACAGACGTACAGGCAGTAACCAAGATATGTGTTTTTGATCTGTTGGGGAAGTCTGGCGAAGCCTACAAAGCCATGGAGGAGTGGTCATTGGCCGCGAAAGCATGGCATGGTGATACCTTACTGATCGGCTATCAGAATGAAGCACTGGCGGAAAATGATTTTGAGCAGGGTAAATGCGATGGTGTATATATGACTTCAATGCGCGCCCGTCGCTATAACAAGTTTGCAGGCTCGATTGATGCCATTGGTGCCGTACCCAGCTATGCCATTGCACAGAAGGCAATCAGTTTTGCTTTGGACAAGCGTAATCAGCACCGTTTGACCAGTACAATTGATCATGAAAACTTTGAAGTTGCAGGTATTTCGCAAATCGGATTGGCTTATATTTTTGTGAAAGATAAGAAAATGAATACCATTGAGCAAATCAAAGGTAAAAAATTTGCTGTTCTCGGTTATGACGAAGCACAAAAGATCGTAGTTAAAAGTCTGGGAGGACAGGCGGTAGTTTCAGATATCTCGGATATTGCGAGAAAGTTTAATAATGCTCAGGCAGATATCATGGCAGCCCCCGCTTATGCGTACAAGCCTTTAGAGTTGTATAAGGGGTTGGGCAATGAAGGGGCGATTATTACCTTTCCTGCAGTGAATATGACCATGGACCTGATTATCCGTTCTGATAAATTCTCGAATGCTTTTGGGCAGAATTCTCGTACATGGTTTCTGAATCGGTTGAATACCAATTTCAATCTGATTCAACGAATCGAAGCCGAATTACCTGCCAAATATAAAATCAATCTCAGCAATGAAGATAAAACCCGTTATCAGCAAATATTAAGAGAAGCGCGCATAGGACTGACCAAACGCGGGATTTATGATGCCAGCATGATGAGTGTGCTGAAGCGTGCGCGTTGTACTGTAGATCGGACCAATTTTGAATGTACGCTCGGCGGGGAATAAATAGCGGCTTTGGAGGATGAAACTGGCATTCAATGGCGCTCGGCTTGCATCAGATAAACTGTGATGGATTTGATTAAAATGTTGCAAAACCCGATGTATGTAGATAAAAGCGCTATGATTTTAGCCAAAATCTGACTATATTGAATAGGCACTGATGGAAAATTGTGCAGAATAGCAAAAAGGGAAAACAAGATGAAAAAGGGACTTTGGGCATGCGGGGCGATGGCTCTATCTGTCATGTCGACTTCTGTTCAGGCAAAACAAGAAATTTGTGTTTTTGATTTATTAGGGAAGGCTGGGGAGTCTTATAAACTGATCGAGGAATGGAAACTTGCCTCTAAAACTTGGCAGGGCGATGTCGAGCTCATTCCCTATCAAGATGAAGCAAAAGCAGAACAAGATTTTGATGCAGGCAAATGTGATGCGGTCTACATGACCTCAATGCGTGCACGTAAATATAATAAATTTGCAGGTTCTGTCGATGCGGTTGGGGCCGTGACCAGTAATGCGATTGCGCAAAAAGCAATTAGCTATGTGCTGGACAAGCGTAACCAGCACCGTTTAACCGCCACTGTGAATGGAGATAAATTCGAAGTTGCGGGCATTATTCAGGTTGGCCTGGCTTATATCTTTGTACGAGATAAAAAGATCGATACCATTGAAAAGGCCAAAGGCAAAAAATTTGCTTATTTACACTATGACCAAGCCCAAAAAGCCATTGTGGAAAGTATTGATCTGGTGGCTGTACCTTCAGATATTTCAGATTTTGTAAAAAAGTTTAATAGCGGGCAAGTGGATGTAATCGCAGCGCCTGCTTATGCCTATAAGCCTCTGGAAATCAGCAAAGGTTTAACCAATGGTGCATTATTTAATTTTCCTGTGGTCAATATCACAGGCGATTTGATTATTCGTCCTGCGAAATTCCCAAGTGGATTTGCTGCGCAATCTCGACAATGGTTTGTCAACAAGCTGCCAAGTAATTTTGCCATGGTACAACGTTTAGAAGCAGGAATGAATGCCAAAAAGATTACCTTGACCAATGAAGATAAGACCCGTTACCAAAAAATGTTACGGGACGGACGAATGAATTTAACCAAGCAAGGTGTGTACGATGCGAGTATGATGAATGTACTGAAACGTGCCCGCTGTACGGTTGAACGAACCAACTTTGAGTGTACTTTGAGTGGCGAATAAGAAAGGAGAACAGTGGCCCAGATATAAAACGATACACAAAGTGAGGCAGATATAACAAAATTGCCTAAGAAAATAATAGAAATGGATAAAAGAGGGTAAAAAATAAACAATCTGGTCATAAAAATAGAGTAGAAGCTCTATTTTTTTTCAAAAAACATGATTAATATTTGCTTCGAACAAGGAGACAAACATAAAGTTTGTGAAAGGATGAAAAATATGAAAAAAATTGCACTTGCTCTTGCAGCAACTTCGATCTTAGGTGTATCTGCTTCTACTCAGGCAGCAATTGATGTGTGTGTATTCGACTTATTAGGAAAGTCAGGTGAATCATACAAAATGATGCAAGACTGGGCACTCGCAGCAAAAGGCTGGGGCGCTGATGTCAACCTACTTGCAATCACGGATGAACAGGTTGCAGACAATAACTTTAAAGCGGGTAAATGTGCTGCTGTTGCGATGACAGCAATGCGTGCCCGTCCATATAACAAATTTGCAGGTTCAGTAGATTCATTGGGCGGTGCGCCAAGCAATGAAGTTGCACAGCGTGCAATTACTTATGTGTTAGATGCGCGTAATGCAGCAAAAATGACCACCAACTTAGGTGGCAATAAATATGAAGTTGCAGGTATTGCACCTTTAGGTGCGGCCTACATTTTCGTGCGCGACAAGAACATTAACTCAATTGAAAAGGCAGCAGGCAAAAAATTTGCAGTCTTGGGTTATGATGATGCACAAAAAATCATGGTTCAACGTATTGGTGCGCAAGCGGTACTTTCTGATATTTCTAACTTCGCTGCGAAATTCAACAATGGCCAGGTGGATATGGTTGGTGCACCTGCCTATGCTTACAAGCCATTGGAATTAAGCAAAGGTTTGGGTACAAACGGGGCGATGTTTAACTTCCCTGTTCTCCAAGTCACTGCGGATCTTGTTTTACGTCCAGAAAAATTCCCTGCTGGTTTTGGTCAAAAATCGCGTGATTACTTTGTGAAACAGCTTCCAAAAGCTTTTGCAATGATCAAACGCTATGAAGCTGAAATTCCAGCAAAATATAAAATGAACTTGACTGCTGAAGATACCTTGAAGTATCAAAAATTAATGCGTGACGGCCGTTTAGATATGACGAAACGTGGCATTTACGATGCAGGCATGATGTCTGTATTGAAGAAAGCGCGTTGTTCAGTAGATAAAGCAAACTTTGAATGTGCATTGCCTGGTGAATAATCAGAAATTGCAATAAAGCGTACTTAAAGCCTAGATTCATCTAGGCTTTTTGTTTTTTTGTAGATGTCATTTAAGCCATTGTCTTGTTTACTAAAGAGCAGGATCATAATTCAATATAACAATCCAAATGAAATCGTGAGATTTAAAAAATATGCTTTAATCAGGATGATTGGACGTGACGATTTTAAAACATTGATTCATGGGTAAACCGTATTTAAAGATATACCGCCAGTCTTTTGATTTTGGATGGAATGCAACAACAATCAGCATAGATGCAAAGGAAAAATAATATGCAATGGTTTAAAACTTTATTACTTGCGACTGGGATCGCTGCGGTATCTGCGGGTGCTCAGGCCAAACAAACAATTTGTGTATTTGATATCGTCGGTAAAAGTGGCGATGTCTATGCATTAATGAAGGATTATCAGCTCGCTGCAAAAACATGGGGTGCTGATATTGAGCTAAAAGTTGGAACCAATGAGGCCGTGATTGCAGAAGACTTTAAAGCAGGTAAATGTGATGGTGTCAGTATTACCGGAATGCGTGGTCGCCAATTTAATCAGTTTACGGGTTCATTGGATGCAATCGGGGCGATTACAGATCTTAAGCTCGCGGTAAAAGTTATGCAGGGTTTAGCTAGTCCAACATTTGCCAAAGCCATGGTCAATGGCAAATACGAAGTGGTTGGAGTGATCCCTGTGGGGGATGCCTATTTATTGGTGAATGACCGAAATATCAATACCGTGGCCAAGGCTGCAGGCAAGAAAATCGCCGTACTTGATTATGATGAAGCACAAAAAATTATGGCTTCACAAGTCGGCGCGCAAGCAGTCAGTTCAGATATTACCAACTTCGGTGCCAAGTTTAATAATGGTCAGGTTGATATTATTGGCGCACCAGCTGCAGCCTTTAAGCCTTTAGAGTTATATAAGGGGTTAGGAAGCAAAGGTGCGATTGTCAATTATCCGATTTTACAAGTGACAGGTAATCTAATTATCCGCCCTGAAAAATTCCCAGAAGGGTTTGGTCAAAAGTCGAGAGAGTGGGTTAAGGCCCAACTGCCACGTGCCTTTGGTATTCTAGGTAAGATGAAAGCCGATATTCCACAAAAATACTGGATGGAAGTACCTGCTGCAGATAAACCAGGCTATCAAAAGTTGATGCGCGAAGCACGGATCAATCTGACAGCAAAAGGAATTTACGACAAGCGTATGATGAAATTGTTATGGCAATTCCGTTGCCGTGAAGATGCCAAGAATTTTGAATGTGGCTTACAAGATGAGAACTATAAATAATCTTGTAAAAAGTGTTTGAGGAGACTTTAAAACTTCAAATACAGACCCGATATTGAGTATGCTATACTACATATCGGGTCTTTTATTTATGAAAGACGTATTGAAGTCTGAGGAATATCCATCATGAACGCCCAAGCTCTAGAATTGTCAGATAGTGCTGCTAACAAAGTTCGCCAACTACGCGAAAGTGAAGGAAATAACGACCTTATGTTACGTGTTTATGTAACAGGTGGGGGGTGTTCAGGGTTCTCTTATGGCTTTAACTTCGCTGAAAGCGTCAATGAAGATGATGCTGAATTTATGAATGGCGACGTTAAAATGCTGGTTGATTCACTCAGTTATCAATATCTTGTTGGGTCCGTAGTCGATTATTTGGAAGGGCTTGAAGGCTCTCGTTTTGTAGTTCAAAACCCGAATGCGACCACCACTTGTGGTTGTGGTTCATCGTTCTCGATTTAATAGATTTTTGCTGTAAAAAAAAGCTTCTCCAATTGAGAAGCTTTTTTTATGGCTTTAGACGACTGTAATAGTGCCGAGAATACGGTCACCCGATGCGCCTGTGACCGCAGGTAAGTTACCACTGAGCTGCTCGACGAAACGCATTGCCAGCCATGCAAATGCCGTGGCCTCTACCCATGTTGGGGCTAGGCCGAGCGCATCCGTGGTCTGAACTGACCAATGGTGCTTGCGCAAACGCCAACGGAGTTGCTCAAGTAAATGTGAGTTATAGGCACCGCCACCACAGACATAGATTTCCCCTGTCGGCATGCTTTCTTTACTGCGATAAATCGCTTTCTTAATGGCACGTGTGGTCAGTTTCATTAAGGTGGCCTGAACATTTTCGGGGGTATCTTCCAGCTCGTCATAGCCGAGATCATTGCGCCAATCACTGAGCTGTTCATCTAGCCATTCTAGGTTAAAGTCCTCGCGACCTGTACTCTTCGGAGGTTCTTTGGCAAAAAACTCATGGCTTTGCAAACGATCTAGTAATGAGCGAATGGGGTTGCCATAGGCCGCCCAGTCACCATTTTCATCATAAGGATGACCTGTATGGCGATGACACCAGCCATCCATCAAAATATTGGCAGGACCTGTATCAAAGCCATAAACGCCGTCTGCATTATTTGCAGGAAGCATACTGATATTGGCAATGCCACCTAAATTCAGGATCACACGATGAATACTGTCATGCTGAAATAAGGCTTGATGGAAAGCTGGAACTAAGGGTGCGCCTTGTCCCCCGGCGGCCATATCACGACGACGAAAATCAGAGACTACAGGTAGTTGGGTGATTTCAGTGATGATATTGGGGTCACCAATTTGTAAGGTAAAACCATGTTCTGGGCGATGACGAATGGTCTGCCCATGTGATCCAATCGCTTTAATCTGTGCTCGGTCTAAATTATTGTTTTCAATCAGTTGATTGATGCCATGTCCAATCATTTGCGCCAAAGCCACATCGGCTTTGCCCATACGATCAATTTCATTGTCATCTGGCAGGGTTAAGGCCATCAGCTCATCACGTAAATCAGGCTCAAAAGGCACCGTTAGCGTGGCATGCAGCGTTAAAGGGTCGAATGAAGTTGCAACAATATCAACACCATCCATGCTCGTGCCTGTCATTACACCAATATAGATCGCGCTCATATACAACTTATCCTGCAAGATGCTGAAAAAATGTTAGTATATCGCACAAATTGAATAACTGATGTGTTTAGGTTTTGTGATGTCAAATTTCTTGCCAGCCGAAGAACAGCTTGCTCTCATTCAACGAGGCACGCACGAGATTATTTCTGAAGAAGATTTATTGAAAAAACTCAAAGAGAATCGTCCACTCCGAGTAAAAGCAGGCTTTGACCCTACGGCTCCAGATTTACACTTAGGCCATACGGTTCTAATTAACAAATTAAAAACTTTCCAAGATTTGGGACATGAAGTGACTTTCCTGATTGGTGACTATACCGCGATGATCGGTGATCCAACGGGCAAAAGTGCAACGCGTCCGCCGTTATCACAAGAACAGGTCATTGCCAATGCAAAAACCTACCAAGAACAAGTTTTTAAAATCCTAGATCCAAATAAAACCAAAGTCCGTTTTAACTCAGAATGGTTCAGTCAAAAAACCGCAGCTGATTTAATTCAGTTGGCAAGTCAGCAAACTGTATCGCGTATGCTAGAACGTGATGACTTTACCAAGCGCTATAATAACCATCAGCCGATCGCAATTCATGAGTTCCTGTATCCATTGGTTCAAGGTTATGACTCGATTGCGCTTGAGGCAGATGTTGAGTTAGGTGGTACAGACCAGACCTTTAACTTGTTAATGGGTCGTACTCTACAAGGTCGTTACGGTCAAGAATCACAAGTGTGTATTACTGTGCCGATTCTTGAAGGTTTGGATGGCGTGAATAAGATGTCTAAATCTTTAGGTAACTATATTGGTGTATTTGACACCCCTGGTGCGATGTACCAAAAAATCTTGTCGATGCCAGATAGTTTGATCGAACGTTACTTTGATTTACTCAGCTTTAAATCATTGGATGAAATCAAAGTTTTACTGGATGAAATGGCTGCAGGCCGTAACCCACAAGAAATCAAACGTATCTTGGCGCTTGAGTTGGTTGAACGTTTCCATGATGCAGAAGCGGCAGAAAATGCACATAAGAGTGCAGGTAACCGTGTAACTGAAGGTGAAGTACCAGAAGATACCCCAGAAGTAACCATTTCTCGTGGCGAGTTTGGTGGTGAGTTATTTATTGCAACCATTCTCCGTGTGGCAGGTTTAAACCCGAATGCCGCTGCTGCTAAAGACGCCGTGGGTCGTGGTGCGGTTAAAGTCGATTGGAATGTGGTGGATATGAGCTACTCTGTAAAAGAGAATGTCACTTTAATCATTCAATCGGGTAAAAAAGCCATTGCACGTGTGACTTTCACTGATTAAATCGAAAAGAAAATAATAAAAAGCAGGCCATGAGCCTGCTTTTTATACGTAAATAGCTGATAAAAACAACGAAAACACTGATTTTGTAGAAAAAAGAAACATGCAAAAGAAAATAATAAAAAAGGGGGTTGTATTGGGTTAGGAATGCTGTAGAATGCACATCCATCGGCGGTGATGCAGATAAAAACTTATTGAGAAACAAGGATTTGGCTGAAAAGGTTAGATTCTTGAGTTGATTAATAAGTTTGCTAAATATCTAAATTACCTGTTGACTTTTAAGAAATTGAGAGTAATATAGCCGACCTAGCTTGATGATGACGAATCATCGAGAAGATCATTAAGAGAATAGAAGAACAACTTGTGTGGATTTTTACTAGTTGATCAATCGAAAATATTTCATTGATTGAAGAGTAGAAATTTCTCGAAGTTTATTTGAGCGAATTTTTAGTCAGAAAATTGATGAGCCAAGATTTGTAGCCATAAGCTACTAATGATTTTAAACTGAAGAGTTTGATCATGGCTCAGATTGAACGCTGGCGGCAGGCTTAACACATGCAAGTCGAGCGGGGAAGGGTAGCTTGCTACCTAACCTAGCGGCGGACGGGTGAGTAATGCTTAGGAATCTGCCATTTAGTGGGGGACAACATTCCGAAAGGAATGCTAATACCGCATACGTCCTACGGGAGAAAGCAGGGGATCTTCGGACCTTGCGCTAAATGATGAGCCTAAGTCGGATTAGCTAGTTGGTGGGGTAAAGGCCTACCAAGGCGACGATCTGTAGCGGGTCTGAGAGGATGATCCGCCACACTGGGACTGAGACACGGCCCAGACTCCTACGGGAGGCAGCAGTGGGGAATATTGGACAATGGGCGGAAGCCTGATCCAGCCATGCCGCGTGTGTGAAGAAGGCCTTATGGTTGTAAAGCACTTTAAGCGAGGAGGAGGCTACTTAGATTAATACTCTAGGATAGTGGACGTTACTCGCAGAATAAGCACCGGCTAACTCTGTGCCAGCAGCCGCGGTAATACAGAGGGTGCGAGCGTTAATCGGATTTACTGGGCGTAAAGCGTGCGTAGGCGGCTTTTTAAGTCGGATGTGAAATCCCCGAGCTTAACTTGGGAATTGCATTCGATACTGGGAAGCTAGAGTATGGGAGAGGATGGTAGAATTCCAGGTGTAGCGGTGAAATGCGTAGAGATCTGGAGGAATACCGATGGCGAAGGCAGCCATCTGGCCTAATACTGACGCTGAGGTACGAAAGCATGGGGAGCAAACAGGATTAGATACCCTGGTAGTCCATGCCGTAAACGATGTCTACTAGCCGTTGGGGCCTTTGAGGCTTTAGTGGCGCAGCTAACGCGATAAGTAGACCGCCTGGGGAGTACGGTCGCAAGACTAAAACTCAAATGAATTGACGGGGGCCCGCACAAGCGGTGGAGCATGTGGTTTAATTCGATGCAACGCGAAGAACCTTACCTGGCCTTGACATACTAGAAACTTTCCAGAGATGGATTGGTGCCTTCGGGAATCTAGATACAGGTGCTGCATGGCTGTCGTCAGCTCGTGTCGTGAGATGTTGGGTTAAGTCCCGCAACGAGCGCAACCCTTTTCCTTATTTGCCAGCGAGTAATGTCGGGAACTTTAAGGATACTGCCAGTGACAAACTGGAGGAAGGCGGGGACGACGTCAAGTCATCATGGCCCTTACGGCCAGGGCTACACACGTGCTACAATGGTCGGTACAAAGGGTTGCTACCTAGCGATAGGATGCTAATCTCAAAAGCCGATCGTAGTCCGGATTGGAGTCTGCAACTCGACTCCATGAAGTCGGAATCGCTAGTAATCGCGGATCAGAATGCCGCGGTGAATACGTTCCCGGGCCTTGTACACACCGCCCGTCACACCATGGGAGTTTGTTGCACCAGAAGTAGGTAGTCTAACCGCAAGGAGGACGCTTACCACGGTGTGGCCGATGACTGGGGTGAAGTCGTAACAAGGTAGCCGTAGGGGAACCTGCGGCTGGATCACCTCCTTAACGAAAGATTGGTGACTGGTAAGAATCCACAACAAGTTGTTCTTCGAAGATGTATCTGAGGGTCTGTAGCTCAGTTGGTTAGAGCACACGCTTGATAAGCGTGGGGTCACAAGTTCAAGTCTTGTCAGACCCACCAAATCTGATTGCTGAAGCTTAGATTAAAAGATATGTCGTTCATTAAGTGATAAGCTGGGGACTTAGCTTAGTTGGTAGAGCGCCTGCTTTGCACGCAGGAGGTCAGGAGTTCGACTCTCCTAGTCTCCACCATGAATTAAAAGAGTTTGTAAGAACGAAATTAATTCAAAGCTAAGAAGATTATAGAGTTTAGTGAATACAGTCCAAGTTGACTGGTTTATTAATCTCTGTGATTTATCACAGTTTACTACGCACCGACGAGGTGGTAGTTAATCATTAACAGATTAGTAGAATTGAGTCTGAAATAAATTGTTCAAACTCGATTAATTTGACACTAACGGTAATACGTAAGTATTTCAGTTAGATGAAGAGTTAATCTGAGAACTAGCAAAAACACTGAATCAAGCGTTTTGGTATATGAATTTAGATTGAAGCTGTACGGTGATTAAGTTCACGAAACAACAAGCTGTATGAATTAATGTTTACATTGATTCTGTTGCTACACCCACTTGTAGGTGTAACGACTGTTTGGGGTTGTATAGTCAAGTAATTAAGTGCATGTGGTGGATGCCTTGGCAGTCAGAGGCGATGAAAGACGTGATAGCCTGCGAAAAGCTCCGGGGAGGCGGCAAATATCCTTTGATCCGGAGATTTCTGAATGGGGGAACCCACCCGCTACAAGGCGGGTATCATAAGCTGAATACATAGGCTTATGAAGCGAACGAGGGGAAGTGAAACATCTCAGTACCCTTAGGAAAGAAATCAATTGAGATTCCCTTAGTAGCGGCGAGCGAACGGGGAGCAGCCCATTAAGTTGTGTGTGTTCTAGTGGAACGCTCTGGGAAGTGCGAACGTAGAGGGTGATATTCCCGTACACGAAAGGGCACACACAATGATGACGAGTAGGGCGAGGCACGTGAAACCTTGTCTGAATATGGGGGGACCATCCTCCAAGGCTAAATACTCCTGACTGACCGATAGTGAACCAGTACCGTGAGGGAAAGGCGAAAAGAACCCCTGTGAGGGGAGTGAAATAGATCCTGAAACCGCATGCATACAAGCAGTGGGAGCCGACTAGTTCGGTGACTGCGTACCTTTGTATAATGGGTCAGCGACTTATATTCAGTAGCAAGGTTAACCGCATAGGGGAGCCGTAGAGAAATCGAGTCTTAATAGGGCGTTTAGTTGCTGGGTATAGACCCGAAACCAGGCGATCTATCCATGAGCAGGTTGAAGGTTGGGTAACACTAACTGGAGGACCGAACCCACTGTCGTTGAAAAGCCAGGGGATGACTTGTGGATAGGGGTGAAAGGCTAATCAAGCCTGGTGATAGCTGGTTCTCCCCGAAAGCTATTTAGGTAGCGCCTCGGACGAATACCATTGGGGGTAGAGCACTGTTTCGGCTAGGGGGTCATCCCGACTTACCAAACCGATGCAAACTCCGAATACCAATGAGTACTATCCGGGAGACAGACTGCGGGTGCTAACGTCCGTAGTCAAGAGGAAAACAATCCAGACCGCCAGCTAAGGCCCCAAAATCATAGTTAAGTGGGAAACGATGTGGGAAGGCATAGACAGCTAGGAGGTTGGCTTAGAAGCAGCCACCCTTTAAAGAAAGCGTAATAGCTCACTAGTCGAGTCGGCCTGCGCGGAAGATGTAACGGGGCTAAAACTATGTGCCGAAGCTGCGGATTTGACTTTAAGTCAAGTGGTAGGGGAGCGTTCTGTAAGCCGATGAAGGTGTATTGAGAAGTATGCTGGAGGTATCAGAAGTGCGAATGCTGACGTGAGTAACGACAAAACGGGTGAAAAACCCGTTCGCTGAAAGACCAAGGGTTCCAGTCCAACGTTAATCGGGGCTGGGTGAGTCGACCCTAAGGCGAGGCCGAGAGGCGTAGTCAATGGGAAATTGGTTAATATTCCAATACTTCTGTGTAATGCGATGAGAGGACGGAGAAGGTTAAGTCAGCCTGGCGTTGGTTGTCCAGGTGGAAGGCAGTAGGCATGCATCTTAGGCAAATCCGGGGTGCTCTATGCTGAGAGCTGATAGCAAGCTGTACTTGTACAGTGAAGTGGCTGATACCATGCTTCCAGGAAAAGTCTCTAAGCTTCAGTTACACAGGAATCGTACCCGAAACCGACACAGGTGGTCAGGTCGAGTAGACCAAAGCGCTTGAGAGAACTCTGCTGAAGGAACTAGGCAAAATGGTACCGTAACTTCGGGAGAAGGTACGCTGCTGACGGTGATGGGACTTGCTCCCTGAGCTATTGGCAGCCACAGAAACCAGGCCGCTGCAACTGTTTATTAAAAACATAGCACTCTGCAAACACGAAAGTGGACGTATAGGGTGTGATGCCTGCCCGGTGCTGGAAGGTTAATTGATGGGGTTAGCGTAAGCGAAGCTCTTGATCGAAGCCCCAGTAAACGGCGGCCGTAACTATAACGGTCCTAAGGTAGCGAAATTCCTTGTCGGGTAAGTTCCGACCTGCACGAATGGCATAATGATGGCGGCGCTGTCTCCAGCAGAGGCTCAGTGAAATCGAAATCGCTGTGAAGATGCAGTGTACCCGCGGCTAGACGGAAAGACCCCGTGAACCTTTACTGCAGCTTGACATTGAACTTTGACCTTACTTGTGTAGGATAGGTGGGAGGCTTTGAAGTTAGAACGCTAGTTCTAATGGAGCCGTCCTTGAAATACCACCCTGGTAATGTTGAGGTTCTAACTCTGCCCCGTAATCCGGGGCGAGGACCATGTCTGGTGGGTAGTTTGACTGGGGCGGTCTCCTCCTAAAGAGTAACGGAGGAGTACGAAGGTGCGCTCAGCGTGGTCGGAAATCACGCGTAGAGTATAAAGGCAAAAGCGCGCTTAACTGCGAGACCCACAAGTCGAGCAGGTACGAAAGTAGGTCTTAGTGATCCGGTGGTTCTGTATGGAAGGGCCATCGCTCAACGGATAAAAGGTACTCTGGGGATAACAGGCTGATACCGCCCAAGAGTTCATATCGACGGCGGTGTTTGGCACCTCGATGTCGGCTCATCTCATCCTGGGGCTGAAGCAGGTCCCAAGGGTATGGCTGTTCGCCATTTAAAGAGGTACGCGAGCTGGGTTTAGAACGTCGTGAGACAGTTCGGTCCCTATCTACCGTGGGCGCTGGAAATTTGAGAGGATCTGCTCCTAGTACGAGAGGACCAGAGTGGACGAACCTCTGGTGTACCGGTTGTGACGCCAGTCGCATCGCCGGGTAGCTATGTTCGGAAGGGATAACCGCTGAAAGCATCTAAGCGGGAAGCCTACCTCAAGATAAGATTTCCCTAGGAATTTATTCCTCTAAAGAGCCGTTCGAGACTAGGACGTTGATAGGTTGGGTGTGGAAGCACGGTGACGTGTGAAGCTGACCAATACTAATTGCTCGTGAGGCTTGACTATACAACACCCAAACAGTTGTTGTATTCAAGGTAAATTCAATACATAACTTGATTTAGTGTGAAAACTAGTTACAATACCGACTCAATTAACTAATCCGTTAATAACTCTTTGGACCGTAAGTAAGGCATACGATGAATACATCGTGATTAAGACCCGAAAGCACCACAACAGTTTGCTGGCGACAATAGCAAGAGTGAACCACCTGATCCCTTCCCGAACTCAGAAGTGAAACCTCTTAGCGCTGATGGTAGTGTGGCACTTGCCATGTGAGAGTAAGTCATCGCCAGCTTTTAAATACTAAACACCCCAGTCTCGAGAGAGGTTGGGGTGTTTTTTATGCGCGAAAGTAATGTATTGTTTGAATTTTAAACAGATATTAAAATGAAAGATTTACAAAAAATTTATACTGATAAAGTAAATGAGGCACTTTTTAGATTACAGAAGTGTGAAAGTCTTATAGAGTCATATTTTGAAATTAAAGATTTATTAGATTTAGAATCCTCAATATTACATTTACGTAAAGCATTAGAAATATTTGCTTTAGCTTCGATCGCCCCAAATAAAATTAAATATCAAGAATACCGTGCTCAAGCTGATAAAAATCCTGACTATACAAAAGATTATAAAGCTAGCTCAATTTTAAAAGCTTTAAGTGGAATAAATTCTGACTTTTATCCTATACCTTTGTTACCAGCTGAAAAGTTAGAGAATGGAACTTGGCATTTTGATAGAAAAACAGGGAAATTCTTTGACAAAAATCAGTTTATTAAATTGTATGATCGATTAGGAAAATATTTACACGCTGATAATCCTTGGGGAAACAATAAAGAATGGGAAGATTTTGCTTTAGTAGTAAGGGATGGTATAAGTTCCATCCGTGATCTTTTTAAATTGTATTTTACTGTAATACGGGCACCAGAATTTACAGGTGTATGGGTTCTAGAGACACGTGATAATGTGGTTCAATTTCTTGTTGCTGAATCTCAAGGTGAATTTATCGTTGAGAATTATTAATTTGAAAGGTTATTAAAGAGAATTATGATGAAACTTAACGCTTTCACTCCACTACCTGACGATGATGAGGAACTGCATCTTCCTGAACTTGTGTATTGGGCTTCTCTTGGTGATGTGGAACAAGTAGAGCAACTATTGGCAGAGGGGATAGACCCGAACCAGACCGATGACGAAGGCTATAGTGCGTTACAGGCTGCTGCCGAGAATGATCATCTAGCGGTAGTAAAGCTGTTAGTGAGTAAAGGTGCGAATGTGGAGTATAAAGGCGAATATACAGCGCTACAGCTTGCCGAAATGGCAGAGCATCATGATGTAGTCGCGTATCTTAAAAGTCTTTAAATCGCAGATAAAAATGGTAGATAAAAAGAAGCCCCATCATCCTGATGGGGCTTCTTTTTATATTTTTAGTGTCCAAGCTTAAGATCTGATGGGTCTAATTTGAACTCATCGTAAATTTCTAACTTTTTCATAATTACTGGTAAAACTTGGTGTAATGTGCGCATTCCCACTAGTAATTCGTTCATATAAATATCTGGATGAATACGTCTTTCATTAAAGCCAAGGCTTTCTGCTTCAGCTTCATAACTAATCTCTTCTTGAGAATCATAAATAAGATTTAATAGTTCTGCTCTAAGCGGAATATTTGCACGAAAGGCATTGTCTTTAACAATATTGAGCCATTTCTTATAGTTTTCTAAAGTTTCATATCTAAATTCATTAAAATTAGGAGCTATTTCTGCTGAAATATCAATTTTACATGCGGCTAATTCCATTAAACAAGGTTCGATATTGACTGCATCTGTCTCAAATAAATCTAAACTTTCATCATCAATAATTTCTGCGATATAAGCAGCATAAAAACCGTAAACATCATTTAGAGCTAAAAATATATTCCAAATTAAATGAGAAATAGGATGGTTTTCTATATTTCCCATGAATATTTCATATGCTTCCTCATCTGAATTTTCATAGTCAATATCTAGTTCTACTGGGAAATAGAAAGGCGAAGCAAGTCCTAGTTGCTTAAGTATATGAAATGTATGCCAACTTAAGTTTCCCAAATCATCTTGTAAAGGTACTGTGTTATATCCTGTTTCAGCTTCGTCATGAGCAACTCTTGCAAGAAAATGAATTAATTTATTCCATTTCTTCGCATCTTCTAATGAACCTGCCCTAAGAATAAATTCTGGTGATAATTCACTAATGTTTAATAATTTTTTAAAATTATTTTGCATATCAGATGATATGTACTCTCCTTTTTTCCATTTGCTTATTTGGGTTGGAGAGACGTTAAGACGAGTAGCGAGTTCTTTTTGAGTACATGAGAGCAATTTCATTGCTAATTCTATAAGTGCTTTGCTATCCATTTGAATATCTCTTTTATTTACTAAATTAATTTTATATTTAGTAAATTTATAAATCAATTAAATTATATGAAACTCTGTATGGGATTTAAAGCTTGCAGAAATGGCAGAGCATAGCGAAGTGGTTGCGTATCTTAAAAGTCTTTAAATCGCAGATAAAAATGATAGATAAAAAGAAGCCCCATCATCCTGACGGGGCTTCTTCATATTCAGTTTATGTCGTTGATATCCTATTAACGACCACGTCCTGTATCTGTTCTTATTCTCAATGAGACTTCCTGTCTCTCTATGGTTTATATGATAGGTGAAAAGTTTGTATTGGGATATTCGCCAATTGCTGCGATTGTTGTAGGTTTTTGCGTACATTGATATGGATAATTATTATCCATAAAAACATAATCAAGAGATTCCCTTTCTGTTTTATTCGGATCTTAGAAATGAATATCTAAGCCAATATACGGACCTTTAAAGTCAAACTTAAGGTCATTTTTCTTGTAGTCATCTAATTTGATATCGAGAATACGATAGCCTGCTTTTAAACCCACATCGACCAATAAATTATCAATAAAGTTGTATTGTAATTCGGCTTGCGCATCTGTGATTTTGGTATCGTTAAAATTGCTATACAACAACTCGCCCTTGGCACTGAGACCAGTAAATGGAAGTTTGACGCCCGCAGAGCCATAGATGACAGGAACTGTTTTATCGATATCTGTTTTACTGACATTCAGTGTTTTGACATCACCATTTAAATTGGTTGCACCCAGACCGACATCTGCGCTGACGATGGTGTCCAAGATTTCATAATAGAGAATGAAATCGGTGTGATCGATGTTCAGATCGTAGACAGGTTGTCCAGCCACTGTATTTTCAGTTTGTGATTTCAAATTTACATAGCGAATTTTGGCATTTGGAATCAATGGAATCGGGTGTTCAAATGCAAGTGATATCTGAGCTGAACCTTTACGATCTAAATTTTCTTCAGGTGCTGAAAGACCTGCATAAGGATTTAATAAAAGGTCATCTACACCTGTTTGATTCGATAATGATGAGGTATTTGGTTTTGGTTGAACTTTTGCCTTCCCATCATAAAACCAATAACTCGCATCCGCTTTCACGCCTAGCATATCCGCTTGTGCCAGACTGCAAATGCCTGTCCCTAACGCAAACATTGATATTTTTAATATTTTCATTGCATTGTCCTAATCAGTATCAAAAACAGTAATGAATTGTTGTGAATTCATCTGTGAATGGGCGAATCATATAGTGATCTTGGAAAATATGCAGTAGTCTAAATTTAAATTTTTATAACGGGATCAAGAATAATGACAGATACAAAAAATGTGGTGGATTACCCACTTTATGTCGCAGGCAAAGCAGCCACCACAGGCCAATGGCTTGAAGTTCATGATAAGTATCACAATACCGTGTATGCACGTGTCGCCTTGGCCGATACCAAAGTGCTTGAAAAAGCGATTGCAGCTGCGGTGAAAGCTGAAGCAGAAATGGCGGCCTTAAAACCCTTTCAAAAACAAAGAATCCTATTGCACTGCGTGAAGCGTTTTAATGAACTGCGTGAAGAGTTAACAGATATTCTGATTGCAGAAGGGGGGAAACCTCGCGGTGCAGCAAGTGCCGAAGTTGAACGTCTGATCAATACCTTTCAATTGGCCGCAGATGCCGTGATACAGCTCGATGATGGGCGAATGTTAGCTCTAGCAGTGACACCTGCAGCTGCCCAGTTCAGAGGGATGGTCAAACATGTACCCATCGGTGCAGTTTCCTTAATCAGTCCGTTTAATTTTCCTCTCAACCTCGTTGCACATAAGATTGCACCAGCCATTGCTGCGGGTTGTCCTTTTGTGTTGAAACCTGCCAGTTTGACTCCGATCAGTGCCTTAATGATTGCCAAGGTATTAGCCGAAACCGATTTACCGAAAGGTTCGTGGTCGGTATTGCCTTGTGAGCGTCAGGCCGCTGATATTCTGGTCACGGATGATCGCTTCAAGTTGTTAAGCTTTACAGGTTCCGATCAGGTGGGGTGGGACATGAAAGCCCGTGCTGGTCGTAAGAAAGTCACCTTGGAATTGGGCGGGAATGCTGCGGTTCTGATTGATGCGGATACAGTGATTGATGACGCTTTGATTGATCGTTTAATCAGTGCAGCCTATGGGCATGCGGGGCAGATCTGTATCAGTGTGCAGCGGATTTTAATTCATGCTGACTTATATGCCGAAGTGAAAAAGAAACTCATCGCCAAATTGAAAAAAATTAAAGTGGATGATCCCACTTCAAGTACCACATTGGTTGGCCCCATGATTAAGGAGGCTGAAGCGATCCGTCTGAAAAAATGGCTGGATAAGGCCGAGAAAAAAGGAGCAAAAATACTGACAGGAGGACGTTTAGAAGGGGTTTTGTTCGAGCCCACTTTACTGGAAAATGTAGATGCCAAGCTGGAAATCTATAAGGATGAAGCATTTGGTCCAATTGCAATCTTGGAGAAATTTAAGGACTTTCAGCAGGGGATTGCGACCATCAATCAAAGTCGTTTTGGCTTACAGGCAGGCGTATATACGCAAAATCTGAATAAGATGCTATATGCATGGGATCATTTACATGTTGGAGGTGTGATTATTAATGATGTCCCGACATTCCGCGTCGATAATATGCCGTATGGTGGGGTGAAGGATTCGGGCCTTGGCCGTGAAGGGATTCAGTTTGCTATTCGGGATATGCAAGAGGAAAGATTATTAGCCATCAAACAATAAAAAGAGAGTGGCCCAAGCGGAGTAAATGCTTCGCTTGATTGTTTTATGTACTTGATTTTTATAGCTTGACTGTAAGGTCAAAATTACAGGCTGTTGAAAAATAATCAGTTGTTTAAAAAAGATGATTTTTTCTTGCAGAATTTACAGTAAAAAGAAATAAAAACAGGTATTGTTCGGCTATTAAAAGCAGAAAAACAACGCCCGATCTTTAAGGAAGATGGTTTGGTTTTTTGTTTGTTTGTGCATGGAAATAACACACTCACAAGGTTGAATTTTCATACAAACAAGACAAGATTTTTATGGCATTTTTCATGTCTGTTGGACAATAACAAACCACAAACAGTATGGAAAGGCCAGCAGGACAATTTAGGTGTTTTATGACAGATACTCGTGAAAACTGGACATCACGATCTGGTTTTATTATTGCAGCTGTAGGTTCAGCTGTCGGTTTAGGCAATATTTGGCGTTTCCCTTACGTTGCCTATGAAAATGGCGGCGGGGCGTTTCTTATCCCTTATTTACTGGCGTTGATTACCGCTGGTTTACCTCTTTTATTCCTGGACTATGCAACGGGTCATCGTGCGCGTAATTCTCCACCAAAGGCGTATCGTGCGCTATTTAAAGGCGGAGAGACGCTGGGTTGGTGGCAGGTTTGTGTCTGTATCATCATTGGCCTGTACTATGCCAGTGTACTGACGTGGGCGGGGAGTTATGTGTACTTCTCGATCGGTCAGACATGGGGGAGTGACCCGGAAAGTTTCTTCTTCAATACGTATTTACAGACCTCGAAAGCGGCAGGTTTTGACCTTAATTTCGTGAGTCATTTGTTCTGGCCAATCGTCGGAATCTGGGCACTGACCTTGATCATTTTATATGGTGGGGTGAAGAAGGGCGTTGAATTATCCAACAAGATTTTCATGCCATTGTTATTCGTGTTGTTCACCATTCTGGTGGTTCAGTCATTACGTTTACCAGGTGCGGTGCAAGGCTTAAATGCTTTCTTTACCCCGAACTGGTCGGCCATGATGGATTATAAAGTGTGGTTAGCCGCATATGGCCATACTTTTTTCTCACTGTCTGTGGGCTTCGGGATCATGGTGACCTATGCCTCTTATCTCAAACCTAAAACCGATTTAACTGGCTCGGGCCTGATTGTTGGTTTTGCCAATGCCTCGACTGAAATTTTGGCAGGCATCGGAATCTTTGCAGCCTTGGGCTTTATGGCGCATACGGCAGGTAAAGAAGTACAGGACGTAGTGAGTGGTGGTATTGGTCTGGCATTCATCGCTTTCCCGAAAATCATTTCAAGTTTGGGTGCAGGTGCTGACTTATTCGGTCTGCTGTTCTTTTCATCACTCTTCGTTGCGGGTATCTCGTCAATGGTGAGTATCTTGGAAGTGCCGATTGCCGCAATGCAAGACAAATTGAAATGGGGGCGTACCAAAGCCGTGACCATTATTGGTGGCGGTAGTGCCTTGGTTTCGGTGTTCTTATTCTCCAGTGTCAATGCGATTAAACTGGTCGATATCGTCGATCACTTCATCAATAACATTGGTATTGTTGGCGGAGCACTCGTTTCTATTCTGTGGATTACATGGTTTAAGCGTTCGGCTTTGATTGAACTGCGTGATCATATCAACCGCATTTCAACGATTCAACTGGGTAAAGGCTGGGCATTTACCTTAACGGTGATCACTTCTTTGATCTTGTTAACCACCTTAAGCATGACGGTATTTAACTTGGTGAAAAACGGTTACGATAGTTATAGCATGAGCTTACAAGGCATCTTTGGATGGGGCAGTGTGATTTTCTGTGCTGTTGTTGCAATCGTCCTCAGCAAGCTCAAAGATCGCTAGGAGAAAGAATATGAATACTTCTGCAATCGTGATGATGGTTATTGCTATGTTGTTTGTTTGGGGGGGATTGGCTTTGTCGATCCTGCACCTGATGAAGCATCCAGAAGAACTCGATGAGGTTCTGGAAGAAGTCAAAGATCAACATACGCTTTAAAACAGATTTAAAAAAAAGCAGGCTTCAAGCCTGCTTTTTTATTATGCCAATTTTTTAATCCGGCAATAATAGAAACCATCACCAGCGTGTGCAGAAGGAAGCAACTGACGACCATGCGTCTGCTCAATCCCCCAATCGGCTTCGATTTTGACTTCTTCGGCATCGGTATGTTCAGCAAAGAAAGTTGCCATTTGCTGCTCATTTTCAGCTTTAAGTATTGAGCAGGTAATATACAGCAAGGTGCCACCGACTTTAAGCTGTTGCCACATCTGCTGCAAAATCTGCTGTTGTAGTGCCACGGTTTGTGCAATATCGGTTGATTGTCTCAGCAGACGAATATCGGGATGACGACGGATCACGCCTGTTGCAGAGCAGGGTGCATCCAACACGATACAATCGACAAGTTCTGGTGCCTGCCACGTGGTCGCATCTGCTGTCACAATCTCTACAAGCTTCTGATCTAGGACAAGACGTTCTAAATTTTCAGAAACACGCAGTAAACGTTTTGCATCATGATCAAGTGCAATCAATTTTTTCGGATTAAAGCGCTCAAGGATATGCGCGGCTTTACCTCCTGGTGCAGCACAAGCATCGATCACCACTTGGTTATTTAAGTTGGGTAAAAGCGTGGCACATAATTGAGCATGCTCATCCTGAACAGAAAAACCGCCTTCTTCAAAACCGGGTAAATGGGTAATATTGCCGGTTTGTTCCAAAACAATACCTACATTTGAAAGCATACAAGGACGAGCATCAATCTGTTCTTCGTCCAAAATCTCTAAATATTCGTTACGACTGACTTGGCGTTCATTGACGCGCAGCGTCAGTGGCGCGACTTGTTTCAAGGCTTGGCATAGCGACTCTGCTTGCTCAGGCCAATCTTTTTTGAGCCGTTTGAATAACCAGCTTGGTAAACCATGCGTATTATTCAAAGCGGTTTGAAATTCATCTGTTTCACGTGAAACACGACGTAGAATTGCATTGACCAAACCACTCATTGGCTCAAAACCGAGTTGCTTAGCCGCATTTACGGTTTCTGAAATCGCAGCATGTACAGGAACACGCGTACATAAAATTTGATATAAACCCAGATATAAACAACTTTCGAGTGCTTCATTATCTAATGGTTTTGTGAGCAAGGGTAAGGTAATGGCTTTTAAGGAATACCATTGGCGTAAACAGCCTAAAGTAAGCTCGTGATATAAACCACGGTCACGTTCAGAAACCATATTGAGATGTTGATTCAGAACAGAAGACAAAGATTGCCCATTTTGAACAGCCAAAAGAGTTTTGACCACTTGCGCACGCAGATTCAAATTTTTTGCAGCTGATTGATTCGATTGGCTCATGGGAGAATTTGTCCAATATGTAATTTCTGGGTTTGTGCAATTTGTACTGGATTTAAGGCTTTCGCGCCGGGCCATTGCAAGCTGGTGAGGCACACGGCTGCATTGTCGCCACACGCCACATGCACGCCTTGTTTATCCAAAGCCAAGATTTCACCTGCTTGAGCATCGGCTTTGCGGTGTTGGGAAAGCATTGAGCCCCAAACACGTAAAGCATTGTTTTCATCTAACTGAATAAACGCCACTGGCCAAGGATTAAAAGCACGAATATTACGGTCGATTTGCACTGCACTTTGCTTCCAGTCAATACGCGCTTCGGCTTTGACTAACTTATGCGCATAGACCGTCAGTGTCTCATCTTGCACTTCACGTTTTTCGATGAAATCCTGCAAGCTTTGTTCTGATTCGAGTACTGTACAAATCGCTTCTGCACCTTGAGCAGCCAATTTGTCATGCAAGCTGGCAGAGGTATCTTCCGCAGTAATTGGACAATAGGTTTTATACATCATATCGCCCGTATCTAAACCTGCCGCCATTTGCATGATGGTAATCCCCGTTTCTGCATCACCTGTGGCGATGGCACGTTGAATTGGGGCAGCCCCGCGCCAGCGCGGCAGCAATGAACCGTGAATATTCAGACAGCCGTACTTTGGAGTGTCTAACACGGCTTGCGGCAAGATCAAGCCATAAGCGGCCACCACCATCACATCCGCGCCTAAGGCTGCAAGTTGTTGTCGGGCTGCCAAGCCATCTTCCGTCGACGCTTTAAAATTCAAAGGTTGATAAACGGGCAAACCATGTTCAAGTGCCAATTGTTTAACAGGAGAAGGTGTTAATTTTTGCCCACGGCCCGATTTACGATCCGGCTGGGTATAAACCGCAATAATCTGGTGGGATGTTTTTAATAATGCCGCCAATGCGGTTGCCGCAAATTCAGGCGTACCAGCAAAAATGATTTTCACAAATGGAATCCAAACAAAACTTACCTCAAATTATAAGCGAAAAAGCGACGAGTCCCTAATTCACTGCCTGAATTGCTTTTGTGCAAAAAAAGATAGGCCTGTTGGTCATCTGTTAAACGATAACTTGTAGTATGATGCAGAGAGCTCAGTATCATTTCGCCAGAGCGAATGTCCTATTCGTCTCGAGCACACACTTGTTGGGAATAAAAAATGCCTGATTATCGTTCGAAAACATCGACACATGGAAGAAATATGGCTGGCGCACGTGGTTTATGGCGTGCGACGGGTATGAAAGATGAAGATTTTGGCAAGCCCATTATTGCAGTGGTCAACTCATTTACCCAATTTGTGCCAGGTCATGTGCATCTCAAAGATTTAGGTCAACTTGTTGCACGAGAAATTGAAGCGTCTGGTGGTGTGGCAAAAGAATTTAATACCATTGCCGTTGATGACGGGATTGCCATGGGTCATGACGGGATGCTGTATTCACTGCCATCACGTGATTTGATTGCCGATTCTGTAGAATATATGGTCAATGCCCATTGTGCCGATGCAATGGTATGTATCTCGAACTGTGACAAGATCACACCGGGAATGTTGATGGCAGCAATGCGCTTGAACATCCCTGTGGTATTCGTGTCTGGTGGGCCGATGGAAGCGGGTAAAGTCAAATTCCGTGGTGATGAAAAAGCAATCGACTTGGTTGATGCGATGGTGGTTGCAGCCGACGAAAGCTATACCGATGAAGAAGTCGCTGCGTTTGAACGCTCAGCATGCCCAACCTGTGGTTCTTGTTCAGGCATGTTCACCGCGAACTCGATGAACTGTTTAACCGAGGCTCTGGGTTTGTCTTTACCGGGCAATGGTTCTATTGTGGCGACGCATGCCAACCGTGAAAAATTGTTCTTGAGAGCAGGGCGTTTAGTGGTTGAACTGGCGAAGCGCTATTATGAGCAGAATGATGACAGCATCTTGCCGCGTTCGATTGCCACCAAAGCTGCTTTTGAAAATGCCATGACCTTGGATATCGCCATGGGTGGTTCGACCAATACGGTATTACATTTGCTGGCTGCTGCACATGAAGCAGAAGTTGATTTCACCATGGATGATATCGATCGTTTGTCACGTCAGGTTCCAGTCTTGTCAAAGGTTGCACCTGCAAAACAAGACGTACATATGGAAGATGTACACCGTGCGGGTGGGATCATGGCGATCTTGGGTGAGCTCGATCGTGCCAACTTACTCAATACCTCATGCCCAACCGTACATGAAAAAACCCTGAAAGATGCTTTGGACAAGTGGGATATTATCCGTACCGAAGATGCAGATGTTTATGAATTCTATCGTTCATCTCCAGGGGGGATTCCAACCCAAGTCGCGTTCTCACAGAACCGTTATTATTCAACCTTAGATGGTGACCGTGAGAAAGGTGTGATTCGTAATGCTGAACATGCCTTCTCTAAAGATGGCGGTTTGGCTGTGCTTTACGGCAACATCGCTCTAGATGGCTGTATCGTCAAAACCGCAGGTGTGGATGAGTCGATTCTTAAATTCACTGGTACAGCCCGTGTGTTTGAGAGTCAGGATTCGGCAGTTGAAGCAATTCTGGATCATAAAATCGTGGCGGGTGACATCGTGGTGATTCGTTATGAAGGCCCACGTGGTGGACCCGGGATGCAGGAAATGTTGTACCCGACCAGTTACCTGAAATCGAAAGGTTTGGGTAAAGACTGTGCCTTGATTACTGATGGTCGTTTCTCGGGTGGTTCCTCAGGTTTGTCGATCGGTCACGTATCTCCAGAAGCTGCCGAAGGTGGTGCAATTGGTTTGGTTGAGGATGGTGATACGATCCAGATTGATATTCCAAATCGTACCATTCACCTTGATATTGACGATGCCACCCTGGCACATCGCCGTACGGTTCAGGAAGCCAAAGGCTGGCATCCGGCAGAAGAACGTAAACGCAAAGTGTCTAAGTCATTGAAGATTTACGCATTGCATTCAACCAGTGCAGCCAAAGGCGCAGTACGAGTTTTGTAATCCCTTTGAGTCCCTCTTTCAATTAAGGGGGACTTTTTTGTTATTTTATAAGATACTGAACATATTTATTGGCTCACTTGTTCCGACACAAGTTTGAGTATATCCATCCATATTTCAATTTATGACCATTAGAGGCTGTCGACATGTCTTTGTTACGTCGTTGGTTTGATCCCATACGATCGAGTTGGTACTATCAGAAACCTTCTCGTCAGGCGGAGTTACCCACGGAACAGGGTTTAAGTATTTACCTGCGTCTAGACGATGTTTATAGCTATCTTGCAGTGCAACAACTTGGTCAGCTCAATGAAATCCTGAGTGATGAACTCAAACCGTTAAAGGTGATTATTTCGAGGCAAGACGCTGAACCTCCTAATGAGATGTCGAAGCAAGACTGGCAAACTTATTGTTTAAATGATGCCAAAATTCTCGCCAAGCAACATCGTTTTGGTTTTGATGACACCCCAGAAATCCCCAGCGCAGAAGCCTTACAACAAGCTGAAACCATTCTTAGAAACACGCCATTGCGTGAGCAGAACTTCTTACATTTGCTCGAAGACGTCTTTCATATGTTGTGGCAACAACAATATGGCAAATTGCGTACCTTGCATGCCATGGCTAGCCAGCATCAAAGCCCTCAAGATTATCCTGAACGCATTTTTAAAGATGTGCCTGTAGCCGCCAGTTATTTCGAGTTTGGCGAGCGTAAATATCAAGCCGTTGATGACTTACTCCGCTTGACCCGTCGGCTAAAACAACAGAAATTGCTGACAGGAAATCCAATTTTCCTGATCAACCATATCGAATGGCGTGAGCATTTGATTAATGATGGTGAAGCGCTGAGCGAAGTTCAAGCCATGCATTCTGAGTTGGATCTGTATATTGCGCTTGAAGATCCAATGAGCTGGTTATTATTGGCATATATCAAAGAAGAACTGGCGGATTATTATAATATTCAGTTGAAAGTTTACCCATTGAGTTATCATGGGCGAGACTGGTTTGACTGGAGTCTGGCCACTCGCGTCTCCAAGCGGACACAAGTCGCATTTACACCATTCTGTCGCCCAACCAAAGACGCAACCTACGAGATGGCACGGCTGTTTTATAGTGTGCCTGAAGAACAGCAAGTGGACTGTATTCATCAGATATTAGAAGGCGTGTGGACACGCGGTAGAGACCTGTCATTTAAAGCCCATTTTCAGCGTATGCAGAGACGCTTGGAGATCGATCAGATAACTGAACAGGATGTGGAGGCTCTATTGCAACAGAATGATGAACTGTGCCAGCAAAAGCATCAGCCTGATTTTCCAGTTCTGGAATTGCGCATTGATGGACAGAGCTATGTATTTAATAGCTTATACCGGGTCTGGATGATTGAAAGTATTATTAGCAATGTGTTGGAAGATAAATACCGAATAGCCTCAAGCTCTGCCTGAGGCCAGCTCCCAAAAATAAGAATAGGGGGAGCCCCCGTTTTTTCGTAGCATAACTCCGGTGCAACATCGGAGATCGCGCATGACTTTTTTAGCAATCATTATTGTAGTATTTGCCTTTGCAGGCATGATCAAAGGTATGATTGGTCTAGGCTTGCCTGCGGTATCCATGGGGCTACTGACCATTGCCATGAGTCCCTTTCAGGCTGCATCCCTGTTGATTGTTCCTTCCATGGTGACCAATATTTGGCAACTGTTTGCTGAGGGGCGGGTCTGGATGTTTATCCGGCGTTTCTGGACCTTACTTGCAGGCATTATTGTGGGTTCGATCTGGAGCTTTTTACCGACCTTAAACCAGAGTCATGGGCATAGCAGCGAAATTTTATTGGGATGCATGCTGGCCTTATACGGATGTTATGGCCTCTGTGTCAAAAAGCTGCCCCATCTGGCCAAATATGAGCGTTGGCTATCTCCTGTCGTGGGCTATATTGGTGGTGCAGTCACAGTCGCAACGGGCGTGGTGATTATTCCCGTTGTGCCGTATTTGCAGTCTTTGCATTTAAAACGAGATGAACTGGTACAAGCCTTAGGATTGACCTTTACCGTATCTACGATTTGTCTGGCGGTATTTCTACAGCATAACCCGATGGCTGGCATGCACCTGGATTATCGACTCTCTGCCGTAGCTTTAGTGGCGGCATTGGTTGGGATGTGGCTCGGTAAAAAGATCCGTTACCAACTCAATGAGCAACGCTTTCGTCGCCTGTTTTTTATTGGGTTAATGACTTTAGGGATGTATATGATTGCGCATTAGCATGGATCAGTTGGTGGGTTGATGCTGTAGTAAAAATTCAGCAAATTGTTGATAGCCAAGCGGCAGTTGGGAAAAGTCCTGTGCGGCCAAAAGCAGCTTACGATTGGCCCATGCACCCAGTAACTGCACGGTATGGAAAGCGTAATCGGCCTGTAAGCGCTGTGCCGCACGGGCAGGCATAATGGCAATGCCGACCCCTTTCGCCACCACTTCTGCAATTGCAGCAAAATTGGGCAAACGCAAACGGTATTGGATATTAAAGCCCAGCAATTTGGCTTGGGTTTCAATCGATTGCTGTAATGAATGATGCGGCATCAAGCCAATAAAGCCGTAATTTAAGGCCTCGATCAGGTTCAGGGCTGCCTGTTGGGCTAAGGCATGTTCTGCTGGACAAATCAGCACCAGCGGGTCGCTGGCAAATTCTTGGGTGTGTAAATGCTGGGTATCAAAAAAGCTGGATACCAATCCCAAGCGTGCAATGCCTTGGGTCAGGGCTTCAACAATTTCAGAGCTTTCCGCTTCGTGTAGATCAAGATTAATGGTTGGATGTAACATCAGATATTGCGGCAAGAGTGGGGGTAAATACTCACTTTGAGCAGAAGAGTTACACCAGAGCGTCAGAGCTTCAGGTTGCTGTTGCCGAAAGCGTTGCATGTCATGTTCAAGCACCGCTTTTTGTTTCATTAAACGGCGGGCATGTTCTGCCAAGGCATGACCCGCAGTGGTCAGTTCAAGGCCATTGCTATGACGAATAAATAAGGGGGTATCGAAATAGAGTTCAAGTTTTTTTATGCGTTCGCTGGCGGCCTGCAAAGAAATTGCAGAGCATTCCGCGCCTTTGGTCAGACTGCCGGTACGGATGATATGTAGAACAAGCTGTAAATCAAAAAAATCAAAACGCATGATGGCAACGTATTGAAATGTAAAAATTCATCATACTAAATATCGCTTCAGGAAAGATAGTGGACTGAAGTGTGGCACAAACTGTTTTTGGTAAGGCGATTTTAACTTTGATCCAAAGGATGATCTTTAAACAACTGTATGATCCATTCTATAAATACGCGTTGTCGGGGTGAAACCCATGTTTTTGAAGGGTAAAGCAAAGAAACGGGTAAAGAGGGAACCGTGTATTGGGGTAATACAGGGCAAAGCTGACCATTTTCGATTTGTTGTAAATGAGCATAACGTGGCACCTGAATAATACCAAAGCCTTGTTCTGCTGCAGCCGAATAGGTATGCGCCCCATTGACTTGAATTAAGGAACTGAGGTCATAAAATGCAAGCTGATGATTGATGATGAATTCTAGGGGAAGCTGTTTTTGGCGTGCGCTGGAGTAAAAACCCACCATAAAATGCTGTTTTAAATCGCTGAGTAGCTTCGGTGTGCCGTATTTGTTGAGGTATTCAGGACTCGCAAGCGTGATTTGCGGGATCTGGCCCAAGGATCTGACCACCAGTTCACTATTATTTAAATGACCAATCCGAATCACACAGTCTATGCCTTCTTTAATCAGATCAACATAGCGATCACTTTCAGTCAGTTGTAATTGTATTTGAGGATATTCACCGAGAAACTGATGTAGTTTGGGCAGAATAAAATGCGCAGCAAAGAGACCGTGAACTTCCACCTTTAACGAGCCTTGCGGTTTGGCATGTAAAAAATCATGATCTGATTCATTAATATAAGTCAGAATATATTTACAGCGCTGATAGTACAAATGGCCTTCGTCAGTCAGATTGACCTGTCGTGTGGTCCGAAACAGTAAGCGGGTATTTAGCTGCGATTCCAATTGTTTAATCGCATCTGTCAGGGTCGAGCGTGGCAGACTCAGAATATGAGCTGCTTTGGTAAAACTGCGCTGCTCAACCACATGCACAAATGCTGACATTGCATTTAACTTGTCCATAGGCTTGATTGTTTTGTTCGCTCTATTCGGATAAAGAAGCCGAAATTTGATGGATTATCTTGTTCTCACTGAACAGTATCATAGATCGTATTCCGTGATAAGTTGACTTGAGTGAGGTTAAACATGAATATGCCATCAAATCATAAGAAAGTAATTTTGATTACAGGAGCATCCCGAGGAATTGGTGCTTTTACCGCAACCTTATTGGCACAGCAAGGCCATCAAATCGTGATTAATTATGCACGCAATGATTTAGAAGCAAATCAGGTCGTTGAAAAAATTACAGCTGCGGGTGGTACAGCAAGTGCATTTAAAGCAGATATCAGCCAGTCGCATCAGGTTGAGCGGCTATTTGACTATGTCATGCAAAACTACGGGCGAATGGATATTCTGATTAATAATGCAGGCATTATGTGCTTTCAAAAAATTGAAACTTTAGATGATGAAACTATTGAGAAGGTTCTGGCGATTAATTTAAAAGGTAGTTTATATACCATGCGAGAAGCGGCGAAACGACTTGAGCAGGGTGGGAAAATTATCAATCTCTCTAGTAGTGTGATTGGTATGAAGCTGGAAGGGTATGGTATTTATAGTGCCTCTAAAGCAGCCATAGAAGCTTTGACGGCTATCCTTGCCAAAGAATTAAGAGGCAGAAACATTAGCGTTAATGCGATTGCACCAGGACCTACAGCAACTGAACTATTCTTTGAAGGGAAGAGTGAGGCATTAATTGAACAGTTGGCCAAAGCAGCCCCTTTAGAGCGTTTAGGCACAGTGGAAGATATTGCTGCGGTGCTTGATTTTGCTGTGAGTGATGCGAGTAACTGGATTAATGCACAGGTGATTAGAGCCAATGGAGGCATTATCTAGTCATGTATCCTTCTCAACATAAAAAAAGGCAGCTTGTGCTGCCTTGAATATTTTAGTTTTTGTCTTTTAAATTAAACAGCAAGTTTAGGAAAATCGCAGCAAAAGTTGCAGTGCCGATCCCACCTAAATTGAAGCTACCAAATAACAATTCAAAGTTACCTGCGCCGAGGATAATCGTAACAGAAGCGATGATCAGGTTTTTATTGTTTGAGAAATCGACTTTGTTTTCGATCCAGATTTTCGCACCTGCAATGGTAATCAGACCAAACACCACAATCGATGCGCCAGTGAGTACCGCATTTGGAATGGTGCTGATGACGGCACCAAATTTAGGGGAAAGGCCCAAGAAAATAGCAAACACACCAGCAATCACAAAGACCAGCGTCGAGTAAACGCGAGTGACAGCCATCACCCCAATGTTCTCGCCATAGGTGGTCATTCCGGGTGCTCCGACACCGCCTGATAAGGTGGTTGCAACGCCATCGGCAACAAAAGCTTTACCCAGTTGCGGTGTGAGGTTTTCACCTGTCATTGCGCCAACGGCTTTGATATGGCCCAGATTTTCTGCCACCAAAATTAGTGCTACGGGTGCAATGATCAGAATCGCATTTAAATCAAAAGTTGGGTGTGACAAGCTCGGAATACCGAACCAAGGCGCGGCCGAGATTTGGGAGAAATCAATCGGTTTGCCATAACCTAAACCATTACTGGCGATTGCATAAATCGCATAGGCAATTAAAAGGCCAATTAGCAGTAATAGACGTTGTAATAGCCCTTTGGTAAAGACGGCGATGATGCCCATGCTGAGTACCGTAATCAGCGCCATCCACATTTCAAACGGCTGACCTGCAACCGCTTTGATGGTCACGGGAGCCAGATTAAGGCCAATAATCATGACGATCGCACCTGTCACCACAGGGGGCATCAGTTTCTCAATCCAGCGTGTACCAGTCAGCATCACTGCAAAACCGATGAGGGCATAAACAATCCCGCAGACCACGATCCCGCCCAAAGCGACTGACAGGTTTGGATTGGTACCCGAGCCGGTAATATGACCTGTTGCTGCCGCAACCACCCCGATAAAAGCAAAACTTGAACCTAAATAACTCGGAACACGACCACCTGTCATAAAGAAGAACAGGATGGTACAGATTCCTGACATTAAGATGGCCAGATTGGGGCTAAAGCCCATCAATAAAGGTGCAAGGACGGTTGAACCGAACATTGCAAATGCATGTTGGACCCCGAGCACCGCACTTTGTAAGGGCGGTAAATATTCATTTGTTGCAACAGGGCGATGATCAACCTGTCCCTGATACGGCTGCCATTTTGGAAACCAACTTGACATAAATTAGACTCATTATGTGATATCAGCGCGTATGATACCCTGTCTTAAAACGCGCTTTCACCTATAAGTCATTGAGGGGATTGCCAGATCAGCCTTTTAGCGTTTGTATTTTTACCTTTTGGTAAAATTTATTTCAAAATAAGCGTGTGGATTTATTATTGATTTTGTCGAGATTATTTGAAAAGTTAAATATCTTATTTTCAAAATAATTTTTTGAATTTTTCTCATTTTTTATTGAAATGGCATATTTTGCCAGCCTTGCCATCAACAGGAGCCTTTCTATTGATGGCAAGGCTGAGGTGCGACTTAACCTGTGTTACGCAGACCTGCGGCAATCCCTGCAATACTGACCATGAGGGCATGATCGACAGGGCTGTGTTCGGTCTGGTGTTCGGCCAGATACAGGCGGCGACGTTTCATCAACTCGGCTTGGAGTAAATGTAACGGCAATAAATACGGTTTACGCACCTGCATGGACTGATCCAGTACATCATTATTACTCAGCAGTTTCGATTCCCCTTTCAGGCTGAGCAGGGTATCCACTGCATTTTGTAAGCGTTGCCGTAATTCCACGCCAAGCACTTTTAAATCCTGATCTTGGGTTAGATGAGATTCATAATACAGGGCAATATCAGCATCGGATTTAGACAACACCATTTCCAGCATATCAATCAAAGTCTGGAAATATGGCCATTGTTCCAGCATCTCGTTTAAGGTGCTTTTATGTTGCTCGTGCACCTGATTAATCGCGGTACCTGTCCCCAGCCAAGCCGGTAGCATCAAGCGGATTTGAGTCCATGCAAATACCCAAGGAATGGCGCGCAGCGATTCAATACCACCACTGACTTTACGCTTAGCAGGACGTGAACCGAGTGGTAGCATTTGTAATTCCAGCTCAGGTGTGACGGTACGCAGGTAGCTGACAAAGTTAGGATTTTCACGCACGGTTTGACGATACACTTTGACCGATAAATCCGTCATGTGGTTCATTAGCTCACGCCATTCCTGTTTCGGTTCGGGTGGCGGCAACAAGGTCGCCTCTAAAGTCGCTGCGGTATAAATTTCCAGATTTTGTAGCGCGATACCTTCCAAGCCGAATTTGAAGCGAATCATCTCACCTTGTTCGGTCACACGGATGGCACCAGAAATTGAACCTGGTGGTTGTGAAAACAGGGCTTGCTGCGTTGGCGCACCGCCACGGCTAATAGAACCACCACGACCATGGAACAGGGTCAATTGCACACCATGCTGTTTGGCGATGGCGGTCAGCTCTTCCTGAGCACGATATTGCGCCCAGTTGGCCGACATAAAGCCAGCATCTTTGGCTGAATCTGAGTAACCAATCATCACTTCATGTTTGCCTTGAATATGCTGTTTGTACCAATGCATATTGAACAAGGTATTCATGGTTTTGGCCGCGCCGTCCAGATCCTTTAAGGTTTCAAATAAAGGCACCACACGCAGTGGATGTTGAATCCCAGCCTCTTTTTGCAGCAGCAACACGGCCAGCACATCACTTGGATATTCTGCCATGGAAATAATATAGGCACCCAAGCTCTCGGTGGGCTGTTCCGCCAAAGTGCGCATGGTAGCAAACACTTCCAGAACATCGGGGTGTTGAATCAGGCTGCCTTCAGGTTCATTGAAGAATTTCGGTAATAATGGGCGCTTGCTCTGTAATTCTTGAATCAGAAAGTTCTGACGTGCTTGTTCGGTCCATGATTCAAAATTACCCAGACCTAAATATTCGGTAATCGCAGAAATGGCTTGGCGATGGCGGCCGGACTCCTGACGGATATCCAGTTTGAGCAGTTCAATGCCGAAGCAATTGACGCGATAAATAAAATCCAGCAATTGCCCATTGGCAATCTCGGCCAGATTGCTGTCGATCAGTGAGCGGTAGCAGAGGAGCAATGGCGCCAACAATTCATCTTTGCTTTTGATGATATTGCTGTCATCGGCTTCAGTGCCTTGAAGGCGGTGTGCCAACCACGAACGGGTGGCTTTTAAACGCTCACGGGTGTCACGTAAATATTCACGATAGGGCTCAGGGTGTTCATAGCCCAATGCTTGAGTCAGTTCTTCAGAACAGCTCTGAATTGACAATTCCCAACGTAGATTTTCAATATCACGCAGGTATAGGTCGGCTGCTTGCCAACGTGATAACCACAATACTTCTTGGGTCACCTGATGGGTGACATTCGGGTTGCCATCACGGTCACCGCCCATCCAGGAGGCAAAACGAATCGGTGCGATGTGCAGGGGTAAGGCTTGCGCACAATGTTGCTGGGTCAGCTCATTCAGTTCGCGTACAAATTTAGGTACGGCATTCCAGAGCGATTGTTCTATCGTAGCAAAGCCCCATTTGGCTTCATCGACAGGGGTTGGACGATGCTGGCGGATTTCATCGGTTTGCCATGCGGAGCTAACCAGTTGTTTCAGGGTGGCGATGGTCTGTTGACGTTCTTTGGGTGTCAGCTTTTGCTGATCGAGTTGTGATAGGCAATCGGTAATATCATCATATTTTTGAATAAGAGTACGGCGGCTGACTTCAGTTGGATGAGCCGTTAGCACCAGTTCAATTTTTAAATCACAGATCTGTTGAAACAGTTGCTTTGCGTTGATCTGTTGGGTTTTGAATTTTTCAAATAGATGCGGGAGCGGATTTGGACTGGGTGCATGTTCATCAAACTCGGCCTGACGACGGCTACGTACCACATGATACTGTTCAGCAATATTGGCGAAGTTAAGAAAATGTGAGAATGCGCGAGTCAGTGGCAAAATCTCTTCATCTTTTAAACCGAGAAACAATTGTTCGAGCTGTTTTTCCGCTTCGATCTGGCCGTCACGTGCGCCTTTGGCTAATGCCCGAATTTGCTCAATCTGATTAAACAAATCTTGCCCAGCATGTTGCTTTAAGGTCTCTCCAAGTAAATTGCCGAGTAAACGGACATCTTCACGTAGTGGAGCAGTGATTTGCTGAATCATTCTAATTCTCCTGTTGTTCTCACTCGACTATAGCGCGATTGCGAGACATTCCAAGAGCAGAACGTAAAAAATGTGAATATTCTCTAATTTTTCGGTTGATATTTAAGCAAAAAAATCTCAATCGCGTGCTGAATCATCTGGTCAATTTCAGTTGCTGTTGGCACAGGGGCTAGACCCAGTAACACTTGTTGATGACGGATGCCCAACATTAGCGAGATGATCAGCTCAGTTTGTTTTATCGGTTCATCGGCTTGAATAAATTTAAAGGCGATGGCTTGCTCGAAAAAATCACACCAGACATGGCACATGCGGCTATGCGAGGCATCAAAGAATTGTTTGGCTAACGGACTTTGTTCGGCCGCCAATTCAAACAGCAAGCAGTCCAGTTTCAAGGCTTCTGGCAGATAAATAATACTTAAAGCCCGGTGGCACATCAGTACCAAGGCCTGCTTAAAGTCGGAATCCGCAGTGAGTTCAAACTGTTTGGCACGAATCGATTCTTCACAGCTTTCTTCAATCGCGCACATAAACAGATTACTTTTGTCCTGAAAGTGATTGTACACCGTGAGTTTGGTGACGCCCGCTTCTTTGGCAATCTGATTCATATTGGTGGCGTGATAGCCCATTTTTAAAAAAATAGATTTTGCGGCTTGTAAAATTTTGGCTCTTTTCTCTAAATCTTTAGGACGGCCACTGCTGATTTGCACGTTATCGTTCTCTGTTAATCAATTTTAAAAATCAGAATTCTAGCTTTATTTTTTAATTAATGTACCCATGAGTATATTAATTAAAAATAAACAATCTATGATAATGCTCATATCACGCCTTAAAAATCAATTTGAATAAGAGCGCCATTAGATGAATCAGATCAATCGTATCATATTGGGCTTACTGGTTGTCAGTAGTGTAGTCCTCAGTGCTTGCCAAAAAGAAACACCCAAGACTGAAGAAATCCCTTATGTCATGGTGACCCAGCCGAATAGCAATCATATCGAGCAAAAGAGCTATGCGGGGAATGTACAGGCACGGCAGCAAACGGCTTTGGCTTTCCGTGTCGGGGGACAGATTACCGAACGTTATGTCGATGTCGGTGATCGGGTGAAAGTCGGGCAGGTGCTGGCCAAGCTGGATGTCAAAGATGCACAACTGCAAATGAATGCAGCCAAGGCACAGTTACAGAGCGCCGAAGCAGCGGCCAAAATTGCCGCTGAAGAATATCAGCGTTATCAGCAACTTCTACCTGTCAATGCCGTGAGTCGCTCACAATTTGATGCGGTCAAGAATCAATATGAATCGGCACAAGCCAGTTTGCAGCAGGCCCGTTCGAATTATCAAGTGTCCTCAAACCAGACGGGCTATAACCAGCTGATTTCGAATAAGAATGGGGTGATTACCCAACGCCAAATTGAGATTGGACAAGTGCTTGCCGCAGGGCAGGCGGCCTATCAATTGGCGATTGATGGGGAGCGTGAGGTGGTTTTCGGAGTACCTGAACAAGCCGTCAGTACCATCAAAGTCGGGCAACCGGTATGGGTGACCTTGTGGTCGCAACCCGACGCCCGTTTTGCGGCCAAAGTGCGGGAAGTATCACCCGCTGCCGATCAGTCACGAACTTTCACCGTTAAGGTGTCTTTGCTTGAAGGGCAGTCCAGCATTCAACTAGGTCAAAGTGCACGGGTATTTTTTGTTGCACATGACAACAATGTTTTGAGCGTGCCGTTATCCAGTGTTACCGCCAATGATCAGCAAGCCTATGTCTGGGTGGTCAATGCCAATCAAACCATTCGTAAAGTGCCTGTGACCTTGGGCAACTATGCACGTGACAGTGTCCCTGTGCTCTCGGGCTTAAAAGCCACGGATTGGGTGGTGGTTGGCGGAGTACACTTATTGCGTGAGCAACAAAAGATTCATCCGGTTGATCGTGATAATCGCGATGTTAGTGTCAAAACGGGAGGTTAAAGATGAAATTTAACCTTTCAGAATGGGCGCTTAAGAATAAAGGCATCATCCTTTATTTTATGCTGTTGCTTGGCATCGTGGGCATTATGTCCTATTCCAAGTTGTCACAAAGTGAAGATCCACCGTTTACCTTTAAAGTCATGGTGGTACAGACCTATTGGCCGGGAGCAACGGCCAAGGAAGTCTCGACGCTGGTGACCGACCGCATTGAAAAAGAATTAATGACCACCGGGCAATATGACCGCATCATGGCCTATTCGCGGCCAGGTGAATCGTTGGTGACCTTTGTCGCCAAAGACAGTTTGCCTTCGAGCGCCATTCCTGATGTCTGGTATAACGTGCGTAAAAAGGTCAATGATATTCGTTCACAATTGCCGAGTGGTGTACAAGGACCGTTCTTTAATGATGAGTTTGGCGATACCTTCGGTAACATCTATGTACTGACAGGGCACGACTTTGACTATGCGGTGATGAAAGAATATGCCGACCGTTTGCAGCTGCAATTGCAACGGGTTAAAGATGTCAGCAAGGTTAATCTGGTGGGTCTGCAAGATCAGAAAATCTGGGTTGAGCTATCAAATACCAAGGCGGTGCAGTTAGGTGTGCCTGTTAGCGCCATTCAGGAAGCGATTCAAAAACAAAATGATATGGCAGGTGCAGGTTTTTTTGAAACCGGCACAGACCGGATTCAAATTCGGGTCAGCGGGCATTTACACAGTATTGATGATCTGAAAAAAATGCCGTTGCTGGTGGGAGATAAAACCATTCAGCTGGGGGATGTGGCAGAGGTTTATCGTGGTTTTAGTGAACCTGCGCAACCGCGCATGCGTTTTATGGGCGAAAACGGTATCGGAATTGCAGTCTCGATGCGCAAAGGGGGAGACATTATTGCGCTCGGTAAAAATCTGGAAACCGAATTCAACCGCCTGCAAAAAAGCTTGCCTTTGGGCATGAAGCTGCAAAAAGTTTCGGATCAGCCAGTCGCCGTACAACGCAGTATTCACGAGTTCTTAAAAGTTCTGGCTGAAGCAGTAATCATTGTTTTATTGGTGAGTTTCTTCTCGCTCGGTTTCCGTACTGGTTTGGTGGTGGCGCTGTCTATTCCATTGGTACTGGCCATGACCTTTGCAGGCATGAATCTGTTTGATGTCGGGTTGCATAAGATTTCACTGGGAGCATTGATTCTGGCACTGGGCTTGCTGGTTGATGATGCCATTATCGCCGTGGAAATGATGGCGATTAAAATGGAACAAGGCTACAGCCGCCTTAAAGCTGCGGGTTTTGCTTGGCAAACCACCGCCTTTCCAATGCTGACGGGGACATTAATTACAGCCGCCGGATTTTTGCCGATTGCTACGGCGCAATCTGGGACGGGGGAATATACCCGTTCTATTTTCCAAGTGGTGACCATTGCGCTGATGGTGTCATGGATCGCGGCAGTGTTATTTGTACCGTATTTGGGTGAAAAATTATTACCCGACTTCAGCAAACAGAAGCAACAAGCCGCGTGGTACTTACGCTTGTGGGCAAGATTGCGCAAGCAACCTACACCTATCGTGGAAGCACATGGTCAGCATCATGACCCGTATCAGTCCAGATTTTATCAATCTTTCCGCCGTGTGGTGGAAATCTGTATTAGCTATCGTAAAACCGTGATTGCCGTGACAGTCGGGCTCTTTGTGCTATCGGTCGCGATGTTTAAATTGGTGCCACAACAGTTCTTCCCGCCATCGAATCGGGCTGAAATTTTGGTGGATTTAAAACTGGAAGAAGGTGCATCACTGACCGCCACGGAACAGGCCGTGCATAAGGTGGAACAGTTCCTGTCTAAACAAAAAGGCATTGATAACTATGTGGCCTATGTCGGTACTGGGTCACCGCGTTTCTATTTGCCTTTAGATCAGCAATTGCCGCAAGCCAGTTTTGCCCAGTTTGTGGTATTGGCTTCGTCGTTGGACGATCGTGATGAAATTCGCCGCTCTCTGGACCAACAGATTAAGCAGTTATTGCCTCAAGTACGAACTCGCGTGTCTTTATTGGAAAATGGCCCCCCAGTCGGTTATCCATTGCAGTATCGTGTCTCTGGTGAAGATTTGGGGACGGTGCGTCAATGGGCGCAGAAAGTGGCTAAAGTGCTGAGTCAAGACCCGAATACCACCAATGTACATCTGGATTGGGGTGAGCCGAGCAAAATCATTGCCATTGAAATTGATCAGGATCGTGCACGTCAAATGGGCGTTTCCAGTGTTGATTTGGCCAATTTCCTCAATGCTTCGGTCACGGGTGCGGTGATGAATCAATATCGTGAAAAGCGTGAATTGATTGAAATCCGTTTGCGTGGTGATAAATCAGAACGGGTTGAAGTGGCTTCTTTAGCCAGTTTGGCCGTCCCGACCAGCAAGGGCACCACCGTACCTTTGGCTCAAATTGCCACAATCGAACCCCGTTTTGAAGAAGGCTTGATCTGGCACCGCAATCGTTTGCCGACCATTACTGTTCGTGCTGATATTCGGACCCATTTACAACCCGCCACGGTGGTACAGCAGCTGGCTGATCAGATGCAGCGTTTACGTGCTGATTTACCAAGCGGTTATCTGCTTGAAGTGGGGGGCACGGTCGAAGAGTCAGCCAAAGGACAAAACTCGGTCAATGCGGGTATGCCCTTATTCTTGGCGGTGGTGATGACCTTATTGATGATTCAATTGCGTAGTATGTCACGGGCGACCATTGTGTTACTGACAGCCCCTTTGGGATTGATCGGTGTGGTGGCGTTCCTGTTATTGTTGAATAAGCCCTTTGGTTTTGTGGCAATGCTAGGCACGATTGCACTGTCAGGCATGATTATGCGCAACTCGCTGATCTTGATTGATCAGATCGAGCAGGATATTCAGGCAGGGCATGAGCCGTGGGACGCGGTGATTGATGCGACCATGCGTCGTTTCCGTCCCATTGTGCTGACTGCACTGGCTGCGGTATTGGCCATGATCCCGTTATCACGCAGTATTTTCTTTGGTCCGATGGCCGTTGCGATTATGGGCGGATTGATTGTTGCCACATTATTGACCTTATTTTTCCTGCCTGCGCTCTACGCGGCATGGTTTAAGGTCAAAAAAACAACACAACTATCGTAATTATTTTGTGAATAAAGGTGCGAAACATTGAAAATTTCAATATAGTAGCACCTATATTTTAAGACCAAAAAATAATTGAATTTCATTGCATGATAAATTCTGCAAGATGCAGTGAATCGAGGTGATATAGAGCATGGGGCAAGACAATATTGAGCAGCATCGCCGCTATGTGGCGATTTCTTACGTGTTCATGTTTCTTGCATTATTTACAATCGTGTTTGCAGCGTTTGCATACCTGTTAGCACGAAAAGTTGCAATTGTGGATAATGCTGAAGTATGGATACATGCGCATGCACTCTGGATTATGCGTAATGTGCTGTTATTTCTGGTGATGGCGTTCTTTGCAGCTCTATGGTTTATTCCACTGTTCTTTTTCGCATGGAACAGCATTCTCTGGGTTACCGCAATGACGGTTGCCGGTGTGGTGTTTAGTTCGATTGCATGGTTGTTTTTATTGAATGCATGGTTAAAAGGTATTGCCAAATACTTTAAAAATAAAGCAGTTTTTTAATTTTCTGCTTTTTTATTGCAATAGACCTTGTAAATTTATCGTACAGTCCCTATTAAGGCTCTGTTGACTTTTTATTTGTTAAGTCGGCAGAGCCTATTTGTTTTTTAGATTTAAATAAATTCCGTGAGGAGCATCGCCAACCATGGCTAAACGTGATTATTATGAGGTTTTAGGCGTTTCGAAAACCGCAAGTGATGATGAGATCAAAAAAGCCTATCGTAAGTTGGCGATGAAGTATCATCCAGACCGTAACCCAGACAACGCAGAAGCAGAAGAAAAATTCAAAGAAGCGGCAGAAGCGTATGAAGTGCTGTCTGATGAAGAAAAGCGCAGCATGTATGACCGTGCTGGACATAGTGCCTTTGAAGGCGGCTTTGGCGGCGCAGGTGGTGGCTTCGGCGGTTTTAGCGCAGAAGACATCTTTAGTCAGTTTGGCGATATCTTCGGTGGTGCATTTGGTGGCGGTGGCCGTCAGCAACAACGTCAACGCCGTGGTTCAGACCTCCGTTATGTGATGGAACTGACGCTTGAAGAAGCGGTCAAAGGGGTGAAAAAAACCATTACCTTTACTGCACCAGCACCATGTGAAACCTGTGATGGTAAGGGATCTAAAAATCCGAATGATGTTGAAACCTGTCGTACCTGTCATGGTGCGGGTCAAGTGCGCATGCAACAAGGTTTCTTCTCGGTTCAGCAGACCTGTAGCACCTGTCGTGGTCAAGGTAAAATCATCAAGAACCCATGCACGAGCTGTCATGGTTCAGGCGTTGCAGACCGTCAGCAAACCCTTGAAGTCACCATTCCTGCAGGCGTAGACAATGGTGACCGAGTACGCTTAACTGGCAAAGGTGAAGCGATTCGTGATGGTCAAGCGGGTGACTTATATGTTGAAGTGGTGGTTCGTGAACACGAAGTCTTCCAACGTGATGGTGCAGATCTGTATATGGATGTACCTGTCAGCATTGCAGATGCAGCTTTAGGGAAAGAAATTGAAATTCCGACCCTTGATGGTCGTGTCAGCTTAAAAATTCCAGAAGGAACGCAAACCGGTAAATTATTCCGCTTACGTGGTAAAGGTGTTCGTCCTGTACGTAGCAGCATGGTTGGGGATTTACTCTGCCGTATCGTGGTGGAAACCCCAGTGAACTTAAACAGTCGCCAACGTGAATTGTTAAAAGAACTGCAAGCGTCTTTTGATGGTGATGGCCATGCTGCATCGCCAAAGAAAAAATCATTCTTTGATCGCCTATTTGATTAATTGGCATTCATAAAAAAACCTGCTGCGGCAGGTTTTTTTATGGGAAATTTTTAGCGCAGCCAAAGAGTTTTGCTATAGTAGCTCAATTGTTTAAATAAAAGACTGGGAAAAATTATGTCAACTTCTCCACGCATTGGAATCTTGGGTGCAGGCGGACGCATGGGACGCATTCTGATTCAAGCGGTACAACAAGCAGGCTATCAACTTGCCGCAGCTGTTGAGCGTCCTGAAAGCAGCTTGGTGGGTGCGGATGCAGGTGAGCTTGCAGGGATCGGTAACATCGGTGTCAAGATCGTGGGAAGTTTGAGTGAGGTTCTAAAAGATTGTGATGTGGTGATTGATTTTACTGCACCTGTGGCCACTGAACAGCACTTGAAGTTATGCCGTGAAGCAGGCGTGGCCATGGTGATTGGGACTACAGGCATGTCGGATGAACAAAAGGCATTTTTGGACGAAACCGCTACCCAGACCCCAGTCGTCTATGCTGCTAATTATTCAGTCGGTGTCAATGTCTCGATTAAATTATTGGAACTGGCTGCAAAAGTGTTTGGCGATACGGTGGATATTGAAATCATTGAAGCGCACCACCGTCATAAAGTCGATGCACCTTCTGGTACCGCATTTATGATGGGCGAGGCGATTGCGGATACCTTAGGCCGCAACTTGAAAGACGTGGCAGTGTATGGCCGTGAAGGCTATACCGGCCCGCGTGATCGTCAGACCATTGGTTTTGAAACCATCCGTGGTGGTGATATCGTCGGTGAACATACGGTGATGTTTATTGGTGAAGGCGAGCGGGTTGAAGTGACACACAAAGCCACCAACCGTATGAACTTCGCTTCAGGCGCAGTCCGTGCCGCGGCGTGGGTGGTTGGCCGTGAAGCACGTAAATATGATATGAAAGATGTTTTAGGCTTTAACGAGATTGAAGTATAAAACGCTACGATTTGCTACTATAAAAGCGCTTGTTGAGCTTGGTTTCCAGTTAGAGTGAGACAGGCGCTTACCATCATTAAAACAATTGAGCATGACATGAATAAAAAACATATTGTTCTTGCTACACTGCTAAGCGTGACCAGCTGGGCTGCAAGTGCTGCGACAGACACTGCCAAACTGAGTTTAAACCGTAATAATATTAAAGTCTGGACGTATCAGGCCGAAAATAATCCGATTATTCAATATAAAGCTGAAACCACCTTTGATGTGCCTTTAGAACGCGCTGTTGCCGTGGTCTTGGATGTTGAGCGTACCCCACAATGGGTACCTTATGTCGGTAAAGTGCAGATGCTGTCTCGAGATGATAAAAAGGGTGAGTTTACCTTGTACATGGTGCTGGATTTCCCTTTTCCTTTAAAAGACCGCGATGTGGTGATTAAAGGAAAAATGAGCAAAAATGCAGATGGCAGCATCAGTATTAAAAATAATGCCATTCAGAATAACTACCCTGAGCAGCCTGATGTGGTGCGTTTAACCAAGTATGCGGGCGATTGGACTTTCCAGAAACTCGCCAATAATAAAGTGAAAGTCACCACCAATGGTTATGCCGATCCTGCGGGTTCAATTCCATTGAGCTTTGTGAATATGTTTGTGCAGCAGCAGCCCTATCAAATGCTGATGAAGATGAAAAAAGAAGTCAATAATCCAATCTATGCGCAACCGAAATTACCGGATGTATTAAAATAAAACAAAGCCTGATTTTAATCAGGCTTTGTTTTATTTGGGGAAGATTAAGCTTGCGGACATTGTTGTAATTGCGCACTGGATTTGGCCGCCAGTTTGATTTGAATCAGAACCAAGATCAGACCGATACCTGCCAACATAGCGCCGATTATCGAGACTGCTGCGTAGTTCAAGCCGAGACTTAACACCGCACCGCCTGCAGCTGCACCAATGGCATTGCCGAGGTTAAAGGCGCCGATATTGACTGAAGAGGCAAGACCAGAGGCCTCATGCGCAACTGACATCACTCGCATTTGTAATGGCGGAACGATGGCGAAGGCTGCAGCTCCCCAGATCACTAAAGCAAACGCTGCCCCCAATTGTGTTTGAGCAAGGATTGGGAAAATCAGCATTAAGCTCATCAGCAACAACAGGAAGCCAATCAGGGTTTTGTTCACGGATACATCTGCAAACTTGCCACCGAAATGGTTACCGATTGAGAAACCAATCCCGATCAAGACCAACATCAGGGTTATAAAGGTCGGTGAAGCATGAGTGAACTCCACCAGACTTGGCGCGATATAGGTATACAAGGTAAACATGGCTGAGGCACCAAACACGGTGGTCAGTAATGCCAAAACGACAGGCAGGCGCGTCAAAACTTTGAGTTCCATTTTTACATTCGGCTTTTGACCCACAGCACCGATGGGTAGGGCTTTCCAGAGTGCCAGCATGGTAATGACCCCGAGCACAGAAATGGCAAGGAAAGACATGCGCCAGCCAATATTTTGTCCCACCCATGTTGCCAGTGGTACGCCACCAATATTGGCGATGGTAAGGCCCATAAACATGCTGGCCACCGCACTGGCCTGTTTATTTGCTGGAACAACACTGGCGGCCACCACAGAGCCAATTCCGAAGAAGGCACCGTGATTCAGACTGGTAATCAGGCGAGCGCCCATCAAACTCATATAGTTGGGTGCAAAGGCTGCGATCAGGTTACCAAGGGTGAAGATTGCCATGAGCAGAATCAGGGCATTGCGACGGGCAAAGCCACCAAACCATAAGGTCATGATCGGTGCACCAAGCATCACGCCGAGCGCATAACCCGTAATCAGCATGCCTGCACTTGGGATCGAGACCCCAAGATCATTGGCAATATTGGGCAATAGCCCCATGGGAGAGAACTCTGTTGTACCAATGGCAAATGCACCAATAGCCAGTGCCAGCAACGGAAGGTTGAGGCGGCTGCTCATGTTATTGGTCCCATTCAGGTGCAAAAGGGTCAGGGCTCACTTCTCGACCATTACGTTCCAGTTGAGCGATCAGCTGCATTTCCTCTGCACTTAAAATTAAGTCTTGTGCTTTTAAGTTGCTGATCAGGTTTTCGCGTTTGGTGGATGATGGAATCACAGCAAAACCGTTTTGTAAGGCCCAAGCCAATGCCACTTGTGCGGTGGTTGCCTGATGTTGTGCTGCAATCTCCGATAAGGTTGGATCATGTAGTACTTTGCCATAGGCCAGTGTCATATATGAGGTCACATCAATATTTTGTTCACCTAAAAAATTGACCAAGGTGCGGTTTTGTAGATACGGGCTTAACTCAATTTGGTTGGTGGCAATGTGTTCTACACCAATGCTGTCAATCGCTTGCTGAGTCAAAGCAATATTGAAATTCGAGATACCAATTTGTTTGGTCAAACCTTGTTGTTTCGCTTCTAACAGCAATTGCATCACACTGGGGATGGACACACCGAGTTGTGGCGCAGGCCAGTGGATCAGGGTCAGATCAACAGCATCGGTACGAAGTTTTTGTAAGCTGTCTTTTAAGCTGGGAATGAATTTGTCTTCAGCAAAGTTATCGACCCAGATTTTTGTGGTGAGGAACAGATCTTGACGAGCGACGCCACTTTCAGCAATGGCTTGGCCAACCGCAGCTTCGTTTGCATAAATTTGAGCAGTATCAATGGCACGATAGCCTACTTCTAGGGCAGTTTTAACTGAATCAATCACTACTTGATCTTTAAGACGGAAAGTACCTAAGCCAAATTGAGGGATACGCATATTTTTCACCTAATCTTGTATTGCTCAATGGAGCGTTTTCTGTGGATGGCTGCTATTTTGCGATGATTATTGTTGCTAAAAAATAGAGGAATTTGCAAAATACAGTTGACTAAATATCAATAATTGAGAGGGTGGCAATGAAGTCTACGGTAGAAGAACTGCTTGCTTTTATGACCATCGTCGATACAGGTTCATTTATTGCCGCAGCTGAACGATTGGGACAGACCGCATCGGGGCTCAGTCGTTCACTCAGCCGTTTAGAATCCAAGCTCGAAGTGACCTTGCTGGAACGCACCACGCGCAAATTAAAACTTACCCAAGAGGGGCAACAGTTTCTACAACAGGCACGTAAAATCCTCAGTGATCTGAATGCGGCCGAAGAGGCTTTACAAAAATCAGATCAGGATACTTCGGGGGTAATTCGAATTGACTCGGCCACACCGTTTATTCTGCATGTGATTACGCCGTTAGTACACAAGTTTCGGCAGTGCTATCCCAATATTGAGGTCGAGCTGAATAGCAATGATTTGGTGATTGATCTGCTGGAACATAAAACCGATGTGGCGTTTCGTTTTGGTGAATTACATGATTCCAGTCTGCATGCCAAATTGGTGTGTAAAAGCCGGATCTATATCGTTGCCAGTCCTGAATATCTAAAGCGTAAGGGTAAACCCGTACAGCCTCAGGCATTGTCTGAACATGATGTGATAGGTTTTACCCGTCCGACCTATATCAACACTTGGCCGATTAAAATTGAGGGTGAATATTTTCAGGCACAACCCAAAGTCAGAGCCTCAAGTGGTGAAACCGTGCGACAACTCTGTTTACGTGGGCAGGGGATTGCCCGACTGTCTGAATTTGAGATTTGGCAGGACATTAAACAAGGGCGCCTTGAGGCATTGTTTGAGGACCAGATTGAACATTCTTATCAAAGCATCCATGCGGTGTATTATCAGCAAGAGCACTTGCCGAAACGGGTCCGTTTATTTATTGAGTTTTTGACTGAGCAACTAAGTCAGGGCTTCTCGGTGTGCCAATAGCTTCATTTTGCAGTTGTACATTCAGCACTGGAATTGACGGTCCTGCTTTTTGGATCACTGACACCACAATCTGTTGCTGCTGTAGCTTACATTCAAGTTCGACCGTTGGCAGAAATGTGCTTGAGAGCATTACGCCATTTTCATTGGGCTTTTTATAGGTTAGTTTGATGATCTGAGCGTGTGCTGGGGCTGTAGCTTGTTCCATTTTCCATAATTCATAGGTCGGTTGGTTCTGAATTTGCAGATAGCCCTGTGAGAGTGATTTACACACTTGTTGTTGCTGATAGGTGGCTTGTTCGGTGAAATGGCAGCCTGTAAATAAAATGGCACTTAATATAAATAAAATATTATTTTTCATAATCTTATCCTTTGGCTGTTGATTTTTGTAGCTTAACGGTGTTGTATAAACCAATACAGATACAGAAATTTATAAAAAAGCAGTACAGAAATGACTTTCCAATATCAACGTTTAGCAGAACAGCTGGCGCGTAAAATTTACCAGCATGAGTTACAGCCCCAACAAAAGTTAAGTTCTTTAAGGGAATTTGCACGTCAGCAAAGCATTAGTTTGAGTACTGCCCAGCAATGCTATGAACTGCTAGAAGCCAAGGGACTGATCTATGTAAAAGCCAAATCAGGCTATTTCGTTAATTCGAGACAATATCAAAGTGCTGTTCCTGATAGCCCGCAGTTTGAATCCAAAGCTCGACAGGTTTCAAATTTAGATTTGCAAAACCAAATTCAAACCGCATCGATTCAAAACAATTTAACGCCTTTGGGGGCAATTCAATTGTCTCCTCATTTGATTCCTGTGGATGGTCTACGTCGTTCTCTGCAACGTGCCTTGAAACACTGCCAACCTGAGGATTTTTTATATTGTAATAAACAGGGACATCAACATCTGCGCCAAGCGTTGTCCGATCATTGGCGTGAAGATGGGATTTATGTGGCGACAGAAGATATTTTTATTAGCAATGGCTGTATGCCCGCTTTATCGCTGTTGATTCAACAGATCAGTCAAGAAGGCGACAGTATTTTGCTTCCAACTCCGACCTTTAATGGTCAGTTGCAAATGTTGGCCAGCCTGAAGCGCAACATTATCGAAATTCCTGCCGATCATCGTGGTATTGATCTGGAACGTTTAGAGTTTTTTATGCAGCAGGGCAGTGCCAAGCTGTGTTTGCTTACCGCCAATTTCCAGAATCCATTGGGCTACTGTCTCAGCAATGAACAGAAACAGCAGATCGCGCGACTGGCACAGAAATATCAATGCTTTATTTTGGAGGATGATATTTATGGCGAATGTAGCTTCCAAAAAGAACGGCCTTTGCCAGTGCGTTATTGGGATCAGGAAGGCTATGTCATCTGGTGTGGCTCGGTGTCTAAATCCTTATCCACCGCCTATCGAGTAGGATGGTTTTGTTTAGGGCGACAGTTACAGCATTTACGTCCGCAGCTTTTGGCCAATAATGTCGGTGTGAATACACCACTACAGTTGGGCTTGGCAGATTTTATTTACAGTCGTGGTTATCGGGAGCATCTGGATCGCTTAAGACCCAAGTTGATGCAGCAGGTGGAACAGTATCGAGCCTATATTCTAGAGTGCTTTCACGGTATTCCGATTGCGCTGAGCCAATCACAAGGTGGCTATGCCTTATGGATGCAACTACCAGAAAGTATTACGGGTTTGGAGCTCTATTATATGGCGCAAGCACAGGGGATCAATATTGTACCTGGCGAGGTGTTTGGCGAAGACCGTCGTTATCAGCATTTTATTCGATTAAATGCAGGGCATGCATTAACGGCAGAAATCCGTCATGCCATTCAAAAGTTAGCGCAGTGGACACAAGCCAGTTTGAGTTCATTAGAGCGTTAAGGTCCAATCCACCATCAGAATGAAAAGAGGGATAAAACAATGCAACCTACAATTGCTGAGAAAAGAAAATATTTCGTGACCTGCATCAGACAGGCTGTTTTGTGTTGCCCAATCCATGGGATGCAGGCAGTGCCAGAATGTTGCAGCAACTTGGTTATCACGCCTTGGCAACAAGCAGTGCAGGTTATGCTTGGTCGTGTGGCAAGACCGATGGGCAGTTGTCACGCGCAGAGGTACTGGCTCATCTGCGCACTCTGGTTCAATCAACCGACCTGCCGGTAAATGCAGATTTTGAAAGTGGTTTTGCCGAGACCATTGAGGGCGTGTTTGAAAGCGTCAGTATGGCAATCGCAACGGGTGTTGCGGGTATTTCGATTGAAGACTCGACCGGCAATATGGAACAACCCTTACGAGAGCTTGAAGATGCGGTTGCGCGGATAGCTGCCGCACGTCAAGCGATTGATGCAAGTGGTGAAGATGTGATGCTGATCGGACGTGCTGAAAACTTCTTTGTTGGTGTTCCTGATCTAGAGGATACCCTTACGCGACTGAAAGCCTATGCTGCTGCGGGTGCAGATTGTCTTTATGCACCTGGTATCAAAACAGCTGAGCAAATTGTTGCGGTGGTACAAGCTGTGGCCCCCAAGCCCGTCAATGTTCTGATCGCTTGGGACAGTGAACTGAGTGTGCAAACACTGGCATCCTTAGGCGTTCGCCGAATCAGTGTCGGGAGTGCATTGGCGCGGACGGCATGGAACAGTTTTATTCAGGCAGCCAGCTCGATTGCTGAAACCGGCCGTTTTAACTGTTTTGCAGAGAATATCTCTGGGGCGGAACTGAATAAAAGATTGGGCTAATAGCCGCCAAGCGATTGGCGCATTGACGGACCATAATGAAATCAGCTGAATTAATCGAAATCGGCTTTGAGCACGATACGATAACGGGCTTGCCCTGAATGCAGTCGTTCAATGGCTGCATTCAGTTGTGACATTGGGAACAACTCAATTTGTGGTGCAATGTTTTTTCGCGCCGCAAACTGTAACAACTGGCGTAGTGCCAAAGGAGAACCTGTGGGTGAGGAGGTGACTGATTTGGCACCGCCCATGATTGCACCCACGGAAACTGGGATCGGTTCTAAAGTCACGCCAAGGAAATGAAGACGACCTTTGGGTGCAAGGGTATTCAGATAGGCTTGCCAGTTCAAGGTCACATTGACAGTGCTAAGTAATAAATCAAATTTGCCGCGTTGTGCCTTGATGGCTTGTGCATCGCGACTATTCACCACATGGTCAGCGCCCATGGCTTTGAGTTCTTCAGTTTTGTCAGGGCTTGAACTAAAGGCGGTAATTTCACAGCCCCATGCTTTCAGCAATTTAATCGCAATATGACCGAGACCACCAATACCGATCACGCCGACATGATGCGTGGCTTGAATTTTATGTTTGAGTAAAGGATCAAAGACTGTAATACCACCACACAGCAGTGGACCTGCACTTTCAGGATCTAAGTCCTCAGGCAGGGGAATGACCCACTGCCAGCCCGCACGGACTTTATCAGCGAAACCACCAGCATGACCCACAATGGTCGAGATCTTTCCGCCCGTACAGAGCACCTGATTGCCACCGATACACGGATCGCAAGCTTGGCAGGTTTCTGCGGTCCAGCCAATACCGACGCGTTGACCAAGCTTAAGCCCCTTGGCTTCCGACCCTAGTGCAATAATGGTACCAATGATCTCATGACCTGCAACAGCAGGGTAAACCGAGGATTGCCATTCATTATTGATGATGGAAAGGTCAGAATGACACAGTCCGCAATATTCGACTTTGACTTCAACCTGATGGGCTGCTAACTCACCCGCATCAAATTGGTAGGGCACCAGTGGCTGACCTGCTTGCATTGCAGCATAAGCTCGTACTTGATTTTGACTCATGACAACTCCCATTCAAGGAAAATCGATGAAGATTGGTTATTTAAACTGACAACTATTTTCATGGTCATTGACCATGCCGACCGCTTGCATAAAGGCATAGCATGTGGTGGGACCTACAAATTTAAAGCCACGTTTTTTTAAGGTTTTGGATAGTTTCTGGCTGATCTCGGTCTGGGCGGGCGCATCACGATAATGAACGACATCATTATTTGATGTTTGATGATCGACAAAACTCCATAGCCAAGCAGGCACATCTTCAACGTCATCCTTAAGTTCTAGCCAGGCAATCGCATTATCCCGAATGGCTTTGAGTTTACCGAAATGACGGATTAAACCGGCATCGCTGAGTTTGAGTTCGAGTTGATCATCACTGAGCGCTGCGACTTCGGCAATCGGATGTTGAAAGAAATGTTTACGGTAGTGTTCACGTTTTTTTAACACCGTGATCCATGATAAACCCGCTTGTTGTCCTTCCAGACAGAGCATTTCGAATAGATGTGCTTCCTCATGTTGTGGCTTGCCCCATTCTTGATCATGGTAAGCCATATAGAGAGGATCATCGGAGCACCAGCCACAGCGTTGAGTTGTCATATTTGATGCTCCTTGTTGTTATTAGAACAGAATGAATTAGAGTTTGAATATCACCCATTCATTTGGGCGAGTATCCCAATAATACAATTCTGCATCGCTTAAATCAGCAAATTTAAGCCAAAAGTCTTTACCTGATTTATCGGCAAAGCCGGTACTGATGAGTAAGGCATCTTCAGTAATTTCCATGATCCAACCCTGATAGCTGGCGCCATTCAGGATGATTTTTTGCTGATTTCCAGACTCTGCAAATTCAACCAGACGTTTAATCAATGCTTCTGACATTGTGTGTTCCTAACGTAAATATGGGTATGGGTTGACTGCGCCACGGCCCTTGCCATTCAAATAAATTCCGTAGTGTAAATGCGGAGCGGTATAGCGGGCATTTCCAGTATTGCCCACATAGCCGATCAGATCACCTTTGCGCACATAATCTCCTACATTGAGACCACGTTTGTGTCCATCCAGATGCGCATAATAGTGCCAAGAGCCTGCTGGCCCCATGATCCAGATGACTTTGCCACCTAAATTATTATTACGTAAATCAGCAACTAAGCCCTCGGTTGCACTATACACTTTCGTGCCTCGCTCTGCCATGATATCAATGCCTTCATGACTACGACCCTGACTACGTGCGGCACCCCAAGTATCACTTAATTGGTTTCGACTCACCCCTTTGACTGGCACGGGTAAACGGCTGTCTAAACGCATCGTTTTAAGTTTATTCACCTGAGCATCGGGTAATGGGGTAGGTTTCTTTGGCGCAGTTGCACATGCTGATAGTAGAATCATCAACATACCTAGAACCGTATAGGAAATCGAATGACGCACACAAACTCCTTGCGTTTTGAGCTACAGCATTAACAGGACTCAGCCTTTTGTTTTGCTGTAATCAATTTTTTCATGGCTGTGGGAATGCCTTTGGCAATCGCGGTTTCTGGGCTCAGCCATATGCCATTTAATTCGATACTGAGTTGTTCTTTTTGATCGTGTTCCACGTGGAACAGCTGTTCGTATAACAACCAAGTAAAGTGAGTAAAGCTATGGCTAATCTGCAAAGATGATACTTGAGCTTGGAGTTTAAAGTGCTGTTCGATCTGTTGTAATTCGGTTGCTTGCTCAATAATGGGTAGGCAATACAGCCCACCCCAAAGTCCATGTGCTTCACGTTGCTGCCACAACCATTCATCACCTGACTGAATCAGGAGGACATTCGCCGTTTTCACGGGAACAGGTTTCTTGGCTTTTTTAAATGGCAGTTCATTTTCTAAGCCTTGTTGATAGGCCTGACAGTGTTGCTGCATGGGACAGTATAAACACAGTGGTTTTTTCGGGGTACACACGGTTGCCCCTAAATCCATAATCGCTTGGGTATAATCATGATTGCGCTCTTTTGGGCAGAGATCTTCCGCAATTTGCCAGAGTGCCCGTTCATGTTGGGGCTTGGATAGATCATCCTCGATGGCAAAAAAACGAGCCAATACACGTTTCACGTTACCATCCATAATCACGCCATACTGACGTAAGCCCAGTGACATGAGCGCCCCAGCCGTGGAACGTCCAATGCCCGGTAATTCGATCCATTGCTCTAGCGTTTCAGGGAAGTGACCTTGTTGGCTAACAATGCCTGCTGCTTTGTGCAGATTGCGTGCACGGGCGTAGTAACCGAGACCTGCCCAATAGGGCGCGACATCATCCCAACTGGCTTGACCTAAGGTTTCGACGCTTGGGAAGCGTTCAATAAAACGATCAAAATATTGTAGTACGGTTTTGACTTGCGTCTGTTGCAGCATGATTTCTGAGACCCATACTTTGTAGGGATCATCGGCCACTTGCCACGGGAGGTCGTGACGACCATGTTGGTCGAACCAGGTAAGCAGTGCATCAGAAAATGAGAAATCAGGCATGAATCAGAACAGTAAAAAGCAGAGGCGTAGTATAGCCGAAATAGGTTTTTTTAGGCGTTAAAATTCTATTGGAACATCAACGAGATGTAGGGCGTCAAAGACAAAGTGTGAAATTCGCTGAGAACTTGGCAAGACTCCGTTAAGTTTGCACTGCCCAATTTTTTGAAAGTTTATATATTTACGTGCAGGCAATGTCTTACTTTTGACAGGGCAAAAGTAACAAAACCTCTTTGTTCGGCTGACTGCATATTCTGCGCAATTTCAAAGCAAGGCTTTGAAAGCAGCGCAAGGCAACCAAACAGGCAACATCCATGTCGCCTCTACTCCAGCAAACGTTTACGAGCGTCTAAATTTGGGATTTGCCTAAGCAGATGTAATCAAGAGCTTAATGGATGTAATTATTTAATTTAGACGTTTGTTTAGATGCCGTTGGATAACCTTTCACATCACTTTAAATGTTTATCTAACAGTTCATACATCGCTTCAAGACTTTGACGCTCTGCTTCGGCGTTATAGCCTAAGTCAACATTATTGGCCTTGGCGCGTTCATCTGCGAGTGGATTGCTAAAACCATGTTTGGCATCTTCAAAAATAATGACTTCATGATCTACGGCTGCATCATGCATTTCCTGACGGAAGCTCGCGACATTGTCCAAGGTGACCATGCTGTCGAGTTCACCATGCAGCACTAAAATCTCGGCTTTGACTTTGCCTTTCTCAGCAGGCGCTTTCGGACTTAATATCGCATGGAAGGTGGCAACGGCTTTGATATCTGCGCCTGAACGCGCCAAATCGAGTACTACTTTACCGCCGTAGCAGAAACCAACCGCTGCCAATTTGTCGGGATTCACTTCTGCTTGAGCCGCTAAAGCATTTAAACCTGCTTGAGCACGGTCAACAATGGTATCAGCATGCTCAAAAGTCTGGTTCATCCATTCAGAGGCTTGTGGAACATTGGTTGTAACTTTCTTATCACCATACATATCAATGGCCAAAGCGGCAAAGCCATGTTCTGCAAGTTCACGGGCACGTTGTTCGGTATATTCATTACGGCCCCACCATTCCGGTGCAACAATGACACCTGCAACAGGCATATCAATTGCAGGTGCAGCGAAATAACCAATCAGGTGTTGACCATCTGGCGCGGTATATTCAATTTCACGTGTATTAATCGGGAAGCTCATTCTATAATCCTGATCTGTATTTTTAAAAATGTATTGATTAAAGCATAAAAAAGAAAAATTGATGACATCATCACCACAAAAATGCGGCTGTCATTGAGAGGGTTGAGACATAAAAAAAGAAGAATACCAAGATTCTTCTTTTTCTTGTTCAATGCTATTTAGCCTTTAGACTTTGCCTCTGGATAAGAAACCGACGATTGCTAAAATCACGGCAACCACCAGTAAAATAACGGCAAAATCTTTAGATAAACCTGCCACGCCACCAAAGCCCAATAAGCTGGCAATGAGTGCGATTACAGCAAAAATAATGGCCCAGCGAAACATGATGTGTCCTCCTATTTTTTCGTTATTTTTTTACTATAACGCGTGTTTTTTGCACAAAATGTGGTGTTTATGTGGTTTAAATGTTCAATTCTTAAAGAGATGTTCAAGCAATTAAAACAGATTCGGTCAAGCAGATCCTCGATGAGTGCTATAATCAAAAAGTCATTTAAGATTGAAACAGCTGGTATGTCCATCGAACTACGCCCTAATTTCTGGAAACACTATCCCCTTGATCAGCTGAGTAATGCTGAATGGGAAGCATTGTGCGATGGCTGTGGTCTATGTTGTTTGGTCAAGCTTGAGGATGAAGAAACGGCAGAGGTGGCTTATACCAAAGTATCTTGCAAGTTACTCGACTGTAAAACGGCGCGTTGCTCGGATTATGCCAATCGCCAGCAACAGGTTCCTGATTGTATCCAGTTGACCCCAGCGCGTCTTGCAACCATCTCATGGTTACCGCCGAGTTGTGCTTATCGCCGTTTAAGCGAAGGTAAGAATCTACCTTCATGGCATTATCTCAATACGGGCTCGCGTCAAAGTGTGATTAAGGCCAAAAAATCTGCAGCTGGGCGTTGTATTTCAGAAACGGATGTTGATGAGGAGCAGATTGAAGACTACATCGTCCGCTGGATCCGTTGATTTTTGCAGGCAATGGATAAGTCGTGCTGATCATAGACACAACACTTTTACAGTATTTTTATTGATTAAACTCCCTAAGATAAATTTTATAAAGAGGGAGATAAGCAATGAATAAACTGTTAATGACACCTTTGCTCTGTAGTAGCTTTTTATTTTTGTTGGCCTGTGGTCCAAACCATACCAATTCAAAACCGCCTGAAAATAATACCGCTCAGCAAAGCTCACCCCAGACACTCAAGCAGACCTATCAACTTGAATCCGTCACAGGCTTGAATGAGCCTTGGGCAATTGCAGTTTTGCCCGATCAGCGTTTACTCATTACAGAGCGCAAGGGACAATTAAAACTCTTTGATCCAAAAACCAAAACCAGTCTGAATGTTTCAGGTGTACCTAAGGTTAGCTACGGTGGCCAGGGGGGCTTGGGGGATGTGGTCCTGCATCCTGATTTTCGCAACAATCATCGGCTTTATCTGAGTTATGCCACACAAGGACAAGGCGGGTATGGGGCGATGATCTCAACTGCAAAATTGGACTTATCCAATCCTCAACAACCGAAACTTACGGATTTAAAAGCAATCTGGCAACAAGTACCGAAGGTTTCTGGTCAGGGACATTATGGACATCGCATGTTATTTGGTGCTGATGGCAAACTGTGGGTCAGTTCGGGCGAGCGGCAAAAATTTGATCCCGCCCAAGATTTAAAAAGTAATTTGGGCAAAATTCTACGTTTAAATGAGGATGGAACAGCTGCTGAGGGTAATCCTTTTGCTGCGCAAGGTGGAGTCACTGCGGAAATCTGGTCATTGGGTCATCGTAATCCGCTCGGTATGGCATTTGATGAACAAGGACAGCTGTGGGTGGTTGAAATGGGTCCCAAAGGTGGTGACGAGCTGAATCTGATTCTGAAAGGGGCCAATTATGGCTATCCAAAAGTTTCGAATGGTGATCATTATTCGGGTTTACCGATTCCTGATCATCATACCCGTCCTGAGTTTAAAGCCCCTGAAATTGATTGGACGCCAGTGATTTCACCTTCCAGTTTGATCATTTATTCAGGTCAGCAGTTGCCTTTATGGCAACATAAGGCACTCATTGGAGGCCTCTCCTCCAAGGCAATTGTGGTTGTCGATCTAAAATCTCGACCTGTGCAAGAGGTACAACGACTTGAGATGCAACAGCGTATTCGAGGATTACAGCAGGCACAGGATGGTTCGATCTGGGTAATTGAGGATGGCCCTGAAGCCAGACTACTCAAGTTGAGTGCAAAATAAAAGTGAATGGATAGTGAATGGAAAATGATGAAATTGAATAATATCTCTAGGACTTCGAAACAGCTGTTATTCATGACGGGCTTGGTGTGTGCTAGCCCAATGTTATGGGCGCAACCGTTAAATGAGCCGCAGGTAAAAGCCATCGTGGATCAGCAATTTAAGCCACTGCTCGCACAATACAATATTCCGGGGATGGCGGTTGCTGTGACTCTGAATGGACAACATTATTTTATCAATTATGGGGTGGCTTCTAAACAAAGCCAGCAAGCTGTCAGCAACGATACCTTATTTGAACTGGGTTCAGTGAGTAAGACCTTTAATGCAACCTTGGCAAGTTATGCCCAAGCACAAGGGCAGTTGTCCTTGTCTGATCACCCGGCCAAGTATTTTCCTGAACTAAAAAATACTGCCGTGGATCGTGCCACCCTGTTGAATCTTGGGACCTATACTGCAGGTGGTTTTCCATTGCAGTTTCCCGATCAGGTGGTTCAACAGCAGGATATGATTCAGTATTTCCAAAGCTGGAAACCAAAAACCAGCATAGGCGCTGCTCGCCAATATTCCAATCCAAGTATTGGTTTGATGGGCTATGTCACGGCGCGGGCAATGAAAAAACCCTATGCAGAGCTGCTTGAAAAAACACTGTTTCCGCAGCTCGGTTTGACCCAAAGTTTTATACAGGTGCCTGAACAACAGATGCCACAATATGCATGGGGATATAAAGCCGATCAAGCCCTACGTGTTTCACCGGGAATGTTGGATGCGGAAGCGTATGGTGTGAAAAGTAGCAGTGCCGATATGCTGAGATTTCTGGATGTACAAATCAATCCACAACACTTGAAACAGCCGTTACGCAAAGCGATTGAAAATACACATGTCGGTTATTTTAAAGTGGGTGCCATGACGCAAGGTTTGGGTTGGGAGCAGTATGCTTATCCTGTTAAGCTAGAGACGTTATTGCAGGGTAATTCAAGCAAAATGGCGTTAGAAAGCCATCCAGCAATTGCAATTAAACGGCCAAAGATTGCCCCAGCCGCCACCTATTTTAATAAAACAGGTTCAAGTAACGGTTTTGGCGCCTATGCTGCATTTATTCCAGAACAAAAAATTGGAATTGTGATGTTGGCCAATACCAACTTTCCGAATGAAGCACGGATTCAGGCCAGTTATACGGTTATACAACAGCTGCTTCAAGCCAATACTGCGCAATAGAATGTCGCAGCGATTGCAGATTCAAATTGTAGATTTGGGTCAGACACAATAGACTAGGGTAAAAGATCATAAAGCCAGTGATGATGTCAGATACGCATATTCCTTTACCTGAACGTTTACGTCCACGTGACTTGTCCGAAATTATCGGACAAGATCATTTGCTGGGTGAGCATGCTCCTTTACGCCAGATGATTGATCAGGGGCATTTGCCTTCAATCATCTTCTGGGGCCCACCAGGGGTAGGCAAGACCACGATTGCATTGTTATTGGCTCAAGCGGTGGATCGTCCTTTTATTAGCTTGTCTGCGTTGAATACAGGGGTAAAAGAGCTGCGAGAGGTGATTGCGGAGAGTGGTGATCTGTTAACCCCCGTGGTCTTTATTGATGAAATCCATCGCTTCAATAAATCGCAGCAAGATGCGTTGCTAAATGCGGTAGAGAAAGGCAAAATTACGTTGATTGGCGCAACCACCGAGAATCCATCCTTTGAAGTCAACAGCGCGCTGTTGTCGCGCTGTCAGGTTTATACCTTAAACAATTTGAGTGCTGAAGCAATTCAAACGCTACTGAATAAGGCGATTCAAAACGATAAGTTTTTAAAAGAGCGTTTTATTCAGATCGAAGAATACGATGCGTTGGTGCAATTCGCTGCGGGTGATGCACGTAAGGCACTTAATCTGATTGATCTGATTGCCAGTACTTTTGAGCCTGATGTCGAAAATATCGTGACCAATGCGATTGTGGTCAAAGTGGCGCAGCAAAATATTGCACGCTATGACAAATCGGGTGAGCAGCATTATGATCTGGTTTCGGCCTTTATCAAATCGATTCGCGGCAGTGATCCAGATGCAACGCTATACTGGATGGCACGCATGTTAAAAGGTGGTGAAGATCCGGTCTTTATTGCACGTCGGATGTTGATTGCCGCCTCAGAAGATATTGGCAATTCCAACCCGAATGCCTTATTGCTGGCGGGAGAGTGTTTCCGTTCAGTACAAGCTGTGGGGATGCCTGAGGCACGGATTATTTTGGGTCAATGTGCCGTATATCTGGCCACCAGTCCGAAAAGTAATAGCACCTACCTCGCGATTAATAAAGCGCTGGAGCTGGCTGAGAAAACGGCAAATCTGCCTGTGCCATTACACTTACGCAATGCCCCGACCAAGTTGATGAAGCAACAAGGCTATGGGGTCGATTATCTGTATCCGCATAACTATCCAGAGCATTTTGTTCTGCAAGAATATTTGCCACCTGAATTACGTGGTACCAAGTTGTATGAACGCGCCTTAAATAAACGTGAAGTTGAAGGTGAGCGTTTGCAACAACGACGCTGGCAGCAGGAACAGCAACAGCAGCAGTAAGGATTCAACTCGAATCCTTACGGGTCATTTACAACTATCCAAAGCAAGTTTTTGAGTGAAAGCGGAATTTTGCTTTGGTTTAAATGTCTATTTGTATAAAAATGAACGCAAAAAAAGCAACACTGATTGGACTGGTGGCCATCTTTTTATGGAGCTTGATCGTTGCCTTGATCAAGGATGTCAGCAGTCATTTTGGTGCAGTCGGTGGCGCGGCCTTAGTCTATACATTGGCTTCAATTTTTCTGTTGTGCTCAGTGGGTTGGACCCGCCTGAAAAGCTTTCCCAAAGCTTATTTAATTTGGGGCAGCATTTTATTTGTTGCTTATGAGCTTTGTCTGTCACTGTCGATTGGTTATAGCAGTAATAATCGGCAAGCTATTGAGGTGGGCATGGTCAATTATTTATGGCCCACCTTTACCATGGTCGCTGCGATTTTGTTTAACCAACAGAAAGCCAATTTTCTGATCATTCCTGGTTTTGCCATTTCTTTGCTGGGGATTGGCTGGGTGCTGGGAGGCGAGCAGGGCTTTGACTTGGCAGGCATGTTGCAAAACATACAGCAGAATCCGCTGAGCTATGGTCTTGCCTTTATTGGAACCTTGCTATGGGCGGCTTATTGTACGCTCACAGCGAGAATTGCAAAGGGTGTAAATGGCATCACTTTATTTTTTATGCTGGTTGCCATCGTACTTTGGATTAAATATCTGTTGATGGGGGGCGGAAGCTTTGATTTCGATTGGTCATCTTCGCTTTCTTTGTTGTTTGCTGCGGCTGCGATGGGTTTTGGCTATGCCGCATGGAATGTTGGGATTCTGCATGGCAATGTGACTTTGTTGGCTGGAGCTTCTTATTTTATTCCTGTTTTTTCAGCTCTTTGTTCAGCAATTTTACTGAGCACTCCATTGACGCTTTCATTCTGGTCAGGTGCCTTGATGGTCTGTTTAGGCTCTATTTTATGCTGGATTTCGACACGGACACAGCACTAAAGGCTAGGTGGCTTGATGCCGTATTTGAGATGCGTCGCTACAGTCACTGTATTTTTGTAAGTGCCCTCTAGACACTGCCGATAAAAGGTCGCATCATCATCCGCTTATCAAGGATGATTAAGTTTCACCATGACCACAAACAAAATTAATGCCGCGGAAAGTATCCGAGGCTTGGCATGTCTCGCCGTTGTGTTGTCACATATCTCACTGACTTTCTTCCCACAGCTGCATAATTTTGATGCCAGTAGGGTGCCGCAATATGAGTTTCTTGCGCAGCTCCATCATTCTCCTCTGGCATTCTTTTATTCGGGTACAGGGGCGGTTTTTGTTTTTTTTGTGCTAAGTGGATTTGTACTGAGTTTATCCAGTTTTAAGAAGCAAAATAGTGCAGCACAGTTGAAAACATCCTTAATTAAGCGCTATCCACGTTTGGCCATTCCGACCTTTGTGTCTTGTGTGATTGCCTATCTGGTGTGTTTTATCCCTGTCGATGTGTCTCATGTTTCAGAATGGGGCGCAGCGTTGGCCAATCCACATCCACAACTGAGTACAGCACTTTATGAAGGCAGTATCGGTGCATTCTTATTTGGGGATTCCAGCTATAACTGGGTGCTGTGGACCATGCAAATTGAGTTACTTGGGTCACTGGTCATTTATCTTGCCTGTTATTTTTATGGCAAGTTGCCTATTCTCTGTGGTCTGTTTTTGATCTTGAGTGTGATTACTGCTTATCTGATTTCACAAACGGTATTACTTGGCATCCTGAGTTTTATTTTGGGGATGGGACTGTTTCTGTATGCCGTAGAGCTGAGTACCGTCGTTTCGGTTGTGCTGTTTATATTGGGCTTATATTTGTGTGGTGCGCATAACAGTAGTGCCAGCTATCAGTTTTTCACCCGCTTTTTAGGTGAACAAACGTACGACTACCTCAACTTTGTCGGTGGTTTTTGTATTGTGTATGCGGTGCTTAAAGGTCAATGGCTCGCCCAATGTTTTGATCGAACCGTTTGGGTGTTTTTAGGTAAGATTTCATTTTCGATTTATCTGATCCACTTAGCGGTACTGTATGCTTTGGGCATTCCATTGTTTAATTTCTTCTACGTACAAGGCGGCTTGTCTTATCTCAATGCGGGATTACTGGCGAGTGTAGTGATTATGTTGCTGAGTATTCTTTTGGCACAACCCTATAGTCGTTATGTCGATGATGCCGCGATTAAAATCTCGAATAAGCTGGCAAAAATGTTTTAACTGCTAAGTTATGCCGTCGCTATCCGTTGGCTTGCGGCATATTGAAAAATTGAACAAACATTACAAAAATCATCAGACAAAGCTTTCTATTGTCGCCAGAATCAGTTTTAATCAAAAAAGACATAATAAAAATATGGGTTTTAATACATGAACCGTACTCATCTCAAACACTTTAGCCTATTCACTTCGATTTCGGTGGCGATGGCAGGCTGCGCAAGCACAGCAGTACCCGTCACAGCAACAGAACAGCTGTTTTATGGTGGTCCAATTCTCACTATGTCGGGCGATGCACCTGAATATGCAGAAGCCATCCTGGTCAAAGATGGAAAGATTCGTTTTGTCGGGTCTAAGCAGCAGGCAGTACGCTTGGCGGATCGAAAAGTTCAGTCGATTGATCTAAAAAATAAAACCTTATTACCGAGCTTTATTGATGCGCATAGTCATGTGAATATGGTCGGTTTCCATCAAATGGTCGCCAATCTCTACCCGATGCCTGATGGGCAGGTTTCAGATATCAATTCTCTGGTGAATGTATTGACGCAATGGAAAGCTCAGAATCCTGCTGTAATTAAAACCATGGGCGGCTGGATTCTGGGTAATGGTTATGATGATGCGCAACTGACTGAGCAACGCCATCCGACAGCAACCGATCTAGACCGGGTCTCCAAAGATCAGCCAGTGATGATTTTGCATCAATCGGGGCATTTGGCTTCGGTCAATCATAAGGCACTGGAATTACTGAAGATCGATCAACAGACCCCAAATCCAGCGGGTGGGGTGATTCGCCGTGAAGCAGGTTCAAATGTACCAAATGGTGTATTGGAAGAATCGGCGTTATTTAGCGCAATTGGCTCAATTTTTAAAGATGTTCCCCCTGCGGTGATGTTTCAGATTGCAGAAAAAGGCATTGCTGCTTATGTGAAAAATGGCTTCACCACAGTACAAGAGGGACGGGCTGATCAGGGCACCACGGAAATGTGGCATGCTTTGGCTCAGCAAAATCGGTTGCCGATTGATGTGGTGTCTTACCCTGATATCACCACCAGTCAAGACTATATGCTTAAGCAAGGCAGTAGCCACCAGTATGATCATCATTTTCGTATTGGCGGAATCAAAATTAGCTTAGATGGCTCACCTCAGGGGAAGACCGCTTGGCTGACACAGCCCTATTTAGTTCCACCTGAAGGTAAAGATAAGACTTATAGAGGCTATCCTGCGATCAGTAATGATCAACAGGTCAAGGATTATATCAATTTAGCCTTTAAGCAAGGCTGGCAAGTACTGGCCCATGCCAATGGTGACGCAGCCATTGATCAGTTTATTGGCGCGGTAAAAGATGCCACAGCAAAACAAGGCAAAGCAGATCGCCGCAGTGTACTAATCCATTCGCAAACCATTCGGGATGATCAGCTGGATCAGCTCAAAGCACTTGATATTATTCCGTCATTTTTCTCTTTACATACTTTTTATTGGGGGGATTGGCATCGCCAACAAACGCTTGGAGAGACCAGAGCTGCCCGTATTTCGCCAACGGCAACGGCATTCAACAAGCATCTGATCTTTACCGAGCACCATGATGCCCCGGTGGTACCACCGAGTAGCATGATGATGCTGGACGCCACGGTAAATCGAGTGACACGTACGGATTATGTACTGGGCGCAGATGAAAGAATTAGTCCTTATCTGGCATTAAAATCGATGACAGCTTGGGCGGCGTATCAATATTTTGAAGACCAGACCAAGGGCACATTAACTCAAGGCAAGTTGGCTGACTTGGTGATCTTGGATCAGAATCCGCTGACCGTACCGAGTCGTGAGATTAAAAACATTAAAGTGTGGGCCACCTATAAGGAAGGCAAGCTGATTTATCAGGATTCAAGCCATTAAAAGCATAAAAAAACCGAGCTAAAACGCTCGGTTTTTATTTCTACCAACGATAATTGATCTTGCCGTAATAGAACGCGCCATTAAAGCCAAAAGGCGAGAACTGGCTATACGGTAAGCTTCCCCCAGTCGGTTGGTTGATGTCATATACATCCTTATCAGGATAAACATCGGTAATATTGTCGCCACCCACGGTAAAGTTCCAGTTTTGATATTGGTAAGACAGGGCTAAGTCCAGTAACCATTTGGCTGAGAATTTTTGGTCTTTGGCTGCGCCTGAATTATTAAAGGTCTTAAAACTGCCGTAGCGGGTGAGATTGGTATTCACACTGAAATTTCCAAGCTTATAGTCATTCGCTAAACTGAATTTATGTTCAGGGGTACTCGCGGCAAGTAGACCATATTGCTCTCGGCGGTCCAATCGGGTCAGATTGATTCCCAATGCATCTAAGATCGCAGGATTGCCATCTACATGAGTGACTTTATTTTTATTGTAGTTATAAGCCAAAGAGCTATTCAGTTCCCCATAAGGCAAGTCCGTCCACTTATAGGTCGCGACTAAATCAACACCGCGGGTGCGGGTATCGCTGGCATTGTTGAAATAACGGATGGTGCTGAAGTTGGTGTTGCTGATGCCATTTGAATTCAGATATTGACGTACTGTATTGCTACTGGCATTGATATTGGAAGACAGGCTAATGCGGTGATCAATGTCGATTTGATACGCATCCAGGGTCACATACAACTGATCTGTCGGCGTCAGTACCAGACCCACACTATAGTTTTTTGATTTTTCTGGTTTCAGCTGTTCGGCACCGAGTAATTGTGCCACTTGTGAGGTGGTTGGAAAAGTGCCAGCTTCAACCAACTGACCATTGACCAGTTGAGAGGAGGTCTGAGCAAAATATTGTTGCGCTAAGCTTGGTGCACGAAAACCTGAAGAGGCACTGCCACGGACTGCAAGCGTAGGATGAATGGCATAGCGTAAAGACAGGGATGCATTATCGGTGTGACCAAAATCATTGTAATATTCATGGCGATAGGCTGTAGATGCAGACAATTTTTCAGTTAAATTGGCTTCTAAATCCAGATAAGCCGCATAACTGTCGCGTGACCATTCTCCTGCATCAGCAGCACGAAAACCGGCTAAACCAGAAGAGCCACTTTTATAATAAGAAGCAGGATCACCTGCTTGAATCTGATATTTCTGATTCAGATATTGCGTTCCAAAGGCAACATTCAGTGGGCTGGCGAGTGCTGCGAGATTAAACGCTCGAGAAAGATCAAAATTCACTACGGTTTGAGCATTTTTCAGCGTACCATTTTGGAAGCCAAAAGGGGTGGCAGCGGTGTCTTTATAGAGATCGACATTAATCGTTTTGGTATCGACATCATAACGATTTAAGCCATAATTGACCGAGGCATCATAATGCCATGCTGACCAATCACCTTTGATCCCTGCCACCGCGCCAAAATCATCCAGTTGTCCTTGTATGATTGGCAGATAGCCATTTGGATAGAGGGCAGGAATATTATTGGAGGCATTGCTTAAACGATAGAATCCCGCAGTCTCGGCATTACGGTGGCTATAGGTGGCAAAGGAATACAGTTCCGTGTTATCACTGAGATCGTAGCCCAGATTGATGGCTGCTTTGACTTCATCGGAATCTGGATCACCAAAGCGGAAAGTGCGTTGCCCATAGGTGCTTGATTTCGGATCACGCAAGTCAGGTCCTGCACGGTTGGTGGCTTGGCTATCCTGCCATTCTCCTGAAAAAATCGCATAGCCATAATGATTCAGTTGGGTGCCACCTGACACAAAAGATTGTTTTTGCTCACCATCGCCCTTGTTATAAATGCCGTATTTAATCCCTGCTTCGCCATGTTTTGGATTGGATTTCAAAATAATATTAATCACGCCTGCAATCGCATCAGAACCATAGCGAGCCGATGCACCTTCACGCAACACTTCGACACGGCTAATCGCCGAGATGGGAATGGCATTTAAATCAGTGGGCGCAGAACCTCGGCCAATGGTCCCGCCGAGATTGATAAAAGCCCCTGTATGGCGACGTTTACCATTGACCAAAACCAGTACCTGATCAGGTGCGAGTCCTTTCAGTTGTGCAGGCCGAACCAGTTCAGTGCCATCGACGACGGTAGGGCGGGGAAAATTAATTGAAGGGATAATCCGTGATAAGGCTGTGCCCAGTTCGTTGGAACCGGTGCGTTCAGTTAGCTCTTTGGCACTAATCACATCAATCGGCTGTAATGATTCGGTTTGTGAGCGATTGTTGGCACGGGTTCCTGTCACCACAATCGTCGCGAGTGTTTTGACCTGTTCGGGTTCGATAGGATTGTTTTCTGCTGCATGTAGATTGCTATACAGGGCCAGTAGAATCAGACTCGTACTGAGACGAAAGGGAAAGGTTTTGGTCTGGGGAGTATTCATGTTGATGTTCTAACTCAAGTTCTGTAAACATTTGTGAACATGGTAGGAGCATCAAAATATTTTCAAAAACAATATAAAAACATAAGATTAGAACAAAATTTGCAAAGCTGAAAATGATGTTTTTAAGTAAATTATTTATAGAATATTGATATTTAAAATGAAGTTGTTTTTTGAAACGAAAATAAAAAACCAGCCCGAGCGGACTGGTTTTTCAGAAGCAGTAACGGCCTAATCTAACTTAGATATCGTCTAAGTTAATGCCTAAACGGGCAGCGACTTCTTCATAAGCTTCAACCACACCACCTAAACCTTGGCGGAAACGATCTTTATCAAGTTTCTTCTTGGTGTCTTTATCCCATAAACGGCAACCGTCTGGAGAGAACTCATCACCCAACACGATACGGTCATGGAACACGCCAAATTCAAGTTTGAAATCAACCAGAATCATATTACCTGCATCGAATAATGCTTTGAGTACATTATTCACTTGGTAAGTGAGTTCTTTCATTTTTTCAAGTTGTTCAGCGGTTGCCCAACCCAAAGCAATCGCTTGAGATTCGTTTACCATTGGATCGCCAAGCGCGTCATCTTTAAAGAACAATTCAAAGGTTGGAGGCGTTAATTCTTTACCTTCTTCAACGCCTAAACGACGGCACAGTGAACCTGCTGCGTAGTTACGAATTACGCATTCAACCGGGATCATGTGCAACTTTTTCACCAATACTTCAGTTGGAGAAAGCAGTTTTTCAAAATGCGTTTCGATACCGGCTGCAGCCAATTTGTCCATGATGAAGGCGTTAAAACGGTTGTTGACCTTGCCCTTACGATCGAGTTGCTCAATTTTTTCGCCATTGAATGCTGAAGCATCATCACGAAAGACCAAAATCAGGTGATCAGCGCTATCTGTCTCGTATACAGATTTAGCTTTACCAGTATAGAGCAAGGTTTGTTTTAACATGGAGGAACCTTTTGAAAAAAAATGCCTAGTAAACGACTAGGCTGGCCAATTTTGGTAAATCTGGGTTAACACTTCAGTCGCAACCGCTGGGTCTGCGAACGTGGTGTCAGGTTTGAACAGGGCAATAGTATTGTTTGAGCCTACCGCAGACAGCTTTAACACGTAGTTCTGATCATTCACCTTAATCGTTGCTTCATAGCCATGATCTGCTTGCGAGATGACTTTATAGTTGAGGCTGCTCACGGTAGCAAAGGCATATTGCCACGCAGTCGCCGTTGGGCCTTCCACCTTCAATAATGGATTTTTATTGCCATCCATCACCAGTTGTGGACGCCCTAAGCGGGTTACTGTCGCTTCAGTGCTATTGCTTGTGGTTTGCATTGACTCTGGACGAGGTAATGCATAACGGTTGCCAGTTTTATTCTCAAATGTTGGCGCATGTTGAATCGCAAGTGGGTCAACCGTTGGTGCTGGATACAATGGCGTGAATGGTCTTACCGTTGCATTCTCAGGGAATTTGAGAGGTTCAAGCGCTTGCGCTTTTTTATAATCTAAAGAATGATTATTGAGGGCAAAACGACCACAACCAGCCAAACTTAAAGCTGAAATGACAAGGACAACACCAAGACGTAATTGCATCATAAATTGCTCGTATTAAATAATGCCCGCAGTTTTTAAATCTGTGCGGAGCGGTTCACGATATTGTTCTGCGAGAGCGGTTAAAGGCAGGCGTAAACCTGTACTAATGTATCCCATCTCATGCAACGCCCATTTCACAGGAATTGGGTTTGATTCGCAAAACAAAATATTGTGTAGATTTGCAATTTGTTGATTCAAATGCTGTGCTTTGGCTTGATCGCCAGCCAAGGCGGCTTCACAAACTTCGCTCATTTGTTTTGGTGCAACATTGGCCGTAACCGAGATGTTTCCTTTCGCACCCAGTAAAATCAGTTCCCAAGCAGTTTCATCATCGCCTGAGTACACTGCAATTTTACCTTTTAAACCTTCGATGAGCGCTTGACCACGAGGTACATCACCTGTTGCATCTTTAATCCCAACAATGTTTTTAACATCAGCAAGACGAATCACGGTTTCATTTTGCATGTCAACGCCGGTACGGCCTGGAACATTATAAAGAATTTGTGGAATATCAACGGCTTCAGCAATCGCTTTATAGTGTTGATATAAGCCTTCTTGTGTGGGTTTATTATAATATGGTGTAACGAGCAATGCGGCATCGGCACCGAGTTCTTTGGCTGCTTTGGTGAGTTCGATTGCTTCGTGAGTCGAGTTTGCACCTGTACCCGCGATAATTGGAATGCGTTTATTGGCTACACGAATCACTTCTTTGATGACTTGTGTGTGTTCTTCCATGTTTAACGTAGAGGCTTCGCCCGTTGTGCCAACAGCAACAATACTATGTGTACCTTGTTGGATGTGCCACTCAACGAGCTTCTCAAGGCTCTTCCAATCTACGCGACCATCTTCAAACATAGGGGTGACGAGTGCGACAATTGAACCTTGAATATTCTGTGCTAGCTGAGTCATTTTAAAAAACTATCCTATTTTCCCATCCGAGATTGAATTAGTTGAAACGAAATATTGGATGGTTGCAGTATTTTGATTCGCCGTTCAATAATGAATTCGATTGAATGACAATTATGCAAATTATGACTGATCAGCGGCATAAGAACAATATGCTTTAGTCAAACAGCTGAAAACTTTCCTTCATCTTTAAGCTGAATGATTTTCATCTTAAGAAAAGTTTATATCGGGTTGGCTAGCCAGATGAGATGAGGCAAGGTATTGTACTCGGGAGTAATCTAGATTGAATAATGAGATGCAAACTGATTCAAAACACAGCGCCTTAATTGTGGTCGATGTGCAAAATGGATTTACCCCAGGTGGAAACTTGGCAGTCACGGATGCGGATCAGATTATCCCTGTGATTAACCAACTGGCACAACAGTTTGATACGGTAATCCTGACGCAGGACTGGCATCCTGATCAGCATGTCTCCTTTGCTGATAATCATCTAGATAAACGAGCTTTTGAGACCATCGAGTTGCCTTACGGGACTCAGGTCTTGTGGCCAAAGCATTGTGTACAGGGCACACAGGATGCTGAATTTCATCCCAAGCTGGATATTCCCACCGCACAGCTGATTATCCGTAAAGGCTTCCATGTGGAGATTGATAGCTACTCTGCCTTTATGGAAGCGGACCGCAAAACTCCGACGGGTCTCCAGGGCTATTTAAAAGAACATCAAATCGATACGGTCTACCTTGTCGGGATTGCCACTGATTTTTGTGTCGCATGGACGGCACTGGATGCTGCACAGATGGGATTCACAACCTATGTGATTGAAGATGCCTGTAAAGCGATTGATTTGAATGGTTCACTGCAACAGGCGTGGCAACAGATGTTAGAGCAAGGGGTTCAGCGGATTCAATCGACTGTAATTTTGGCATAAGCTTGAGCTATCTGATCTAAAGGCGCTAAACTTCGAAAGCGGGTGCATCTGCATCTGTTAAATTATGCCTTAAACCTGAATTGAGCGTTTTATGACTGTTGAACTTGATGATTTTGATCAAAAAATTATCCATCATTTACAGATGAATGGACGCTTGGCCAATCAGGAACTCGCTGAATTGGTCGGGTTATCGACCTCTCAATGTTCACGCCGCCGTGTGCAGCTTGAGCAGAAGAAGATTATCACGGGTTATTATGCACAAATCGCATTGAGTGCTGATCCGGCACCGATTATGGGGATTATTGAGGTAAAATTGCAAAATTATAGTGATGCAACCCATGATCGCTTTGTTGAATTTTTAATGCATGAGCCAACAGTCAAAGATATTCATAAACTGACAGGCAGCTACGATTTTGCATTGAAAGTTGCAGTTAAAAATCTCGATGAAATGGTCAAGCTGATCGGGATTTTATCCTCCAAGAACTTTGGTGTCAGTAATCTCAATACTTCGATTGTGCTGGAAAAGTTGAAAGAAAACGGGATTGCAATTAAATAAAAAACGGATCTCGTTGTCACATTATCTACTACCAAGCCAAAGCAACACAGGTCAAAGCATATAGATTATTCGAAATGGATTATTTTGAATATAAATTGCATTTATGCCAAAAATATAAGAATAAATTGCGAAATTTAAATAAAAATGATCAAATATGGCATGTCTTTGCTTGAAGACGTCTCTCCCTTCTGCTGTTCTGTTTTTGAGTTATGCCTTATGAATACCGAGCAAAATGTATCTCTGGTAAGTCCAGTCGTGTCTGTCATCGACCAACATTCCAAGATTGAAGATGCATTGGCCATGTTGACAGGGACATTTATCCTTTCTTTTGCCATGATCTTATTAAAACAAGCTGGCATTATGAGTGGAGGAACGGCTGGTCTATCTTTGTTACTCCATTACGTTACAGACATCAAATTTGGTACGCTATTTTTCCTAATCAATATTCCATTCTATTATTTTGCCTATAAAAAGATGGGGATAGCACTGGTGGTGAAAACCTTTATTGCCGTGACATTGCTAGCGGGATTTAGTGAGCTTATTCCGCAGTTTTTCCATCTTTCAGATGTCAATCCAATTTATGCCACAATTTTTGCCAATGTATTGATGGGGGTGAGCTTTCTGATTTTATTTAGACATCGTTCAAGTTTAGGGGGCATTAATTTGCTGGCCTTGTATTTACAGGAACGTTTTAATATTCCAGCAGGTAAAGTTCAGTTGGGGCTGGATATGGCAATCTTGTTCACGTCATTATTATTTGTGGACTGGAAATTGATTTTGATTTCGATTTTGGGTGTGATCATTTTGAATTCGATTATTCTACTGAACCATAAAACCACGCGCTATGTGGCATAAAACCATTGTGTTGTTATTCTAATAAATAAAAAGATAGAAGAAGGGCAAACCCTTCTTCTATCTCAAGGTTTATTCTACGGTCACACTCTTGGCAAGGTTTCGAGGCTGATCCACATCTGTTCCACGTAATACAGCAACATGATAAGAAAGCAACTGCACAGGAATACTGTAGACAATAGGTGCTAACCATTCATTAACTGCTGGGACATGTACGACATGTTGGCGATCTTTGCCGTGAATGCCGCTGTTTTCATCTGCAAAGATAAATAACTCACCACCACGTGCTTGTACTTCTTCCATGTTGGATTTAAGTTTATCCAGCATATCGTCATGAGGTGCCAAGATCACCACAGGCATGTCATTGTCGACTAATGCCAATGGGCCATGTTTGAGCTCACCTGCGGCATAGCCTTCAGCATGAATGTACGAAATTTCTTTTAGTTTCAATGCACCTTCAAGTGCAATCGGGAAATTCGTACCACGACCCAAGAACAAGCAATGATTTTTTTCAACAAATAATGCAGACAGGCGAAGAATTTCAGTATCACCTTGTAAGGTATCTAAAATAATTTTCGGGCAGTGCCATAACGCAGTTGCAATTTCTGTAAGCTTGTCCGCAGACAAACGTTGTTTCACTTGACCCACTTTTAGTACCAATAACATCAATGCGGCAAGTTGGGTAGTAAAGGCTTTGGTTGATGCCACGCCAATTTCCGGCCCTGCCAGTGTCAGCAAGTGATGATTTGTTTCACGAACCATAGATGAAGTTGCAACGTTGCAAATCGTCATGGTGCTGATATCAAGGTTGTTGGCTTTCGCACGTTTTTGTGTTTCACGTAATGCCGCTAAAGTATCCGCGGTTTCACCTGATTGTGAAATACAGATATATAGGGTATTGGCGACGATTACTGGATTGCGGTAGCGGAACTCGCTTGCAATTTCAACTTGGCAAGGCACGCCAATCAATGCTTCAAACCAGTATTTGGCAATCATTCCAGCATGGTAGCTGGTTCCGCAGGCTATGATTTGCACTTGTTGAATTTTTGCAAAATCAGCATTGGCATGACTGAGAAAATCATCACGTAAGCTATTGCCGTTGAGCGCTTGGGAAATTGTTTGCTGAATGGCTTCAGGCTGCTCATAAATTTCTTTGAGCATAAAGTGCTTATATTCACCTTTAGAGGCATTGCTCACCGTTGCATCCAATTCTTTCACTGGACGTTCAACAGCTTCACCATTGACAAAAACTTCAATGCTAGTACGAGTTAAGCGTGCAATATCGCCTTCTTCCAAGTACACAAAGCGATTGGTCACTGGCAATAAGGCCAATTGGTCTGAACTGATAAAGTTTTCACCTATCCCTACGCCAATGACGAGTGGCGAACCTTCACGAACGGTAATCAGCTCATCAGGATGGGCCGTATGAATAATACCAAGCGCATAAGCCCCTCTAAGGCGAGGGGTGATGTTTTGCACCGCTTCGAGTAGGCTATCGGTTTGCTGCAATGCATGATGAACAAGATGTGCAACCACTTCGGTATCGGTTTGCGATGTAAATACATAGCCCAGTGCTTGTAATTCATCTTTCAGTTCTTGGTAGTTTTCAATGATCCCGTTATGAACCACGGCGACATTGCCAGAAACATGCGGATGCGCATTATTTTCGGTTGGTTTACCATGTGTCGCCCAACGGGTATGTGCAATACCGACATTTCCCGTTAAATTTTGTTCTGATACCGCTTCAGCCAAATTAGCGACTTTGCCAACACGACGTTCACGTAAAATATTCTGATTATTCAGTAAGGCTAATCCTGCAGAGTCATAGCCACGATATTCGAGGCGTTTTAGGCCTTCAATGAGAATATCGGTTACACAACGTTCAGCAACGCCACCAACAATACCACACATAATTTTATCCTCTTATTTTTTCAGTTTTTGGGGACGTTGATAATTTGCTTTTTCAAACTGTTTTGATCGTTCGACAGCTAAACTATGGTCAGCCACATCTCGGGTTAAGGTTGACCCCGCACCTGTGGTCGCACCTTGACCAATCTTGATGGGTGCAACCAGTGAGTTATTGGTTCCGATAAACACATTGTCTTCAATAATCGTACGGTGTTTATTGGCACCATCATAGTTACAGGTAATGGTACCTGCACCAATATTACAGCCTACACCAATCTCGGCATCACCTAAATAAGTGAAGTGATTGGCTTTAGATCCTAGACCAATTGTTGAGTTTTTAATTTCAACAAAATTGCCGATATGGACATCATTGGCAAGGTTGGCACCTGGACGTAGACGGGCGAAAGGGCCGATCTGGGCGTTTTCACCGACTATAGCATTTTCAAAAATGCTATAGGCCTGAACTTTGGTACCCGCAGCAATACGGGTATTCTTTAAAATACAGCCTGCACCAAGATGTACGTTATCGCCAAGCTCACAGTCACCTTCAATAATGACATTGACATCGATTTGCACATCTTGACCACATTGCAGGCTGCCACGTAAATCAAAGCGATTTGGGTCAATCAGGTGTACACCTTGTTGCATTAATTCTTTGGCTTGCTGCTGCTGGAATTGACGCTCTAAGGTTGCAAGTTGTAAACGATCATTGACGCCTTCAACTTCGAATTCAAGCTCTGGTTGAATAGAGGCAATTTCTAAGCCATCTGCAACCGCCATTGCCACAATATCAGTCAGGTAATATTCACCTTGAACGTTATTGTTCGAGAGTTTTGGTAGCCATTGATGCAACTTGGCATTGCTGACACAATAGATTCCCGTATTAATTTCTTTGATCTGACGCTGTTCTTCATTGGCATCTTTATGTTCAACAATGGCCTGAATTTTGCCCGCTTGACGAACGATACGACCATAACCTGTTGGATTTTCGACATTCAGGGTAATCATACCAATCCCTGATTGGCTTGATGCCTCGAGCAGTTGTTCCAGTGTACTTTGACGAACCAAGGGTACATCACCGTATAAAATCAATGAGATACCATCCTGCGGCAACACAGGCAAGGTCATCTGCACAGCATGGCCTGTGCCAAGTTGTTCAGCCTGTTCAACCCATTCAATTTGTTCCGCTGCAAAGCTTTGCTTGACCAAATCGCCACCATGTCCATAAATGGTAATGATGTTTTGGGCATGTAGTTTTTTTGCTGTTTGAATGACATGTCCAAGCAACGGACGGCCTGCGAGGGGTTGTAATACTTTTGGTAGTTGTGAACGCATTCGCGTTCCTTTCCCTGCTGCAAGAATAATAACAGTTGTTGACATAACTAACTCTAAATGGCTTAAGTCAAAGGTAAGAGTGGAGAATAAAAATACACAGCGCTGCCCAGAGGCCAGCGATGATGTCATCAAGCATAATTCCTAAGCCGCCAGAGACTTTTTGGTCTGCCCAGCTGATTGGAAATGGCTTCCAGACATCAAATATACGGAATAAAACGAAGCCCGCAATGACCCATGGCCAGTTCATCTGCCCTAAGTAAAGCAAAGGAAGGAGGGTAATTGATTGTCCCGCAAATTCATCCCACACAATACGTCCGTCATCATGCACATTGATGACTTTTGCGGTATGGCCACAAATATAAATGCCAATCACAGACATTAAAATGACCACCACCAAGCTGGCGGATAAACCAAGATATAACCAGAAGGGAATAAACAGCAATGCAAAGGCTGAACCAAAGGTTCCAGGGGCTTTAGGAGCTAAACCCGAGCCAAACCCGACACCACAGAAAACGATGAAACGGTCTAGCCAGCTCATTTGGCTAAATTGAATGGGAGGCTTATGCAAAGTGTTGGTATCCATGAACATGTAATGGGGTAATTTCACCCATATACTCAAATAACAATCCTGTTTTTGGGGTAATTTCGCCGATTATTGTAAGCGGAACATCTAATTGTTGTCGCGACAGTTGTTTAAAGTTTTGCGGTGATATTGTAAAGCATAATTCGTAATCGTCACCACCTGCGAGTGCATAATGCCAAGCCTGTTGCAGATCCAGTTGTTTGAGCGAGGGATCGAGGGGAAGTTGATCAAGCTGTAGTTTGGCACCGACATGAGAGGCTTTTAAAATATGTCCGAGATCTTGGGCAAGTCCATCTGATACATCAATCATACTTGATGCCAATCCCTTTAGCTGTTGGCCGAGCTGGCAACGTGGTGTTGGGTAATCTAAGCGTTGTTGTAAGGCATGCCCCAAATGCTGCAATCCAAAGGCGGCATCACCAATTTGTCCACTGACACAGATATAGTCACCCACCTGAGCGCCTGCACGGGTAATGGCCTGACCTTGTTCAATCCAGCCTAAAGCGGTCACACTAATGCTGAGTTGAGTGCTTTGAGTGGTATCTCCGCCAATCAGACTCACAGCAAATTGATCGCAGCAATCAAATAAACCCTGACTAAAGCCAGTCAACCAGTCATGATCAATACTGGGCAGGCTAAGCGCCAGTAAAATACTGTGGGGTTTTGCTCCCATTGCCGCCAAGTCAGATAAATTGACAGCCACACTTTTCCAGCCAATTGCATGGGCAGCGGTATCTAGGGGGAAATGTCGTCCAGCAACCAGCGTATCTGCACAGATCACCAATTGTTGTAAGGGCGGGGGAGTAACGATGGCTGAGTCATCGCCGATACCCAAGCTCACATCGGAATTGGATGCTCGCTGAAAGTAACGCTCGATAATTGAAAACTCAGCCATGTAACACAAGCCTATTATTTTGCTTGTTGTTTTTCAGCTTCACGAAGCTTCGATGAAAGACGGTCTAATACACCATTGATGTATTTATGACTATCTGCACCACCAAAGTGTTTAGCTAGCTCAATCGCTTCATCAAGTACAACGCGGTACGGAACTTCGAGGTGATCTCGGAGTTCATAGGCACCTAATCGTAAAGTGGCAAGTTCTACGCCATCCAGGGCATTTAACTCACGGTCAAGTACAGGGATGAGTAACTCATCTAAAGCTTCATGTTGAGCAACCACTTGAGTGAGCAATTCATGGTAATAGTTAAGGTCAACTTTGTGCATGGCATTTTCAACACGGGTACGTGCTTCAATTTCATGGACTGGGTTATGACTCATTTGCCATTCATAAATCCCTTGTACAGCAAAACGACGTGCTTTGCGTTTCGCTGCATAAGCGGCCTGAAGTGTTTGCGACATGCTTTAAATTGCCTTTAATAAGTTAACCATTTCGATTGCAGTCAATGCAGCTTCGCTACCTTTGTTACCTGCTTTCGTACCAGAACGTTCAATTGCTTGTTCAATACTGTCTGTGGTTAAGACACCATTGATCACCGGCATTGTGCTTTCAAGTGCAACCACACCTAAACCTTTTGCACATTCGCCTGCAACAAAATCAAAATGTGGTGTGCTACCACGAATCACTGCACCTAAAGCAATGATGGCATCAAATTTATTTGATGCAGCAAGTTTTTTTGCAACGATTGGCAGTTCCCATGCACCAGGTGCATGAATCACGGTAATCGCGTCTTCTGCAACACCATGACGTTTTAAGGTGTCGATTGCACCTTCGAGTAAATGTTCAACCACGAAGCTGTTGAAACGACCGACTAAGATCGCATAACGACCTTCGCTTGCGAGATGTAATAAACCTTCAATTCGGCGAATTGCCATAGCAACCTCGATTATTTTGCTGTGATTTGATCGGCAGTGATGTATTCCACTACCTCTAAATTAAATCCGGATAAGGCATTGAAGCGAAGCGGCGAGCTGAGCAGCTTCATCTTCTCAACACCTAAATCACGTAGAATCTGTGCACCGACACCAATCGTCTGGTATTGATGGGATAATGCTGCATTGGATTTCAGCGGTTTTGGCTGATTTAAGCTATTCAGTGCAGGCCCTAAATCTTCCAGATGATCCTGACCAATCCACACCAACACACCACGATCACTTGCTGCAATGGTTTTCATTGCATGATCTAAATTCCAGGCAGATGAACCATCGGCTTTATTGAGTTTTAATAAGTCACGAATTGGGCTGAAACCATGAACACGGACCGTGGTCACCCCTTGCTTTGGGTCACCTTTCACCAACGCCACATGAATGTCTGGATTACCGATTTCACGGTATTTATACAGTTCAAATGCGCCGTATTCGGTTTCAATGCTTTCTTGAGACAGACGTTCAACGGTTTGTTCATTGGTCATGCGGTAATGAATCAGATCCGCAATAGTGCCAATTTTTAAGCCATGTTTTTCTGCAAATACTTCTAAATCAGGACGACGCGCCATGGTGCCATCATCGTTAATAATTTCACAGATCACAGAGGCAGGTTCTAAACCCGCTAGGCGGGTTAAGTCACAGCCTGCTTCAGTATGACCTGCACGATGCAATACACCGCCAGGTTGTGCCATCAAAGGAAAGATATGACCTGGTTGCACGATATCACTTGGTTTGGCATGTGCAGCAACCGCAGTGCGAATGGTATGCGCACGTTCAGCTGCTGAAATCCCTGTGCTGATTCCTTCCGCAGCTTCAATGGAGAGCGTAAAGTTGGTCGCGTGTTGTGCGCCATTTTGATCAACCATCAATGGCAAGTTGAGCTGTTTGCAACGGTCACGACTCAGTGTTAGGCAGACCAGTCCGCGTGCATGGGTGATCATGAAGTTAATATCTTCTGGACGAACATGCGTTGCAGCGATGACTAAATCACCTTCATTTTCACGATCTTCATCATCCATGAGGATGACCATTTTGCCTGCACGAATATCTGCGACAAGCTCTTCAACACGACTCAGCGGCATTCGCTTTCACCTTTGATGTTGCCTTTTCAGGCACTAGTATTCGATAAATCTGGCATAGTTTACCGCATTTTAAAAAATTTCGCCTGTGCTTCTTTAGCAATAAAAAAGACAGGGGCGCCAAATTTCAAAGCAACACTTTAGCCTGCAAAGGCATTTCGTGTTGTGCAGATGGTGATTACCCCAGTAGAGCATTAATATTTGGGTGCTGAGAAAAAATACAAGGCTTTGTATTGAGACAAAGCCTTGTATTTTTAATCACTCAACTGTGGAGCTAGAAGAAGTCAAGCCGAGGCTTATTCAAACTCTGTGGAAGCTCTGGTTTTTTTACCCATTAAAATTTCAGTGCGTAAAGTTTGAGCCAGCGTTGCACATTCTTCATTCATGCCGTTAATCATGAACGCATGACGGGTCATAATATTGCTCGGGTTTGGCATTGCCACCAATTCATAGTTGTTCTGAATCGTTTTCAGTTGCTCATGGTTTAAATGCAAAGCAGCTTCTTTGGCATGTAAATGCTGTGCCAAACGTTTTGCGGCTTCAAGTGCATCTAATTGCATGGCATCGACAGCACTGGCAACAGCCCCGCGGGTTTGCAAGGCAAAACGTTTATCTTCACGATAACGTTTATACAGTACATCGGCCAGGAGTTGGAAAACAGCACCGACCATCATTAGACACTCAAGTGCATGGGCTTTTTCCGAAGTGGTGGCCAAGCTTGCACCGTCGGCATTAAATTCTTGTACCACCTGAATTTGGGCAGCATCAATTTGATAATGCTTGGCACACAGATCAATACTTTTGTCCAAGAACAGTTGGCACAGTTTGAAATAAGGCACAGAAACAGATTGGTTGACACTGTTGAGCAACTGCTTAGGGTCATAAAACTGGATATTAAGTGCCAAAGCCTGATCGTCCAGCGTGATTGGCTCAACTGGATTTTTTTCAATACGGGGTTTGGCTTGGGCTTTTGCCTGTTGTTGCGCTTGGGCAACTAAAGTCACTGCATTCTGTTTTTCAAGTGCGAGTGCTTGAGTGAGGCGTTGAATCTCATGTTTGAGATGATTTTCCTGATTGATTTTTGCAAGGTATTCACTGCGGGTTGGGCGCGCAATAGCACGATAAGCCAACCAAATCAGACCATGAATAAATAAAGAAACTAAAATAGCCAGCCATTGAGTCCGTAGGATTTCACCGATGCTCGGTTGGATTAAGGTGATTTCAACTGTACCTACTTTTTTTTCATTTTGCAGTGCATCGCGCACAAACACTTCACCTTGGCGGGTTTTGGCCATACCGCTGGTTGCCAGTACTTGTTTATTGGCATCCAAAATGCGAATGGATGCAACACTTGGGTTGGTTGCATAGCGATTGGCCACCAATGCCAATGAAACGGTATTGGCTGGTTCCAATTCGGAAAGCGTATCTGCCACTAACTGACTGGTCATCAGCTGGCCTTGGCTGGCGCGATTTTCATTGAGTTGATGTGTCGTTGCAATCACCAATAAAAAGGTATGCAATGCAAAACTTACGATCAGTAGGCTAGCAAATAGCCCTTGGCGAGGCGCATTCAAGTTAAACTTCCAAGGCAAATAGATTCATGGGTTATGTTATGATTCTTACAATAGTTGTCGCTCAACCACGAGTCAATTCATGCGAGAAATCATTCTTATATCCTTTCTAGGACCAGATCAACCGAATCAGTTTACTCGATTAATGCAAGTACTATCCGTACATTCTTTGCAAATACTCGATGTAGGTCAGGCCGTTATCCATAATCAACTTACCCTTGGGATTGTTGTTGCTTCGGATAATGAGACTGCAACTGCATTAGCAATGAAAGAGATTCTGATTTTAGCACATGATATTGGCTTAACTGTGCGATTTAAACCAATCTCCAACGCAGAATATGATCAATGGGTGAGTGAAGGTGGACGAACACGCTATATCGTCACCGCACTGGCGCCTGAACTGACGGCTGCACATTTGCAAGCCGTCACTCAAATTGTTTCAGGTCAAGGATTCAATATTGAAACGGTTACGCGATTATCGGGTCGTTTAGAGCTTGATGTTGAAACTGCATTCCCACGCCGTGCCTGTGTACAATTTGGTCTGAGTGGACAGATGCTCGATGCACAAGCCATGCGAGCGGCCTGCCTCAGTTTATCGGGTGAACTCAATATTGATGTGGCGGTACAAGAAGATAATGCCTATCGCCGCAATCGTCGTTTAGTTTGCTTTGATATGGATTCGACCTTGATTGAGCAAGAAGTGATTGATGAGCTGGCATTAGAAGCAGGCGTGGGGGCTCAGGTCGCTGAAATCACTGAACGTGCGATGTTGGGTGAGCTTGATTTTCAGCAAAGTTTCCGTGCCCGTGTTGCGTTGCTCAAGGGTCTAGATGCATCGGTTTTACCTAAAATTGCAGAACGTCTAACGGTGACTGAAGGGGCGGAGCGTCTGATTTCAACGCTGAAAGCATTGGGTTATAAAACCGCAATCCTGTCCGGTGGTTTCCAGTATTTTGCGGAGTATTTACAAGCCAAATTGGGAATTGATGAAGTCCATGCCAACATTCTGGATGTCGAAAACGGTGTGGTGACAGGTGAGGTCAAAGGTGCAATTGTAGATGGTGCACGTAAGGCTGAACTCCTGCGTCAATTGGCCGAGAAGATGGGCATTTCACTTGAGCAGGCCATGGCCGTTGGTGATGGTGCCAATGATTTGCCAATGCTCTCAATTGCAGGTTTAGGCGTTGCGTTCCGTGCCAAACCGCTGGTTCGTCAAAATGCCAATCAAGCGATTTCAAGTGTGGGTTTAGATGGTGTTTTGTATTTGTTGGGTATGCATGACAAAGATTTAAATCGCGCTTAAAACCATGATTCATGTATTAAATAAGGCCGCTTTTTAAAGCGGCCTTATTGATTTTCAGGACGTCACTATTCCGTCATATTTATGTCTAAATGTATAGAAAAACAACAATAAAAAAATCTGAAAAAGTTTTTAGGGCATAAAACAACGATATTTTTTTGTAATGACACGCCGCAATTGATGCTATATGGAGATTGAGGACTTTTGTAATTTTAAAAAATGTAATGACAAAAGCATATTGCGACAGCTTATGTCGTAAGGTTAATTTCAGGCTCTTCTTTTCTAAAAAAAACCCTCCATAATGCATAAAGACGTTAATGCAACACCAAGTACTGTTTGAGATTACAGAACAAAATAGAGGTCTGAACACAATTGCAGACCACCCTTTTTTAGACGGAGGTTTCTATGGAAGCAGCGAATTTCACCATGTTGGTTGGATTTGGCTTAATCGCTGTCGCAATTATTGCTGTTTTCTTTTCTCCTTATCGTCGTTGGTTAGGTTTTATGTTGGCGGGTATGTTGTGCTGGGGACTGTTAGAGGTGGTACGCTTTGGTGCGCAAACCATATTCGATATGTCCGTGGCCTATAGTTATCTGACTGCCTTGAGCCTCGCGATGATGACGGTTACATTTATTCTTTTACGTGAAGATAAACAAGCACAAAAGCAATTGGCAAATCGCCAGTATATTGAACATACACCTGTATATAAGGATGATCAGCAACAATGTTCTAGCCGATAAATCATAATAATTTGAACAGCAAAAAAGGCATGCTCAGCATGCCTTTTTTGTATTAATTTTCTGCAACAAAGCTTTTACAGACAACTCTACAATTGTGCTAGGATACTGTTGTCTTAATTTTCATCATTATACTGTAGGCATAATTGTCATGAAGCTTTCTTCTTTACCTGTGGTTAAGTTACCTATCGTTGATGTCAGCACTGATCCACTTGATTTGTTGGTGGCAGGTTTGGCGCTACGGATGAAGCAATTGGCACGTACAAGTCCGAAGTTTATTGAATTGGTGCATGATCGTGAATTTCGTATTCAAATTGGTACAGATTTAGGTTTTGCACGTCAGATTATTGTGAATCATGGCAAAATTGATACCGTTGCAGGCAGCCCGCAACAAGCAGATTTCATTTTGCAATTTGCTTCAAGTGAGCAAGGTGTCAAGACTCTCATTAAGGGTGACCCCACTGCATTTATGACGGGGATGCAAGATGGCAGTATCAAAATGGAAGGTGACTTTAGCTTATTGGTTTGGTTTAACCAAGCGGCAAAATTGATTCCACCCAAAGTGCCAAAACCGGTAAAAGAGAAAATTCGTCAGGCACGTGCATTTATTAAAGAAAAAACTGGCAAATAATAAAAGAGCTGTAATCAAAAAACTCCCTCTCGGGAGTTTTTTTATGTTTTATGATTATTCAACTTCCAGATTAAACGTCACCGGGCCATCATTGATTAAATGAACTTTCATATCGGCCGCAAAAATACCTGTTTGTACCTGATTGAACTGTTGACGGGCATAGTCAACCAGTTGCTCATATAAGGCTTGCGCCTCGGCAGGTGGCATTGCGGGGCCAAAGTCTGGTCGCAAGCCTTTCTGGGTTTGAGCCATTAGGGTAAATTGTGAGACCAGTAGCAGGCCACCATTGGCTTGGCTGAGGTTCCAGCCCATTTTGCCTTGCTCATCATCAAAAATCCGATATTTCAGAATCTTATCAATCAGTTTTTGGCCTTTTTCAAGGTTATCTTCTTTACCTAAGCCTAAAAACACCAAGAGGCCGTGTTGGATCTCACCTGTAGTTTGGCCCTCAACGACAACTTTGGCTTCGAGGACACGTTGAATTAATGCACGCATAGAAAAGTGAAAATTTGTCTGGTAGAGATGTCGCAGTCTAGCAGATTCAGCGGCTTTACATCGAGCTTGAAAAATGAGGAGATTTTCCATGATCTTATTTTTCGATTTGTTTTATTAAAATTATCTTTTTATCTATTGTTAAAATCTTTGTATAGTTGCCGTGCAGGAAAGGTATTTAGATTTTTGGATTTAACAGTATGTTTAAGCGAACATTTTTATTCACAATAATGGCGGCAATGCTCGGCACAGCGTATGCAGCTCCTTTAACAAAAGACAATGGTGCACCTGTTGGTGACAATCAAAACTCAATGACAGCGGGTGCCAATGGTGCAACCTTGTTGCAAGATGTTCAGCTGATTCAGAAGTTGCAACGTTTCGGCCGTGAACGTATCCCAGAACGTGTGGTGCATGCCCGTGGTACAGGGGTTTATGGTGATTTTGTGGCGACCAAAGATCTTTCTGATCTGACCGTTGCTTCTATGTTTAAAGCAGGAACAACCACTCCCGTATTTGTTCGGTTCTCGACCGTGATTCATCCTAAAGGTTCGCCAGAAACCGCGCGTGACCCGCATGGTTTTGCCGTGAAATTCTATACTCAACAGGGGAATTGGGATTTGGTCGGGAATAACCTCCCTGTGTTCTTTATCCGTGATGCGATCAAGTTTCCAGACTTTGTCCATGCGATGAAGCCTGATCCGGTCACCAACGTTCAAGATCCGAACCGAATTTTTGATTTCTTAAAGAGTCAGCCGTGGTCGATTAATATGTTGACCTATGTCTATTCCAATTTGGGGACACCAGAAAGTTACCGTACCCTAGATGGTTTTGGCGTACATGCATTTAAGCTTTATAACGATAAAGGTGAATATAAATACGTCAAATTTAACTGGCGTTCTAAACAAGGCGTGAAAGGTCTAAACTTAGATCAGGTCAAAGAAGTACAAGGTCGTGACTGGAGTCATTTGACCAATGATATGTACCAAACCATTTATGCAGGTAACTATCCAAAATGGGATCTGTATATTCAGGTACTTGATCCCAAAGACCTCGATAAATTTGATTTCAACCCATTAGATGCAACCAAAATCTGGCCGAATGATCTGGTGCCTGAAGTCAAAGTCGGAACCTTAACCCTGAATCGTATGCCAAAGAACTTCTTTCAGGAAACTGAGCAATCTGCGTTTGCTCCAGGCAATTTGATCCCGGGTATTGAGCCATCGGAAGATCGTTTACTGCAAGGTCGTGTCTTCTCTTACTCGGATACACAGTTATATCGCCTAGGCGCCAATCATCAGCAAATTCCTGTAAATCGCCCTCGTGTCGCGGTGAATAACAATAATCAGGAAGGGGCGATGAACATGGGACAGACTGAGTCGCATGTCAATTATGAGCCAAGTACGATTGAACCAAAGCCTTCAACTGAGAGTGCACGTGCGGTTGCTACACCTTTACAAGGAACAGTGATGCAGCATGCGATTCAAAAACAGCAGCCATTTAAACAGGCGGGCGAGTTATATCGGAGTTATTCGGCAACGGAAAAGAATGACTTGATTCGTAACCTGACTGCGGATTTAGGCCAAGTTAAGGATATGGAAACCAAGACCATCATGCTGTCTTACTTCTATAAGGCAGACGCCGACTATGGAACGCGTTTAGCCAAGTCGCTCAATGTTAACCTTAAAAATGTGCAGGCCAAAGCAGCACAATTGCAAGACCAATAATACGTTGAGCATGTGGTAACAGGTGCCATCATTGTTACCCCCAGCAAGTCCTGTAACCTCAATCGCCTTTCCTGCACCTAGGGTGAGTGTTACAGGCACTCCTTTTTAAATTCAGAGGATGTTGTGATGATTGGTTTAAGAGCGACAGTCTGTGCAATTTGTATCGTGTGCAGTAGTTTATCCATCTCGAGTTATGCGAACCCAGCATCGACTACGGTAAACGGCTCAGAAGAGGTGATTGAGCTGTTCTTTTCAGCAGCAAAAGTGGGCAATACTGAAGTTTTACAAGAATTTTTAAAGCATGGCTTTCCAATTGATATCCAAGATCACTCAGGTTACACCGCATTGATGATGGCGAGTTATTACGGACAGAAAGAGGCGGTTCAGCTGTTGCTGGATCAAAATGCCAATCGCTGTCTTCGGGATAAGCGAGGACATACGGCATTGATGGGAGCCATTGTCAAAGCTGAATGGAGCATTGCCAAGCAATTGCGTCGGGTGGATTGTGATACTCATGCTGTGAAAACAGGTCAACTGACCGCTGAGCAGTTTGCGATTGAGTTTGGGCAACTGAAACAGTTGCAGGAAATCCAGCCTGCTAGTTCGGAGTGAGCTAGGATATTGCTTAACTATTTGAATTTAAAAAGACTCCAGGCAAGATTATGACAAGAACAATAACCATCGTCGTAGACAGCCTCATTTCTGGCTAAAAGTATGCTTTAATGCTTGAAATAGAATAGATCCTAAGTCAGTCATGTCTACACCCATTATTCAATCTTTGCTGGATACCGACTTATATAAATTCACCATGTTACAGGTGGTGTTGCATCAGTTTCCGCAAACACATAGTGTTTATTTATTTCGTTGCCGCAATTTAGAAGACACGGTTTATCCCTTAGTTGATATTTTAGATGACTTGAATCAGCAACTGGATTTGCTCTGTGAACTGCGCTTTGCAGAAGATGAATTACAATACCTGCGTTCATTGCGTTTTATTAAAAGTGATTTTGTTGATTACCTCGAATTATTCCAGTTAAAACGTCGTTTTATTCAGGCCAGTATTGATGAGGCTGGACGCTTGGATATCCGAATTGAAGGCCCTATGGTTCAGGCGATGATGTTTGAAATCTTTGTCTTGGCCATCGTCAATGAATTATATTTCCGTCGTATCCGTAGCGATGAGGTTTTGGCCGAGGGTGAACGCCGTCTGCAACAAAAACTGTTGCAGTTACAACATTATGCCCAAGAACAACAAGATAAAGAGCCACCCTTTTTAGTGTCTGACTTTGGCACACGCCGTCGTTATAGTTTTGCATGGCAGAAACATGTGGTCCAAGCCTTTCAGGCTGTTGCACCGAAAGTCTTTCGCGGCACCAGTAATGTATTACTGGCCAAGCAATTGGGGATTAGTCCGATTGGTACCATGGCACATGAATTCCTACAGGCTTTTCAGGCACTTGATGTGCGTTTGCGTAATTTCCAAAAAGCTGCTTTGGAAGCATGGGTACAAGAATATCGCGGTGATTTGGGCATTGCTCTGACCGATGTGGTCGGTATGGATGCCTTCCTGCGTGATTTCGATTTGTATTTTGCCAAGTTGTTTGATGGCTTACGTCATGACAGTGGCGACCCGTATGAATGGGGTGATAAGGCGTATGCGCATTATCGCAAACTCAAGATTGATACCAAGACCAAGATGTTGACCTTTAGTGATGGTCTGAATTTGGAAAAAGCCTGGTTATTGCATCAATATTTTAAAGATCGTTTCCAAGTGAGTTTTGGGATTGGTACCAATTTAACCAACGATATGGGGCAGAAGCCTTTGAATATTGTGTTGAAACTGGTGGAGTGTAATCGTCAGTCGGTGGCGAAAATTTCGGATAGTCCAGGGAAGACCATGACCGATAATGATACTTTCTTGGCGTATTTGCGTCAGGTGTTTGAGATTGAAGAAACAAGTGAGACTTTATAACTTTAATTCGATACGCGTAAACGTCATCCACAACCTGCGTGATATAAGCAAGAAACCTTTTTTGCGATATAGCTAAATAGATGAAAGAAGTGAACAGGTTTTGTGGATGACAATGGTTTTGCCTACTTTTGTCGAAACAAAAGTAGGTCGAGCCGAAGGCTTATCCCGAAATAGGATGAGAACACAGTAAGACTCTGTAATGAAAATTCAATTATTTAACTTCGCTATATCTTCTTTTCTGCTAAACGAATGCAAAAAATCAGACAAAGATAAAAAGTCGGCTATGCTAAAATCACCCCCAATGCGGATGATAAAACAGCATAACAATGACTGACGTAGATTTTAAACTGGGTTTACTGATTGAGCCTGAACAATTGGTGCCTTATTTAGGCAGCGAATTGATTCGAATTGTCGATTTAAGCCGAGCATCGGTGTATGAACAACTGCATATCCCTCATGCAATGCATTTACAACCTAAATTTCTGGTTGCACAACAAGAACAAGCCAGTGGGGTATTGCCTGATTTAGCAGGTTTACAGGCTTTAATCGAGAAGCTGAATATTTCACCTCAGCATCATGTCGTGGTTTATGACGATGAAGGTGGCGCATGGGCAGGGCGTTTAATCTGGAACTTACATTGCCTTGGTTTTAATCGAACCAGTTTGATTAATGGTGGGATTCATGGCTGGTTGGGGGCAGGTTTGCCGACTACGGCTGAAGTCGACCCCGTAAAACCTGTTGCAGATCTGTTCCTGATCGATTTAGACACGGTACAGCAGCATCGCATTGAATATCACGAATTGTTACAACAGGTCGAACAGGACAATATTCAGCTCTGGGATTGCCGTACCAACGAGGAATATACAGGCTTGCGCTTGGCTGCGCGACGCGGCGGTCACATCCCAAATGCACTGCATTTTGAATGGAGTACTGCCCTAAACCGTGAAAATCATCTAAAATTACACCCGCTTGAACGCACACAACAACGCTTAGAACAATTAGGCTTTAATTTACAACAACCTGTGGTGGTGTATTGTCAGTCTCATCACCGTTCTGGCTTGGCGTATATTTTGGCAAGATTGCTCAACTGGCAAGTGAGAGCCTACGATGGTGCGTGGAGTGAATGGGGCAATCGCCTCGATAGTCCTATTATTTCAGGGGAGTCACCGTCTTGAGTTTTGCAGCAGATTTAAAAAAACAACTCTTTATCAAAGCACAGAATCTTGTGCCGCAACATCAACTGAGTCGTGTTGTCGGTAAGGTTGCCGCAAGTGAAAATGTCTTGGTAAAAACTGCTGTGATTCAGGCATTCAAAGCAAAATATGGCATTGATATGAGTATTGCGGCGCAAAGCAATGCACTGCAATATAAGTCATTTAATGAATTTTTTACCCGTGCGTTAAAAGAGGGGATCCGTGGAATTGACGAACAAGCGGATAGCATTGTTTGTCCTGCGGATGGTGCGATTTCACAGCTCGGTAAAATTGAAGCGGGTGATATTTTTCAAGCTAAGGGTCAAAGCTTTTCAGTCGAAAAATTGATTGGTGATCCACAGTTAGCGAAGCCTTTCCAAGAGGGTCAATTTGCAACCGTGTATTTATCACCAAAAGATTATCACCGCGTCCATATGCCTTTGGCGGGCACATTGACTGAAACTTTATATATTCCGGGTGAGTTGTTCTCAGTTAACCAAACCACGGCTGAAAACGTACCAGGTTTATTTGCACGCAATGAGCGTATGGTGTGTTTATTTGATACCGAACTGGGTCGTATGGCGGTGGTTTTAGTTGGCGCCATGATTGTGGCGGGTATTGAAACGGTTGCCACAGGCAAAGTAAAACCATCTGGCAAAGTTGAATTGCAGCATCACCAAATGAAATTGGAGAAAGGTGCCGAGTTAGGTCGTTTCTACCTAGGTTCAACCGCTGTGGTTTTATTTGAAAAAGATAAAATGGTCTGGGAAGAGCAGTTTAAAGCCAATTCGACGGTGGTGATGGGTGAGCGTTTAGGTCATTCGGTTTAATTTAGATGTGATTTTAAAAAGCTCTTTAAAATTTAAAGAGTTTTTTACGTATTTCGCATAAGGCGTATTATGTTAATTTTAGAAAAATTAAATTTAATATTCCAAAGTGATGTTCTCTCATACATATCCTCATCTAAAGATATTATGGCTAAAATACGTTTACCTCTACCATTCACCAGATTTCAAGATCCAGATTAACTACTATTCTGAAAACCTTTAAGAATATGTTATTAATTTAGATAGGTGTTTGAATTTATTAATAATAAGGATGATTATGTCAAAAGATAGTACAGTTTTCGATGTTTTTGAACAATGTGTTTTAGCTATTCAAAATGGTGAGTTGATTGAAGCAATTTCTTCAAAAGATAAAGAATTTCATTTCCAAAACTGGTTTCAAAAACGCCTTGAAAACTTAGGTATCTACTTTGAAGGATCTGGAAGAAATACTTATCCTGATTTCTGTTTAGTGAATAAAGCTGAAGGTTTTGAAATTAAAGGACTTGCCTGGCCAGGTCGTGAACGTGACTACGACTCAAATAGTCAAGTGCCTACAGGTTTCCATAATGGCCGTACTATATTTTATGTATTTGGCCGTTATCCTGCAGACCTTTCAGATTATTCTGTCGGTGATAGTAATCAAAAACAGTATCCAGTTGTTGATTTAGTCATATGTCATGGTGACTTCTTAAATGCAGATCATAATTACGTCCACAAAAATAAAAATGTTAAAGGATTCGGTACTTATGGCGACATTATGATTCGTGATCGGAAAATGTATGTTGCTCCGACACCTTTTGCTTTAACAGAAGGTACTACCGGATTAATAACTTTAATTTTACCAGAAGACTTTGGAACAGATATTCGATACCAAGAGGTCGGACAACTTACTAGAGTTGAAGCAAATTCCTTAGTGGTAGGCTATAACTTCGATTTGCGTACAAATGACTTAGTGGCAGAAAGATGTGTGAATCCTAAAGGAAAAACTGAACACAAATTTATTGCATATCGCTTATATAGCCAAACTGATAAACCAGTTCTTATGGCAGATAAATCATCTTTAGTAAAAGATGATAAGAAGTTGCTTAGTAAATGATAGATGTTGCAAAAACAATGCAGGATACAGAAACAACAGCTCTAGAAGGTCAATTTCCTCTAGTTGAAATTAGTCAGATTGCTGAACAAGAGAGTTGGCGTAAAGAAATTAATCGCCCGATTTACCATATTCATAAATGGTGGGCTACTCGCTTAGGTTCAGTCTTTCGTGCTATCACAATAGGTGCTTTAACTCCTCCAGGAACTAATATTTGGGAAGAGTTTTATAAGACTCATAATTTAAAGGATAAAGTGGTTTTAGATCCTTTTATGGGTAGTGGAACTTCTCTTGGAGAGGCATTAAAGCTTGGTGCAAAGGCTATTGGTAATGATATTAACCCCATCAGCACTTTTTTAGTTCGTCAAGCGTTCACACCAGCTGCTGAAGCAGATTTACATGCTGCATTTGAATACTTAGAGCAAACAGTAGCTCCTAAAATTCGACACTATTATCAAACTCGAGATCCATTAACTGGTGAAAAAATCCCTGTTCTATATTACTTTTGGGTTAAAACAGTAACGACTCCTGATAATGAAGTAATTCCGCTATTTTCACGTTATGTTTTTTCGCAAGATGCTTATCCGAAAAAAAAACCAAAAGCTCAAATTGTCTGCCCTAGTTGCTGGGAAGTACTAGAAGATAGATATGACTCGACTGAATTATGTTGTAAAAGTTGTGCGTATATTTTCAACCCACAAAAAGGTCCTGCTAGTGGTCAGAACATAACGGCAAAGGATGGAACAAAATATAAAGTTAAAGATTTAATACCTAAGAATTCTCCTCCAAAGCAACGTATGTATGCATTAATGGCTTTGCGTAAGGACGGTTCAAAAATCTATTTAAAAGCTACTCCAGAAGACTTTGATTTATATGATGAAGCTGAAAAAAGACTAAATATAGAAAGCCTTCCACTACCTCAAACAGAGGTTCGTCCTGGTCATAATACAGACCAAGCACGAGGTTATAACTATATTAAATGGCGTGATTTTTTTAACTCTCGTCAACTGCTTTGCTTGGGATTACTCTTACAGGAAATCTTAAATATAAAAGATCAAATAATTCAGGAGCAGATCCTTTGTCTATTCTCCAGTACATTGGAATTCAACAACCTTTTCTGTAGTTTTAAAGGTGAGGGAACTGGTGCTGTCCGCCATATGTTTTCAAACCATATATTAAAGCCTGAGCGCACCCCACTAGAGAATTCCATTTGGGGAACTAATCGAAGCAGTGGGACATTCAGTACTTTATTCGAATCTCGATTATTACGAGCTAAACGTTACTTAGATACTCCCTTTGACATAGAGTTTAAATATGACATGTTTGGTGAGCGGATAGGCTCTAATAAAGTTATCGTAAGTAATCCAATTACAGCTCAGCGTGTAGAAAACTGGGAAGAATTAAAGCGTCAAGAACATGGAGTACTAATTCTGAACGGAGATAGTTCAAAACTGCCATTACCAAAAAAAACTGTAGATGCAGTTATTACTGATCCACCATATTTTGACTTTGTACATTATTCTGAACTGAGTGATTTCTTCTTTGCCTGGTTGTCTCCCGTTTTACGTGATCGTTATGACTGGATGTCATCTATAGATTCATCTCATCCAGGAGAAGTTCAGCACAATGACCCAAGGATATTTTCAAATCAATTATCTTCGGTATTTAGTGAAGCTTGTCGTGTTCTAAAAGATGAAGGAATCCTTGCATTTAGTTTTCATCATTCACGTGCTGAAGGATGGGCCGCAATCTATGAAGCTATAAATAAAGCTGGTTTAGCTATTGTTACAGCACATGCAGTTCATGCTGAGCAACGTTCTGCTAGCCCTAAAACTTCAGCTAAAGAGCCTATCAGTATTGATGCAATTCTTGTTTGTCGTAAAAAAAGATTTGCTACAAATAACTTTGTTACTGTGCCAGAACTAAACACTATTATCGAAAAAACTTCAGCTCAACTCCAAAATGGGGGAATGAAAATTTCAAATAATGACAAATTTGTTATCAGTGCTGCTCAAACCTTAATTTCCTATGCTACTCATGACTTAAGCTATGATGAAATTAAAAAGCATTTAGAAGATGTAAGAATGCTATTTAATAGTTAAGTAATCATTTTATATAGGGAAAATGTATTTATTATTTTCCCTATATAACCCGAATCGCGGATAAGAAATTGACTTGAAAAATAAGAGGACTAGAGCCATCAGTTGAGTTACCACACCAAACTCACAACTCTAGTCCTGATGTTCAATAGTACCGAATTATTCTGCGTAATTGATGATTTTTTTCTTAAATTTGAATCAACTTATTGGGAGTTTCTCAAACAAAACTGTGGTTCCTTAAGAATCAGAACTGCTCAACTCAAAATTTCAGAAATCTGCTTTATTGCCATTTGGTACAAATGCTCTCATTTCAATAATTTCAAAGCCTTTTTCACCTGGTTAAAAGAAGATAAAAGCCATTTATTTAAGTACTTGCCTTGCTATCAAAGGATGATTCATCTGATCAATATGCACCAATTGGCCCTACACGCTTTACATGTGGCGCTGATGAAAGACCAAACTACACAATATTTATGGATTGATTCAACAACTCTGCCAGTTTGTAAAAATCAACGGATTCAGCGTCATAAATCATTAGTCCAAATTGCATCACGTGGTAGAAGCTCAATGGGCTGGTTTTATGGCTGTAAATTACATATTGCGATGAATCAATTTGGTGAAATTGCCTGTTCTGCTTTATCGAATGGACATGTTGCTGACATAAAAATGGTTGAGCAATTGGTTGCTGGTATAGAAGCAAAACTTTACGGGGATCGAGGTTACATCAGCCAAGAATTAAAAATCAGATTGAAAGATCAAGGTATTGATTTAATTACTTATCATCGAAAGAATATGCAGGCTATTCAACTCTGTGCATCAGATGAATATCACCTAAGACAACGCAATAAGATAGAAACATTATTCAGTTTATTGAAGGGGCAATACAATTTAGTGACGAGTAAAGCACGTAGTATTCATGGATTTCTTGGAGGAATTTATGCCTCGCTATGCGCATATCAATTAACCCATCAAAATAAGCCAACAATTCAAATTAAGGAATCATCGGCTTAAGCAGGATCCGGGTTATATAAACTATTTAACATAATGAGCGTTATGAGAAACTCGCTTAAAAAATATAAATTAAATCAATAGTTTATTTTTTCAAACATACTAAAAAAAACAGCAAAGATCCGAATTAGATACAAGCAGGCCCTTTTTTGAGCAGTTTTGATATATTTTGCCAAGCTCTAACCTTATCTGTACGTTTTTGCTTACAGCAATTCAGGGCAATGTCCCATTTTCAACCTAAGCTGAATTGCCTAAGATCAACTCATCAGGAACAGGAAGTTCCAAAACATAAAACAAGAATGATAAGTTTGCGCATCAGGATGTGAGATATGACAGGAGTTGTATCTAGTGAAAGGAATACGAAAAAGCCCGACAGGATGTCGGGCTTTTTTCATTTGAGCTAAAACTCAGTAAGTTTTTAAGTTCATCTGCTTGGAACTGTAATAGGCATGAATCGCGTCTGCACAGCTATTAATGATCGGGTCTTCATCTTTTTTCCAGATGAGTTTTACTTCGCTAAGTGTGTTTTTATCTTGAAGGGGAATCAGTCTGACATCGCTCGGCAAAATTACTTTAAATTCTTCAGGCACAATACAAATGCCAAAGCCATTGGCGACCAGTTCCAATTGAGACCTTTTTCTTGAATAAATTCGGGTTCTTTTTGGACTAAAACCATTCACCAAACATAAATTGGCTGCCAAATAACTTAAACCACCACGTGCTTTATGCGGAACAGAGACAAAATTTAAGGACGCCAACTCACGGATCGAGATACTTTCTTTTTCACTTAAAAATGGATCTGAAATATGGGCAGCGACATATAAAGGTGCGGTATATAAACTGATGGTATTGACGTCATTTAAATTGTGATAAATCGGCGGTCGAATAAAGCCCAGATCTATACTGCCATTCAATAAATATTCGAGCTGTAATTCAGAGGATAGGGTATTCATTTCGATATCAATGTTATGACGATCACAAAGCTGTTCAAAAATTTCCAGCTTGCTTTGATCCAACACAATACTGCTGGAATGGGCAATTTTAATGATTCGATCTTCACCTCGACTGATACTTTGGGCGCTGACAATGGAACTTTTTAAATGATCAATATTGCTTTTTAAACTTTTATACAGTGCTTCACCTGCAGGTGTGAGTCTAATTTTCTTTTCAGATCGATCAAAAATTTCAAAACCGATTTCTTCTTCTAAATTTTTAATTTGTCTGCTCAGGGCAGATTGAGCAATAAACAACTTCTCCGAGGCAGCAATAAAGCCCCCAGTTTCTACAATCGTGATTAGATAATTAAATTGTTTGAAGGTCCACATATCTCAAAATTAGATCAGTGCTTGTTTTTTCTATATTAGATGAGATGAGAGAAATCTTATACCTTTTTTATAGATCCTTGATTCAGGTCGCTGACGATGACAATGAGAAATAAGATTTTGACCTTGATTGCTGCTGTAGTGATTTGTCTACTGGCACAAAGCTATGATCACTATATGGGCGTAATGAAGACAGAACAGACTATTGATTTATGGGGAGATTGATACATTCACGAGACTTATATCGCTATTCTGAGTTACTTTTTTAAATGATGAGCAGCTCAGTGATGTACGCTTTTTCTTACATCGATTAGGGGCAATGTCCCATTTTCAGCCAAGGCAGAATTGCCTAATATGAACTCATCAGGAACAGGACGTTCCAAAACATAAAACAAGAATGATAAGTTTGTGCATCAGGACGTGAGATATGACAGGAGTTGTATCTAGTGAAAGGAATACGAAAAAGCCCGACTTGGATGTCGGGCTTTTTTTATGTGAGATTGATTTGTTTTTCCCACAGTTCAATCAAGCATTGCATGGATTTGCTCAAAGGTTTATATGCTGGCCAAATGGCATGAATCGGCATATCTAGTCCATTGGTGGTATCGAGAAAGGCCAAGCGTACCAGACTCTGTTTGGCAAAATGTGCTTGTACTACGGAGAGGGGGAAATTGCCCCAACCGAGCCCTTGTTCCACCATATCAATGGCTATAGATAAATTATCGCTATACCAGCATGAATCTGAGACCAGTACTCGACTATCAGGCAGTGGATAATGTTTACTGGCTACAATAATTTGTCTGAGTTCAGACAGCATGGTGAGTTCATTCTTATTCTGGGCTTTGAGCTGTTGTGCATCTTTGGGTGAAACCGCCGCGACAAATTGTTCCATGCCCAATAAACGAAAGCGTTCATTATTATCGAGTTGCGATGAACTATAGGCAATATACAGATCAATCTCGTTATTGTGCAATCGTGTCTTGAGCTCCTGTTGCGGGGCACTGACCATTTCAATATTGAGTAAGGGATAGCGTTGAATTAACTGTTCAATTCCTGCCAATAGAAACTTTTGATTGACATCCGCGGCAATCCCAATGCAGAGATTGGTTTCCAGACCCGTTGAAAGCTCGGTCAGATGCAGGTCAAGCTGACGCAACTTGGTCAGAATTAACCGGGCATGCGGTTCGATCGAGAGTGCAACTTCGGTGGGGGCAAGATGATTTTTACTGCGTTCAAATAATTTTAAATTCAACTCTGCTTCGAGATTGGCAATCGACATACTGACGGCTGAAGGCACACGATTCAAGGCACGTGCCGCTGCGGAAAAATTACCTCGGTCAATAATCTCAAGAATCAATTCGAGTTGTTCACGACTGAGCTTCATGGTTACTTCCTTGTCAGTAGAGCTGATAACGATTGACTTTTTTTATCAAATTTAAAGCGTAAAATCCACTCATTATTGATTTCAAGGTGTGGTTATGCAAGGAACCAAGAGAAGAGTCACCTACGTGTTTTTCTATGAAGTGTTCAGCTTTTTTATCTGTGCGATGGTGTTAGCCGTGCTTTCAGGCACCACTATGAGTCATACAGGGCCGTTATCAATCTTGATTGCGGTGATCGCAGTGACGGTGAATTTCTTTTATAACGCTGTATTTGAGATGTGGGAAAAGCAGCAGAGCTCTAAGAAACGTACGGTACTCAGACGTGTGGCACATGCGATTGGTTTTCAAATTGTCTTGGTGATGATTTTGATTCCCCTCATTGCCTGGTGGATGCAGATCAGTTTGCTGAAAGCTTTCTTGCTGGATTTTAGCTTGATGCTGCTAATTCCATGTTATACCTTTGTTTATAATTACTTTTTTGACCATATTTTTGGTTTACCCAGCCATTTGCTTGAGCCGACAGCGCTGAATGCTAAAACCAGTTCTTGATGTGCTAGCTGATGGTTAAAATGATAAAAAAGAGTAGATAAAATATACTCTTTTTTATGTGATTTTTATCTATTTTGTAGCAAGTAAGGCAGACGCTTATAGACGAATCCAAGTCATGTTGCGAAAGTTATTATTGCTTGGGTTTTTGGCATTGATGCTGAGCATTTTGCCGGTTTTGCTTAAACGCGCATTCAGCTGGTATTTCTGTCCGTCATAGGGGTTGAGCCAAACACCCTGCCCAAATTCTTCATTTTGACTGAGCATTTTCAGGCCAGTTAATACTTCCATCCCGATGATCTGCTGATTCTTTAAGGTACCCGTACATGCGCTACATAAAGTCGGCGCAGCTTCCTTGGCAGAAGGATACATTTTGACAATCACGGCACTGTATTGTTCAGTGGCAGAATGTCTGCGAATCACGATATCAGACAGGTAAGAACCAGTACGTTCATCCACGACTTTCCACGTTCCAATCAGTGGATCTGTCGGAGCAGCATGAATCGCCAAAGGCGTGCCGAGCCCAAGCAAGAGGGCACATGCACGAAGAAAAGGTGTGTTTAGCATGAGAAATACATCGATAAAAGTAGAAATGATGAAATGAAACAACAATTTATTATATTGTTTTAGTGGAATGATCACATCATATTTCAGGGAACTTGGCAGTTCCCTGTCTGGTTTAAATCATGCGGTACAGACGTTCTTTCGGGAATACTGCAGTAAAAGTTGAACCTTCATTTTCCTTTGAGATAATTTCCAAATGGGCGCCGTGTTGCATTAACACGTGTTTTACAATTGCCAAGCCTAGGCCTGTACCACCTGTCTGACGGCTACGCGCGCTATCAACACGATAGAAACGCTCGGTTAAGCGCGGTAAATGTTTGGGATTAATTCCGATCCCATTATCCTGTACGGTAAAGTAGGCATGGTCACCATCCTCATGCCAGCCGATGGTAATGATTCCACCCGCAGGGGTGTATTTAATGGCATTGGTAATCAGATTACTAAAGGCACTGGCAATTTCGATATCGGAACCAATCAGATCACAATGGCTATCAATATCCAGATTTAAGGTATGACCATAATCGAGATTGTAGGCACGCGCATCATCAAAGATCTGGTTCATCAGATTGGCCATATCAATAATCTGATTTTTCGCGACTTTTTTATTGTTTTCTAAATTGGATAACAGCAGCAAGTCATTTACCAAAGCATTCATACGCTTGGTTTGGGACTGCATCTGGGTAAAAGCCCGTTTCCAGCGCGGGGTAATGTCATCTTGATCAATAAAGGTTTCGATATAACCACTCAGTACGGTTAGCGGTGTACGTAATTCATGTGAAATATTATCGACAAAGTCTTTGCGCATTTGCTCGAGGTTATGTACCCGTGTGGTGTCATAGGCAACCAGTAGACGACTTTCCCCGCCGAAACGGGTCAGTTTGACTTGTACATAACGCTCTTCATCCATCTGGGCTTGCAGACGAATTCCATCTGGCGACTGGTCGCTATGGTTAAAATATTCAATAAAACTCGGTTGGCGTAAAATCGACAATAAGTTTCGACCACGATCCAAAGGACTAATGCCCAAGAGTTTTTCAGCAGCAGGGTTCCACCATTCGATTTGATGTTGATCATCAATCAAGACCACAGCTTCGGCCAATGCCACCAAAGAGGATTGTGCACGGTCAATCAAGCCGACCATTTCTGCTTGAACAATACGTTCTTGACGCTGTGCGCGATAGACATTGAACAGCAATGCCCCCCAAATCCCATTCAGATTGGGCGGGACATCATAAGGACGGTTGGAAATCCATTCATTGACCAGATAAAGCGAGCGCAGCTGTAGAAAAAAGAACAGCACGAAGGCAATAAAAACACAGCTCCAGAAGTATCCCACCCCGAATCCGACTAAGCTTGCAATCAATAAGAAAAAAAGTAACAGTCTTAAATCTTGTTTTGCAAAGGTCCATAAACTGCTGTAGCGAAAACGCTGATGTTCACGTGCCAGTTCCGGGACGGGGTAAGGCTCATACATAAAGGATTTTTTAACCTACTGCTAAATCTGCTCGTGTGGAGAAGCGGTAACCAGTGCCACGAACGGTTTGTACAAAGCGATCGACACCAAATGGCTCTAACACTTTGCGTAAACGACGGATATGCACATCAATGGTACGGTCTTCGATATAGACATTGCCACCCCAGACCTGATCCAGCAATTGAGCACGGGTATAGGCCCGCTCTGGATGAGTCATAAAGAAAGCCAATAAACGATATTCGGTTGGACCCATGTCTAAAATGCTATTGCCAAAGCTGACACGCTGGCTGACAGGATCAAGCAATAGGCCATTGGCGTCAATGACTTTTTCACCGCTCAGCGCATTGGCACGACGCAGTACCGCCTTGATACGGGACACCAGTTCACGCGTCGAGAACGGTTTGGTCATGTAATCATCGGCACCGGCATCCAGACCCTGAACTTTGTGGTCTTCTTCGCCACGTGCAGTCAGCATGATCACTGGAATCTCGGCCAAGTTCTCATCACGTTTGAGGCGGCGGCATAAATCCACACCACTCACACCACCCGGTAGCATCCAATCCAGCAGAATAAGTGCAGGACGCTGATCAACGATAATTTGATGCGCTTGTTTGGCATCCTCAGCTTGTAAACATTGGAAGCCTGCCATATCCAAAGAGGTATGGATCATTTCGCGGATCGGTAGCTCATCATCGACAATTAAAATATAGTCATCTTTCACAGCGCAATACCCTTAAAATCTGTAACGGTGAACCGTTTTGTTGTTATGACAGGCTTATTACAAAGATTAATTATGACAATATCATTGCAAAAGAATTAATAAAGTCGAATTTAGCAATAAATTGTGACAATCATGGGGCGTAGAGGTGACGAATTGATGACAATTTGCCTACCCATAAAGCAAATGAATTCATTTGCTTAACTGAATTGTTGTTTTACCGCCGTGCTTGTCACAAAACTGTAAAACGATTTTAATTTTTTTGTGATGTGGTTTCGATAAATGACAAAAAGACAGCACAGCAGGCAGACAAGACATCTTCTAAAGGCTGTTTGAAGCCTTCCGAGACCCAGCGAATAATAATATGGGTGACATAACCATTTAAGCCTGTGGCCATCAGTGAAACTTCTTCAGTACTTTGCGGTGCATTGGGCATGGTGATCATCACAAAGCCCTGAATAATGCGATCAAACTGGGTCAAGGTCTCCTGAATAGTGGCTTGATTATGCAGGTCTTGCACCAGCATGGCATCAATATAAATAATGCGTGCCATACGTGGATCATCTTTAATCGCACTCAACAAAGCCGATAAACCTGCAGTCACCATATTCTTGGGTTCAGGTGCCGCCATTAGGACAGCCTGAGTTAAACAGCTTTGCATTTTCTCAATCATTTTTAAGAACACGGTTTGAAACAGCTCTTCGCTTTTCTTAAATGATTCATAGAAGTAGCGCTCAGTCAGTTTGGCTTCATTACAAACATCTTTCACGGTTACCGAGAAAAAGCCCTGTGTACCATAGGTGGCAATACCTGCTTCAATGAGTTTTTCACGACGTGCTTCTTTACGCTCGGTTAAAGAGAGCCCCTTAAATTGTCGCTCTTTGACTGCGGTATTGTTTTTCTTGCCTGTCACTTGATCTTGAGTTGCCATTGAGAAAACCGTTCCCTAAAAAATCTTTCAATCGTCTGTCTAATGTTTATTTGCATTTCAACGCTGTTGTGCCGACTTAGCATAACCAAAATTTGAAAATATGCCTTGTCTCTTTTAAACATGTTCGGTCATAAAATGTAAATAGGCCTATTATGACATGTGCAGTGTCGCTTATTGCCATTTGTCTTAAAGCTGGAGTGTACTATATTGACAACATGTATTGTCAAAATTATATTGGTTATAGCTTAAACTGCACATGATCTAAGCGAATATGTGCATATCACTCGCAATACAAAGGATAGGCAATGAAAAATTTTAAAAATAAAGTCGCAGCGATCACCGGTGCAGGTTCTGGGATTGGACAGCAATTGGCAGTTTTATTGGCGAAGCAAGGCTGTCATTTGTCATTGAGTGATATCAATGAAAAAGGTTTGGCGCAAACTGTAGAATTAGTGAAACAGTATCCTGTCTCGGTCACCACCAAAGTGCTTGATGTTTCAGATCGCGAGGCGGTGAAACAGTGGGCACAAGAAACCGTGCAAGATCATGGTTCAGTCAATATGATCTTCAATAACGCAGGTGTTGCTTTGGGTTCAACCGTTGAAGGGGCAAGCTACGAAGATTTAGAGTGGATTGTGGGCATTAACTTCTGGGGCGTGGTGTACGGAACCAAAGAATTCCTGCCATTTATCAAACAAAGTAAAGATGGTCATATCATCAATATCTCCAGTATTTTTGGTTTGACCTCACAACCAACCCAATCGGCGTATAACGCAACTAAATTTGCGGTACGCGGTTTTACTGAATCATTACGTCAGGAACTGGATATTGAAAAGAGTGGTGTCAGCTCACTCTGCGTACATCCGGGCGGGATTCGTACCAATATCGCTAAAGCAGCGAAAATGAATGACAGCTTGAAGAGTTTGGGGATGGACCCGAACAAATCGATCAAGCAATTCGACAAGTTCCTGCGCACGCCACCCGAAGAAGCAGCACGTCAGATTCTTAATGCAGTTTTGAAAGATAAACGCCGTTTATTGATTGGGACCGATGCCCGTATTGTGGATTCGTTCCAGCGTTTATTCCCAACGGGTTATCAACGGATTGCAGCGTTTGCAACCAAGATGATGTAAGTCGTTAGCAAATAAAAAAGCCATTCTCTGTGAATGGCTTTTTTATTTGCGCCAGAACAAGCAGATATTAAACAATCTGAGTTCGGTTTGACGACTTTCTAAGCTATTGAAAATAATTAGCTTGGTGGAATCTTGCCATATTCTCACCCAATTTTAGGATCAGCCACTATCTCTTGCACGTCATTAAAGCTTCAATCGCTTTAAATTGTTCAGGCTCGCCCTACTTTTGTTTTGGCATGAGGAGCGAATGCACCGCAAGATGAAAGCTAACTTGAATAGCAAACTACGCACAGTGTTTATCTTGCGCTTCATCAAAGCTTTAGTCGCTTTGGCTTGCTCAGGTTGTAAATGACGTTTCCAAGTATCATATTCAGCCTCGAACTCAGGTTAAATAAGGACTTTAATCTTGGTCTTTTTCCAGAAGAATTGATAATAAAATGCTTGGAAGACACATAGACTCACAAAGGAAAGTGCGTAAGCAATCCAGATGCCTGTTAAGCCCCAAAGTGAGCTAAACCAATAGGCACACGGTACTTCGATCAGCAGAATGGTGAAAATATTGATCAGCATCGGGATATTGACCGCACCGCTGGCCCGCATGATCGAGGCAAAAATGGCACTGGCCCCAAAGAACAGAATCGACCAGAGCACGATAAATAACAGCTGTTGGCCCAGTTCAATCACGCTGTGATCGGTAATAAACAGCGCCATTAGATATTTTGAGAACAAATAGGCTAAGATAATCAACGTGCCTGTAAATAACAGATTCATACCCAAAGCGGTACGGGTGACTTTGGCCAATAAATCGGGTTTACCTGCGCCAATCGCTTGTGCAGCAAAGATCGAGGCAGCAATTGAAATCGACAGCGCTGGAAATTGAATATAGTTCAGCACCTGATTGACTGCACCATAGGCTGCTGTGGCATGTGCACCATAATGGTTAATCAGGCCAATAATCACCAGACCTGCTAAGGAGGTGGTAACCATCTGAATGCCTGTTGGAATTCCAAGTTTTAGAATTAATTTACTGAGCTCGGCATCATAACGAATATGTTGCAGCAATAGACGGTCGATCTTTAACGGATGATTTTTATAGTTCAGATAAATCGCTAAAAAAATCAGTACCGCGGCATAACCGAGAATGGTTGCAATCGCAGGGGCAACAATACCCAAAGCCGGAAAACCAAAGTAACCTTTCAGCAACACCGGTGTTACACCTAAACCAATCAAGCTGGTCAGGCTCAGGGCAATCAAAGGGGTTACGCTGTCGCCAACACCCCGTAAAATCGAGGTGTAAATAATATAGACGAACAGTAAGGGGCTACCCACCAACATCCATTGTACATAAGGCAAAGACAGATGCATGACTTTAGGATCTGTGCCGAGGAGCTCTAAAATATGTTTGGCAAAGATCAAACCCAGTACCGCAATGATACTGCCCCCGATCAGGGTCATAAATACGGTAGAGCCAATCACGGAGCGGACTTTTTCCAGATTCTGTGCCCCCCATGCCTGTCCAATCAGTACCGTGCTGCCTGCAGAAACTCCAATCACAAAGGCCAGTAAAAAGAACAGGATGGGGAAGAAGACCGAGACTGCGGCAATGGCATTGACGCCCATCATTTGACCGACAAAGATGGTATTAATCGTGCCTGACAGGTTTTGTAAAATATTGGTGGCAATCAGCGGCACCAGAAACACAAAAAAGGTTTTCCAGAGATTCGGTTGCATCACCAGAGGTTGGCGTGGTGTCATTCAATTTCCTTCACGCTTCATCCTGAAACGATTGTATTTTTGTCAACATAACATTCTCAGTTGTGTTGAAGATGAGGGTTCAGTTTCTTTTTGTTGATCAACATTGTACGAGAATTTCACCGGCACGTTGTAAGGTTTGATCGGTCTTGGCGAAGCAGAAGCGAATCAGTCGCAATGATTCAGGTGCCTGCTGATAAAACACTGAAATTGGAATCGCCACAATTTTGTGTTGCTCGGCAAGGAATTGGCACATCTCGACATCATTCAGATCAGGGCGAATGTTGCTGTAATCCAGATTCTGGAAATAAGTCCCTGGGGAGGGAATAAAGTTAAAACGCGAGTTTTGAATCTGGGTATTGAACATGTCACGCTTGGCCTGATAAAAGCTTGGCAATTGCTGAATATGCTCAGGATGCTGCTGCATATAGTTAGCCAATGCAATCTGGCACGGGGTAGTGCCACAGAAATTGGCAAACTGATAAATCTGGCGAAATAGACGCATGAGTTGTGGTGCAGCAACACAATAGCCGGTTTTCCAGCCTGTGACATGATAGGTTTTGCCAAAAGAACCAATCACGAAACTACGTTCACGTAATTCAGGGAATTGCAGTGCACTATGGTGTTTTTGCCCATCAAAAATCAGATGTTCATAGACTTCATCGGAAAGCACCACGATATTTTTATCTTGGATCAGCTCAATCAGTTGGCGCCAATCCTGCTCTGACCAGACCGCACCTGTGGGATTGTGTGGCGTGTTGACAATGATCATACGGGTGTTGGCATTGATACTGTCTTTGACCTTCTGCCAGTTCACCTGAAAGCTGGGTGCTTCTAAATGAATATGTACTGATTTTCCACCTGCCAACTGAACCGCAGGGGCATAGCTGTCATAGCTTGGGTCGAAAATAATCACTTCATCGCCTGCATGGATACTGGCTTGAATGGCACAGAAAATCGCAATGGTTGCACCAGGGGTGATGGTGATTTCAGTGACTGGGTCGAGTTGCAGTTGATCTCGTGCCAAGAATTGTGTCGCCAGCTGCTGTCTTAACGCCAGTACGCCGTCACCTGCAGGGTATTGGTTATAGCCTGAAAGCGTGGCTTGGCTCAGCGCTTCGAGTAGGGCTGGCGGGGCTGGGAAATCGGGGAAGCCTTGGGAGAGATTCAGTGCATTGAGTCGTTGTGCGAGTTCAGTCATGACGCTAAAGATGGTCACGCCTTGGCTTGGGAGTTTTGACTGAAGTTGCAACATCGGATGTCCTTTTTAATATCTAATTTCTTTTTTACGATGACTCTGCACAGCCTCGTATGCTGTGAGAAATTATATGTAATTTGCATAGGCATGTTTTACTTTTCAAGGATGAAAAGTAACAAAAATCCTTTGTAGTGCTGACGGCCCGTCCTTGAGGCCGCAGCACTACGGGCGGCATCCATGCCGCCATCACGATAGCTAATCCTGATTTAAATTGAGCTAGAGGATTTTAGGATTTGATTTATTTACAAAACATTTTCAACAATGGCACGGATCACACCAAGTGCTAAACCAATAAAGGCACCGACAATCACACCATTGACGCGGATCATATGCAGATCACCGCCCACCTCGCTTTCGATTTTGGCAATCATTTCTCGTGAATCCCACTCATGAATCCGTTCACTGATATAACGAATGATCTTGTCACTGTATTGCTCACTGAAATTAATGGCCAAGCCGACCATTTTTTCATTCAGTACCTGACGTACTTTTTCATTTTGAATCAGACTTTCACCGAGTTGCTGGATCGCCGCCTGTAGGTTAGTGGCAATGCCTGAATCTTGCTGCATTAAATCGGTTTTAATCGCATCACATAATATTCCCACCGCACCACTGATAAAATTCAGGACCTGTGGGCTATCAAGTAGTGCATCTTTACCACGATTTAAACGCTGGCTAGCTTCACTATCGGGTTCTGCCAGTTCCAGCATCAGCTTATGGGTGGTGGCTTCAATATCCTGACGCCATGGATGGTCGGGATTGGCCAGCATCGATTCAACTTTTTCAATCAGAGAGTCAATGGTGCGTTGCTGTACATCAATGCCGATCCAGCTTGCGCCTTTGGCCAGCTTCCAGACCCCTAATTCTTGGAATAATTTACGTGATAAATCACGTGCTTCTTCCGGATGTGACACCATCCATTCATGTGCCAGATCGAGACCACGCTGTAACACATCTTGGTGGAAATCATTTTCCAGTACCGCACGTAGCATTTCACTGGCCAGTTTATTGACCTTGGTACTTCTGACCCACTGCACACTGTTGTTCTGGACGAAGTGTGCAATTTGCTCTTGGCTGACAAATTCAAAGATTCTCGGCACGGTGTGCTGAATCATCTGCACCACTTGCTGATTGTTTTTGGGACTGGCTAACCATTGGCCTACAGCCAAACTGATATCAGCATTTTGTAGACTGCGTTGCACGATCTGTGGGGAAAGAAAATTTTCCTGTACAAAGCGACCCATTGACTCGGCAATACGAGCCTTATTGCGTGGGATAATTTCGGTGTGGTCACGCAACAGTTTCGGTAGCGGCATTCTGCCAAAGGGGTTGCGGAATAACACAGTCACCGCATACCAGTCCGCCAAGCCACCGACCACGCCTGCTTCTGCACCGAGCATGAAAATATGGATGAGCCATTTATATTCAGGCAGAAAGTGCGCCGCGACCATGAAAGCGATCCATGACACCACTGCAATGATCAGTGCCATGGTGGCGAAGTATTTACTTCGTTGTAAGCTCGGGACGTGGATTTCTTCGACTGAACTCATGGAGTCATCCTTTTAATTTATTTTTTGTTTTGAGGCGGTGCAGGAGGCTGCAACACGTCTCCTGTCGGGCTCAAGCCATATTTTGGCCCTAAAGACTGCAAAATCATTTGAGCATCAAAGGCATCAGGAGATTGCTGCTGTGTCTTAAAGCACTCGATAGTATACGACACTTGAATTGGATCAAGATTGACCACTTGTGGGGTATCGTAGAATGGATCCGGCCAAAAGGCAGGATGACGACGATAATAACCATAAGGGTAATACGATGGCGTCGGATAAATCACGGCTTGGCGCGGTGTCTTATGGCGGGCATTACTTGGATCATCCACCACACTAAAATAACGGAAACCATTTTTAACCGTGGTTTGTGCGGCTTTGAGCAAGGTAATTTCCTCAGCTGTACCATAACTCAAGTTATTGTCTGCTTGGAAACCGACACGGTAAGTTTTGTTATTTAACGGATAAGTGGTGAATTGGCCCAGTTGGTCAAAGGTTCTGGGTTTGGACGGAACCGTTGCACATCCTGCAAATGTCAGTGCGACAAGCAGCGGGGTGCATATTAATACGCTTTTCATATGCTATTCCTATGTACAGTGTCGAGGGGAGTCGACTTAAAAACTGCTATTCGGTTGAGTTAAAAACTCCAATTCTTCAGCGCTTGAGTGACGTCCTAATAGTGCATTGCGATGCGGATAACGCCCAAAACGATCAATGATCACTTTGTGCTTTTTCTCAAAGCTTAGATTTATTTCATTGCCTAAGCGTTGAAATAATTTCAGGGCAAATTCATGCATGCGTTTGGATTCACTATGCATAAACGGCATATACAGGAAGGAACGTTGCTCTGGGCTGAGTTGTGCGTCCAGCTGTAAGCTAATCGCTTCTTGTGCCAATGCGAGTGCAAGGCTGTCATAAGCAAAAGCTTGGGCTTGATCCCGATATAAATTTCGGGAGAATTGGTCGAGTATAATAATTTCCGCCAAACGACCTTCAGGTGTCTGGCGCCATGACCACAGCTCCGCCTGAGCAGCTTGTTGATGGATCTCTGCAAAGGACGCGCGAATTTTTGCATCAAAATCATCACTTTTAGCAAACCAAAGTGAACGATGGTCAGGGTCAAACCAAAAATTAAGAATGTCTTGCGCTTGCATGGGGGAGTATCCACTGGAAGATTTATTTTTTAATAAAATCACAATTTCAGCGTGTCTTATGTAACAAGATTGTGATAAAAATTGCCAAACTAAATCAGATGACTAGATTGTAATTGTCGTTATAATTGGCTGAGTCGAAGGGATTGGCATGCAGATCATGCCTGTAGAATCGACGATGTCGTTACCATGCATGTGGTCGGCTGATCCTGAATAAGCGAGCAATAGAATATGAATCAACCCAGCCTTACTTCCTCTGTGATACCAACTTGGGTAGATGCCTCGCTATTAAAGGGGATGTTACGTGGCATTGAGCGTGAAAGCCTGCGAATGCAAAGTAATGGATTTTTATCACAAAAAAATCATCCAGAAGCGCTCGGTTCAGCCCTGACACATCCATATATTACGACGGATTATTCAGAAGCATTGATGGAGTTTATCACCACGCCACAAACAACGATTGCGGCGGCACTCAATGAACTGAGTGATATTCATAGTATCGTCCATGAGCAACTGGAAGATGGCGAACGCTTATGGCCTCTGTCGATGCCCTGTATGCTGGATGATAACGAAGAAAATATTAAACTGGCACAATATGGCAGTTCCAATATTGGTCGCTTTAAAACCTTATATCGTCGTGGTTTAGGCGTGCGTTATGGTCGCCGTATGCAGACCATTTCCGGGGTGCATTATAATTTATCTTTTCCAGAACAATTATTTGCGCTTTTGCAGCAGCATGAAAGCAACCCACAATTAAAACAGCTCAGCCTGCAAGATTATCGTAGTCATCGCTATTTCGGTTTGATCCGCAACTTTATTCGTTTGATTCCTTTGGTGATGTATATGTTGGGTGCGAGCCCATCGGTGTGTCGTTGCTTCCTGACAGGTCGTCAGCACCATTTACAACCTTTGGTTAAAGGTACCTTATATCTGCCTGAAGCAACCGCTTTACGGATGGGGCGTTTGGGCTATCAAAACTCAGCGCAAAAAGAGCTCGGCATTCATTATAACGACCTGCATGATTATCTGGATGGCTTACAAAAAGCCGTGCATACGCCATATCCAGAGTTTACGGCACTGGGCCTCAACGATGAGCAGGGTGAGCCGATTCAGATCAATGATCATGTGCTACAGATTGAAAATGAATACTACAGTCTGGTACGCCCTAAACAGGTACCACAAGCGGGTGAAACACCATCACAAGCCTTAAAAAATCGTGGTGTGGGTTATGTCGAATTGCGTGCCGTGGATGTGAATCCGTATAGTGCGATTGGGATTGATGAAATTTCGGCAGGCTTCCTTGAAAGTCTGGCGTTGTATTGCTTGCTCAAAGACAGCCCAGATTTATTTGCTGAAGAACAAGAACAGATTGACCGCAATCAAACAGAAGTGGTCAATCGTGGGCGTGCAGCAGATGCCAAGATCGAAGAGGGAGAGCACTCGATTGCATTAAAAGATTGGGCACAAACCCATTTAAATGCGATTCAAGACTGCGCCAAGCTATTAGACCAAATGGATGGCACACAGCTGTATCAAGATGCGATCCAAGTGATGCAGCAGCGCCTAGACCATGTCGAAAATACCCCTTCGGCTCATGTGATTGCAGACACCTTGCAGCATGGCGGCACATGGAGTTTTGGCAGTGTCATGGCGCAGCAACATGTTGATCATTATCACCAACATCCACTCAGTGAAGAACGCAAACACTATTTTGAACAATTGGCGCAAACATCGTTGCAAAAACAGGCGCAACTTGAACAAGATAACGACATGAGTTTTGAACAATATCTTGCACAATACCGTTAAAATTTTAGAGGACTTCCCATGCGATGGAATTACCGCCTAGTCAGCGCTGTTTTGGTACTGACCAGCATCATTGGTATCTCATTTGCGTTGTATCTAGAGCATGTGCAAGGTTTAAACCCTTGTCCATTGTGTATTTTCCAACGTATCGGCTTGATTATAATGGGCTTGATTGCCCTCGTTGCCTTTATTCATAATCCAGTTTCGAGTGCATTCAAACGTTTTTATGCTTTCTTGGCGACCGTATCAATTGGCTGGTCAGTCGCCGTCGCAGCACGCCATATCTGGTTGCAGCATTTACCTGCTGACCAAGTGCCAAGCTGTGGGCCGGGTTTAGATTATCTGGTTGATGTGTTGCCGATGAAGGCGGTATTACAGGAAGTGCTTTCAGGTTCTGGTGAGTGTGCAGTGATTGACTGGACGTTCTTGGGACAATCTTTGCCAGTTTGGTCTTTGTTGTATTTCAGCCTGATTTTATTGATCTGCTTATGGCAGCTGTTTAGAAACTATGGTGTTGCTGCAAAATAACAGCATGCCTCTGTACTCGCTGGATAAAGCCCGAAATGTGAATGCACATTTCGGGCTTTATATTCTCTATAACTAAACAAGTTGTGCCATTTTGTTGCTTGCACGCTTTTTTTTATGGACAGATAAGTCTGTTTTTTGTAAAGTTCAGCCAAATCCCAGCACAATCCGATTATAAAAAATGCTTTTTAATATATTTAATGTATTAGAAAAAATAGGGCTAAATGCACAGAAACGTGCTATCCACGTACAGTTTTCTAATCATCTACTGAATAATCAAGTTTTTTTACAACGCATACAAGGCCAGCATCAGCTCAATGTGGGTTTGGAAGCTGAGCTGATTTGCCTGTCGACCAATGCCCAGATTCCCCTCAAACAGTTTATTGGGGTTCAGGTTGCAGTTGATCAGGTTACCGATTCAGGGCAGTTGTTTCGCACCACGGGGATTGTGACTGAGGCCAGCTATGGGCAAAGTGATGGTGCATTAACGCTGTATAAGCTGACTATAAACGATGCGACTCATTTATGGCATAAACGCCGTAACAGCCGTGTGTTTATGAATAAAACGGTTGTGGAAATTACCGAAGTTTTATTCAAGGAGTGGCAGCAAAGAAGCCCACTTTTTGCGGCAAGTCTGAATCTGGATCTGAATGGCTTAAGCCAGAATTATGATATACGCCCCTTTGTGATGGGCTCGAATGAATCTGATTATGACTTTCTAACGCGCTTATGGCGCAGTGAAGGCATTAGCTGGCTGATTGATGAAGCTGAACTTTTTGTGCCGCATTCGAGTACCCCTGTTAAAGCGCAGAAGCTAAGATTAATTGATGACAATAGCCAGTATCAGGCTCTGGCTCGACGCAGCATTCGTTATCACCGCAGCAGTGCCACAGAATTTCAGGATAGCATTACTGGCTTTGTGGCGGTGCGAAGCCTGCAACCCACAGCCGTGCATCTGCAACGCTGGCAACCCGATGCCTTGGCACAAGAAGAAGGCGCAGGTTCAGTCGTCACCAGCCATAACCATTCGGACAGTTTCGACTCTGCCAGTTTAAGTCTTGAGCAGGCATGGCATATCAGCCCGGCCTGGATGCAGGATTTAAAGGGTGAAGACCAAGCGACGGCTTCTGGGAACAGTCAGTTAGAAAAACTGAATCAGCAATTCAATGACATGTATGCCAGTCAAGCCAAATATTTTAAGGCTTACAGCACGGTACGGGATAGTCAGGTTGGCTATTGGTTTAATCTGAGGGAACATCCTGAAATTGATCAGCATGAAGGGGCCGATCAGGAGTTCCTGATTATTGCCAAGCATTTCTACAATCAAAATAATTTACCGAAAGATTTACAGCAACAGGTGAGTCAGCTGCTCAGCCAAAGCCGCTGGGATCAACACGGCTATGACGAGGCAGAGCGTCAGGGTAATGAACTGACCTTGATTCGCCGTCAGATTAAAATCATCCCTGAATATGATCCAGAGTTGCATCGTCCGGTTGCCTATCCGCAACGCGCCAAAGTGGTTGGGCCTGAAGGCGAAACCATTTATGTGGATGAATGGGGACGGATCAAGGTGCGCTTTCTGTTTACCCGTAGCGATGACCATGGACATGATGGTGGTGCGGGCAGCAATGACAATGACACCGACTCCGCATGGGTGGATGTCCTCACGCCTTGGGCGGGGGAAGGCTATGGTGCACGCTTCTTGCCACGGATTGGTGAGGTGGTGGTTATTGACTTCTTTGATGGCAATATCGACCGTCCTTTTGTGACAGGGCGAATCCATGAAGCACAGCGTTCTCCGGCCAAATTTGATGTCAAAGGACAGCTTCCAGATACTAAAAAACTCAGTGGTATTCGCAGTCAGGAAGTCAATGGCAATGGTTTTAACCAATTACGCTTTGATGATACGACAGGGCAAATCAGTACCCAGTTACAAAGCAGCCATGCTGCAACACAGCTGAATTTAGGTAATTTAAGTCACCCTAAAGTGCAGGAAAGCAGCAACGGTCGTGGTGAGGGCTTCGAGCTCAGAACTGATGCTTGGGGGGCAGTACGAGCAGGTAAAGGCATGCTGATCAGTACCTATGCCCAAGAACAGGCGATTGCTGATCATCTGGAAGCTGCGCAAGCACAATCTTTGCTGTCACAGGGCTATGACAGCATGAAAATGCTCAGTGAAGTGGCTGCTAAGCAACAGACCGATGCGCTGAATGTGATTAACCGTTTACCGAAGTTTATTCAGTCACTGGAGCTTAAAACCACAGGTCAAGCACTGGATAGCACTTTAAATTTATTTAAAGAAGGGATGAGTAATGACCCAATTCATGCTTTAAAGGATTGCGGTGGTTTTATTGAGGATATTGGTGCACTCGGCGGCAATGCCAAAGGCGCGGTCGAAGAGTTTAATGCGTTCTTTAGTGATGCCAAAGATGCGGTTGAAAATCTGAAAGAGTTCATTGAAAACGTAGAAGAGCATGGCGCTGATATTGTCAAAGGTAAGCTTGCCAGCATTAAAGATCGGATTCAGCAAAACCCGTTTGAGAGTATTAAAGAAGTCGGAAAGGTTTTGGCCAATGTCGATATTAAAGATTTTGAGCTGATGAGTACCTGTGGAACCTTTAGTAAAGGCAGCAAGTTAGACATCACTCCGTCCAAAGCATTAAGCTCCCTACAAGGCTTTATGGAGGGTTATACCCAAGGTTTGGAAAGCAGTTCGAATGCTAAACAGCAAGAGCAAGGCAAGATTTTCAGACAGGCCTTGATGTTGTTGGCATCACCGAATGGAATTGCGTTAACCACGCCTGAAAATATTATTTTACAGGCTTCTCAGGATATTGCCGAGAGTGCCAGTGGTTCAATTAACTTGAGCGCACAGAAGAATATTATTGGGCATGCACAGGACAAAATCAGTTTGTTTGCCGCGCAAAAGGGCTTTAGAGCTTATGCAGCAAAAGGCAAATTGGAGTTGCAGGCGCAGGATGATGCGATTGAAGCGATTGCCAAGAAGGTGATTAAACTGATTTCCACTGAAGATAAGATTGAAATTACCAGTCCTAAAGAGATTGTACTAACAGCGGGTGGTTCTCAGCTGAAGATCAATGCCAACGGGGTATTTTCAACCACAGGTGGTAAGTTTGAGAGCAAGGCTGGTCAGCATTTGTTTGTGAGTGGCGCTAAAGTTTCATATGAGGTTCCGCAATTACCTAGCACACCGACTTTTAGCAATCGCTTAGATATTTATGATTTATTTTGGGAGAGTGATTTTAGCCAGCTCAGTTATAAAGCTTTTGTACCGGGAACGAATTCATTTACTTCGGGATCAATAGATGAACATGGTCGTACAGGGAAAATTAGTACGCCAGATCCAACCAAAGTTCAGGTTCTTGTTGGCTCTAATGATGAATGGGGATTAGTCATTGATAGTTTTGATGAAGATGATTTTTTAGCAGATCAAAATGTGAGTGACTCAGAAATAGAGAATAATGTAGAAGATAGGGATTGGAAATGAATAAAAAATCATTAGTTACGATACAACTCTTAGATTTATTTGGTAGCCCAATCTCAAAAGCACAATATGAAGTAAAAAATCAGAGGACTGGGCAAGTTATTGCTGCTGGATTTACGAATTCATCTGGATGTATCGTTGAGATTAGTCGAGATAAGGGTACGGCTTTAGATGTTTATATCAAAAGTATGTTTAATGGCTTGATGATCAAGGTACAAAGTTTTGTAATGTCTAAAGATCGCATGCTCGTAAAAATTACCAGTCCAAAAGTAATGTTGGATTTAAAAACACTAACAAATCAAGGTAACAATGGACAATATAAAAGAAAAACGCATGTTGTAAAAAAGGGTGAAACTTTATTTGAAATAGCTCAAAAAAATCATACTACTGTTCGAGCATTAGAACGTTTGAATAACATAGATGATCCCAATAAAATTAGTATAGGGCAAGTGATTAAGTTGCCAGTGAATATTCCTGCGACAGGAAATAATACACATCAAGAAAAAGCTAAGCAGACCACTAGAACACAACCTTCGGCTAGCAGCACTAAAACAAAAGCACCACAGGCTCCACCTGTAAGGCCATCTAGTACAACACCTCAGAAAAAGCAGGAAGAAGGAATTTTTGGAGCAAATTTTGGCAGTAAAATCCTAGATCAAGTAAATGAACTTTATGAAGAAGGTAAAAAAACGCTGAACGAAGCTACAAACGCTGCTTCCAAGATATTGACGGTTGATAATCGCAGTCAGGATGGTGGGACACCTAAAGCAGATGCTCCAAATTTATGTAAAACCAATCCGCAATGTATTTCAAGTGGTAAAAGTGAGCTTATTCGAGAAGTGAATATTCGTTTGGCGGGCTTTGGTGGAGCCTTACCTACGGATGAGTTCACTGAGCTAACTGAAAATTGTATTAAGCAATTCCAAAGGGATTATATGGGAGTCCCTGAAACAGGGAAAATTTGTGGTTCTGTTGTAGCTGCTTTAGATGAGTTTAATCAGAAGTATCCTATTCAAAAATATATGCAATCTATAGCATGTCCCTGTGCAAAATTTGGTGGTGGTGTTCAATGTAAAGGTTTTGGTGCTAGTAGAAAAAAACAATATAAGGCTTTAGGTGTTGAGGCACCAGGAATGCATAGATCTACAATGTGGATTTTAAAAGCTGCTCATTTTTATTTAGAAAAAGAAAAAGATTTAGGCGTAAAAATAACAGGTATAAGTTCTGGTTACCGATGCATTGAGAATAATGCAGGGCATAATTCAAGTAAACAATCTCGTCAGACAGTGAATCATATGAGTGGTGCTGCTCTTGATGTTCTCATCAGCGATAGTACTAAGCTTAATCTTGTCAGGGAAAAAGTATTTATGAAATATATGAATGCAGCTTCTACAGGGACAAGAGGTGGAAATCGTATATTTTTAGAATCACGAGGACAGGGAGCAACAGGTTGGGTACATTTTGATATCTTATGGTATGAGAACTTGAATGTACAAGATTTGGTATATTATGGTACGAATGTTGAGAAAATAATTAATGGTACTTTGAGTGAGCTTTGTAGAAAAAGTAAAATTAACATTCTAAGTTGTAGCGGAAAAATACTTAATTCGAGCCTTCCAGTAAGCAATAATAAAAGTATAGTGGAATTAGTAAAAGAGCTAGGGGATGCTATTGCAAGTGGTGAAGGAAGTTATGAAGCTTGGAATGCTGGAGCACCAGAAGGGAAAAGAGTTAAATTCGGTAAAATGAATGATAAAGCTGGAACAATAACAGGAAAGACTATTAATCAGTTACTAGATGCTTCAAAAAATTATACTTGGGAGGATGAGCGTAGGCGTTTTGCAACTGGAAAATATCAAACAATTCCAAAGACACTTTCAGCTGCTAAAAAAGCGTTAGGATTATCTGGTGGAGAATTGTATGACAGTGATACGCAAGAGAAGGTTTTTAGGGAATATTTATTGTTGAATCGACGTTCAATTAAAGCACTTATTGAAAATGGTAGTGCCACAGTTGATCAGGCAATGACTGATGCTTCAAAAGAATGGGCCTCAATTGCTCTCCCTAACGGTGAAAAGAATAAATTTGGTAATGTATCAGACGGTACTATCGGATATCATCAATCGGCTACAAATAAAGCCAATAGTCATTCTACGGCTAAAGTAAGAGCTATTTTTGAAAAAATTAAAGCAGTTCATTTAAGCAAATAGGAAATTTGAAATGAAATTTTTGAAAACAGTAATGATATTTTCTATTGGTTTAGTAGTATCAAGTTGTGGCTTCTCTAAAGAGAATAATCAAAATATTGATGTCGAAAATAAAAGCATTTTTAATGGTATTGTTACACGAGAAAAAGTTTTAAAATGTAAATTTGAACAAGGATATATTGATTTTTGCTCAGATAATTATTTAAAGCTTTATAATAATACATTGAGTAAAAAAGTAAACTTTGCTCAAAATAAAGTTGCTTTAGTGATTGATAAGGAAAGAGATACAGGAAAAGGTGTACCCAGAAAAGTTAAATACTTTGTTGTATTGGATCCGACAACTAAAAGAGTCTATCCATTAGAACAATCTGTTGGTTACTTTGTTAATGATAGGTTGGAAGAAATCACCACAGAGCCTTCGATTATTAAGTTTAGCCAAAATAATAATCAAGTTTGTCTGTCAGGTACAACATTTTCGTATCAAGATAATAATGTAAATGTTGAGAACGAATGTTATACGTTTAATCCAAATGATAAAAACTTTTTAAAAAAGTACAAAAAGAAAAAGCATAAAATATGAAAATGGGAATCTTCCAATTTCATTTGAAAAGAAAAAATTTTTGTGTAATGGAGTAAAGTGTAAAGAAAACACTCTCACAATTGAGAGGTTAAAAGAAATATCAAATAATGATAAAAATAGTGAGCTTCGCTTTCTTGTAAATGAAAGAGGATTTGATACAACTTATATTAATGCTTCTGCTGGTAGTAAAATTTTATATGTTTTAAAATATAGTGAAGGAGATAGTGAGCAAGAAAATATTTATTTATCCTATTTTTTAAATGATTCATTTAAAACGAAGGCATTAGGTGAGGTTAAATCATTTAAAGTGGATAGTAATCAGAAGGTATATTTTAACGGAAATGAAATTTCCTTAAATTAATTTTTAATAAAACAGTGGTGTTTTTATAATCACTGTTTTATTTTATATATATAGGGTTCCTCTAATAGTGGATAGTTTCTATGAAAATAAATGGGTGGTTATATTTTGAAATATAAATTTTTCTTGATCTGTTTTTTTAATTTATCAATTTTAGGATGTTTAGTTAATACATCTGAAGCAAAAAATATTCATAGAGTAGAAGAAAATGTTAGAGTAGTTAAATATCCTATATCATCAAATTTTTATTCAGAATGTAGGGAAATAAATCTGAAAAAGAATGCAGAAAAATAAGTGATATAAAAGATTATTCTTATCAATCAACGAAAATTTTAAAAGAACTCCCAGTTGAAGTAAGTTTTTGTCAGATAGTAAGATAAAAGATCTTAATGTCGATAATTTTAGATTTATATCTAAGGGTAATGATATAGTTTACTCTATAGCTGAAAAGTATGTAGATACAGATGAAGAGGCTAAATCAGAATTTTATTTGATTAAAGTTAAGCCAAAATTGGAAATAGAAAAATAGGTGATTATTACTCAATTGATAGCTTAGGGATAATGACTTATAAAGACAACAATGGGAAATTATTAAAGAGAAGTTTAAAATAAAAATTACTTAATATTGAGCTGACATGCCCTAACTGAGTTGGGGTGCTTTTAAAATAAATTAAAAATTAAGAGTGGTTGATTTAGACTAATAGGAAATTTGAAATGAATTTTTTGAAAAAAGTAATGATGTTTTCTATTTGTTTAGTAATATCAAGTTTTTGTTTTTCTAAAGAGAATGGTCAAAATATTAAAGTTGAGCCTTGTGGTTTTGATTATGATGTTAATAACTATTACTGTAAAACGGATAAAATTAAAGTTTTTGAAGGAAATATTGGAAGAAAGTCAGATTTTAATAAAGATTATTCTGTAATAAAAATTGATGATGGAAAATATTATAGATTGGTCGCATTAAATCAAAAAAGTTATAAAGTTTATCCTTTGAATTATCAAATAAATAAGAAAAAAGCTAACTTTAATTACTCTGCTGAAAAAGATGAGTTGTGTATATCAGGGATTTATATTCTTATAGAGATACATATTTAAATTCAAAAGCGTGCTTTAAAATTATTGATAACGCTTTTGTAAAAGTGAGTATTGTAGAGGGTATAAGTCAAAAAATAATAGTAATAGCGTTGTGTTTATTAAAACACCTATCTCATCTGATTTCTTCTCTAAATGTAATGAGAAAAATCCAGTGAAAAAATGTGAGCAGCTTGAAAGTTCTAATAATCGGGCATATTCTTTATCTGAGTTAAAGAAAATATCTCCTGATTTTTTGAATATATTTGATAATCCTAAAGTAGATTCATTGAATGCAAATACGTTTAGGTTTCTTCCTAAAATGAAAGATGGTTTTTATTCTATTGCTGAAAAGTATATGGAAACAGATGAAGGAACTAGTTCTGAGTTTTATCTGATAAAATTAAAACCTATACTAAATGTAGAGAAAATTGGTGATTATTACTCAATTGATAGCTTAGGGATAATGACTTATAAAGATAAAAATGGAAAATTATTGAAGAGGAATTTAAATTAATTTGAGCACTATATTTAGTATTTTTTAGTACACCTCAATAGTTTTGGGGTGTGTTTTTATAAATTAATCTAATTTTTTATAGGGAGGTTGAAATAAAGATTATGAATAAATTTATTTTTTTAAAGATGATAGTTGCTTATAGTTTTTCTTTAACTTTTGTTATGCAAAAGAAAATTCTTCATGGAATGATTATCTTCAAGATTCTACCCAAGTGAAATCACCTGTGGAATATCTAGATGTATATAATAAGTATTCAGTTATTAATCCTAATTTAAAAATAAAGTTAATAGATTTTGGTAATATTGATAAAACAAAGAAAAATATTAACTACACATTAAAAAAATATGGTGTCCAAATATTAAATGGTAAGATTGTATATGATGTTTTAAGGACAGTAGTGCCTGTGGAGTCTAATATTGACTTAGCTTTACTATATCACGATAAAGCTATTCTAGCTTTTAGAATAAGAGAGTTAAGTACTATTAACTATGTTAAAGCTCCATTTAAAAGTAATAAAGTCACTGTTTTTATATATAATATAAATAATAATAATTTTACCGAAATACCCGTTATACATTCTGATAGTGAAGATAAGAGTGAACAAACAGACCAACTCATGGGTGATCAGGTAACATATGACACTAAGAAAGGACAGTATACGTACCTTGCAAATGTTAAAACTTATAAAGATGGAAAAATTTCCCAATTCAAGGCTGTTTTGAATGGTAGCTTAAAATGTATTTCATCGACCTTAGGTTGTGAAACAACAGGAATTCTGTCTGCTGAAAAACAAGCTAAGTAATTTAATTTAGATTTTGGTTAGGTATTTTATATTAAAGGAATTTATTATGACTTCACTCTATAAAAAATATACCTATATTCTAGGTTTGGTCAGCCTAAGTCTCTTAGCTTCTTCCTGTAGCGCTACCTCAGAAAAGAAACATGAGATTTCTCATCAAAGCCAAACTCAAAAAGCTTCATCAAATCCTGAAAAGTTAAAAAATGATGATGGTTTTCTGATCACTTCTCTTCCTTATAACTCAAATGCACATCTTAACTGTATTTTATCGGCACAAAGAATGAACTGTGGCTTAATTAATTTGATTGATAGTGTTGGTTTGACCAAAGTTTATAAATTTATGAATCCAAGTTATGGCGATTCCGTTGTTTTTCCACAAACAAAACATGGTGTTCTATTAATTGCCTCGCCATCATCAAGTAAGAGTGGAAACCCAGAAATAAATCTGACAACGGTAAACCGATTTGGCTTGGTTAAAAGCATTACCTTAGATGCATCTCAAAATATTGTCATTAATCAGAAGTATGAAGTTTTATACAAAGAATATGGAAAAGATCTAAAACTAAAATTAAATGACCAAGGTGAATTTGTTCAGTAAGGGTATTTCTAAGCTGATGAGGTTTGTCACTGATTTTGATCGATAAAAGCTCAGCTAGATCCTAACTGAGCTTTTATGGTTTAGGTTTCAACAATGCCTTCTAAATCATCAAAGGTATAGTTTTGAGGTACGTTGATCATATGGGTTTGTACACCGGCTTCAACTTTCTCTTTAGCATCTGGATATAACCAGCGTGTGATTTGTTCGGCCACACTGGAATGATACTGAATTTCAAAATGATTCAACCCATAGAAAACCGCTTTATGGGTGTCAGGTAATTTCAATTGGAAACGTGGATTTTGGTGTTCACCCAAAGCACTTTTCACACTGACCAGATAATCCCCAATCACTGACAGTGCTTTGTTACGTAACTTCTCAAATTCCAAAGTTCCTGCGATCAAAAAGGTATTGATATGGGACGGTAGCGGAGCGGGTTTACGATTGTCGTCGGCAAAGCCAATGCGAGCATCATTGTGTTCCCAGTCATCATCACGAACACTGCCATAACGCAGATCGAGTATGCCGTTACTACGCACATTCACCAACTGACCAAGCAAGTTGATAAAGGGGAAGCCACCGAGTTTGTCCTGCAAGACAAAACCAAAGCGTTCAAGCACTGCACCATGATGAGGCGAACCGATGCAGACCAGATTCTCGACCATATGCACCCATTGATACAGATTCTGTTTGCCATAAAACAGGGCACTACGCGAAACCAAGCCGCCCATACTGTGACCAATCAGGTCGATACTGGTGATACGTGGGTTACGTTGCACCAAATCCTCTAAGGTATTGGCAAAACTACGGCCATTGGCAGAAATTCGGCGTCCGGTGTTGTAGTTGAGATACAACATGGTGTTGTTATCACGTTGCGCAAGTAAGCGTTCACCAATCCCGCCATAGCGATGATTTGACCAGGTCAAATGGTTCATGCATAAACCATGGGCAAGAATTACCACACGTCCAGTTAACTCGCCTTGCTGTAAAGAACCATAGTGATCATAAAGCACCATTGGCAAGGCCATTGGATTGTGTTGCTTTAAAAAGAAATCACCAAAAATTCCATTCAGTGCGCCTACTAAAAAATGCAGTGTGGGAGTCAGAGGCTTGTCATGTAAGACTGGAAATTTTTCAATAATGCGACGTAAATTGGGCGCAAGAAAATGACTGCCGTATTTTTGCAGTGCTACATAAGAGAACTGATAAAATTTTTGCAGTTGTGGGTGCTTTTGTAATTGTTTGGCTTTTTGTGCACTTAAACCGAGCGTTGTCCTTAATACCTCAGTCTGCACCACTTGTATCAGTTCGTGTACGCCACTGAGGCTGGTACTGACCAGCTGTGCCAAACCCTCCAAAACATCTGCCTGACTTGGGGGCGTGCGATCCCACTTACAATAAGTTTCATGCAGAGGTGTTAAACTTGGCATATTAATTTCCCCATCCTTGATATATACCGAAGGTTTGAAGTGATTTTTCTGAATATTGTTTAGATAAACTACAACAAACGCTTACATCTTATGTCTTTCATGCGTAATTTTTTTAGAATACTGATGAACGGAGTACAGTATCGTTTTTTGTGTCAGACAATATCGAGCTTAAATGTAATTTATATTGTTGTTTGATTAACAATCAATCAAAATAATGTGATTTATTTCACTTTATGTCAAGCTATTGCCTATTTGGGTCCGTATGCAAATTATCTATCTACATGGTTTTCGCAGCAGTCCGATGTCAGTAAAAGGGCAACAGCTGCAACAATTTTGTGCACAACATGACACGATACAGGTGCATTTACCCGATTTAAATCAAACGCCCGAGCAGGTACTGACACAACTTTCGCAGCTTATCGAAAATTTACCATCTGATAAAGTGGTTTTAGTTGGAAGCAGCCTTGGAGGCTTTTACGCGACATATCTTGTCGCCAAATATGCCTGTCCTGCTGTACTGATCAATCCAGCTATGCAACCATGGCAATTATTCGAAGATTTATTCGGGATTGAGCAAATCCCGCTCAAAGTCACTGAATCATGGACGCTTGATGCCGATCAATTGCAGCAATTACAATCGATTGCTGACACGAAACTCAATCATGCTGATAAAATTCTGGTGCTGTTGCAACAAGGCGATGAAGTCTTGGATTATCGTGAAGCTCAACGTTATTATAGTGCTGTTCATCCATCATCATTGATTTTAACCGACGCAGATGGTAATCATGCAATGGATGATTTTGAAGAAAAATTACCTTTAGTTCTCGAATTTTTATCGGCAGCCCTCCAATAAGGAAGTCAGACCCAGTGACACAATACACGGCACAATCCCTTGAAGTTCTTTCTGGTTTAGATCCAGTTCGTCGTCGACCAGGCATGTATACCGATACCTCACGTCCAAACCATTTGGCGCAAGAGGTAATTGATAATGCAGTCGATGAAGCGCTTGCAGGGCACGCCAATCAAATTTGTGTCACGGTTTATGAAGATGGCTCATTGTCGGTTGAAGATAATGGACGAGGTATGCCTGTCGATATCCATCCTGAATATGGACAAAGTGGTATCGAAATCATTTTGACCAAATTGCATGCCGGTGGCAAATTCAGCACCGATAACTACCAGTTTTCGGGGGGATTGCACGGGGTCGGGATTTCGGTGGTGAATGCACTATCGACCCGTGTTGAAGTTGCGGTACAGCGTCAGGGTAACCTGTATCAAATGGCCTTTGAACAAGGTGAGCCTGTTGCTCCTTTATCGGTGCTTGAAGGTAAAGTGGCCAAGCGCGCAACGGGTACAACGGTGCGTTTCTGGCCTGAAGGCAAGTATTTTGATAGCCCTAAATTTGCACTGAAAGCGCTGAAACATAATTTAAAAGCCAAAGCCGTTTTAGCTGCGGGCTTAAAGATTATTTATGACGATAAAATCAATAAAGAAAAGATTGAATGGCAGTTTGAAAATGGTCTGGTCGACTATTTGATGGATGAACTGCAAGATCGGGACATCTTGCCTGATCCTGCTTTTGTCAGCAGTGGCCAAGCAGACCGCGCGGCCTGTGAGTTTGCGATTTGCTGGAATGTCGAAGGTGGCGAGCAGATTCAGGAAAGTTATGTCAACTTGATTCCCACCGCGCAAGGCGGGACTCATGTGAATGGTTTACGTTCGGGTGTAACTGAAGCCTTACGTGAGTTCTGTGAATTACGTAATTTATTGCCACGTAATATGAAGCTGTCTGCGGAAGATGTTTGGGATGGGGTGAATTTTATTCTATCGCTGAAATTCCAAGAGCCACAATTTTCAGGCCAAACCAAAGAACGGTTATCCAGTCGTGAAGCCTCTAATATTGTACTGAACATCGCCAAAGATGCGTTTGCTTTATGGCTGAATCAACATGCGGAGATTGCGACACAACTGGCTGAAATGGCGATTGCCAAAGCTGGACGTCGTCTCAAAGCCGCTAAAAAAGTTGAACGTAAAAAGATTGTTGCCGGCCCGGCTTTACCTGGAAAGTTGGCAGACTGTGTCGGCTTAACGCGTGAAGACAGTGAGCTGTTTATTGTCGAGGGAGATTCTGCGGGCGGTAGTGCCAAACAGGCACGCGACAAGAATTTCCAAGCGATTATGCCGATTCGCGGAAAAATCCTGAATACTTGGGAAGTCTCTTCGGATGAAGTCTTGGCTTCTCAAGAAGTGCATGATATTGCCATCGCCATTGGCGTTGATCCGGGCAGTGATGATCTGTCTGAATTACGCTATGGCAAAATCTGTATCCTTGCCGATGCTGACTCGGATGGTCTACATATCGCCACCTTATTATGTGCTTTATTTGTCAAGCATTTCCCGACTTTGGTTGAAGAAGGTCATTTGTTCGTAGCAATGCCACCACTCTATCGTATCGATATTGGTAAAGAGGTGTACTATGCCTTGGACGATGATGAGCTTGAAAGCATCTTGAAGAAGGTCAAGGGCAATAAAAATCCGCAGATCACCCGATTCAAAGGGTTGGGTGAGATGAATGCCAGTCAGTTGCGTGAAACGACTATGGACCCGAACACCCGTCGTTTAGTGCAGCTGGACTTGGATGATGCACATTTAACCGCAGGTTTATTGGATAAATTGCTGGCGAAAAAGCGTTCAGCTGACCGCAAACACTGGTTAGAGCAAAAGGGTAATCTCGCTGATATTACTGTCTAAATGGCTTGAGCCATGCACCGATTAAAGCCAAGCTGATGCTTGGCTTTTTCTTTGGCTGCTTGATTCTGATTCGAGCTGAACAAATTTGCATCATTTTAGTTCATCGCGTATTTTTTGTATGCAATGTTGTATACAAGATCCATGAAATAATCAGAGTCCTTGATTAAATATAATTAAAAACAATTGCTTATTGTGTTGGCATAAAAATTGAATAACTCCACCCAGTAAAAATCACAATATTGATGGGTGGAGAGGAAGATGCAAAATAAATTGTCGATGTCCGTACTGATGGCTGCCATGATGGGAATCGGTCTGGTCGGCTGTTCAAAACCAGCAGACAAAACAGAACAAACCAAAACAGAAACCAAGACGGCACCCGCAACCAGTGGCGACACCATTAAAGTGGGAATCCTGCATTCACTTTCAGGCACCATGGCGATTTCAGAGACGTCGCTGAAAGACACCGCCTTGATGACCATCAATGAAATCAATGCCAATGGTGGAGTACTCGGTAAAAAATTAGAACCAGTGATTGTTGACCCTGCGTCGGATTGGCCATTATTTGCAGAAAAAGCCCGTCAGTTGATTACCCAGGATAAGGTCGCAGTCATTTTTGGCTGCTGGACATCGGTTTCGCGTAAATCGGTGCTGCCTGTGGTCGAAGAGTTGAATGGCTTGTTGTTCTACCCAGTGCAATATGAAGGCCAAGAACAATCTAAAAATATCTTCTATACCGGTGCAGCACCGAATCAACAAGCGATTCCTGCGGTTGAATATTTGATGGGGGATGAAGGCGGTAAAGCAGAACGTTTTGTGTTGCTCGGCACCGATTATGTCTATCCACGCACCACCAATAAAATCTTACGTGCCTTCTTGAAGTCGAAAGGCGTGGCTGATGCCGACATCATGGAAGAATACACCCCATTTGGTCACAGCAATTATCAAACCATTGTTTCCAATATTAAGAAGTTCTCTGCGGGTAAAAAGACTGCGGTGATCTCGACTATTAATGGCGACTCCAATGTGCCGTTCTATCGTGAATTGGGTAACCAAGGCATTAAAGCATCCGATATTCCAGTCATGGCCTTCTCTGTAGGTGAGGAGGAATTACGTGGGATCGATACCAAACCATTGGTCGGTCATTTAGCAGCATGGAATTATTTCATGTCGGTGAAAAATCCGAAGAACACCGAGTTTGTGAATAAATTCAAACAATATGCAGTGCAATACAAATTGCCAAATGCTGACAAAGTCGTGACCAACGATCCGATGGAAGCGACCTATGTCGGAATCAATATGTGGAAGCAAGCCGTTGAAAAAGCAGGCACGACTGAGGTCGACAAAGTCCGTGATGCGATGGCGGGTCAGACTTTTGCTGCGCCATCGGGTTATACCCTCAAAATGGATGAAAGCAATCACCATCTACATAAGCCAGTGATGATTGGGCAGATCCGTGCGGATGGTCAATTCGATGTGGTCTATAAAACACCGCAAACCATCAAGGCCGAGCCTTGGAGTCCGTATATCCCGAAATAAAGTTTTTTCGCCTGCTGTGATGTATTGGCAGCAGGCATTTTTATTCTGATTTTTTTTGATCTATTTAAAACCGTAATAATAAGGGGAGTTCTATGGCGAAACACTATGTTTTGGCACTGCTCTGCATCATGGCACAGATAATGTTTAGTCCTGCATGGGCAGAAGCCACATCCGCAACAACCGTGACGTCTACAGCTTCTCAAGATGCGATTCAGACCTTTGTGAAGTCCGATTTTGCGACGCGTCGTGCCATGCTCAATCAATGGCCTGCCAGTATTGAACAACTGGATCAACTGGTGGCCTATATAGATCAAAATGAGCTGTATACCGACAGTGCAGGTAATACCTATCTGTTAAAAAATGATGACAAACTGTTCAGTTACCCCGCACAGCAAGCCATTGAAAATTGGCCTGCCGATCTCACCCAAGTCACTTTGGTCAATACTTTACGCAAGGCGCTGAATTTTGGTCAGGCCAAGGCGAAACTCAATTCAACCGATGCTTCACAGCGTTTGGCTGCGGTGGATATCTTAGAAAATAATTTGGCTGAACTTGACGTGACGATGGTGAAGCAGCTGTATCTAAATGAAAAAAATGATCAGGTCAAAGCACGTTTAGCACAGCTCAAAGCCCGTTTGGATTTTAACAGTGCTGATGCGTTTACCCAGCTTGAAGCCGTAAAAGTCTTGGCGGATTCCAATCGTCCTGAGGTGTTTGCCTTAATCACTCAAACTTTAGAACAACCACAAAGCAATCCTGCATTGAAGGCAGCGTTGTTGGATGCACACAATAAAATAAAAACCCGTCTGCAAATCAGCGAGTGGTCAGGTCATATCTTTTCTGGCCTCAGTACCGCCAGTATTTTATTGCTTGCAGCGCTTGGTTTGGCCATTACCTATGGTCTGCTGGGTGTGATTAACATGGCCCATGGTGAGCTGATCATGATTGGTGCCTATACCACTTATGTAATCCAGAGTTTTTTTAAAACCCATTTTGCGGGGTTGGTGGATTGGTATTTGTTGGCGGCAATTCCTGCGGCTTTTCTGGTCAGTGCCTTGATCGGGATGTTGATTGAACGCACCGTGATTCGTCCGCTCTATGGTCGACAATTGGAAACCTTGCTCGCCACCTTTGGGGTGAGTCTGATCTTGATGCAATTGGTGCGGATGGTATTTGGTGCGCAAAATGTCGAAGTCTCCAATGTGGCATGGCTGAGTGGTGGAATTGCGCTCACACCGAGTCTGATGTTGCCCTATAACCGTATCGCGATTATTGGCTTTACTGTTGCGGTGTTATTGCTGTTGCTGTTTTTACTCAATAAAACCCGTTTTGGTTTATTCGTTCGAGCCGTGACCCAAAACCGTCAAATGGCACGCGCTGTGGGTATTCGTTCTGCACGAATTGACATGATGGCCTTTGGACTGGGCTCAGGCTTGGCAGGGTTGGCAGGCTGTGCTTTGGCGCAGGTGGGTAATGTTGGCCCAGATCTCGGGCAAAACTACATTATTGATGCCTTCCTTGTGGTGGTGGTCGGTGGTGTTGGTCAAGTCTGGGGCGCGGTATTGGCAGCCCTCGGATTGGGCATTAGTGGCACGGTGCTGGAAATTGGTTTAGGTGCAGTGCTGGCAAAAATTATTCTCTTGGTTCTTGTGATTTTGTTTATCCAAAAGCGTCCACAAGGTTTGTTCGCCATCAAAGGCCGTTTTGTGGAGTAAGCCCATGAAAATCACTTCTTTATTTGCCGACAAACCGTATAGCGCCGTGGCGATTGCAGTTTGTTTCGGTGTGCTCTTATTGTTGCCGTGGTTGCATCTATTGTCGCCTGATTCGGCCTTTTATCTATCCGCTTATTGGATCACCTTGATTGGTAAAATCATGTGTTTGGCCTTAGTGGCTTTGGCACTGGATTTGGTCTGGGGCTATGCTGGCATTTTGAGCTTGGGGCATGGTTTGTATTTTGCTTTGGGCGGTTATGCCTTTGGCATGTACCTGATGCGTCAATCCGCAGGCGATGGGCTGCCTGATTTTATGCGCTTTCTCAGTTGGACGGAGTTGCCATGGTATTGGGTCGGTACCGAGCATATTGCCTGGGCCTTGGCTCTAGTCATTCTTGTCCCTGGTCTGATCGCATTTATTTTTGGTTTCTTTGCCTTTCGCTCCAAAATCAAAGGCGTGTATTTTTCGATTATTACTCAAGCCATGACCTTTGCTGCAGCGTTATTGTTCTTCCGTAATGAAACAGGCTTTGGCGGTAATAATGGTTTTACAGGCTTTAAAACAATTTTGGGTTTTGATATTACCTCTGCACCAATGCGCGCAACGCTATGCTTTTTGACGGCATTGATGTTGATGTTGTGCTTCCTTGGTCTGCGCCAACTGATGAATCGTCCTTATGGAAGGGTCTTGGGTGCAATTCGTGACAGTGAAAATCGCTTGCAATATCTTGGCTATCGCACGCTGTGGTACAAGCTGTCGGCATGGGTATTGTCGGCGGTGATTGCGGGTATTGCTGGGGCGTTATATGTGCCGCAGGCGGGCATCATCAATCCCAGTGAAATGAACCCCGTCAACTCAATCGAAATGGCGGTGTGGGTGGCTGCGGGTGGACGCGGTACTTTGATTGGCCCGATTTTAGGGGCTGGTTTAATCAATGCAGTGAAAACCTATTTCACGGTGGCTGCACCAGAGGCATGGTTATTGATCTTGGGCGCGCTGTTCATTGTGGTGACCTTATTCTTACCTAAGGGTGTGATTGGTTTATTTGACCGTTTTAAAAAGGAGCGTGATTAAATGAGTGATGTATTAATAGACTCAGCTCAACATGGCGGTCAACTGGGCGAGGGCTATGGTCGTGCCAAGCCACAAGGTGCGGATTTTAGCCACGGCATAGCCTTGTATCTGGAAAAAGTCAGTGTCTGGTTTGACTCATTTCAGGCTTTAAATGACCTGTCGCTGTACATTGCCGAGGGCGAATTACGCTGTATTATCGGGCCAAATGGGGCGGGTAAAACCACCTTGATGGATGTGATTACTGGTAAAACTCGTCCGACCACAGGCACGGCATTTTTTGGGCAAAACTATGATCTTGCCAAAATGAGTACCGAGCAAATTGCCGAAGCGGGCATTGGTCGAAAATTCCAAAAACCAACCGTATTTGAAAATTTTACCGTCATGGAAAACCTGCTATTGGCTGCACCACGAGATAAACGGGTGAAAAAAAGTTTATTTTCCCGTTTAGATCCAGAAGCGCAATTGGCTTTGGATGAAAGTCTGGAACAGATCCGCTTACAGGAATTTGTGCAAAAGCCAGCAGGGTTACTTTCACATGGACAAAAACAGTGGCTGGAAATTGGCATGTTGCTGATGCAACGACCGCAGTTAATTTTACTGGATGAGCCTGTTGCTGGTATGACCGATGCTGAAACTGAGCGCACCGCTGAACTGTGTCTGGAGCTGAAGAAAAATCATACTCTTGTGGTGGTCGAGCATGACATGAGCTTTATTGACACCATCAGTGAGAAAGTCACGGTATTGGCACAAGGGGCAATCTTGGCCGAGGGTACATTGGCAGAGGTTCAGGCCAATGAAGATGTGATTGAAAAGTATTTAGGACGCTAGGAGAGACACATGCTAGAAGTGAAACAAATCAATCAATTCTATGGTGGCAGTCATATTCTGCGTGATGTGTCTTTTAACGCGCCTGTGGGGGAGTGCAGTGTGGTCTTGGGGCGCAATGGCGTGGGCAAAACCACCTTGCTGAAGTGCCTCATGGGAATTCTGCCGATTAAGTCAGGGCAAATTTTGCTAGATGGCAAAGACATCGCCAAAATGTCGCCTGAGCAACGGGTGCGAGCAGGTTTGGCCTATGTGCCGCAAGGTCGCGATATCTTTTCAACTTTAACGGTAGAAGAAAATATTTTAATTGGCATGGCGAAATTTTCAGGAGCTAAGACCCGTAAAGTGCCAAGCCATTTATATGAGATTTTCCCTGTGCTGGATGAAATGAAACATCGCCGTGGTGGTGATTTATCCGGTGGGCAACAACAACAGCTTGCCATAGCCCGTGCTTTGGCTTCAGAGCCGAGTGTTTTGATTTTGGATGAACCGACCGAAGGGATTCAGCCCTCGATTATTAAAGATATTGGCCGGGTGATTCGTAAGCTGGCCGATCAGGGCGAAATGGCGATTATTCTGGTAGAGCAGTTTTATGACTTTGCCGAGGAGTTGGCAGATGCGTATACCGTGATGGCGCGTGGGCAGGTGATTGCGCAAGGGCGGGGGGAGGAGATGCCTGAGAAGGGGATTCGGGAACTGGTGGCGATTTAGTATCAATCTCTACATATTACTATTTAGAAAAGTAGATATTAAAAAATGATTATCTTTACGGAGTTATACCAAGTCGTTTTCTAATTTCTAAATAAGCCTTCGGCTGGAGTTACTTTGGTTTTGCCCAAAGTAACCAAAGGCATTGTCATTCACAAAACCTGTTCAATTCTTGGATTTTTTCTATTGTTTCGCAGAAACAATATCTTTCAAAGATCACGCAGGTTGTGAATGACGTTTCCGAGTCTCATACTTTTTCTTAAATTTTTTGTTGAGTTTGGGTGTAAAGATCATTCATTTGTTTTCCACTTTATAAAACGTGCCGCCAGCATAGACATTGTGTCCAAAGCCACATGAGGACTCACCACTGTTTTGTTCAACTTCAATTTTTTGTCCAAGCTTTGCATCATTGGCAAATTGAAGTTTGATCTGACAGTCTTCATAGCGATAGCTGGCTTGCTTTGACTTGAGTGGCATGGTCGTTTCGAATTGCCCCATATTCGGACCATAGATCAAACCGCGCAGCCCGAAGTAGTAGCCATCGAAGGCGATCTGATATTGATTCTGTTTTTTGCTGACCTTGAGATAATCCCATTGTCCAAAACCATTGGCACGGACATAAGTCCCTTGTAGATCAGAGGATATTTTAGGTTTAGGCAATTGTTTTAAGTTGTATTGACTAGTTTTCGAGTCTTTATCTCTGAGAAACCAAACGCTTGCCCATTGCGGTTTGCCTAATTTGGCATAACTCAAGCCGACATTGTTGTTGGCAATTTCAATGTCTCGGTCACTAACCTGAATGCCACTTTCGTCAGCATTGGCCTGACAGAAATGTGCCCATGCCGCTTGATCTTCAAATTGTTTGGCAGCTTTGAGATATTGCTTTTGATCGTAAAACTTTTTACCTGCTTGCGCATATTGTTTCACTTTGGCGCAACTCTGTTGCAATTCTTGTTCAAAAGAAACTTCGGCAAAGCTCGCGCTTGAAACGATTGCAATGGAAAGGCACAGACCGAGTTGAGATGTTTTAATCATTTTGGCTATTTTTTGAAATCAAGTATTGCTTTCATTCTAAGCCACAATTTAGTGGTAGGACAGTAGGGTAAAAGTGAGCTTTTTATTGAGATTCTGTGAGTTGCAGTTGCATCCAGACCAAATCCCGCCATGTCCCAAACTTTTGTCCAACCTGTGGCATATAACCTGTTTGAATAAAGCCAAGCTGTTCATGTAGCACTATCGAGCCCTTATTTTCACTATCAATGGCAGCCACCATGATATGCATGTTTTGCTGTTTTGCCAGATGAATCAGTTGTTGCATCAGGGCCTTGCCCAGACCTTGGCGTGCATAGCTGGGGTCAACAAACACAGAATGTTCAATGCTTTGACGATAGCCGCTGATGGTTCGAAAGGCGGTGTAATAGGCATAAGCAGCGACTTGATGGCTATTCAGGTCTTCAACCACAATCATGGGGAAATGCTGTTGCTGCATGTTCTGGAAGCGTTGTTGATAATCCGCAAGTGAAACAGCTTGATCATTCCAGTTCGCCGTGCCATTGAGAATCTCTGCATTATAGATGGCAAGGATTGTCTCAAGGTCATCAACGGTGGCAAAACGAATCTTGAAGGGTGCAGCTACACATGATGGGGCAAGCGTGGCATTTATGGACATAGGTAAAGGTCATCACATCAATCAATAGATACAGCGTTGATAGAACCAAAATCAACGATGCTTAATATTCGGTGATACACATAAAAACAGCAAGGAATTCCTTGCTGTTTTTTAACATTTTAAAGCGTTTAGAAGTGGTATTTAATTAAAGCGCTGACGTTGTTTTCGTCACGGTTTTTCATACCGAATTTGTTATTCCAGACCGAGTGCTCTACACCTAAGTAGAGACGTGTATCTGGTGAAATATGTTTACCCAGATTCCATTTGTATTGCGTGGTCCAGTTCAATTCGCTGGCGTGATCTTTTTCGCCAGTCGACCAGTCGAGGAAGCCATCAACCAGAAAATCTTCATTTGATACTTTAAATGGCAAAGCATAAGCGATGGTCATTTGATAGTCATCAGCAGTTTTTTCATTGTTGGCGCGATAGAAGTTGACATTCATATATTGAAAATATGGCACTGCAAGATCGAAGCCGACACCATACAAGAAGTTATCAAAACTAGAGAAATCATCGTTATTGCTTTCCCAGGTGGTAGAGATCAATACATCTTTAATTGGGCCAAACGCAAGTTTCTGACCTGAAATTTCACCTAGGCTTAAACGAGGAGAAAGCTCGAAATACGTGCTTTTATGATCATCGCTGCCGCGCATACGATCCATAAAGAAAAATACATCGGCATATTTGACTTTTGCCGCATACTCAATGGTCAACGTTGTTTGTTTTTTATCAACAACTTCATAGTTTTCACCATATAGTCCAGTCAAGCTAAAGTCTTGCCAAATCGGCTTTGCCTGCGCAAAAGTTGCTGTTGATCCTAATAAACATACCGCTGTAAGTTGCTTCAATTGCATTTAAAAAATCTCCCCCCAAAAAGGCGTGTAAAGCATACAAGGTATTAAGCAAAAATAAAGTCAAATTTGACCAAATGAACAAAAGAATTGTATATGGCAAAAGCGGGTAATTCAGGTGGTAAAAATAACGCTCTTTTTGCTGAAGATTTCATCAAAATGTCAAAAATCAGCTTGCATATTTGTGAGGAAAGACAGATATTGAAGTTATAGAAGATCTTCTTACATACTGAAAAGCAACAGATGCAAGCGAGGAGACAACAGGTATTTACATAATCAAAATATACAACTGCACTGAATGATCGCATGCTCAAAGCGTGCCAAATAAGAAAGTTTTGTAGCACCGTCTCACAGATAAGAGAGGAAGATATTTATGAATATTGAAATCCGTACAGATAAAAACATTCAAGGTAGTGAACGCTTAATCAGTTATGTTCGTGCAGAACTTACACAAGAATTTCAGCGCTATAGCGAGCGTATTACACATTTTTCGGTTCATATTAGTGATGAGAACGGGGAGAAAACGGGCGATCATGACAAGCGTTGTATGATTGAGGCCCGTCCAGCAGGAATGAAACCTGTTGCAGTGACACATAAAGCAGCAAATATTGATAATTCGATTCATGGTGCGATTGATAAACTGAAACGTAGTTTGGAGCATCTCTATGAGAAAAAAGAGCATCACCGTGGTGGTTTACCCGAATATGTTGATGTCGATGATGATATAAAAGTAGATGATGAGGCCTAAGAGGCAACGCATAAAAAAAGCCCTGTGTGGGGCTTTTTTTATGCGTGTATCAAATTTATACATGATTTTTTAGATGCTTTTATAAAATCCTGTCAGGATATTCGGCATAATAGACCCATTAAAAAATATTGTGAGAAATGGTCATGTTAAATAAGCAGCAGCAGGCCTTGGTGCAAGCCATACAACAACTCGATTTAGACCAAGTGCGAGCTTTACTTGCTGAAGGACTTGATCCGAACTTTATTGACCCCGAACAAGGCCCTCCGGTTTCCATCATTTGTGATGGTTTATTTGTGTGGTGGGAACAAATCTGTGAGGCCTATGAAGCTGGAAAACCATTGAGCGAAAAAGAAAAGCAACAACAGCTACAAGTTTATTTAGACATTTTAGACGCGCTCATTCAAGCCAAAGCCAATTTACATTTATGGGACGCAGAAGAATTTTATGGTCCGCTTTGGGATGCAGCCAGTTCTGCCTGCGTACCTGTGGTCCAACGTTTACTTGATGAAAAAGTAGATCCGAATACCCGTGATGAAGAAGGTCTCACCGTTTTATCATCGATCAGTCAATTATTTTTTGATTGCGAATTTGATGAAATTGATTGGTCTGAATCATTGCAGGAAGAGCGTGCAACATTGGAGTTGCTACGTCAACATGGTGCAAAAATGTCAAAAGAGCTCAGCGCATAAGCTAAGCCAGCAAAATACAAAGAGGAATATGATGAAAACATTTCAAACATTGAGCTTGGTTACAGCATCGATGCTGGCAAGTACGGCTTTTGCGGCTGACTTTTCTTTTGATCGTCCTGGTTCGGGGATCAGTACGGGGATTACCCCTGTAGGGCAGTTAGCTTGGGAGCAGGGTTTGCCAACCGTCAGCTATCATGAGGGGAGTACCAATGGGGTCAAAGACAAGACCTTAACCTTGAATGGTGACATGTTATTGCGTACTGGTTTAGCAGATGGCCTGGAATTGCAACTCGGTTGGCAAGGGCCTGTTTGGCAGCAATACAAACGTGCAGGGACGACTAAAGAAAGCAATGGTTTAGGCGACGTCAGCATTGGTTTGAAAAAAGCGATTGATTTAAAAGATGATCGTTTATCGATGGCATTATTGGCTAAAGCGATTATTGCAACGGGCAATGATGAATTCACGGCCCATGATGATATCTATAGCTTGACTTCAGCTGTGTCATATAAGTTCAGTGATTTAATTGATACCTCGATTACTATGCGTTATGAAGCGCAGAACAGTAATTGGGCGGTGACTGCAATTCCAACCATTGGCTATAAAATTGCCGGGAAATTATCGGGCTATTCTAAATTCGTTTACCACAAAGCAGAGAGCCAAGACTATGAATATGGTCTCGGTACGGGCCTGATTTATGCCTTGAATAACCGTATGCAATTGGATGCCAGTGTTGGAGTGGATCTCAATGGAGATCGAAAAGGCTATAACGGTGGCTTCGGCGTATCGGTTTTATTCTAACCATAATACTCCTGAATTCTCTTAAATTCACTTCTGCATAAGTGGCAGGGAGACTCAGGAGAATAACAGTGAGATCATCATGAAAATGTCTGTTCAAGGTGGGCATCGTTTCCCGCTGATGCGTTGGTTCATAGGAACCATTTTGCTGTTATGCGGGGTTTTGACTTACGCGCAAGCGAATTCATCAACAGCTTTGCTGAGCCCTGAACAGGCATTTGCATTTACAGTTGAATCGACGCAGTCGAATCAGGCCCGTTTACATTGGTCTATTCAGCCCAATTATTATCTGTATCAGCATAAATTTGAAGTACAACAAGGCAATCAGCCACTTGTATTAACATTGCCTAAAGCGGTCGAACAGTATGATGAGAACTATGGTCATAGCCAAGTCTATTATCAACAAGCTGAGTTTAGCATTCCGACTCAGGCATCACAGCATTATCGGGTGACTTGGCAAGGCTGTGCCAAAGACCGGATTTGTTATCCTCCGCAAAATATTGAATTCCAGACCGATGCCGATGGCCTGGTTAGTGTTCAGAATGTCAGTGCAAATACTAAAAAAAGCTTTTTAGATGCGGCTCGCTCATCGAGCGCCTTAACTGTTCAAGCAGCAAGCAATGATGACATGCAAGCCGAGCCAACTGCACAAAGCTCAAATTCAAATCATTCGGCTGGTATGGCACAAGACCAAAAATGGTCCAGTGCACTTGAACAGCACTCCTTGGCCTATAGTCTTTTACTGTTCTTGGGCTTAGGGATTTTATTGGCTTTTACCCCATGTTCCTTACCAATGTTACCCATTTTGACCTCCTTGATTGTACGAGACAATAAAGGGGTGAAAGCATGGTCGATTGCACTCACTTTTGTGGTGAGTATGGCTTTGGTCTACGCCGTATTGGGCTTGATTGCATCGGCAGCAGGACTAAATTTTCAGCGTTGGTTACAACAACCTGCCACCTTGATTGCGTTTAGCTTATTGTTCGTGGTATTTGCGCTTAATTTATTTGGCTTGTTTGAGTTAAAACTGCCACAGAACTGGGTCAATCGACTCGATCAGATGCAATCCAACCAAAAAGGTGGCACCTTGGTGGGTGCCAGTGTCATGGGCATGATTTCAGCCCTGTTGGTGGGGCCCTGTATGACTGCACCTTTGGCAGGAGTGTTACTGTTTATCTCGCAAACGCAGAACCAATGGCAAGGCGCGCTGTTGCTGTTTACACTGGGTTTTGGTATGGGAATTCCCTTGCTGCTCGCCAGTGTATTGGGAGCAAAAGCCTTACCCAAAGCTGGCGACTGGATGAATCAAATCAAGGTGATTTTTGCCTTTTTGATGTTGGCATTGAGCATTTATTTTATTCGTCCCTTATTGCCCGAACTGGCGATTCAGGTTCTGAGCCTGATGCTCGGTTTGGCCTTTATTGTTTATGCGGCGTATCGTCTATTTGGACAGAAATCTAAATTGCAATGGCTGTATGCAGTGTTGCTGATTTTAGCGATTCCAGCATTGGCGTTTAACCAATACCAACATATTCAAAATCTCAGCTCGGTTCAGGCAGATAAATTGGCGGATTGGCATGTAGCACAGACGGCAACTGAATTTCAGCAAATCCTTGCTCATGCGCCTAAAGATCGTGGCATTGTGATCGATGTCTATGCGGACTGGTGTGTGGCATGTCAGCCGATTGAGCACCGCATTTTAAAAGATGCAGAGGTACAACAAGCGTTATCGGGCTATTATCTGGTTAAACTGGATTTAAGCCACTACGATGCATCACATCAAGCCTTGTTGGCACAGTGGGATATTTTAGGACCACCCACTTATTTATTTTTAGATCAGCAACAACAAGAAATTCGCTCGCTACGCTTAACTGGTGCATTCCAGAAAGCTGAGCTATTACAGCAACTGGCTTTCTTTAAAGGGAAACAATAACAATGTATCAGCTCTTTATTGGTAATAAAAACTATTCAACCTGGTCGATGCGTCCGTGGATTTTATTCACACAAGCGGGGATTTCCTTTCAGGAGCATGTGATTCAGTTCGATAGCTTTGAAGCAGATAGTCAATTTAAAACAGAGATTTTAAAGCTGAACCCGACAGGCAAAGTTCCTGCATTGCTGAATGGTGAGCTTATGGTGTGGGACAGTCTGGCGATTTGTGAATATATTGCCGAGCAGCATCCTGAACTTGACCTGTGGCCACAAGAAAAAGCCTTACGTGCACGGGCGCGTTGTATCAGTGCAGAAATGCATAGTAGCTTTCAAAGCTTACGCAATTTGTGTCCGATGAATGTAGAAGCTGATCTGACGCATATCGGCAAACAGCTTTGGGCAGAACATGCGCAGTTGCGCACCGATGTGGCGCGGATTGACCAGATCTGGTCACAACGTCCGAATGCAGACGGTTTTTTATGTGGTGATGCGTTTAGTATCGCAGATGCCTTTTATGCACCTGTGGTGATGCGTTTTGAATGTTATCAACTGCCACTTTCCGCATCTAGCCAAGCCTATGCGCAAAAAATCTTGTCTTTGGCATCAGTACAGCAATGGATTGCAGAAGCCAAACAAGAACAGATGTTCGTGCCTTTTGATGAGCCCTATCGTCAACACCGTGAAGAATTTTTGAAAGGTGAATAGCGCTTGGACCATAAAGGCGTAGCAAAGCCTTCATGCTGTTAACTGCTGATCAGATCCGTAAAAATTCTCACCTGATTGCGGCCAGCGGCTTTGACCGCATACAGCGCCTGATCGGCTTGGCTGATAATCAGGTGAGGTGCATCGGCACTGAGTGAACTGCTGATGCCAAAACTGGCGCTGATGACAAATTGCTGTTTTTGCTCGGTGATAAAATCTAGCTGTGTTATTGCAAGACGACAACGTTCTGCCACATTGTGTGCTTGTGCCGTGGTGGTGTTGGGCAGTATCAGAATGAATTCTTCTCCGCCAAAACGACCAATTACATCTTGATCACGCAGATTATGGGTGAGACATCTGGCCACTTGCACCAAGACTTGATCCCCCATGCTGTGGCCGAAGTGATCATTAATACTTTTAAAATGATCCAGATCGAGCAGGATAATTGAATATAAGGGATCAGGCTGCTGATGTAATTTCTCTAAATAGCTGTCGATACTGCGTCGATTGAACACATTGGTTAACGGATCCAGACGGCTGAGGATCTGAATGGTCATTTCCCGTTTTCGCCATTGTGTCAGCAAAATTTCAAACAGAAACAAACAGGCCAACATGATCGGCAATAAGAAAAACATCATGCTACCGACCCAAAACGGGTGCATGGGAACTTGATTAAGATGTTGCATGTTAAACAGCGGTGCGTAGCTTAGAACCCCAATCATGCTTAAATAATTACAGAACAGTAGCGCCAGTGTTGCTGGAATGAGCGCACAATACACCATTCTACGGTCAAACAGTACTAAGCCCACACCCACAACACTGACATAACCCACCATTGTTGCCGGACTAAAGCTTCCGACTAAATAGCTGTTATGGCAGAGCATCGCAGTAAAAATCTGTACGCTGAGAATTGGTAAAAAGCTTTGTGCCCAAAGTTGTTCTCTAAAAATATGGCAAGGAATGATCAGCAACAACAGAATGCCCAGCATAAGCAGACTGGTCGATAATTGCGAACGTACCAGATTCAAATGTACCCATTCTGAATACTGTGGATTGAGCAAGACAAAAATGTCCCAGCTGATCCAGAACAGATTCATAAAAGCGGCAAGTATCAGTAATAAAATACTTTTTTTGAGTATGGTCCAATTGACGACAATATGATGTTCCCAAGAAAGCCGAAAGCCCCATCTTTTTGTGTCAGTTGACCGATTAAAACGAATCTTGACCATTGGCATGCATCCTTTTATGCAATGAGATTCCCAGCAACTGTAGATTTGTCCTCAAAATATCGAACAATGATTATTGAAATAACAATAGCATCTTTAGAATGAGAAAAAAGTCGGGTGGTCAGGTTTTAGTGCAAATCAGGACGGGAAAAATGCCTCAAAAAATAGGCTATGATCTAAATATCCAATCATTTTTATTTTCTAATGACAAAATTGAATTAACAGTGACAATGGTCAGACATAGCTGACCATTTTTCACACGATTTTATTTTAATCAATCCCGATCAAGTGCATGAGCAAATTCAGCAATATCAGCCAGAGCCTGTTTTGCTTCAGGGAACCATGCATTAAACATCTGGAAGTTATGCCACATGCCCGTATACAGTTTGAAGCTGACATCGACATCGGCTTGCACGGCTTTTTCTCTAAAGCGTTTTGAATCATCTAATAGGATTTCTTTAGAGCCGACTTGCACCAAAGTGGGCGGCAGTCCTGTTAAATCATCAAAGAGTGGTGAAACACGTGGATCATCGGCTTGGATACTATCCGTCAGATAATGATTGATGCCGGCTTGCAAGGCTTCGATTGACAGCAGTGCATCATGTTTCTGGTTAAAACGTAGCGATTCGCTGGTCAAGGTCAGATCAAGATAAGGTGACATTAGAATCAGGCCACTTGGCATCAACCCTGGCTGCTGTTTGAGACGTAAACATAAGGCCAAAGCCAGATTGGCACCACAAGAATCACCTGAAATAATAATATCTTTTGGTTTAATGCCTTGTACCAGCAAGGCTTGATAAACATCAAAAATCGCATCAATGGCTTCAGGAAAGGGATGCTCGGGCGCAAGAGGATAATCAACATGAATGACTTGCATCTGGGTACGTGCGGCGATATCGGTCATCAAGGCACGATGGGTATTTAAACTCCCTAAGAAGAACGCGCCGCCATGGATATGGAAAATCAGCTGAGTTGCCGTAGCTTGCGCCTTAATTTCCTCACCGCGTACACCTGCCAGACGTATTGAACGGATTTGTACCGTCGGATCGTGTGGAAATACGCGACACAGTTGATCCAGAAGAGGACGTAAAGCATTGGGAGCCAAGTTAAATTGACTTGGTGTCCGGATTGCCGCTTTAAGTAGAGATTCAGTAAAATAATATTTCCAAACAGTAGCAAGTTTCATAATTTTTCCATATTGTTAGATCAGTATCGGAATAAGAATATTCTTGAAGATAAGCGATGCCTAAGCGTTACGATAAAAACTGAAAAAATTGTGCGCTACGTCACCCTTACTCAGGTTATACCAAATAGTCATAATCAAGAATTGCAATATTGATCGAAGTTCTCAATACTCTGAGTTTGAAAGACCCCTTAAGGATATTACAAAAATGAAGAAAATTGCTTTAGCATTTGGATTGCTTGGTTTAACAACTTTTGCCAATGCGGCAGATGCGCTGAACGGCAGTGTTTGGCAGACGATTGATGATGAAACAAAGCAGCCAAAGGCAATCGTGAAATTTACGGAACAAAAGGATGGAACACTGACTGCATCTATTCAAAAATATTTAGTTGCAGATCAGGAAAATGCCTGCTCTAAATGTGAAGGAACCTATCACAATAAGCCATTGAAAGGTTTAACCATTGTACATGGTCTTAAAAATGTCGGCGGGACAAGCTATGACAATGGTTCGATTATTGATCCTAAAAACGGTAAAACCTATCGATTAAAGGCTGAAATCCTAGAAGGTGGCAAGAAGCTGAAATTACGTGGCTATATTGGTGTTGCGGCTTTAGGTCGTAACCAGACTTGGATTCGCACCAACTAAGCAAGATTGAATAATAAAAAACCGAGTCGTGAGACTCGGTTTTTTATTATTGTAAGATGGTGTTTAGGCAGATAAATCCTGATAGACGACTTCATCAAAGCCAATCACAAAACCTTGTGGTGTTTGCAGCACTGGGCGCTTGATCAGGCTAGGCTGCGCGATCAGGGTTTCAATCAGGTTCTGCTCATTACTGGTCGCATGTGTTTGCTGATCTGCGCTTAATTTGCGCCAAGTAGTGCCTTTTTTATTCAGTACTTTGTCTGCACCGATCTCTTTCAGCCAAATCGCCAAAGTTTCTGCATCAATACCTTGTTTTTTGTAATCATGAAATTCGTAATTGATACCTTTGGCTTGTAATGCATCAAAGGCTTTCTTCATCGAATTACAATTTTTAATGCCATAAATTTTAAACATGTGAAAAACCATAGAAAACAATAAAAGAGATGGCTCAAAGCCTAACGTAAAAGTAGGGGAGTGTACCAGTTGAAATTTTTGATTAGGTTGATCGGCCCTGATTATGAAATAGAAATGATAATATGCTTTGATTACACATGCTTCAGACAGGTCAAACAAAGAAAACGAAGTTCTAGAAAAGAGAAAACCCGCATATAATCTTCCTGATTATGCGGGTCTCATTTCAACGTCCATTGTCTCATCCATGCAAATAAACTTAATCTAAGTTTATTTTATCTTCCTACGGCTTCCTATCCCTTTTTGGTCATCCTGACCGCTTCCTTGTGCCGTGAAGCTATAATGCCGTTCTAGCTGTGAAATAAAAATATACAAAAGCGACAAGTTCTGTAAGCTAAAGAAGCGACCTAAGTGAACAAGTGTTCACTTATTCGTGTATTTTATAGTCGATAATTACCGGTGCATGGTCGCTAAACCATTGTTCTTTATACACCCACGCATTTGTTGTACGTGCTTTCCAGTCTGGAGAGCAGGCTTGGTAGTCGATACGCCACCCAACATTTTTTGCACGCGCTTGACCGCGATTTGACCACCATGAATACAATTCTGCTTCAGGGCGAACTTCGCGGAAGGTATCCACATAACCCAACTCATCATAGATATGATCGAGCCAAGCACGTTCATGTGGCAATACGCCAGATGATTTCTGGTTACCTGACCAGTTTTTAATATCGATGCGTTTATGCACGATATTGTAGTCCCCGCAGACAATGATTGATTTATTTTCATCTCGCCACTGTTTGAGTATTTTGGCGTATTCTTGTAAAAACACGTCTTTGCGTGCTTGCGCTTCGTCACCGCTTGATCCTGATGGCAAGTATAACGAGGCAATATGAACAGTTTGTGACAGACCTAAATCAAATTCAGCAGTAATAAAACGGCCCTGAGAATCAGCGAGTTCAAAGCCTAAACCATCTTTTACCGATACGAATGGCAGACGACTATAAATCGCCGTACCTGCATAGCCTGCACGTTCAGCAGGGAACAGATGGGTATACCAGCCTTCAGGTTTAAATTTATCGGTCCATTGCTCATGGGTGATGCGGCTTTCCTGCATACATACCACATCGGCACCTGACTGTTCTAACCATTCGAGCAGGCCTTTGGTGACTGATGAGCGCAAGCCATTTACGTTAATTGAAACGACTCGAAGAATTTTTACATCACTTGGATAGCTATCCTTTGGTATCATACGTCTGTTTAACCTCAATTGAAGAATTTGGAGCACTTTATATGACAACGCCTGTGTCATTTCATCCGCAAGCTTTTATCGAACTCGCATTATCACGTGGAGTGCTTAAATTTGGTGAGTTTACCTTAAAATCAGGCCGTGTCAGTCCTTATTTCTTTAACGCAGGTTTGTTAAACGATGGTGAAGCACTGTCGTTGTTAGCGCAAGGCTATGCCGATAAACTGGTGCAGTGTGACAATGTTGGTGTGATCTTTGGCCCAGCGTATAAAGGGATTCCTTTTGTCGCAGCAACAGCGGTGGCGTTGTCTCAAGTGCATGGCAAAAGCGTACCGTGGGGCTTTAACCGTAAAGAAGCTAAAGATCATGGTGAAGGTGGTGTGTTGGTGGGTGCATCGGTTGCAGGTCAAAAAGTTTGGATCATTGATGATGTGATCACTGCGGGAACGGCAATTCGTGAAGTGGTCACCATCTTGAAAAATGCAGGTGCTGAAATTGCTGGGGTATTGGTTGCGCTAGATCGTCAAGAACGTGGTCAAGGTGAGCTTTCTGCGATTCAGGAAGTGCAAAAAGAACTCGAAATTCCAGTTCATGCTCTCATTACCATGAAAGATTTGATGGATTATCTGGATGCGAAAGGCGAAAAAGACGCTTTGGCTAATATGCAGGCTTATCGTGAAAAATACGGCATCTAAGTTTTAGATGTGAACGAAAAGGAAGCTGAGGCTTCCTTTTTTATTATAAGGGCCTAAGTTTAATTTTTTTATAAATTGCTGCTTTTTTCTTAAAATAAAATATAAGACCATTCCAAAAAGCAGCCCTAATATAATTGAATTTATTCCAAAAATTTTTATATCAGATATTGTAATTAGAAAAGTGAGTATTGCTGGTTCTTGTTCGCCTTTTACACTAAAAGCATCTAAGAAACTATTTATAAGTGTTGATAATAACGCTAAACCAGCTAATGTGATCACGAATTCTTTAGGAAATAAAAATAACAATGATGTTATGGTAGCACCTAAAATACCAACCAAGACGTAAAAAAAGCCTGCAATAACAGAAGCGATGTAGCGTTTACTTTTATCTTCATGTACATCAGGGCTTAAGCATAATGCAGCACTTATAGCAGCTAAATTTGTTGAAAATGCCCCAAACGGTGCAAAAATGGTATTGAAAAAACCAGTTATTCCAACGGCTTGATTTGTAGGGCAAGGATAACCAAATGATTTGATTATGGAGACTCCAACTAGATTTTGAGAAACCATTGTGATAATGAAAAGTGGAATAGCGATATTCCAAATAGAATGAAGGTTGAAAATTGGATTAATAAATATAGGCTGTGCTAATTCAAATGATATTGGTATATTGTTTAGACCTCCTTGGTAAAGGGTAAAAAAACGCCTATAGTTAATGTTGTTAATATGCTATATCTTGGAACGAATACTTTGCTTAAAAAGTATGAAATAGTCATTGCTATGATTAAACTGGTATTTTTTGAATACATTTCAATTATTTTTAAACAGAAAGGAAGTAATATTCCAGCTAGCATAGCTGATGTAATTGTAGTAGGGATGTGGCTAATTATTTTTTAAATAATGATGAAAATCCAGCTATTGTAATTAGTAGGCCACTTATTATAAATGCTCCGACAGCTTCATTTAAGGTGACCTGATGGCCATTAATTGCTAAATATGCTGCACCAGGTGTAGACCAAGCGGCAATGAGTGGAATCTTATAATAAAGGGATAGAACTATACTTGATAATCCGAGTGTTAAACCAAGTGCCCAAATCCATGATGCAATTTCTGCTGAATTCGCTCCTAAAGCAGTAGCTGCTTGAAAGACGATAATAATCGAGCTGGTCACACCCACAAGGACTGTAGTGAAACCAGCTGCAAACGCGGAAACTGAAAAATCTTCGATAAAGCTTTTAATATTCATCTAGAACAAATTTTTTTCGTAAGTTACTTCTGCGTTAGAAGTTGTGTAAAAGTTCATTTTTTCCCAAAACTTATTTGCAATAGCATTATTCTTTTCTACAAACAGAAAGTAACGTGCTATACCTCTATTTCGAAGCTCTATCTCAAATTTATTGACTAATACTGTTCCTATACCATATCTTCGATAAGCATTATTGATAGCGACATGATTTATTGTAGCTCGGGTTCCCAAAGTTCCACCGATTAGGATAGCTACTATTTGATTAAACTCATTACTTGCTGTAACAATAATAGTATTAGGCTCTTGTATAATTTTTTAAATTTATCTATAGAACTTTGGGATACAAACGATACTTCTGAATGATGACTAAAAAAATTTACAATATCTTGGGGAGGCATTGTTTTTCCTAAATGATATTTAAAATTATCTTCCTTAGATTTTGGTGGCATAATCGGTCCCCGGTCGAGAAAATGAAACAGCAATAATTTGGCGATATGCATTTTCCTGTGTAGCAGTTGTTGGTGTTACGTAGTGAAGCATTTCTTTATCTAGGAAAAAAGTCGTATCTAATATTTGACTATAAGTGGTTGCTGCTAATTGATTTTTATCCTTGTCAAACAGTTGACTTTCCGCACCATTAACGTTTTCTCTTCCCCAGAAATGTACACCACTGTAGGGATAGCCATCTGAATGGATACCTTCTGGTGTGATTTCTAAAGTTTTGTTTTTATATATTTCAATTCTTATTTGATGGATTTGGCATTGCCAAATTTCTTTCTTTAGGTTTTCATCTAATAAGCCAGAGAAAATTTCAAAATTAATATCAATTAGTTGCTTTAAAATAGGATGTTGTATTATTTCGGTCTCGAAATCTCCAAAATGTCTATCTTTTCCCCCTACATATTTATTTAATTCTGTAGATTGATGGTATGGCCTATGCTCAAGTTGGCTAATTTGTTTTGTGACAGGGTTATAGTCAAAGTCACTATATCTTCTGAATCGTCGTCCTGAATCTTTTTGCCCAAAATAGATATCCTCTGGCATATTTTCCCAACTTTGACTAAATTCAATGAACTCAAAAAACCTCCTGAAAGTGAAAATGATTTTCCTGTTACATTAGAAAAGCCAAATTCTTTTATTTCATTAATAACTTTCTCTTTTCTGTTGATTCAATTGATAGCATTATTTTTTTCGCTTTTTGGCTGGTTGTTAATTCGTTTCAATATTATATATTTTAATGGCTATGTAAAATTTATTTTATCAAGTGGTTGGTTTTTCTATTTGTTTTTTACACATAAATCTTTTTGTTGTCATTTTGGGTCTTTTTTGAAAAATTTAATTTTTTATTTTTCATGAATAACAATATATTATATTTTCTTTTTGTTAAAAAATAAAAAAATTAATATTTATTTATTTTGGCATTTTTGTTGAGAATAATTGATTAATATGTTTTTGTATGGAGTGTCAAAGTTTTTGCTGATTTTTTGTGATTAATAATGTGAAATTTAAACTTAAACATTCTGATCCAACATCGCAGGCATCAAGATTTCTTTAACACAGCTTGCCTTCGTGGTTGAAAGAATAAAATGAATCGCCTGAATCACATCGGATAATGGAATAAGAGAGAATTTAGTTTCTTCTAAAACATCTTGAGTAGGTTTATCAATCTCATATTCACTGGCCAGATAGCCCAAGTTCAGTACACTGACCCCAATCAGGTGTTCACGTAAGATTTCTCGTAGTGATTGTGCAATGCCCCTTAGAGCAAATTTGGTAGCGGAGAAAACAAGTTCTTTACCGTTATGATTATCAACACCCCAAGTGGAACCGATCAGAATAATTTTGGCATTATCTGAGAGTTTTAGATTTTCAATAAGAGATTGAATCGACAGGATACAGGTGCTGATATTGGTATGAATGATTTGGTTGATTTCAGCAGCAGAAACATTTTCAAAATTATAGTTGTTGCTAAAAGCCTGTTGTTCCCAAATACCAACGTTATAAATCAGTACATCAATTTTTTGCTGTCCAATTGTTGTTTTTACATCGCTTACAGCCTGCTCTGGTTTGGACAGATCAGCACAAATCCAGTTTACGTTCGGAATTTCTTGTGGTTGTGTGCGAGAGACACCATAGATGGTATCTGTTGGCTTTGGTACAGCTTGAACAATGGCTTTGCCTAGACCTTTGCTGACGCCGTATATGAGAAACGTTTTATTTGAGTTATCCATCCATCTATCCGTACTTTTTGGATTAAAAAAGTAACTATAAAAGCTCAAGTTGGCTTGAGGTCAATAGAGTTATTTGTATGGCGTGACTCAAAGGTGTTTAAACAGTTGGGTTGTAGTATGTTAGATTCTGGAAGATTTTAAATTTTTAGATTTAACCTAAATTACTTTCACTTCTTAATGTTTTGAAAGAAGCTGTTTGATGGACAATAAAAGTATGGATTATATTAAAAATTTATATCAATCTTTAAGTGAGAGAAAGCGTCCAGAAGATATTGCAGAAGTGATCAAAAACTATATGTCAGATCACTATAGCGTTCGAGAACGTATAATTTTAGAAAAAGCCGCACAGCATGCTTTAGTACGTAGACATATTCCCTATACATCAATGCCGGAAGATTTTAGAAAAATAGTGGGAGCAGAAAAACAGCTTTTAAAAGCTAGTGAGCTTTTTGATGTGTCGTTATATACAAATTTTGATTATTGTGATGTTGGAGAGATCCAATCTGCTCTAGAAGAAATAGAGATGCTGGTAAAAAAAGAAATTGGGAGTAATAATTTTATTCGCGATAGATTAAATAAAAATGAAAGGAAGAAATCGAATATACAGCTTTCAAAGCGGCAATATAATAAACGATGGAGATTGTTAAAACGTATCGAAGAGAAGCAAAAAAAACTTCAGAAAGAATTACATAAACTGGAGTTTGAAAAAATTGCAAAGCATGGATTAGCCCATCACCTTTCTTATAGTGAGTTTGCTCAGGATGCTGATAGCGCATGTTTTATTGCTTATTATACAGCACGTTGTAATTTACGTAGTGTATTCACTAATACGTCCCAGGAACGTCCATTTGATGAAATTTGTGAAATGCTTTTAACTAGGTGTCGTTTAAATTGTCCAATTACTACCAATTGGTGGGCCATTTCTCATGTTTATATTTCTGACTTTGTTACAAGTCATCTAACTGAAGAGCAGAAAGGGTTACTTCTAGGGCGTTGGACATGTATCCTTGAGGAAATTTCTAATTTTTTACATGATCTATGGTTGAAAAATAATATTAATAGGCAAACTATGATTGTGAAAAAGGAAATGATTCTTCAACATGGAACCATGCAGCTGGGGCTTGGAATAAAGCTCGTGATCAATGGATGCATCTTATATATGCTTTAGGTTTGGAAATAATATTAGAAAATATATGTATAGGTAAGGTATTACGGTTAATGGCTGGAGATATAGCGGCATGGCATTTAGAGTCAAAAGGGACTCTGGACCCTGATACCTATGTTTGGAATGAACTTCCTTTACCATGGGAGGTTTTGCAGGGACGTGTTGTTTGTACAAAAGATGATATTATAGTTCAGTGCTTAAAAGTTAATTTAGATCCAGAAAAATCTGGTTGGATTGCACCTAAATCACATTCTACTGTACAGTTTAAGACAACACCTGAATTGGTCCATGGTGTAGAAATTAGTAGTCCATTTTTAGCTAGTATATTAAAAAGAAATAAATTTTTTTCAGGTAAAGGGTAGGTTAGTTCAGTGGTAGAACGTTCGGCTCTCTTATCCGAATGGACGCAGGTTCGAGCCCTGCACCTATCCATCATTCTTTGATATTTTTAACTATGTTATTGTTTTATTTATTGTAATTAATGTGGGGTGTTGAAAGCTTCCTCACACTTCTTACATTCCAACATCACCCCTAATTTCTCATTCCGCCCTTGCTCGGTTAACACCCAAGGGCGATTCTGCCAAGGCGGGCTATGACGCACATGTTGCCCATGCCCACAGGCGAGATCAGCAACCCAATGTCCTTCCTCATCGAGATGAAAACCGACAATGGCTTGCTGCATTTAATTTTCCAGAGACTCGAGTTTAGATTGTTCCAAACCCTTTAAAAAACGATGGCATAAGTTATGAATCGCCAGCAGATCATTCGGGTCCATATCCAATGAGCAGGCGAGTTTAAACGGGATCAGGGTAATGTCATCTTTTGACGCCAGCGCTTTTTCCAGCAAGATCACTTTTTTCATCCGCTCATCTTCTTTGACCGCAACACGCTTTAAAAACTGCTTTTCTTCGAGTTTTTTAATAATTGGTGTCAGCGTTCCAGAATCAAAAAAAGTCTTTTGTCCAATCTCAGACAACATCACATTGTCTTGCTCATACAAAGCCAGCAATACAATAAATTGCGGATAGGTCAGATCATATTCCTGCAGCAAAGGGCGATACTGGCGAATCATCGCATTGGTCGCGGAATACATGGCAAAACACACTTGGTTATCCAAAAATGAAACGTCAGCCATGATGATCTGTCCTCGACTCGGTTGTTGAACATTCAGTATAAATTGGGTTGCTCAAAAAGTACATTGTGCATAATAAACTTGTGCACAAGATAATTGTGTGCAATATTAAGTAAACGAGCTGAATGATTCAGTAAACGATTTTGAGTACATCCACCATTGGATAGATAGAAGAGAGAGCACCTATGAGCAAGATTTATGATTTTCAGGCTGAACTGTTAGAAGGCGAACAAAAGAAACTTGCAGATTACCAAGGCAAAGTTTTATTGGTGGTGAATACCGCAAGCCAGTGTGGTCTAACGCCACAATTTGAAGGCTTGGAAAAGCTATATCAGGACTATCAACAACAAGGGCTCGTGATTCTTGGTTTTCCATGTAACCAATTTGCCAACCAAGATCCATCCAGCAATGAAGAAATCGGCAGCTTCTGTCAGCGTAACTATGGCGTATCGTTTCCGATGTTTGCCAAGGTTGATGTGAATGGCCCAACCGCACATCCCTTATATCAATACCTCACTTCTGAAGCCAAAGGTTTATTAGGCAGCAGTATTAAATGGAACTTCACCAAATTTCTGATTAATCAAAACGGTGAAGTGGTTAAACGCTACGCCCCAATCACCAAACCTGAAAAAATTGCCAAAGATATTCAAAAGCTTTTGCGATAAATAGCCTAGAAAATGAGGAAGATGGAAATAACTGGTCTACGATGCATCCACTGGTGATTTCCTCTTCCGAAACAAATTAAATCATAAAGCTGAATATTTTTAATATGTTGTAATTAATTGAACAAAATAGATTTTTTAATCTTTAAGATTTATACAAGTTGTTTCACGATTGACCGCAAACTTCGCTATACTTTTTGCCAAGATTAAAAATACGAGCGTCAGAATATGCGTGTACTGGTGGTGATGGACCCGATTGAAACTGTGAATCTTAAAAAAGATTCAACCATGGCGATGTTATGGGCGGCCAGCCGTCGCGGACATGAATTGGGTTATGCATTACAACACGATTTATATATCGACCAAGGCAAAGCCTTTGGCCTGATCTCACCGCTGAAAGTATTTGAAGACTATAACCATTACTATGAGCTAGGCGAAAAACGCAAAGAGTCGTTGGCGGATTACGATGTGGTGTTGATGCGTAAAGACCCACCGTTCGACATGAACTTTGTCTATACCACTTATATTTTGGAACAAGCCGAGCGTGAAGGGGTGTGGATTATCAACAAGCCACAATCGCTACGTGACTGTAATGAAAAGTTATTTGCCACGCAGTTCCCAGAACTACAAGTGCCAACTTTGGTGACTTCTCAACAAAGCCTGATTCGTGAATTTATCAAAGAACATGGTGATGTGATTGTAAAGCCTTTGGATGGCATGGGGGGTATGGGGATTTTCCGCCTATACCAAGATGGGGTGAACATTGGTTCGACCTTGGAAATGCTTACGGAAATGGGCACACGTCCAATCATGGCGCAACGTTATATCCCTGAAATTGTGGAAGGTGATAAGCGCATCTTGATGGTCAATGGTGAGCCGATTCCATATTGCTTGGCACGTATTCCGCAAAATGGTGAAGTGCGGGGGAACTTGGCGGCAGGTGGCTTAGGTCAGGCCCGTCCACTGACTGAAAATGATAAATTGATTGCCGCAAAAGTCGGTCCATTCCTGCGTGAAAAAGGGCTGGTCTTTGTGGGTTTGGATGTGATTGGCAATTATGTGACTGAAATTAACGTAACCAGTCCAACCTGTATCCGTGAGATTGATGCACAATTCGGGACGTCAATTGCCGATGATCTTTTCACGGTGCTCGAAGCAGGTCGTAAAAACTAAAAAAGTTGTATTTTTGACCAAATTGCCCATTTGCATTTCACTGAAATTGGAAGGTAAATGGGCTTTTCTCTATCGACAGAACCTTGTTTTTAACAAAGAATCGAAAAAAGCCAAGCTTTCTGTTGTAAACAGGTGAAATTCGCTTTTCGTGAATGAAGCTTTAGGATTAAAATAACTTCCGAAAACAATAGACGATAACCTTCTTTTTTTGAGTTGAAGAATTAGACTGTGACCAATTCCCCACAAAACAAACCTAAACATGTCATGATGATGGCCGCTGGTACAGGTGGACATGTTTTTCCTGCACTTGCTGTTGCCAAACAACTGCAACAAGAGGGCTGTCAGGTCTCTTGGCTGGCAACTCCGACAGGAATGGAAAATCGGTTACTCAAAGATCAAAATATTCCGATTTACCAGATTGATATTCAAGGTGTCCGCGGTAATGGCCTGTTACGTAAAATCAGTGCACCGTTTAAAATTTTAAAAGCGACTTTAAGCGCTATACGCTATATGAAACAGCTCAAGATCGATGCTGTGGCGGGTTTTGGCGGTTATGTGGCAGGCCCAGGCGGCTTGGCTGCACGTTTGCTGGGTATTCCTGTGCTGATTCATGAGCAAAATGCGGTTGCAGGTTTTACCAATACCCAATTGGCGCGTATTGCCAAGACCGTATGTCAGGCATTTCCAAATACTTTTGCAAACAGTGATAAAGTCGTGACCACCGGCAATCCGGTGCGTGCGGAAATCACTGCGATTTTAAATCCTTCTTGGCGCTATCAAACCCGTGAACAAGAACAACTGCCACTGAATATTTTGATTGTGGGGGGGTCGCTTGGTGCACAGGCGCTGAACGAGCGTTTGCCTGAGGCCTTGAAAAAGGTCACTATGCCGCTGAAGGTATTTCATCAATGTGGTCAAAACAAGCAAGATGCCACGCGTGCCCTGTATCAAGATGCCCCGGCCAGTTTGAATATTCAGGTTGAGCCTTTTATTCAGGATATGGCCAAGGCTTATAGTGAAGCTGATTTGATTATCTGCCGTGCCGGTGCTTTAACGGTGACGGAGGTGGCAACCGCAGGTTTGGCAGCAATCTTTGTTCCTTTACCGATTGCAGTGGATGACCACCAAACCGCAAATGCGAAATTCTTGGCCAATGCCGGTGCTGCAAAGATTTGCCAGCAAGCAGACATGACACCTGCTGTTTTGGATGAGTTGTTAGCAACCTTATTAAATCGCCAACTCCTGTCTGAAATGGCAGTTAAAGCACGTCAACAAGCACAACCGAATGCAACACAGCATGTGGTTGATCTGATTAAAAAATTGTAATTCGAGTTTATCTATGTCTCCTACAAATCCAAGCCAAGCCAAAAAGCTGATTAAAGTGCCAGAAATGCGCCGTATTAAAAATATCCACTTTGTTGGTATTGGCGGTGCGGGGATGTGCGGTATTGCCGAAGTATTGAGTAACCAAGGTTATAAAATTTCAGGCTCAGACATTAAAGCGTCGAAAACCACGGCTCAACTCGAAGCCAATGGCATTAAGGTATTCATTGGTCACTCGGCTGACAACATTAAAAATGCTAATGTGTTGGTAGTGTCGACAGCAATTGATCCAGAAAATCCAGAGATTAAAGCAGCGATTGAACAGCGGACTCCGATTGTCCGTCGTGCGGAAATGCTGGGTGAATTGATGCGTTATCGCCACGGGATTGCGGTTGCAGGCACACATGGCAAAACCACCACCACCAGTTTGTTGACCACCATGCTGGCAGAAGAAAACCTTGATCCGACCTATGTGATTGGTGGTTTACTGAATAGTACAGGTGTGAATGCTGCACTCGGTGAAAGCCGTTTTATCGTGGCAGAAGCCGATGAGTCAGATGCCTCTTTCTTGTATTTGCAACCAATGGCTGCGATCGTGACCAATATCGATGCAGATCATATGGACACCTATGAAGGCAGCTTCGATAAGTTAAAAGATACCTTTATTCAATTCTTACATAACCTGCCATTCTATGGTTTGGCTGTGGTCTGTGGTGATGATGCCAATATCCGTGAGATTCTGCCACGTGTCGGTCGTCCAGTCTTGACCTATGGTTTTGATGAAGACAACGATATTCGTGCGGTCGATGTTGAGCAAGAAGGCATGCGATCACATTTTACTGTATTGCGTAAAGACCGTGAGCCATTGCGTGTCACCATCAATCAACCGGGCTTGCATAATGTCCTGAATGCATTGGCTGCGATTGGTGTAGCAACCGATGAAGGCGTTTCTGATGGTGCGATTTGCCGTGCCTTAGAAGGCTTTAGTGGTGTGGGTCGTCGCTTTCAGGTTCAGGGTGAATTTGAAGTGGGTGAAGGCTTGGTGAAATTGGTGGATGACTATGGCCATCATCCAAAAGAAGTTGAAGCCACTATTAAAGCGGCACGTGCCAGCCATCCAGACCGCCGTTTGGTGATGTTGTTCCAACCGCACCGTTTTAGCCGTACCCGTGACTGTTTTGATGACTTTGTCGATGTGCTATCGCAAGTGGATCAATTATTATTGCTTGAGGTTTATCCAGCAGGCGAAAAGCCGATCGTAGGCGCTGACAGTCGTGCATTAGCACGCAGTATTCGTCTACGTGGTGAGGTTGAGCCGATTCTGCTCGATCCAGTCGAAGGCAATTTACCGAACGTTTTACAAAAAGTGTTACAAGCAAATGACCTGTTATTAACACAAGGCGCGGGTAACGTCGGTGCAATTTCGGTAGAATTGGCTCAGCATCGCTTGTATGCCAAATCCCCCTAACCCCCTTTGTTAAAGGGGGAACGCCTCCCTTTGAAAAGGGAAGCGGGGAGGGATTTAATAGAATATATGAAGTTTTTTTAAGGATATAAACGTGTCAAATGCTGCAAAATTCGGCAAAGTTGCTGTGTTGTTTGGTGGGAAGTCGGCTGAGCGTGCTGTGTCGTTGGACAGTGGTCAAGCCGTTTTAGAGGCGTTATTGCGTTCGGGCGTACAGGCAGAAGCATTTGACCCACAAGATCGTAGTGTGACTGAACTGGTGGGCTATGATCGTGCTTTTATCGTATTGCATGGTCGTGGCGGTGAAGATGGCCAGATCCAAGGCGTATTGGAATGGTTAAACCTGCCATATACCGGTACGGGTGTACAAGGTTCTGCGATTGGCATGGACAAAGTCAAAACCAAGCAAATCTGGCAGGGCAGTGATCTACCAACTGCACCCTACCGTATCATTACCAAAGACACGGACCTTGAACCTGTGATTGCAGAATTGGGCTTGCCTGTGATTATCAAGCCGGTGCATGAAGGTTCAAGCGTTGGCATGAGTAAAGTTGAAAAAGCTGAAGATTTTGCTGCTGCGATTGAAAAAGCCACTCAGCACGATGCCGTGGTGATGGCAGAAAAATGGATCACTGGTCGTGAATTCACCATTTCATTCCTGAATGGTCAGCCTTTGCCCGTGATTCGTTTACAGCCACCTGCTGATGTTGCGTTCTATGACTATGAAGCCAAATATCAACGCAATGATGTGGAATATGGCATTCCTTGTGGTCTGAGCGAAGCAGAAGAAAAAAGCTTACAGGCACTTTGCTTACGCGCTTTCCAAGCGGTCGGTGCAGAAGGCTGGGGTCGTATTGATGCAATGCAGGATGAGCAAGGTAACTTCTGGTTATTAGAGGTAAATACAGTTCCAGGTATGACCAGTCACTCGTTGGTGCCAAAAGCGGCACAAGCAGTGGGCTATAACTTTGATCAGCTCTGTGTTGCGATTTTAGAGCAAACCTTAGCAAAGTCGGCTTAACTATATTATGGCTCAACTACCTGCCTCGATGCGCCGTAAAACACGGCCAGCCATTAGCTCGATTCACGAGAAGCCGCCTTCGCCTCGACAAAAGATGGTGAATGCGGGTGGTTGGGTGCTACTGGTCATTGCTTTTGCAGTACTGGCACTGGGGCTGTTTGGCTTATATAAAGTTATGACTGATGCTCGCGCAGCACAGTTGCAAGTGGTTGGGACCAATTCTGATGTCGAGAATCAGCAGCTGGTTCAGTATCTGAATCCAATTATTAAAGATAACTACTTCACTTCAGATTTAGAACAAATTCGCGATCAAGCCTTAAAAGTGTCATGGGTTGATCGTGTGGTGGTGTCACGAGCATGGCCAAATGCAATTCGGGTGCGGGTGATGCCGCGCCATGCGATTGCACGTTGGGGAACAGGGCGCTTGCTCAGTGACAATGGTGATGTATTTAGTGAGGCGGTGCCAACAGCAAATCCAAATCTGCCACTTTTACATGGGCCAGCCAGCCAATCCAAAATGATGATGCGTCGCTATAATGAAATTAATCAATTGTTTCATCCAGCGAATTTGAGATTAAAAGAATTGTATTTAACCGAGCGTATGACCTGGTTTATGCAGTTTGATTCAGGCCTGCGGATTATTGTGGATCAGGATCAAACCATGAACAAGCTGCAGCGCTTGAGCCATTTGGCACAAACGGATTTAAAACCTGTATGGTCAAAAATCACGGCAATTGATCTGCGTTACCGGAATGGTCTTGCCATTCAGTGGAAAAACGCAGCTCCGCCAAAGATTGTCAACGGTCAGTTAGTTGTAACGATTGATGACACAAGCCTTGCAGGGGCAATTCAGGCAAAGCCATAATACGTGGCTTAAAATAAAGGGCAGTGGTCCTAAACAACACTAAAGATATGGTATTGAAGTAATGAGTGAAACTGTTCCCTCAGTTGTTGCGATTGATATTGGGACTCATAAAGTCACAGTTTTGATTGGTAAGGTCCATGCACCGGATAAGATTCAAGTCATTGGCATGGCAACTGCTCGCAACCGAGGTATGGTTAAGGGCAAGATTGTTAGCTTGGACAAAGTGATTGCGGCCATTAAAAATGCGGTATCCGAGGCGGAGGATATGGCTGAATGCCGTATTCATAGCGCTTGGGTGTCGATTCCAAGTACTGAATTGCAAAGTTTTTATGCTTCAGGCCGTACGCCAGTTGCCAACCACGATCATATTATTAGCACCAATGAAGTGGTCAGAGCTTTAGAATTGGCTAAAGCCAGCCATGTCTCGCCAGATTATTATTTGGCCAGTGCCGTACCGCTAGGATTTGAGTTGGGTGATTCGGCTGAATGGGTGCAAAACCCAGTCAATATGTCTGCGCATAGCATGACGGGGCATTATCAGCTAATGATGATGCCAATCAGCACCATGCAAAACCTTGATCGTGCCATGAAAGGGGCCAATATCGGGGTAGAGAAAATGGTGGTGTCTTGCTTGGCAACGGCAGAAGCCAGCCTGCTGAAAGACGAAAAAGAATATGGTGTTTGCTTGGTGGATATTGGTGCGGGTATTACCAATATTGCTGTGTATCTGGATGGGCGTTTGGCTTTGGCTCGTACCCTTCCGCGTGGTGGTGAGAATGTCACCCGTGATATTGCCGCTGTTTTGCAGACTACCACGGAAGAAGCTGAACGCATCAAGATTTTACATGGCTGCGTGGATATGAGCGTAGTTAAGCCTGATCATATGATTCAAGTGCAAGGGATTGATGGCACACAAACCATCAGTCGTATTGAACTTGCAGAAATCATCATTGCACGTTATGAAGAAATCTTTAGCCTGATTCGTGAAGAGTTGGAGCATAGCGGTGCAATTCATGGTCTCTATCATGGCGTGGTACTCACTGGAGATGCCTGTCAAATTGAAGGCATGGTGAATCTGGCACGTCGTATGTTGGGGGTGTCTGCACACTTGGGTAATCCACCGCTACAAGTCTATGCAGATGATCAACATTTACCGGCTTTGCGTCGCTCGATGTATGCAACTGCAGCGGGTTTGTTGATGTTTAGTCAGAGTGATTTGCAAGATACGGTAGAAGAACCAGAAGAGACAAGCGATCGTAGTTTTGTTGATCGTGTTGCCAATGGTTGGAATGCATTAAATAGCAAGTTAAAGGCCATCTTTTAAGTTGTAGTTATTTTTGGGAAAATTTGTTAGGAAGTTGTTCGAAATCTGCCACTGTACTTGACAAGCTAGCGATTATTGAACAGCATCCTAAACATCAGTTGTTTAAAAATCAGGGCAGTAACGGGCTGAAGTAACTGCCATTAATATTAGGAAATCTAAAGGTCATGGCCTCATTTGAATTTATAGAAGATGAACTAGACAATGGCAACGGTCAAGCCCGTTTCACAGTATTTGGTGTTGGTGGTGGCGGTGGTAATGCCGTGCAACACATGGCGCAATCAGATATTCAAGGTGTAAAGTTTGTTTGTGCAAATACAGATAAACAAGCACTGGATAGCATGAATGCCCCATTCAAAATTCAATTGGGTGAACAAAGTACGCGTGGTTTAGGTGCGGGTGCAAATCCAGAGGTGGGTCAAATCGCAGCGGAAGAAAGCCGTGAAGTGATTCGTCAGCACCTTGAAGGGACTGACATGGTCTTCGTAACCGCAGGTATGGGCGGCGGTACAGGTACCGGTGCAGCACCCGTGGTTGCTGAAGTTGCCAAAGAAATGGGCATCTTGACGGTGGGTGTAGTCACTACACCATTCAACTTTGAAGGTCGTCGTCGCCAGAAGTCTGCTGAAAAAGGCATTGATGCTTTAGAAGCACATGTGGATTCATTGATTATCATTCCAAACCAGCGTTTACTCAGCGTTTATGGTGATATTTCAATGAAAGATGCCTATAAAAAGGCAGATGATGTATTGCTGAATGCTGTTCGCAGTATCTTTGACCTGGTGGTTAATCGTGGTCATATTAACCTTGACTTTGCTGACTTGAAAACCGCCATGAGTACCCGTGGTTATGCCATGATGGGGGCTGGTTTGGGCCGTGGTGAAGATCGTGCTCGCCAAGCTGCTGAGCAGGCAATCCGTAGCCCATTGCTTGATAATGTGAATATTATCAATGCAAAAGGCGTATTGATTAATATCACGGGCGGTGATGATATTACCCTGCGTGAAACAGAAATTATTACTGATGTCGTCAACCAGATCGTTGATTTGGATGAAGGTGAAATCTTCTACGGTACGGTATTTGATCCAGACGCGCGTGATGAGTTGCGTGTTACTGTGATTGCAACAGGTTTAACCCGTAATGCCAGTGAAGTTGATCAGAAAAGACGTGCTACGGTTTCCCATGCACCTTCTGCTCACGCCGCACATCAGTCGGTTGATGAAGATGATGTGCCAGCGATCAGTAAACGTGCAAATACAGATGTACCAGCAACTGCGACAGCAAGTTCTACGCCACGTTCATCGCCAATGAGCATTCAAGACTATCTGAAAAATCAACAGCGTAAATAATAAAATCATGTATTTAGAGAAAGGGGGTAAGTAATTACCCCCTTTTTTATTTTTTTAAAATGGCAAAATATGCTAAGTTATATCGGTTTTTGCAAATGAAGTTGGTATGGCATGTTGAAACAACGTACTCTCAAGCGTGTGGTGAAAGCGAGCGGGATTGGTCTGCATAGTGGTCAAAAGGTGCTGATTAATTTTGTTCCACACCATATTGATGGAGGTATTGTCTTTCGCCGTATCGACTTAAATCCCTCTGTAGAGATTCCTGCGAATGCTTTACTTATTCAAGAAGCCTTCATGTGTTCGAATCTGGTTCGTGAAGATATCAAAGTCGGTACCATTGAACATGTGATGAGTGCTATTGCAGGACTGGGGATTGATAATCTGATTGTAGAGGTTTCTGCTTCTGAAGTTCCGATTATGGATGGCAGTGCAGGGCCTTTTATTTATTTGCTGATGCAGGGTGAGTTGGCGGAGCAAGATGCGCCAAAGAAGTTCATTCGCATTTTAAAGCCAGTTGAGGCTTTAATTGATGATAAAAAAGCCATTTTTTCTCCGCATTTAGGTTTTCAACTGAATTTCACCATCGACTTCGACCATCCTGCCTTTGCCAAAGAATATCAGTCAGCCACGATTGATTTTTCGACCGAAACCTTTGTTTATGAAGTGAGTGAGGCGAGAACTTTTGGTTTTATGAAAGATTTGGATTATCTCAAGGCCAATAATCTGGCGCTAGGGGCAAGCTTGGAAAACGCCATTGGTGTTGATGATACTGGCGTGGTGAATGAGGAAGGTTTGCGCTTTGCCGATGAGTTTGTTCGTCACAAAATTTTAGATGCAGTCGGTGACTTATATTTACTTGGGCATCAAATTATTGCCAAGTTTGATGGCTATAAGTCTGGTCATGCATTGAACAATCAGTTATTGCGCAATGTTCAAAATGATCCAAGCAGCTATGAAATTGTAACATTTAATAACGAGAGTGATTGTCCAATTCCTTATGTAAGTGTGACATAAGTCATTGTCTTTTATTGCCTATGTTATATTATAACAATTGAATGTGAGATTTTCGTCACATAAAAAGATTGTTTATTCCAGTACTTAATATATGTAGTTTACTTTTTATTGCTTGCCAAACGTAGCAAAGCTTGGCTAAGCTTAGGGTCGCTCACATATTCAGCGGCGCTGCGCAATAGCTCTTGGGTCTCTGATGTAAGTGCTTTTGTTGGGGGAGAGGGTTCACGAGAGGCAGTTGTTTTGTTTCTTAAACGAACTTGGATTTTTCGTAATTCCTTGAGTCCTTCGAGCTGAGCTAACTGCGCAACATAGTGTCTTTGTAAATAGCTGAGTTGACTAATCATGGCCTGATTTTCACCAGTGATGATCAAAACACCATGTTGATAACAAACAACCTGCCATTGCTCTGGTTGGGGCAGCAAGGGTTGAATAATTTTCGTAAGTTGTTTCCATTGTGTGACTTGCGTCGTCAGAAACGTTAAGTTTCCAGTTTTTATGTGTTGTCCTTTCTGTTGGAAAACGTTGTTAGGTTCAGACATAGAACTTCCTCGGAGGTGATGTGTCCATCTTAAGCGTTTGGTTCAGCTGTTATCAAGGAAGAGATGATAAAGGAACGTTTGAAGGACGGTTTCAAGAGGTTTTTTATGCATCATACGCGTCGTATTTTACTCGCATTTTCGTTGGCTGCTTCAGCTGCTTCGGTTGCTTTCGCAGATTACCAGAACATCGGTCAAGCTACAGGCGATGATCGCTTAGAGCAACTCTCTAAAACCTTAGCTCAAGGTTCTTATACTCATTCTGCTGATATGGATTTGCCAGCCGTATCGAATGTGTCAGTTAAATTACGTGAAAAAACCATTGAATTGAATAACGCCTCGATCGAAAAGAAATATGGTCGTTCAGCGATTTCATCTCCAGATAATGCAGCTTCATTCTCTGCCAATACAGGTTATTCTTGGTTGGTGAGTCACCCATTACAAGAAGGGCGTGTGAGTTCTTCTTGGGGCAACCGCACACTACTTGGTTCAACGCGTCATCATTCAGGTGTTGATCTCGCTGCGCCATCAGGTACGCCAATTTATGCAACAGGCCCTGGTGTAGTCACTAAATCAGGTTGGGGGACAGGTTATGGTCAATATGTTGAAATTGATCATGGTAATGGTTACATCACCCGTTATGCGCATGCCTCCCGTTTGATCGTGAACGCGGGTGATCGTGTCAGTGCCGGTGAGCATATTGCAAATGTTGGCTGTACGGGTCGTTGTACCGGACCGCATTTACATTTTGAAGTCGTGAAAGATGGTCAACGTAAAAATCCATCAACGTACTTAGCAATGTTGCCTTAATGTAATTTGTTAACAGTTGTATATCAATGTGAAGAAAGAATCGCCTTTATTGGCGATTTTTTATGTGTTTTGTGTTATTTCGGTCAATGACTATTTTTTCAGAAAATAATAAGGCGTTTTGCATTCAGCTAGGGCAATACCCCTCGTAAAGCAAAACATGATAAAAATAGGGTCGACAAATAACTTAAGGGAAAAGGTGAATTGTATGGCGTTTTATGGCGACTCTGACGCGCAAGAAACCCAAGAATGGCAAGAAGCATTTGATTCTGTATTACAACACATGGGCACGGAACGCGCTGCTTTCTTACTAGAAAAACTCTATCAACGGGCAATTGCGAAACATGTGCCAATCCAGCGCTTAAATACACCTTACCTCAATACCATTTCAGTTGCAGAACAACCCGCGATGCCTGGCGATCAGGATATGGAACGCCGTATTCGTGCCTTGATTCGCTGGAACGCTCTGGCGATGGTATTACGTGCGAACAAGACCGGGGATGATCTCGGTGGTCACCTTGCAAGTTTTGCCTCGTCTGCAACTTTGTACGATGTAGGCTTTAACCATTTCTTCCGTGCTGCCTCAAATAATTTCGGTGGCGACATGATTTATTACCAAGGTCACTGTGCACCAGGTATCTATGCACGTTCTTTCCTTGAAGGTCGTTTAAATGAAGAACAGTTAAGTAATTTCCGCCGTGAAGTGGGCGGTAATGGTTTACCAAGCTATCCACATCCCTATTTAATGCCGGACTATTGGCAATTCCCAACCGTATCCATGGGTCTGGGTCCAATCATGTCGATTTATCAGGCACACATTCAAAAATATTTGATGAATCGTGGCTTGATCAAAGAAGAAGATCGTAAAGTCTGGGCTTATCTGGGCGATGGTGAGATGGATGAGCCAGAAAGTACAGGTGCAATTTCACTGGCTGGCCGTGAAAAGCTGGATAACCTGATTTGGGTGGTAAACTGTAACTTACAGCGCCTCGATGGCCCTGTACGTGGTAACGGTAAAATTATTCAAGAATTAGAATCGTTATTCCGTGGTGCGGGCTGGCGTGTCATTAAAGTGGTGTGGGGCCGTCATTGGGATCCACTGCTTGCGCAAGACAGTTCTGGTGCTTTAAAAGCAGTCATGGAAGAAACGGTTGATGGTGAGTATCAGCGCTATCAGGTAAAAGGTGGTGCCTATACCCGTGAGAAATTCTTTGGCAAATACCCAGAAGCTGCGGAACTGGTCAAAGATTTAAGCGATGAAGACATCGATAATCTTAACCGTGGTGGTCATGACCCGTACAAAGTTTTTGCTGCCTATGCAGAAGCAATGAAAGCCAAAGGTCAACCGACAGTGATTCTTGCGAAAACGGTTAAAGGTTATGGTTTGTCTGAAGAAATTGAGGCGGTGAACAAGACTCACCAAATCAAAAAAATGCAGATCGACTCTTTGAAATATGTACGTGACCGTTTTAACCTGCCATTTACAGATGATAAGTTAGAAGAGCTCCCATTCTACCGCCCAAGTGAAAACTCTCCAGAAATGAAGTATATGAAGGCGCGTCGTGAAGCATTAGGGGGTTACCTACCTGCACGCCGTCGTGAGAGTGAAACTTTAGCGATTCCTGAATTATCAGTCTTTGATGCTGTCTTAAATGGTTCTGGTGGTAAAGAACAATCGACCACGATGCTGATGGTTCGTTTAATTGCTGCTTTACTGAAAGAAAAAGCCATTAAAGACCGTGTCGTACCGATCGTTCCAGATGAAGCACGTACCTTTGGTTTAGAAGGGATGTTCCGTCAACTCGGTATTTATGCCGCTCACGGTCAAAAATATACCCCAGAAGACCAAGAACAGTTAATGCATTATCGTGAAGCAAGTGATGGCCACATGCTGCAAGAAGGCATTAACGAAGCGGGTGCAATGAGTGCATGGGCTGCGTTGGCAACCAGTTATTCAACCAATAACTTGCCGATGATTCCAATGTACATGTACTACTCAATGTTCGGTTTCCAACGTATTGGTGATATCGCATGGGCTGCGGGTGATGCACAGGCACAAGGTTTCTTGCTCGGTGCAACGGCTGGCCGTACCACATTGAACGGTGAAGGTTTACAGCACCAAGATGGCCATTCACATATCTTGGCAAATACTATTCCAAACTGTGTATCTTATGATCCATGTTTTGGTTATGAGTTGGCGGTGATCGTACATGACGGTTTACAACGGATGTATGTGAACCAAGAGCGAGTGTTCTATTACTTAACCGTAATGAATGAAAACTACGAGCATCCTGCAATGCCAGAAGGCGCTGAGGAAGGCATTAAACGTGGTATGTACTTGTTCGAAAAAGATGAAAAAGCAACGGTTCAATTACTGGGCTCAGGTGTCATTCTTCGTGAAGTGATCAAGGCTGCGAAAATCTTGCGTGATGAATACCAAATCCATTCAAACGTTTGGAGTGTAACCAGCTTCAATGAGTTGTCACGTGATGGTATGGCATGTGAAGAATATAACCGCTTACACCCACTTGCTGAAGAAGTGAAAGAATCCTGGGTATCTAAGCAATTACGTGGTACGGAAGGTATTGTCGTTTCTGCGACTGACCATATGCGTGCCTACAGTGAACAGATCCGTGCATATCTTCCAGATGGTCGTCCATTTGTTGCATTAGGTACAGATGGTTACGGTCGTTCAGATACGCGTGCTAACTTACGTAGTTTCTTTGGTGTTGATGCTGCGCATATCGTGGTTGCGACATTGAAAAAACTAGCGGATGAAGGCGAAGTAGACGCACGTTTAGTCAAAGATGCAATTTCTAACTTTGAGTTAGATACGGACCGTCCAGTGGCGTGGGCACCACAAGCGCATCCAGAAGTTCAGGCCGTTGCTGAATACAATGAAACGCAAACAGGTGAGGGGAAATAATCATGCAAATCCAAGCACCTGATATTGGCGTTGAGAAAGCACTGGTTGCAGAAATCTTGGTCAAAGTCGGCGACCATGTTGCGGTTGACGATAGTCTTCTGGTTTTAGAATCCGATAAGGCAACGGTAGAGGTACCAAGCACGGCAGCCGGTATCGTGAAAAGTATTCTGGTTCAACAGGGCGATGAAGTCACTGAAGGCGTCGCATTGATTGAATTAGAGTCTGAGTCTGCCGCTGAATCACCTGTGAACGAAGCACCGAAAGCGGAAGCGCCAAAAGCCGAAGTAAAACCTGTGGCAGCTGAAACAAAAGCGCAACCAGTTGCTGCTTCAGCAGCGACTTCAAGCCAGATTGTGGATGTAAAAGTTCCAGATATTGGCGTAGAAAAAGCGTTGGTTGCAGAAGTGTTGGTCAAAGTGGGTGATCAGATTGAACCTGAACAAAGTATTGTTGTGGTTGAATCTGACAAGGCAACTGTAGAAGTACCAAGCTCGGTTGCGGGAATTGTGGAAGCCATTCAAATCAAAGAAGGTGATAGCATTAAAGAAGGCGTGGTGTTGATTCAGGTCAAGACTGCGAGTTCGGCTGCTGCACCAGAACCACAAGCAGCACCTGCACCTGCTCAAACAGAAGTGCCAGTAGCAACAACAGAAGCACCAGCTGCAACGAATACCTCAACAGGTAATGTTGAAATTGAAGTACCTGACCTGGGTGTAGAAAAAGCACTTGTTTCAGAAATTCTGGTCAATGTTGGTGATCGCGTTGAAGCCCAACAAAGCTTATGCGTGGTTGAGTCAGATAAGGCTTCGGTTGAAGTGCCAAGCTCAGTAGCAGGAATTGTGAAAGCAATTCATGTCTCTGCCAATCAAGAAGTTCGTCAAGGCATGGCTTTGGCAACAATTGAGGTGAGTGGTGGTCAGGCTGCTGCACCAGCAGCAGTGCCAAAAGCTCAACCAGCCGCGACGCCTGCTACTCAAGCTGCACCAGCAAAAGCACAGGCAGCAGCGCCAACAGCACCGAGTGCCCCAGCGCAAGCTGAGAAGCTGACCAAAGAGCAAGAAGCCGACAATGCCAAAGTCTATGCTGGCCCAGCGGTACGTAAACTGGCACGCGAGTTAGGTGTGGTTCTTGGACAGGTCAAAGCCTCGGGTGAACATGGTCGTGTGATGAAGGACGATGTTTTTGCCTATGTGAAAACGCGTTTGACTGCACCACAGCCTGCATCGACCTCTCAAGCTGCGCCAGTGGCTTCGGGCTTACCGAAGTTGCCAGACTTTAATGCATTTGGTGGCGGTGAAGTGAAAGCGATGACGCGTTTACAGCAAGTGTCTGTACCGCAATTGTCGTTGAACAATTTCATTCCACAAGTGACACAGTTTGATTTAGCAGATATTACCGAACTCGAAGCATGGCGTGGCGAACTGAAAGATGGCTTTAAAAAGCAGGGTCTTAGCTTAACCATTTTGGCCTTTATCGCTAAAGCAGTCGCGCACTTGTTGAAAGAAGAACCGTATTTCGCTGGCCATTTGGCTGATGATCAGAAGTCAGTATTGTTGCGTAACGAAATTCATATGGGGATTGCGGTTGCAACGCCAGATGGTTTAACGGTTCCAGTACTGCGTAATCCTGACCAGAAATCAATTAAGCAAATTGCAACTGAATTGGCGGAACTCAGCCAGAAAGCGCGTGATCGTAAATTGTCACCGAAAGATCTACAGGGTGCTAACTTTACCATTACCAGCTTGGGCAGTATTGGTGGTACCGCATTTACGCCATTGGTGAATTGGCCGCAAGTCGCGATTTTAGGTATTTCACCTGCAACCATGCAACCGGTTTGGAATGGCAAAGACTTTGATCCACGCCTGATGTTGCCATTATCCTTGTCTTATGACCATCGTGTGATTAATGGTGCGGATGCAGCACGTTTTACCAATAAGCTAACCAAGTTATTAAAAGATATTCGTAGCTTATTGCTCTAATCGTATTTGAATCTAGACAACCTCGCATACGCGGGGTTTTCTATTTTTAGGCAGAAAATAGACGACTTCATTTATGCTATGTTGGACGGGAAATAGATTTTCATTGATTGCAGGAGCACGGATGTTGGTGGTTTATCGGGTGATGTTGCCGTTATTGCTCATTGTTTTTGTCTTGATGGGTGCATGGGTGAGCTTTCTGCATTTCCCTTGGGAGTGGGTCATGTATGTTGTTCTGGGCTTAGAAGTCTTTGTGGCGACCATCGTGATGATGATGGAATATCAGGCGCAACATATTGGAGGTGCCAGTGGCTGGGGCAGTTTTGGTTTTTTAGGTTTAAGTGCCTATTTGGCTTTCTTTTTGGGGCTTGCCCGCGTGTTGCTCTGGAGTTACCAAAAATTTTGCTCATAAAGATTCAAAACGATTTTATTGTTTGATAGAATGAACTCACTTCATTGGGGAGTAGCCGCTCTTTACGCAAAGTAAAGAGGTGATGATCAACATAATTGTTCAACTGAACATGGTCATCATAGCAAAGAACCAAGAACAGCTTTTCAGCTGTGCTTTTGTTGGCAAGACCTTTGATTTACCACTCTGCATCAATCTATTTGATTTTGGCTAGCAGGAGGGGTAGGTCATCGGTATATTTTGCTAGCCAGAGCATTCAATCATGTATGAATTTCTCATCTCGACTTCAATTGTTGCCCTCGCTGAAATGGGCGATAAAACGCAATTACTTGCACTCTTGCTTGCAGCACGGTTCCGTAAACCGATTCCGATTTTAATTGCCATCTTACTGGCCACTACGATTAACCATGGTATTTCTGCTGTTTTAGGGCAATGGATTACCACAGTACTCAGTCCTGAAGTTTTGTTATGGATTTTGGCGCTTGGTTTCATTGGGATGGCGATCTGGATGCTGATTCCAGATGAGTTGGGTGATGAAACGGAAAACATCAATAAATGGCAGAAATTTGGGGTCTTTGGCGCCACCTTTATTCTGTTTTTCCTGGCTGAAATTGGTGATAAAACCCAGATTGCGACCGTCGCTTTAGCAGCACGTTTCGACAGTGTGTTTTGGGTGATGTTGGGCACTACCTTCGGTATGATGCTTGCCAATGCCCCTGCCGTGTTTATTGGTGATAAATTAGCTGATAAATTACCGATTTCATTGATTCATAAAATTGGGGCTGCAATTTTCTTGATCGTTGGTGTTTCAGCTTTGGTACAACACTATTTCCTTTAAACGGATTGAATTTTAAAGCCATCAACACCCATCCAGAAGAGATGGGTTTTTTTCTTATCAATTTAGGATAAAAGTCAAATCTCTGATTGAAACATCAACTAAATCCCATTATTTTATTATGGAATTAAAAATATTTCATATTTAAAGAATTTTTCTGGGGTAATTATGAGTTTTGAGCGGACAACATCGCAAATATTATTTGATAATGGGACACATAAATGCATTAGTTTTACCAGTTTGGTGAAAGGGGAAGGTATCCAGGCCAATCAATTTTTAATTATTGATCATGAGCGTGCCGCTGTTCTGGATCCAGGTGGTGATCTCACCTATGTGCCTTTAACTATGGAACTCAATCGCTACACCAAACTAAAAAATCTGGATTATGTGATGGCCTCGCATCAAGATCCTGACATCATTACCTCAATGCCGCGCTGGTTGGTGTATACCGATGCCAAAGTGGTGGCATCCAAGTTGTGGGCGCGTTTTCTTCCTCATTTGAATTCAGCTTTTATGAGTGACCGTATGAAGGGCGATTGGGAAGAGCGCTTGATTGAATTGTCAGATACAGGACAGATTATTGCTTTGGGCGAATCCAGTATTGTGGCTGTCCCTGCGCATTTCCTGCATTCGGTAGGAAACTTTCAGTTTTATGATCCGACCGCAAAAATTCTGTTTTCGGGGGATATGGGGGCTTCGATCGTCGAAGATGCCAGTGTGCCGATGACTGATTTTGAAGCACATATTCAAAAGATGAAAGGCTTCCACCAGCGCTATATGTGTTCCAATAAGGTGATTCGTTTATGGGTCAATATGGTGCGACAAATGGATGTGGAGATGATTGTACCGCAGCATGGTACGGCTTTTGTCGGGAAGGACATGATCAATCAATTTTTAGATTGGATTGAAACATTGGAATGTGGTGTGGACTTGATGAATGAATATGTTTTTAGTTTGCCCACTGCGATGAGTTAAGTGATGATGAGTGAAATATAACGTTTTGTTGGGGCGTGAAGCAGCCAAGTCGCTGCTCCACTCAATGTTTTCGATATTTAGTAATAGGCTACTGAAAATAAAAAATAATGATGAGCAAAAAGGCAGGTTGATTTTTAGGATTTGAAGCGAAAAGTGAGGGTGTAGACCCTAGATCAACATGCAGTTAAAATTATTTTCATCATAGAAAATGAAAATCACATCGAAATTTGTTTATAATAGCTCACGGAAATTACCAGTGAGATTGTTATGCTGACCATCGTTCAAGAAGCGTTAACCTTCGATGATGTCTTATTACTTCCTGCCTACTCAACTGTTCTCCCAAAAGATGTCTCCCTAAAGACACGTTTAACTCGCGGAATTCAACTTAATATCCCTCTCGTCTCTGCTGCAATGGATACCGTGACTGAGTCACGCATGGCAATTGCAATGGCACAAAATGGTGGTATTGGTATTTTGCACAAAAACATGGATATCGCAGCACAAGCCGCTGAAGTCCGTCGTGTGAAAAAATTCGAAGCGGGTATGGTGAAAGATCCAATTACGGTCACCCCTGAAACCACAGTTCGTGAGCTAATTGCGATTACCCAAGCGAATAATATTAGCGGTGTACCAGTTGTAAAAGATGGCAAAGTGGTCGGAATCGTGACAGGTCGTGATACACGCTTTGAAACGAATCTTGAGCAGCCTGTAAGTAATATCATGACAGGTCAGGATCGCCTCGTGACTGTGCGTGAAGGCGAGTCGAAAGAAAATATCCAAGCATTATTGCAAAAACACCGTATTGAAAAAGTATTGGTGGTTGGTGAAAACCATGAGCTGAAAGGCTTGATTACGGTCACTGACTTCCGTAAAGCTGAAAGTTACCCAAACAGCTGCAAAGATGATTTGGGCCGTTTACGTGTGGGTGCTGCAGTGGGTACTGGTGCTGAAACACCAAGCCGCGTAGAAGCTTTAGTGGAAGCAGGTGTTGATGCGATTGTGGTCGATACTGCACATGGTCACTCTGCTGGTGTGATCGAACGTGTCCGCTGGGTGAAACAAAACTTCCCGCAAGTACAAGTGATTGGCGGAAACATTGCAACAGGTGATGCAGCTTTGGCATTACTTGATGCAGGTGCAGATGCGGTTAAAGTGGGTATTGGCCCTGGTTCGATCTGTACCACGCGTATTGTGGCAGGTATCGGTATGCCGCAGATCTCTGCGATTGATAGCGTCGCCAATGCACTGAAAGATCAAATCCCGTTGATTGCAGATGGCGGCATTCGTTTTTCTGGTGATATGGCGAAAGCGATTGGTGCAGGTGCGAGCACGATTATGGTCGGTTCACTGCTTGCAGGAACTGAAGAAGCACCAGGTGAAGTTGAGTTCTTCCAAGGCCGTTACTATAAAGCTTATCGTGGTATGGGTTCATTGGGTGCAATGGCAGGTGCATCGGGTTCTGCTGACCGTTATTTCCAAGACGCTAAAGCGGGTGCGGAAAAGTTAGTACCGGAAGGCATCGAAGGCCGGGTGCCATACAAAGGACCAATGGGCAATATCGTCCATCAAATGATGGGTGGCTTACGTTCATCAATGGGTTATACCGGTTCATCTGTGATTGAAGATCTTCGTCAAAATGCAAAATTTGTGAAAATTACTTCAGCCGGAATGTCAGAATCACATGTCCATGACGTTACGATTACCAAAGAAGCACCAAATTACCGTGTCGGTTAACTTTTAGTAATTTTGTTGACAGATAAACCGTCAGTTCGCTGACGGTTTTTTCGTTTTGGTGTAAAGTGAACAAGATGAGGAAAGATTATGGTTAGACACCATATAAAAGATAAGAAAGTGAGTAAAAGATGAGTTATTTTGGTACTGATGGAATTCGCGGTAAATTTGGGCAAATGCCAATTACGCCAGAATTCGCATTAAAACTAGGCTTTGCTGCAGGAACAGTATTAAAAAGAAATAGCCCTAAAAATAAACCGATTGTGGTGCTGGGAAAAGACACGCGTTTATCTGGCTATATTTTGGAAGCGGCTTTACAGGCAGGACTGAATGCAGCAGGTGTGTATGTGCATTTATTGGGTCCATTGCCAACCCCTGCAATTGCGCATTTAACTCGTGCACTGCATGCACATGCTGGAATCGTCATTTCAGCATCCCATAATCCTTATTTTGATAATGGGATTAAATTTTTCTCTAGTGAAGGCAAAAAATTACCAAATGCTTTACAAGATGAAATTAATCAAGAACTTGAGCGAGAGATTGTGATTGATGATACGGCTCACTTAGGTAAGAGTGTTCGTGTTAAAGATGCCAATGGCCGTTATATTGAGTTTTGTAAATCGACCTTTCCTTACCATTTTGACTTACGTAATTTAAAAATCGTGGTGGATTGTGCCAATGGTGCAGCTTATAGCGTAGGACCATCGGTATTCCGTGAGTTAGGTGCCAAAGTTATTCCATTATTTAATGAACCAGATGGTTTAAATATTAATGAAAATTGTGGTTCAACCCATCCAGAGCAGTTAAGAAAGGCTGTGTTTGAACATGAGGCAGATCTCGGTATTGCCTTTGATGGTGATGCGGATCGCGTGGTGATGGTGGCCAAAAATGGTCAGTTGATTGATGGTGACCATATCCTGTATATCCTTGCAACGCAGGCACAAAATAAGCCAGAAGGTGTTGTGGGGACGGTGATGAGCAATATGGCATTGGAACTGGCTTTGCAAAAAGCAGAGGTGGGTTTTGTCCGCGCCAAAGTGGGTGACCGCTATGTGTTACAAGCACTGGAAGAAAATGCTTGGGTAACGGGTGCTGAGCCTTCAGGACATATCTTGACCCTAGATAAGAGCACCACCGGTGATGCAATTATTGCGGCTTTACAAGTGCTCACGGTGATGGTTGAGCAGGGTAAAGCGTTACATGAATTGGTTGAAGGTTTTGTACTCTTCCCTCAGGTGTTGGTCAATGTTCGTCTGCAACACATGATTGATCCCTATTCCATCCCAGCGTTGGTTGCCGAGTTTGAAAAGGCTGAACAGCAACTGAAAGGTCGTGGCCGATTGTTGATTCGTAAGTCAGGTACCGAGCCTATGATTCGTGTCATGGTTGAAGGTGACCAGCAACAAGAAGTTGAAGCTTTGGCTCATCATCTGGCTGATGCGGTACGTGCTCACGCTCAGGCTGCTTAAAGGGGTGCATTTATGAGTGATGTCATTAAAGACTTGAGTGAATTGCGATTGAGCTACGAGCAAGGTGAGTTACACGAAGACCAGGTGAGTGGCCAACCTCATTTGCAGTTTCTCAATTGGTTTAATCATGCGCTGACTGCTCATTTACATGAGCCTTATGCGATGTCCTTGGCAACCGCCAATCGACAAGGTCGTGCGCATGTGCGTACGGTGTTGTTGCGTGGCGCGACAGAAGCAGGTTATGACTTCTATACCAATTATGATAGCCAAAAAGGTTTAGATTTAGCTGAAAATCCCTATGCTGAACTGCTGTTTTACTGGCCAAGTCTAGAGCGTCAGGTGCGTATCGGGGGCAAAGTCATCAAGATTTCTGAACAAGAGTCAACGGATTATTACCATAAACGTCCGCGTGACAGTCAGATTGCGGCGCATATCAGTACCCCGCAAAGTGGCGTGATTGAAAGCCGTGAATTATTGCAACAGCGCTTTCAAGCGCTGCAAAGCCAAGCTCAACATGAACTGGATAAACCTGAATTCTGGGGCGGTTATCGCTTAGAAGCGGATTATTATGAGTTTTGGCAGGGCCGACCAAATCGCCTACATGACCGTTTAAGTTATGAAAAACAGAACGGTGTTTGGACTATACAACGTTTGATGCCATAAATGACCCAGATTCAAATTCAAAAAAGACCCTTGCTGACACGCCCTGAACAGTTTCAGGGCGTGCCTGCTTTTATCGCTGAAATTTTAGCAAGACGCGGTGTTCAGTCAGAACAAGAACTAGAGTTGAAACTGAAGTATCTACTTCCGCCCGATTTAAAAGGTTTGGAGCAGGCGGTTGTCTTGATTGATCAAGCTATTGATCAACAAAAGCAGATCGTGATTGTCGGGGATTATGATGCAGATGGTGCAACCAGTACCGCTTTGATGGTTCTCGTGTTGCAAGACATGGGCGCCAGAGTGGAGTATTTGGTACCTGACCGTTTTAAATATGGTTATGGGCTCACGCCGGCAATTGCAGAACTGGCCAAGCACAGCTACCATCCCGATTTGTTGATTACCGTGGATAATGGCATTTCTAGCCATGCTGGGGTGGAAACGGCACAGGCATTAGGGATGCAGGTGATTATCACCGACCACCACTTAACCACCAAGCCGACACCGAGTGCCGAAGCGGTGGTTAATCCGAATCAGCTGGGTTGTGACTTTTCCAGCAAAGCCCTGGCTGGGGTGGGGGTTGCGTTTTATGTGTTGGCACGACTGGCCAGCACGCGCAGTCAGCAGGGTAAAAGTAGCAGCAAAGTAACGCAATACCTTGATCTGGTGGCTTTGGGTACCTATGCCGATGTGGCGACACTGGATTACAACAATCGTATCTTGATTGATGCAGGGCTAAAACGTATTCAGCAACATCAGTGTCGTGCAGGCATTTTAGCTTTATTGGATATTGCGGGGCGTGACGCCGCTAGTTTACGTGCGCAGGATTTAGGTTTCGTACTGGGCCCGCGTATTAATGCGGCGGGTCGGATGGAAAGTATGCGCATCGGGATTGAGTGTTTACTGGCTGCCGATATGCAAACAGCCTATCCGATTGCACAACAATTGAATCAGCTCAATATGGAACGCCGTCAAGTTGAATCGGAAATGAAGCAGCAAGCGTTGCAAGCACTGCAACATGTACAACTTGAAACAGCGCATTTACCTGCCGCCTTGGTGATGTTTGATCAACAATGGCACCAAGGGGTGATTGGGATTGTGGCGGGACGCTTAAAAGAACAGTTCCACCGGCCAAGTCTGGTGTTTGCGCCTGATGAAGATGGCATCCATATTAAAGGTTCAGCACGTTCGATTGATGGGATTCATATTCGGGACACCATTGAGCAGGTTGCGGAGCAATACCCGCATCTGGTCAGTCATTTTGGTGGCCACGCGGCGGCGGCAGGTTTGACGCTAAAAAAAGAGCACTTTGATGAATTCAAAGCGGTATTTATTCAGTCTATTGCTGCAATGGATGAGGAGTTGTTTCAAGCGACCTTATGGACCGATGGAGAATTGGGCGATTCAGCTTTGCATCTTGGAACCTTAGACTGGATTGAACAGCTTGGACCTTGGGGGCAAAAATTTCCCCTTCCTCAATTTGAGGGGCACTTTAAGGTAATTGATTATCGCTGGCTCAAAGATCAGCATCTCAAACTAAAACTTGCAGTAGGCTCACATTCGGTTGATGCGATTGCATTTAATGCCATGGATCGGTTTGAATTCAACCCGATGCTGGGTTATGTGGACTTGGTTTATACCTTGGAACGTAATGTCTTTAATGGCAACACCAGCCTGCAATTACAAGTTGCTTATTTAAAACAATAAAAAATCCGCTCATACGAGCGGATTTTTTGCCATTTGTACTTCGGTCTGTATCAGAAACGTACCGTTCCGTTGAGTGCAAAAGCATCCATACCATCTGTAGTGGTATAACCCACACCTAAAGCAAATTGTGGTGTGAAGAATTTCTGAGCATGAATATTAAAAATACTGTCTGAGTCTTTTGCGGTAGAGTCAGCAAATGAGACACCAACATTAAGCGTTGGATCAAGATAAAGATCTGCGCCTAAACGGTAGGTTGTTTCATCACCAATATAGCTGAGCGCTTCAAAGTTGGTATAGTAACCACCAATTTGTGCGACATATTTAGCACGCAAAGAAACTGCGGTATCGTCATTTTCCCCCGACACGATTGCTGCATTTGAGAGAGTACTGCTAAAGCCATATTGAGCAACCTGTACTGGATTTAAGCTATCCGATAAATCTGCAACGCCGACAGCAAGGAGTAATCCAGAGATTGGCAGGAAACCTGCTTCTAAGTTATAGCCATCACTCTTTTTAGAATCTGAGCCGATCCCATTGATTGTCGCTTTAACATTGGTACGATGTAGGGCACCAGAAAGATAGAACTGTGTATTTGGAACGTAGAACTCACCTTGTAGTCCTAGCATATTAAACTGTAAATCACCGAAATCTTGGTCATCTTTAAGTTTGCTATAAGCATAGCCACCGCCAAGATTTGAAGCTTTATCTAAGAACGCCGCTTCTGCCCAAGGCACATTTCGGGTGTGTACCGGATTAAAATAATATTTAGCGCTGATCACGGCACTATTGCCTTTGCCATCATCCATATTGATATGTTCATATGCACCGTTGGCTTCAGTTTGATAAGCATGGGCATTGATTGCAAAGCAAGCACTCACAAGTACTGCAAGAAGATTTAAATTTTTCATTTGTTATTTTCCCCGTTTAAAAATAATACATATTTTGTTACAGGCGCTAGTGTAGTCAAAAATATATAGCCGTCAATTCTTTAACGCATAAAATATTAAAATACAGCACAGGAATAAGGGGGAGAATGGATGAAAGGCTGGTTGAAAAAAAACGCCCTGAATGACTCAGGGCGTTTTTTATGTTTGCAATTTCGATTTCAAAATTAGAAACGGTATGCAGCACGAAGACCGAAAGAGGTGTAATCGTTGTCAATATATGACTTGTCGTTACCGAAACCTACACGGCCTTCTAGGCTTACTTGTTGATTGAAGAATTTCTTCGCAGAAATACCCCATTCATTCGAATTAACGATAGTGTCATCATATTTAAGTTTTTGATAATCTACACCAACACTTAACGTTTTGTCGATGAAGTAATCACCTTTTAATTTCACTTCTTTGTTGTCACCAAAAGCACTATAAGCTTCTAGATTGACGTCATTCTGACCCACTTTAGTCACATACTTGGCACGAAGTGTTGGACTGGTTTCACGATCACCATCTTTAACGTCAACAGTTTTTGCACCCGCAGCAATTAATAAACCAGGTGCTGGTAAATAACCCACTTCACCCGCATAGTGGTTAATTTTTACTTTGCCATCAAGGTAGTTGCTATTTGGTTTGATTTCTTCACGACCAATAGTACCGCTTAAGTAGAAATCAGAGTTTGGAACGAAGTATTCAATTCCTGCGCCATACTGGTTGTTTTTAATGGCATCATCTTTTTCATAAGCGTACTGTGCACTTACATTGCTTGCACGGTCAAGGAACGCTGCTTCTGCAAGTGGTGCATTACGTGTTTGTACTGGATTGAAATAATACTTACCATCTACGCTGAAACGATCACTGTCACCAAAACGATCTTGGTCTTTATAGGTATAAGAACCACCGACCTCAGCTTGATAAGCATGAGCAGTGCCAGTTACTGCGATTGCAGATAAAAGTGCTGATGCAATTGCTAATTTTTTCATGGTTGTTTCCTCGTTAAGATTTAAACCAAGTGTTAAATACGGGTACATGTTTTGTTACAACTCGAGTCTAGAGTAATTTTCATGATCGTCAATCTTGATAAGGTAATCGAACTGTACAAATGTAATTAACTTGTAATTTTGACATTTTATCTAATTGATATTTATTAATAAATATGGATTGTTTTGATTTATTAAAACTTAGGAGATATTGTGTGTTTTCGTGAATTTAGTCTGATTTTTATACATTGAGCCAGTCTAAATTGAGGTTGGAAAATATTTCAAACAAAAATAAATTCATTTATAAAGCTGATTTTAAGAAAGCACATTATTCAAAAACACATGGCTGTGTCGGCTAAAACAGTTATGTTAAAATAGCGAATTAAGTGAAAAAATTGTGAGAAAACACGCGTGGAAATTAATCCGTATTTAATTCAATTGAAAGATTTAGCTGATCGTAGCCAAACACTACGGGGGTATCTTTGACTACGATCTAAAGGTTGAGCGTTTAGAAGAAGTTTTAAGAGAATTAGAAGACCCTGCGATTTGGAATGATCAAAACCGTGCTCAAACCATCGCCAAAGAAAAGGGCAGTTTAGAAAATACCATTGGTGTGTTTGATCGTCTTGCTGAACAGTTAGATGATGCTAAGGCTATGCTTGACCTTGCAGTTGAAGCAGATGATGAAAGTTTATTATTGGATGTTCAGGCTGAGTTGGACAGTGCTGAAGAAGCTCTGGGCAATCTTGAATTCCGCCGTATGTTTAGCAATCCAATGGATCCAAATCCATGCTTCCTTGAGATCCAGTCTGGTTCGGGTGGTACTGAGGCTCAAGACTGGGCGTCGATGTTATTACGTATGTATTTACGCTGGATCGAACGTCATGGCTTTAAAGCTGAGCTGATGGAAGTCTCTGACGGTGATGTGGCAGGAATTAAATCAGCCACCATCCGTGTTGATGGTGAGTTTGCCTATGGTTGGTTGCGTACCGAAAGTGGCGTACATCGTTTAGTACGGAAGTCACCATTTGACAGCAACAACAACCGTCATACCTCATTCTCAGCAGTGTTTATTTCACCTGAGATTGATGACAATATCGAGATTGATATCAATCCATCCGATGTTCGTACCGATACTTACCGTGCTTCGGGGGCAGGTGGTCAGCACATTAACAAAACCGATTCTGCCGTTCGTTTAACGCACGCACCGACAGGTATCGTAGTGGCTTGTCAGAATCAGCGTTCACAGCATGCCAACCGTGACCACGCGTGGAAGCAATTACGTGCCAAACTTTATGAGCTCGAAATGAGCAAGCGTAATGAAGCTGCTCAAGCCTTGGAAGACTCGAAGTCTGATATCGGTTGGGGCAGTCAGATTCGTTCGTATGTGTTAGATGACTCACGTATTAAAGACTTGCGTACCGGAGTGGAAAATTCCAATACCAAAGCCGTGTTAGATGGTGACTTGGATAAGTTCATTGAAGCAAGTTTGAAGCAAGGTTTATAAGTTTTAATCCAATTAAAACGGCAATCTCGTTCAGCATCGGCTGGTTAATCGAAAAAATATGATATTAATATCGAAAAAATGGATATTAATATTTAAAAAGTTCGATATACTAGATTCAGGTGCTGAACAAAGCGTTGCCGCTTGAGAAACGTGGTGAGTCTATGGATATTGATGTTATAAGCAAAGCCTTAGCCAATCCATTACGTCGACAGATCTTGCAATGGTTGAAAGAGCCTGAGCAATTTCTACCCGTTGAGCAATGTGGTGGTAGTTTTGAACGGGGCGTATGTGCAGGGCACATCGAACGTTTAGGTAAAGTTGCGCAATCGACCATGTCGAATCATTTGTCTGTATTGCAACAGGCAGGTTTGATCAAGGTCGAGAAATATGGACAGTGGTCTTATTTCACACGTAATGAAGCTTTGATTCAGCAATATATCGAACATTTAAAACAAGCACTTTAAATCGAAGAAGTGTAAGTTGAGGCGATCATGGCTGAACTAAATTCTACTTTGCAAGTAGGTGATTTCACGATTAAAAACCGTCTGGTTTTAGCTCCTTTAACCAGAGCGCGTAGCGGTGCACAGCGTATTCCAAACGATTTGATGGTGGAATATTACCAACAACGTGCCAATGCTGGCCTGATCATTACCGAAGCAACGGTGATTAGCCCAAAAGCAGCAGGGTATGCCAATACACCAGGTTTGTGGTCGCAAGAACAAGCGCAGGCATGGCATAAAATTGTTGAAGCCGTACACGCACAAGGTTCAAAAATTGTGGTTCAGCTCTGGCATGTCGGTCGTATTTCACATCCAGACCTATTGGATGGTGATACACCTGTGGCACCTAGTGCGATTCAACCTGCGGGTGAAGTAAGTTTACTTCGTCCAAAGCGTCCTTTTGTGACACCACGTGCCTTATCGCATGAGGAAATTCAAGAAATCGTTGCGCAGTATAGAAATGCAGCTGAACAGGCCAAAGCCGCTGGGTTTGATGGTGTGGAACTGCATGCTGCGAACGGCTATCTGATCGATCAATTTCTACAAAGTAGCACCAACCAGCGTGATGATGAGTACGGTGGTTCAATTGAAAACCGTGCGCGTTTATTACTGCAAGTGGTAGATACCTTCATCGAGGTGTGGGGCGCTGGCCGAGTGGGCGTACATCTTGCACCACGCGGTGATTCACACGATATGGGTGATGAGAATCCGTTGGCAACGTTTGGCTATGTGGTCGAGCAATTAGATCAGCGTAAAGTGGGTTTTATTTTCACGCGTGAATATGAAGCTGCAGATAGCTTATTACCTAAATTACGTCCTAAATTTAAAGGGGTGTGGATTGCCAATGAAGGTTTAACGGCGGATTCTGCGAAACGTATTTTGGCGACAGGCCAAGCAGATGCGGTTGCATTTGGTAAACAATACATTGCCAATCCGGATTTATTGGACCGTTTACAGCATGATTTGCCTTTAAATCCACTTCAACCTCAAACCTTGTATGGTGATGGTGCTGAGGGATATACCGATTATCCTGTCTTTGAACAGTTAGAAGCTTAAAAATAAAAAAATGCTCATCCTCACAGGACGAGCATTTTTTTTATAATGATATGATATTGCTTAAAGACGTGGCAGTCCTTGAATCACCGTTTTTAATAGATCCGTTGCCGATGCATTATAGAGATCACAGATACCATCTTTGAAGATTTGTGAGTCACTATCTGAGATTGAGTGGTCATTTACTTGAGTACCATCGTAGTAAGCAAAATATAATTGATGATTTATTTCTACAACAAGATGGTCATGAGCATTTTTAGGATCATCTTGTTCCATTACGAAAGCAACGCGATAGCCAGCCCATGTTTCTTGTTTTACGGTGAAATTATTACTTTGTTTATCTGCAATCCACTGTTCTAGTGTTTGGTTGACGGTAAAATTGTCATCAAAAGAAATGGTTTCCTGATTATTCTTGGAATTGAGATATTGATAACATTCAGCATTTTTGTTGAAAGTTGTCGACGATTTTTGGAATGCTGTTTTGAGGTTGAGGTAATTGCTGTCTATAGCATCAGATTGATCGAATAACTGATGAGTAACCGCCGAACTTGTCACAGCTTGGTTGGCCAAAGGAATGATTTTATAATTGATGGTTGTTGTTAAACCTTGTCCATTATTTTCATAACCAATTGTTATCGAATTGTTTTTATTTTCCACTAAATTCATGGCGTGATTTCCATCTTGATTATAGTAGAGCTTATCTTTGGTAAGAATATATTGATAATCCCCACGGTCTATTTGGGGGTGGCTACTTTGTTGCTGAAAAATAACGTTTGATTGAGTTGTAAGACTATTATTGTGGTTCGACAATTGCGTTTCAACGATAAAAAACTGCTTATCTTCATCTACATCAAGTGTAAACTGGCTTGCAGGAAAGCTTATGCTATTCGTGGTTGTAGGAGATGTTGGCTTATTTTCAGTGACAGGCGAGTCATTACCACCGCCTCCACAAGCAGAAAGCATTAGCGCTATTACGATTGAGGATAATGTGTTCTTGATATATATTTTTTGCATTGTTTCAATGTTCCAGTGAGGATGTAAATGATGCTGTAAAAACCAAAAGATTGGGGGGCTTTTTTCGGTAATTTGCCTAAAAAAACAGCAGTTTTAATTTGTAATATTGATTCATCCAGATGAATCCAGACAACAATAGCAAATCATTTTAAGTTTTTGAAATAATTATAATATTTTGGCCTATTAAGTTTTTAATTAGCGTTTTTCTTGTAAGGTTTTAGAAGAGCATTCGGTCGCATGTGATATCTATTATTCAGCGGTAAAATGAGCTGCGGTCTTGGTCTGATAATCAATGTTTAGCGTCATTTTATTTGGTTGAACATCGATTGGTACTGGTTAAAATGCTTTAGCTTTAAGAACAAGAAATTTTTTGCAATCACAATTAAAAATTGTCAAAATATTATAAATTTCCGCATAATGAACGGGAATCACATTGTCTATTATGGTCCCGGATGGCGCAGAATACAGCAGCACAGCAAACACCGCTTTGGTATAACGTTCTATTGGCTTGTCTCAAGCCCTTATACCGTTGGAAAATCAAACAACGGGCAGAAACTGATGCGCTGTTTCAACAAGAATGCATCGAGCGTTTTGGTCCATTCCAACCACCAAAAAACTTAGCAAGCATCTGGTTTCATGCGGTATCAGTCGGTGAAACCAACGCTGCACAGCCTCTTATTGAACATTATTTAAAATTAGGCCATCCCGTTTTGGTGACCAATACCACCAAGACTGGACAAGCACGGGCAAAATCCCTGTTTTTAAAAGCGCCTTATCTGGATTTATTTCAGGCGGTGTATTTGCCTGTCGATCAAAAAGTATTATTAAAACAATTTTTTAATCTGTATCAACCCAAACTATTGGCATTGGTTGAAACAGAGATCTGGCCAAATTTAATTGCCACAGCACAACAGCAACAGATTCCCTGTATTTTACTCAATGCACGCCTGTCAGAGAAATCGGCCAAAGGTTATGGCAAGGTTCGCCGTTTAACTCAACCGATGCTACAACAACTCACTTGGCTATTGGCACAAGATGTCGCAACGCAACAGCGTTATGTCAATTTAGGTCTTGATCCTGCCAAAAGTCAGGTAGTTGGCAATATTAAATTTGATATTGCTGCACCAGAACATTTTGTCGCGCAAGCCCAGCAACTCAAACAAGAGTGGCAACTGGCCGATCGTCAAATCATCACCTTGGCGAGTACCCATGCCCCTGAAGAAGAAAGTTTACTTAAACAGTTACAGCCACATTTAAATTCAAATCCAAATTTACTCTGTATTGTGGTGCCACGACATCCAGAACGTTTTAATGAAGTATTTAAGGCGTGCCAAAGTTTAAATTTAAAAACCCAACGCCGAAGTTTGCAACAGCCTATTCACGTAGATACACAGGTGTATCTTGCTGATAGTATGGGTGAAATGTGGCTCTGGTATGCCCTCAGCCAAGCCTGTTTTGTCGGTGGTTCATTGAATGAGCCGGGCGGTGGGCATAATATTTTGGAACCGATGGTGTTGAATGTACCTACAGTGATTGGTCCGCGCTATTTCAATTTTCAAACCATTGTAGATGAGTTTGTGGCGCAACAGGGTATTTTGATTGGAGTGGATGCGGAGCAGGTGGCACAGCAATTATTGGCTTGCCTAGAAGATACTGCACAGGCCCAGCAATTGGTTCAGCAGGCAGAGCAGGTTTTGCAGGCGAATAAAGGTTCTTTACAACAGCATATTCAGTGTCTTGATCATTACTTACAACGCACAGCTGCATCATGAATATTGTGTTACTTGAAGCCGAACAATGCAGCTCGATGGACGCATGGCAGATTAACCAGTCCAGACAATTACAGCATTTACGCCAGCACTTACAGCTCAATGTTGGTGATACCCTGAAAGTTGGCATTCGAGCGGGGCAGCGCTACCTTACCGAGGTTGTCTGTATCACGGAACAAGCTATTACGGTTCGTCCAATTCAAACAGAAGTCGTTCCTGCAAAGCTACCCGTACATTTGATTCTTGCTTTACCCCGCCCCAAAGTATTGCGCCGTATCATCATGGATGTGGTGACCTTAGGGGTGGAACGGATTAGCCTGATTCATAGTTATCGAGTGGATAAGAGTTATTGGCAAACGCCGTTTTTACAGCAGCTGAATGATTATGTGACTCTGGGGCTAGAACAGGCTGGTGATACCATTGCACCAGACATTCAGATGTATAAACGCTTTAAACCTTTTGTTGAAGATGTTTTACCAACGTTGATTCGCGCAGAACAGCCTGCCTATGTGGCGCATCCCTATGCCGAGCAGAAAATGCCATATGCGATTCCACATGCGTGTAGTTTGATTATTGGCCCAGAAGGCGGATTTATTCCTTATGAAGTTGATTTGTTGCAAAAAAATGGTTGCCAAGCCATGTGCTTAGGCAACCGGATTTTGCGAACAGAAACTGCGGTATCGAATATTATAGGACGTTTATTTGTCTGAGTTGTCGCCCGATTCAATTTGATCGCCACGATAGACTTTCACTTCCTGTACTGGATAAGGAATCGAAATTCCTTTTTCATCAAAAGCAGTCACCACCAATTCCTGAATTTCACTGATAGAGGCTGAGGTGCTGGTTTCTGTGGTATTGACCCACCAGCGTACCGTTAAATTAATTGAGAAATCTGCTAGCGCGGTGACATTGACCGAGAAGCCTGGTTGACTCAGTACATTCAGGTTACGATCCAGAATATCCAGAATAATTTTCTTGGCTTTCTGCATATCATCTTCATAGCCAATACCGACTACAAATTCACAGCGACGACGCTGATAGGCATTATTCACAGTGACGGCACTGGTGTACACCGTGGCATTAGGAATTACGATACGACGGCCATCAGGTGAACGTAAGAAAGTCGCACGAATTTGAATATCCTCCACATTGCCTTCTAAACCATTCACCACAATATCATCGCCGATACGGAAGGGTTCACTGATCAGAATCAAAATCCCTGACAGTAAGTTCTGGAAGATGTCTTTAAAGGCAAAACCAATTGCAACCGAACCAATTCCTAAAGCGCCAATCAACTGACTAGGGGTAAAGCCCGGAATAGCAATCACCAGTGCGATCAGGAAACCAAAGAAGATAATAAAGGTACTACCGACGCGATTAAGCACCAACACCAGATTCTGACGGGTATAGCTACGATTTTCTAAAGTCTTGCGAATAAAAAATTTAAATAATTTAGTGAGTAACCAAAAAATAATGAAAACCGTAATCGCGATACCGATATAGGGGATGCGTTCCCAGAAATTATCGATGATTTTATCAATCGTGGTATAGGCATCATGATACTTTTCAGTATGTGCGAGCACCGTTTGAGTCGTCTTGGCACCAGCTTGCTGGATCAGTTCACCAGTATCTTTTGCCACTTCAGTCAAGGTTGTTTGTTGGTTTGCCACAGCAAGATCTCTATTTCGCAAAGGAAGGAGTAAATGAGGGAAGCCATCATAAAGAATTTATGGCTGATACGCATGCAAAATTAAGTTTTGACTTCCACTCATCATCAGACAGAATAGCGTGGGTTAGAAATATCCGGTCGTATTTTGAAGGATTTGTGTTGGGGCATCCCACAGATCTGGACTGGCAAAATAATAAGCAAAGGTGAAGATACCGAACATCATCAACAAGCTGACCAGAATCATGATCCATGCCAGTAATTTTTCCCAGGCACGCGATGGACGTACATCGCCATAGTCGTTGCGATGAGGTGTTCCTGGTGCGAATAAGACATATAAAGTAAATAAGAACTGGAGGACTGGAACCAATAACAGTAAGCTCAACCAGCCCGTTTTATTTAGATCATGCAAACGGCGAATTAAGAATACAATTTGAAAATAAAGTGTGATGAGCCAAAGGGCAATAAAGGCAAAGAAGGTGATGCCGGAGAAGGCCGAAAATACAGCCTCATCGATGTTGCTGGTCGTAAAGATCCCCGCAAAGGCAAAGATACCGAGAAAAGCCGCCATACAAATTAGGCTGAGTAAACCATACCAACCGATATAACTGAGGCGGTTGAAACGCCCATTTGGTGAAAGTGGCTGATCTGTAGAGATCAGGGTCGGGGCTGGTGATTCGGGATTAAACATGAGCGATTCCTGTTTTTCTGATTATTAAATCTTTTAAGATCTAGGCAATGATCAAAATAATCACTTATTTTAAAAACAAAAAGCATAGACAAGCAGTTCAAATTTAAATTATTTTGAGTAAATTTTTGAAAATAAGTCCGTCGGGACAGTATAAAACTTCTACGACCAAAGCCGCATTGTTTGCCTTTGTGAATGGTGCCCATACTGCAAGAGAGAACAAAACATATCCAAAAGAATAGGTGAGAACATCTAGGATATGAGATAAAGACCAAGGAAGTAAGCTATGAAAGACATCTACCCAGTGCCTGATAAATTCAAAGAAACGGCAAGAATCTCGGAAGCAGACTATTTCAAACGTTATCAGGAATCCATTGAACAGCCTGAAGTTTTTTGGGCGGAACAAGCAAAAAAAATTGACTGGATCAAGCCTTTTACGCAGGTGAAAAATACCAGTTTTCAGCAAGATAACTTTAAAATCGAATGGTTTGCAGATGGCGAGTTGAATGTCTCTGCAAATTGCTTAGATCGTCATTTAAAAGATAATCCATTAAAACCTGCCATTATTTGGGAAGGTGATCATCCATCGCGCCATAAAATTATTTCTTTTGTTGAATTGCATGATGAAGTCTGCCGTTTTGCCAATGTGCTTAAAAAACAAGGTATTGGCAAGGGCGATCGTGTGGTGCTGTATATGCCAATGGTGCCCGAAGCCGCAATAGCGATGCTGGCTTGTGCACGGATTGGTGCAGTGCATTGTGTGGTGTTTGGTGGCTTCTCGCCAGATTCATTGGCAAGCCGTATTGAAGACAGTCAGGCGAAATTGGTAATTACCGCCGATGCAGGGATGCGGGGTGGTAAGTTGCTGCCACTCAAAGAAAATGTGGATGCAGCTTTAGCGATTGCTGGAACGGACAGTGTCCAAAATGTGATTGTGGTACATCGAACGGGTAATCCGATTCAGTTCAATTCGAACCGTGATATCTGGTATCACCTTGCGATTATGGAGGTGGATGAGCATTGCCCACCTGAGCCGATGAAAGCAGAGGATCCGCTATTTATTCTATATACCTCAGGCTCGACCGGAAAACCGAAAGGGGTACTGCACACCACTGGCGGTTATCTGGTGTATGTGAATACGACCTTTAGAGAAGTCTTTGACCTAAAAGAAGATGATGTGTATTGGTGTACCGCAGATGTGGGCTGGATTACAGGGCATAGTTATTTGCTCTACGGTCCGTTGAGTAATGCTACCACCACGGTGATGTTTGAAGGGATTCCACAGTATCCGACATGGGCACGTATCGGTCATGTGATTGATAAGCACAACATTACGATTCTGTACACGGCACCGACTGCGATTCGTGCCATGATGCGTGAGGGCGATGCCTATGTCCGTGAAAGTAATCGGAGTAGCCTACGTTTACTGGGTTCAGTTGGTGAGCCAATCAACCCAGAAGCATGGAACTGGTATCACGAAGTGGTCGGTGAAGGGCGTTGTCCAATTGTCGATACATGGTGGCAAACTGAAACAGGCGGGATTTTAATTTCACCACTGCCAGGTGCAACCGCACTCAAACCTGGTTCGGCAACCCGTCCATTTTTTGGTGTGCAACCCGCACTGGTGGATGGTGAGGGCAATGAGCTGCAAGGCGCAACTGAAGGCAATCTGGTGATTAAAGATTCTTGGCCAGGACAGATGCGAACCATTTGGGGCGACCCAGAACGCTTTATTGAAGCGTATTTCTCGACTTTTAAAGGCTATTATTTCACTGGCGATGGCGCTCGTCGGGATGAGGATGGTTATTTCTGGATCACGGGACGTGTCGATGATGTCCTCAACGTTTCAGGGCATCGTTTGGGGACTGCCGAGATCGAGAGTGCTTTGGTAGCACATGAGGCGGTGGCTGAGGCTGCAGTGGTCGGAATGCCGCATGAGATTAAGGGGCAGGGGATTTGCACCTTTGTGACTTTACAGGCCGATGTGGCGGAATCTGAAGAGCTACGTAAAGAGTTGGTGAATTGGGTGCGTAAAGTGCTTGGTCCTGTGGCAACCCCAGATGCATTGCATTGGGCACCGGCTTTACCTAAAACCCGCTCAGGTAAAATCATGCGCCGTATCTTAAGAAAGATTGCGGCCAATGAACTGGATAGTTTGGGGGATACTTCAACGCTGGCTGAGCCTGCGGTCGTAGAGGCTTTAATTGCCACGGTCTATCCAAACCGATAAATCAATTCAAATGAACAAGAGCGCTCGATGAAGCGCTCTTTCTATTTTATATGGATCATTTATGTGTGGCTAAAAAATCTTCGGTATTTTGTACTGTCGCAAAGAAGCCTAATGCCGATAGAAAAGCAGTTTGCACATCAGCAGCTGTAACCGTGTTGCCATTATACTCAAGGTCACGGGTTGCGGTGGCATCGGCGATCACAATCGGCTGATAACCGAGTTCTTTGGCGGCACGTGTCCCCGAATCAATACAGACATGGGTCATCATGCCGGTAATCACCAGTTGTTCTACCTGATGTTGTTCCAGTACTTTTTCAAGATCGGTGTCTAAGAAACTATTTGGAAAATGCTTTTCGATAATGATTGAACTGTCAGTAGCTTTAAGCTGAGGATGCAATTCAACACCGATGGTATTTTCCTGAAAGAAACTGGCTGAGGCAGGATTAATATGCTGGATATAAATAATCGGTAAATTGTTTCGGATAAAATGATCTTCTAACTGGTTGGTATATTGCAAGGCACGTTCTGGATTGACCAGTTCCATTTTGCCATTTTTAAAATAATCGTTTTGCACATCAATAATCAGTAAGGCCTGTTTCATTAGGGTTACGTCCAAGACTAAGATAAAACAAGCATAGGGTGAAACAGAGAAATCGGCTATATTCAGGTGAAAGCATTGTTACTGGTTTTCTTTCGTACTGAAAAATGAATATTGAACTTGATCCGATCGACTTAAAAATTATTGAACTTTTAAAACAGGATTCTCGCCTGAGCCATAAAGAAATTGGACGGCGCGTACATCGTACAGGGCAGGCTGTTGGGGCGCGAATTGCTCAATTGATGGATGTGGGTGTGATTAAAAATTACACCATCGCGATAAAATACGAGCATAAACAATTCATTCAACTGTTTATGAATGATCAGCAAGCTTTTATCGAGGTTGAACGTCTGGTCAAACAATACCAAGAGGTGGATGAGTGTTTTAAAATTCTTGGTAATGCCTGTTATATGATTGTCAGCCATTTTAATCCATCGCAATTAAATGAATTTATTGAACAGCTGTCGAGATGGTGTCGTTATTCAGTTGAAACAGTCATGCGAGAAATTGACACGACTTAAAATAAAAAAGCCCCAAGCCGAGCCTTGGGGAGGATGTGTATTTCTTTTGTTTTTCTTCTTATTTAACGCTGAAAACTAAGCTGATTTCGCTGCGAGATGATGCTCCTGTTGTTGTTCGAGTTGACGGACCAGCGGTAGAACTTTTTCTCCAAAATATTCCACTTCCTCGATGAAATGTAGAAAGCCAGAAAGAACAAGATCCACCCCCACATTTTTTAAGGCCACAATCCGCTCTGCAATTTGCTGCGGTGTGCCAATCAGGTTGGTTTTAAAGCCATCGTTATATTGCACCAAATCATCAAAGGTTGATTTTGCCCAGTTGCCTTCACGTTCGGGTGCTGCTGCGCCAGCTTCACGGGTGGCATCACCAAAGGCATTCACTGCTTCAACATTGGCTTGTGCAATGATTTCATTCAGAACTGCTCTGGCTTCCTCTTCCGTATCACGGGCAATGATAAAAGCATTGACCCCAATCTTGACTTGTCGATTGGCCTGTTTGGCTTTGCTGCGTACATCATCAACCTGTTTTTTAATTTCTTCAACACTGTTGCCATTGGTAAAATACCAATCGGATACCCGTGCAGCCATATCTCGTGCAGCACGGGAACTACCGCCCTGAAACACTTCGATCGAAGGTTGTTGCAGTGGTTTCGGCTTGAGGGTGTAATTCTGAAACTGGTAATACTTACCATCAAAGCTGTAATTGTCAGTACTCCAGACCCCTTTCAAGGTGCGGATAAATTCCTCTGAACGCACATAACGTTCATCATGTTCAGGCCAAGGTTCACCAATGGCATCAAATTCGCCACGAAACCAGCCACTGACCACGTTAATGGCAATACGCCCTTGGCTAAGATAGTCAATGGTCGCCAGCTGTTTAGCAGCCAATGCGGGCTTCCAGGGGCCAGGCAGGATGGCAGCAATCACACGCAGTTTTTCAGTTTTTGCCAGTAACGCATGACTAAAACTCACCGATTCATGCTGGTTTTCTGCACCATATCCAGCGGTAAAGCGGATCTGGGTCAGCGCATATTCAAAACCGCTTCGTTCTGCCGCCTGTGCGAGACGCACATTATAGTCATAGCTCCAGTCTGTACGTTGTTCAATGTTGCTTACAACGAGACCACCACTCACATTGGGAACCCAGTAAGCAAATTTAATTGCGGATGCTGTTGTCGTCATCGTTGTATCCTCCACTTTATAAGGTTTATGCGACGTGGGTTAAATTCTTGGCTGACTTGGGATGTAGGCGAGACTCAGCTGCATCCAGATCAGGCACTGCCGCAGAGGGGAGTACTTCTGCCTGCTCAATCTGTTTATTAATCCCGAGATTCTGATTGGCTTGTTCAGTTTTGGCTTTAATGGCTGCGGCACGCTGTCCTTTGGCTGGCGCCCATTCCAGTATCGGTAAGGCACGTGCCACTGCCAGGGTGACACGATCGGATAACTGCTCGCTTTTCACGGTGTATTCAGGGGTGAAATCACGATCTGTTGCATAGACCCCAATTGGCAATGTCTGTGCCTGAAAGAAGCTAAAGAGTGGGCGTAATTGATGCTCTAACACGAGTGCATGACGGTCACTTCCACCCGAGGCTGCCAGTAATACCGGGACATCGACCAACGCTGTCTGTTCAACAAAATCAAAGAAATGTTTAAATAAACCTGTAAAAGATGCGCGATAAACAGGGGTGCCAACAATCAGGGCATCTGCTGCTTCAACCGCGGCAAGATCATCTTGTACCCGTTGCGGTAATTGATTGCGGTAAATTGCGCCACCGAGCAAAGGCCCAATTTCGCTGAGTTTAACAAAATGTACTTTGATATTAATTGCTTCTGAAAGCTCATCCAGAATCGCCTGAACCAGACTTTCTGTTTTTGATGGACTGTTTAAACCGCCAGATACAGCAACAATATTGAGTGGGGTTGAGGGAGTATTGTAATTCGACATAATAACGGCCTAAAAGATCATTTTGAATTGCTATTTATTTATCTATAGCTCGGCCTTGGCTGTAAAATAAGGAAATGCTGCAAGCTTATCTTTTTTATAGATATATCTATAATTCGCTGTAGATTTATAAGCGTGAAGATTTAATTCACTGTTTCTACTGGGTATTTATCGATGTTTTTATTTGTAATGATATTGGTGTGGTTTATATGAATATTTGATTTATTTTGCGCGAAAAGGAAATAAATCAGTGCTTGTGCTTGACCTCAGCTGTAATTAAAAATAGGCTTAGACGGATTGAATTTAAATAAACATCGTACAGTGACGTACTTGCAGACAGCTTAAGCGCTTATGAATATTTTAATTGTAGACGACCATCCACTCTTTAGACATGCTTTGATTCAAGCGGTTCGTTATAGTTTGCCACAAGCGCAGATCCAGGAAACAGCCGATGTTGATGAGTTCTATGCGCGCTTAGAACATGGTGCAGAGCCTGATCTGGTCTTGCTGGATTTGAACCTTCCTGGCGCATCAGGTTTTTCTGCTTTGGTCTATGTACGCGCGCAATACCCTGCGATTCCGATTATTATTGTTTCAGCTCATGAGGAAGTTTCGATAATTCAACGTGCCATAGCACATGGGGCTATGGGCTATATTCCCAAATCGTCACATCCAAGTCATATAGGTGAGGCAATTAAACATGTCTTGGAGGGGGAGATTTGGTTACCGCCGAATTTACCAAGCCACGCCAGCTTTGATCCTCGTGCAGCAGATGAAACCGCTTTGGCCGAACGTTTACAATCGCTGACTCCACAGCAGTTCCGTGTATTGATGATGGTGGCGGAAGGCCTGCTGAATAAGCAAATAGCCTATGAACTAGAGGTATCTGAGGCAACCATTAAAGCACATGTAACTGCAATCTTCCGTAAATTGGGCGTACAGAACCGTACTCAGGCGGTTTTGGCGATCAGTGCATTGAATATCGAAGAGAAGAAGATGTAATACTTTTAAATCTCATATGTTATGAATCTTCAGATAATAAAAACCAGTTCTAATGAACTGGTTTTTATTATGAATTAAATCTTCTCAAGTGAGAACTTTAATCCAATATTAGAAACGGAACTTCGCGTTTAAGCCAACAGTTTGCGTATCTACGTTTGCATGTACTGCATTCGCATTTACATAGCTAGCACCAACTGCTACTGCTGGAGTAATGAAGTAGTTTACGTTTGCACCCCAAGCAGATTTGATTGGAGAGAAGTTATCGTTAGTTGGGTTCTTGCTGAAGTTAGCTTCGGCATAAGAAGCACCAACGCTTAACTGTGGTGTTACATAAAGATCAGTTTTTAAACCGTAAGCTTGGTTTTCGCCGTATACAAGGCCAGTTTCAAAACCTACAGCCATGTTTGTACCGTCGATGTTACCAACGTATTTAGTACGTGCAGTAACAACGTCTTGTTTGTCACCAATAGTCGCTGCATCAGCAACAGCGCTGAATACGCCATTTTCAAGAACTTTGTTAGAATCTAAAGCAATTTGGTCAGCAACGCGAGCATAACCTACAGCAACCAAGAAGTTAGGTACAACCATCGCACCAAGTTCTACAGAGTAGCGGTCGCCATTGTCTTTTTCGCCTTCAAACTTAGTTTGAGAGTGGTTGTATGCAGCGCTTACATAAGCTGGTACATATGGAGTTGGAAGGTAAGCTTCACCTTTCACGCCAAATGAGTTGTTCTTAATCGTTTGTACTTCATCACCGCTTAATTTTGCATAGCTATAAGCAGCAGAAACATTAGAAGCTTGGTTTAAGAATGCAGCTTCAGCTAAAGGACCTTTAGAAGCATCTACATTTTTGAAGTAGTAAGTACCTTTAGCAGCACCAGTGTAGTCTTGATCATTTAAAGCTTTCGCTTCGATGAATTCAGATTGACCTTGAACTTCGTATTGATATGCATGAGCGCCGGTCATGGCTAAAACTAGAGCAGTGGCTAAACCGAGTTTTTTCATAATGATTTCCAGCTTTAAAACAATTAAAGGGTAAAGTTGGAGCCATTGTATTGTAACAAAGTATGAAGTCAATGTAATAAATTTGGGTTTGCGACCAATGAACAAATCCGAAACGGGCTGTGGTTGAAAATTAATCAATTGGAAGTAGTGTTGTCAACCGATTATAAAATATATATCTAACAAATAGATAAGTTTATTTTTTACAAGATAATGGATGAAATAATAATGTCATATCTCGCTATTTTTAATTGGTTTAAACGATAATATTAATCGTTTTTTCATTCAATTAATTCTTCTTAATGTCATAAGTCTGCAGTAGAAAATGTGAGAGCAAAATCTATTCTCGCTTTTTTGCGACAAGATTTACAATTTTATGATACTTATTCTCAATTAATATAAACTAAAAATCACGAGAAAATCGGATTTTTAATGATCAATTAACAAAAACGATTGTAATAACAAATCCGATCTATTTAATCAACTTTACTTTTTGAGAGCTGATTCACATAATACAAAGCAAGGGATATCTAATTTGCATTTAAATATCTCATAACATTTTCTTTTAAGTATTTTGATGTTTGTACATCACAGTTTTACTAGCTCGGCTTTCCCCAAGGCTGAGCTTTTTTTTATCTTCTTTTTTAAACTATCGATCAGATAACACTACAGAATAAGTCAGTTAAAAGCTTTATAGTGACAATTTTATTGCACTTTTCCTGTTTTATGATGATGTCGAAAAAATTAAAATGTCTAGCGCTTCTTACACCCTGCATATTGATTCTTCCATTGACTGCTTGTCAAAGTGTTAGCCAGCAAAAGCAACAGCTTTCGACACAAACAAATGAACAGCAACAGATTTCAAGCTTATTTCAAAGTGCCCAAACCAAGGGAGTTTTGGTGATTTATGATGGCAAGAAAATTCAAAGTTATGGCAATGATCTTAATCGTGCAGAGCAGCGTTATATTCCTGCTTCGACCTTTAAAATCTTAAACGCCTTGATTGGCATACAGTATCATAAGACCACACCAAATGAAGTGTTTAAATGGGATGGTAAAAAGCGGACTTTCAGCAGCTGGGAAAAAGATTTAAGCCTAGCTGAAGCCATGCAGGCATCGGCTGTACCTGTCTATCAGGAGCTAGCACGACGGATTGGTCTAGAACTTATGACCCATGAGGTGAAGCGTGTGGGCTATGGCAATAAAAATATTGGCACCCAAGTCGATAATTTTTGGTTGGTCGGGCCTTTGCAAATTACACCTGTAGAAGAAGTTCGATTCGTTTATGCATTAGGAAAGCAAAAACTACCATTTGACCAGTCAACTCAACAACAAGTGAAAGGTATGTTATTGGCAGATGAGCGTCAGGGGACCAAGATTTATGCCAAGAGCGGTTGGGGCATGGACGTTAGCCCGCAGGTTGGATGGTGGACCGGCTGGATTGAACAGCCAAATGGCAAAACCATTGCATTTTCACTGAATATGCAAATGAGTCAGCCTGAGCATGCAAATGCGCGTAAAGTGATTGTTTATCAAGCATTGCAAGAATTGGGATTGTTAGCGAATTAAATATTCAAAAAAAAGACCCAGCTTTTGGGGAAAGCTGGGTTGAGAAAGGATGTTTAGCTTGGGGAGAAAAACATCCTAGAGGGTTAGGGTTTTAAATTCTGAAATCTGTCTATGTTTAAATTATCTGCCATGAAAGATAATTTGTAAAATTGATAATTTTTATTTTTAAATAGAATTTTTCGATTCAAAGATGTTGGGCGATAAAAAGATTGGGTTAAAATCAACCTATACCGAGCTTAATATTTTTATACTTTAATTCAATGGTTTGTGTGAATTTTATCTAAAAAACTGTATGGGCAAGTCTTTTTGGGTTGCTGGCAAAAAGATGTGGCTGTGGTCTATTTTGCCTTGGATGAAAATAAGACAGGCTTTGTCAGATCTATTCATTCATCATGCTTTTTGGCATGTCAGAAAATAGCATTGGACTTTTGATTGCTAGTTTCGATCTATATTGGATTGTAGTTCGACAATGATGTGTTCACTTCGATAAGCTAGCCGATATCAGTAATGAATTGGCGAACCCTACTCATCTGCCATATTACAACTGTTCATGAGATCTTCCTTCCATTTCTGTTGAGTGATAAGTAAGGGATTAATTAATGAGTTGTGGACTTGCAGTTAAAGCATTGCGATCGAGACTCATTCCCTTGTTAGGTAATATGAACTCATGTTCTGGACTCTTTCGGTTGATCCTAGTCAAGACATTATTCATGGGGAAGCATATTGAATCTCATCTTTACCATTATTGAAGAGCACTGTTAAATTTTATCTCAGCATTTTTGTTTTTATCCAATAAAATTAATAGATGAAATAAAAATTTAGAATAATATTCGAAAATGAATATTGATGTAGTTGATCTAAAAATTCTAAATTTCTTGCAAATGTGATTACACATGAGTCGAAGGTTATGGATTCATGTTACTGCTAAGGACTTGAATGCATTTTCACAATTCATTATTAATAAATTGAATAAGATGAACGGCATTATGAGTATTAATGCTAAGATCATTCTAGATCAAGTTATTCAAAAAAAGCACTCTTATTTTTATCTTGAATTAAACGCCTTATCCAAATTTAAAACTATTTATTACAATAAGATTAGTTGCTTAGGTGAATTTATTTAAATGAAAACCATTCTCAAAAAATGATCTTGAGTAATAATTTAGAACTTGAAACAGCGATTAAATATAATCAGTTTGGACGCCTGTAACCAAAAACCTCGGTTTAAGCGTGGTAGTGTGATTTAGAATTCAGGTAAAATTGAGTTCTGTTTAAAAATCCATTGAGATCGTTTTTGAAAAGTGCAAGGTGTATGAATGGGGCGTAAATTAAAAAGCTCAAAATTACGTTCTGAGCAGATTAGCCGTCGTCTCTTTTTTTGTATGATTGCCATTATCTTTTCAATTTTTTATCTCTCCATTCCTTTAATTATCAATAGCTATCAAGAATATATAAAATCGGAACAAACCCTGACAGAAATTACCAGCCTTCGGGCATTGGTCAAAACAGCGAATAAGCTTTCGAGAGAGCGGGCACCTTCAAATAAAGTGATGTCAAGCCAAGCAGATGTCTTATTGAAAAATCAAAAGGAATTAGAAGAATATCGAAAAAGTGTTGATGCGCAAATTGATGACACCATTGATGTGTTACAACAAAATGGTTTTAAGTTGATTGCTCATGAGTTGGAAACTGACTTAAAAGTTAAGTTAGCTACAGCGCGTCGTATTGTCGATGCTTATGCCACTACACCTCAGAATAAGCGTACTTCAAAACAATATGATCATGCGATTTTATCGATGTTTCGTGTTTGGGATGAAAGTCGTGAGTTTTTAACTTGGTTATTGGTGCGTTCAAATAGCAAGAACAGCAGCATGTCGAATTACTTTACCTCAATCTTGATACTGACCGATATGCGCGATCAGGCAGGACGGATTGCCTCGAATATTATGGCACCTGTGACGTTTGATGAGAAAATTCCAGATGAAAACCGAGCAAGAGCATTACAAACACAACATCAAGCTGTTTATCTTTGGGAGTTAATTGATACCATTCAGCCAGAACAGTCGAAAACGCCAGAATATGTAAGTTTATATCGACATGTGAAAACGGAGTTTTTAGATCTGGGATTGCCTATTATTGCGCGCTTACTTGATGAAAGTAAAAACAACAGAGCTTACTTTCTCTCGGGGACTGAACTGACTGAACGGATGGTGGGGAAGTTCACCCCAGTCATGGAGCTGCAAAATTATATTCTGGATTACAGTATTGCGGTGGCCGATGAGCAGAATAAGTTAGCCAAACGACAGTTTATTTTTACCTTGTGCATTTCAAGCTTATCTTTGCTGATCGCAATTTTCACTATGATCTATGCCAAGAGAAGAGTATTTAGTCCTTTGATTCATGCCCGTAATATGATTTTAGGCCTCTCGGGGACTTCGGATGTGCTTCCTGCACATAACAAGAATAAGGAAGAGTTTTTCTCGCTATTTGAAGCGATTGATAAATTAAAAGGCATGTTAAAGCAGCGTGATACGATGGAGTTGCAACTGAAGAAAATTGCCAATACCGATGTATTAACAGGCGTTGCTAACCGTTTGGCTCTGGATGAGTATATTCAAATGCTTGAATCCCAGCCTGAGTCATTGTCACAGACCTGTGTGATTGCCATTGATATTGATAATTTTAAGTTTGTGAATGATCAATATGGACATATTGTGGGAGATCAGGTGATTAGCATGATTGCTGATCAGCTGAAACATAATGTTCGCGCGTCGGATTTAATTGTGCGTTATGATGGCGATGAGTTTTTGGTGGTGATTGAACATATTCAAATGGGCGCTGCCAAAGTGGTCGCAGAAAGTATCCGCGCAGCTATTTTAAAAGAAACGATTGTCGTACCGAATGTAGCGGCATCGATTCATGTTTCGGTCAGTATCGGTGTCGCAATTGGGGCAAATAGCTGGTTAGAGTTATTAGAAAAAGCGGATCAGTCGTTGCTTAAAGCGAAGGCAAAAGGGAAGAATATTGTACAGTTTTGATGTTCGCCCTTTGGTTATTTACGTTCACTTCAAGTTCTTCTTTATTTCTGTTTAATTTATCCGTTTAGTAGTTCCATCGTTGATCGATATTCCTTTAAGTTGTAAACATGGTATAGCTGAGAAAGAGACCGTATTTTTCTATGCAGGATTAAATTGCCTATAATTATTTTAAGTTTTATAGATTGTAAAATAGAGAAACTGTATGTGGAACTTTTATCGACATTTTCACTGTTAAATAGATTAGAACAGTGAAAAGTGCCTGTCTTCAAAGAAGAGGTAAATCCAAGCTAGAGAGATGAAGCCAGCTTAAATTTACCCTCGTATTGGCATAGTATTAAACTGATTTCAACATCGGTTTCAAGAATCGACCAGTATGTGAAATTGCAACCTCAGCAATTTGCTCTGGTGTCCCTTCGGCAATGATTTGACCACCACCAGAACCGCCTTCAGGACCTAGATCAATCACCCAATCAGCAGTCTTGATCACATCCAGATTATGCTCAATCACCACAATGGTATTGCCCTTATTGCGTAGCTCATACAGGATGTCGAGTAACTTGGCAATGTCATGGAAATGCAGACCTGTGGTCGGTTCATCCAAGATATATAAGGTGCGGCCTGTATCGCGTTTGGCCAACTCGCGTGCCAGTTTGACCCGTTGCGCTTCACCACCAGAAAGGGTGGTTGCCGCTTGACCCAAACGGATATAACCCAGACCCACTTGGGTCAAGGTATCTAAACGACGATGAATCACTGGAATCGCATTAAAGAACTCCGCTGCATCTTCCACGGTCATTTCTAATACATCAGAAATGTTTTTGCCTTTATAGCCGACTTCCAAGGTTTCACGGTTATAACGCTTGCCATGACAGGCATCACAAGGCACATACATATCTGGCAAGAAGTGCATTGCCACTTTAATCATGCCATCGCCTTCACAGGCTTCACAGCGGCCACCTTTCACGTTAAACGAGAAACGGCCCGCACTATATCCACGCGCTTTGGCTTCAGGGGTTTGCGCGAATAACTCACGAATCGGGGTGAATAAACCCGTATAGGTTGCAGGGTTGGAACGAGGGGTACGTCCAATTGGGCTTTGGTCAATATCAACCACTTTATCCAAATGCTGTAAGCCATCAATTGAATCAAACTTTTCCGCAGTCAGGGTCGTCGCACCATTCAGTTGAGTCGCAGCCAAAGGTAATAAAGTACGGTTAATCAGCGTTGATTTACCTGAACCTGAAACCCCTGTGACACAGGTCATGATGCCCAATGGGATGGTCAAATCCACATTCTGCAAGTTATGCCCGCTGGCGCCAGACAGTTTGATCACTTCATCTGGACGAGGGGACAGGGTGCGTTGTTTCGGTACTTCAATTTTCAGCTTACCTGACAGATATTGACCTGTCAGTGAGTCGGCATGATTAGCCAACTCATCGTAGGTACCTTCAGCAATCACAGCACCACCATGAATTCCTGCACCGGGGCCGATATCAATAATATGGTCAGCGGCACGAATCGCATCTTCATCATGCTCAACCACCAGCACGGTATTACCCAAATCACGTAAACGAATCAGGGTTTGTAGCAAGCGGTCATTATCACGTTGATGCAGACCTATCGACGGCTCATCCAACACATACATCACACCCATGAGACCTGCACCGATCTGTGATGCCAGACGAATACGTTGTGCTTCCCCCCCCGAAAGAGTTTCCGCTGAACGTGCCAAGCTAAGATAATTTAGGCCAACGCTGACCAGAAAGTGTAAGCGTTCACGAATCTCTTTAAAGATTTTATCGGCAATTTCACCTTTAGCCCCTTCTAGGTTCAGGTCTTGATAATAGTTTTCAGCATCGCCTATCGACATCTTGGTAATTTGGGCAATGGTCTTGTCTTTGACCCGAACATGACGTGAAATTTCATTCAGACGTGAACCACCACAGGCATCGCAGGCTGCATTCGACAGATATTGTGCCAAATCATCACGTACATAATTCGATTCGGTTTCACGATAGCGACGTTCCAGATGCGGCAAAATTCCTTCAAATGCCTGTACCCGACTGTGTTTACGACCACGTTCATCAATATAACTGAGGTCGATTTTCTCTTTGCCTGTACCTTGTAAGAACTTCTTTTGCGTGTCTTTATCCAGCTGATTCCATGGTTGATCGAGGTCAATATTGAAATGATCAGCCACTTTTTGCAGCATGGTGTAGTAATACGGACGCTGTCTGTCCCAACCCCGAATCGCCCCTTGGCTGATCGAAACCTCAGGATTTGGAATGAGTTTATCCGCACTGAAATGACTACGGGTTCCCAAACCATCACAGACAGGGCAGGCTCCAAATGGGTTGTTGAAGGAGAACAGGCGTGGTTCGAGTTCAGCTACGGCGCGGTCACATTCTGGGCAAGAGTGTTTAGCTGAAAACACACGTTCAGGATGTTCACCATTCATCCAGGATAACACTGCAATATCGCCGCCTAGACGCAAGGCGGTTTCAAAGGATTCGGCGATACGGTTCCCCAGATCATCACGCACTTTAAAGCGATCCACCACCACTTCAATGGTATGTTTTTTCTTTTTGTCCAGTTCAGGCGGGGTATCAATATCAATGATTTCACCATCGACACGGGCACGTACAAAGCCCTGACCCTGAAGCTGTTCAAACAGTTGGGTGTATTCACCTTTACGCTCACGTACCACAGGGGCGAGCAACATCAGTGCTGTACCTTCTTCAAGGCTTTTTACTGCATCGACCATTTCTGAAATGGTTTGTGCCACCATTGGGAGATCATGTTCAGGGCAATACGGCGTACCGACACGTGCATAGAGTAACCGTAAATAGTCATAAATTTCGGTAATGGTGCCCACGGTTGAACGAGGATTGTGGCTGGTTGATTTTTGCTCGATCGCAATCGCGGGCGATAAACCTTCAATGGAGTCTACTTCCGGTTTTTCCATTTGTGACAGGAATTGACGGGCATAAGCCGAAAGCGATTCAACATAGCGACGTTGACCTTCGGCATATAGGGTATCAAAGGCCAAGGAGGATTTACCTGAGCCAGAAAGTCCCGTAATCACCACAAACTTGTCACGTGGAATATCGAGTGACACATTTTTTAAATTATGGGTACGTGCGCCTCGAATACGGATATGACTTTGACTCATAAATATATCTCAATAAGCTGAATATGAAAAATTAAGGTCTGTTGATGCTTCTATCCAGCGTGTTGCCGAGAAGTTTCTCCAGACCTTCTATATAATAACGATTTAAAATTGTTCAAGCTGTAACAAAACGATTTTAAACGTCAGATTGTGTCGGATTAATGATTTCAACACTGTTTTTAACATAAATTTTCATGTGAAATCACAGTTTATCTGTGAACTGTTTCAAGCATTGATTAAAAAATAAAGGGCTAAAATTGAGGGCTGCATGTCAAAAAAATTGAAAATCTCCATAGTTGCGCTGCTTTTGCTGATGATGGCTTATCTTTTTGCATCGCCTTATTTGACGATTTATCAAATCCGTCAAGCGTTGAAAAATGAGGACACGACCGCTTTAGCCCATTATGTGGACTTTCCAAGTGTACGCCAAGATCTTAAAGATCAATTCAATGCAGCCTTATTAAAAAAATTCCCAGAAGATGAACAAGGCCGTGAAGGGAGTTTTGCTGCACTAGGTACGTTGTTGGCTTCATCCATGGTGGATAAAATGGTCGATATGATGGTGAGCCCACAAGGGGTTTCGATGTTGTTGCAAGGCAAAAAGTTAAAAGAAGGTTTGCCTTACTCGGTACACTCGCAACCTGTGCAGGCTGAGACCCAGAAACAGTCATCACCACAACAGGTTAAATATCGAAGTCATTATCAGTCTTTGAACCAGTTTGTGGTGGAAATTCAACAGGCTGAACAGCGGTCGAAGATGAATGTGATCATGCAAAGACAGGGGTTGAGCTGGAAAGTCACACAAATCCAATTGCCTATGCAGCAATTGCAATAGATTGGTGATAGATTGAAATAACGCACAAGCGAACAGATAGGGAAAATAAAAAAATGTTAGGAAAGATACTGATTGCATTGCTTGGGGTATTACACGTATATATTTTGGTGCTGGAAATGTTGTTGTGGGATAAGCCCTATGGTTTAAAAGCCTTTGGCAATAGTCTGGAAAAAGCGCAGCTCACCAAGGTTCTGGCACAAAATCAGGGATTGTATAATGGCTTTCTGGCTGCTGGATTATTTTGGGCATTACTGGCGCCCGCAAACTATGCCACGGCAATTGCCAATTTCTTTTTAGGCTGTGTGCTGATCGCGGGTATATACGGTGGACTGACAGCAAGCAAAAAGATTATTTATATTCAGGCAATCCCTGCATTGCTGGCTTTAATTGTGGTGAATGTTTTTTAACCCAGCAATAAAAGTAGGCATTTGATCTGATTTATGCTTTAATGCGCCTAGTTTGAGATGAGCCTCATACAGTATATCGGACGATACGATATACGACTAAGCCCCTTAAGTGGGGCTTTTTTATACCTGTGAAAACACACACTATTTCCTGTATAGCAAGAGGCGTATTTTGATCGGGAATTATTGGGAACTAGTGATACAGAAATGCAAAAAGCTGCCGTTTTTGTCATTCAAATACAATAAAATCAAATATTTATTTATGTTTTAATTTTTTCTGGATTAAAATAAATCGCATGCAGACATTGAGCAATAATAATGCTAAGAAAAATCATATTATTTGGATGGGGCGTGTGCTTAAGCTTTGGGGTACTGGCACAGGAAACAAAAATTATTGGATTTGATCAAGTATTTAATTTAAATCATGATGAGTTTTATCAAGTCGAGCTGAAAAATCTAGCACCAAGTTCACAACTATGGACGGCTTTTTATTTGATCGGAGTACCTAAGTCTGGTGCAATGACCACTCAAGCTGATTTTGCGGTTAAAGGCGAGGGCATCATCAATAAGGCACATCCAAGCAATTCAACGGATGTTATTAGCTTGGTTGCCAATCATTTACCGATACGGCAAAATTATTCTCTTAAAGCATTTGATGATTTAGTTGAAGAAATTGAAGATCAAACAGGTCAAAAGGTACTAGATCCTACGATAAGCACAACAGAAAATGTTCGCGTGTATGGACAGATTATCGATTGGATTCCAGAATATAATTTGCAGAAGCCTGCAAAACTTAGTTTTGGGGTGATCAATAGTCAAGACTTTGATATTAAAGCGGCTTATTTGGTTGTTGGTGAGGCTGATAAAACACCACAATTATTAGCGTTGGATATTCATCAAAAAGCAGACGTGGAACAGGTTGAGCAATCTTTTCGCAACACCAGCCGTAGTCATGAATTTCGCTTTGCTCAGTTTGAAACTAAATTTCTGATTTTTCTGACCATTCTGGCTGCTACCATTTTTCTGAACTGGGGAAAATGGCGCAGAAATTAGATGGTATTGCTTGACATAGAAGGAAGCCCCAACCTTCCTTCTATTCGAGGTCGTCGCATTAAACTAATCCAAACCTAACCATTGACGTTGCTGATAAGCGCTGTCCCAGAACAACCATTCCAGTTTTGCCCCCATGGTATAGGCCGCATGCATTTTGGCTAAGGTGTCTTCATCACAACGGGCCGCGACTTTATCCACGGTTGCAATTACATTACGCACCGCCGTATTAAATTCTTCACCTGCGTAGGTATCGATCCATGCCTGATAAGGGTTGTTGGCAACCGACTGGCTGACGATATCTTTCCCCACTTCTGCATAAATCCAGAAGCAGGGCAATAAGGCTGCTAAAATCACCGGATAGCTTTCTGACCATGCGGTTGCCGTCAGGAAAGAGGTGTAATGATGACACGCCAGCGTCAGTGGAGTGTTTTCAAACTCGATTTTGCTGACATCAAATTCCTGCATGAAGTCATTGTGTAAACTGCGTTCTACAATAATGGCAATTTTAGCCGCTTCAGAAAATTGGATCACGTCATCTGCTGCATAGGCTTTTGCTGCAGCAACCGCAAGCGCACGGCCGTACGCCAATAAATAATGGGCATCCTGAATCACATAATGACAAAAGACATCGCGATCTAATGTACCTGCGGCCAGTTCCTGATTAAACGGCAGCGCTAGTATTTTTTGGTATAAGTCTTGATTGCGTTGCCAAACATCTTGAGAAAACGTCATCGATTTGAACCTGTTAAAATACGAAAAAATAAATCTTGCTGAACTATAACAGAGTCTGATTCGGATATTTTTTTCTTCAAAACAAGAGCAACAATCTTTTCTAACTTTTACTGAAAACTCGCCTACAATAGACATATTTTTATAACTCAACGATTTGAATAAAAGGCTGCTCATGAAGCATTTTCGTTTTTCAATTTTCTTTACGGTAGTGTGTTTGGCATTGTCTGCTTACTGGGGCTATACGCATGGCCCTGAAGCAGGGGTTACGACAATGCTGAAAGCATTGACCATTACTGCAATTCTGGCAGTGATGGAAGTTTCTTTATCTTTTGATAATGCCGTGGTCAATGCATCTGTACTTCGTGGTTGGGATCATTTCTGGAAAATGATTTTCTTAACCGTTGGGATTCTGGTTGCTGTATTTGGGATGCGCTTAATCTTCCCTGTGGTGATTGTTGCGGTGACCGCTGACATGGGCATGATTGAAGTAGCAAAATTGGCTCTCAATGATCCGAAGACCTATTCTGAACGCTTAATGGCACATCATGCTGAAATTGCAGCATTTGGTGGAACCTTCCTGTTGCTGGTATTCCTGAATTTCTTCTTTGATGATGGTAAAGAAACCCACTGGTTCAGATGGCTAGAAGCGAAACTGGCACATTTGGCCAGTGTGCCCGCGATGTCGGTTTTCCTCGCCTTGATTGCAATGCTCATCATGGCGGCTAATGTAGATGAATCTGCTCGCCTAGCGGTGACCATGGCGGGGATTTGGGGCATTGTGGTGTATATCGGGGTGCAGGTTTTGAGTCATTTACTGGGAGGAGAGCCTGAGATTGATGAAGATGGCAATGCGGTGACGCATGACTCAAATGGTGCCGCTTCTGGCGTCGTAAAAGCAGGTTTTGGCGGCTTCCTTTACCTTGAAGTATTAGATGCATCGTTCAGTTTTGATGGGGTGATTGGTGCCTTTGCGATTACCAGCGATGTGGTGATCATCATGCTTGGCTTGGCGATTGGTGCGATTTTTGTCCGTTCAATGACCATTTATCTGGTAGAGAAAGGTACGCTGGATGCCTATATTTTCCTAGAGCATGGTGCACATTATGCAATTGGTGCCTTGGCATTTATTATGATCGCCAGCGGTACGGGGCTGCATGTACCTGAAGTGGTGACCGGCTTAATCGGTGTGGCCTTTATTGTCTGGGCGGTAATTGCCTCGATTCAATATAGCAAGCGGGAACAGCAAGCCTCTTAAGCTTGCTTTCAGCTTGGTTAGCTATTTTAAATACAGGAGCGATAGTCGCTCCTTTATTTTTTCTCTGCAGAAAGATTGTGTTTTTCATAATCTCTTACAACCTTTGTAGGCGAATGGCTTATAATTCGCTGAGCCAGTTATAGTGTCTTATCAACAATGAATGCTTTAGAACGTCGTTCAACCTTTGCCTTAAGTAGCATTTTTGCCTTACGCATGTTGGGCCTGTTCATGATTATTCCTGTGTTTTCAGTTGCAGGACAATCTTACCAATATGCTACACCCGCCTTGATTGGTCTCGCGGTTGGAGTCTATGGTTTAACTCAGGCGATTTTACAGATCCCCTTTAGTTTGTTGGCCGATCGTTTTAGCCGTAAGCCTTTGGTCGTCCTGGGGTTATTATTGTTTGCAATCGGCGGTGCAATCGCAGGCTTATCCGATACCATTTATGGCGTGATTATTGGGCGTGCCATTGCCGGTGCAGGCGCGGTCTCTGCTGTGGTGATGGCATTACTGGCCGATGTCACTCGTGAAGAACAGCGTACCAAAGCCATGGCGGCGATGGGCATGAGTATCGGTTTATCCTTCGTTGTCGCTTTTAGTTTGGGACCTTGGCTCACCAGTCTGGTCGGTATTTCTGGCTTATTCTTTGTCACCACTATTATGGGCTTGGCTGCGATTTCGATGTTGCTTCTGGTGCCAAAAGTCACGCGACATCACCGCAATTATCAGCAAGGTTATTTGACCCAACTCAAACAAGTGATTCAAATGGGTGAGTTGAACCGACTGCATGTGTCGGTATTTGCTTTGCATTTACTCCTCACGGCAATGTTTATCTATGTACCCTCGCAGTTGATTGAGTATGCGCAAATTCCATTGGCCAAGCATGGTTTAGTCTATTTACCGCTGTTGGTGATCAGTCTGTTTTTTGCTTTTCCCAGCATTATCATTGCGGAAAAATATCGTAAAATGCGCGGCATTTTTCTCACTGCAATTGCGGGGATTATTGGCGGATTGCTGATTCTGATTTTTGGCTATGAGTCTAAATATGTATTGCTGGCAGGACTGGGTTTATTCTTTATTGCCTTCAATGTGATGGAGGCATTATTGCCTTCATGGCTGTCTAAAGCCGCACCGATTCAATCTAAAGCCACGGCGATGGGCGTCAATGCCAGTAGCCAGTTTTTAGGTGCTTTCTTTGGTGGTACTTTAGGTGGACAGCTTTTGATGTTACAGAATACTGCGCTTGGGTGGAGTGTACTGACGGGGATTGCTATAATATGGCTGCTGATTAGTTTTGGTCTGGCTCAGCCAAGATATTTATCTTCCATCGTGTTGCCTTTACCTCAGGCAATACAAACAGATGAATGGACTTCAAAACTGTTGGCAATTCGTGGTATTGAAGAAGTCGTGGTGATGCCTGAACAGCAAGTTGCGTATATTAAAGTCGATAAACAGAGCATTGATGATACTGGGCGACAAGATTTAACGCACTTGATTGGCAAAGAGGTAGCCATTTAATCATAACTCTTATAAAGTAAAACATAGAAATATATAGGATGAAGACAGCTAATGCGTGGTGTGAATAAAGTTATTTTAGTCGGTACTTTAGGTAAGGATCCAGAAACGAAAACCTTTCCAAATGGTGGATCATTGACTCAATTCTCGATTGCAACCAGTGAATCGTGGATGGATAAAAGTACGGGTGAGCGTAAAGAGCAAACAGAATGGCACCGTATCGTGTTGCACAACCGTTTAGGTGAAATTGCGCAGCAGTATCTGCGTAAAGGTTCGAAAGTGTATATCGAAGGTTCATTGCGTACCCGTCAATGGACAGACCAAAATGGTCAAGAGCGTTACAGCACGGAAATCCGTGGTGATCAAATGCAAATGCTCGATAGCCGTCAACAAGGTGAGCAGAGCGGTGGTGACTTTAATCAACCTCGTTTTAACAACAATAATAACCAAGGTGGTGGTTACCAAAATACGGGCTATAACAATAACAACAATCAAGGTGGTTATGGTCAAACTGGTGGTTTTAATGGCGGCAACCAGCAAGGTAATTATGCAGGCAGTCCACAAGCGGGCAATGGTTTTAATTCACCAAAAGCAGCACCGCAACCGGCTGCAGCGGCACCTGCGGATTTAGATGACGACTTACCGTTCTAAACTTTTGCACCCAGCATGAAAAAAGGCATAAAACTCAGTTTTATGCCTTTTTTGTCGGACTCGTTTGTTATCGAATTGAGCCCAAAGCCTCGTGGTGAGTCACTATTTTTTGGACTTTACTATCGCTTTGATCTATAACTGATCCACTTGGCCTACATTGCTAGACGAGGCTTATTAGCGTCGATGAAATTATTGATCGATTTTTTGGTCAAAAAATTTGCTGAGCTGAAGCAACAGAATTCGGTACTCTATTAAAAAAACGGGGCTATAAGGAATAGCCACTGTCAGTTTTTGCCAATTCCCTCAGGCCCGCCATGAGGGTCTCTATCAGTTTCTCCACCACCAAGCGTTGGCCTTTGCGTGAGGCATAGACCAATTGCACGGTACCCCGATTGGATTTCCATTCAGGTAAGAGGTGAATCAGTTTGCCTTTTTTAATATCGCTTTGTACTGTCAGATAGGGGAGGTCGGCAATGCCAAGTCCATCATGGACCGCATAATAGACTCCAGCCAAATCATTGCTTTTGACCCGCGGTTGATAAGGCACATCGACAGTTTCATCACTGTGGATATGACATAAATGCCAATAATATTGATGTTTCTGAATACCCAAGGCGACGCTTGGGTAGTGCTTTAGCTCTGAATAATGGCGAATGCTTCTGCCTTCTAATAATTCGGGCGCAGCGACTAGACAGTGCTCGGTGCGAATCACATCGCGCACAATTAAGCTGGAATCCTGATTGGGTTCAAAACTGGTGCGGATGGCGATATCAATATCATCATGCAGTACATCGACCCGTCGACTGGTGAGCTCTAAGGAAATTTCAACTTTGGGGTAGGCTTTTAAAAATTGATTGAGTAATTTCCGAATTTGGAAATGCATCATCAAGGGCGGGCAACTGATTTTAACCACACCTTGTGGTTCATTTTTTTGTTTGAGCAAGATATTTTCGGCACATTCGACCTGTGCAATCACTTTACAGCACTCTTCATAAAATTCTTGGCCCAAATCCGTGACTTTAAAATGACGGGTGGTACGCTGGATCAGGCTGACATTGAATTTATGTTCTAGCTCAATGATACGGCGGCTGAGTTTGGATTTACTGATATTTTCAGCTTCGCTGGCGGCACTGAATCCGCCATGTTTCACCACCAAGTAAAAATAATGAAAGTCATCAAATGAGTTGATCAAGGCCAATCGAATCCGATAAAGATGAAAAGATTAGGATAGCATTAACAATCCTAATCTTAATATGCGCATTTATTTTTGCGTGGTATTTTGTGCGTAACTGTTCATCAGGTTGCGATAATCAGGAATGTGATTCGAGAATAAAGTACCTAAACCTTCAATGTCATTACGCCAGTCACGATGCAATTCACAAGCCATCCCAAACCAGGTCATTAGTTGTGCGCCGGCTTGTGACATCCGATCCCATGCTGCATCACGGGTTAAGGCATTAAACGTTCCAGAAGCATCCGTAATCACAAACACCTCGAAGTCCTCTGCCAAGGCAGATAAGGCAGGAAAAGCCACACAGACTTCTGTAACCACACCCGCAATAATCAATTGCTTTTTGCCTGTGGCTTTGATGGCTTTGACAAAGTCTTCATTGTCCCAAGCATTGATTTGACCGGGACGGGCAATATAAGGAGCATCGGGAAACATCTCTTTCAGTTCAGGTACCAGTGGGCCATTCGGGCCATTTTCAAAACTGGTGGTCAGAATCGTGGGTAAATTGAAATACTTTGCGGCATTTGCCAACGCCAAAACATTATTTTTAAATTTGTCTGGATCAATATCCCGAACCAAGGAAAGTAGACCTGTTTGATGGTCGACTAAAAGCACCGCAGCATTGTCTTTGTCTAGGCGAGCGTAGTTGTTAGCCATAATTTTATCCTCATGTTTTTGTGAAAGAAGTTTAAAAGATCGAGATTTTTCCTCTTGCCTGAAAGGATGCTAATTAAATTTTAGTGTGGGATGAAGTCTGAAAAATGAGATAAACAATGTCAAAAATAGGATGATTGTTGATATCTTGCTATTAATTTTATTTTTAAGATCAGATTGTCCTATCTGTAGAATAATGTGTTGCCAAACTGGTGCTATAAGCATTGAGAACGGAGGGGTAAAATAAGCATCAAGAACAGAACTTCTACCCTCAGGGAGAAACCAAATGAAAAAAATTCTTGGTGTGTATCAAAACAAGCACATGCACTGGGTAGGTGATGGTTTCCCAGTCTATAACTTGTTTTCCTATGACCGTTTAGGCCAAAGCATTAGTCCTTTTTTATTGTTGGACTATGCGGCACCATACCGTTTTGACCCAACCACAGCACAGCATGGCGTGGGTTCACATCCGCATCGTGGTTTTGAAACAGTGACCATTGCCTATCAGGGTGAAGTCACCCATAAAGACTCGAGTGGCGGTGGTGGAACTATTAAAGCGGGTGATGTGCAATGGATGACTGCAGGTGGCGGGATCTTGCATCAGGAGTTCCATTCTCCTGAATTTGCCCATCATGGTGGTTTGTTTGAAATGGTACAGCTTTGGGTCAATTTGCCAGCGCATTCAAAAATGACGCCAGCAAAATACCAAGCCATTGAAGCGAATCAAATTCAGCATATTGCACTGGATGATGCAGGCAGTGAAATGCGAGTCATTGCAGGTCAATACCAAGACACTGCAGGTGCAGCAAGCACCTTTAGTCCAGTCAATGTCTGGGATGGCAAAATTGTTCAAGGTCAAACGCATACGTTTTATATATCTGAAGGGCAGACTACATTGTTAGTATTACTATCAGGTCAGGTGCTTTTGAATGAAACTCAAAGCATTGAAGCGCCAAGCTTGGTGATCCTTAGCCGAGAGGAAATTGACTTTAGTATTCAGGCCGAGCAAGACAGCAAATTCCTGATTTTGACGGGTCAACCGTTGAATGAGCCGATTGAAGGTTATGGGCCGTTTGTCATGAACAGCAAAGCTGAAATCGTCGAGGCAGTTCGTGATTTCAATAGCGGTAAATTTGGTTCGATGCATGCTTAAGTATTGAATTAAATCAATAGTCTATATAAGAAAGCCTATCACTCCTTTGGAGTGATAGGCTTTAGCTGTAAGGGTCCTCTATTGATTTTTTAATATTATGTCACTTATAATTATTCAGCTTGTTATGTGACTTTGTTCTCGTTGTTATGCAATAAACATAGCACTGATTTAGCACCTTGCAAAGCGAATAAAGTACTGAAAATGGTAAAATATAGAATGTTCTGTATGTTTTTTGGCCTAAAATGTAATAAGTCCATTTTTTTCATTATGTTACGTTTAAAATTCAAATTGTGATAAAATGTAACAAGAAAGTAACAACGATATTACGACAAAAGTCTGGCAGAAGGCTTGAATCTGGTATTTTTTAATACCGTATTTCGCGGAAGTATCAGTCATAATCAAGAAAAATCATCAACTGATGGGACATAATTTTGGATATTGCAATTATTGGCAGTGGAATGGCAGGACTTGCCTCAGCCAGAATCCTACATGATGCCGGGCATAAAGTAACCATATTCGAAGCACTCGCAGGCCGAGGCATGGATAGTCATAGTATTGATTTTGATGGTGGCATTATTGATGCACCGTTAAGGGTCATGAATCCAAAACTTTGGCAGAATACCCTAAGTTTAGCCAGCTATTTAGGCATCGAAACTTTTCCTGTCCGTACCTTTATGGCTTGCAGTTGGTTATTTGATGATAAAACCGATACATGGCTGACCACCTCACGCAGCCGTATCGGCAATTTCCCGATTATCAATAACCGTAAAGGGATTCAGCAATATGGCTGGCGTCTGGTCAAAGGTATGCTGCAACTGAAAACCGCGGTACATCAATTTTTTAAATCAGACAATCAAGACATTACCTTGGCCGAGTTCATGAATCAGTATCATATTGAGGAAGTGTTCTGGCATGGTACCGTGATGCCAGTGCTGTATACCATTTGTACTTGCCATCCCAAAACCATTGGTGAATGGCCTGCGAAACCTTTACTGGAATTTATCCGACAGTTGACAGAAGGTGAAGCCTTATTACGGATGAAAGGTGGAACGCCTGCGTTGGTCAATCGCTTGATTGAAGGTATCGACATTCATAGTGGTTCAGCTGTTCAAAAAGTCGAAGAGCAGGGTGAAAAAGTGTTGGTGGAAAATGCACAAGGCGAAAGCCAGTTATTTGACCGTGTAGTGATTGCCACGCCAACCCCAGTGATTGAAGATTTTCTGAAACAACCACAATTTGCTGAAGACATTGCCTTATTGAAAAAGTTCCGTTTCGAACAAGGCGATTTAGTTATTCATACCGATCCGATTGTGATGCCGCAACGCCGCAAAGATTGGGCGGTATTGAGCTATATGATGGATCGTAAATTTACTCGCCAGCAATTTACCGTGTGGATTAATGCGATTGAGCCGAGTTTGGTCGGTAAAAATGCCGTGTTCCAAACCTGGTGTCCGGTGATTGATATCGATCCAAAGAAAGTGATTTCCAAAGTTAAACTCACCCGTGCAGTGGTCGATTCGGAAACCGTGGCCTTGAATAAACAAATTCAGCAGCGTCATCTGGATTTAAACCGTAAAGTATTTTATTGCGGTTCATGGTCATGCGATGGCTTGCCAATTTTAGAATCTGCTGTGACCTCGGCCATGCATATTTCTGAAATCCTAGGTGCAGCCATACCTTTTGTTGGATTAAAACCAAAAGTCAAAGTAGCGCCTGAACTCGGTTATTAAGTATGAGTTCCTTCAAGCAAGCGCTGATCGAAAAAGTCATTGGGCACAAATATGCGATTGATGCCAAACGGCTTGGTGATGATGCGCTGCTTGCTTGGAGTAATTTAGGCTTTTGGCAAGGCCAACATTATGATTATCCACAGGCCTGTCGAAGTCTGGCCGATCAAGTTGCCCAATCGATTCAACTGAAATCCACAGATCGTGTTTTAGATCTCGGCTGTGGGCAAGGCGCCAGTCTGCTGCACTGGCTTCAGCATTATCACATTCAACAACTCAGTGCTGTTGAGTTACAGCCCGAATGCGTCAAACGAATTCAAAAACAATTACCGCAAGTGCAAATTCATTGTGGATCTTTTTTGAATTTAAAAACACTCGGACTTTTGAATTCATTTGATCTGGTGCTGTGTATAGATGCGGCTTATCACAGTGATTTGAATTCATTTCTTGATTCGACATCCGTAGTTTTGAATTCAAAAGGTCGGATCGCGTTTCACACCCTGATGTGGTCGGATAATTGGCTACACTGTTCTGCTCTACAAAAACAAAAATATCGCTATCTATTAAAAAGTGCCGATGTGAATTGGCAGTATCTGATGGATCAGCAACAGCTTGCGCAGACTTTAGCGCAGCATGGTTTTATTGATATTAAAATTCAGGATTTTTCTAAGCCTGTGTTGAATGGTTTTGCCGAATATATTGAAACACGAAAATCTAAAAAAACCGCCTTTGATTTGGCTCAACTCAAAATCGAGATGACTGCCAAGTTGTGCCGAAAACTCTACCAAGATGGATTAGTACGTTATATTCAAATCAGTGCAGTAAAAAAGTGAGAAAAAGATGCCAAATCAATATCAAGGTTCATGCCTGTGTGGGGCAGTGAGCTATCAGGCCGAGGTTGCGCCACGTTATCGTTTTAATTGCCATTGTCGTGATTGCCAAAAAGCCACGGGCAGTGCTTATGCACCGATTGCTTTCTTTCATCACTCTGAACTAAAAATTAATGGTGAACTCAAGTATTTTGAGTCTTTGGGGTTATCTGGTAAGCCGATACGCCGTGCATTTTGCCCTAATTGTGGATCGCAAATGTTTGGCCTACCCGAACTCGTGCCCGAAATGATTTCAATCCGTGCAGGAACACTGGATGATCCAAATCTGTATCAACCGCAAGCAGAATGTTTTGTGAGTCATGCAAATGAATGGGATTTATTAAATCCGAATATTTCGCATTTTGAAAAAATGATCGGGAAAAAACGAGAGTAAAGCGAGAAATGGTGCCGGCACACGGATTCGAACTGTGGACCTACTGATTACAAGTCAGTTGCTCTACCAACTGAGCTATGCCGGCAACGTGGCGAGAATTCTACAGAATCTAATTAAAAAAACAAGCGAAAAAATAAGCAAACAGATAAATTTAATTGAATCAGCAAATTTTCGCCAATTCTGATTTATGTGTTGAGCGCATAAACAAAGGAATCAATCACTTCACCCGTGCTTAAGTGTGCTTTCATAGGCACACGTTGATAGCCTGCACCTTCGAATTCATCCAGTGCTTGCCAGTGTTGTTCTAGGTTATCTGAGAAAAACACAAAGCCAGAGACCTTTTGATCTGTTTGATCAAGCATAATGCCCGGAAAGCCCAGTTCAGCGCCCCAACCTTGTTGTTTGAGTGTGCCAAATACATGTGCGTCTGCCCATGTACCACCAATATTTTCCATGATATGGGCATTGGGACGGTTTGGTCCTAGAGTCCCGTAAACAAATAAACTGAGCATAGTGAAAGCGAGGAAAGTAAAAGAAATAGGGTAGCAAAAAAGGGTAAGCGCGGATATCTGTGAGAATAAAAAGAATTCTGCTTTTTTAGGTGAGCTGTTGTCTTTTGATATAAATGTAGATGTTTAATTTTTATCTTCTATTTTAATCATAATACGAAGAATGTTGTGATTTAAAGCATAGGCATAAAATAGGTCAGTTTAATATCCATGTTAGGTCGATTCTTGATCTCTGAAATGAGTATTCGCTAGTATTAAGCTCAGTAAAAAGTCTGATGGATATGACTTTCTATTTTATGGTGAGTAGTGAACTAAAATAATGGGAAAATATAAACATTTTAAAATTAAAACCATCAAGGATTGGGAGGGCGAGTATTGGGATGCTTACGAAGAGCGAAAAACACATACTGGGATTAGGGTCTATCGTGGCTGGCCTTACGGGTTTACCGCTAAAGATGAGGGCATTAGTCCAAGTTTTTCAGTGATTTTAACGTCAGAAATGGCTGATCTGGTAAAAGAATACAAAGTCTTTGAAGTTGCGAAACAACTTGAACTCTCTTTAAGTATGGTTGGTAAATTCAGACGGTTATTAGGTATTCAAAGAAATTTTATCTATCGAAATGATCCATGGATTCTGGCACATCAAGATGAATTGTTGTACGACAGTTTAGAGACATTAAAAGCTAAGTATGGATTAACGCGACCTCAAGTTTATCAACATAAAATCTGGTTGGCTGAACTTGTCGATATTCCTGTGCCGAAGAAACTTAGAAAAAAGCAATCTGAGGTGATTCAAGAACAGTGGTTTCAAGCCAATAAACAGCAGCTGAATGGCTTAACTGTTCAGGAAATCGTAGAAAAATTTGATGTCAGTGTATTCATCGCTAAAAAATTTTATAACCGTATTCAACAAGAGCTAGATGAATTCAGTTTTTCTGAAAAATTTCAAAATGATAAGCAAGAAAAGCGGCAATGGTTATTGGATCATCAGGAGGAATTATTAAACTCAGGAAAAACGGTTGCCGTCTTAGCTGATCAATTCCAAAAAATGCCAGGAGAAATTTTAAGAGCAAAAGCAAAATTAAGAGAAATCCTAGATATCCCTAAAATGAAAGTACAAAAAGAGGCTTGGTTTGCGCTACATCAAGAAGACCTCCTTAATCCTGAGTTAAGTAATGAAGATTTAGTCAAAAAGCTTGGTTTGAGCCTTGAACAGATTTTTCGGAAGAAAGATGAATTAAGACAACGTTTAGGTCTGGCAAAGCATAAGGATCGAGTTCAAGCATGGCGTTTAGAAAATCAGGAGATTCTATTGGACTTGCATTTAAGCGTGACTGAAGTTGCGAAAAGATTAAAACGAAGTGAAAAATATATTATTAAAAATCGTATGGTCTTAAGAAAATTTTTAAATATTACCATTGAGGATCAAAAGAGGGCTTGGGTAAAACAACACCAACAGGATTTGGAGCAACTCAGTATTTCAAAAATACAAGAAAAATATCAGTTGGGTCGCTATGTAGTGCAAGGTTATCGAAGACTTTTAGTTACAATGACACAAAACGAAACCTGTTCATAATTGAATCAGATAAATCATTCTGGTAATTTTTTTTGATCAAGAATAAGGCAATAATAATGTTGAATAATATCTTTAGCGTCTTGGATAAATTAGGCGTTGGTACTCAAAAACGTGCAATGAGTATTCAGTTTTCAAATGCAGCGCTTAATACTCAAATCATGCTGCAACGCCTAGAGGGCTATCATGGCATTAATGATGGGCTATCTGTAGAGTTAATTTGCTTATCAACCAATCCTTATATCGAACTCAAACAGTTTATTGGATGCCAAGTTGCTGTAGATCAAGTGACAGATTCAGGCCAACTGTTTAGAACCACAGGCATTATCACAGGGGCAAGCCAGGGGACATTCAACATTTGCAAATGGTAGATTACCTGTTGAGGTTTATGCATTTGTATATGATCAATCGTTAAGAACTCTTTTTAAAATTACAGGTTCTTATTCAAAAAAAATGAGGATAAAAGCATTAATGGAATTAAATATCTCGTTAAAAATTTAAGAGCTCGAGATAATAATAAAATTCCTACAGAGCAGGGAGTTTGTCTTAAAAATGGATTTATTAAAGACAATGGAAAAGACTATAAATTTACAAAACAACGAGTAGGGTTTAATTTTGCAAATGCCCCTTCAGTTGTGATTACAGCTGAAACAGAAGCGATTTATAAAGCAGAAGATAATTTATTGGTGAGGACGGAAAAAAATCTTCAAAAAAGTCCCAACTATATAACAACTAAAAATCAGACCAAAGATTTAAGAAAGGGTGAAAAAACAGTGAACCAGAGCTCACCTTTGAGCGGGCTTGAGTTAGTCACACAAGTCCCAATGGAAGGGGGGACAGGGATCATCGCCACATGGGAGCATGCAGGGACCGTGAATTCAGCTCTAGATCCATTCGTTTCCATGACGGTCGACACCGCCAGAACTGAAAATTATGTCAGAACCTCAAGCATTTCCAATAATCATGGACTTCAGATATATGAAGCTATCTTAAATTCATTAAAGAAATTCTAGGATAATAAAAATGGGCTTTGAACATCAACCTTATAATACTGAAGATAATGCCAAATTTGTTTCTCAGACAACACCCACGAAAACTGAAACCTTATGTAAGGTAACCTTACCTGCTAAATATGTCGTGCCGATTATTTTTATTCCCGGGATTATGGGGTCTAATTTGAAAAATAAAGGCGATGGTCGACATGTTTGGTATCCGCCTAATGGGACTAGGGAGGGGTTGGCAGCCGCCAGTGCAGGTGAACAACGGGATGCTAGAACCAGACAAATGGAATTAAACCCTGAAACCACGATCGTTGGGCAGGATGGTTATATTGATGAAGATGCGATTGAGGACATTGATCATTTTGATCGCGCAAAAGCAATCCGTAGAGGTTGGGGATCTGTGTGGTGGGAAGGATATTCTAAGATCCTTATTTATCTAGAACGATACTTAAACCATGAGTTGGTAAAGCAAAAGACAACCACAAAAGATCTAAATGATCCAGATCATTTTGCGGGTACGAAAGAATGGAAGAAAATCGTAGCAACTGGTTCTAAATCTTTTCTTGGGATGGGTTCAAGTGATGAATCTAAATTAGAAGATATAAAAGAAGACTGGGGGCCGATAAATCAAGAAATTGAATTATTGACCAAAGAGTTACACGGGAAGCTCGCCAATTATAGCTTTCCTGTTTTTGCCATAGGTTATAACTGGCTACAATCAAATGATGATTCTGCTAAATATGTTGCTCACATGATGCAAAATTATGTCAAAGCTCAAATTAAAAAGGAATTTCCAAAACAAGAGTTTAAGAAGTTTATTATTGTAACCCATTCCATGGGTGGGTTAGTGACAAGAGCCTTAATACAAGAAAGTTCTGTTAAAGATGATATTTTAGGTGTAATGCATGGTGTCATGCCTGCGAGTGGTGCTCCAACCGTTTATCAACGTATTTGTCGCGGCTGGGAAGGTGGAGAAGTTGTTGATGGCTGGATAGCCAAAATAAAAGCGAATAAGAGTGCTCAGGTTTTTGGAGCGACCTCCGAACGGCTGATGCCTGTTTTGGCGAATTCACCCGGAGCATTGCAATTATTACCATTTGGCAATTTTTTACAGCATAAAGCTCAGGATGGTAGTCAGACGAAAACCTGGTTAACGTTGCGAGCAAGGAATAGAAGTGGCGAGATCGTTACGGCAAGATTGCCTAAAGATGACCCTTATTCTGATATTTATACACGTACTGATACTTGGTGGAGCATGATCAATGAAGGTTTTATTGATCCAGCAGGTATTTTGGAGGCTCAATTAGATCAAGAGAGTGGGCTAGGTATTGTTGATTTTTACTTAAGAAATGTTAAAAAAGTACAAGATTTTCACTCAAAAATAGCCGATAGTTATCATCCGAATACTTATGCTCATTATGGGCGGGACGAAAAGCATTTGGCTTATAATGAAGTGCTCTGGAGTACGGAGCAAGTTTTGCCTATTGATACTGAAGACGATTTAATCGAATACCGTGGATATGCTAAGCATGGCGCGGAACAAGCAGAAACGCCAGAAGAAACTGCTGATAAATCACCCCCTCTTACAGAAGAAGAAATCGCAAGAACGGTCACTTTGGAACCTATTGTTGTTACCGCACAAAAGCATGACGGTTTTAAACGGTTATTTGATCAGGATAGTTTTAGAACCATTGAAGATACCGAAGGCAATATAGTTACTTTTAATATTCGAATTCTGCCGACTTCCGCGGGCGATGGAACGGTTTGTAGTGAATCTGGAGCCGACGTTGAAAAAAGAGGTTTAAAACAGGTTTTTGTCATGCGCGGGCTCGATCATGCTGCAAGTTATGATGATAAGAATGTGCACCGAAGTACAATTTTTTCCATCGCAAAAATTATGGAACAGTTGTGCTGAGTTTTAGGTTTTACCTTTCATGGTCTTAAATTTATTTAACTGATTCGTAATGATTAATAAGAAATTAAAGTCTTATGATCCGAGATTTGCTCAGCCTATAAGATTAACTGAAATGCGTATTGGTTGGTCAGCTTGGGAGATTCATCAGTGGATTGAGGCTAAGTTAGAGCAGAGGGTAAGTTGATTTATGGTTGAAAATAATCTGAATGATGAAGTGATCAAAATTTTCATTGAAAGTAGGCTTGTAAAATATGAATGTTTTAAACAAGTACAAGACTACATAGGCAGATCATTTAATAGATGTGATGTAGTTTTTAGATTAAATGAAAGAAATTTAGAATTAGTCTCAGTTGAGGAAAATAAAGTATTGCAAGAGGTGCCGATAGTGGATATGGAAGCTAAAGAGAGTATTGCATTTGCAAAACAGGCTTATATGGTCTTTCATCAAGCTATTTGTGAAATTAAGAAAAACCATTAAATGGTTTTTCTTTTTTTAAGCTAATGTTTTGGGCGTCACGAGCTGTCGTGCAGAATAAAAAAATTATGTTCAAATTTGTTTTTTACTATACTTTGTTGTTTTATATATAAATATATAAAGAAGACACAGTTTTTAGAATATGACTTTTAAATGTTATTACTGGTATAATTCACCAGTCCATTTTTATAACTGGTAACTTTCACCAGCAAGCAATATGATTCAATTACCTTCCCATATAAAGCTCATATTTTCTGGTCATGAAACTTTTGCACTTCGACAGTTGTGGCTAAAGAAAGCTTATTCACAAGTAGAAATGCATCAGGACACTTTTGAGTTAGTGTGCCCAAAATCTGTATTTTCATCAAGTGATGCTGTTGAACGCTTTGGTGTGGGTAAAAATATGGTAGCTTCAATTAAACATTGGGCATTGGCTACTGATGTAATTAGAGAAAGCAGTGAACCCAACGGGTTTATGCTTGGTGAGATTGGAAAATTTCTTTTTGATAATGATAAGGGAATAGATCGTTTTTTAGAGAATGAATCATCTTTTTGGCTAATACATTGGTATTTAGCAGGGAAAAGTATACGTTCGACAAGTTGGTATATTTTGTTTAACTATTTGAATAATAATAATTTTTCTCAAGATGATGTGCTTAAGTTAACGATTGAACTCGTTTTAGAAACAGAAAATGCTAGATCAAAAAAACATTAGAGAATGATATTGATACATGTCTAAAAAGTTATGTTTCGGATAATGAGACAGAAGATGGAATTGAATCTCTTTTATCTAAATTAGGTTTAATAAAAAAAATAAATAAAAGCTTATATCAATTCAACTACGCTTACCATGAATCATTATCTGACTCTTTATTTTGTTTTGCCATTTTAGATTTTTGGGAAAGCTTAGAGAAAAGATATGAGTCATCACAATCAACACTTTCGTTTAAAAATATAACTTATGATTATGGTTCACCTGGCCGTGTTTTTAAATTAACAGAATATTCCATTAATGAACGACTTTCAAGAATTGAAGAAATTTCAGATGGTTACTTGGGTTGGACAGATAGCTCTGGTTTGAAGCAAATAACAAAGCTTAAAAATGAAGATATTTGTGAAGTTAAAATGAATTTGTTGAGATCAGCATATGGTTGCTAATAAAACTCTAGGCGATGTTGTTTCTATCAATAGAAACTTTATAAAATCTATAAATATAGAATTGGATTTTGGAAGTTTTGACTCAATCAAAGAATATATAATTCAACCTTCTGCTCTTAATGTTTTAGACATTATGGCAAATCAAATTATTACTACTAAACAGCGTACTTTTACATGGACTGGCCCTTATGGTAGTGGTAAATCCTCATTGGCTTTAATCCTAGCAAGTTTAGCTGGTGGGAAGGAGGACATTAGGAAACAGATAAATAAGAAAATAAACTTAGACTCAATAACTTCAGTTTTTTACTCAAGCAAACCTTGGTTGGTTACTCCAATTACAGGGAGCAGAGCTTCAATCGAAGAAGTATTTTTATCAATTGTAAAAAACTAACGAATAAAACAGTTTTGAAGGTTAAAAAACGATCAGATTTGATTGATTTATACATTGAGTATATTGAAGAACAGAATCACATTGAGGGTAGTATTCTCATTATTGATGAATTAGGTAAATTCTTAGAATATGATGCGTATCAGAATCAAGATATTGGTTTTTATCAAGAATTAGCTGAAAAAACTGCAAGAGCAAAAAAGAAAATAGTTGTTGTCGGTATTTTGCACCAAGCATTTGGTGAGTATGCAAGACATCTTGGATTAGTGAAGCAACAAGAGTGGATTAAAGTTCAAGGAAGATATACAGATCTACCATTAGTTAGTAGTATTGATGAAAATATAAACCTGATTAGTAAGGCCATTTTAACTAATTATAAGCCTGAAAATAAACTTAAAGTAGTAGAGAGTTATATAGCTGCTTATAATGCTAGCCATATCTCTAAATTAGAAAATAAAGCTAAAATTCTTCATGAGTGTTGGCCTCTACATCCAGTAACAGTAACCTTACTAAGCTCACTTTCAAGAAAACAGTTTGGTCAAAATGAGCGAAGTATATTTAGTTTTCTATCATCGTATGAAATGTTAGGGTTTCGCGATGTTTTGCAAAATTTACCATTGGCTGAAGAAAGCTATTATTCTCCAGATATGCTTTGGGACTACTTACAAGCAAATTTAGAGTCTATGATTCTCTCTTCATCAGATGGGCATAAATGGGCATTAAATGTTAATGCAGTTGAAAGAGCACAGTCACAGTTTCCCTCGGATCACGTAAAGATAGTAAAAGCGGTGGCTGTTATAGGATTATTAAAAGATGGCGTTAATATACTATCTACTCAATCAATTATAGAAACTTGCTTCCCTCAGATTCCTATCCACTCAATTCTAGAAATTTTAAAGGCTCTAGAATCTGCATCTATATTAATATTTAGACGTCATTTAAACACTTGGGGGATCTATGCTGGTAGTGACTTCAATATCGATGAAGAAGTAAATAAAGTTTTAGCTATTCAGGGTGATGTCAGCATCTCTGAATTACAGACTTTATTAGATACTGTACCTGTGATTGCTTCACGTCATTATTGGGAAACTGGAGCAATGCGATGGATGAATAAAAATATTGTTTTTGAGAATAATTTAAAAGAGTTTAGGGAAAGGAATGATTTTAAAAATAAGAAGGAAGGCAGTTTCGTTTTAGTATTGCCTAATAAATATTATTCGGAAAAGCAATTATTGAATGTAGCAAAGAAGCTTTCTCAAGAAGAACGAGAAGATAACTTAATTGCGGTAGCAAGATTCGAAAGTCAAATAGTTGATTTACTTAAAGAGCTGAAAGCTTTGGAGTGGTTGAAAAAAAATAAGCTTGAACTTCAATCGGATAGTATTGCATTAAGAGAAGTTGATGCAAGGCTAAGTTCATTAAGAAATGTATTATCAAATAAATTTAAGAATGAGTTTAATAACAGTATTTGGTTTGATCATAATTCTCATAAATATGAAGGAAATTTATCTAAATTAGCATCAGATATTGCTGATAAAGTTTATGCGTATGTACCTGTGGTTCATAGCGAAATAGTGAATCGAGATGCCTATTCCGTGCCAGCAAGTAAAGCAATAAAAGACTTGATGAAAGCAATGTTATTTTTCAATGGCGTTGAAAATCTCAATTTGGATGGTACATCTGCTTCAGCTAGTTTGTATAAAACAGTTATTAAAAGTCAGAAAATTCATAAAAATGAACATGGAGTTTGGAAATTTGTAATACCAGCGCAGGAAGATAATTCATCGATTTTTTATCTTTGGGATACAACAATAGAGTTACTAAGAGGTGAACCGTACCGGGTTTGTCGGAGACTTTTTTATTTAAGTTAGGCCACCTGACCTAACGGGTTAATCTTATCATAGTACATTGCTTCAAACTCAAAAGGCGATACATAACCCAGTGCACTGTGTACACGCTTTTTATTGAACCAATCTACCCAGTTTAGTGTCGCAAGTTGTACATCTGCTAAACCTTGCCAATCTGCTTTTAAATATTCAATCACCTCTGTTTTGTATAAGCCATTCACCGTTTCAGCCAGAGCATTATCGTATGAATCACCTGTCGTACCGACTGATGCTCGTAAATTTGCAGCATCTAAACGATTGGTATAGCGAATAGAAAGATATTGAACACCTCTATCGGAATGATGAATCACATTCTTTGGCATGCCTCGATCGTGCAATGCTTGCTCCAATGCATCGAGCACCATATCTGTATTCATCCGTGTAGATACTTTCCATCCAACAATTGCTCGTGAGAACACATCAATAATAAAGGCGGTATAGACCCAGCCTGAATGTGTTTGAATATACGTAAAGTCACTGACCCATAATTGGTCAGGTCGATCAGCACTAAAATTCCGTTTCTATACATGAGCCAGTTTCACCCTGAAATTAATCTTCGTTATTTTTTTACAGATACTGGTAAAGAGTTACCAGAAGTTTATGCCTTTTTAGATCGCTTGGAGGCAGTTTTAGGGCAGGAAATTGAATTTATTAATGGTGATCGAGATTTTGATTTTTGGCTAAAACAATACAATCATTATTTACCAAGTGCTCAAACTCGTTGGTGTACTCGTCAGTTGAAATTAACCCCATTTAAAAAATGGATCAAACCTTGGTTAGATAAAGGAGATACAGTTTATAGTTATGTTGCGATTAGAGCTGATGAAGAACATCGAACAGGTCTTATTTCAGATCATAAAAATCTAAAAGTTATTTTACCATTCAGAGAAGATGGTATCGATAAACCAAGTGTCATAGAGATTCTTGAAAATGTTGGATTAGGATTACCAGAATATTATTCTTGGCGTTCAAGAAGTGGATGTACATTTTGTTTTTTTCAACAAAAAATTGAATGGGTTCGTCTAAGAGAAATTCATCCAGAAGCTTTTGAGGAAGCAAAGGCTTATGAAAAACTAGCTATAGATTCTGGATCACCATTTACCTGGACTCAAGGTGAGTCATTGGCTGATTTAGAAAAACCAGAACGTGTAGCTGCAATTAAATCAGAATTTGAGAAAAGACAAGCAAAGATGCAGAAACGGAAAAAAATAAATCCTTTACGTCCTCAGCTCATCGATATGGTAGATATCGATGAGCTATATTTTGAGGAGGAGGGAGGAGGAGCTTGTCTAGTTTGTCATAAGTAATCTACACTCTAATAAGTACTTGATGGCTCATCTTTCAATCCTAATGATTAAAGAATGTTTTCTATCATTGGGTTCAGGTATTTTAAATTTTGAATCTTTAACTAAAAGATCAAAACCTTTTAAGTTTTTATACTATCAATTTTTTTTGGTTGCATTATTTCATCTAGGATTTGCTTAGGACTAAGATCTAAATTTGGTAAATGGACTTTCAACCAGATTGAGATATCAATAGCTAATCTATCTGATGGTATATATTTGTCATCTTTAATAGCAATTATTTCCTGTCCGTTTTTAGCATGAGGGAAATTTTCAAATGTTTTATCGTTCTTTAATAAGGTTATATTAAACTTACAAGACCCTAAACGGCTAATGCGTGTTTGAGCGGGCTTTAAAATTGTTAATGCTGTATCTTGTTGAAGGGATATAACGTGTTCAGATCGCATGCGACCAATCAATTTTAAGTTACTTTTTTGATTAAATCAATAAAATCATCAAGGGAGCAACTTAATAAATGTTTTGAATTTGGATTTATGTCAATAAATTCTGTAATTTCTGTTAAAGTTTTTTGTGTAAAATTGATACTAAAGATTTAGAATTATACGGTATATAATCAGAATTTCTTAGTTGTAGAATATCTGCTTTAATAAATAATAAAGAGTTAAGCGCATGTTTCTCTTCTCTATATATTCCAGTTAAGTTACATTGCTGTGTAATATTAATCCAAATAGTATTCGTCTTGTAATCACAAAAATTCCACCAAAAGGAAAAATGGTTAATAGATTTTGTTTAAAAAATCTAAAATTTTAGTTTTACTTTTTGTTTTTCCACTAGGATATTTACAGTATGCATTAAGTAAATCAATTTCATTTGAACTACCACCCGTGTAAAAGTGATGAGAAAGGAGGGTGCGATGAGCATTAATATCAGACTCATATGCTAACATTCTATTGTTTTTACTAATAAAAGATTCTTCTAATTTTTTTGTAGATTCTTTTAGTGTTTCAGATTCTTCAATATTCCAAAGTAATTCTTTAATTAAAAAGTTATTTATCATATCACTAAATAAGACATGGTCATCTACAGAGTCAGTATGAATTCTCTCCATAATGGTAGCATCGAGTTTCCATAAAATCTTTGAGAACTCATTTTTAGCATTCTCTAATACATTATCCCATGTTTTTATTAAGTTTTTAGTGTTGTTGGAGATGTCTCTTTGAGAAATTAATTGATCTGCTAATAATTTTAATTTGATAGCACCATTTTCTAAATTTTTAAGTCAGATTTTGATAATAATGTTAAGCCTGTTGAGCTAATATGTGTTTCCTCAAAGTAATCACTTAATTTGTATTGTTCAGTATTAAAGTGAGAAGAAATTAAAATTATAGGAGGTAAGTTCTCAAGTTCAGAAATGCTTTTAAGGAAATCTTTAGAGTATGTATCTTTAAGTCTTAAATCTACAATCAAAAGAGCATAATCTTGTAAATTATCTATTTCGCTTTTAGTAGGAACATCTTCTTTAAAATTTAAATCATAATCATTTTCTGGGAATGATGATTTAATAATAGTTTTAACTTTTAACAAAGAGTCATTATTTGAATAAATTGTTTCAAGCGAAGATGTGAAAATAGGTAGACTTTTTCTCTAAAAAAATCTTTATTGAAATAATCATTAAATAATTTTTGAGGAGATAGCTGCGTTAGTTCGGCTAAAGATCTTAGTTGGAAGTCATCAGGATGTTTTTAATAAACTCATATAACTCAATGGTTTCCTCTTGATCTGGATCTGTAAGATTTAAGAAAAATCCTCAGCATATTCCATATACATTTCAGGGCGCAATCCGTTAATTTCGTCATCAATAATTAATATCTTATTTTTCACAATTTCATCTCTAAATATATATTAAAAGTTTGGTAATTCGATAATAAATGTTCTTAAACGTCCATCCTTCTCAACTTCATCATCTAGATAAAGCTTGGAAGAGTGATATTTTGCAATTTCTGATGCAATATATAATCCAAGTCCTTTCCCTTTTTTCTTATTTGAAAAGTAAGGCTTAAAGACATCCTCTTTATAATGAGGATCAATACCTGGGCCATTGTCACTAATAAAAATTACACGAGCTTTACTATCAATTTCAATGTTGATTTCAGCCTGATATTCACCTGACTTTAAACCTTGTTGCAACCAATAAACGGAATTAACTAAAAGATTTTCTAAAATTTGGGCAACTAGACCTCTAACCATGATGACTTGTACAGGTTTTAGTTCAGTCTTTCCATCAACAAATAATTTCGCAGTGATATTGTGTCTTTTAAACTTAGGTTGATAACCTTCAAGAATAGTATTTAATTGGGCTGTAATATTAAATTCTTCATTATCTTTCTTACTAGCTGGGCTAAGTATATCAATGCTTCTAATTCTCTTATGTGTTGCATCTATTTGTTTCTTTAATTCTTTTATTATAAGTTCTACTTGTTTTGGTGTATTTTCTTCATTATGTAACTGTGTAAGTAAATCAGAAGTATTTTCTGTAATTCTAGATAACCCGGATCCTGCTTAAGCCGATGATTCCTTAATTTGAATTGTTGGCTTATTTTGATGGGTTAATTGATATGCGCATAGCGAGGCATAAATTCCTCCAAGAAATCCATGAATACTACGTGCTTTACTCGTCACTAAATTGTATTGCCCCTTCAATAAACTGAATAATGTTTCTATCTTATTGCGTTGTCTTAGGTGATATTCATCTGATGCACAGAGTTGAATAGCCTGCATATTCTTTCGATGATAAGTAATTAAATCAATACCTTGATCTTTCAATCTGATTTTTAATTCTTGGCTGATGTAACCTCGATCCCCGTAAAGTTTTGCTTCTATACCAGCAACCAATTGCTCAACCATTTTTATGTCAGCAACATGTCCATTCGATAAAGCAGAACAGGCAATTTCACCAAATTGATTCATCGCAATATGTAATTTACAGCCATAAAACCAGCCCATTGAGCTTCTACCACGTGATGCAATTTGGACTAATGATTTATGACGCTGAATCCGTTGATTTTTACAAACTGGCAGAGTTGTTGAATCAATCCATAAATATTGTGTAGTTTGGTCTTTCATCAGCGCCACATGTAAAGCGTGTAGGGCCAATTGGTGCATATTGATCAGATGAATCATCCTTTGATAGCAAGGCAAGTACTTAAATAAATGGCTTTTATCTTCTTTTAACCAGGTGAAAAAGGCTTTGAAATTATTGAAATGAGAGCATTTGTACCAAATGGCAATAAAGCAGATTTCTGAAATTTTGAGTTGAGCAGTTCTGATTCTTAAGGAACCACAGTTTTGTTTGAGAAACTCCCAATAAGTTGATTCAAATTTAAGAAAAAAATCATCAATTACGCAGAATAATTCGGTACTATTGAACATCAGGACTAGAGTTGTGAGTTTGGTGTGGTAACTCAACTGATGGCTCTAGTCCTCTTATTTTTCAAGTCAATTTCTTATCCGCGATTCGGGTTAGATAGTTCATGAGCAATAATATCTGCCATTTGTCCTAAATTAGCTAGTTCAAGTATTTCTGTGCTTTTTTCGGATAGATTATGTATTCGTGTGTTTAGTCCACCTATAATTTCATTTTGATTTTTAATTAATTGTTGGATTTCTTCTATATCTTTATTGTCTTCGTCATTAAGTTTTTTGAGATTTTGGTTAAGTTTTTTCTGCTTTTTAATCAAAAGTCCAGATGAATTAACTTTTTATCTAGGTCAGTTTGTAGAAATATTTCTTGGACAGACTTATATGCATGAATATGTTTCAGTAAATCTTGACGTAATGTCTCACTTAATAATTTTTTAGTATTTTAAATTCATTAGATTCTGTGAGGCTTTGTCGATTAGCTGTATCTTGTAATTTAGGATTTTCAATTTTAGAAATTTCTAAAGCGCCAACTGTTTGGTATCTATTTAAGGTATAACCTTGTCCTCTTAATGCCTGATTATCCCATTCTAACCAATCATCATTTAACCCACCTGTAAATCCAATACGGAAATTGTCTCGATATATGCTAATCCCACCTACCCATTTATCTAATTCACTTTTTATCATGCGAAGTGTTTTATCTAAAGTTGCTGTAAGATCTTTCCTATTAAACCAATATAAAGTAACATTAAATTTCCCCAAAGATTTTAAGATAGCACTATAGTTTATATAGTCCTCATCTTTTTCCTCGCCTAATATATTAATTAATTCATGACCAAACCAAGTTCGTGTTTCAGCTGAATTATGATCTTTCCATGTTACCTTTCCTTCCAACCATGGTTTACTTACATCATTTGAACTTGGGTCAAATATGTACTCTGCCCTAAAATTGGCCTGCTCAGTTAGCCAAATTGGAATACTTGTTAGTCTTAATCTCTTATTGTTTTGATAAATATTAATAGGAAAATTTTTCTTATCTGCAGAAAATGGATTTCTTAACCTACGTATATAATCTTCTACAAATATTTGTGTCTTTTTTAAATCCCAGTGGGATAATAAATCTGTAATTATAATTTTTGTTCCATGTTGAAAATCACATTCTATTTCATTTGCAGTAAGCTCAATATCTGTTAACGCAATATTGGGGTTGTCAAATTTATTCCAATCAAAAATTATACTATTACCAATCTTGTCATTAGAGGTTTTTGTAATAACTTTAGCTTTATTCCCTAATTTCATCATTGAGAGTCTGCCAATACCTTTTTCTCCTAGTAGAACACGTCCATTTTCTTCTGCCTTATTTAATTTATATGGAGTGCCTATCACTAAGAAGACTTCTTCTAATTCTTCTCTAGTCATTCCCTTGCCCGTGTCTATTATTTGAATCGAATAGAACCTTTTTTTCAGTTTTTGGATATTTTCTATAATAAAATTTTCAAACTCTTCTTTATTATTGAACGAATTGATTTTTTCTAGAATATTATTGATTTCTTCAATAAATGGATTGTTATAAAAATCCTCATCAATTTTTAAATCATTGGCTGTGTATTTTTGCATGTTGAGTTGAATTGAGCTAATAATCTTTTTTTATCAATATCTTGTTTGTTGAAATTTTTAGCCAAAAGGGTTTCTAAATAGTCTAGGCTCATTGGGTATTTAATTTTAATTTTGACATCTTCAGAATGTGCATCAAAAGAATTCTTCATTAATTCGTTTAAGGCCATTTCTTCAGATGTGATAAGCTCAGCTCCAAGGTGTCTGAGAGTTCTAGCTGCTATTTTAAAAGTAATAGCCATAAAATAACCTATAATTTTATATATTTAAATGAAAGCATCATATCAAACATTTTAATCAAAATGTTTGATTACATCATCATACAAAAAATTGAATTTAGGAACACCTTTTCTCTTTGTTTGTTTAAGATCTTAGTTGTCTGAATAAATTGAACTATTTTCTCAACCCATCAATAAAATCAGACCATTCCTGCATCATCTTTATTCGATATTCTAGATGTTGTGCATGATTGTAAGCTTGGGAAACAGCATTACCCACTCTATGAGCTAGCTGAATTTCAATTGCATCATGCATATAACCCTGCTCATGTAAGGTCGTAGAGGCAAGCCCACGGAAGCCATGACCCGTCATTTTACCGTTATAGCCCATTGTGCGGATCACATACAAAATTGCATTACTACTCATAGGTTTGGCTGTGCTGTGATTATAAAAAACATAGGGCTTTCTGCCTGTGAGTGGTAATAAGCTTTCTAGTAGTTCGATTGCTTGCGTAGATAATGGAACGAGATGAGGCAAAGCCATTTTCATTTTTTCGGCTGGTATACGCCATATCTTGTTCTCAAAATCGATTTCACTCCACTCCATCATTCTGTGTTCAGCAGTCCGTACAAAAGTTAGAGTCATCAACTGAAGTGCAGTCTTGATCACTGGATTGCCATGATAACGGTCCATGCGTTCAAGAAAGGGAGGAAACCCTGAAATATCCAATCGAGCCATATGCTTCACTTTACGAGGCTTTAAGGCTTCTTGAAGGTGTGAACCGTACCGGGTTTGTCGGAGACTCAATATTCTGAGAGACTATTCCGATGAAAAAACCAAACTATACCCCCGAAATTAGAGAAAGAGCGGTTCAATTACTAATTGAATCTGAAAAAGATTATCCATCGAATTGGGCAGCAGTTTCCGCAATTGCTCCTAAAATTGGCTGTACTCCTGAAACACTTCGTGTTTGGTATCAAAAATACTTAGATCAACAAAATCCCGCCAAAGTACAACAGGTATCTGACCAAGAAAAAATGAAGCAAATGGAACGTGAAATTAAAGAATTAAAACGTGCCAATGAAATTCTACGTAAAGCAGCCGCTTTTTTCGCCCAGGCGGAGCTCGACCGCCCACACAAATAATGGTGGATTTTATCCATAACAATAAGGCGTTATATGGTGTTGAAGCGATTTGTAGAATTTTACCGATTGCAGCTTCGACCTATTATCGGGCTTTAGATTTCGTTGATAACCCAGAACATCGAGCGAAACGTGCTCTGCATGATTTACATCATGCAGAGCAAATCAAACGTATTTGGAAAGAAAGTTCAGGTCGATATGGTGTACGTAAAGTTTGGCAAAAATTGAAACGTGAGGGTTATGTTATTGCACGTTGTACAGTTGCTCGATTGATGCAAAAGCTAGGTATACAAGGTGTTTGGCGTGGTAAGAATAAACAAACCACCCGTAGCCGAGATGATCAAAAACGAGCAGATGATTTAGTGAAACGGAATTTTAGTGCTGATCGACCTGACCAATTATGGGTCAGTGACTTTACGTATATTCAAACACATTCAGGCTGGGTCTATACCGCCTTTATTATTGATGTGTTCTCACGAGCAATTGTTGGATGGAAAGTATCTACACGGATGAATACAGATATGGTGCTCGATGCATTGGAGCAAGCATTGCACGATCGAGGCATGCCAAAGAATGTGATTCATCATTCCGATAGAGGTGTTCAATATCTTTCTATTCGCTATACCAATCGTTTAGATGCTGCAAATTTACGAGCATCAGTCGGTACGACAGGTGATTCATACGATAATGCTCTGGCTGAAACGGTGAATGGCTTATACAAAACAGAGGTGATTGAATATTTAAAAGCAGATTGGCAAGGTTTAGCAGATGTACAACTTGCGACACTAAACTGGGTAGATTGGTTCAATAAAAAGCGTGTACACAGTGCACTGGGTTATGTATCGCCTTTTGAGTTTGAAGCAATGTACTATGATAAGATTAACCCGTTAGGTCAGGTGGCCTAACTTAAATAAAAAAGTCTCCGACAAACCCGGTACGGTTCAGTGAGGTGTTAGATCATTTTCAATAATGTCTTTACGGATAGCAAAACGAAAAATTCGACTAGTTAAAGGGATTGAGGGTTTCGCCATTTCCAGCGCACCACGCTCTTCAATTTTCTTGGCGCAAGCTAATACGTCTTTACCTTTGATTTGATCAATTGGCATATTACCTAGGGCTGGGAAAAGGTCTTTTTCAAATACCGATAAATCGCGTAAATAGGTCGCTTCTTTAATCACTGCTTTACGGTCTTCCATCCATTCCATTGCAAGTGCTCTGAAAAGTGTATTTTCATCGACCTGCAATTTTTTTTGTTTCTTCGCTTCGTTTGGATTAATTCCATCTTTTAAGTTTAAGCGTGTTTCATCACGAATTCTTCTTGCTTGGGCAAGTGTGGTGTCAGGATATGAACCAATACTAAAAATATTTTCTTTGCCATTGAAGCGAAATTTCATACGCTAATGTATACCACCTGATGGCATGGCTTCCAGATATGCCTTTTTCATCAGAATATTTGGTTTTCTTTTCTAATAATGGTTCGATCTTTCTAACCTGAGCATACTGTAAGTATTGCAGCGCTTCCCGTGGAAATTTGGGGGTATAAAAATGGGGGGAATTTATTATATCCCCAGTAAATTTAGGATTTAATAGAGTCAATTAGAAAACATAAGGCAATAAAAAAAGCCTAAACCCTTTAGATTTAAGCTTTCTCATTTCATGTAATCACATGAATAAAAAATTCTGGCGGTGAGAGAGGGATTCGAACCCTCGATACGCGCAAACGTATACACACTTTCCAGGCGTGCTCCTTCAGCCACTCGGACACCTCACCAAGGTGTGCGATAGTAACCAAAAAAATGCACGCTGCCAAGTTGTAGTCGAACAGATTTGCAGAAAAACTTTTTGGCTAGTGATAATATTGCGCCATATAACGTTCTATTTTGAAGACGACATAATATGCAAAGTACTGCAAAAAAAGCCGCTTTGCCCGCGATGACGCTGGCAGCATTAGGGGTGGTATTTGGAGACATTGGAACCAGTCCCCTCTATGCGATACGGCAATGCTTTGTCACAGGACATGTTGATATCAGCGAAGGATCGATCTTAGGTATTCTTTCCCTGATCTTCTGGTGTATGAACCTGACCATCAGTTTTAAATATGTGTCGATGATCATGCGCGCAGACAACAACGGCGAAGGCGGGATTATGTCCTTGCTTGCACTGAACCTGCGTTCTACCGTTTTTAGCAACAAAAATAAAATCTTCCTGATTGCATTGGGTTTTATCGGTGCATCGCTATTCTTTGGTGACGGGATCATTACCCCGGCCATTTCTGTACTGTCAGCGATTGAAGGTCTGAGTCTGGTGACGCCTGCTTTAGATCGTTGGTTGGTGCCGATTGCTTTAGGCATCCTGACTGCACTGTTTATGGTACAACGGCATGGTACCGCCACCATGGGCAAATTCTTTGGGCCAATTACCTTATTATGGTTTGCGTCCATTGGTCTGATTGGGCTATGGAGCATCATTCAAACCCCATATGTGTTGATGATGATTAACCCTTATTGGGCATTCCATTTTGTCTTTGATCAACCAACAGTTGCCTTTATCACCATGGGCGCAGTGATTCTGACCATGACTGGTGGTGAAGCACTGTATGCCGATATGGGCCATTTTGGGCGCGTGCCGATTAAACTGGCCTGGTTCTGTGTGGTTCTTCCTTGCTTATTACTGAATTATGCAGGGCAAGGGGCATTGCTGTTACGTGATGCCAAAGCCATTGAAAACCCGTTCTATTTACTGGTTCCTGATTGGGCTTTATTCCCAATGATCGGTTTGGCAACAGCCGCAGCCGTGATTGCATCTCAAGCGGTGATTACGGGCGTATTCTCGATGGCAAACCAAGCTATTCAGTTACGTTATTTGCCGCGCCTAACCGTACACCACACTTCAGATGTGGAACAAGGTCAGATCTATCTGCCTTTCATCAACTGGGTGCTCTTCATCTCGGTGGTGATCCTGATTTTACTGTTTGAAAGCAGTGCGGAATTGGCCAGTGCTTATGGTGTAGCCGTGACCATGACCATGCTCTGCGGTACGATTTTGATCTCGACTTTGGCTTATGGGGTTTGGCGTTGGCCAGTATGGAAAGTGGCATTATTTGCGGTGCCGTTCCTTGCAATCGATTTAGTTTTCGTTGCTTCAACCTCATTAAAAATCCTGTCAGGCGGCTGGGTGCCAATCTTGATCGGTGTGGCCGTGTTTACCATCTTGATGACATGGAAACGTGGTCGTGAAATTGTCTACAACCGCATGGAAACCAATGCCTTACCGATTGAATTATTTATCCAGAGTATTGGGATGAGCAAAGAAACCCATTTTGTACCGGGTGAGGCGATTTTCCTGACGGGTACGCCAAACATTGTGCCGCATGCGATGTTGCATAACATCAAACACAATAAGGTGCTGCATGAGCGTAATGTGATGGTGACGGTCTATACTCAAGATATTCCGTATGTGACTGATGAAGATCGCCTGAAAGTTGAAAAACTGGACGAGCATTTTTATCGTATCTATGTGTATTACGGTTTTAAAGATCAGCCGAATATTCCCGTTGCTTTGGCACAAGCTTATCAAGCACTGGATTTTGAGTTTGATATGATGCAAATGAGCTTCTTTATTTCACGTGACCGTATCGTGCATACCGTGGGGGATGGCATGTCGCCGTGGCGTGAAAAACTGTTTATTTCGATGCAGCGTAATACCAGCCCGGTCAGTGACTTTTATCAGATCCCGACCAACCGTGTGGTGGAACTGGGCAGTCAGATTGAAATTTAAATAAAAACAATAAAAAAGGCACTTTCGGGTGCCTTTTTTATTGTCTGTTGCCTGAGTGTACAGATTTGCGACATAAAATGTCGCTCTGGGCTGAAACTCAATGTACACAGGGCTTTTGAGTTGTTAAGCTGCGCGTTCATATTGATTTTGATGTAGTTATGGCAAAGAAACCAACCCGAAAGAGTAAAAGCCCATTTGCATTTTTGAGCCAACATGTTGGAAAGATGATGTTGGCATTGGTCGCAACAGGCAGTTTTGCGATCGCATTTGGCAGTGAAAAAATTTCGAAGTTGATGCCATTTCAATCTAGTAATAGCGCATGTTTGAAACAGTTTTATCGTGACGTTCCACCGTTATTGAGCAGAGACAGCCTGAAAAAAGACAGCTATGCACTGTGTTTTAATGATTTTAGTGTGATGTATTCTGGTCTTTCCAAAACACCATTATGGTCAGCAGAGTATCTGACCCCTGAACGTCTTAGTGTCAAAATTAAACGTGAAGACAATTTCCATGAAGAAACCCGGGTGAAGCTGCAACATCGTGCTTTATTATCGGATTATCGTGGTTCGGGCTACGACCGTGGTCATATGGCACCGAATGGTGATATGAGTAATACCGCATCGCAATATGACAGCTTTTCTTTAGCCAATATGGTGCCACAAGCACCGAAAAACAATCAGGAAGTCTGGCGCAAATTAGAAGAAGCGGTGCGTTCGATGGTGACCAAACAGCATAAAGATGCTTACGTCCTGACAGGTCCTGTATTTGAAGGCAAACGCCTGAAAACCATTGGTCAAGGGGTGATTGTCCCAACAGCGGTCTATAAAGCGGTATATTTACCCAAGCAGGGCATTATTGGTGCCTATTACGCGCCAAACAATAATTCTTTAAAGGTCGAAGTGGTCAGTGTTTGCTATCTCGAAGAAAAACTGGGCATCAACCTATTTCCACAACTGACTGAGCAGCAAAAGCGTAATGTGTACCAGCTGCCAGTATCTGCGCAGCAAGTGAAGCCGAACAAAGACATTAGCTATTTGCATTGGGATGGGCGAAGTCAATGTGCGGAAGAAGCCAAGACCGATGCCATTCAAGCGCAGCAGCGTGAATTTAGCTCACAGCCAACCGAGGCACCTGACAGTAAATTCCCGCAAATTGATGAAGAGACCAAACAAGCCTTGATCAACCAGCTGGTAAATGCCTTGGTGCAATATTTTTTACAAATGTTGAGATAATGTAGAACATCTTGCAATGTCCGCGTGCTTGGCTCATGTTGTGGGATAGACAAGAACAATGAGAGAAAAACATGTTTAAACCGTTTGAACAGGGCGATGAGTCGTCTGCGATCTATGATCTGACCTTAGAAAATCAGGTCGATTGTGTCAGTCTCTATGGTAATTTGCAGATTACCAAAGATCAGGCCGGTCTAAAAACTGCGAAGGCACTGCAAAATTTTATCAATGATGTGGTTACTGCATTAGAGCAGCAAGATTTGCCTGAACAGATTGAACGTCAGCCTGAACAGGATATTGAAAATCCTTTTCTATAAATAAAAAAAAACAGCCGTTACAGGCTGTTTTTTTATGGGCTGTTTCGAGCTTAGTTTTTCTCGCTACTTACCACTTTATAGATCACTGCACCAATGATGGCACCAATAATTGGCGCAACCCAGAACAACCAAAGTTGACCGAGAGCAGCGGTTTCAGCAAAGAAAGCCACACCTGTACTACGCGCTGGGTTGACCGAGGTATTGGTCACTGGAATACTGATCAAATGGATCACCGTGAGCGTCAAACCAATCGCGATTGGAGCAAAGCCAGCAGGTGCATTTTTATGCGTAGATAATAAGATAATGATTAAGAATACCGCGGTCAGTACCACTTCAATCAGGAACGCAGATGCGATAGAGAAATGGTTTGGAGAGAGTTCGCCATAACCGTTGGTTGCAAAACCACCTGTCCCTGCGAAGCCAGCTTGGCCTTGTACAATAATGTACAGCACGAATGCTGCAAAAGTTGCGCCAATGACTTGAGAAATAATATATGGAACCAAGTCTTTGGCATCTAAACGCCCACCGACCCATAAACCGACACTGACGGCTGGGTTAAAATGTGCTCCAGAAATATGACCGAATGCATAAGCACCGGTTAAAACAGTTAAACCAAACGCAAATGCAACACCTAAGAAGCCAATCCCAAGTTCTGGAAATGCAGCTGCAAGTACAGCACTACCACAACCACCGAAAACAAGCCAAAAGGTTCCGAGAAATTCTGCTAAATATTTGTTCATTGTTATCACCACACCAATTCTAAAAAAATAAAAAAGCAAGCATCCAAAATTTATTATGGATATGTTTAACCCTTGTGAAAAAATTGTGAACTAATTCACATAGGTATATAGGCTCTTATATAAAACGTGCAATCAAATCGATCAGTTGCGAAACCGTTAGTTCTTAAGTTGTTTTATTAAGAATTGTAAGTTGTGTTGTTGTTTCGCCACTGTTGCGGGGTTTGTCCCGTCCAAATCTTAAAAGCACGTTGAAAAGCACTCTGTTCAGAATAGCAGAGCAGTAGCGCGATTTCTTGCAAACTCAGATGAGGATCTTTCAAATATTCAGTCGCCAGCATAAAGCGTACTTGCTGTACCCTTTCCTGAAAGGTGCTGTGTTGTTGCTGTAAATGACGCTGTAACTGACGCACGGACAGGCCGAGTTTTTCAGCGATAAAATCGAGTTGATATTGGTTTTTTTGTAGTCCAGTCAAAATTGCATGTTGCAGGCGTTGATCCAGTTGGGTGGAATTCGGCAGCTTGTCCAGCAAGGCCTGGGCTTGCTGTAAGAGCAGTTGTTGTAAGGTATGATCGCCTGTACGTAAGGGTTTAAACGCCTCACTGATGGGGATTAATAATTGGGTTTTCGGCTGTTCAAAACGGACTTTACAGTGGAAATATTGTTCATAGACGCTCATGTTTTTAGGCGCGGCATTCACAAAATGGACTTCATGTAGATGAATTCGGTCACCTGACATAAACAGTTTAAGAAACTGCACCATTAGTGCAATTGCAATTTCATCGGTCAATTGGGTCGGATGTAGTTCAGGTGCTTCCCAGCGGATAGAGCCATAGGGATGACTAAACTCGACCACCAGCGGGCTGCCATCATAAATCAGGCGATGAAAATCATGATAACGCGCCAACGCTTCGCCTAGATTTTCACAGGACAGGGCCAGATAGGCAATGATCCCCAAATGTTTGGGTTGTACATATTCTGCGATTTCTAGGCCTAAACCAACTTTTGGATGGTGCTGGTTCAGGTTTTCGAGCAGGTCACGCCAGATCACGTAATCAAAGCGTTCCTGATTCTGAACCTGTTGTAATTGTTCAGGAATCACAATGTTTTTTGCCTCGCAATAGGCTTTTAATAAATGCCCCAACCCCCCAAAAACAGAGCCAGTATAGTTCTTGAGTTGAGACATCCTGTCCACTCCTGATATTGTCGTGTTTTGTCAATATAAATATATCGTATCGTCAATACTTCGCCTACAAAAATTTATATCTTGAATAAAAATAAGGAAACATTGGGAGAAAACCATGATCAAGGGTTTTATTGCAGGTTTGGCAGTTGCCAATGCATTTGAATGGTTTGCACATAAATATATTTTGCACGGGGTACATCGCTCTGGGCAGCCGCGTTATAGCCCTGTGCCAAAGAGCATGGAGTCACATTGGGCGCATCATCGGGAAGTACGTAAACAGCAGTTTTCGGATGATTGCTATGTGGAAGGGGTCGAGCATTGGCGGACCCGTAATGAAATCATGTCATTGGCGGTGGTGGCAGGGGTAGCCAGTGTGGCGTTTTATCCTTTCTCGAAAGGTATGTCTTTGGCGGCGTTGTATAGTGCAGGCAATTATTATTATGTACATCGTCGTGCGCATCTGGAACCTGATTGGGCCAAACGCACCATTCCTTGGCATTATGACCATCATATGAACTCCAATCAGGATGCCAACTGGTGTGTAACCCGTCCATGGTTTGATTATGTGATGGGGACACGTGTGGTGTCTTCGGCCGATTTAAAAGAGGCCAATCCACTGGGTATCCCCTTACCAGCAGCATTGTCTAAAGCACTGACCCAAGCGGTGGAAGCCGTTTTTCCAGTAAAATGGGTAGAACAAAAGCCAAAATTGGTCGAGGCGCCGAGCGTGACAACACCGCCGAAGGAAGCACAAGAATCAGTCGCCTGAATTTAAAGAGCAATAATCGAGGGAAGCCTTGTTTTTATTGACGCATCCTCGTGGCAAAAAAAAGCTCATGTCGTAAATTGTCAATAAAATTGGTTTTTGATGTCAATATCTTTGTGCATTTTCTCGCTAATTTAGCTCAAGCATTTTAAATGCTCAGAATTTGTTCAAATTGACCGTGTGATGTTTACCCTCTAGCGTTGTATAACGCAGTTTCCATACCTTGCTTAGCAAGGTATTTTTTTGTCTGCATAAAGCGATGTTCGAATAAAAAAACCTCTCCAGTGAGAGGCTTTTGATGGTTCATTTTATTAAAGACGCATTTCAATGCCTTGTGCAGCCAGATATTGTTTTGCTTCTGGAATGGTATGTTGACCAAAGTGGAAAATAGATGCTGCCAATACCGCATCTGCGCCACCTTTTAAGATGCCGTCCGCCAAATGCTGTAAATTTCCGACACCGCCTGAGGCAATAGTTGGAATATTGACGCGATCGTTGATCTGACGCATCAAGGCAAGGTCATAGCCCGCTTTGGTACCATCGGCATCCATACTGGTAATCAGCAACTCACCTGCACCGAAGTCGGCCATTTTTACTGCCCATTCAATCGCATCGATGCCTGTTGGCTTACGACCACCGTGGGTAAAAATTTCCCACTTGTCTTCGCCCGTTTTTTTGGCATCAATCGCCACGACGATACATTGTGCGCCAAAACGTTGTGAAGCTTCCTGCACAAACTCTGGGGTAAACACCGCTGCCGAATTGATACTGACTTTATCGGCACCAGCATTGAGTAATAAACGGATATCTTCAACTTTACGGACACCACCACCGACGGTTAATGGCACGAAAACGCTTTCTGCCATACGTTCTACTGTGCGATATGTGGTGTCGCGTCCATGATGGGTAGCAGTAATATCTAAAAAGGTAATTTCATCGGCACCTTGTTCGTTATATCGACGCGCCACTTCGACAGGGTCGCCTGCGTCACGAATATCAAGGAATTGAACGCCTTTGACGACTCGACCATTATCAACATCTAAGCAAGGGATAATACGTTTTGCGAGCATAAAATTTTCCAAAAAATCGCCAATAAAGAAAGGGGTGCTACACCTTCATGGAGGGAACAGGTATTCTATCAAACTTCACAGCTATTTTTTGCAGGTTTTCCATGTCGGTTTATACCCCGTTGAGTTTAGAAGAAGTTCAAGCCTTTGCTGAGCCGTATGGTTTAGCGGTGATTGACCTGATTCCAATCCAAGGCGGTATTCAAAACACCAATTATTTTTTGGTGGATCAATCACAGAAACACTATGTTTTAACGGTTTTTGAAGAATTAGATGCTGAAGGTGCGGGTGAACTGGTACCTGTACTGGATTGTTTGGGTCAGGCAGGTGTGCCTGTGGCGGTGCCGTTAAAGCATAGTGCTCAGGCCATTCATACTATTGCCGATAAGCCTGCGCAAATTGCACCACGCTTGATGGGTGAGCATCCTGAAGATGCCAGCCTTGTTCAAATTCAGGCGATTGCACAGGCGCAGGCAAAATTGCATTTGGCTTTGCAGGACTTTCCTTTAGAACGTGATTTTAATCGTAATCACCAGTACTGGTCAGAGGTTGCAACACAGCTCAAGCCGCAAATGAATGCGCAAGATCAGGCGCTATTGGCACAGGTGTTCCAGCAGTTTGCACAGATCACGCAACAGCATCCTGATCGTCCGACGGGTTTTATTCATTCGGATTTATTCAGAGATAACACCTTGTTTGAAGGCGATCAACTACAAGGTATTCTTGATTTTTATGAATTAAATCAGGATGAATGGTTGTTTGATATTGCGATCAGTATCAATGACTTCTGTACGGCCTATCCGCAAGCCCATTTAGATCAGGCCAAGGCAGATGCTTTTCTCTCGGCTTATCAACGCATTCGTCAGCTCACCGCTGATGAGCTGGCCTGTTTAAACATTTTCTTGGCGATGGCGGCGTGCCGTTTCTGGAGCATGCGTTTACAAGTGGCACAGAAAAATGCCGAGCAGGGGCGTACAGGGGATGACATTTTGCAAAAAGATCCGCTGCAAATGCGTATGATGTTGCAAGACCGTTTACAACGAATCACAGTTTAGGAAACAGAGATGCGAGATCAAGGTCGCTTAGTTGAATGGTTTGATGACAAAGGTTATGGTTTTATTCAACCGAATGATGCGCATAAAGACCGTGTTTTTATTCATATTAAAGACTTTGCTCGTACGGGGCCACGACCGATTGTGGGCTGTGCTGTGGAGTATGTGGTGATTCTGGACGAGCGTGGTCGTTATCGCGCTCAGCAGGCGACTTATCTTAAAGCATCGCAAGTGTTTGAACATAAAGCCAAAGCTGTAAAGCCTACGGCTTCTAAACCTTGGTCAGCGATGCAGATTGCGATTGTGATTTATATCGTCTTTATGGTGATTGCCAGCCTTAGCAAATTACTGCCGCCGTATACCTTATTGTTTGTCAGCTTGATGAATGTGTTGAGCTATTGGCTGTATGCCCAAGACAAAGAGGCGGCACAATTGGGCAATCGGCGTATTCCTGAACAAACTTTGCATATCGTGGATTCTTTGGGAGGATGGTGTGGGGGTTGGCTTGCGCAGCAAAAACTGAGACATAAAACACAAAAACAACCGTTTGGTAAGATTTATTTCTGTACCATAGTCTTCCATATATTGTTGATATGTTGGCTAATTTCTCCGCTCAATGTGTTCTATTGACGGAGTTTGGAGATAAATAAAAATGAATTATTCCGTTGATCAAGATCCAAACCGTACGTTAACGTTAGTGTTGTATGTGCTTTATATCATTGCGATTTTTACCGGTGGTCTATTGGCGATCATTGCCTTGATCATCAACTATGTCAAACGCAGTGACGTACAAGGTTCAATTTTTGAAAGTCACTTTACTTGGCAAATCCGCACCTTCTGGTGGTATTTGGCTTGGAATATCATTGCCTTTATTCCGTTCTCGTTCCTGTTCTTGACAGGGGACAATGAGACTGCCTTTGCTGGTGTGGCGATTTCTGCAACCACTTTCGCCTTTGCCGTGATTTTTGGGGCATGGGTATGGATTGTGTATCGTGCCATCCGTGGCTTGATTGCCTTAAATGACAATAAACCGATGTATCAAGACTAACATCGATCAGCACTCGCTTGGGGCAGTAAAGCACTAAGCGAGTTCTGGATGATTGACGGCTTTCGTTGTTGAAAGAGAGCGATAGCCTGCCCCACGGTGTGGTTCTGTCAGTAGCGGACCTTGACCAAACAGTTTCTCACGTAGTGTTCCTGCAGCATACTCAGTTGCATAGACACCGCGTTGTTGCAACTCAGGCACCAAATATTCCACCACATCTTCAAAGCTTTGATGCGCCAAAATATAGGCCAAGTTAAAGCCATCAATATCGGTTTCTTCCGCCCATGCTTGCAGTTGATCGGCCACAGTTGCAGCCGAGCCGACCAGTATCGGACCATTGCCACCGATACTAATAAATTTGGCGATCTCTTCAATGGTCCAAACTCGATTGGGGTCGGCTTTGACATAAGAATCGAGCATCGATTGAATCGCATCGGTATGAATATATTCAACTTTGTCTTCGGCATGGAATTGCGAAAAATCGACACCCGACCAGCCCGAGGCTAAAGTGAGTCCACCGTGATAACTGGCATAGCTCTGATAGTCTTTAAATTTTGCTTGGGCCTTGGCATCGCTTTCATCCACCACAATCGACAGCATGGTGTAGATTAAAACCGAATGGGGATCTTTGCCTTGTTCAACTAGGTTGGACCGAATGCCTTGTACCAGTTTTTTGACGGCAGCTTTAGTGGGGGCAGAAATAAACACACATTCGGCATTTTGACTGGCAAATAACTGGCCGCGACTAGAGGCACCTGCTTGATAGAGTACAGGGGTGCGTTGCGGTGACGGTTCGCAAATATGAATGCCGGGAACGCTAAAATACTGACCTTGATGATTGATCGGATGGACTTTACGATGGTCTGCAAAAATACCGCGCTCTTTATCACGCAACACCGCATCTTGTTCCCAAGAGCCTTCCCAAAGCTTATAGAGAACCTCTAAATATTCATCGGCGATGTCATAACGTTGATCATGGCTGACTTGGGTTTGAAGACCTAAGTTTTTTGAACCACTTTCAAGGTAGGAAGTGACAATATTCCAGCCGATACGACCTTTGGTCAGATGATCCAAGGTACTCATGCGCCGTGCAAAAGGATATGGGTGTTCAAAAGAAATCGAGGTGGTGAGGCCGAAGCCCAAATGTTGGGTCACGGCTGCCATAGCAGGCACGATTTGCAAAGGATCATTGACCGGAACTTGCACAGCACCTGTGAGCGCATATTCAGCGGATTGATGGTAAACATCATAAATGCCTAAAACATCGGCTATAAACACACCATCAAACTTGCCACGCTCTAAGATTTTGGCCAAATCGGTCCAATACGCAAGATCTTTATATTCAGTTGAGCGATCCAAAGGGTGACGCCACAATCCAGGTGATTGATGCGCAATACAGTTCATTTCAAAGGCATTAAATCTAATTTTCTTGGTCATTGGTTTTTACTAAATTAAAGCTTTTTATTGATGTTAATTAAAAAGATCGAATTGATTAATCATAAAAAATCAATGTTTATCATGAATATTTTGAATTGGATGCCGATCTTTTATTTTTTGTGGTTATTTCTAATTAAATTCAAAAGGTTATTTTTTATGAAAGTGAGGGCGCTCTGGTGGAGGGGAGTTCTATAAATGTTATTTATCTATTGATTTTAAATGAATATTTTTAAAAATAAGTGGCAGCTGAAGGTTATTTAAAATAAAAAGATTTGTTTCTAAATTTAACTTATAAATAGGCAATAAAAATAGTGCTAGTTTATTTTTATAACTGAAAAATGAGTATTTATAATGACCTCAAAAATAGAAATAAAACTGGAAGATGCACAGAGTATTCCAGCAGATTTTTATCTGAATAATACTTCAGCACATGTGATTGCTTCAGATCAAGAAGCTATTGCTGTGGCGCATCGCGTAGCGGCTGCTTTTGCCAAAGGCGCCGCCCAGCGTGATCATGAACGCAAGCTGCCCTTGCAAGAAATCCAGCAATATTCAGCCTCTGGTCTGTGGGGCATCAATATTCCGAAACAGTTCGGGGGTGCAGGGGTGAGTTATAAAACTCTTGCTGAGGTGGTGACCATTATTTCCAGTGCAGATTCATCTTTAGGGCAAATTGCCCAAAATCATTGGGCCTTCTTAGAACATATCCGTTTGGATGCCTCACTTGAACAGCAGCAATTCTTCTTTACACAAGTGCTGCAAGGTAAGCGCTTAGGCAATGCATTTTCTGAGAAAAACTCGAAAACCGTGGCAGATCTGACCACCAAAATTGAATTTCATGATGATTATGCGGTGATTAATGGTCAGAAATTCTTTGCCACGGGGGCTTTGTTGGCCCATTGGGTTCCTGTGGTTGCGGTCAGTGATGATGGCAAAGTATTTGCTGCATTGGTGCCGCAACATACGTCAGGATTGACCATTGTAAATGATTGGAGCAGTTTCGGGCAGCGCACCACCGCCAGTGGCAGCGTGCAGCTGGATCAGGTGCGAGTCGATTTAAAATACGTTGTTCCAATTCATCAGGCGTTTGAACGTCCTACCGCAGCAGGTGCCATTTCACAAATTATTCAATCCGCTGTTGATGCAGGGATTGCACGTGGGGCCATTGAGGAAACCATTCGCTATGTGCGTGAGCATGCCCGACCTTGGATTGACTCAGGTGTGGAACATGCCAGCCAAGACCCTTATACCATTAGCAATATCGGTGAACTGAAAATTAAACTGCGTGCAGCCGAGGCGGTTTTAGCCTTGGCAGGCGAAGCCATTGATCGTGCTTTAGCAGATCCGACTGAAGACACTGTAGCCGAAGCGACCTTACTGACGGCTGAATCGAAAGTGCTGACCACTGAAATTGCATTGTTGGCGGCCAATAAATTATTTGAGCTGTCTGGTACCCGTTCCACCTTATCGGAGTTGAATCTGGATCGGCATTGGCGTAATGCACGAACCCATACCCTACATGATCCCGTACGTTGGAAGTTTAATCTGGTGGGTAATTATTATCTGAATGGTGTGGCACTGCCACGTCATGCCTGGAGCTAAGAGGGCAGTATTATGACCAGTCAAAGTAATCAAAATCTTGCCTTGGGTGCACATTATGAGCAGGTGGCGGCGAAGTTCCGCCCGATCTTCGAACGAATTGCGGAAGGCGCTTTAGCACGGGAAAAAAATCGAATCCTGCCCTATGAACCGATTCAATGGTTAAAACAAGCAGGCTTTGGTGCGGTACGAGTGCCAGTCGCTTTTGGTGGTGATGGTATTTCGCAAAAGCAACTATTCCAGTTATTAATTGAACTAGCTCAGGCCGACTCCAATGTAGTGCAGGCCTTACGGGGGCACTTTGCCTTTGTCGAAGACCGTTTAAATGCACAAAAAACTGAAGTACAGACGCAATGGTTTGAGCGCTTTGTCCGTGGTGAAATCGTGGGGAATGCGTGGACCGAAATTGGTCAAGTCGAAATCGGCGATGTCGTGACCCGAGTGACAGCAGCACAGGATGGAAAACTCCGTATCAATGGTCAGAAGTATTATTCTACAGGTACGATTTTTGCAGATTGGATTGATCTGTTCGCTTTGGATGAAACCACTCATCAGCATGTGATTGCGGCGGTATCTACTCAAGCTGAAGGCATTGATGTTGTGGATGATTGGGATGGCTTTGGGCAAAAAACTACGGGCAGCGGTACACTGAGCTTAAACAATGTAGAGATTGCTCGAGATCATATTCTGGTGTTTGAAAACCGCTTTAAATATCAAACCGCCTTTTATCAAGTGGTCCATCTGGCGACTCTGGCGGGTATTGCGCAAAGTGCAGTACAGAACTTTAAGCAGGAAGTGCGTCAACGAACCCGAATCTATAGTCATGGCAATGCCAGTCTGGTCCGTGACGATGCACAAATCCTGCAAGTGATTGGTAAAGCTTCTGCACAGGCTTATGCGGCGCAAACTATTGCACTTAACACTGCGGAAGCCTTAGATGCAGCGTATTTACAACATTTTCAGAATGATCAACAGCTGGAGTTAGCGGCCAATGAGCATGCTGAATTAGTATCGGCGCAAGGTCAGGTGGTGATTGCGGAATTGGTACTCAATTTGAGCACTGAGCTGTTTAATGCCTTGGGGGCATCGGCCAGTAGCACCGACAAGCAATTAGACCGTTTTTGGCGCAATGCCCGTGTGATCGCTTCACACAATCCATTGGTGTATAAACAGAAAGTGATTGGAGACTGGGAAGTGAATCAGGCACCTTTGCCTTATGTCTGGCAGATTGGCAATAGTCCTGTTGCGGCGAATCAAAAACAAGTCCCGGTTTAGTGATCAGCGCACAGTAGTGGTATTGAATGAAAACTATTGTGCGTTTTCCGATATTTATTTATTTTCTGGCAGTTGTTGCTTCGCAAAGAATTTAAATTTTAATTCGCTGACCAAGACCCCAAGCACCACCAATAATCCTCCAAACAAGGCCAATAAGGGTAAACGTTCTCCTGCAATACGACCGATGACACCTGCCCAGACCGGTTCACCCGCATAAATAATCGCAGCACGGGTTGGATCGACCATACGCTGTGCCCAGTTCATCACAAACTGAATTAACGCACTGGCTAAGCCTAATGCCACGGCAATAATCAGCAATTCCCATGAAAAATCAGGGATACGGTGTTCATCAACCAAAGGCATACTGGCAAATGATAGCAATGAGGCCACCGCCAATTGAATCACCGTGACCCGTCTCAGATTGACTTTCCCAGCAAAATAACCAATCAGAATAATTTCCAGTGCAATCACAAAGGCACAGACCAAGGTTAGCGTTTGTCCATAACTAAAGTTAATACTGGAGAAGCCATTGCCGGTTAACAAGACCAAACCGGTAAAGGCCAGTGCCGTGCCGACCCAAGTCATTACAGAAGGTATTTTTTGGAAAATCACCCACATCAGAATGGGGACAAGGGGCACATACAGCGCCGTTAAAAAAGCCGACTCACTACTCAGGATGCTTTGCAGACCGATGGTTTGAGTGCCATAACCAATCGCAATCACAATCCCGATGGCGGTACCAGCCAAGCTCTCTTTTAGGGTTAGGCCACGCATGGATTTAATCGAGATTAGAAAGATTGCCAAAGCCGCGACTGCAAAACGACAGCCGACAAAAAACATCGGACTACTAAAATTCAGGGCATATTGGACGGCTAAAAAAGTGCCACCCCAAATCATGGTAATCAAAATAAGTGCGAGTTGTGCGGCTTTAGGAGATTGAGATAAAGCGATCAATGTAGCCATCCTTGTGAGTAAAGTGCAATATACTGCACATATTGCATTGCTTATTGGTTTTGTGCAATATATTGCGCATGTTTTTTATTTTCTCTGTGGGAATGAATGAGTCATTCAGAGACCGTATTGCAATATGTTGGGCAGAATATTCGTCTTTTTCGTACGGAACGTCAGCTCAGCCAGCAAGATTTGGCTGATCGAGCAGGCGTCAGTCGCCGTACCATAGCCGCTTTGGAAACAGGACAGGTCAATATTAGTCTGGCTAAGCTGGATGCAATTGCGATTGCATTAGCCGTCGATTTTAAAAAGCTGGTCAGCCCATCTGAGCTGAGTGAATCTGCCATCGTCAATACCTTGGCGTGGCAAGGTCAACAAGCTGAAAGCCATGCCACACTTTTGGCAGCGGTGCCGACTCGAACACAGGCTGAATTATGGACATGGTCGCTGGCTGTGGGTGAGGTATATCAGGCTGAGCCAGATCAAAAAGGTTGGCAGGAATTGATTTATGTGGTGGAGGGAGAGTTGACGATTTCGTTTGAACATGAAAATCGTGTGCTTCAGGCCGGCGAGTCGACTTTATTTGAGAGCTCTATTCAGTATTGTTATGCCAACCGTTCGAAACAGCCTTTAAAATTTATTCGCAATGTACTGTATTAAGGCAAAGAAGTTACCCGTGTAGGTAACTTCATAGACCAAACTGCTTAGAGGCGGTCTTCATCCAGCAATAATTGTGCTTCACGTAGGTTCAATGTGCCTTCATAGATAGCACGACCAGTAATGGCACCTAAAATACCTTTTTTGCCTTTTAAATGACGTACATCATCTAGATTGGTGACGCCGCCAGAAGCAATCACAGGCAGACCTGAATAGTTGGCCAGGTTCACGGTTTGTTCCACGTTCACACCTTGCATCATGCCGTCACGTGCAATATCGGTATACACGATGCTGGAGACACCTGCATCTGCAAAACGTTTGGCAAGGTCAGTGGCTTTTACATCAGTAACATTGGCCCAACCATCGGTTGCCACCATGCCATTGATGGCATCAATACCAACAATGATATGGCCTGCGAAGCGTTTACATGCTTCTTCAACAAACTCAGGCTCTTTCACCGCCTTGGTGCCGATAATCACAAAGGAAACGCCCGCTTCCAAATAGTGTTCGATGGTTTCAAGCGAACGGATACCACCCCCAATCTGAATTGGAAGTTCAGGTTGTGCACGTGCAATTGCTTCGACCACGGGTTTGTGAATTGGCGTACCTGCGAAAGCACCATTTAAATCGACTAAATGTAAACGACGTGCGCCTTCATCCACCCAATGCTGTGCAGTTGCTACAGGGTCTTCAGAGAAAACGGTATCGTCCTCCATACGTCCTTGCTTCAAACGGACACATTTACCATCTTTCAGGTCAATTGCTGGGATGATTAGCATGCTTTCGCTCCTTGCATCATCATAGAGTTTAAATTGGCTACATATTAGCAAAGTATTGATCAATCGCTAAGCCTTGTCTGCTGAACCTGCCAGTATTTGCATGATTTGTTGTTGTAATTGAGGCGTCAGCAATTGTTGCTGATACAGTTGCTCAAAGCACAGTCGCGCAGCGTAGGCATCTGCTGCGGCATAATGGATTTGTTGCGGACTCAGATAGTTAACAGACCAGTTGGATGTACTGATTTTTTTACTCTTGGCGAAATAGCGCTGGAATAGGAGAGCGATTGCCGTTTGAGTACCGACTTGGCTGCGATAACCAAAACTTGCAAAGCTCTTGGAGAGATCAAGCATGGCATTGGGATGAATGCCTTTACGACGAAAGATATGGGCATCATTTTTCAACCCAAAACCGACTTTGAGTTGTTGTTCATTTTCGAGAATGGGACGAAGAAAATCCAAAATTTCAGCACTAACCTGAAACAAATAAGCTTTATGCGGTGTCGCAAGCTGGATCAGGTGAGGGCCTGTCGATTGTTCACCGACTTTAAAGGTGGGTTTAGACTCGGTGTCGAAACCAAAGATCCGGATGGCATCGAGTTCAGCTTGCAGTGCCAGACATTGCTCAAGGGTTTGGATGACCAGAATGTTTTCAGCGGTGAGGTTTGGAAATACAGGCAAAGTCCGGATGTATTCTTTGGTTACAGGGAGGGCGAGGTGTTGGGGTGTATCCATCTGCATTAAAACCCAAGTCATTTATTTGAGCTTAAACGGTTTTATCCAAATGTAAAAGCCAAGTGAGAATACTTGGCTTATTGTCCTGTGAAATATTTATTCGGCATAAGGATGTTGCTGTTCAAATTGCAGTTGCTGACTTTTCTGGATGTAACTTTGGTAAGCAGGAATGGCAGTCGCTGCGAGAATTAACATACTAATTGGGATCAGGATGATGTAGATCCAGGCTAAAACTTTTTCCCAGCCCTGTGTAATACGGGGAGCGCCATAATTATTTGTATTCTCATCTCCTTTTGCACAACTTAAATAAATAAAAAACAAGAAATTCACCAGTGGAATTAGCATTAAAAGTGATAACCATCCTGTTTGATTTCGATCATGTAGGCGACGGATAGAGAAAATAAAACTGTAGTAAAGGACAGCGATATAAATAATGATAAAAACGCCACCTAAGAGGTAGACCAAAATACCTGTAGAAGAATTACTAAACGCCGGCATGAAGATCGCAGCAATAATACCAAGGACCAACATGGAAAGTCCAAGGAGCATATTCCAGCCTAAATAAGAGAGTCTGCCAAAACGCCCATTTGCGCTAAAACCTGAATCATTTGCTTGAAAATTAGCGGTCATTTTAAGTTCCTATATTGATTAATTTTTTAAGGATACGCTGTTTGGTTTTTATTCAAATCGCTTGCATGATAAGCAAAATAGTATTGAAAATAAATAGAAAAGAAGAATTAAAAAAATCAAGCCAATATTGATTGGCTTGATTTTGGATCGATGGTTTTGGGTTCTAGTAGAAAGTTAAATCTTCCATTCCACAAAATTCTTTAACAACTGCAAACCAGCGGTATGACTTTTTTCAGGATGGAACTGGGTCGCAAACAAATTGTCTTTGTGAATCGCGGTGCAGAAATTTAGACCATAATTGCAAGTTGCAGCGGTAACAGCTACATCTTTAGGCTCGACATAATAGCTATGCACAAAATAGAAACGCGCATCTTGCTCAATGTTATTCCACATCGGATGACTTGGATCAAGTTGATGCACCTGGTTCCAGCCCATGTGTGGCACTTTTAAATTCGGAATTTCAGGGAAATGTTTAACCACACCATCGAAAATACCAAGCGCATCAACACCGCCATTTTCTTCCGAGCTTTGCAGTAGTGCTTGCATACCTACACAAATTGCCAGAACAGGCTTGTTGAAGGCTGCCTGACGCACCACCTCATCAATACCTGCTTCACGCATACCTTGCATGCAGTCACGCATTGCGCCTACACCTGGAAACACAATCTTATCAGCTTTGGCAATGAGTTTAGGATCATTGGTCACGTCTACTGTCGCCCCGACATGCTCCAGCGCTTTTGCCGCAGAGTGCAGGTTACCCATGCCATAATCAAGTAAAGCAATCCGGGTCATTACAAACTACCTTTGGTTGAAGCAATGGTGTTTTCTGCTCGTGGATCAATTTCACAGGCCATACGCAATGCACGTGCCAAGGCTTTAAATACACTTTCAATCTGGTGGTGACTGTTTTTGCCTTTTAGGTTATCAATATGCAATGTCATCAGTGCGTGATTGACAAAACCTTGGAAGAACTCTGAAAATAAATCGACATCAAACGTACCGATCCGGGCACGGGTAAATGGAATATCCATGAATAAGCCTGGACGACCAGACAGATCCACCACCACACGAGACAATGCTTCATCTAGCGGTGCATAGAAATGACCATAGCGACGTAAGCCTTTTTTATCGCCCAAAGCTTGTGCAAAGGCTTGTCCCAAGGTAATTCCGCAATCTTCAACGGTGTGATGGTCATCGATTTCCAGATCGCCATCACAATGAATATCGATATCAAATAGACCATGGCGCTTGATTTGATCAATCATATGGTCTAAAAATGGAACTCCAGTGTTGAGTGTGCCTTGACCAGTACCATCGAGATTGAGACGAACTCGAATTTTTGTTTCGTTGGTATTTCTTACCACTTCACTGATACGTTGCGTCATGGACACGTTCCTCAAAAAACGTCAAAAATGATTGAATTAAAAACCGATAGTTTCGCTGTGACGAAAAAGTGACAGCATCATAGTTTGCTCAGGAGGGTTAATCAATGCCTATTACCGTACATGCTTACAGTTCTCTGGAAGATTCAGGGATTCGTACTCAGCTCGAGCGACTTTACGATACCAGCCCAGAGTTTGGCGATGGGCAAGATGCAATGGAACAACTTGAACAAAATCTACAGCAATATACCACAGTTTATACTGCTGAATTTAACACCAAAATTATAGGTGCAATTTGGGCAACAGGACAAGGTGAAAGCCGTGTTTTGGAATATATTGTGGTACATCCTGCCAATCGCGGGCGTGGGGTGGCAGAACGCTTGGTTGAAGAAGTATGCCGTATGGAAGAAGAGCAAGGGGTTAAACAGTTTGAACCGGGTTGTGGGGCCATCCATCGCTGTTTATCGCATATTGGCAAAATCTAAGCCTTAATCGGGTATTACTTGCTCCTTTGCAGCAAAATTAAGCGTTTAAGAGAAAAACTCACAAATTTGCTTGACGGGCTTAGGCAAACATTGTTTAATACGCCCACTTTGGCGTGATAGCTCAGTAGGTAGAGCAACGGATTGAAAATCCGTGTGTCCCCAGTTCGATCCTGGGTCTCGCCACCATAAATTTGTATTTTCAATCCCTGATCCCATCAGGGATTTTTTTTGCCTTAAAATTGATTGCGTGAAAAATGTGCATTCAAATCAAAAGCTCATGATAATTATTGACTATTGCCCTGAGATACGGCTTAATACACCCCATTGGCGTGATAGCTCAGTAGGTAGAGCAACGGATTGAAAATCCGTGTGTCCCCAGTTCGATCCTGGGTCTCGCCACCATATTCAAAAAGCCTCAAACGAAAGTTTGGGGCTTTTTTTTATTGCTTCAATATTTTGCTATATTGGGGCCAAGTAGAAGAATTGAAGAATAACATCGCATGAAAGATCTGTTTTCGGCGCAAAGTGAACTTTATCAACAGGCGCGACCGACTTATCCACAATCGCTCATAGACAGCTTAATTAAACAGCTCAAAGGTTTTGACTGTACGTGGGACTGTGGCGCAGGTTCAGGACAATTAACGCGGCTAATTGCACCGTATTTTCAACAGGTGATTGCAACTGACCTGAGCCAGAACCAGCTCGATCAAGCGCCTGCCTTAAGTAATGTTAGCTATTTACAACAAGCCGCAGAACACAGCGTTTTCCCTGATCGATATTTTGATTTGATCACCGTCGCACAGGCGATTCACTGGTTTGATTTTGAAAAATTCTATGCAGAAGTTAAGCGAACACTGAAAGCAGATGGTCTTTTTGCAGTGATTGGTTATGGCTTAATCCAGTTAGATGATACAGATCTAAATCAGCGAATCGATCAGCTCTATCATCATACTTTAAAGGGCTTTTGGGATGTGGAGCGGCGTTATATTGATGAATGTTATCAAACGATTCCATTTCCCTTTGAGGAAATCAGCATGCCGCAGTTCCAGATCGAGTTAAGCTGGACAGGACCGCAGTTGTGGGATTATTTAAATACCTGGTCTGCGGTAAAGCATTACCAAGATCAACAGCATGAGAGCCCATTGCTGAGCTTACAGGGGCTGTTACAGCAACAGCAACCCATTGGAGTCACCTTTCCAATTTTGCTCAGAGTCGGGCGCCTAACTACTTCAGGATAGGAAAATAAAAAAGCATGCCGAAGCATGCTTTTTATGAAGAGAGGGGATTATGCCGATTTAGCAATATCCACACGTGCTAGCATATGACCTGTTTCTTCAAAGTTGGCATGCCACGACAATGCTTCACGAAGAATGTGTGGGGTATGTCCGCCACGTTCACACGCACGGTCAAAGTAATCGTTGAGTGCGCCTTGATACAATGGATGCACACAGTTATCGATAATCACACGCGCACGTTCACGTGGTGCTAGGCCACGTAAGTCAGCAAGCCCGACTTCAGTCACTAAAATGTCAACATCATGCTCATTGTGGTCAACATGGCTCACCATTGGCACGATTGATGAGATATCACCACCTTTGGCAATGGATTTGGTCACGAAGATCGCAAGATGTGCATTACGGGCAAAGTCACCTGAACCCCCGATACCATTCATCATTTTGGTAGCGCAAACGTGGGTTGAGTTCACGTTGCCATAGATGTCAAACTCAAGTGCAGTATTAATGCCGATAATGCCTAGACGACGCACAATTTCAGGATGGTTTGAAATTTCTTGCGGGCGTAACACCAATTTGTCTTTGTAATTTTCAAGATTGCCAAAAACACGTTCGCCACATTGAGCCGATAAAGTAATAGAGCTACCAGAAGCGAATTTCATCTTACCTGCGTCAATCAATTCAAAGGTACAGTCTTGAAGAACTTCTGAATACATGACCAGATCTTCAAAATTTGAATCTTTCAGGCCAGTAAGCACTGCATTGGCAATTGAGCCAATTCCTGCTTGTAATGGGCCAAGGTTTTTCGCTAAACGACCTGCAGCGACTTCCTGTTCAAAGAACTTGATCAGGTGGTTGGCAATACCCTGAGTCTCGGCATCAGGTGCCGTTACGGTTGAAGGTGAATCAGCTGTATCGTTAAAGACGATACCCACGATTTTTGCTGGATCAATTGGAATCGCTGTTGAGCCAATACGATCATCTACTTGCGTTAAAGGCAACGGGGTACGGGTTGGGCGATAAGTGGGGATGTAAATATCGTGTAAGCCTTCAAAGTTTTCGCTGAGTGAGGTATTGATTTCAACAATGACTTTTTCGGCAAAAATGGCAAAACTCGCTGAGTTACCAACAGAGGTAGTTGGGACGATGTGACCGTCTTCAGTAATCGCAACTGCTTCAATCACGGCCACATCTGGGCGTTTCAATTGTTGATTACGCATTTGTTCAACGGTCTCGGACAAATGCTGGTCAATAAACATTACTTCGCCGTTGTTAATGGCACGACGTAAGGTATTGTCGACTTGGAATGGCATACGACGCGCAAGCACACCTGCTTCCGTCAATTGTTTGTCTAAGTCGTTGCCGAGGCTTGCACCGGTAATTAATGTGATTTTTAACGGATTTTTTTTAGCTTGTTCAACCAAGGCTTGTGGGACTGCTTTGGCTTCGCCCGCACGGGTAAAACCGCTCATACCGACCGTCATATCATTTTTAATAAACTGAGCTGCCTGCTCTGCACTCATCACTTTGTCATGCAGTGCTGCAAGACGAATACGACTTAAAGACATCATCCATTCTCAATATTGCTTTTCATTGGCTATGGATTTTAGCGCTAAAACATGAAAAGTGAATTGAAATAAGGCTAAGGTCTAATACAGCTGCATACGCTTTATTCACCTGCTTTTCAGTTGCTTATTTTCTGTGTGATATTTGCTTGAATTTATACAGGAAAGACACTTTAGGGCAGGGCGTTTGTTTGATTTGAATCAGCAGCAAACCGAATCAAAGCTATCAATCCGGCATTCATTGGATTGCAGACTTTAGTCGAACAGGTATGACAGACGCGGCTGATCAGCTAACTTTAAAAATGCCCCGTTAGGGTTTGCTTGATCTTATCAATCGCATTATTTTGTGGTTCATCGCTAGGCGTCGCAGCATGAATCGGTAGAGAAATTACCACCTCTAGGCCACCTTGATCACGGTTACGGATGCTGATCTGCCCCTGATGAATATCTACAATACGTTTCACGATGGCTAGGCCCAGGCCACTCCCTTGAATTGTTCGTGCTGAGTTGCCACGAACAAAAGGTTGCATTAACTCTTCTACCTGATCGGGTGGAATCCCTTCGCCATGATCGGCTACCGTAATCAGAATATGGTCGTCGACATGACTGGCCGATAATTCAATCGGTTCTGCACCATAACGTTTGGCATTATTGACCAGATTGGCAATCAGGCGTTTTAAAGACAAGCTACGTGCAGGAATGATCGGTAACTCTTGTGCTTCAAAACGAATATCCAGTGGTTTGAATTGCACCACCAGTTCTTGCAATAGGGTATTCAGATTGGTCTCTGTGAGTTCTTCATCTGAACCATCACGCATATAGGAAATGAACTGATTCAGAATTGCATCCATATCATCCACATCGTAAATCAGCCCTTCACGGAAAAACTCATCGGGGAGCATTTCAGCAGTTAAACGAATCCGCGTAAGTGGCGTGCGTAAGTCATGCGAGATCCCTGCCAGCATAATCTGACGATCACGTTCGGTTTGCTCTAGTGTATAGACCATGTGGTTAAAGGCTTGGTTCACCTGACGGATTTCGAGTGGACCATGATTGGTATCTAAATAAGGCGCTTTACCTGTCTTACTGTAATTATTGGCCGTATTTTGTAAGCGACGCAAAGGTCGGTTCATTTGACGAACCAAAATTAAAATAATAATGGAAGAGACAATTGGGACACCAAAGAGCCAACCTGCGATCAGCTCAACACTATAGTTGGTATAGGTTTTTAATGGTTCTCGTACCCAGTTACCATTCATTTCCGGGGTTTGAATCCAGATTCGAGGAATCGGTTTAAATTTAAAATAAACAGTAACGTCTTTGACACCAAGTTCGTTAGCTAGCTTCTGTTCAATCTGATTGGTAAACAGTTCTGCGAGGAATTTGTCTTCAACTTTTGGGAATTCGGCTGGATCGGTAATATATTCAATACCAATCCGATTTTTGAGCCACGTGTCGACATCCACTTCATTATCACGATGCAGGATACGGATGTCTGGATTATTGACCAGTTCTAATTCAATCGCCAGATAACGGGCATGTTGCTGCAGTTCTGGAAGATAGAGGGTTCGCCAAAAGAACCACAAGGACATAAAAAGACTAAAGAACACCATGAACAGTACCAAAATGGTGGTACGCATGGCTGCGGAACGTGGTTTGATTTTATCTAAAAAACGTTCCCATTGGGTTCGAGGCCTTTCTGAATAAGCCGCGAAGTCAGTAAATTCTTGTGGATCAATGGGTTCAAGTTTCAACGTTTAATTTCCTAAGCTTATTCTGCGCCATCTGGAACAAAAACGTAGCCTACACCCCAAACGGTTTGGATATAGCGCGCACGAGCAGGGTTATCTTCAATTAAACGACGTAAACGAGAGACTTGGACGTCAATTGAACGCTCCATTGCACCCCATTCACGGCCACGTGCCAAATTCATCAGTTTGTCACGTGTTAACGGTTCACGTGGATGTTGAACCAGAGCTTTCAGAACGGCAAACTCGCCTGTTGTTAGCGTAACCACCTGACCTTCACGGGTCAATGTACGCGTGGATAGATCTAAAGACCAGGGGCCAAAGCTGACCACTTCAACTTGTTGGCTTGGTGCACCTGGAACTTCACGAACTTGACGACGTAATACTGCACGGATACGAGCCAGCAATTCGTTCGGATTAAACGGTTTTGGTAAGTAATCGTCAGCACCCGCCTCTAAACCTGCAATACGGTCAGAGTCGCTACCGCGAGCGGTGAGCATAATGATTGGTGTATCGATATTGGATTGGCGTAGACGGCGGCAAATGCTTAAACCATCTTCGACGGGAAGCATGAAATCAAGCACAATAAGCGAGAACAGTTCACGTTGCAGTAAACGGTCCATTTGTGTTGCATCATGAGCAGTTTTTACCACGAAACCTTTATCTTCGAGGAAGCGTTGTAAAAGCGTACGCAAGCGCACATCGTCATCGACCACTAAAATGCGTTCGACTCGGTCTGTCTCATGGTGTACGGTTTCCGTCGATTCAGCAGGTACAACTAAACTCATGATGTGCTCCTTTATCGTTTATTGTCATCGTCTTTCAGCAATGCAAAGAAGTATACGATTCATTGCACAGTTTTGGCTATGTTATAAAGCAACAAATATTGCCAATAAAATCAAGAGATAGATACCAAATATATACAGGCAAAATGATGACAATCAACCTATTTATCAATATTTAGGCGAAAAAAACTTGGTATTTTAGAAACATTCAAAGATTTGCATAAAAGATTGAGGACTGAGATTTTTGCGCGCGCTGGGTACTGAATCGACAATTCTGCTGGGCTGAATAAAAGTTAAACAGGATTAAAACACAATATTCAAAAAAACAATGGTGGATTTTATAGCCATGAACTTTATAATCAGTGCTTTTAGACTTAACCCTTGTGGAATCAATCACGATGACTGACTTAGTTCAGCAGTTGGCAAATGAACTTGCCGTACGTCCAAACCAAGTAGAAGCTGCTATTCGTTTAATTGATGAAGGTGCCAGCGTTCCTTTTATTGCACGTTACCGTAAAGAAGTCACGCAAGGCTTAGACGATACGCAATTACGTCAACTCGATACACGTTTAACTTATTTACGTGATTTATATGAGCGTCGTGAGAAGGTAATCCAATCTTTACAAGAACAAGATAAATTAAACGATGATTTATTAGCGCGTGTGAATGCAGCAGAAACCAAAAATGCATTAGAAGAAATTTATGCGCCATACCGTCCAAAACGCACCAGTAAATCATTTAAAGCGAAAGAAGCAGGGCTGGGTGCGATTGCTGAGAAAATTATTAGCGAGCAAGTTGATCCAACTGAAGCTTTGGCTGGCTTTAGCCACGAAGAGTATCCAGATGTTGAAAGCCAGCTTGATGCAATTCAGCATATCCTGATTGATGACTGGGCACAAAATATTGCTTTAACTACTGAATTAAAACAAACTTTTGCTAAAACTGCGGTATTGAAAAGTACAGTGGCTTCTGATGAGAAAAAAGAAGTCGGCAAAAAGTTCCGTGATTATTTCGAGTTTTCAGAAAACCTGAACAAAGTGCCATCACATCGTTTGTTGGCGATGTTGCGTGGTCGTCAAGAAAATGTCTTGGGCTTGAAAGTGGATGGCGAAGATGAAGCGCCTTTAGCTCGCATTGAGACTGAATATAATCTTGAACAAACTCAACCCCAAAGCCGTCAGGATTATTTAAAACAGACCGCAAAACTATTCTGGTTGGGTAAGATTCGTCCACAAATCGAACATTCATTATTAACCGACAAACGTTTGGCTGCTGAAGCTGAAGCCATGGATGTGTTTGCTGAAAACCTACGTCATTTATTACTTTCCGCACCTGCGGGTAGCCGTACTACCTTAGGTGTGGACCCTGGTATTCGTACAGGTGTAAAGCTTGCTGTGGTGAGCGATGCTGGCGATGTCTTGGCACATAGCACCATCTATCCATTTGCACCAAAAGAAGATAAAGAAGGTTCACTTGCGGAACTTGCACGTTTATGCAGAGAGTTCCACGTGGAACTTATTGCGATTGGTAACGGAACGGCAAGTCGTGAAACCGAAGCATTGATTGCAGAAATGATGGCAGCCAATCCTGATCTCAAATTGACGCGTATTACAGTAAGTGAAGCGGGTGCATCGGTTTATTCGGCAAGTGAACTGGCCTCACAAGAGCTTCCTGAACTGGATGTATCGATTCGTGGTGCAGTGTCAATTGCACGCCGTTTACAAGATCCGTTGGCAGAACTGGTAAAAATCGATCCAAAATCAATTGGTGTGGGTCAATATCAACATGACGTCAACCAAACTGGTCTCGCAAAAACATTGGATGCGGTGGTTGAAGACTGTGTGAATGCCGTGGGGGTGGACGTGAATACTGCCTCACCTGCGATCTTGGCCTATATTGCGGGTCTGAATAAGTCGATTGCTCAGCAAATTGTTGAATACCGTAAAGAAAATGGTCGTTTTGATAACCGTCAGGCATTGAAAAAAGTACCCCGTTTAGGTGAGCGTACTTTTGAACAATCTGCGGGCTTCTTGCGTGTTCAAAATGGTTCAGAGCCATTAGATGCTTCAGCTGTTCATCCTGAAAGTTATGGTTTGGTCGAAAAAATTGTTGCAGCAAAAGCGACAACGGTGAAAGACATTATTGGTAATACTGAGATCATTCGCCAAGTCAAAGCCGATGAATTTGTCGATGACAAATTTGGTTTACCAACCATTCAAGATGTTCTAGCTGAATTGGAAAAGCCGGGTCGTGATCCACGTCCAGAATTCCGTACTGCAAAATTCCGTGAAGACATTACCGAAGTTGCGCAGTTGACTGAAGGCCTACAGCTTGAAGGTGTAGTGACCAATGTCACCAACTTCGGTGCATTCGTCGATGTGGGCGTACATCAAGATGGTTTGGTGCATATTTCTGAATTGGCAAATGAATTTGTAGCTGATCCACATAAAGTGGTCAAACCAGGTCAAATCGTACAAGTCCGTGTCATGCAGGTCGATGTGGAACGTAACCGCGTGAATTTGAGTATGCGTGCCGAAGGTGCTGCACCAGCCAAGGCGGCTCGCTCGCAGCGTCCACCGCAAGATCGTACTGAACGTTCAGAGCGTAAGCCACAAGGTCAACGTCCGCCACGTAAAGATGGGGATAAACGTCCGCAACAGCACAAGCCAAAATCTGAAAAACCACAAGAGCAAAAAATTGGTGGTTTAGGTGCCTTGTTATTACAAGCAGGGATTAAAGGTTCTAAATAACCAAGATATTAAAAAAGCCTCTTCGGAGGCTTTTTTTTTCAGTGATTTTATTTTAATTTTTTGAATAGAAGAAAGGCTATTCGCCATAACATATCAAAGGGTCAGAAAATGAAAAAAATATTGCTTTTATTACTACTTTCAAGCTTAAGTTGTGCTGCACTGGCCAAGGCTCCTTATCGTGCAACCGCTGACTGTCGCTTTGATTATGATGATTTTAACTTTTGCTCCAAACAAAATATTGCTCGATATAAATCCGCCTTGGCAAAGCAGTCTCCAAACTTTGATGTAACCAAAATTTTGTTGAATGTTGGATCGGCTCAAGCGATTCGTTATGTTGTGATTGATGCCGAAACTGGGATCGTGTTTCCATTACGCGATGAAATCTTGGGCTTTAAAGATGAGAAAGGCGGATTAAACGGGAAACCTGCATTGATTCAATTTTCGCTTCAACAGCCACAATTGTGCATTCAAGGCAGTGTCTATGCTTATCGAGATGCCTATGACAATGTCAAAGTTTGTTATCGCATGGGAAAAGACTCAGGACTCAAATATGGTCAAGAGGTAAGACGCGTTGATATTCCGGCATCATTAAAGTAATCCGTGGTTTAAGACCTCCAGAGTGAGGATTTTATTGCTGTTCAATTGACGCTTTTAACTGGAGAAGTTGTTGTTCTCTTAGTTCGAGTTGCGTGATGTTCTGTTCATTTGACGCCATTTTTAATGCTTGGATATCCAGCAAAATATTATCAAGTAGGCGTTGATATTGCTGCAAATCGAGTATTTGGGCGGCGAGTAATATACCATCCGTTTTGGCCTGATAATTTAAACTAATTTTTCTTAATAGGTTTAAAGCAAACGGTGGGCATAATAAGGCATCCAATAAGAGCTGCATGATTTTAAAATTAGAGAGCTGTAATCTTTTTCGTTTTATCATCACCACAAGGATTGAAATAAGATTGAGGCTATAAATAAGCACTAAGATGATCGCAACTGCAAGATAGTTTGCTTTAAATATCATCAATAAGGGCAAAACAATAATGGTCAGAATAAAAATCAAGATATTAATTCCTTGCAGTGGTTTTAATATCTGGCTGATATTTTTGATGTGGAGCAGATCATGGGCATGAATACTGGGCTCAGGATCTTTAATTTTCCATGCACATTTAAAAAGTAGTTGATGCGATAACAGTAGGTTTGGAATAAACAGATATTTATGCAAGACATTGATTTGTCTTGAAATCAATTCCGATTTAAATCTAGATCGCATCCCTTTGTGAAGATTGAACTCATTATAAAAATAGAGAGAAGCCGAGTCATAGATATAGAACCCGACTATCCCAATCGTGAGCAGTAGTTCAACAGCGAGGTGCATTTAAGATTTATTTTTATTAAATAAAGAACGAACCCAGCCACCGACTGCAATCGCACCCACGGCAATAAATTTCCATGCAGCCGCAAAGAAGGCTGCAATGGCGGCCCAGAAGCCTTTTTTGGTGGCGACAACTGCAGCACCGCCTGCAATCAATGCGGCTAGACCATATTCAGCGACTTTATCGCCTTCACGATATTCGGCATATTTCTCACCAAAATTATAATCAAAGCCTTTTAAACTGGTTTTAAACGCACCAATATTTTGCGTTAAATGTTCTTCATCAGACACCAAGGTCGCGCTGGTTACACCGGTACGACCCAAGATCCGAATGGTATAGTTAATTGCTTGGTTATTGTCCTGATCTTTGATTTTGAGTGCCCATTCCAGACGTTTGGTCTGGTTGTCATAATGGGGAGGTACGGCCCAACCCAAGGTATACAGTTTTGGATAACCTAGACGCGTGCGTTCTTCATTTGAAGACTCATCAGAATCTTTGATTTGTTTTAATAAGGCATCGGCATCGATTTTCTCATCATCTTTCACATATCCTGCTGCATCAAAATCAAAGGTTGCCCACCATGAATCATCAGGCGCGACTAAAATATTAGTGCTGCCTGTAGTTAAATTGCCTGTTAATTCTAGGAATTTATCTGCATTTTTAGGATCTAAAAATCCTTCATCTTTCAGTGTATTTAAGGTAGCAACATTAGCGACATTTTCTTTCTTGGGTCCTAAATGCCAATCTAATGTGGCCATTGGATTTTGTTCAGCATGTGGTGATGAAGCTGAATTTGTGCTGGTTTGTTCTGTGGATGCTGAAGCATATACATCAGCTGGAAAGGTTGTGGTTGCTACTACTGAAAGGCTCAGTGCAATGGCATAGCTTAAAGGGATTAATTTTTTAGGGTGCAAAGGATTTAACATCTGTTTCTCTCAATTTTTAACTTTTGGTTTTATTACAATTTATTGCATAAATTATGCGCGGATTTTAGAATATTTTGATTAAGAATTAAATCTATTTAAACGACGCTTTGCTGTTTAATTTACTGCGATTTCGATGATCTAAAATAGAGGCCTTATTTAAATGAATCGGTTTAACTTTAAAAATGCAGAGTGTGCCATCGGCGTTTATTTAGCCCCATTGATCTTTGTTTTGAACAAACAGCAATTTTATTCTATAAATCTGATTCAATTGGGTTAACCTGATTTGATGCAAAAAATTAAAGGAGGTCGTGATGTCGCGTAGACCTCGTGAACAAGTCGATTATTTACACCTAGAGGAACTGGGTGGTCTGGAAATGCTGAAAGCTAGCTACTATCAGCAGGAATTTTCACGGCATGTTCATGAAGGATTTTGCATCGGTGTAATTGAAGAGGGTGCACAACGCTTCTACCGCACAGGGGGCAATCATGTGGCACCACAGGGCGATATTATTCTGGTCAATGCCGATGAAGTGCATACCGGATCTTCGGCGGTAGAAACAGGCTGGCGTTATCGCGCAATCTATCCAACCCCTGAAGTCTTTTATGAGCTGACACGTGATTTAACTACCGTGCACGGCACAGCACCTTGGTTTAGAGAAGCGGTATTGCATGATGAAGGTTTAGCGCAACAATTTCGTTTACTGTTTGATTTACTGGAACAACAGAACAATACCTTATTAAAGCAGACCTTATTCTTGTCTACGATTGCATGGCTGGTGTCGAAGTATAGCCAAGTCAAACCGCAAATCGTGGATTTGAGTAATGCCAAGCAGCGCATTCTCAATATCAAAGAGTTGATGGCGAGTATGCCTGAACAAGAATTTTCCTTGGCTGAACTTGCTGCGATCGCCAATCTGAGCCAGTGGCATTTTCTACGTCAATTTAAAAAATATGTGGGACTATCTCCGCATGCATGGTTGATACAGGCTCGTTTGCAGAAATCACAAAGACTCTTAAGGCAAGGGCTGAATTTGTCCGAAGTGTCGCAGCAATGTGGTTTTTCGGATCAAAGTCATTTTAGCCGACATTTTCGTCAAACTTTTGGCATTACCCCAGGAGGGTATATCGCCTATCTCACATAAAACAGCAATTTTATACAATTTTGATTGATCGAATTTTGGCATAGTTTGCTGATCTTGTATGAAAAATTGTGATGTTGATGTTAAGTGAGACCATAACAGATAACACGCCAATGGCCGCATCTCGGGTATTTTTAAACGGTGTGATTAAAATACTGCCTCTATGCTTTGCAGTTCTACCTTGGGGTTTGCTTGCGGGCTCCATGGCGATACAGGCGGGACTGACCACCCTACAAGCGATTGGCATGTCAGCCTTGGTTTTTGCTGGTGCGGCGCAATTGATGACCTTAGGTTTAGTGATGGCTGGAACACCCGCACTCACGATTATCATTTCCGTATTTCTGATTACCACCCAGCATTATTTATATGCGCTGTATTTACGTGAAGACATTGCCAAACAGCCATTAAAGCATCGTTTACTGTTGGGCTTTTTACTGACGGATGAGCTGTTCGCGGTCAGTATTAAAAAGCAGCCGCATTATATTTACTATTTATTGGGAGCAGGCAGTTGCTTCTATCTGTGTTGGGTACTGTTTAGTGTTTGCGGGATCCTGTTGGCGGCCTCTGTGCCAAATCTGGATCAATACCATCTGGATTTTTCTATTGTTGCCACCTTTATTGCGATTGTGATTCCTTTTATTAAAAACCTGAATACCTTGGTGGGTGTGTTGGTCTCTGTGGGTTTAACCTTGGTTTTCCTGAGCTTGGGCATCAAAAGTGCTGCGATCTTGGCGGGCGTGATTGGAATGTTGACGGCCACCTGTATACAGAATCTTCGGGAGCGTACAGCATGAGTTGGTCTCTTCTGATTGTTCTGGCAATCGTGGTGTTTATGAATCGCTATATGCTGCTGGAACCGAATATCCCTTTACGGCTACCGAAATGGTTTCAGCAATCGTTACAATATTCTGCACCGTGTTTGTTGACTGCGATTGCGACCCCGATTGTGTTTATGGATGAGCAGGGTAGCTTTCGTGAGACTTTATTGAACCCGTATTTTCTTGCCACAATTCTAACCATTGCAATTGCTTATAAGGTCAAGCATACCTTGCTGACAATTTTCCTTAGTCTGGCCTGTTTTTATGCCTTGGTCTTTTGGCTGCCTTAGTCGACTTGGGCAGTGGCAAGCCATGCCCAAGCATGAGTAAGTCTCAAAATTAACGTGTGGTATAACCGCCATTGGCGAAAATGGTTTGGCCTGTAATCCACCAGCCATCTGTGACTAGAAAGCGAACTAAAGGTTCAATATCTTCGATCTTGGTCAGTCCACCCAAGGCGGACGCCGATTTATGGTAAGCCACGGCTTCAGGTGTTTCCTGACCATAGAAAAACGGCGTATCCATAGGCCCAGGTGCAACGGCGGTTACCGAGATACCACGCGCGCCAAACTCTTTCGATGCAGCACGGGTATAGTGCTCGACCGGTGCTTTTAGACCTTCATAGGTTGAATAAAGACCTGTATAGGCGGCAAGCAGACTGGTCACGATACTACAGATTTTGCCGTTCGCATTGAGATGACGGCCAGCCGATTGAATAAAGAAATAGGCAATTTTGTTGTTGATGTCATTCATGCCATCAAATTCTTGTTCGGTGGTGTCCAGATATGGTTTTTTCAGCACTCGCCCTACAGTATTAATGGCAATATCGATGCCACCAAATTCGGCTTTGGCGGTAATAAAGAGTTGTTCGATATTTTGAATGTCAGCTAAATCGGCTTGGACCAAAATCGCTTTTGCCCCAAATGCTTGTACGTCTTTTAAGGTTTGTTCCGCGTCGGCTTGCGTGGCAGCACTATTGTAATGAATCAATAAATTTGCACCTTGTTCGGCAAATTTACGTGAAATTAGTCCACCAAGGTTTTTAGCACCACCCGTGATCAAGACGGTTTTGCCCTTTAATTGATGTTGTGACATAGGATCGTTCTCGTGTTGTTTTGGCATGAAAATCATCCTAATCCAATTTATTTGTTTGAAATAGTTGTTAGTATGGAACTGATTGTGCAACAAAGTTGAATAATAAAATGGACAAGATTGATCGTTTAAAAATTTTCTGTTTGGTTGCAGAGAAACAGTCTTTTGCACAAGCTGCAGTACAACTCGGATTGCCGCGTTCGAACGTAACCTATGCCATACAGGCATTGGAAAAAGAATATGAAGTGCTGCTGTTTTATCGAACCACCCGTAAGGTGGCATTAACGCATGAAGGAAGTTTATTTTATGACGAGGCATTACGTCTGGTCATGCAGTTAAAAGAGTTGAATCGTTTTAAACGTCAGGCACGCAGCCAAGAGGGCACGATCAGTATCGGGATGCCAAAACGAATGGTTACCCAGATTCTCCTTCCTCATTTATTTTCTTTTTATCAGCGTTATCCCAAGGTCAAAGTGCTGATCAACGGTAGTGATGATTTCTCCAATTTGATCGAGCAACAGCTTGATTGTGTGGTACGTGTGGGGCAGGTGCAGGATGAGTATTTATTGATTCGGCCCATTACCCACACTCAGATCTGGACGGTGGCTTCGCCGCAATATCTGGCAGAGTTTGGTGAACCAAAGCATGTAGATGAGCTTCAGCAGCATTTCGCTGTGGATTATCATGTTGCCAAGCATTATCGTGAATTTAGTGAACTGGTCTTTCAGGACCAGCGGATCAAGCTGCCGTATCGCTTGTTGATTGAAAATACTGAAGCTTATATTCAAGCGGGTTTAGCCGGTATTGGCATCATTCAAATTCCTGAATTTGATGCAGCTGCCTATGTTCAGCAAGGTCAGTTACAGCGCTTATTTATGGATATTCCAAACTTGCAGTTGCCCGTCAATATTTTACTGACGGATCGCCAATATCGTCCCAAATATCTTCAAGATTTTATTGATTGGCTCGATGGATTATTAAAAGCCCAACTTTAGTCGGACATAAAAAAAGCATACCTGAGTATGCTTTTTGACGGTTACAACGATTAGTACAGGCCAAGCAAGAAGCCCACACCCAAGGTGAAAAAGCTAAATAACCAGATCCAGCCAAAGGAATAGCGTAAGTGACGTCCCATATCCGTTCCTGCCAGCCCCATAGCCAGCCAAGTGGCGGGTGAGAATGGGCTGACGAAGGTTCCCGCATTATTGCCAATAGCCATGGCATAAACCACCGAGTGAGCAGAAACTCCAGCTGTTGAGGTGACTTCATGTACGATCGGGAGCAAGGCAAAATAGTAGGCATCGGTACTGGTAAATAAGTCCATTGGAACGCCGAGCATACCCACCAGAATATGTAGACTACCTACCCATGTACTTGGCAAAATCTTGATCAGATCCAGTGCAATCGATTGCAACATACCAGATTCGGAGAGAATCCCTAAAAAGGCACCAGCAGCAAAAATAATGGCAACCATGCTAAGTGCTTGTGGCGCGTGGCGGCTAATAACAGCCATTTGCTCTCTAGGTTTGGGGAAATTCACCAGTAAAACCAGCGATAAGGCAATCATAAAGACATAAGGGGCTGAGAACAGACCAAATGCAAGACAGATCACGGCAAGAATAACCAAGGCAATGTTAAACCAGAACTTTTTAGGCTTTACTTGTTCTTGTGTATCTTCTGCAAGATCTGCGGCCATACAATCTTGTTCAAATGGCGTGGTGCCGAAAGCTTGGGCGGCCAAGATCCGTTTTTTTTCACGAAGCCCCATCAGAACAGCAAAACCCATCATACCGAGTACCCCAACCACCTGAACCGGGATCAGGCTACGCCAGAGTTCTGCTGCTTCAATTCCTGTAACGGCTGAGGCACGTCCTAAAGGACCACCCCACGGAACCATGTTCATCACCCCCATGCTGCCTGCCATTAGCAATAGCATCAGGTAAGGACTCATCCCTAATTTGCGGTAAAGTGGAAGTAATGCGGGAATAATGATGAGAAAAGTGGCTGCACCTGAACCATCCAGATGCACAACAGCCGCAATTAAGGTGGTCATGACGGCAACAATCACCACATTACCGCGTGTCATACGCACCATGCTTCGAATCATTGGATCAAAGACATGTAACTCTTTTAAAATACTAAAAAACAAAATGGCAAATAAAAACATGGTGGCCACTTTGCTGACTTTTAATAGCCCTGCTTCAAAGAAGCCGGAAATATCGCTAATCGAAAAGCCTGCAATTAAAGCGCCAATCAGTGGAACAATCGACATGGCTACAATCGGACTGGTTTTACCAGACATGAGCAGCACGACAATCGTCACAATAATTAGAATACCTATCAGCGTAAGCATTATTTACTCCCTTAAGTTGTAACCTCTTGCCATAAAAAAGTGTTAAAAATACACCAAAAATAAAAAAATGAAGCGCCGTCCATTATGCATAAAAACTTAATTTAAACTTAAATTTAAGCAGGAAAATTAAACGAAAAGGCGAATAAATCGCCAGATCATTTAAATTTTAATAAATAATAGTGGTAGGTGAAATTTAAAAATAATTGATAAATAAAGAAATATTAATTCTATTTTGGACTCTTGCATAAAATCACCCTAAGGCAATAGGGCAGCTAAAGAATAGTCTTCATCAAGATGAACGACCTCATACATGTGCTCAGGATAAAAGCGATTAAAACTTTGACTTTTGAGGACTGGATAAATTAGAGTAAATGCTCTAATTTATCCAGTGAGATGAACATGCGGATTGGCCGACAAGCCTGGATGGTGCAAAGTTCGGGTGATTTATCCTTAAAAGATCGCATGGCGCTACTACGCCATAGTCTGCTGCCTGTGCTCAAACAGAGCATAAACATGTATAGCTTGTCGCACCGTATAAGGCCTGCATCTCAGTTTCAATTGAATCTGGACGATCTAAAGTTACCTGATAGCTTAGAGGTACAACAGGCATTGGAGTTAATGCAATCTTGCAGCGCAGAGGCTTTGCAAAATCATTGTCTGCGCACATGGTGTTATGCCGTTGCATTTGCCAAGATGCAACAATTAAAACGCGATGATGAATTATTGGCAGTTTCGTGTTTATTGCATGATTTGGGTATGACGAAGCAATATGATCAGTATCATGCAAACTGTCGCTGTTTTGCCGGGCAAGGGGCATATGCTGCAAAAGACTGGTCAATTCAACGAGGCTGGCAAGACTTACGCGCAGATCAACTGTTTGACGCAATCAGCCTGCATATGAATCCTTATGTCGCATTGGATGAAGGGGTCGAGGCACATTTACTGCAACAGGCTGCCAGTTGTGATGTGATTGGCAGTCGCGGTTTTGAATTTTCCAGCCTGTTCAGACAACAATTACAGCAGCAGTATCCGCGCCTGGATTTCAGTCAAAACATGATTGAATTTACCCAGCAGGAAGGACAAAGACGTCCAAAATCTCGGACCGCAATGTTGGTAAATAGTGGTTTAAAACACTTGGTGAAGTTAAACCCTTATGCATGATGAATACCGCATATAAAAAAACCACCTTTGCTACAGCAAAAGTGGTTGGAGTTTTAGGAGCTTGAGTTAATGATCATGTTCCAGATATTCAGGTTTTTTCGGTATTGCCCAACTACAGAAGAAACAGATCAACAGCATAATAATCACGTAGACGAAGAAGGTATTTTCTATGCCTGCATCTTTGAACAATAAGGCCACCGAGGGAGCAGAACCGCCAAACAAGGCATTACCGACTGCATAAGAAAAACCAACGCCCAAAGCACGAACATGTGGTGGAAACATTTCAGCTTTGACCAGACCACTGATCGAGGTATAGAAGCTCAGTAACATCATCAGGAAAATCAACAATAAGGTGATCATGACTGGCGAATCGGCAAAGCTACGCATGCCCGTCACCATCACTGGATAGATAAAGATGGCGCTGAGTAAGCTGAAGGCCAGCATGGATGCACGACGGCCAATACGGTCAGAAAGCATACCAAATAGCGGTTGAGCCAACATAAACACAAACAAGGCAGTGGTCATGATGAAACCAACGGTTTTGCCATCCATGCCGATATTGGTGAGATAGGTTTTTGAGTACACGGTGACCACATAGAAGGTCAGTGAACCTGCAGAAGTATAGCCCACCACTAATAAGAAGGTTTTCCAGTGCTGCTTCAGCAAAGCGATTAAGCTGCCCGATTCTTCACGCTCAGCATCTTCATGCGATAAAGTTTCTTCTAAGCGGCTTCGTGCAACTAACGAAAGCAATGCCGCCATACCACCAATAACAAATGGAATACGCCAGCCACCATCATTCAATTGCTGCTCAGTCATGAAACCAAGCAAGATTACTCCCAGCAAGCTGGCCAGTAACTGCCCCCCTGACAAGGTGACATACTGGAAGGAAGCAAAGAAGCCGCGTTGTCCTTTTAAACCCAGTTCACTCATATAGGTCGCCACAGCACCGTACTCTCCACCGACAGAGAGACCCTGTAATAAACGCACCATAAGCAGTAAAAACGGTGCCCACATTCCGACTTGATCATAGGTCGGTAAAGCGGCAAAGAGGAATGAGCTGAGTGCCATCAAGCAAATCGAAATGACCATCGACTGCTTACGGCCCTGACGGTCAGCAATCCGTCCGAACAACCAGCTCCCAATTGGTCGCATAAAGAAGCTGGCACCAAACACCCCCCAAACATAAATGGCTTTGGTGGTTGGTTCCATATCTGGTGCAGTTAAGGCATGGGTAAAATAAGCCGCAAAAACTGCATAAATATAGAAATCAAACCATTCAACTAGATTCCCTGATGCCGCACCGACAATACCCTTGATACGGCTTGTTCTTTCTTCCTTGCTATATGTCTGACTCATATACGTTCCTTTTCAACCAAGCAAGATTCTGTAACTGAATCTTTACAGAATGTTATATACCGCTAAAAAAGCATGAAAATGGCACTATTTTGTATGTTTTTTATGAAAACATTTTTATATGTGGAGAATAGGCACGATTTTTTACTGACTCTTTAACAGGGGAAGAATGTCAAAATAGTCAATATTGAGAATTTAATGTTTTTAAAAAGCAATTAATTGAGTTATGGGAGGGGGATTCTTTTCAGTAAAGCATATGGTGTCATGTACGTCGATTGTCATGAAAGCATGTAGATGAGTTTAATTTTATGATTCCGCTTTAAGCCCGTGCATGAGGATGAGTGTAGCTAGATTTGATGATCAGACTGCAAACGAATGATTTAGAAAATAGGCTTATGGATAAAGCAGTAGGGGGAGTTGCTGCTTAATGCAGCAAAGCTGTGGATAAGTTTTGATTTATACACATCGCTATTATTGAGATGCAAGCATGTTTTTATGGTCATTAATTGAGTCCTGGAACAGCACAGTCTGCTCTTAATGGACATGGTTCTCCTTGTGTCAGTTTATGCAGCATTGCTTTGATTTGATCAAGTTGGGCAATTTTTTCATCGATCCGGCTGAGCTTTTCCTGAAGGATTGTTTGGAGCTGTGCGGCAGGAATTTCATCTTGTACCGTCATTGCCAAGATCTGTTTAATTTCACTCAGCGCAAAGCCTAGATTTTTAGCAGTACGAATCAATTGGAGTTGTTGTAGGGTTTGTTCAGGGTAATCTTTATAGCCATTATTGCAGGTCATCGACTGGATCAACTGCATTTTTTCATAAAAGCGAATGGTATCTCGACTAAGATCGGCCTGTTTTGCCAACTGTCCAATCAACATAATGAATATCCTTTGTTATTTTAAAAAGTAATTGCATAAATCCCTTGACCATTGAGTGTACTCCATCCTTTAGCCTATGCCTATATTCAATCAAAAGAGCGTGAGAGATGGATCATAACAACTTCAGAATACAGCAAGATAAACCAGTCGCTTTGGTTGCAGGTGCAACAGGATTTATTGGTCGTTACTTAATTTTGGAACTCTTGAAACAGGGCTACTCGGTCTTTGCCTTGGTTCGGAATCAGGCGAAACAGCAAACAATACTTATGCATTGGCTTAGTCAAAAGGGTATTTCCTTGGATCAACTGATTTTTATTCAAGGTGATATAACGCAGGTGGATTTGGCCATCAGCCGCGAGGACTGGGACAAATTAAAGTCCGTCAACACCTTATATAATAGCAGTGGATTATTTGCATGGAATCTCAGTATGCAGCAGGCAAGGACTGTCAATGTTAAAGGTGCATTGAATTTATTAGATTGTGTGCATCAGCATTGTGATTTAAAACGCGCTGTCCATGTTTCGGGTTATATGTTGACGATTCAAAATCATTTAGAACAAGCGGGAGTTTGCCTTGATCGGCCTGACAAGACCAATTGGCTCGCAGTTTACCAGCATTTAGGTGCCTATGAGGCATCGAAAGTAGAAGCTCATTTTGCATGGATACAGCAGGCGCAACAGTTATCTGTTGACTGGACCATCATCCATCCAGCAACAGTTGTTGGCGATGAGGAGTCCGGTGAAATACCCACAAATCAGCCGATCGCGCAAATGATTGATTTGTTAAAGCGGGGAAAAATGAGCGCCATCCCTGCAACCGCCCAACATTATCTACCTCTGATCCGTGTCGATGATTTGTGTCAGATCATGGTGAAGGCATCGATGGATCAGGATTTAGTGAATCAATCGATGTTGGTAGTCAGCGAGCATCAGCTCAGCCTGCCTCAATTGACAGGCATGATTGCTGCTCAGTTGCAAGTCAAGGCTCCCACACGGCAGGTTCCGATCGGTTTATTGAAACTAATTTTAAAGTGGCAATGGTTGGCGAAGAAACTAGAAATGTCTACGGAAATGTTAGATTTCCTAAGAACTGAACCTTTAGAACAAGCCGATTTACAGCAGTTCAAACAGCGTTGGCAGATCTCAACCGGTAATGTAGAGGTGGCGATCCGTAAAACTACGGACTGGATCAACCAAGTAAGCTAAAGTCTTTTGCAAATAAAAAACAGCCAATCAAAAGATTGGCTGTTTTTTATTGAACCTGGTGACAAAAGACTACCAATGCTCACCTGGAAATAAACGTGCATAGGCGCGTTGGATCAGGTTTAATTTCTCTTGTTTACCCACAGAGGCGGTAGAGCTTGGGAACAAGTTATAACCAATGGACATTAAAATATTGTTGATGTCAGGCGCGATGGCATATGTAATTGACGCAAGGCGGCCGAGGTTGGTGGCAATTTTCTTTGGACGTTTCACGATGGCATAAGCAATCAAGTCTGCTGCTTCTTCTGGAGAAAGCGTCGGGACATATTTATAAATCTTGGTCGGTGCGATCATTGGCGTACGGACCAACGGCATATAAATAGAGGTGATCGCAATTTTGTGTGAATGAACTTCTGCAGACAAACAACGGCTAAATGCATCCAGCGCTGCTTTAGAAGCCACATACGCCGAGAAACGGGTTGCATTGGCCAATACACCAATCGAGCTGATGTTAATGATCTGACCATCTTTACGTTGCATCATATGCGGTAAGATATTCAGCACTAGACGAACTGCACCGAAATAATTGAGCTGCATGGTTCGTTCGAAGTCATGGAAGCGGTCCACTGACTCGTGTACGGCACGACGAATTGATCGACCTGCGTTGTTGACCAGAATATCGATATGATCCACCGCCGCCAAAATTTCTTTTGAAACGGCATCAATCGATTCCATTTCATTTAGATCACATGGAAAAACAGAGGCTTTACCTCCTTCAGCTTCGATTTCTGCTTTGACCTCATCTAACTTCTCTTTCGTACGAGCGAGCAATAAGACATGGGCACCTGCCTGAGCAAGATATTTTGAAACCGTTAAACCAATGCCACTTGATGCACCAGTGACAATGATTGTTTTACCGTCGACTTTTTGCTGAAAAAGTTTTTTGAGTTTTGCATTCATGTAAGTGTCCTACATTAATCACGCTGTTGTATGCAATGCTTTCTTATTGCGATTAACATTGCAATTTATTTTGGTCTAATAATAGTCGATATTTTTTGTTTGTCTAGTGTAAATATCTGAAAAATAATAGTTTTTAGATTAAAAGCTCTAAAGTAAGATGTTGTAATAGTTGAAAAAGAAATAATATTTTTGAGTATTTGTATAAAAATAAGCCCCGTATCCGGGGCTAATCGATTTCATTCAAATTAAACGTGTGCAAGGGCCTGTTCAAGATCCGCAATCAGGTCATCTACATGCTCAATCCCAATAGACAAGCGGACGAGGTCTTCACTGACCCCAGCTGACTTTAGCTCTTCGGCATTGAGTTGACGATGGGTGGTCGTCGCAGGATGGCAAGCCAGACTTTTGGCATCGCCAATGTTGACTAAGCGGGTAAATAGCTGTAATGCATCAATAAAACGTGTCCCCCCAGCCAATCCATCTTGGACGCCGAAAGACAGGATGGCGGAAGGTTTACCTTTCACATATTTTTGGGCCAAATGATGCTGTGGGTGATCGGAGAGGCCTGCATAATTCACCCATTTTACTTTCGGGTGCTGTTTTAAATATTCAGCAACCTTGATGGCATTTTCAGTATGGCGCTCCATGCGTAAGTTCAAAGTTTCCAGGCCTTGTAGAATCAAAAATACGCTGAGAGGGCTAATCGCGGCGCCTGTATTGCGCAATGGCACCACGCGCGCACGTGCAATATAAGCCGCTTCACCCAATACTTCGACATAATTCACACCGTGATAGCTTGGGTCTGGCGTATTCAGGGCTTTAAAGCGTTCAGGATATTTGCCCCAAGGGAATTTCCCACTATCGACAATCACGCCACCAATACTGTTGCCATGACCACCGATATATTTGGTCAGTGAATGAATCACAATATCTGCACCAAATTCAAAAGGTTTGAGCAACGCAGGTGTGGCCACCGTATTATCTACAATCACAGGTACGCCGTATTCATGTGCAATTTTGGCAATCACGTCTAAGTCGATGATATTGCCGAGTGGGTTACCGATCGACTCAACGAAGACCAGTTTGGTTTTATCATCAATAATCTGACGCAATGCCTCTGGGTTTTGATAGTCGAAGAAACGGACTTCAATGCCTTGCTTTGGCAAGGTGTGAGCAAACAGGTTATAAGTACCACCATATAAGGTCGATACCGATGCAATATTGTCACCCGCTTCGGCAATGGTTTGAATCGCATATGTAATCGCAGCCATGCCAGAGGCTAAAGCCAAGGCACCAATCCCGCCTTCCAGTGCTGCAATACGCTGTTCCAGCACGGCTGTGGTCGGATTCATGATTCGGGTATAGATATTGCCCTGTACTTTGAGATCAAATAAATCTGCACCATGTTGCGTATTATCAAAGGCATAAGAGGTCGTTTGATAAATCGGCACGGCCACGGCTTTGGTGGTCGCTTCTGGTGAATATCCCGCATGAATGGCTAAAGTTTCATCTTTATAGGTCATGATTACATCATCTACGTGAGTTAAATACTGACCGAGTCTAGCGCATATTTTATCCAAAATGGTGCATAAATTTTGCGCTGTATAGCGTTTTTCCTGATATAACCAGTGCTCTGCCCATGGAAAATCTTTTGATAAAAGTGAAATCATTCGATCCTGTAATGTCTTGAAAAATAAAATCTGCCGTTCGGGATAAACAAATCCTAACTTAACTTCAAGTCGATTGGGTTTTCAGCGTATAATACGCCCGATTATTTATTCGCTTTATTTGCGATGTATTGGTTTTTCAATTGAGGAGTCCTGCGTGGCCCAATATATTTATACGATGAACCGAGTGTCGAAAATGGTTCCGCCGAAGCGCGAAATCTTAAAAGACATCTCTTTATCATTTTTCCCGGGCGCAAAAATTGGTGTGCTTGGTTTGAACGGTGCAGGTAAGTCAACCTTACTCCGTATTATGGCTGGCGTAGATAAAGATTTCTCAGGTGAAGCACGTGCACAACCAGGAATCAAAATCGGCTACTTAGAACAAGAACCGCCACTTGATCCAAGCAAAGACGTTCGTGGTAACGTTGAAGATGGCGTACGTGAAGCACTGGATGCTTTGGCGCGTCTTGACCAGGTTTTTGCTGAATATGCTGAACCAGATGCAGATTTCGATGCACTTGCGAAAGAGCAGGAAAAATTGGAATCGATCATCCATGCATGGGATGCCCACAACCTGAACAATCAGCTTGAAATTGCTGCGGATGCATTGAACCTGCCCGCTTGGGACGCTGATGTATCCTTGCTTTCAGGTGGTGAACGTCGCCGTGTTGCACTGTGCCGTTTATTGTTGTCTAAGCCAGACATGTTACTTCTTGACGAACCGACCAACCATTTAGATGCTGAATCCGTGTCTTGGTTAGAGCGTTTCTTGAAAGACTTCCCAGGTACGATCGTGGCGATTACGCATGACCGTTATTTCTTGGATAACGTGGCTGAGTGGATTCTTGAACTTGACCGTGGACATGGTATTCCTTACCAAGGTAACTATTCTTCTTGGTTGGAACAGAAAAATGCCCGTTTAGAGCAGGAACAGAAACAAGAAGAATCTTTTGCTAAAGCATTGAAAAAAGAACTTGAATGGGTTCGTTCAAATGCCAAAGGTCAGCAAAAGAAAAACAAAGCGCGTATGGAACGTTTTGAAGAGCTTAACTCTAAAGAATTCCAACAACGTAATGAAACATCTGAAATCTACATTCCACCTGGCCCACGTTTGGGTAACAAAGTTGTGGAAGTGGAAGGGATCAGTAAATCATTCGATGGTCGCTTACTTTATGAAAACCTGACTTTCACTGTCCCTCCTACAGCGATTGTGGGTATCGTTGGTCCAAATGGTGCGGGTAAAACCACTTTATTCCGTATGATGACTGGCGAACAGCAACCGGATACGGGGACTGTGACTTTAGGTGAGTCAGTTAAAGTAGCTTACGTCGGTCAGATTCGTGACACCTTGGATAACAACAAAACGGTTTGGGAAGAAGTTTCTGGCGGTTTAGATATCCTGAAAATTGGTGATTATGAAATCGCATCACGTGCTTATATCGGTCGCTTTAACTTTAAAGGTCAAGATCAGCAAAAACGTGTAGGTGAATTGTCTGGTGGTGAACGTAACCGTTTACAACTGGCAAAGATCTTGCAGATGGGCGCAAACGTGATCTTGCTGGATGAGCCATCGAACGACTTGGATATCGAAACCTTACGTGCGCTTGAGGATGCAATTCTGGTCTTCCCAGGCACTGTGATGGTGGTATCGCATGACCGTTGGTTCCTTGACCGTATTGCAACGCATATCTTGTCATTTGAGAACGAACAGCCAGAATTCTACACAGGTAACTATGCAGAATATGAGGCTTACCGCCAATCTCGTTTAGGTGATGATGCCGCTCAAAAACGGACCAAGTACAAAAAAATCACAGGCTAAGACCTGAAACAAAAAACCAGCTTTTAAGCTGGTTTTTTTTAGCTTATGAAAAAGCCAGTTCACTAAATGCAGTATAAAGGTAATCTTTTGCCTGAGGATGGCCTTGGTTCATTGCTCTTTCTAGCCAATATTGGGCTTTTTTATAGTCCTTATCTAAACCGAGTTCACCGTGTAAGTAACTTTCACCTAATTTAAATGCGGCATTCGAATTACCTCTTAGTGCGGCACGTAAAAAGTACCACATTGCATTTCGATCATTAGAGGAAATGGTATAGTGATCTTCTTTATAGTGATCACTGATTGCTAAACTTTCGAAGAATTGTGCTTTATTAATTTCTCGCTCTGATTCAGGAACAGCATCATTCTCCTTAAAGCTAAGGAAACATGAGCGCAATTGTTGTTTTACGATATTTAGATTCATGGCAGTCTCCTTTAGTTCAAGCTTTTTCATTATTGTGATTTGAATATAAATCTTTTTATTAGTTTGTGTTAATTTATTTATGTATATAATGAGATTAAAATGTAAACACGGTCACGTTTATTTAAGCCGTTATATTAAAAAGAATGAACAGGGAGTATGATCCACTTTTTCTTCATATAGAAGGTCTTTATTGATTTAAATCAATGAGACTTTTTAGTTATAATAAATAAAGCTCATGATTGTATTTTAAAGAATGAGCTGATAATGCTAACCATTCAAAAGTGAGCGTTAGCATTAACCTCCAGCTATTTATTAAAATCGCCACGCAGATCTGACCAGATTAATAGCGGCGTAATGGTTACAACATCAAAAACCATGGCTAAAGGATATAACACCGTACGAGTTGCTCGTTTCACTGGATGTTTGGTGGTAATGGTTGTTTCTTGCTGTAGCTGAACAGGATATGGTACTGCTAATTTTTGCTGAATTTTTTGGCTATCCAAGCGCTGATACAACTGGCCTTTGAAAAAAACATTAATATAAGGATAAGGAGCGGTTTGCTGATTTTGAATCAAGTCAAAATTTTGTCTAAAGCCTAAAGACTTTAATAAATCCTTTTGCTTCTGATTGAGATCAACCATGCGGGTATTATATTGAATTTGTAAGACGCCACGAAAATGATTTGGATCTTCCATCGTGAGAAGCAAAGGAGATGCGCCGCTGAAAGATCGCTGTTGCGCTGGAATTGCATGCAGAAGCTTAAGTAGCTCAGCACTCCCATCCGTCATTAAATAATTAAAATCCTGACCAATAAACACCAGTCCTTGGCTTTGCTGGTTTTGAATGGCTTGCCCCAGTGCAATAATCTGGTCGGTTTTTATAGTATCGGTTTGAATGCGGCTGGTCTCATTGGGAAGTGCTGTTGAAAGAAGGGTGGTGGCACATCCGCTGAGGTTAAGCCCCAAAGCCAACAGCAAAATAGAGAAGATTTTAGACATAAAATACCTGTCAAAGAAAAATTATAGTGATCAAAGTCGACGAAAAAACTTTTTAAATCAGTGAGAAATTGACTAAAAATTGTTTTGTAATTTTATTACATCGCGATAGCCTGCTATAGTGCCTTTGTGCAATTTACTGTAAGGGTGTGCTGTTGCAACGCTCAACTGTTTTCGTGACCGTCTTGCTGAGTCTGTTCATGTTCCAAAGTTTCTGGAATGTGGCGGCAGCGTTTTGCGCGCATGAAACCTCAAGTGAGTACAGCAGCCTAAACCATTTCGGGCATCATGTACCAGAGAAAAAGCAAGTCGTGGTAGATCAGGATGTCTCTGACTTACCGATGCCGCTCAGTCTGCAAGATCATCATGATCATTTACCTTCCTGCTTCCATGTGGTGGTGGCTGAAGTTCAACAGCAACTGAATGAACCCATGTTGCGGATGCATAAAGCAGAACAAAAATATTACTGGTCTAATTCGTATCAGTCCCCACATTTAATCGGATTAAATCCGCCCCCTGTATTGACCCCGCTATAGGTGGGGTAGCCGAAAAATAGCCCACCGTAATCTTATTATTTTGCGGGGCTTTATATGTCTTTTCGTTTAAATCAGCGTATCCATGCGATTGAGCAGCATACGCAGAAAAATCGTATTCAATTGTCATTGCAGTGGTCAGTCATCGCGATTGCCTTAAGCACTGCCGTTTTGAGTCCATCCATTGCAGCAGAGACGTTGCTTGATGCCAATCAACCACCAAGCAAGGTGGTACAACGTAACCTGAGCTTTGAACAAGTTTTGCAAGATGTTAAACAACATCAAGCAAGCATGGGGGTATGGCAAACCCAGCAGGGGATTGCCGAGGCCAATGTCAAACAAGCCGCTTTATGGGCAAACCCAAGTGTCTCTATCCAGCAAACGGATTTCAGGTCTGGTAAGGATAAAGAGCTTGAATTTGGTGTGTCGCAAAAACTGGATGTTTTTGGCCAACGCCGTGCTGCGGTCAAACTCGCCGATGTGCAAGCGACCCAAGTGGGGCTTAATCAGGCGCTTTACGACGCGCAGCTAGAGCTCGCTGTCAAATATCTTTGGTCACAAGTGGTGATTTTAGAGCTTGAGCATGATGTGGTACAGGCACAGTTAAAAACCAGTCAGGCGACTTTAGATGCGACACGTTTAAGACTGAAAGCAGGCAGTATCGCACAGGTCGATTTAGACCGTACGTTAATGGCACATATTGAGAATCAGCGTTTATTTCAGCAAACCGAACTGGCTTTAGCCACAGCAAAGCGTCAGTTGGCAAATTTGTGGGGCAGTACCGACAATCGCTACTCCGCTGAAATGGCCAATGCTTGGCCGCAGCAACAAGATTTGCAAAGCTATTTGCAGGACAATTTATTTGAGCGTGCAATTCAGCTCGATATTGTGCGACAAAAAGCCAATATTGATTATTTAAAAGCATCCAACCGCCCGAATCCAACGATCAATCTGGGCATGGTGCAAAGTAAAAGTGCAGATACAAACTCCACGGATAACAAGTTCAGAGTGGGTGTCGAGATTCCTTTGAATATTTTTAACCGTCAGCAATATTCTCTGCGGATTGCCAACGCCAAACAAGATTTGCTGGTCAAACAGCAGCAGTTTTACAAACAGCAAAACTTAAATGCCATTCAGACACTTACCGCTGAACTGATGGGTTTAAAACAACAGTTTGATTTGGTCAACCAACGACAAATTCCACTGTCTGAAAGCGTACAAGAAAAAATGTTGCTGGGTTTTAAAGTGGGTAAATATGCCATTACCGATGTGCAGCAAGCCACCATGCAATTGCAAGATCAGCGTTTAAATAAAGTGCAATTGCTGAAAAGTGCATGGCAAAAACAAATTGAAGCGGAGAGTTTAGCACTCGGTATTGAGCCAAGTGTTGTGAGCTCAACAGATGCTTTAAACCAGATTAATCAAACCCTTTGGAAAGATACCAATAACCTTCCCACTGTAGTAGGAGCAGAATAATGTCGACAAATAAATCTAAAAAGCAGTGGTTTTGGGTCATTCTGGTTGTCGTGGTTGGCTTAGTCCTCAGCGCATTATTATTTTTCACTGGCAAGAACAAAGCTGGTGGTGATGCCGCTAGTGCGGGCGATAGCCATGCTGAGGGTGAAGACGGGCATGCAGAAGGTGAAGCTGGGCAAAGCAAGGAAAGTGAGGAAGGCAGTTTAAATCTAAGCCCCAAACAGATGACTGAATATGGCGTTAAACTGGCTCAGGTGGGTGTTGGCGAGGTGGGTCAGCAATTTGCCTATCCTGCGAAATTGGTAACCAATACTGATCAACAAGCGCATGTTTCAGCAACCTTTGCTGGACGTGTAGAAAGCGTCAATGCCGTACTGGGTCAACAGGTCAAGAAAGGGCAGGTGTTAGCTACATTATTCATTCCGGATTTAGTCGATCAACAAGCCAATTTAAGTATTGCGCAGCAAGCGTTAACGCTTGCCCAACAAGACTATCAGCGTGAAAAACAACTCTGGGAACAAGGTGTTTCGGCACGTCAGGATTATCAACGTGCCTACAATGCCTATCGTCAGGCGCAGATTCAGGTACAGGCTGCACGAAGCCGTCTATCTGCCTTGGGTGCATCCAGTGGCAGTCAGGGGCGCTATGTCTTGACCGCACCGTTAAGTGGGGTGGTGAGCCTGAAAGATATTGTGGTTGGTGAGCAAATTACTGCAGATAAGCAGCTCTTTGTGATTGATCAGCTGGATCAACTCTGGATTGAATTTATTTTACCGAGCGTGAATAACATCAATGTCCAACCCGATCAGCAGATCGAGTTTAAATCACTGCAAACCAATAATAGCTTTAAAGCACAAATTCAGACCTTAACTACAGCAGCAGATACGCAAACGGGTCGTTTGCAGGTACGTGCCAAAGTGTTAACGCCTGCCAAAGAATTACGACCAAACTTAATGGTGAATGTGCTGCTAGATGGCACCGATAAAAAACCTGTGTTGCGGGTTGCCAAAGCCGCGATTCAGCAGATCGATGGCAAAGCCACGGTTTTTGTGGCCAAGCAAGAAAAAGACCAAATGCATTTCACGCCAACACCTGTTCAGCTCGGCAGTTATTCAAGTGATGGGCAATGGGTGGAAATTCAATCTGGCCTGACTGAAAAGCAACAATATGTTAGTCAAGGCAGTTTCCTTTTGAAATCTGAGATCGAGAAAGGAGAGGCCGAGCATGGACACTAAGGATAATTTGGGGCTTCCGCCTGCGGAAGGCCTATTTGATCGGATTATTCAGTTTTCAATCCGCAATGCGATCTGGGTCATGCTGTTTGTGGTGGCATGGATCGGGGTTGGGATTTATAGCTATCAGAAGCTTTCGATTGATGCCGTCCCTGACATTACCAATGTACAGGTACAAATTAACAGTCAGGCTGGTGGCTTTACTGCGCCTGAAGTTGAGCAACGGATTACCTATCCGATTGAAAATGCCATGTCTGGTATTCCAAATCTGGAACAGACCCGCTCAATCTCACGCTATGGCTTATCGCAAGTCACGGTGATTTTTAAAGATGGAACCGATATTTATTGGGCGCGTCAGCTGATTAATCAGCGCTTGCAGGAAGCCAAGAGTGCTTTGCCAGATGATATTGACCCGCAAATGTCACCGATTTCAACCGGTCTGGGGGAGATTTATCAATGGGTGGTCAAGGCGGAACCAAATGCGAAAAAAGCAGATGGGACGCCGTATCAAGCCATGGATTTGCGTGAAATTCAGGACTGGATTATTCGCCCTCAATTACAGCGAGTGCCAGGCGTTGCAGAAATTAATACCATCGGGGGATATAACAAGACCTATGTGGTTTCTCCTGATTTAAAACGTTTGCAACAACTGCAAATTCCGTTATCCGATTTGCAAACGGTGCTGACCGAAAATAATGAAAACCGCGGTGCGGGTTTTATTGAAGAAAATGGTCAACAGCTCACCGTGCGTATTCCAGGTATGCTGAAAACCGTACAAGATATTGAAAACGTGACGGTCAGCACCAAAAATGGTTTGCCGATCCGTGTTGCTGATGTCGCAACCGTTTCGATTGGCCATGATTTGAGAACTGGTGGTGCGACCTATAACGGTGAAGAAACGGTACTGGGTATCGCGATGATGATGATGGGCGAGAACAGTAAATCGATCGCCCAGGCACTCGACAGCAAAATGCAGGAAATCAAACGCTCATTGCCTGAAGGGGTGGTGATTGAAACTGTATACAACCGTAGTAATTTAGTGGATAAGGCCATTAAAACGGTAGCCAAAAACCTGATTGAAGGTGCAATCCTGGTGATTGTGATTCTGTTTGTGTTCTTGGGGAACTTCCGTGCCGCATTAATTACCGCCTGTATTATTCCTTTGTCGATGTTGTTTACCCTGACGGGGATGGCGGAACAGAAAATCAGTGCCAACCTGATGAGTCTCGGGGCACTGGATTTTGGGATTATCGTCGATGGTGCAGTGGTGATTGTTGAAAACTGTATTCGACGGCTAGCCGAAGCACAACATCATAAGGGGCGATTGCTGACCCGTTCTGAACGTTTCACCGAAGTTTTCTTGGCAGCGAAACAAGCGCGACGTCCACTGATTTTTGGACAAATCATTATTATGGTGGTGTATTTACCGATCTTTGCGTTGGCTGGTGTGGAAGCAAAAATGTTCCATCCTATGGCAATGACGGTGGTGTTGGCCTTGATCGGTGCCATTATTTTATCAGTGACCTTTGTCCCTGCGGCAGTGGCTTTATTTGTTACTGGTGAAGTGAAAGAGAAAGAAAGTCGCTGGATGGCGGCATTAAAGCGCAATTATGAGGCCTTATTGGATAAAGCCTATGCTTTCCGTTATGTCGTGATAGCAGGAGCAGTCACGATTTTAGTCTTAACTGCTGCAATCGGCTCGCGCGTCGGCAGCGAGTTTGCACCACAACTGAGTGAGGGTGACTTTGCCTTGCAGTTGATGCGTGCGCCGAGTACCGGGATTGAAGAGTCACTCAAAATTCAGGAAAGCGTTGAGAAGCAATTACTCGCAGAATTTCCTGAAATCAAAGCGATTTTTGCACGGACAGGGACCGCAGAGGTGGCAACGGATGTGATGCCACCAAACATTTCCGATGCCGTGGTGTTATTAAAACCGCGTGATCAATGGCCAGATAAGTCGGAAACCATCGATGACCTTCGGACTCGAATGTTGGCTTATGTGGAGAAAATCCCGGGTAATAACAGTGAGTTTTCACAACCGATTGAACTACGTTTTAATGAATTAATTTCAGGTGTGCGCAGTGATATTGGGGTGAAGGTGTTTGGTGATGATATGCAGGTCTTGAATCAAGAGGCTGAAAAAGTTGCTCAAACTCTGAAAACCATTACTGGTTCGAGCGAAGTTAAAGTCGAGCAGACGGACGGTTTACCGTTGTTGAATGTGGATATTGATCATGCACTGGCGGCGCAATATGGCTTGTCGGTGAAATCGATCCAAGATTTGGTTGCCGCAAGTATTGGTGGTCAAAGTGTCGGGCAGATTTTACAGGGCGACCGCCGTTTCGATTTTGTCGTACGTTTAGATGATGTGATGCGTACGCCACAACAATTGGCCATGTTACCGATCCAACTCCCGAATGGCGGATTAATCAAATTGCAAGACGTTGCAAAAGTGGAAAACATTTTAGGCTTGGCTCAGGTCAGTCGTGAGAATGGGAAACGCCGTGTCGTGGTGACCACCAACGTTCGAGATCGCGACTTAGGCTCGTTTGTGGGTGAGATGCAACAGAAGTTATCACAGCAAAAATTACCAAGCGGTTATTGGCTGGGTTATGGTGGGCAATTTGAAAATCTTGCCTCGGCTAAAGCCAGAATGCAGATTGTGGTGCCATTGGCCTTGTTGATGATCTTTATTCTGTTGATGGCTGTGTTTAACAATTTTAAAGAAAGTTTGTTGGTCTTTAGTGGTGTACCGTTTGCGCTGTCGGGTGGATTGGTGGCGCTGTGGCTACGTGATATCCCATTGTCCATGTCCGCAGGGGTGGGGTTTATTGCCCTTTCGGGTGTTGCAGTATTAAATGGTTTGGTGATGCTCAGCTTTATTAAAGAGCTGCGGGCACAATATGATGTTCATTATGCTACCTGGCATGGCGCGATATTGCGTTTACGTCCCGTTCTGATGACTGCTTTTGTTGCATCGCTTGGTTTTATTCCGATGGCGATCGCTACAGGTACGGGTGCAGAAGTACAGCGTCCACTGGCAACCGTGGTGATTGGTGGGATTATTTCATCCACCTTGCTGACCTTACTGATCCTGCCCGTGGTATATCGTTGGATGAATGAAGCGAAACAGAGCAAACATCAGGAAAGTGCAATTTAATCCGTTTATGTTATCTTCTTAATGAAGCACTTGATTAAGAAGAATCTGAACCAGCCAAAGCGATTTTCGCTTTGGCTGACGGTAAGACTGCAACAGGTCTTGCTTTGATAATGATAAAAGGAGTCCTACATGAGTGGACATCAAGGGCATGACCATAGTCATGCAGCAGTCACAGAAGGTAATATCAAAAAACTCACCATTGCGCTGATACTGACTTCAACCTTCTTGGTGGTTGAAGTGGTCGCAGGTTTAATAACGCAAAGTTTAGCCTTACTGTCCGATGCAGCGCATATGTTTACCGATGCCGCTGCGTTGGCGATTGCGTTGGTGGCGATTAAAATTGCCAAACGTCCAGCGGATAACAAGCGCACATTTGGCTATCAGCGTTTTGAGATTCTGGCAGCATTGTTTAATGCGTCGATGTTGTTCTTTGTGGCCATGTATATCCTGTACGAAGCGTATCAGCGCTTTACGCAACCGCCTGAAATTCAAAGTGTTGGTATGTTGATTGTGGCGAGCTTGGGCCTGATTATTAATCTCATTTCCATGAAGCTGTTAATGTCCAGTGCAGCAGAAAGCCTGAATATGAAAGGTGCCTATCTGGAAGTGTTGAGTGATGCACTGGGTTCAGTCGCAGTTATCGTGGGTGCGGTCATTATCTATTACACCAACTGGTACTGGGTTGATACCATTCTTGCGGTCGCGATTGGTTTCTGGGTCTTACCGAGAACATGGATTCTGCTCAAGCAGAGTATCAATATTTTATTGGAAGGCGTGCCTGAAGAAGTGGATATTGAAAAGCTCAGAAATGATTTACTGGCGTTAGAGGGTGTTGAAAGTATCCATCAGTTGAAGGTCTGGGCAATTACCTCAAAGAATATTCATTTGACTGTTCATCTGTTCGCACCAAATGCTGATCGTAATCAGTTGCATCGTGCTGCCACGGAAATGTTATCGCATGAGCATGGCATTGCTGAAGTGACTTTGCAGATTGAAGATGATGCAGAAATCAACTGTCAGCATACCCATCAACATGCTGACAATGAAGAACAGGCTCATTCACATCAGCATTAAGCTGATGTGAATCTCCATCTCGATATTTTAGTTCTGCCACTCATGATTGCAGTCACGGCATTTCCAATATTTCTGTGCCTGCATAAACGCTTGCATAGAAATTTTAAAATCAGGTAGATCACGCCAGAATAGAACACCTGCAATGACACAGATTGCAAAGACGACAACCGTCGCAATTTGCAGGCCTTGTCCCGCACCATTGCCAAAAATCCACATGCCAACGCTGATCAGCACCAAGAGCAATAAAATAAAAATTGCTGGAACTAAAAGCACCAAACTTTTAGGTACATTCGGACGGGGGCTGTTCATCCCTTGACTGACAGGCATGATTTTTGCGCTTTGACATTTGGGGCAACGATATTGCATAGAGAATTCCTATTCGGTTTTGTTCATTTTAACGAAAATTATGTGAAAGCAAAAATCCTGAGCCTTTCAAATACATAAATTTACTTATTTTTATTGTTTATCGTACTCCAGCGTCAAGCATCGTATTGGCTTTAGAAGCGCTGCGACAGCTCGTCTAAAGCCATTCGCAAAAGCAGGGGCAGTCTGCTAAGTTGCAACTTGAGCAGGCTGAAGAATGCGAAAGGAAGCGCATGTTACCCACCAAGATTCTCAAATTGCGTTTAGCGCGTATTCAGAAGGGAAAAGAACATCTGTCAGCTCAAGAGAAGCTCATGCTGGTGACGATGCAAAGCCCTGACCTCAGTGCGCATTTTCTGTTACGTTTATTTAAAGTGGTTTTACCCAAACAATGGCAATTCAGGCATGAGAATGCGGAAGACATGCTCTATGCTGACCAATTGATTCAGCTGATTGAAGATGAATTGCTAAATGCCTATGAGTCACATGCACGTAAACATGCATGGTATGAACAGTGTTTGGTCTATAGACTGAATTTCATTGTGAAACAGCCGAATCAGCAACACATCAATGGCTATCTGCGTCAGTTGGATCGCTGTCTGGATCAACAACCGAAAATTGATCTCTTGCATTATTTCCAACAACATTATCCGAGTGCACAACATGCGATTGCACTGGCCAAAGCTTATGCCGGGGCGACGCAATACACGCAAGCGATTGAATACTATGAATGGGCAGCACAACAATCGCAACAACGCAATGAAAGCGCTTTTTATGCTTATATTGATTGTTTATTAAGTCGCAATCAGCCTGAATACCAGCCACAGCTGAGTGATGTTGAATATGCGCTGTATTTGTTGTTGCATCATCTGAAGCCGATTGACCAAAAAAATCAGAACCAACGATTACAACGTGCAGTCAGCTTATTATTACCCAAGTCCATTCTGCAAACACGGACATCAAATCCCCCTCTGCTGGCCGATTTGGGGCGTGGTCTAAATTCACTGGGAAAATCCTTAAATAGCATTTTGGGTGTTAAGCAAGTGCATCTTCCTTTTAGTCAGGAGGTGATTGCAACTGCACCACAGCTTTTAACCGGGCAGAGTGTGTTCACCAGCTTGCATCAGCAAAATACGATGCAAGCCGCATGGCAGCATCTGCTGGCGCAAGGTATGAGCAGTACAGGGCAAGCCGATCTACCGCTAACTTGTTTATGGCAAGCCATCCAACAGAATGCAGAGATTTTGTGCTTATTACAGCACCCTGTTCAATATGCGGTATTGCTTGATCAACTGAGCCAGACTGATTCGGAACCAAAGCGAGATTTTGATTTAGGTCATATTCAGATCATCTTGGAACAAGGTTTGATGAGCTATTTAGGTGATATTCGTTTGAATAAACGGCATCCTGAACGGAATGCACTTTATATGCAACGAGATGTGGTTGTTCAAGATATGATTGCTTTTGCATTCTGGTTTAATCAGGAGGTTTTAAGTCCTCATCTGCAACAACAGACTCAACAGCTTCGCCAGGTTCAAGGATTGTTGAGACAATTGGATGCATCAGCTTTAATCAGTCATTTATTTGCATTGCAGTTTGAAATGCATAAACGTGTGCACGATCTCGCTGACTGGATGATGCTAAAACTGGTTAAAGGTAGTCAGTTTGAGCAAATGCAAGCCGCATGGGTGGCTTTACGTGAATTATCGAATTTCGGTGTTGGGCAAGAGCACGTACGGCAGTTGGGATCGATTTTAGAACAGTATAAAGTGCTGCGTTTAGAGCAAATTCAGATGCTTGGCTCTGACGATAGACAAGCATCTATTCAGGTTGATGAACCATAGAATTTTATCTAAAACTGCTGTTGGTCTGATGTGGCAAATAATTTGAAGCGATGCAACAAAAATACGCAAATCACAGCGCAGAGCATGCTAATCTACAGAAAAATATCTAATAAGTTCAGAAAGCAGATTGATGCTCATAAGAAATGAGTCTGTAAGAAAGGGAAGAGGGAGAGCATCTTGAATCGACAAGATGATAAAAAGGCGATGTTCGATATAATGCCGGCTGATGCGGAAGTTTCTGCCGAGAAACCATCATTATCACGTCGACTGATTAATAAAACATTGCAGCATGCACAGGATGCGGTGGAATTTGCCAGTGATACGTCGCGCAATATTGCGGGTGTGGCAGATGCAGCACTCGATGCCCTGGATCATGTCACACATCATACCAAGCGTGGTGTCGAAGGAGTGCGCAATACCGTACGAGATATGGTATCGGAGACCAGTGAAGCAGCACGTCAGGTGGCTTTGGCCATGGCGAGAGCCTCTTTGGGCAAAAGTAGTCTGACCTTGTATCTACCCGAAATGTTGCTCAATAATCAAATTCGCAAGCGAATGGATCGTAGCGAAATTGATGACATTAAAATTGAATGTGGGAATGACCGTTTCCATATTGAATTGGATGGGCACTATCGCCGTTTTCTATATCGTCTTTCACTCGAATTTAATGTCTTAGAGTGTCGTATCGGACAAGAAAAATATTTACGTTTACGACAGGTTGATGAGCATCTTGATTTGCAAATCCGTCATGGCGGAACCCTGACCAATTGGGCAGCACGTCGTGTTGGCAATGTCAGTTTTGAATTAATTAACTCCTTACCAATTCCGTTTTTGATTAATCATCTGATCCGTGATGTGCCTGGCATTCAAAAAGAAGGGCATCGCTTATGGTATATCGATCTGGAAGAAGCAGGCTTTATTGATTTCATTAATAACCGCTCATGGATGGTGGATAAGTTATTAAACCTGACTGATTTTAGTATTTTACCGGGCTTAAATATCTTGCAAGAAAGCCGTGAGCTGGTCCAGCAACTGGTGGATCAATTCGAGATCCGTGGTCTGCGTGTACAGTCTGGACGATTAGAAGTTCAGGTCGGGATTGGAACTGAATAGGCAATAAAAAAGCCACTGTCAATGCAGTGGCTTTTTCAGAATTTGGCGTCCCTACGGGGATTCGAACCCCGGTTACCGCCGTGAAAGGGCGATGTCCTAGGCCTCTAGACGATAGGGACATATCTGAGGAAGTTTACCTGAGCGGTATATGTAATACATACTGATCGCTAGGCCTAAATTCTTGGCAAAGATTTAATTCTTTGCTTTTCCTCGAATTTAGTGGCGTCCCTACGGGGATTCGAACCCCGGTTACCGCCGTGAAAGGGCGATGTCCTAGGCCTCTAGACGATAGGGACGTTTCAGAGGTGGGCGTATATTAGGGTGAATCGGTTGGGGTGTCAAACACTTTTCTCAAGAAAATCTAAAAAAAGTGGATAAGTGTTTAAAAATAAAACATGTTGCGGAATAAATAATCAAAAATAAGCAGTTAAGTAAAAATGTTGAGAAAATAATGTGTTTAAAGGTAAAAAAAATGCAGCTAAAGCTGCATTTTTTGGTGGTTCTTTATTTACGATCACGATAAAAAACATAATGGCTTAAATAGCAGGCTGCGATAAACAGCAAGCAGCCAATAAAGCCCGCCTGCATGTCAGGGTCTGCAGCCATACTCAAACCGGTAATGAAACAGAAGACAAAGCCTAAAATTGGCACAATCGGGTAAAGCGGTGCCGCAAATTTTAAATCTTTTGCTGAATGACCGGCCTTATACCACTCACGTCTAAAGTTAAACTGACTCCAGCAGATGCTCATCCACACAATAACCATTGTGAAGGCTGCAACACCCAGTAGATTCTTGAAAATCGTTTCAGGCGCAAAGTGTTCGGATAACAGGCCGGGAATCGCACCAAACATCGTGACGACCAGTGCAATCACAGGCGTACCACGTTTTGATAAACGTGAGAATACACTTGGTAGCTGGCGTTGATCGGACAAAGACCACATCATACGTGATGCCGCATACAGTCCTGAGTTTGCAGCCGAAAGAAGTGCGGTAATAATCACGAAACGGATAATGTCATCGGCATAAGGAATACCAATGTAGTTAAATACCGTCACAAAAGGACTGCTACTCACGCCTTCACCACCTAAGCCTGCAACTTGGAACGGCAGTAGGGCACTGATCACAATGATGGTACCGACAAAGAAAATTAATAGACGCCAGATCGCTGCATTGATGGCTTTAGGCACGTTTTCAGCAGGGTCTTTGGTTTCACCTGCAGCAACCCCGATCAACTCTGTGCCCGAGAAAGCAAAGTTGACAATCAGCATGGTGGTAAAAATGGGGATCAGGCCTTGCGGGAACCAACCGTGCGCGGTCAGATTGTGGAACAGCGGGGCTGACTCGTAACCATTGAATGAGATCAAACCAAAAATCGCCAATAAGCCTAAAATAATGAAGGCAATGACGGTGACGACTTTAACCAAGGCTAACCAGAATTCCGACTCAGCAAACATTCGGGTTGAGGTCAGATTGAGTCCTAAAATGGTCACGGCAAAGATGATGGTCCAAACCCACATTGAAATATCAGGGAACCATTCCTGCATCAACAGGGCCGCAGCAGTAAATTCGGTGCCTAAGGTCGCGGTCCACGTGAGCCAGTAGACCCAGGAAATCATATAACCTGTGCCTGGACCAATATATTTTTGAGCGTATGCACCAAAAGATCCAGCAACAGGCATATGTACTGCAAGTTCACCTAAACAGAGCATGACCATGTAAGCAATTAAACCACCTAGGATATAGGCAATAATTGCACCCACAGGGCCAGTTTGAGCGATAACTTCACCAGAACCTAAAAATAAACCTGTACCAATTGCACCGCCTAAAGAAAGCATCACTAAATGGCGAGTGCTCATTGCACGTTTTAAAGTTTTTGATTCTGAATGCGTATTCGAGTTGGAAGATTGCATACGACAATTTGTCCAAGCATAGAGAAGCGGCTATTTTATGGAAAATTCGGAAATGTGCAATCTGATTGAAGAAGATTGTGAGAAAAATATAATTATTAGCGTAAAGAATATGGCGTCCCTACGGGGATTCGAACCCCGGTTACCGCCGTGAAAGGGCGATGTCCTAGGCCTCTAGACGATAGGGACAGATGAGGCAACACACGAATGAGCGAAATATAGCGTTTATCTCGATAACGTATTACGATTTCGAGATTCTGGTGGAGCCAAGCAGGATCGAACTGCTGACCTCTACAATGCCATTGTAGCGCTCTACCAACTGAGCTATGACCCCAGAATGTGTGAGCGCAATATTAGGGGGAATGCGCTCACACGTCAATCATTAAACTGAATTAAGTCTCACTATTTGCATCATTTTTCGGCAGTTTTAGTGATTCATTGAGCTTTTCCCAAACTTTCAGTTCTTTCTTGCTTGGTGCACCGACCAGTTCTAAGGCATGACGGAGACGTGCAAAGGTCAAATCTGGACCCAGCGTCACCATGGATTGCATTACTGGGGTGGAGCTTGTTGATCCAGCAATCGCAATAAAGAAAGCAGGCATGAAATCACGTAATTTGATTTCCATCTGGTTGGCCAAGTCCATCAGGGTTTGGCTAACGGTGTCATTGTTCCACGTGAACTGGCTTTCTAGACGCCAGATTGCAAACTGCAAGCTTTGACGCACTTGTTCTTCAGTCAATTTCTTACTTTCAAATTGTTCTTTACTGATTTGAGGCATATGATTGAAGTAGAAACCTGCCCAATTCACGGCTTCAGACAATAAGTGAATACGTGGTTGAATCGCAGCAGCAATCTCTTCAAGTGTTTGACGATCACTTTTCCACGCCAACAAACGGTCTAAAAGCTGTCCTGGCGTCAGTCCTTTGATCCACTGACCATTGAGCCAGTTGAGTTTCTCAACATCAAAGATCGGTCCGCCGAGTGAAACACGTTGTACGTCAAAGTGCTCAATCATGTCATTTAAGGTAAACACTTCACGCTCATCCGGCATTGACCAACCCATGCGACCGAGGTAATTCAACAAGGCTTCAGGGAGGACACCGATGTCGCGATAGTAGTTGATTGAGGTTGGGTTTTTACGTTTAGACAGTTTTGACTTGTCCGGGTTGCGTAATAGAGGCATGTGACATAAGGTTGGCATGTCCCAACCGAAATATTGATACAACAACTGGTGTTTTGGTGCAGAGGGTAACCATTCTTCGCCACGTAACACATGGGTGATTTCCATTAAATGGTCGTCTACAACATTGGCAAGGTGGTAGGTAGGCAAGCCATCTGTTTTTAACAATACTTGCATATCCACTTGTGCCCAAGGAATTTCCACTTCGCCACGCAGCAGGTCGTTGATTTTACAAATCCCTTCTTCAGGCACTTTCATGCGAATCACGTGCGGTTCGCCAGCAGCTAAACGCTGTTGTACTTCTTCTTGTGAGAGTTTTAAACCACGACCATCATATTTTGGTGTTTCGCCACGTGCCTGTTGTTCTGCACGCATTTGATCAAGTTCTTCTGCGGTTGCAAAACAATAGAACGCATGACCTTTTTCAACCAGTTCCAAAGCGTATTGTTTATAAATCCCCATACGTTCTGATTGACGATAAGGTGCATGTGGTCCCCCCACATCTGGGCCCTCTGACCAATTTAAGCCCAACCAACGTAAAGAATCTAAAATCATCTTTTCAGATTCAGGGGTTGAGCGAAGTTGATCCGTATCTTCAATACGTAAAATAAACTCACCGCCGTGCTGTTTGGCAAAACATAGATTAAATAACGCAATATAAGCTGTGCCTACATGTGGAAAACCAGTAGGAGAAGGCGCAATACGGGTACGAACTTTCATAAATGATCGGAGCTAAAATTTAAATTAAAATGATTATAACGAAAAAGCCTAGTCACGGCATGACTAGGCTTGATTTAAATATGTGAAGGGGCACATATTTAAAGATTAAGAAGTATGGGGTTGAAATATGGTCTGAACGAAACGAGAAAAACGTTCATGCTGACTAGCAAAGAAGGTTTGTGTTGGCGTTGTGCGAATCGTATTCAGCATTTTTAACTCGTCATCTGATGACGGTAACATGCTGGTATTACGTTTTTGCTGATCAAGTGCCTTAACAATCAGGCTCGAAGAGGATTTATCAATCGTTCTTATGTTACTGCTTTCTTTAATTGCAGCTGCATGCCCCAGTTGAACAGAACATGCTAAAAACAAGCTTAAGCATAGTGTTTTTTTCAATTTTAATGCTCGCATTGCTCACACCCCTTTATGACTTTGAGTCTACAAGACTAACCAAACTACTATAGTATTGCTTTAATAATACGATTCAAACATAAATCTTAATAAAAAGTAGAACCAAGTCACACTTTTTACAAAAATATAAAAATTGACACATTCTATTCGATATTTATAGCAAATCGCCTACTTTCTATACAAGTGTAATTTAGCAAGTAAATGTGTAGAAAAAGTGGAGGATGATAATTTTTCTCATTTTAGCTGGAAAATAAAGATACCTAGATCAAATATACCGTTCTTATCATATCTAAAAACAGAATAGCAATTGATTTATTTGTATAAACATATGATTGTAAAATATTTTTAAATAAATATAGTGAACACAAACGGGGTGATAGGAGCGAAGAATAAAATGAAAACAGTTATTGCAGCAGCGTTATTGGCTTTGGGTCTGAATGGCGCTGCGCAAGCAGCAACCACTTTTTTAAACGTGTCTTACGATCCTACACGTGAATTTTATCAAGAATATAATCAGGCATTTGGCCAATATTGGAAGAAAAGAACCGGGCAGGATGTGGATTTTAAACAGTCCCATGGTGGGTCTGGCAAGCAGGCACGTTCAGTAATTGATGGTCTGCAAGCGGATGTGGTGACCTTGGCGCTAGCCAATGATATTGATGAAATTGCCAATGCAGGTCTAATCCGTAAAGACTGGCAAAAACAATTTAAAGACAATTCAGCTCCTTACACTTCAACGGTTGTATTTTTGGTACGCAAAGGCAATCCCAAAAATATCCGTGATTGGAACGATTTGACCAAGTCTGGAGTGGAAATCATTACCCCGAATCCGAAAACAGGGGGGGCGCCTCGCTGGATTTATCTGGCAGCTTGGGGATATGCACTGAAGCAGCCAGGCGGAAATGATGCCAAAGCGCGTGAACTGGTAAAAAAACTCTATCAGAATGTCAAAGTTCTCGACTCGGGTGCACGCGGCTCCTTAACCACGTTTGCTGAGCGCGGTATTGGTGATGTGCTATTGTCTTGGGAAAATGAAGCATTATTGGCGACCCAAGGTTTGGGCAAGGATAAATTTGAAATTGTATATCCATCCATTTCCATTCTGGCAGAGCCTTCAGTGGCAATCGTGGATAAAACCGTCGATAAAAATGGTAACCGTCAATTAGCACGAGGTTATTTGAACTTCCTTTATTCACCTTTGGGGCAAGATCTGGCTGCAAAATATTATTTCCGCCCACGTAATCCTCAAGTGGCTGCCAAATATGCACAACAATTCCCGAAGATCAAACTTTTCAAAATTAATGACGTGTTTGGTGGATGGGCAAAAGCGCAGAAAACCCATTTTGTAAACGGAGCAATCTTCGATCAAATTTATGCAGAAAAACCATAGGTCAGACTGCTATTTTGTGTGTGTCTTAATTTAAAAAAGCAAATACAGGCAGTATTTGCTTTTTTATTGACTGAAAAATGATAAGAAAACGGTTTTATCTATGAAAAGTTAAGAATTCTCTACAAAAAGTCGTTTGGTACTGGCATAAAACAAGGTGATAATGTGCAGTTACATTTTTAGCTGTTGATTCATTTCTTATGTCGCATATTTCTGTCTTACTTCATGAAACCGTTGATGGCGTATTGGCAGGCCGCGATACTGGTATTTTCGTTGATGCAACCTTTGGACGGGGGGGGCATACCAAGCTATTACTGTCAAAACTAGATGCCAATGCACGCGTCTATGCTTTTGATAAAGATCCACAAGCCCTTGAGGTTGCAGCACAATTAGAACAAGAAGATCCGCGCTTTAAAATTATTCATGCCAGTTTTGCTGATATTCAAGCGCAGCTCGCTCATATCGGGATTACCGAAGTTGACGGGATTATGGCGGACCTTGGGGTTTCATCGCCACAGCTGGATCAAGCAGAACGTGGTTTTAGCTTTATGCAAAATGGGCCACTGGATATGCGTATGGACAATTCACAGGGTCCAACCGCAGCAGAATGGTTACTTGAAATTGAAGAAGAAAAACTCGCAAACATTATTTACCAATATGGTGAAGAACGTTATAGCCGCCGTATCGCCAAAGCGATTAAACTGGCGGGTGAAATGAGCACTACCGCACAACTGGCAGAAGTGGTTAAAACAGCACATCCAAAGTGGGAAAAGCATAAACACCCTGCAACGCGGACTTTCCAGGCGATTCGTATTGCAATTAACAAAGAACTTGATGATATCGAGAGCTTTTTGCCGCAAGCTGTAAGCTTGTTAAAAGCAACAGGGCAGTTGGCAGTGATTAGCTTTCACTCTTTGGAAGATCGTTTAATCAAGCAGTTTATTCAAAAAGAATCGAGCTTACCTGAAGATTCGGGTTGGGGCATGCCTCAAGCACAGGTGGATACTCGACGTTTAAAGAAAGTTTCTCGTATTCGTGCGAGTGAAGCAGAAGTGAAAGCAAATCCTCGTTCGCGTAGTGCATGGCTACGTGTTGCAGAGCGCTTAGGGCAAAAAGGCTGAGAATGAACAACAACAATGACGAAGACCTTATATCAAGCAGCAGAAAGGGACTGAAAAAGGTTGCTGTTTATGCTGTACTCGTTGCATTGGTATTTATCAGTGCGATGATGGTGGTGTTTCAAGTGTTTGAATATCGGCATGATTATCGTGACTTGAGTGCCTATATGCGTGAAAGAGATGATTTAAACGCTGAATGGGGGCGTTTGCTGATTGAGCAACAGACCTTCGGGGCAACTGCCCAGATCGGTTCACGTGCAGTGACGCAACTCCGTATGTTTTCACCACCAGCGACGCAGACGGTCGTGATTTCTTTACCTATGACTTCAAAGCAAGATAAATAAGGCATGCTGTATGGCAGATAAGCGAAGTAAACCAATACGAAAAAAACAGCAGTCCATTTCTGAAAGACCGACCCTTGCTTTGGATATGTGGCGATTTTACTTGCTTTGGGGTGCAGTGCTGCTGTGCTTTGTGGTACTGGTTGCGCGTGCATTCTATGTGCAAGTGGTGAATAAAGACTTTCTGCAAAATAAAGCCAATGCCAATATTTTACGTACCGAACGCTTAGAAGCGATGCGTGGTGTGATCAGTGACCGTCATGGTGTTCCTTTGGCGATTAGCACGCCAATCATGAAAATTGTGATTGATCCAAGAGACTATTGGGAAACTAAGCAGCAATTTGATGAAATTACTGCTGAGCTAAAAAAAGATCCACATAACCGTAAATTAAAACGTCAATTGCCCGATAAAAATTTAAATCTGGATGAGTTGGCGGATGCTGTTGGTGTTGACCGTGCGGATTTGAAAAAGCAAATGCAGGCACGTCCACGCTCACGTTATTTGGTGCTACAAAAAGAAATTCCACCGCAGCAAGCGGATTTAATTACCAAGCGTAATTTCCAAGGGGTATATGCCGAGAAAAGTTATAAGCGCTATTACCCGCAACCACAACCGAATGCACAGATTATTGGGTTGACCAATAGTGAAGGGGTGGGAATTGAAGGCTTGGAAATGCAACTGAATAAACAGTTGTCTGGAGTTGATGGCGAGCAGAAAATCATTCGTGATAAAAAAGGCAACCGCCTTAAAGTCTCAGAAGTAATTAAAGAAGTAGAATCAGGCGAAAATGTTACCCTGAGCATCGATTCACGTCTGCAATATATCATGTATCGTGAATTGACTGCAGCAGGTGTCGCCAATAATGCACGTTCGGCGACTGCGATTGCGGTTGATGTGAAAACGGGTGAGATTTTGGCAATGACCAGTTGGCCATCGTACAACCCGAACGACAAAAATGGTCTCAATAATAAAGACGCCATGCGTAACCGTGGTGCGATTGACATGTTTGAACCAGGTTCGACCATGAAGCCATTTACAGTCGCAGCAGCGTTGGAAAGTGGTAAATATACGCCGAACACTATTGTTAATACTTCACCCGGCTCAATGCGTTTAGGCTGGCATACCATCCGTGATACACATAACTATGGTGCATTAACGGTTTCAGGGGTAATCATTAAATCTTCGAACGTAGGCTCGGCTAAAATTGCGCTATCTCTGCCCAAAGACACGGTGCCGTCCTTCTTTAGACGTGCAGGCTTTGGTCAACGTTCGGCGGTCAAATTCCCGGGTGAAAGTGCAGGTTTATTGTACTCGGGTGACAAGCTGAATCCTTCTCAATTGGGTACGATGGCCTATGGCTATGGTTTGAATGCGACTATTTTGCAGGTTGCACAAGGCTATGCCATGCTGGCCAATCATGGTGTGCAAATGCCATTGAGTCTGCGTAAATTAGATAAAGCCCCTGAGGGCAAGCAGGTTCTTGCACCTAAAATAGCGGATCAAGTCTTAACGATGCTTGAGCAAGTGACTATGCCAGGCGGAACCGCAAAGCAAGCAGTGATTCCAGGTTATCGTGTCGGGGGTAAAACAGGAACTGCACATAAATTGCGTGCAGACCGTAAAGGGTATTCAAACAATGAATATCGTGCTTTGTTTGCTGGGGTTGCCCCGATCAGTGATCCGCGTCTGGCCATGATTGTAGTGGTGGAAAATCCGCAAGGACGTTATTACGGTGGTCTTGTTGCTGCTCCAGTCTTTGCAAGAATCATGCAAGAATCATTGCGTCTGCTGAATGTGCCTTTAGATAAGCCACTTGATACTTCTATAAAATCCAATCCGTAGGTAGATTATGTCGATTAGTTTTCAACAGATACATCCGATCAATATCGATGCGGCTTGGTATACGCAACCTTTTACAGGGTTTTGTCTGGATAGTCGCAAAGTCAGCACAGGGCAAATTTTTATTGCCCTAAGTAGTTATAGCCAACCTGAAAAAACTCGTCAGTTTGCACAAAATGCCTTAAATGCAGGTGCATTGGCGATTATTAGTGAAGTTGAATTGGGGCTAGATAGGGAATGGGTCTGTTCAGATGTTCGTTATCGAATGGGTGAATGGCAAAAGCAATATTTGCAAGCGCTTGATCCTGTCGTGCCATTGCGAGGCATTGCAGTGACAGGAACCAATGGTAAAACCACCATTTCTCGTTTAATTGCGGAATTGGTCAGCTCACAAGGGCAAGGTTGCGCTGTAATGGGAACAACGGGCAATGGTATTTTGCCAGATTTAACCCCATCAACGCATACCACCTTGGATGCATTGCAATTGCAACAGGCACTACATGACTATGCCAAACAAGGGGCGAGTTTTGTTGCATTGGAAGCCAGCTCACATGGTTTGGAGCAAGGCCGCCTGAATGGCTGTGAACTCGAAATTGCAGTATATAGCAATTTAAGTCGCGACCATCTGGATTATCATGGCACTTTAGACGCCTATGCTGAAGCCAAAGCTTTGTTATTCAAGTTTACGACTTTAAAAGCTGTGGTCATTAATCTGGATGATGAACATGGGGCTCTGATGTTGGCGGCGGCGAGAGCCAATCCAGCACAACCTAAAATTTTGACGTATTCCTTAACGCAAGCGACAGCGGATTATCATATTGCGGACTTACAGTATCGTCTGAGTGGAGCAAGTTTTAGCCTGATCAGCCCAAGCGGTTCGTATGTAGTACAAAGTCCATTACTTGGACAGTTTAATGTTGAGAACTTACTGGCAAGTTTGATTGCGGCTGAGTATGCAGGTTTTGCCTTGGCTGATCTGATTCAGTTTGTGCCTCAGCTTAAAGGTGCTCCAGGCCGCATGCAGGTGATCCAAGATACATCGCGTTTGTTTGTAGTGGATTATGCACACACCCCAGATGCCTTGATCCAAGTGCTGACCACGCTAAAGCGCCACGTTACGGGTCAGCTTTGGGCTGTCTTTGGTTGTGGTGGTGATCGTGATCGGGGTAAACGTCCTTTGATGACGCAGGCTGCGCTTGATCATGCCAATCCTGTGATTCTCACATCAGACAATCCACGAACTGAAAATCCTGAACAGATTTTTGCAGATATGAAACAAGGCATCAACTTTGTACAACATGTGATGCATGAAATTCATGATCGTCGTGAAGCGATTAAATTTGTGGTGGCTCAGGCGCAAGCGGGAGATATTGTCGTGATTGCAGGTAAAGGGCATGAGAACTATCAAGAAATTGATGGGGTCCGTCATTGGTTTGATGATGTGGTGGAGGTGCAGTCTGCCATTGCAACACAGCTTCATGCTGTCGATTCAGCTTATTCTGCGCAATAGGTTTAAAAGGTAAAAAAGCGTATGCATACTTCAACCACCAGTACCGTTCCATTACAACCTTGGACAGCAGAACAATTACAGCAGGCGACTCAAGGTGAGTGGTACAAGCAAAATCTGCCTCAGGGTGAAATTAAGCGTATTTTAACCGACTCACGTCATGCAGAAGCTGGTGATGCTTTTCTTGCCTTAAAAGGTGAGCGTTTTGATGCGCATAATTTTGTGGCGCAAGTGGCAACGCAAGGGTGTCAAATTGCGATCGTAGAGCACCCGATCGATGCAAATATTGCACAGTTAATCGTAAAAGATACCCGCTTGGCTTTGGGGCAGCTTGGTGCTTATCGCCGTCAACAGAATCCGCAACTGAAAGTGATTGCTCTGACAGGCAGTAGTGGTAAAACCACCACCAAGGAAATGCTTGGTAGCATATTATCCCGTCTGGCCCCGACCTTAATTACCCGTGGCAACCTCAATAATGATTTGGGTGTACCGATGATGCTACTTGAGTTACGTCCAGAGCATCAATATGCGGTAATGGAACTGGGTGCCAGTCATCAAGGCGAAATTGATTATACCTCGGATCTGGTTCAACCGCATGTGGCAGGTATTTTAAATATTGGCACAGCACATCTCGGTGAGTTTGGTGGTCGTGATGGCATTTGTCGTGCCAAGTCCGAGATTTATGCGCATATCTTACCGCAAGGCACTGCGATTGTTCCTGCGCAGGATGATTATGCAGCACGTATCCGTGCAAATGCGCAATCACATTCAATTTTAAGTTTTGGTCATGGAGGGGATGTTTATACAACTGAGATTCAGTTACATCCCCAATCTGCACAATTTAAACTGCATACGCCACAAGGCGTACGCGTGGTGAATTTACCTTTTGCAGGTGCCCATAATGTACAGAATGCAGCAGCAGCGACCGCATTTGCCTTGGCAATCGGCATTGCACTGGATGATATTGTGCAAGGTTTGGAACAGGCACAAGGGGCAAAAGGTCGTTTGAACTTTATTCAACACCAAAATCATCTATTTATTGATGATACTTATAATGCAAATCCAACGTCTATGCGTGCAGCGGCACAGGTTTTGCTGCAACAGCAAGGCTTAAAAGTCATGGTGATGGGAGATATCGGGGAGTTAGGTGAAAGTAGTTGGCAAGAACACCATGATCTGGGGAAAGACTTAACCGCTTTGCCTTTAGATCAATTGATTGTCGTCGGTGAGTTTGCTGCAGCTGCTGAACAGGGTTCCAGCCATGCGGAAAAGTTACATGCTTTTGCTTCTCAAGCAGATGCATTGCCGTTTTTAATTAATTTAGTCCAAACACATCAACCCCAGTCAATGAGTTTCCTGTTCAAGGGGTCTCGTTATACCCATATGGAAACGTTGATGACTGACTTGATGGAGAAAATTTAAATGTTGTTATGGTTATTTGAGCAATTGGCGGGCTATAACAGTTCGTTTCAGGTTGTTCGTTATTTAACATTGCGCTCTTTGTTGAGTTTACTGACTGCCTTGACGATCGGGCTGGTTTTAGGGCCAGTGATGATTCGTAAATTACAAGCATTAAAATATGGTCAGGCGGTGAGCTCGTTTGCACCTGAAAACCATGCCAAGAAAATGGGGACACCAACCATGGGCGGGATTTTAATCCTGCTTTCGATTGGGATCAGTACCTTGTTGTGGGCTGATCTATCCAATCCTTATGTCTGGATTGTGCTCGGCGTGATGGTGGTATTTGGTGCAGTGGGTTGGGCGGATGACTGGATTAAAGTCCGTTATAAAGACAATGCAGGTTTGCCAGCGCGTAAGAAATTTTTCTGGACTTCAGTGGCATCTTTGGGTGCAGGCATTGCCTTATATCTAATTGCGAAACAACAAGATAGTCTTCACCATACGGCAGATATGCTGGATCTACTGATCCCGTTCTTTAAGAATCTGTCCATTCCACTTTCGGCTGTGCCATTCGGTTTAGCTTTTATTGGCTTCACTTATCTTGTTATTAATGGTGCCTCCAATGCGGTCAACTTGACCGATGGTCTGGATGGTTTGGCGATTATGCCGATTGTGATGGTGGCAGCCGGTTTAGGGGTATTTGCTTATCTATCAGGCGATATTCGTTTTGCTGAATATCTGCATATTCCTTATGTAAAATATACCTCGGAACTGGTGGTAATCTGCTCTGCTATGGTCGGTGCTGGTTTAGCCTTCCTCTGGTACAATGCACATCCAGCCCAAGTATTTATGGGGGATGTGGGTGCATTGGCACTTGGAGCCATGCTTGGCACGATTGCGGTAATGGTTCGTCAGGAAATCGTATTTGCCATTATGGGCGGTGTTTTTGTGATGGAAGCAATTTCGGTCTTCTTGCAAATCGGTTCATTACGTATGCGTAATAAGCGCGTATTCTTGATGGCACCTTTACACCACCACTATGAAAAGCAAGGCTGGAAAGAGACGCAAGTGGTTATCCGCTTCTGGATTATTACCATTTTCCTCGTTGTATTGGGTCTAATGACGCTAAAATTACGTTAAACCATGATTCAAGAAAGAAGCTGGTGATGACCAGCTTTTTTTATGTTTGGAGAAAATAGATGAGTTTATTGATGTGTCCTGTTTGTCGCCAAGCCTTGAATTTGGTCGCGAATTCTTGGCAATGCGAAACAGGGCATCATTATGATGTTGCCAAACAAGGCTATGTCAATTTGCATGTAGTACAACACAAGCATAGCAAGAACCCAGGAGATACAGCTGAGTCGGTATTGGCACGCCGTGAGTTCCTGCAAGCTGGCTTTTATCAGCCGCTACAACAAGCCGTTGTTGCATTATTGCAGCAGCTCCAACCACGCGCTGTTTTAGATATTGGTTGTGGTGAGGGATATTATACCAGTGCCATGCAAGCACATACTCAGCAGTGTATAGGTGTGGATATTGCCAAAACTGCGGTACAACGCGCTGCGAAATTAAATACAAAAGTGACTTGGGTTGTGGGAACAGGGGCAACATTGCCCGTTCAGGATCACTCGATGGATCTCTGTACCAGCTTATTTAGTCCCATTCCACAAGATGAAATCGTTAGAGTCTTAGCTGATGATGGCCACCTAATCGTAGTCACACCTGCACCAAGGCATCTTTTCGATTTACGTGAAGCCCTGTTTGAACAAGTCAATTTACATGAGCCGCAGAAGTTTGTGCAGCAGTTGGAGGCTCAGTTTGAATTAAAACAGGCTCAAATTGTTGAAGCGCCAATGCAATTGGAACAACAGGCTTTAAAGAACTTAATCGCGATGACCCCTTATGCATATAAAGCGAATCCTGAGCGACGTAAAGCACTGGAGCAAGCACAGACCTTTGAGGTGACTGCTGCTTTTCAAATTTATCTGTTTCAGAAAAAAAACAAGCCATCAATTTGATGGCTTGTTTTTTATTTACTGGATCTGATTAATCAAATGCTCAATACCGTCCTTTTCTTTAGGTGGCGGCGGGGTCTGAGTTTTTGAGTTTGACCCCATTGCTGGTGGTTGTTTTTTAGCAGGCTCAATTGGTTGTTCGTCAGGCGTTGCTGGTGTTCCAGGTAAGTCTGAAAAGTCATTTTGTACAGAACGTGTTGGTGCTGGTGGTGCAGGGCGATAAAGTGGACGAGCCAATGGCGGAGAGGCGCGATATTCCTTTTTATCTTCGCTTTGCTGGATTTGCAACTTATCACGAGAGATTGGATCTTTGGCATCTTTATCCAGACGAACCCATGCGGATGGTGTGTCTTTTAAAGACTGACCCATAAAGTTGGTCCAGATTGGAAGTGCAGCAACGCCACCATATTCACGACGGCCCAAGGTACGTGGTTGATCAAAACCGACCCAAGCAATCGCAACTAAGTTACCATTAAAGCCTGCGAACCATGCATCTTTGGCATCATTGGTGGTTCCTGTCTTACCGCCTAAGTCATCACGGCCAATTTTCAATGCTGCCCGACCCGTACCATGCTGGATTACATCACGCAAGATGTTGGCCATGTCATAGGCTGAGCTTGATTTTAAAATGCGTTGTGCTTGACGGTAATCGCTATTGGTTTTGGTTGCCTGTGTTGTATCCGCTGCCACCAGTTGTGCCTCAGAAGCAGCACCATCTTGATCTAGGCTTTGATTGGTGATGTCTGTGACCTGATCTTTGGATTTATTTTTATCTTTGTCTGTTTCTGCAGTTTGCTGTTCTGTATTGGTATTTGGATTGCTAATACATGGAATACATGCATATTCAGGCTTCGCTTCATAAATCACTTTGCCTGAAGCATCTTCAATACGTTTAATAAAGTGTGGCTGAATACGATAACCACCATTCGCAAAAGTGGCATAGCCTGTTGCCATTTGTACAGGGAGTACCTGAGGTGTTCCCAAAGCAATGGTATAGTTACGCGGGATTTGGTCTTCTTGTAAACCAAAATCCATAAACAATTGACGCGTACGTTCGATCCCGACATTTTGTAATAAACGCACAGACACCGTATTTCGAGATAAATAAAGCGCACGGCGTAGAGGAATCATGCCAAGGTAGCGGCCATCCGAGTTTCTTGGAGACCATTTACCAATGGTAATCGGGCTGTCATTGACCATGCTATACGGGGTCATGCCACGCTCTAGTGCCAATGCATACACAAAGGGTTTAATGGTTGAACCAGGCTGTCTCCAGCCTTGTATTGCGCGGTTGAATTTAGATTGATAAAAGTTATAGCCGCCTACAACAGCTTCAATCGCGCCATCATTTGGGTTGATGGCAATGAGCTGCCCCTGGACTTTAGGAACCTGAACCAGTGACCAAACGGTTTTGCCTTCATTTGGACGTAGGCGAATGATATCTTTGACTTTAACAATCTGAGAGGCATTCGATGGCGCACCGCCGACACTATTTGCATTGCGGTAAGGGCGCACCCATGACATCCCTGACCAGTTCACCGTCACGGTTGAGCCATCTTGCATTAAGGCATCAAAAGAATTGTTATTGACCTTGATCACTTGTGCAGGATAGGTATTGGCATAAGCAATAAATTGCTTCAAGGGTTTATCATGAGCCTCAGGACCACGCCAGCCATGACGACGATCGTAGGCTTCCAAACCATCTTGAATTGCTTGCTCAGCATAACGCTGGCGTTTGCTGTCAATGGTAGTGTAAACCTTATAACCTGAATCGACGGCTTGTTCGCCAAAATGTTCGACCAGTTCTGAACGGACCATTTCACCGACATAGGGGAAGACATTGCTGACGGAACGATCAACCATATTTAAATTGATTGGTTCTGCGACTGCTTGCTGGTATTGGTTTTGGTTGATATAGCCCAGCTGTAGCATGCGACCTAAAATCCAGTTGCGGCGTTCTAGCGCTCGCTCTGGATTAACCACAGGATTATATTTTGAAGGTGCTTTAGGAAGGCCCGCGATCATGGCCATTTGTGCGGTGGTCAGTTCATTCAGGTTTTTGTTGTAATAGACCCGTGCAGCTGCCGCAATTCCATAGGCATTTTTACCTAAGAAAATTTTATTGACGTAAGCGGTCAGAATTTCCTGTTTTGTTAAGTTTTGCTCGATTTTACGTGCTAGAAACACTTCGGTTAGTTTGCGTCGAAGGGTTCGGTCTGGACTTAAATAATAGTTTTTCGCCACCTGCATGGTAATGGTCGAGCCCCCAGTTTGGACATCAGACCCAGTAACAGATTCAGTAAGTGCTCGCCCAAGCCCTTTAAAACTAATCCCATTATGTTCAAAAAAAGAAGAATCCTCGGCTGCGAGAAAATCATGAATAAAGGTTGGCGGGATCTGTTCATACTTAACAGGAATGGATAATTTCCCACCATATTCTGCAATCAGCTGGTTATCCGTCGTATAGACTTGCAATGGTTTTAATAACGGCGCCTTTTTGAGTGAACTCATATCTGGCAGCGAAGGTGCAAGATAGAGATACATGCCATAAAATCCCATTGGAAGTGAGACTAAGATAATAATAACGATCAAAAAAAATGGGCGAACAATACCAGAACTGGATAGCTTTTTCATAATAAGTAAGTTTTAATAAGAGCGAATGGCAAACTAATTGTGGTCAGTATATCCTTTAGACATGCGGATTGTTAGATGAGTTATTGTATCCGTATCAATTAAAGACCAAAACTAAATTAGTATGTTGTATTTTTTGGGGATAAAAAAATAATAGGAAAGTACTGTGCTCAGGTTATATCGTAAACCAAATAAGGGGTTAGTGGGTGTCGATATTAGTTCGACAACTGTTAAGTTATTGGAGCTCTCTGTAAAGAACGGTAGATATTGGGTTGAAAGCTATGCAGTGATGCCATTGCCTGAAAGCAGTGTCGTGGAAAAAAGCATATTGAATCCAGAGGCGGTAGGGGATGCGCTTGAGAGAGTAGTTAACCTTGCAAATCCTCACACCACCAATGTCGCTATAGCCGTGCCGACATCTATGGTGATCAACAAGATCATTGAAATGGATGCGGATATGTCTGATGAAGAACGAGAAGTTCAGATTCGGATGGATGCTGAGCAATATATCCCGTTTCCATTAGATGAAGTCAGTCTTGATTTTGAGGTTTTATCTGATCGTCTGGCGAATCAGAATCGGGTCAATGTACTCTTGGTCGCGACTCGTACCGAGAATGTCGACACACGCGTAGAAGTACTTGAACTTGCCGGTTTAACTGCCAAAATTGCTGAAGTTGAAAGCTACGCGATGGAGCGAGCGTTTAGTGTATTTGCTGATACCTTGCCAATGGGGGCGAATACTGTCGGTATTTTAGATATTGGCCATACCATGACCACGTTGTCTGTGATGCAAAAAGGCAAGATTATCTATACCCGTGAGCAAGTGTTTGGTGGTCGTCAGCTGACACAGGATGTTCAGACCCGTTATGGCCTTTCTTTTGAAGAGGCAGGTCGTGCCAAGAAAGAGCGCACTTTGCCTGATGATTATGATACCGAAGTGCTTGAACCGTTCTTGGATGCTGTGGTTCAACAAGCAGCACGTTCACTGCAATTCTTCTTTTCATCGTCTCAATTTAATGAAATTGATCATATCCTGTTGGCGGGTGGAAATGCCAATATTCCAGGTCTAGCCAAGCTATTACAGCAAAAACTCGGTTACCGCGTCACGATTGCCAATCCATTTCTACAAATGGGTTTCTCTCCCCAAATTGATATTAAAAAAATTGAAAACGATGCGTCTTCTTTGATGGTCGCATGTGGTTTGGCATTGAGGAGTTTTGATTAATGGCAAAGATTAACTTACTCCCTTGGCGTGACGAGCTAAGAGAACAAAAAAAGAAACAGTTTATTGTCTTTTGTGTTGGGGTTGCTGCATTGGGGGTCGCATCGGTTTTTTCAGGATGGGTGTATTTTGATCATAAATTGAGTGATCAAGAGCAAGCCAATCAGTTGATTGTGAGTACCAATCAGAATTTGGATACGCAATTGAAAGCATTGGATGGCTTGCAGGAACGCCGTAATGCCATTATTGAAAGGATGAAGTTGATTCAAGGCTTACAAGGTCAACGTCCAGTTACGGTGCGTTTGGTGGATGAGTTGGTACGTGTCACGCCACCCACCATGTATTTGACCAAGTTTAGCCGTACTGGTGATAAGTTTAGCATTGAAGGAAAAGCGGAAAGTCCAAATACCGTGGCGGAACTGTTGCGTAATCTGGAAGCTTCTCCGTGGTACCGAAATGCCTTCATGAACTCATTCCTCGCTGTGGATGAAAACAAGAATAAAGATAAAACAGCCAGTTCTTTGGTGCCTCGGGTTGAGGAGAATTATGGCAGTTTTGTCGTCACTGTAGATTTGGGTGAGCTTGGTACAACGGCTGAGGCTGCACCAACCTCAGAACCAGCGGCATCAGGGGTAGTCGGGGTAGCAAAATGAGCCTAGATAAATCAGAGGATCTGAATCAAGATACCGTTGTTACCAAGAAAAAGAAAATGACGGTAGATCAATTTTTCCAGCAATTCAATACGCTGGATATGAATAATTATGGTAGTTGGCCATTATCCGTCAAAATTACTTGCTGGATTTTTATTTTCTTGGCTGTTGCTGCGCTGGGTTATTTTTTGGTGATTAAGTCTCAGTTGGAGTCGATTGATAATGAACAAGCCAAAGAGCAAAGTTTATTAAATGAGTTTAAAGAAAAAGACTCAAAGCTACGTAACTTGCAGCAATACCAAGTACAGCTTCAGGAAATGGAAGCCAATTTTAATCAACAGTTAGAACAGCTGCCAAAAGAAACGGAAATTCCAAGTCTGGTTGAAGATATTAACTTGACAGGGGTGAACTCTGGACTGAAATTTAAAAATATCCGTTTAGAGAATGAGGTCAAGCAAGAGTTCTTTATTGAGCAGCCAATCAGTATTGATGCGACAGGGGATTATCATGCTTTTGGCTCATTTGTAACGGGTATTGCTGCTTTACCGCGTATTGTAACTTTGCATGACTTTACTGTTGAAGCAAAAGAAGATACACAGAAAAAATCTGATATTCCTGTGGTGAATTATACGGTTAAGGCAAAAACCTATCGTTATGTTGGCACGGATGATCAAGCTAATAATGCTGCGGGGACACCAGCCGCTCAAACAGCAACTACTCCACCTGCACAAGGAGGAAAATAGTAGTGAATAACTATAAATTATTACTTGGCTTTTTAATTGGGGTAAGCCTTGTCGGTTGTGATTCTCGTATTGATGCAGTCAATCAAAAGATGGCAGAAATTCGTAATCAGCCGCCGCTGCCGATTGAGCCTGCACCGGTATTTACGCCTGTGCCTTTATTTAATTATTCAGCCCATCAGTTGAAAAGCCCATTTATGCCGAGCTCGCTGGCTGCTGAATTAAAGATTATGGCCGGTAAACGTGTTTATCCGAACTTTAACCGCCAGCCACAGCCACTCGAAGCTTATGCACTGGAGTCGCTGAATATGAAAGGCAGTATGCGTGGTAAAAGCAATGACACCATTGCGCTGATCCAAACACCAGATGGTCAGATTGAACGTGTACAAGTCGGCAGTTATTTGGGGATGAATCAGGGACGTATTATTAAAATTAGTCCAACCCAAATTGATTTGGTGGAAATTGTACCTGATGGACGAGAAGGTTATGTCGAAAGACCTCGCACACTCGTTCTAATTGGGCCAGCGCCGTAAGATTAAGGGAATAACAATGAAAAAACAGTTTAAAGATTCTTTATTTGGGGAAGCGAAGACCATGAATCATGCATTCCGTCAATTTTCTATGGCTGCTGTTGCGATTGCGGTGATGCAAGTGGCATCAGCACAAGTCAGCATGACCAATATCGTACCAATGAGCTTGGCCGATCAAGGCACAGAAATTCGTGTGATGTTTGATGGTCTACCTCCACAGCCGCAAGCTTATCAACTCGAGCAGCCTGCTCGTTTGATTCTGGATTTTGATAAAGCGCAACAGAGTTTAAAACAAAATTCAATTCCCGTATCTACAGCTGAAGCCAGTTCAGTGGAAGTTGCATCAGATGACCAACGTGCTCGTGTGATTGTGAATTTAAAAGATGCAGGTGCATTTACGACCCGTGTTGAGGGAAATACCTTTGTTCTCAAAATTAATTCTGCAAAGCCTACTGTGAATGCAGCATCGGTTGTTACACGTCAGCTACAACAGGGGGTTTCAAATATTGGTTTCCAGCGAGGAAGCCAAGGTGAAGGTTTGGTCGTCATTGATTTGTTGGGAAATAATACGCCTGTCGATGTACAGCAGCAAGGGAGTAAAATTGTTGTCCGAACCATGGGGAATAAGATCCCAACCCATTTGGCACGTCGTTTAAATACCAATGATTTTGCCACTCCGGTCGCGAGTGTGGATGCTTATAACGACAAGGGGAATGGTGTGATTACCATTCAATCTGCAGGGAGCTATGAATATATGGCTTATCAGGCAGAGAATAAATTGACTATTAGTTTGAAACGTCCTGTAGACAACTCTCCAACCAAAGCCAAGGCACAAACCTATACGGGGAATAAGATTTCTCTGGATTTCCAAGATATTGAAGTGCGTCGAGTATTGCAGTTATTGGCCGACTTTACCGGCATCAATATGGTGGCAGCCGATACGGTACAGGGTAATATTACCTTACGCCTCAAAGATGTACCTTGGGATCAGGCACTTGATATTGTATTAAAGACCAAAAATCTGGATAAGCGCCGTAATGGTAATGTGATCTGGATTGCGCCTGTTTCTGAACTGATTAAAGCAGAAGAGGAAGAAGCCAAAGCCGTTGCACAGAGTGTAAAATTGGCACCGTTACAAACCGAATATATTAAATTAAATTATGCCAAAGCGACGGATCTTGAAAAACTGATTACACAAGGAAAAAATGTAAATAATAACAGTAGTAGTCCTTCTTCAGGCTCTGTCAGTAACGATACTTTGACAGGTGGATTACTGAGTCCACGAGGAACCATTTCCGTTGATCCTCGAACCAATACGCTTATTGTGAACGATACTTCTCAAAAAATTGATCAAATCCGCAAAATGGTTGATTTGCTCGATGTGTCGGTTAAACAGGTGATGATTGAGGCACGCATTGTCAGCGCCAGTACAGATTTCACCAAAGAAATGGGAGTGAAGTGGGGGATTCTGTCTCAAGGGATTACCAAAAATAATGACCTGTTGGTGGGTGGTAGTGATACAACTTTATGGAACTTAAGAAAGCCTGAGAAAGATAGCGATACGGGGGGCTGGAAATATGAAATTGAACGTCCGGATAACCTGAATGTCGATTTGGGTGCGGTAACTCCTGGTGCAAGCCGTATTGCTTTCGGTTTAATTAGCTTGTCTGATTTTATGTTGGACCTTGAGTTGTCTGCTGTGCAAGCAGATGGTTATGGGGAAGTGATTTCGACGCCAAAAGTGATGACTGCGGATAAGCAACCAGCAAAAATTGAATCAGGTAAGAAAATTCCTTATACCTCTTCTACGGGAGGCGGTGCCAATGCTGTACCTAAAACCGAATTTATTGATGCAACACTCAGCCTTGATGTCACACCAAGTATTACCCCAGATGGTAAGGTAATGATGAAGCTGAACATTACCAAAGATTCACAAAGTACACCAACACCAACGGGCCAGTTGACAATTAATAAAAACCAGATTGATACCAATGTTCTGGTGGATAATGGAGAAACAGTAGTTCTAGGTGGTATTTTTGAACAGGAAAATGTCAGTTCACAGGTGAAAGTGCCTTTCCTGGGTGATCTGCCATACGTGGGGCGCTTATTCCGTCGTGACCTTAAAACGGATAATAAACGAGAGTTACTTATTTTTGTGACACCGAGAATTGTTAATGACACTTTGACCAGAAATCATTAATATATTTTCAATAATCGCAATGAATATAGGTGGCGCGTTGCCAAGCAAAGCGTTTGAAACCCTGCCAAATATCTATTTGGTAGGGCCAATGGGGGCAGGAAAAACAACAGTAGGTCGGCATTTAGCAGAATTGTTAGGTCGTGATTTTATCGATAGTGATCACGAAATTGAGCGCAAAACCGGTGCGACCATTCCATGGATTTTTGAAAAAGAAGGGGAAGTTGGATTTCGTTTACGTGAAACCAATGTATTAAATGATCTCACCTCCCGTTCTTTGTTGGTATTGGCGACAGGTGGTGGTGCGATTACACAATCCAAAAATCGTGAATTCTTAAAACAGCGTGGTATCGTTGTTTATCTCTATACACCTGTAGAACTGCAATTACAGCGGACCTATCGCGATAAGAATCGCCCATTATTACAAGTCGAAAATCCAGAGCAAAAATTACGTGATTTACTGGCCATACGCGATCCTTTGTATCGTGAAGTTGCGCATCATGTCATTGAAACAAATCAAGGGGCAGCGCGAGATCTGGCACAACGTATTTTGCACGTTATTTTATCGAAACAAGTTAAATAGTCTTTGGTTGGTCTAAGTTTATGCAAACGTTACATGTTGAGTTAGGTGATCGTCGTTATCCGATTTTTATTGGTAGTCATTTAGATCCAAAAACATTACTTGAACCCTATCTGCATGGACGTCAGGTGATGCTGGTTTCGAATACAACGGTAGCGCCTTTATACCTACAGCATTATGCCGATGCTTTGGCTCAGTTGGATAAACAAGTTGCACAGTGCATTTTGCCAGATGGCGAAAAATATAAAGACATTCAGCATCTGAATCTCATTTTTGATGCGTTACTGGAAGCTGGGTTTAATCGCGATTGTACCGTACTCGCATTGGGAGGCGGTGTTATTGGTGATATGGCAGGCTTTGCCTCTGCCTGTTTCCAGCGAGGTGTATATTTTGTACAAGTGCCGACGACTTTATTATCGCAAGTAGATTCGAGTGTCGGGGGGAAGACGGGCATTAATCACCCCTTGGGTAAAAATATGCTGGGTGCTTTTCAGCAACCGCAAGTGGTGCTTGCGGATATGGCTCAACTGGATACTTTGCCAGATCGTGAGCTTTCCGCAGGTTTGGCTGAAGTGATTAAATATGCCTTGCTTGGAGATATTGATTTTCTTGAATGGTTAGAGCAGAACATGGATGCTTTACTTACTCGAAATCCAGATTTGTTGGCGGAAGCGGTTTATCGTTCATGTGCGCACAAAGCACGTATTGTCGCGAATGACGAAAAAGAACAAGGTGAACGTGCATTGCTCAATCTTGGACATACTTTTGGGCATGCGATTGAATCTTACCTCGGTTATGGGACATGGTTACATGGAGAGGCTGTTGCCACAGGAATGGTGATGGCTGCAGATTTGTCACAGCGTTTGGGCTGGATTTCAGTTGAAGCATTACAACGTACAAAAAATATCATTCAACGCGCTCATTTACCGATATCATGTCCGCAAATTCCATTAGATGAATTCTTGGCTTATATGTCGCACGATAAAAAAGTTTTAAATGGTCAATTACGTCTGGTTCTGTTGAAGGAGTTGGGGCAAGCGACGATTACCAAAGACTTTGATATTGAGCTGATGAAACAATCTATTCTTGCAAATCAAACTGCATAATTAATCATTTGGGAAAAGCATGGCTGTATCACGATCAATTTGGCAAAATATTCAACAGTATAGCTGGCTCGTTTTTGCGCTAGCGTGTTTAATTGCTGCATTGATATTCTGGGGTGTTACAGATAGTAATGCGCTGGTCAAAGAGGCGCAGCCAGTTGAAACGGATGCACAAATTCAAATTCAGCCAGAAAAAGTAGCGGCAACCACGCATCTTGGTGCACTTTCCGATGAAGTAAAACCATTGGACTTAACCACGCGTGTTGTGGTGTCTAGTGAGCATGCACCTGAATTTCGTGGAACTAAGTTTATCAAAGAAAATCAACGCCAATGGACGATGGAAATTTTCCGTAGTTCGGATGAGGCGATTGTGAAAAACTTTTTGCTCAATCGTGAAGACCGCAGAAAATTTGTATATTTCCGTTTAAGTGGCGAAGATCAGGCTGAACAATACGTTTTAGCTTATGGAGTATTTGCCAGTGCAGAAGACGCTAACCGTCAATTGTCGCAGTTGAATTTAGCATTACCTGAATCAATTCACCCTACAGCACATCAATTATCAAGCTATGCAGCTTTGGTAAATGACTTGGGTTCTGATGAAATGAAGTCTGCGACCAATCAGCTATATGCGGTACAGTTAAGACCCGCAGCATTGCCACGTGTAGATGAAAGTCTGCTGATCGGCAGTGGTTCACAATCTACAAGTACGCCGCGGACAACAGACACATCCTCCACAGTAAAAACGACAGTGACTCAGCGTGATGCACAGGGCAATGTGGTGAATGTCAAGCAAAGCCAATCGGCGCCTAAACCCCCTGCAACTACTGAGAAAATAAAAGAAAATTCAGATGCTCCAAAAAGAGAAGTGAGTGATCCATTTAATTAAAATTGCACCATTATGGTTCAAAGATGTTTCCTTTTATAGCATCATGAGATCTTTTGGTGCATTTTTGTGCGCAAAAATGAGCCCTTAACGCTAAATATTCTGATGTTATTTTAACTTTTTTAATGATTTAGTAAAAACATGCCTATATGGCATGTTTTTTGCTTTTTTGTGGTGCTAATTTGTCTGCTCATTACTCCTTTTGGTACTAAATGATTCATTAGTTTAGTGAAATGGAAAGTTTTTGTGCTTTACAAACATTTGTGAGGGTGTAATAACTGAAAACACTTTATATGGCGAATTGCGCTGCGTCTGGGACAAGAAAGGCGTATATTGCAAATCCGCCATGAAAAATGTTTTCGCGAAGCATTGAACTTTATATGAGTTGCTCGGCAATATCGCAGAAAATGAATTGATTGTTTGTTGCTCGAAAGAGCCATGTTAAAGAAGGGTACGCTATGCACATGCCATCGCCTAATACTGTAGCTCCCGCTCAAGGTTTATATCAGCCTGACGAGTTTAAGGATAACTGTGGTTTTGGTCTGATTGCCCATATGAAGGGTGAATCAAGCCATCATCTGGTCGAAACTGCGATTCACAGTTTAAGTTGCATGACGCACCGTGGAGGTATTGCCGCGGATGGTAAGACAGGAGATGGTTGCGGATTGTTATTGGCGATGCCGAAACAGTTTTTCCGTGAAGAAGCGCAGAAACTCGGGAGTAACCTGACAGAGATTTTTGCTGCAGGAACTGTATTCCTAAACATCGATCCTGCTTTAGCGCAAAATGCCAAAAACATTTTGAATAAAGAAATTGCTGCCGAAGGCTTAACTGTTGCAGCATGGCGTGTTGTACCGACAAATAATGACGCCTTGGGTGAGATTGCATTACAATCATTGCCTGCATTTGAACAAATTCTAGTGAACTGCCCAATGGGCTTAACTGAGGTTGAGTTTAACCGTAAACTCTTCTTGGCGCGCCGTCGTGCAGAACAACAATTACAAAATGACCCACTTTTCTATGTGACCACATTAGCCACAACAGTGATCAGCTATAAAGGTTTGATGATGCCAGCTGCGATTGCTGACTTCTATACTGACTTGGCGGATGCACGTTTAACCTCACATATTGTGGTATTCCACCAACGTTTTTCGACCAATACCTTACCACGTTGGCCGTTGGCACAGCCGTTCCGTTATTTGGCGCACAATGGTGAAATCAACACTATTACTGCAAACCGTAATTGGGCATTGGCACGTACACCAAAATTTGAAAATCCATTACTTCCAGGTTTAACTGAGTTAAATCCAATTGTGAACCGTACTGGCTCGGATTCTTCAAGCTTGGACAACATGCTTGAAATCTTGGTGGGCGGTGGTATGGACCTGTTCCGTGCGCTACGAATGCTGGTTCCACCTGCATGGCAAAACGTGGAAACTCTAGATGCAGACCTACGTGCTTTTTATGAGTTTAACTCGAAGCATATGGAAGCATGGGACGGCCCAGCAGGTCTGGTGATTCAAGATGGCCGTCATGCCATCTGTATGCTGGACCGTAATGGCTTGCGTCCAGCGCGTTGGGTGATCACCAAGAATGATTACATTACACTGGCATCAGAAATTGGTGTATGGGGCTATGAGCCTGAAGATGTGGTATCTAAAGGCCGTGTTGGTCCAGGGCAAATTCTGGTGGTTGATACCTTGACGGGCAAAGTGCTGGATACCAAAGATGTCAGCAACCATCTTAAAAATATGCGTCCTTATCGTGAATGGTTACGTGACCATGCGATCCGATTACAAGCCAACCCTCAGCTTGAAGAGCAGTTACTTGATCAGGGTTTAACGGGTGATGCCTTAAAAGTAGCGCAAAAAATGTTTATGGTGACATTTGAAGAGCGCGACCAGTTATTGCGTCCAATCGCAGAAAGTGGTCAGGAAGCAGTGGGTTCGATGGGTGACGATACGCCAATGGCAGTATTGTCTCGTCAAGTACGCCACGTGTCTGACTACTTCCGCCAGCAGTTTGCGCAAGTGACTAACCCACCAATTGACCCATTACGTGAATCAATCGTGATGTCGTTGGAAACTTGCTTAGGCCGTGAACAGAACGTGTTTGAGCAAGGCCCGGAACATGCGGATCGGATCATCATTTCAAGCCCTGTCTTATCGAATTCGAAAATGCAGCAGCTTCGTGATGTTGAAAAAGAACGTGAAGGCTATGGCGTTGTTGATATCAATTTGAACTATGCAGAAGCTGAAGGCTTGCAAGCGGCAATTGCACGGATTTGTGAAGAGTCAGCTCAAGCGGTTCGTGACGGTAAAACGTTAATTGTGCTCACGGATAAGAACCTGCGTGAAGGTTATTTACCTGCGAACTCTGCATTGGCAACTGGTGCTGTGCACCATCATTTAATTAAAACCGGTTTGCGTACCGATGCAAATATTTTAGTCGAAACAGGTTTTGCACGTGACCCACATCAATTTGCTGTGTTACTTGGTTTTGGTGCAACCGCGGTGTATCCATACTTGGCTTATGACGTAATCAATGACTTGGTTGCAAAAGGCGAACTTTTGGGTGACCCAATCCATGCACAGGCTAACTTCCGTAAAGGGATTGAGAAAGGCTTACTCAAAGTTCTCTCTAAGATGGGGATTTCGACAGTTGCTTCTTATCGCGGTGGTCAATTGTTTGAAGCGGTGGGATTATCTTCAGAAGTAGTGGATAAATGCTTCCTTGGTGTACCAAGTCGTATCCAAGGTGCGACTTTTGCTGATCTGGAAAGTGATCAGAAGAAATTGGCAAGCACGGCTTGGCAAAATCGTAAACCGATTGATCAAGGTGGCTTGCTTAAATTCGTATTTGGTAAAGAGTATCACGCGTTCAATCCAGACGTGATTAACTCATTGCATAAAGCGGTACGTTCAGGTCAATACCAAGACTTTAAAGAATATGCAGAATTAGTGAATAACCGTCCAGTTGCCACTATTCGTGATTTATTTAAGTTAAAAACCATGAATTCAATTGCAATTGATCAGGTTGAAACGATTGAAGAAATTCTGCCACGCTTTGACTCAGCAGGCATGTCTTTAGGTGCATTGTCACCAGAAGCACATGAAGCCATTGCCATTGCCATGAACACCATTGGTGGTCGTTCAAACTCAGGTGAGGGCGGTGAAGATCCTGCGCGTTATGGCACCATCCGTAACTCGAAGATCAAACAGATTGCATCGGGCCGTTTCGGTGTTACTCCAGCCTATTTAACCTCTGCTGAAGTATTGCAGATTAAAGTGGCGCAAGGTGCAAAACCAGGTGAGGGTGGTCAGTTACCAGGTGGTAAAGTGAATGGCTTAATTGCACGTTTACGTTACTCAGTGCCGGGTGTGACCTTGATTTCCCCACCACCGCACCACGATATTTACTCGATTGAAGATTTATCGCAATTGATTTTTGACTTGAAACAAGTTAATCCTGAAGCGATGGTCTCAGTAAAACTCGTATCTGAGCCGGGCGTTGGTACCATTGCGGCAGGTGTGGCAAAAGCTTATGCCGATTTCATTACCATTTCTGGTTATGATGGTGGTACAGCTGCATCACCACTGTCATCGATTCATCATGCGGGTTCGCCATGGGAGTTGGGTCTCAGCGAAGCGCATCAAGCGTTACGTGTGAATGACTTGCGTGGCAAGGTACGGGTACAAACCGATGGTGGTTTGAAAACCGGTCTAGACGTGATCAAAGCCGCGATTTTAGGTGCTGAAAGCTTTGGTTTCGGTTCAACCCCAATGATTGCGCTCGGTTGTAAATACCTGCGGATCTGTCACTTAAACAACTGTGCAACGGGTGTGGCAACACAACAGGATCACTTGCGCCAAGAACATTATATTGGCGAGCCACAAATGCTGATCAACTTCTTCAAGTTTATTGCAGAAGAAACACGTGAATGGTTAGCTGCATTGGGTGTTGCATCGCTGAAAGATTTGATCGGTCGTGTCGATTTACTTGAAGTTTTACCAGGTGAAACAGAAAAACACGCGCATCTTGATCTCAGTGCGTTATTGACGTCGCATCCTGCTGCTGAAGGTAAGGCACAATATTGCCAAGTTCAAGGCAATGCACCATTTGATAAAGGTATCTTGGCGGAGAAAATGGTGGCAGAGATGTTACCAGCAATTGAAGCAGGTTCAGGCGGCTCATTTAACTTCACCGTAGGGAACTGTGATCGTTCGATTGGTGCACGTATCTCGGGTGAGATTGCGCGTCGCTATGGCAACTTGGGGATGGAAGGCAGCCCAGTGGTGATGAACCTTGTTGGTACTGCAGGCCAATCACTTGGTGTCTGGAATGCGGGTGGTTTGCATATCAAATTGGAAGGTGATGCCAACGACTATGTCGGTAAAGGGATGGCGGGCGGTCGTGTGTCGATTTTCCCACCAAAAGGTTCACCGTTCCAGACCCAAAACACAGCGATCATTGGGAATACCTGTTTATACGGTGCAACGGGCGGTAAAGTCTTTGCTGCAGGGACTGCGGGCGAGCGTTTCGCAGTGCGTAACTCAGGTGCATTTGCGGTGATTGAAGGTGCGGGCGACCACTGTTGTGAATATATGACAGGTGGTGTCGTGACAGTATTGGGTAAAGTGGGTCATAACTTTGGGGCAGGCATGACCGGTGGTTTCGCCTATGTGCTTGACCTTGATAATGACTTTGTCGATTACTACAACCATGAGTTGATTGATTTGAATCGTATTTCTACAGAAGCGATGGAAGATCATAAAGAGAACTTACTACGTATTCTCGATGAGCACATCAAGGAAACAGGTAGCGCTTGGGCCTACAAAATCCGTAATGAGTTCGACTTCTATAGTCGTAAATTCTGGCTGGTAAAACCGAAAGCTGCTAATTTACAATCGCTTTTGAAAACGACTCAAGCTGATCCACAATAATTCCACGACTGCAAAGACATAGGCAGGTGCAGCGGTGAAGGACATCACTGCGCCTACCCACGGAGAGAGACATGGCAGAGCGCCTTAATAATGACTTTCAATTTCTGGATGTAGCACGCCAAGATCCAGAGAAAAAAGATATTACTGTCCGCAAGGCAGAGTTTGTGGAAATTTATAAACCTTTTACTGCGGAAGTGGCGGCGAATCAGACCCACCGTTGTTTAGGCTGTGGTAACCCGTATTGTGAGTGGAAATGTCCAGTACATAATTACATTCCAAACTGGTTAAAGTTGATTGCGGAAGGTCAAATTTTTCAAGCCGCTGAACTTTGCCACCAAACCAATACCTTGCCAGAAGTTTGTGGTCGCGTATGCCCACAAGACCGCCTGTGCGAAGGGGCATGTACCCTGAATGATGGTTTCGGTGCTGTCACCATCGGTAATGCAGAAAAATACATCAATGACACTGCGTTCGCTTTAGGCTGGCGTCCAGATATGTCTGGCGTTAAATGGACCAATAAAAAAGTAGCCATTATTGGTGCAGGTCCTGCGGGTCTAGGTTGTGCAGATATTTTGGCACGTGGTGGGGTTAAACCTGTTGTATTTGATAAACGTCCTGAAATTGGTGGCCTACTGACCTTCGGTATTCCAGAATTTAAAATGGAAAAAGATGTGATGAAACGCCGCCGTGAAATCTTCACGGGGATGGGCATCGAATTCCGTTTAAATACTGAAATTGGTGTTGATGTCACCATTGAGCAATTACTTGCTGAGTACGATGCCGTGTTCATGGGCATGGGAACTTATACCTATATGAAAGGTGGTTTCCCTGGTGAAGATCTTGACGGTGTTTATGATGCCTTAGATTTCTTAATTGCCAACGTGAACCGTTGTCAAGGCTGGGAAAAAGATCCAAGCGAATACATCAGTGTCGATGGTAAAAAGGTGATCGTTCTAGGTGGTGGTGATACTGCCATGGACTGTAACCGTACTTCATTACGTCAAGGTGCGCATGATGTAACTTGTGCTTATCGCCGTGATGAAAGCAACATGCCGGGTTCTGCACGTGAAGTGAAGAATGCCTATGAAGAAGGGGTTAAATTCCTGTTCAACCGCCAGCCAATCGAGATTGTCGGTGAAAATGGTAAAGTAACGGGTGTTAAGGTTGTAACCACACAAATGGGTGAAGCAGACAGCCGTGGTCGTCGCAGCCCTGAACCAATTCCGGGTTCTGAAGAAATTCTACCCGCGGATGCCGTATTATTGGCCTTTGGTTTCCGTCCAAGTCCAGCAGACTGGTTCGGTGGTGCGAATGTGAGTTTAGATGGTTCAGGTCGTGTGGTCGCGGCTGAACAGCAAGAATTTAAATTCCAGACTTCGAATCCAAAAATCTTCGCAGGTGGAGATATGGTTCGTGGTTCTGACTTGGTGGTCACCGCGATCTGGGAAGGTCGTCAAGCTGCTGAAGGTATCTTGGATTATCTTGGCGTATAAACCTATTGTGCATATTTAAGTTGTTAAAAAGCCCAAGCCTCGTGCTTGGGCTTTTTTTATAGGGTTGATGATCTGCAATCTATCTGTTGTGGCCAAAGTAAATAAAAACTTTAACAAGTGTTCAATAACTTGTTATGCTATTAATGATAATAATTCTCATTTTAATTTTTACTGAGTGGATAAAATAATGACATCAAAACTCAATGATCGGCTGTAAATTGCGGCACTGTATACCAGCACCTTTCTCTGCTTGGTGGATTTGAGCAGTGTTAATCTGGCTTTAACGGCAATTCAAGCCCAATTCAATAGCCATCTTGCCGATTTACAATGGGTGATTGATAGTTATGCGTTGAGTATGTCGAGTTTGATGTTAGCAGTGGGTGCTTTAAGCCAATGGTTGGGGCGTAAACGCTTGTGGTTAGTCGGTGTCATCATCTTTATTCTGGGCTCGGTGATTTGTGCTGCTGCACCTGATTTTGGCATATTGATTATTGTGCGGGTGATTCAGGGCATTGCGGGAGCGATGCTGATTCCACTGACTTTGGCCATCATCGTACATCATTTTACCCAAGCCAATCGCAAAGCACGGGAAATTGGTAACTGGAGCTCATTCAGTGCCTTTGCCTTAATTATTGGGCCCTTGATGGGGGGATTGATGGTGCATTATTTGGGCTGGCAGAGTATTTTCTGGCTGAATCTGCCGGTTGGATTATTGGCCTTATTTTTGGGCTGGAAAGGTATTGCTGAAGATGCGAATCAGCAAAAAATCAGTTTCGATTATTTAGGGCTGATTTATAGCGTGATTGCGATTGCCACCTTAACCTATAGCATTATCATGGTTCAGCAAGCGCATTTGGGTTATTTGATTGCTTTTAGTTTCTTGATTTCAATAGTTTTTGCTCTGATTTTTATTCGACATCAAAAACATGCTTTGCATCCATTGATCCCACGGCATTTATTCCATAACCGCATTTTTTTGCGCTTTAATCTGATTTCATTTCTACTGGGATTTGCAGGCTATAGCTCCTTATTTGTGTTTGCCTTGTTTTATCAGGAACAGGTTCATTTAAGTGCGGCCCAAGCAGGTTGGTTGATCGCCCCACAATTCCTGATGCAGGCATTGGTTTCCATCGGGTTTGGTCGCTTACAGCAAAGTTATGGTGCTTTGTCATTACTTCGAATCGGTTTGCTCATTTCGGGAATGGCATTGATCGCAATGATCAGTTTCCAGAGCAATTCTTCCTATCTGCTGTTTATTGGTTTAAGTGGCATGATGGGCGCAGGCATTGGATTGATTGTACCGAGTTCCAGTACTTTGAGCTTACATACGGTATCGCAGGCTGATGCGAGTTTTGCCGCAGCAATCTTGAATATGCTGAGACAGCTTGGGCTGACTTTTGGCATCGCGGTATTGGGCACGCTGACTGCGTTTATGATCAAATGGGCGGTGACAAGCTTGCATTATCCGATGGTACAGGCACAGCTATTGGCATTTCATGTGGTGGTGGCGATCATGGGTGGACTATTCCTTGCAGCGATGTGGAGCTTAAGAAAAATTAAACAACAAGAATGTGTGGCACCGATCTCATCGACCTAGACCAGTCATCATTTTGGTAGTTTTGGCAAATTTTGTAAGCTTTTTTGCCCTGTGCATGCATTTTTTACAGCGTGATACTCGAACACAGTCTAGAAAATGATGCAGGCAATCGAGATGGCTCTTGCAAATGCGAATGTGGAAAAAACTTATTTAAATCGCCCCAGAGCTTTGGGGATTACGGTACGACGTTTGCAATTTAATCCAAACAAAATCAAACGTCATTATTTTGCCAATTCTCCGGTGATGTCACACTTACTCACGGCACTGTCGTCAACTTTCCCGATTGGAGAGCAGTATTTTGTCAATAGTGTGCGCAATTTCCGAGACAAAGTGCAAGACCCACAATTACAAGCACAGATTGCAGCATTTATTGGGCAGGAGGCGATGCACTCCAAAGCGCATACCGAGTTTAATGATGCTTGGCGACGCGAGGATTATAATCTTGATCGTTTTCAGGCGTGGCTGGCAAAACGTGATGATGTGCTGCGAAATATTCATCCGAAACTGCAGTTGGCTTTGACCTGTGCCTTTGAGCATTTTACTGCAATGCTCGGTGCTTATATTCTTAAGCATCCTGAAATTCTCAGTACCTTGGATGAGGATGCCATGAAACTGTGGGTCTGGCATGCGATTGAGGAAATTGAGCACCGTTCGGTGGCCTTTGATGTCTATCAGGCGGTGTATGGTGATGACCGTATTCGCCGTTTACTGATGCGCAGTGTGACGACGGGTTTTGCTAGCCTGACGTTGTATGCCACCACACGACTGATCTGGCAGGATAAATGGAAGAGCCTACCGAAATTGGGCGGTAATCTATTTGGCATGTATTTACTCAGTAAAATGTTGCTGCAATTGATTCCTGAATATTTATCTTATTATCAGGCCGATTTTCATCCTGCCAAACATGACTACAGTGCATTGGTGAATTACTGGAAAGCACGTATGGCCGATGAATATGGCATGGCGAGTTTTCAAGAGGAAACTGCATCTAAAATTTATAGTTAATTTCAATTCAAATCATAAAGTTTGTGCTTAGCGCGGCATTACTTCAAGCTTGCTTGAGTGATGCCTTTTATTTAAATACCCATAAAGCAACTTTAATAAATGTTACACAGCTGACAAAAATCTCATTACAATAAATTATCGCAAAAATATAAAGAAAAACTTGAGGATAAATTTTTATGAAAATTATCAAACAGACTGCACTCGCAACCGTATTGGCCAGCAGCTTGCTATTTACTGGTTGTGGCTATAATACCTTGCAGGTCAAAGACGAAGCGGTAAATGCTTCTTGGTCTGAGGTGCAGAACCAATACCAACGCCGTGCAGACCTTGTTCCAAACTTGGTGAATGTGGTGAAAGGCTACGCCAAACATGAAGAACAAGTCTTGGTCGAGGTCACTCAGGCACGTTCGAATGTCGCAGGTTTAAAAGTCGATAAAGAAGTGCTCGAAGATCCGGCACTTTTCGAGAAATACCAACAGGCGCAAAGCCAATTGACGGGCGCGCTATCTCGCTTGATCGCGGTTTCAGAAAACTATCCAGATTTAAAAGCCAATGAGCAGTTCCGTGATTTACAGGCACAGCTTGAAGGAACAGAAAACCGTATTGCAGTTGCGCGTAACCGCTATATCACCACGGTTCAGGACTACAATGGCTATGTACGTCAGTTCCCGCAAGCCCTGACCGCAAAAGTGATTGGCATGAAAACCAAAGAAAACTTTAAGGCGGAACAGTCTGCACAGCAAGCACCTACAGTTTCATTTAATTAATTGTTGAAATGATTCTGAACTGTAAGGAGCAACCGTATGTTGAGCGTGCTTAAGCAAAACTTGAAACAGAAAATATTTGCTGTTTTAACCCTCGTCTTTGCCGCACTATTTTTCCAGCATACGGTTTGGGCTGAAGTGGCGACTGCAACAGATCAAAGTGATTTGATCGTTGCGGGTAAAATTATTCAGCAACAGCAAAAAGCCAACACATCATCTACAACGCAGCCGCAAGTAGAAACAGCCAATCCGCCACAAGTCGCCAATGATATGGCCGAAGGCGAATCCATCCGTGGTTTACCGACCTTAAATCAACCAGTGATTGATCAGGCCAAAGTATTGAGTGTTGCTGAGATGCAGCAGCTTAATCAGAAAATTCTTAACCTGTATCAACAAGGTAAAGCCCAAATTGGAGTCATTATCGTACCGACTACAGGGCAGGAAGCCATTTTTGATTTTGCTTTGCGTACGGGCGAAAAATGGCAATTGGGTTCAGCCAAACGTGACAATGGTTTGTTGATGGCGATTGCGGTGAATGACCGTAATATCCAGATCTTGACCGGTTATGGTCTAGAGGGTGTTCTGCCCGATGTGGTGCTGAGTCGGATTATCCGCAATCAAATCACCCCGTATTTTAAACAGGGCCAATACGCACAAGGGATTTCCGCGGGCTTGGATGAAATTAGCCGCATTGTCAATCTGGACCCTGAAATTGCGCAGCAAGCCGCGCAAGAGTTGAAAGATCGGCATGAACAAGCGATTCAAGCACAACAGGCCAAAGGCAATACCTTGACTATGGCATTATTTATCCTGATTGCGGGTGTAGTGGGATCATTCATTGTTGGTAATCGTTTAAGTGCTGCCACAGCGGGGGTCACCGCTGCTGCGGCAGGATTACTGAATGGTGCAGGTTTAGTGATGAGCCTGTTACTCGGTTTCGGGATTTTCTTTTTATTGATTACCTCACTGGCACAGCTGATTTTTCAGGCTTTCCTTTCTGGTGGAGGTCGTGGTGGCGGAGGCGGTGGTTTTGGCGGCGGCAGCGGCGGTGGTTATAGCGGTGGCGGTGGTAGTTTTGGCGGGGGAGGAGCATCAGGCTCATGGTAACAAAAACGGATACAACGCAGATTATTACGCAACCGAAATTGAATGAGCACGTGCAGCCGAGTCTAAAACGTTGGTTTAAGCATTTTCTTTACGTGTCTTCTGCGCATCGTTATTTTAATAAACAAGATCGGCTAGACATCGCTGAAGCAGTACAACGGGCAGAGAAAGGTCATATCGGGGAAATTCAGGTGGTGATTGAGGGACATATTCCCTGTTCACAAGCTTACCATCAAAATACCCGTTTACGTGCGCAACAATTGTTTGCTGAACTTGGGGTTTGGGATACCGAGCTTAATAGTGGTGTACTCCTGTATTTAAACCTGTGTGAGCGCAAAGTTGAGATCGTGATCGACCGTGGTTTAAAAGATGCCACACCTACTGAAACATGGAATGCGATTTGCCAGAGTATTGTGCTGTTATTGGCGCAAAAACAATATTTACAAGCAGTAAGTAATGGTGTTGCTGAAATTGGACAGGTACTGGACCAGTACTATGTGAAATCAGATTCAAATGATCAAAACGAATTGCCAAACGAACCGATTATTTTGAACTAGCCTTTAAATTTTTCTCAAAATTAGTACTTGTTATTTTAGGAAAAATAAACTAATGTGCAGACGATTCTGTATATCTTGAATTTCTTTATAGCAAGCTTTTAGATAAGCTTCCGATAAACGGTAAAAAAATTTGAATAAATTACAATAAATTTTCTGTGAAATAGGTCGCTCAATTTAAGTACAATTAGAAAGTAGTCAAATTCAATAGCTGAAAAAATGAATAATAAAGCAGTAAAGTTGACGTTATTTGTCATTTTTCTCGTTAAATGTCTAATTTGCTCTCATTTTATTCAATATGATTTTTTTAAGTCCCTGTTTTTTAGGGTAAAATTGGCTAAGCTAAGGACTGGCATAAAACATGCTAAATACTAAGTAGCTGAAAAAAGCTTATAAAAAAATATCCATTGGAGAAATGTTATGAAATCAATGCAAAAGGGTTTTACTCTTATCGAATTGATGATCGTTGTCGCGATCATTGGTATCTTGGCTGCAATTGCGATTCCTGCGTATCAAAACTATACGAAGCGTTCACACGTTTCTGAAGGTTTGAGTTTGGCTGCGGGTGCAAAAGCTGCGGTAACTGAGTTCTACTCTTCTAATGGCCACTGGCCTACAGCGAACGCTTCTGCTGGTTTAGCAACAGATTCAAGTATTACGGGTAATGCTGTTAAAAAAGTTACGGTCTCTGGTAGTGCAATTACTGTTACATATAATGACAAAGTTACTGATAATGGAACAATTAAATTGCAAGGTGCTAATACTGCTGGTGGTGTAACCTGGATATGTACAGCAACTGGTACAAATCAACCTGTTGATAGCAAATTCTTACCATCTAACTGTCGTTAATAGTTGGCAAAAAAGAAGCATCTATGAGGTGCTTCTTTTTATTATTTAAAGAAAGTAAATGAATAATTTTTGAAAAAATATAATATATATTTTATTTTTGTCCTAATCTTAGGGGTAACTTTCTATATTTATTACTTCGGTTTATTTGGGGATTATGTTTTTGATGATTCTGGGAATATTTTAGAAAATAAAAAAATAGCAATAACATCAATAGACTGGAATAGTTTAAATGCTGCATTTTGGTCTGGTGGAGCTGGGCCATTAGGTCGTCCAATTAGTATGTTATCTTTTGCACTTAATTATTATTTTACTGGCTTTGATCCTTACTATTTTAAACTAACAAATTTAATAATTCATCTTGTTAATGGTATTTTAATTTATTTTTAAGTTTATTGATTTTTAAAATGTTGTATGCTGGAGAAAAACAAAAGATAAACCTAGTTCCTTATCTTGCACTTATTGTAAGTACAGTATGGTTGATTCACCCCTTGAATTTAACGAGTGTACTTTATGTAGTGCAACGAATGACCAGTTTATCTACATTATTTGGTTTTTAATGTTGGTAGTTTATTGTTATTGGCGGAGTTGCTCTAAAAATAGATGGGGTACAATATTTGCTTTTTTACAATAATAAATTGTTTCTTTGCATCCATTTTGAGTAAAGAGTCGGGTTTTTATTTCTAGGTCTACTTTATTGGATTGAATTACTTATTTTTCAGGGACGAAATTTAAAAGGAGAAGATATTCTGGTTGGAAGGCTTAAGCTTATTCAATTGTTATGGTTTGGAGTGGTTGTAGGTTTATTTTTAATTATTTGTATGGCATTTCCTTATATAAATAATCCAATTGTAGGGAACCGAGATTTTAATACGATTGAGCGATTATTTACTGAGTCGAGAATTATTTTTATTATTTAAAAATGATTTTTTTACCTTTGCTTTCTGACTTAAGTTTATATCATGATGATTTTATTGTTTCTAAGTCCATTATTCAGCCAATAACAACTCTTTACTCTATATCAGGCTTAATTTTTATTTCGGTTCTAAGCTTGCTTTTTGTTAAGAAATATCCATTAATCCTATTTGCATGGGGTTGGTATTTGATTAGTCAGTTGATGGAATCAACATTTATTAATCTTGAACTAATTCATGAACATAGAAATTATTTTGGTACTATTGGTTTTGTTACCTTAATTGTTTATTGCATAGCTTGTATAAATAATCAAACAATTAAAAAAATTATGATTGCTCTTGGTGTGATTTATACTTTTAATCTTGCTTTCACAACTTGGCAACGAAGTATTATTTGGTCAAATCTTGTTGATCAGGCGGCTTATGAAGCTGCAATGCATCCTTATTCTGATCGTGCAAACTATCAGATGGCTCGTATTTATATGAAGTTAATGGTTGAGATTCCCACTAAACGTGAGGAATATGCCAAAAACGCCTATTATTATTTAAGACAATCCCAAAAGAGTTATTTACCATCTAATGGAGCATGGTTTGGCGAATTGCATCTTGCTTCGGAAATGAAATGGACTATTTCAGAGAAAACAATTCAAGAATTACAAGCTCGTTTAGCACGTGGTTCTTTTACAAACAATAATATTGGATTCTTGAGTGCATTTTCTGATTGTCAAATTAAAGAGTTTTGTCATGTTCCTCATGATCAAGCTGTGAGAATCATTGCTGCTGGCATAGATAATCCTAATGTAAATAATGATGTACGTGCAGAACTTTATAAACTTTTAGCAAATTACTTTGTTTCAGTCATTGGTGACTTTCTTAAAGGTGAAGAATTTATGCATGATGCGATAAATCTAAAAGATGATATTAATGGTCGCCTGTTGTATTCACAGATTTATCGCCTACAAGGTAAATTTCTAGAAGCAGAGCAACAGTTGGTTCAAGCAAAAAAATTAGATACAAAACAAGTGTGGTATAAAGAAATCAGCTTAGAGCAAGAACAAATCATTCGAGCTCAAAAAACCTATAGGGAAAGGCATTGAAAATAAGTGTAGTACTTCCTGCAAAAAATGAAGCGGGTGCGATTGGAAAAACAACCGAAAAAATTAAGCAATTAAACATTGCTTATGAAATTATTGTTGTCAATGATGGCTCAACAGATGAAACTTCTTTGCTTGCGGAACAAGCTGGAGCAAAAGTTGTATCGCATCCTTATTCAAAAGGGAATGGTGCGGCAATTAAGACGGGCGCAAGAACTGCAACAGGGGATGTAATAGTTTTTATGGATGCAGATGGGCAACATGACCCTAATGATATTTCTCGATTAATTGAAAAAATTGAACAAGGCTATGATTTAGTTGTTGGTGCAAGACAAAAAGGTTCGCAAGCAAGTGTTGGCCGCGGGGTTGCAAATACACTTTATAATAATTTAGCGGCCTATATGACGGAACATAAAGTCGAAGACCTCACATCAGGCTTTCGTGCAGTACGTGCAGAGAAATTCAGAGAATTCCTCTATTTGTTACCAAATGGTTTTTCTTATCCAACTACTAGTACTATGGCATTTTTTAGAGCTGGCTACTCGGTGACTTATGTACCTATTCACGCTGCTAAACGGGTTGGAAAAAGTCATATTCATCCATTAAAAGATGGAATACGTTTTTTCTTGATCATTTTTAAGATTGCTACCTTGTTTTCACCTTTGAAAATGTTCTTACCTATCGCTGTTGTCTTATTTTTAATGGCAACAAGTTGGTATGGTTATACACTTTATGAATATCATCGTTTTACTAATATGAGTGCATTGCTTTACACTGGAAGTGTGATGATATTTTTGATGGGGCTAATTTCAGAGCAAGTGACTGCTCTCATGTATAAAGATAATAAGTAGGAATTACTGTGTTTAGTATATCAATACAGTTGTGGAAAATTCTGACACCACTTGATAAAAGAAAATTATTGGTTGTCCTTATTCTTGTAGTTGTTATGGCTGGTATTGAAGCAATTGGTGTTGTTTCGATTATGCCCTTTCTTGCCGTATTGGCTAATCCTACAGTTATAGAAAGCAATCTATTACTCCAAAAAATTTCAAAAACTTTATTGGTGAACGATACACGTCAATTTATTGTATATTTAGGTATGCTTTCACTTGGTATAGTTGTTTTTCTACATTTATTAAGATTATTACTCAATATGCGTTATATAGATTTTCTAACTTACAGCGCCATTATTTTTCAACTCGACTTTTAGAAATTTATTTGCAACAGCCTTATGAGTTTTTATCGAAAGAAATAGTTCAAATTTGATAAAAAATATCTTGTCAGAAGTAGATGAACTCGTCCGAGGGATAATTCAACCTATATTGTTTTTAATTGCTTACAGTGTTGTTATTTTCTGTATGATTGCCATTTTAATATTTTATGATCCTATTATGGCAATTTCAACAGCATTAATTTTAATGTTTTTTATGTTTCTATTTTTTTAACGATAAAAAAATTCTTGATCAAATTAGCCAAAGTTTTATTGAAGCAAATGAAGTACGTTATCAAGCTTGCTCAGAGGTCTTAGGTGGGATTAAAGATATCATTATTAATCATGCAGGGAAACAGTATATAGAAAAAGTTGATCAGAGTTCAAGGCTATACTCACTTCATTTGGCGACTAAAGAGACTTTGGGCCAAGTACCATTGCATATCGTGGAAACGATAGGTTATGGCTGCATCATTATTCTTGCAATTGTATTGGTTATTTCTGGGAAAGAGATTTCTCATATTTTACCTATATTAGGGTTATATGGTATAGCTGCTTATCGTATGCTGCCTGCTGCACAAAATATATATCGTGCAATTACACAGATAAAATTTTCTCAAAATGTTTTTAAAAGCATAAGAGACGAATTTTTGTTAAATAATAAAAAATAGATTACAAAAAAATCAAAAAATAGTATTTGAAAATAAAATTCAATTGAAAAATATTTGCTTTTCATATGCAAGCAGATCTAGTAATTTAATTTTAGATCATTTTAACTTAATTATTTCAAAAAATAAAACTATTGGAATTGTTGGGAAAAGTGGAAGTGGAAAAGCACGTTAATGGATATTATGTTAGGTTTATTGCAACCACAACGTGGAAAGGTGTTAGTCGATGATGTCGAGTTAAATCAGAATAATATACAAGCTTGGTACCAAATAGTAGGTTATGTGCCACAGTCAATTTATTTAGCAGATAAAAGTATTGCTGAAAATATTGCTTTTGGTGTTGAAAAAGATCAAATAGATTTTGAAGCAGTAAAACTGGTGGCTCAACAAGCGCAGATTGATGATTTTATTATGCAAAAATTACCACAAGGCTATCAAACAAAAGTTGGTGAACGAGGAGTTATGCTATCTGGTGGACAGAAGCAGCGAATAGGAATTGCTCGTGCTTTATATAAAAATCCTCAAATTTTGTTCATGGATGAAGCAACAAGTGCATTAGATATCGAAACCGAATATGCTATAAATGAAGCAATTCAGAATTTAAATGGGAAAAAAACGATTGTAATCATTGCCCATAGAGAAAGTGCTGTAAAAGTTGTGATCAAGTAATTAGATTAATAAGCTAAACTTAGCAAAAATCATTGAGAGGATGTAAATGGGGATTGATAGTCAAAATTTTAATTTTTTGAAGTATGTTCAAAAAAATAAGGTTACTTTTGGAAGAACAATTACATTAGGTAGATTGGCTCTTTTTAATATTGAAGATACTATCTTCGAGAGATACGCTATAGAAGACCAAAAATATGCTGAACAACTTTTAGAGAAACTATTTGGTGCTAGTAGTATAGAGTCTATTGATAACTCAGGCTATGAGAACTCTACATATATTTTTGATATGAATAAAGATTTAATAGATTTTAAGAATTACGATACGGTAATCGACTTTGGTTGTACTGAACATATATATAATATTGGTAATTGTTTTAATAATATCAGAAAGTTATGTGATGTTGGTGGTGTTATATTGCATGCTGTCCCAAGTAATGGCTGCTGTGGTCATGGTTTTTATCAATTTTCACCAGAGTTTTTTATAGCATGTATTCAGAAAAAAATGGTTTTTCGAATACTGAAATTTATTTAGTTGATATGGATAACCATAAATATTGGTATAAATTAGACCCAAAATTTAAAGGAAACAGAATTAATATTAAATCATTAAGTGAATTATATGTTTTTGTTACAACAACTAAACAAAGGCATGTTGAAACGCTTGAGATCCAGCAGTCGGATTATGAGGTTATCTGGGATAAGTCTTTCAGAAAAGATACAGCCTTGAAGAGTGGCAATAAAAGCATATTAAAGTTTATTAAAAAATTTATTTTTCTGACAAAATTATATAGAATTTTAGATGATTTCCTTTCACCTAGTGGTGCGAAAAATTTAAATAGCAATACTTATTCAAAAGTAAAATACTCAGCAATTAATTAAAATTGCTGAGTATTTTACTTTGAATAAGTATTGCTGTTTCATCAATAAGGTGAATATAAGTTTGATTGTTTTGAAAATATTCATCTACAGCCTGTCTTGCTCCTTTCCAATGGCCATAATCATCAACAATCAAGATACCTTTTTCAACTAGTCTGGGGAATAATTTTTGTAGTTCTAAAATTGTTGATTCATACCAATCGGTATCTAATCTCAATAATGCAATAGAATCATGTGTCTTAGTACTTAAGGTATCTTCAACTTTACCTTTTATGAAATGAACTTTATCCATTGGATAACCTATTTTCTTTATATTTTCCTTAACTTCATCTAAAGATGCATAGCACCAGATATTTTCTTCAATATTGTGTTTATTTAATAATGTTTTTGCATTATCGCCGTAAATAGAAAGATCATTATCTGTTGGTTGAGACATACCTTCAAATGTATCATAGAGATATAAGTTTCTCGAAGTATCATTTAACTCAATAAGCTGTAAAGCGATAAGCATCATACTGCCACCTCGCCATACACCACATTCAACAATATCTCCGGGAATTTTATTCTTTACAATATATTGTACTGAGTTTTTAAACTTAGCATTCGAGGAATACTTGTCATCGTATAAGGTCGGACTTGGTTAATAATAATTTTATCTGATTCAGAAATATAAGCATCATATTGGACTAAATATATATATTTACTATTTTTAATGATTCTATAACCAATAATATTTAAAATATTTTGGAGAATATTAGCTATTTTTTGTTTCATTGATTAAATCTAACCATTTTCTTATTGAGTTCTCAATATTAAACTGTTTTGATTTTTCAGTAAATGGTTTAATTTTAATAGTTTTTTTGTTACGATGATATCGTAAATTTTTTTCTCGAAGTCTAAAGGATTTTGATTATCAATTAGAATACCATATTTTCCATCCTCTAAGATCTCATATGGACCATGTTTACAATTATATGCGATGCTCAATAATCCACATGACAAAGCCTCAATAAGAACTGTTGGAAGACCCTCGAATCTCGAGGGAAGTAAAAAAATATCTGATCGATTCATAATTGAAAGAGGATCTGCTGTAGCACCTTTCAAAAAAATATGTCGATCCAGACCTAATTTATTTATTTTTTTGTTAGATTTATATATTCTTCACCATCTCCCCAAATTTCTAGCTGCCAGTTTTTATATTCTTTAAAACGATGCATTATATCTATGAGATTATCATAACCTTTTGATATGTTAGTCTTCCAATAGAAATAAATCGTATCATTTTAAAATCTATGCAATTGTTTCTAATTTGAATATTTTTATTTGAAATGACTGGGTTGTAAATGCATTTTATTTGGGTTTTACTTACATTGAATTTTTCTTTTACCTCATTCAATAATCCATTAGATACGCAAACTAAATGATTTGTTCTTTTATATAATAGGCTTGCACATATGTAATCAATAGTTTTTCGCTTAATACCATTTCTTGACTTAGGGTAAACAATACTGTCATGTGTATTATGTATAGTATGAATATGTATGATTTTACTATCAATAACTAAAGATGTTAATAAGCCTAAATCAGTAAAGGCAGTAATAACATGAGTTGGTTTGCTTTTATTTATTTCTTTTTTTAAACTTTTAATAATTTGAAATATATTGTTATTTTCTATTTTTTTACGGAAGTAGTTGCGTAGGCTTCTTCCTTTAAATTACCTTGATCACTTAAAACAATTAAATGGCATTTGATCCCATTTTCTTGAAGATTTTTATTAAATTTAAAGTTACTCGTTCAACACCGCCAAAAACGAGTCTTGGTAAAATAAATGTAATTTTTGGTTGATTCATTTTAGTCATGGGAATTAAGTTGTAAATATTATACACTAAGTTTTTGTTTAGATAAAGGTTTTTATCTTTTAATAAAAATGGATGGTTGTTTATATATTTAAGCTAAAGGAATTTGATATTACCTTCCACTCATGATTTAGTTTAATGTTTAGTTTTATTTTATTTTTAATTGAAACTCAATGCAAGTTGCAAGGTTTCTAGGATTGTTACATTGTGAAAATAAAAAGAATCGTTTATGTTTTTTAAACAAAAGTTACTTTGAATGTTTGGGTTCATAGTAGTTACAATAGGTATTTCCATTGAAATGTATTCTGCTATCTTACATGATGCCCCATTATCCATCATATCTGAATTTCGGTATGGTAATGCTAACAGATCACAACTTGCTATAGCAAAAGGAATCTTATTGAATGAAATATTACCTAGATAATGAATGAAATTATAATCTAAATTTAAATTTTCTCTCTTTTTCCAGCTAATAGGATTTTTAGGTCGATACCATTTTCTCTGATAATATTAACTGCTTCAATTAAATCATCTATACCACGATCTAATTCCATACTACCAAAATATCCAATATATAAATCTTTCTCTGATAAATTAAATTCTTTTCTGGATTTGTTTTTGTCACGTGGGTAAAAATGGTTCTTATCTATTCCGTTTGGCAAAAAAATGTTTTTACATTGTGTTCTGGAATCATTTAAAAGTTTTTGGCTTGCAAAAAGCACATGTCTGATTTGTTTAGTAAAAATTTATAAATATTTATTCCTAATAAATTTCTATACCCTGTAAAGGTGTCATATTTATCATAAACATCAAAAAAAATTTAGAAAAAGTTAATTTTGCTAGAAGAAATCCTAATAATCCAATATAGCAATCTCCGCTTGCAATAACTATTTTAGGTCTCTTAATAAGATTTTTAAAAATACAAGTTAAAAAGCTCAAACTAAAAATAGGAGTAGAAGTGATCTTTAGTTTTTCCTCATAATCTGTTATCTTTTCTTTTGAATGGTAGTCAATTAACCAAAGTTGGCATGATTTCTCTTGCGACCAGTAGTAAGGCAATTTATAAATACGCCCATACTTTTCTATATAAGCATCACGATTTGTATAGAAACGCTTACCAATAAAAAGTATATCCATTTATAGTTTCTCAATAGCTGCTTTCAACTGCAGTCTTAAATTATACCATGCAAATCGTTCAGCAAATTCTATACAACTTTTCTTTTCGATTAAAAAATAGTTTTCTAGTACATGAATTACCACTTTAGTCAGTGAAATATAGTTTTGTTTTTCAATAAGAAAACCAGTTTTTCCATCTTGAACAGCATCTATTATGCCGCCTGTCGCAAATGCAATCGTTGGTGTACCATGTGTTGCTGCTTCAATTGCAACCATACCAAAGCCTTCGGGATCTTCGGGAATGTACTTGACTGGAAAAACATGAATATCAGCCAAATAATACCAAGCTGAAAGTAACTTATCATCTGAAATATTGCCAACAAAAAGTATATGATTCTGAATATTGTATTTTTCGCTGTAATAAGAATAGATTCTTTACTTTGTAAATTTTTATTTAATGACTGGGAGGGCGTATCACCAATAATAACTAATATGGTATCTGGACAGGATTGAATAATTGTTGGGAGACTGTTCTCGACAAACTCACGTATAGCTTTACGTGCTGTTAAACGTCCAACGGAAATGAGAACTTTTTTATTTTCTAGTTTGAACTGTGTTTTTAAACTACTTATGAGATATTGATTTTTTTCAGGAGCCGGGAAACTGACTCCTGGATGAATAATTTCTATTTTATTCTGATAGACTCCTTTTGAACGCAAATATCAAATGTAGAAGTACTATTTGCAATAATTTTATCAGCCATTCTAATTATTGGAATCCAAACTAAATTATAGACGATATTATTAGTTCCGATATCTAAGCCATGTATATAAACTAAGCTTTTTTTTCTGAAAAGCTTTGCCCAAAAAACTGTAATGGGAGCTGTTAAACCGCTCCCTGCAAATAAAATATCTGGGCGTTGGGTTAAGCATATCCAAAAGGTTTTGATAAAAGCCAATATAAGAAAAATAGGAAGAGGATCTAATGTGACACCATAAAATTTGGCTTTTGATGGCGCGATTGTTCTTGCTTTGGTATGGCTAATAAGCAGAACATCATGATCCTTAGATAGTTCATCTGCGATATGCCAATTTAAGCGTTCCATTCCTCCAATTAATGGAGGAAGATTGCGGGTCACGATCAATATTTTTTTCTTAGACATGATTTTAAGAGATTATAAGCTCTTTTAAAGTGTATATGATTTGAGGTTCTTTCGTTAAATTTTTTATTAAATAAAATTATCTTATAAGTCATCATGTGACAAAATGCGTCATTCACTTATTCTTTTAATTTTGTATATATATTTGAAATTATTAATTTTATTTTTGGCATGTTTTTTGATACTAAGGTCATATAATGCATTTTTGGGGAGCAATGTCATGATTGGTGCGAAAGGATTTACACTCATTGAACTTATGATTGTAGTAGCAATTATTGGTATTTTAGCAAGTATTGCTATTCCAGCCTATCAGAACTACACCACGCGGGCACAGGTTGCCGAAGCACTTAATATGGCAAGCTCAATTAAAGCTGAATTATTGGCAAAATATGGTGAAAGTGGGAGTTGCCCGACTTCACCAACAGATTTAGGGCTGAATGCATCAGGAACAATGAATACTAAATATGTACAAAGTGTTGGGATTAATACCACATATACAGGAGCGTTATGTGCTTTTGAATTTACGTTTAGTACTACCAACATGAATACTGGGGTGGCTGGAAAGACGCTTGTTTTTGCGATGATGAATTATGCTGGTAATGGTTCAGCACGTTGGGAATGCGCATCCTCGCAAATTTCTCAAAAGTTTTTGCCTTCGGTATGTAGAGGCATTTAAATCATAATCTGAGATTGGACTGATGAGGGGGAAGAATAGACTTTAAATCATAAAGAATAAAATTCTCCTTACCCAAAGCCTGAATTTCTTTATAATCCATATTCTTGAATTGTTGATGCCCAATAGCCAGTACAATCGCATCGTAATGAGCTGGTTGAAGCACTTGAACAGGTTCCAAGCCATATTCTTTAATGACTTCTGATGGATCAACCCAAGGATCATAGACATCAAGGTTCAAATCGTACTCTTTGAGTGATTGAATCAGATCAATGATTTTGGTATTGCGAATATCTGGGCAGTTCTCTTTAAATGACAGTCCCATCACCAGAATATTTGCTCCGACAACTTGGATCTTTTGTTTAACCATTTCTTTTATGAGTTGTGTCGCAACATATTCACCCATCCTGTCATTTAACCGACGTGCAGCTAAAATAATCTCTGGGTGTAGGCCAATAGATTGGGCCTTATGGGTAAGATAATATGGATCTACACTGATACAATGCCCACCAACAAGTCCAGGACGAAAAGGTAAAAAGTTCCATTTAGTTGCTGCAGCTTTCAATACTTCTTCAGTATCGATGCCGAGCTTATTAAATATGAGGGCAAGCTCATTGATGAGGGCGATATTGACATCACGTTGTGTGTTTTCGATTACTTTTGCTGCTTCGGCCACTTTGATTGAAGAGGCTTTGTGTGTACCTGCGGTAATAATACTTAAATAAATTTGATCAATTAAGTCAGCGATTTCTGGTGTTGAACCTGAAGTAATTTTTTGAATGGTTGTAACGCTTTTAGTTTTATCACCAGGATTGATACGTTCAGGACTATAGCCTATAAAGAAGTCTTGATTCAATTTAAGTTGTGAATGTTTTTCTAATATTGGTACACAAACTTCTTCGGTTGCCCCAGGGTAAACTGTAGATTCATAAATAACAATATCGCCATCTTTTAAATGTCTTGCAATTGTGGTTGATGCCTGAATTAATGGATTTAAGTCGGGTTGTTTAAAATGATCGATCGGTGTCGGTACCGTGACGATATAACAATCACCTTCTGCAAGGTGGTCGGAATTTGAACTGATTTGCAGGTTGGCTAAATTACCAAGTTCAGTTTGACTAATTTCTAATGTAGAGTCTTGTTGATGTGAGAGCTCATTGACTCTTTTGAGATTGGTGTCATAGCCAATGACCTTAAATTGCTTGCTAAAGGCTAAGGCTAAGGGTAAACCGACATAACCCAAGCCAACCACAGCAATCGTCAATTGCTTAGTTGTGATCTTGTTGTTAATCATAGCGTAAAGATGTGACATATTTTTGTTTTTAGACTCGTTTTTCATCTTGGTAAAGTATTGATAATAATGTGTATTCTAATATGTATGTCTGAATAAAAATACTAAAAACTTATAAATATCTTTAATTTCCTTAAACAAAAATATGGTTAGAATCATCAAAAACGATTTTGATATGTAGTTTATTTGACTTGTTTAAGCTGTCTAAAGTGCTTTGTTGTATCATAGTGTCTAGTGTCTTTTATAAAATACCTTATGCAATTTATATGCTTTTTCTTTGCCAGTGTTCTCATTGGTTTTGCCTGGCTCTCCCCATTTCATACTTATCCATGGGTCACCTTCTCGGGTGAATTGGCGAGTTTTGGTGCCGGACTGACGCTACTGGCGGTGTTCCTCAATAAAAAAATGCTTGTACCTCGAGCACAACTGTTGATTGCTCCGATTATTCTGGTGCCTTTGGTTCAGTGGGGTTTTGGACTGGTATATGACTTTAGTACGGCGTTGTTAAGCTCACTCTATGTCTTTGCCTTTTGGTTGATGATTGTACTTGGCTTCAACCTTTCTGTGCAGACCAAGAAGCGTGACGCCTTGATGGAAGAGATCTCTAAACTTCTGTTTGGTATTGCGATAGTCTGTAGTGGAATCGCGATTGCGCAATGGTGTGGTCTAGGTGGCGTGATCAATGGTGTCATGCAGCTCAAAGGCGATCGACCTTATGCTAATTTTGGGCAGCCTAATCATTTAGCCACCTTTCTAATTATGGGGCTGATGGGTGCCTTATATCTTTATGAGAAAAGAGCACTGCCATCATGGTGCTTGGTTCCTCCAAGCGTGATTATTTTATTTACAGTTGCCTTAACTCAATCCCGAACATCATGGGTGGTATGTTTATTCATTCTGTTTTATTGGATGTATAAGCAGTACAAGCAGCAACCACGTTTTAACTTTGCCCAGCTTTGGGTCTGGAGTATTGGCTTTTTTGTGATTGCAGTATGGGGACTGCCATTGCTTACTCATCTCATCGATACTTTCTCAAACTCAGCAGTGGTCCAAACCAGTAGTGTGGCTGAGCGTGCCAGCTCAGGATATTTACGTTTTGAGATATGGACGCAAATGTTATTGGCATTGAAGGAACAGCCTTGGTTTGGCTATGGATGGAACCAGATCAGTGTTGCGCAAATAACTGTTTTTCATTTGTATCCAAACCATGAGTGGGTTGTGAGTGCCCATAATGTATTGCTGGATATTTTGGTCTGGAATGGATTACCCCTTGGTCTGTATATAATTGTGTATATGGTGTTGTGGTTTTTTTGGCTGGATAAAAATGCTAAAGATACAACCTCGATTATTGGGATTTTGATGGTCTCAGCGATTCTGATTCATGCCTTATTAGAGTTTCCACAGCGTTATGCTTATTTCTTGCTTCCAATGGGTTTTCTTCTTGGCCTGATTCAAGCACAAACCCCTGAGTTAAAAGGGATTTATTTATATAAGAATGTGATTCGCTGTATTTGGCTGATCGCGATTGTGGTCATATTGTTAATTTGGCGTGATTATAAGCTTTTTCAAGAAAATAGCCGTTTAATCTTTAAAAAGCAGCAACCGACAGTTGAAATATTGGGCAGCTCGAAAATTCTGTTATTGACTCAATTTCAGCAACGTATGGACTGGATTCGTTTAAAACCACAAACAATCATGGCTGAAGCTGATTTAGAGCAATTTGGAAAGCTGGTTAAGAATAAAGCAACGCCGTATAACTTGAAGAAGTATGCACAGTTACTTGCTTATAATCAAAAGCTTGAACAAGCGGAACAGCAGCTATTTATTTTACAGCAGTTGTATGGGCAACAGCTGAGCCTGCCTGAAGTTGTAGAAATGAATAAGCGAGCAATGTAAAAAAATAAAGCCCTAATCAGGGCTTTATTTTTGGATGAAACTCAAGCGTTGTGTGAATTTCTTAAATTTGGCTTTGAATATAGTTTTCAATACCGACATTTTCAACCAAATCAAGTTGCGTATCTAGCCAGTCCCAATATTCTTCTTCTTTCTCTAGAATTTCTTGGACTAAATCTCGGGTCACATAGTCTTGTTCTGACTCGGCAAGCTCAACCGCTTGCTTGAGTGCTGCGATATTCTCTTTAACCTTGCGAATATCGCAGTTCAGGACTTCTTCCGTATGCTGACCAATATAGAGCTTGCCTAAATGTTGTAGGTTGGGTAAGCCTTCTAAAAATAAGATGCGTTCGATGACTTTATCTGCATGTTTCATCTGGCGAATAGATTCTTTGTACTCGGCAGAACCAAGTTGTTCAATGCCCCAGTCATTAAACATGCGAGAGTGTAAAAAATATTGATTAATTGCTGTTAAATGGTGGTAAAGCACCTGATTCAGCTGATTGATAACTTCACGATTGCCTTTCATTGCGTTTACTCCAAAACACCAAGTGATGCCCTAGTGGCTAAGGCAATTTATCTTATCTTAATCAACAAAAAATGTTCTGGCGAGTAATTTATAGAACGGCAAATGAAAATCACAATCAAAAACATCCTGATAGGATTATGATTTTTATAAAAAAACCGCTTATATGAGTACTATTTAAAGTTCAGCAAGAAGCGGCGGAGTCGTAAAGCACGAGTTGAATCTGATGAATAGTTTTGAAGCTAGATCAAGCAGCTATAGAAATACGCGCGGCGATTTCTGCAAGTTCGTCACTGATAATGGCACGCGCTTCAGGTGCACAACGACCACAACATGTGCCTAAATCGAGAAGCTCACGGATTTCACGATAGCTTTCAGCGCCGTTTGCAACAGCGTCTTTAATATCCTGATCCGTAATTCCACGACATAAACAAACATACATGGGAGTAAGCCACAAATATAAATGCGATAATTGATATTATTGATAATTATTATCGTTTGTCAATGAATTTCATTCTAACAATGAGTATATTCTTATTGGGAATTTGAATAAAAAATACCGCCTGATCGGCGATATTTTTAATGATTTATATCTTTTGATAAATCTAAATTTTAAAAATTATGGAATGATTACGATTCCATCCATTTCGACTAATGCATCTTTTGGCAGGCTTGCAACACCTAGGGCTGCACGAGCTGGGTAAGGCTGAGCAAAGTATTCGCCCATAATCTGATTCACCAATTGGAAGTGAGAGAGATCAGTCAGAAAAATATTCAATTTCGCGATATCCGCCAGACTACCGCCTGCAGCAGTACAGACCGCTTTTAAGTTATCAAATACGCGACGAATCTGGGCTTCAATGCCTTCCACAAGTTCCATACTGTACGGATCTAAACCAATTTGACCAGAAAGGTAGAGTGTGTTGCCAACTAGGATTGCTTGAGAATATGTTCCGATCGCAGCAGGGGCGTGTTCAGTATGAATAACTTGACGTGACATTAAGCTCTCCTATGTCGTTTTTTCTATCTTAAACCATGCGACTTTAACACAAAACCAGATTGACGAAAGGGCAGAGTACTGAATAGTCGCCTTGAACCAACTGATTATCCAGATTTTTATCTTTGCAGCATGTGCCTACTTTAGGGCAATATATTTTTTAAGCTGAAGGAACACTGGTTGCTTTTGTGACTTCAGGCTGAACAATTGGCATATTTAAGCGTTCAATACGTGGAAAGCCAAAGTGCATACGGAGATCGCGAATAATCTGAGCAATTTGATTCCGGTTGCTGACCACGATATTGACATAAGTTTTCTGGTCTTGTGAATGAACCATTTCTACGCCCGTTTTGGCTTTACGGCATTGATAAATCAGATCGGAAATTTGTTCATCATTCATGGCCATATGAATACAAAGATAAGCACTGAAGCGAACATCGTCGATTTCTTCAGATTGCCAGTGTAGCGGCATGATATTTTCTGGATGCAAATGCTGTTCGTGTAATAAGTTCCGACAACGGGAACGGTGTACAATAAGACCGCGTCGAGATAAATGTCCTTGAATTGGATCACCTAATACTGGGTTACAGCAATGCGCATATTTGACATCGACGCCTTCTGTGCCGACGATCAAGCGGTCAGATGCATCTTGATACTGTGAATGATAGTCTTGCGCAAACAGATGATTTGCGACCAATTGTGGTAATAGATCACCCACCGCAATCTGTTCAAATAGCGTGTCTTTACTACCTAAGTGTCGCCATTCAAGTACATTGATCCAGTCGGTTGGAGAGAGATCGTTAATTGAACGCTGGAACAGTTTTAAGGCACGATTTAAGGCTTGTTGTCCGACTAGGCGTTGTTCGTCAATATCTTGTTCTCTCAGAATATTCTGTAATGCGCGACGCGCTTTTTGGGTATTGATGAAACTGAGCCAGTCTGGATTTGGAGTTGCTAATACATCCGTAATAATCTCAACCACTTGCCCACTGTGTAACGGGGTGGACAATGGACGAATTTCGCCATCGACTTTGGCACCTACAGCGTGGTTGCCTAAGAACAAACTGGCTGAATAGGCGAAATCAACCACAGTGGCACCTTGTGGTAATTCATGTAATTGTCCATGTGGGGTGTAGACCCAGATTTTTTCTTGGTGCAAATAGTCGAGTAAATCACTAAAGGTGGTTTTCGCACAGCCGCTGTCAATCAGGGTATTCAAGTTTTGCATAGAAGCCTGAATCGCTGAACGACAGGCTTGTGGTGCATTTTCACCCAGCACCACACCAAAACGAGCTGCTTTACGCATCAGTTCAGTCTGAATGGTCAATGAAAGTGTGGTTTTTTCGCCTTTGAGCTGGATCATGAGCGATTGGTTGCCGCCTGGTAAAGGACGGCGAATATGATCTCGGTATTGTAATACCTGAAAATTATCTTTCAGCGCATCAACTAGACGGTCGCAGTCAGCAATACTTTGTAAAATAATTTCAAAGGCATGGCTGTGGCTGAGTTCATTCAAATCAATTTCATTTTTAATAAAATGACGCAGTAATTCGATATTGTTGTTTTTCTTTTTAATTCGACCCTTGAGGTCATAGGCTTTTAACAGTTCAGAAAGCTTTTGTTCCCAAACGGCTTGGTACTCACAACGTTTTGGTTTGGTTTCCAGTAAGGCCGTTTGCACATCATTAAACATGTCTAAATCAAGATTTTGATAGCAGAGATGTTCAAGGTTATCCGCCATCTCATTCATACCCACCAGACGTGACATGGGTACAAAAATATCGAGGGTCTCTTGTGCGATACGCGCACGCTTATCCGGACGCAGTGCACCCAAGGTGGTCATGTTGTGATAGCGGTCAGCCAGTTTAATAATAATGACACGAGGATCTTGTAAAGTCGCCTGTAGAATTTTTCGGAATGATGCGGCTTTGTTATATTCTTTATCGCTGGAATGGCTGAGTTTGGTGACGCCATCGACCAGTTCTGCGACGACGACTCCATATTTCTGCCCAATTTCATCTTTGGTAAATTCAGTATCTTCAATTACATCATGTAAAAGTGCTGCCATTAAGGTTTCTGCATCAAGACGCATATGTGCCAAAATGCAACTTACTGCTATTGGGTGCAGTACATAGGGCTCACCACTTTTACGGGTAATACCGCTATGCGCTAAATCAGCAAAATCGCAGGCAGCAAGCACACGTTGAACATCACTATCTTTGAGATAGGCTTCAATAATTGCTTTGAGCTGCTGCTTCGCTTGGCTGACTTCTTCGCCTGGCATATAACACCTTTAATAACTTGAATTCAGTAATGATCTGTCTGTTGATAATTTAATGATGTATTACATGGATGAATTTTTGACTTAGTGCGGTCTTCATGTGCTCAACCATATTGGATACCATTGAAAACGTACGTTTGATGCAAGTATTCGCAAACATTACGCCTTTCTTCTAATGAAAAGCAAATTGTGAAACTTGTCAATTTGTTCATTAGAAAAACTCGTAAATTTTTTCAATGACGGATATTGCTTTTATCAATATGTATCAAATTTTGCAAGAAAGAAAAAAGCCCAGAGTATTCACAATGGGCTTTTCGCACAACAAATTCGGTTTAGAAAGTGAAACCTTCTAAGTTTAATGAATTTGTAGACAGTACCATATCAAGGTTTGATGTCTGGTAGTCTTGATCGCGTTGTTTTAAAATTTCTTTGGTGACATGACCGACTGCAATTTCGCGTAATGCAACCACTGTTGGTTTGTCATTGTCCCATTCTACAGTAGGTTCCATGCCTTGACGTGCCAATTGACGTGCACGTTTACTCGCTACCAGTACCAACTCGAAGCGGTTATCTACATGGTCTAAACAATCTTCAACGGTTACACGTGCCATAAGTTGTCTCGTTTGAACATTACATTTGGAAAGACTGAGTAGTATAAAAGGCTTTTCTGCCAGACTCAAGTCATTCGCGATTAAGGGTAATCAAGTTTTCGATTAATTGTTGATGACGTGCACTTTGTTGTGAGGTTACTAAACGGTTTGCACTAATAATAGCTTCCAGATCATGGACGGCTTTATTGAAATCATCATTGATAATGACATAGTCAAAACTGGCAAAATGACGCATATCTTCAACCGCACAACTGAGACGATGCTCAATTACGTCGACTGAGTCTGTACCACGGTTCGAGAGACGCTGTCTTAAATCATATTGTGTTGGTGGCAGAATAAAGATTTGTTTAGATTCAGGAAAGAGTCGACGAACTTGTTCTGCACCTTGCCAATCGATTTCAAGCAAAACATCATGACCTTGTTGCAATTGCTCTTTCACTTTGGCTTGGGAGGTGCCATAGTAATTGCCAAATACTTCTGCGTATTCGATAAAGCCACCTTCATTAACTTGTGCTAAAAAGCTTTCTTTGCTGGTAAAATGATAGTGAACGCCATCGAGTTCACCAGGACGTTGACCACGTGTAGTATGTGAGACAGAAACGTGCAGGTTGCTGACTCGATCGAGTAGGGCTTTGACCAAAGATGTTTTGCCTGTTCCTGAAGCTGCAGAAACGACAAACAAGAGACCCGACATGATATTTTTCCTGAATATGATAAAATATCTTGGCTATTGTAGTGTAGCGTGCCATTAAACGAAATAGTTTGGTGTAAAAATTCAGATGATGAGAGAGGATGTTATGGAAATCGTGTTGGCCAATCCACGAGGCTTTTGTGCTGGTGTTGACCGTGCTATAGCAATCGTCAATCGGGCACTGGAATGTTTTAATCCACCAATTTATGTACGCCATGAAGTGGTACATAACAAGTTTGTGGTCGATGATTTACGTCAGCGTGGTGCTGTTTTTGTTGATGAGCTGGATCAGGTGCCTGATGATTCAATTGTGATTTTTAGTGCGCATGGCGTATCTAAAGCGGTACAGCAAGAAGCCGATCGTCGGGGTTTAAAAGTCTTTGATGCAACTTGTCCTCTCGTCACCAAAGTACATATCGAAGTGACTAAATACGCGCGTGAAGGAACAGAAGCAATTTTGATCGGGCATGAAGGCCATCCAGAAGTTGAAGGCACTATGGGGCAATATGATAAGTCTCGAGGTGGTGAGATTTATCTGGTTGAAGATGAGCAAGATGTCGAAGCGCTCATGGTTAAACATCCTGAAAAAGTCGCGTTTGTTACCCAGACTACGCTTTCGATTGATGATACGGCCAAGGTGATTGATGCATTACGTACGAAATTCCCTCTCATTCAAGGCCCGCGTAAAGATGATATCTGCTACGCCACTCAAAACCGTCAAGATGCGGTGCGTGATCTGGCCGAGCAGTGCGATGTGGTCTTGGTTGTAGGCTCACCAAATTCGTCGAACTCCAATCGTTTACGAGAATTGGCTGAACGTATGGGGAAATCTGCCTATCTGGTCGACAATGCGGATCAGCTTGAAAAAGACTGGTTTAAAGCTGACACTAAAATTGGTGTGACCGCTGGTGCTTCTGCACCTGAAATTTTGATTAAACAGGTGATTCAGCGCTTGCAAGACTGGGGGGCAACTCCACCCAAAGAACTGCAAGGACGAGAAGAAAATATTACTTTTAGTCTACCAAAAGAGTTGCGTATCCAGGTGATACAAGCCTAATTTTATTAGAAAAATGTGAACTGGAAACGGATGGATGACACTCCATCCGTTTTTTTTTGGTGCTTATCTGCTTTGTATTGGTTCTGTAAAAATAAAATTTAATATAGAGTAGTAAATTTTAAAAATTGGGTGCTGGGGAAATGGGGAAAACTCGGGGGTTCACCTTAATTGAGCTGATGGTGGCTATAGCTGTGCTAGGCGTAATTGCGACGATGGCAGTGCCATCCATGTCGAGTTTGATGGAAAAAAGGCGCTATGAACGTAATACAAGAGATTTATTGAGTACTTTATCTCAAGCAAAAAGCCAAGCAATTTTAAATCGAGCCAATGTTGATGCTTATTTAGTGGCTTCGTCTAGTAGTACGAATAACTCAAGAACCCTCAGTTGGGCCGTAGTAAATAGTAATACAACAGTGACGATTTCTCCGACCCCAACTTCAATTAGTGTCATTACTACTCTACCGTCTACAACAACTACAACAACTTCTGCCTTTAGGTTTGATAGCAATGGTCTGGTCGCCAATATTACAGGTGATACCACAATTACCTTATGTAATTCTAAATTATTGCTGCAAAAAACAGTCGTGATCACCCGATTGGGGGCATACATTATTAAGCCTGATATCGCAGTGAGTGCTTGCACATGATTATTAGACCTAAAAAACAAGCAGGCGTGGGCTTAATAGAAGTGCTTGTCGCATTATTATTGTTAGCCATCGGGGTGTTGGGCTATGTCGCTTTACAGTTAAGAGCATATGATGCTTCTGCTGAGGCAATGCAGAAGTCCCAAGCAATAGTGATTATGCGAGGCCTTGCCGAAAATATGCGCATTAATAAGAGTCAAATGGGGAGTTACCCTGCATTTGTTCGTAGTTACACTGGTCTTACATCGGTGACAACAGCACCTACAAGTTGTTTTAATTCTGGATGTACAGCCAGTCAGGTCGCTCAGTTTGATGCGTATCAGGCAGCGCTTAACGCTAATAAACTAGGAATGCAATTGACCATGGATAATTGCCCAGGGGTAACTTCTACAATGACGATACGTCGCCAGTGTTTATATGCATTTTGGGGTAAAACATCGCCTACAGTTCAAGAAGATACGGCTTCAGGTGTAACGACCAGTTCTGCAGATGTCTCTAGTTGTATGGGAAGTAATGGTATTTATGTTGCAGGTGCCTCCTGTTTAATGATGGAGGTTTATTAGAATGAAAAAAAATAATGCGAAGTCACAGTCAGGTTTTACTTTAATTGAGTTAATGGTTGCACTGGTTCTTGGCCTAATAGTTGTTGCAGCTGCAGTGCAATTGTTTACGGGAGGAATTCTTTCAAGCCGTTTGCAGCAAGCTAATGCTGAAATTCAGGACAGTGGCATTTTTGGTTTAGATTATATTGTTCGAGACATTCGATTTGCGAATCAAGACAATTTAGCTAATCTAAAACTGGATGATAAAACACCTTATGGTGGAATTGTTTTAACGGGGTTAACCGCAACAAGTTCAACCAATGTTAACTTTGTACCGAAAGTGAGTAGTTCGGCTTACATTGATTCTGCTTTATTAAGCCGTGGGCAGGATGATACTGTTTCAACTACATCAAACTATTGGAAAGGACTAACTCGAGTAACTTTAAAAGACTCAGCAGGTGCTGTGATTGCAAATCCTGTAAGTGATCAATTGACGATTCAATTTTTTGCACCAACGCAGATGACCAACTGTGAAGGTGCGACTGTCTTGCCTGGAGATTTGGTTGTTCAACGTTATTTTGTACGTCCAGATAATAATGGGGCTTCTACAGACTATGCTTTAGCTTGTGATGCAAATACCCCATCAGCAACAACTGCTGATGTTAAGGCTGCTGCCACAGCGCGAACAACTGTGAACGCAACAACAGAGACAATTTCTCCTTTACCAATTACAGGTTTAGGTGATGCAGGACAAATTATTATTCCTCGTGTTGATCATTTTCATGTTTTACTTGGGGCAATGGTAACAACCGAAACTACAACTACCGTTACCAATAGAACAGTGACGCCAGCAACTTCTACAACGACAAAAACAGTCTCAAATCAATTTGGTTACTATACGATTCCACAGTATCGTACATTAGCTCAAACTACAGCGACAGATAACACGACAGGTACTGGAAGTAAAGTAGAAACCAATATAAAAGTAACAGTGAGCTCACGAATTTTATCAACGCAGATTTCAGTATTAGTACGTTCCGCAAATAATGCACAAAATCAGGCCATTGACCCAACTCAGCCGCTCTTAATGTTGGATCAAACAGCTACGCCATCAGATACAACGACACGTTATCAACGTCGGGTATATAGCACCACTGTTGCACTACGTAATGCAATGGGAGATTCACTATGAACCATCCAAAACGCACATATTTAAAACATCAGCGTGGTGCGACCTTAATTGTAGTCATGATCATATTACTAATCATTATTGTGGTTGGAATACTTGCTGTTCGAGTTGCTATTGTTTCATTGGGAGTAGCAACAAATAGTCAAGTCGGTCAATTAAATTTTCAATCCTCCGATGCTCCGTTGGCATGGTTCAATAATTTTGATCCAACAACGGTAACCAGCGTTGGTAATGTGATTGGAGCTGCACTAAAAGAAAATGAAAGTAACCCAGGTGGGGAATATATTTTCTGTTATAAACCCACGACAAATAGTTTTGCTCAGACCATTAATTCGAGTCTGATGCGTAAAGCTGATTCAGGAAATATTGCAACAGTTGAAGCGGGAGGGGTGGCTGGTTTTTGTAATTTAACCTCAGATTTTGGCAGTAATCGTCCTGCTGTTGTCACTCAAGTTGCAGTAAGCATTCCAACTGAGGCACTGAATAATAAGCCAGGCGCAAATTTACCTCGAGGAATTAATGTTTCTGAGGGGACACAGTTACCTAAAAGCATGACTTCTGCCCAACGAATTCGTGTAACCACAACGGCGATGTTACCTGCATATACCAGTGATATCTCCTCTGTACAAAGAGATTGTTTAAGCTCGAGCAATGCCAAAATTAGTGACGATCTTAACGCGACTTTAGGTACAGGTAGTGAATATACCTTGGCAAAATGTCTTACTGATAAAGGTGTTCCATTTACTACCCAAGTACAAGAATTTAACTACGTGAACCAATTAACTGAAGTCACTGCTCCAGGAAATTAAGGGGGATATCATGACTAAACTAGAAAAATTTCAAAGAAATAAACTGTGGTATGTTATTTGTTCAAGCTCTTTAACGATGTCTTGGTTAATGATGGCATCCGTGGTTGAAGCAAGTGATTTGCAGATTTATGCTGTCCCTACCGCTGGGAAAAAAACCATTGTAATGATGCTGGATACTTCTGGGTCGATGGGGCCAAATTTAGGTTCTGGCTATAGTTTATATGATGATTATGGTTTAACAAGCCGTACCTGTTCAGTCACCTCAACAACAAGTTCTACAACACCATCTTATTCCCGTAATTATTGTGTTGTAGCTTCAAACACTACAAATGCTAGGGTTACAAATACTGATACAGGGTGTGAAAAGCAATCGGATAATAGTTATCGTTGTTATGATCGCTTAACACGTTTAAAAGATGGTATGTTTACTTTTTTAAATAGTACTAATCCAGTTCTTAATAGTGTCAGTGTCGGTTTGGGGCATTTTTCTGGATATAATGTTGGTACAACGACGGGTGATAATAATAGTGGTGAAATTTTGGTGACCGCAGCAGATTTAGGAGCGGTTGGTTCATCTCAGAGAGTAGCTTTAAAAACAGCAGTAGCGAGATTAGAGGCAAGTGGGGGAACTCCGACATCCAATGCTTTTGCTGAAGCTGCTGCTTATTTATTGGGGACAAGTACTCGAACATTTGTAGATATTAATAAGGATATTTATAAAAAAGTAACCACGATTTCTCAAGTGTTTGATCATTATGAGTGCCAAAATACTGCTTATCCTAATTTAAATCCAATGGATAATAGATGTTATCAATATCAAGGTTTTTCTGGTCGTACACTGGCTGCGACAGTAACAAATAATTATAGTTGTACAGACCCTTCTTACCCTTATCTTAATGGCAGTAAATGTTATAGAAGTAGTACCAGTACTAAAAGTATTAATGCAACGAATAATCCAACTTATAGCTGTACATCAAGTTCTTACCCTTATTTAAATCCTGCAAATAATACGTGTTATCAAAGTAATAGTGGCTATAGTGGGGGCACAGTCACCCCTACGACCATAACTCGACCTGTCAGCACAGATCAATATTATCAATGTACTAGTTGGGCAACTACGGATTTTACTAATCAATATCAACAATGTAATGGCCGTACAGGTACAAATTCTAGCTACTGGCAAAATTTAGGCTCAACAGCACCAGACGATTTAGCTTTGGATGGTAGCGTTGACGTTGTCACGAATCCGGTGCATACAGTCTATTATCGAGTTGTGCAGCAAGCTGGAGCAAATGCATACAGTGGTTTTGATAAATCTATTCGTGCTTCCAAAAATGCTGATGAAACCGCATATATTTCGCCTTTACCTGCTGTAGAAAATCGCCAAAGCTGTGATGGCCAAGGGGTTTATATTTTATCTGATGGAGCACCTTCATCCAATCCTGATTCGGGAGTTTTGGCAGCTGCCTTAGGACGAAACTCTTTTAGTAATAGTGGTGGTTTAAGTGGTGGAGCTTCAGATTGGGCTTATATGAGTAATTTTGCCCGAGCTTTATATAATGGGGGAACGATTCAAAGTAACGCGAGTAATGCAACAAATCCAGCGAATGTCTCTATTCAAACCGCTTTTGTTGGTTTTGGTGCGGCGTTGAATGCATTAAGTACAAATGATGCCATAAATGCTTGTAAAATGAGTTCTCGAACTCAAGGTGATCGGAGTGGCGATGATGCTTGTTCTCCGAACCAAACGACTAATGCAATCGCTGCACCAGGTTATGGAAATGGTGGTTTCTTCCCAACGATTGACGCTAATGGTGTTACACAAAGTGTCATTGCCTTTATTAATAACTTGGGTAATGTCCCTTTAGACCCCTTAACTACTGGACAAATCTCGGTACCTTATGATGCACTAAATCCAAATAATCTATCGCAGTATGGCTATTTACGTGCATTAGAACCAGACCCTGCGCATAGCTATCTGACTTGGCGCGGAAACCTTAAGCGTTATAGTGCCACGCTTACGGGTACGAATATCGGTGCATTTAGAGGTAATTCTGGTGGTTTGGTTTACGATGCAGCAGGGGCGTTTAATACTGGAACAAAGGATTATTGGAATAGTTCAAGTTATACCGATGGTGGTAAAGTTTTCTTAGGTGGGGCCTATTCTAAAACGCCTTTACCTTATAACGGGCAGACGGAAGTAAGTTCAGGAGGTATTATTTCAAGATATGCGTATAGCGCTTCTCAGAAATTACGCAACTTATTTACGGATGTTTCTGCTGTAGATACTACTACAGCTAAATTAACGGCAGCAACTGGAAGCACAACAGGTACAGCATTATTAAAAATTCCTGAATCAGCAACGTCGCCTTTTGCGAATGTTACGGCTGTAGGTACCCATGTGTTAAGTAAATTTAATCCGTCTACAGGACAAGATATCCTTAAAGATTTTCCTGTGGCGATTAAACTTAAATTATTAAACTATCTAGGCTATAGCACAGATATTACAGCAGACACTTTGCCAACTTCGCTCGCTGCACCAGATGCACCATATTTATCTATGGGTGGTAGTATTCACTCAATACCAGTCCAGTTAACCTACTCTGGTACTTTAGATAGTCAAGGTAATTTAACCAATGCGCGTAGTCAATCTATTTTATATGGTTCGATGGAAGGGGGCTTACGTCTTGTTGATGCTTCAAGCGGCGAAGAGCAAATGGTCTTTGTTCCTGCTGCAATTTTAAATGACAGTACAAAATCCAAGGCGTTAGTTGTAGGTCAGACCGACTTAAACGGACCAACACATGGTATGGATGGGTCATGGGTGGCAGATCCGACGTATAACATCACCTCGACTACTTCTGGCTCGTCGACAACCTCAAGTGTAACTGCGCGACAAATGAATGTTTATGGTGGAATGCGAATGGGTGGGAGTAGCTATTATGCTTTAAACCTTTTGACGCCTACAAATCCAAAATTACTGTTTAGAATTGATAATTCAACCTCCGGTTTTGAGCGTTTAGGGCAAACTTGGTCTAAACCTGTATTAGCAAATGTTCGTTACAATAATGTAATTACCCGAGTGATGATTGTTGGTGGTGGGTATGATGAATGTTATGAAAATCCAACTTTCAGTTTAGCTTCCACTGGAGATGATAGCACTTGTTCAACTCGGACTAAGGCCAAAGGGAATGCTGTTTATATGATTAATGCGAAAACGGGCGCATTAATCTGGTCAGCTACTTACAGTGCTGATGCAACCGATGACCAGCGATATATGAAGCATAGTATCGTAAGTCGAATTAGTACTCTGGATCGTGATGCTGATGGACTAGTTGATCATTTGTATTTTGGGGATTTAGGGGGGCAGGTTTTCCGTGCTGACTTTAATAATATTGCGGGTACTAGTACCTCAAATTTTGGAAAAAGAGTAGTTCGCTTAGCTAATTTAGCAACCAATGATACGACCAATGATGCTAGTAATGATTATACTGGTGCCAAAGCACCTCGTTTTTATGTTCAGCCGACTGTAACGATTCATGACCAAGGAGCAAATACATTTATTGTAGTTGGGATTGCTTCTGGCGATCGCAGTACACCGTTGGATGTTTATCCAATTCAAGGAAGAGAAGGGATGAGCCCAGCAAATGCATTATCAGGCCAACCCGTCAATAATGTTTATGGTATTTTGGATCATGACTTTATTAAAGCAGATCTTATTACTGGGACACCAACTTTAGTTACTCAGAATAAAACACGTATTGATTTGAAGAAAAATCCTCAGATTCTAGCTACAGGTGAAACAGTTGCTGCATTTTTCTTTCCCACATCGGGAACTGGTAAATTCGGATGGTATCGTTCACTGTCAAGTAAAAGTAGTACAACAACAGCAATTGACAGTGTAGAGAAAGCCGATGGCTCTTTTAGAATAAGAGGGGGATTAAAAGCCTTTGAAGAAGAGCCAGTTGCGATTACAAATAATTTATTGGTTCCTGTATACGATCCACAGGGTACGGGTATTGCTCAGCAGGATCCCTGTAAACCACGTGTGATTGGCGAGACTGATTGGCAAAGATATTGTTTACCGTTTGGAGCGTGTATAAAAACAGACGGTACTTTAAATACTGCACTAGAAGCCAAGAGTGGTTTTCAGACAAAAACAACAGGTTGTCCTGCAGGGGTAACTGAGTGTAATGATAATGTGATTGGTGGTGGTATTCGAGGAATTACGTTTGTACCAAAACCTGATACGAGTAATGGAAGCTGTGGAAAACTTACAATGGCTGGTAATACACAAGGTACAGGTGAATGGCAATGTACTAGCCGCTTAATACAAACACGTTGGTATGAGCGTTACCGTCAATAAGAGATAAGCTATGCGAAACTACCAATTCCAATTTAAGCTCAATCAAGGATTTACCTTGATTGAGCTTATGCTAGTATTGATTATTGTTGCTATTTTTACGGCAATTGCGCTACCGAGTTATCAAAATTATGGACGTCGTGCAAATGCTGCTGCAGCTCAACAAGAAATGCAAAAGTTGGCGGAACAACTTGAGCGGCATAAATCGAGAAATTTTAGTTATAAAGGTTTTAGTGCGCAGTATTTGTATAATTCAACTGGAACAACACCGTTTGATGGAAGTACCCAAACTTTGACAGTCCCTTTAAATGCGACAGGTGCATCGGTTAGGTATACATTAACCATTGTTGATGGAATGACTGGAAACCCACTTCTGTCTGCATCTGATGCTACGGGCCAAAGTTGGGCGATTCGGGCGATTAGTGCAGATGTACAAAACTTTTCATTTTTAATGACGAGTACTGGGTTACGTTGTCAGAATAAAACGATTGCAAATATTACGTATGCCACATGTGGAACAGGTGGGGAAAGTTGGTAATGAATAAAATTGCACAAGGTTTCACGTTAATTGAATTGATGATTGTTGTAGCAATTATTGGTATTATCGCGGCTATTGCTTATCCTTCATATGCACGATATGGGCAAAGAGTTAAACGTGCTGATGTACAAACAGAGATGATTAATATTGCTCAGATCTTGCAAGCAAGGAAGTTGGCATATAATAGTTATCTTAATGCAGATACATCAAAAAATACGATAACCGCTATTTATGGTTCATCGGTTAGTCCTAAGCAAGGAACACCATTATACGATCTTTCGTTTAGCACGCTTACAGCTTCGGCATGGGTACTCACAGCAACGCCTAAAACAGGTTCTCCACAAGCTGGAAATGGTGTGATTTGCCTTAATGATCAAGGCCAAAAGGACTGGAACAAAGCTTCAACTGATGCTGCAACATGTGTTGCAAGGTTATCAAATATTTCTACGTGGGACGGTCGTTAACGTTTCACAGCATTTAAATGTTTTACAAAAGCAAACCTACATCTGGTTTGCTTTTTTATGTGTATTATTTAACATTTTTAATAACAATAATTAATGAATGTGATCTATTTAACATTTATCTGCTGTTATCTACCTTTTATCTCTTAAGGGTGGATTTAAGTGCATTTTCGATAGAAATTGATATGAAACATGAAAACAATCACGAAAAATAACGTTCATTTCATTCATATAACAATTTGATTTTACAGCCTTAAAATTTTTTCACTTATAAAGTCAAGATGAAATAATTTGTAAGGTGAATTGAATAAAAATTAATTGAGATGCTCGTTAAAACAAAAAGATTTGTGCATATGGAGGACTGTATGCAACAAGCATATTCTGACTTACAGCCTCGCTCTGCAGTTTCTGGTCTTGCGATAGGGCCGAGTGTTGCCCAACATCATCCGTTCAACTTCGAGCGTAGCTCTCCGTCTTGCACTCAGACAAAGCAGAGCTTAGTGCATCTTCGCTCAGGATTTACCTTGGTTGAATTGATTGTCATGATCGCTGTTTTAGCCATTATTGCTGTAATGGCGGCGCCGTCATTTGCAACGATGTATAGCCGCCAAAAATTAGAATCTTGTGCACGTGAACTGATCATGAAAGTTTCGGAAGCACGGAGTCAAGCCGTTTTACTCCGTCAAACTACAGGGCTCTGCCTGTCTTCTTTGTCTGAAGATGATTGTGCGACTGCAATTGCCATTCCGAAGACAGAGGCACAACGTATTTTTGTCGTCCGTTTAGACAATGGCGTAAGCAGTGCAAGTCTTTCATCAACCAATCTCAGCTTTAGAAAAAATGGCAGTCTTGCAGCGCAAAAGGACTTTATTTTACAGCACCAAAATCTTTCTTATTGTATTCGGGTAGGGGTGATTGGAGATACCACAATCAAAGAAGGAGCTTGCACGTGAATATTCAAAAACAAAAAGGTGTCGGGCTAGTAGAGGTTTTGGTAGCCCTTGTTCTTTTGGCAATTAGTGTGCTGGGCTTTGCTGCTTTGCAAATAAAAGCGATTGATTCCAGTTTCGAAGCCAATAAACAGGTGCTGGCACTTACCATTGCGCGTGATTTGGCAGAACGGATGCGAGCTAATCCACAAGCAACACGTGCAGGGAAATATAGAGTGCAAGCGGTGGAGACTCCTAAAGCAGAAGTCCCGACCATCGCGGATAAACCTGAAAAGGTTGCATTACAAGACTTACAGAAGGCTGCGCTTGAGGCCCAAAACAACGGGATGAATCTGGCGGTCGACCAATGTCCGGCAGGCAATAACCGGCAATGTATTTATGTGGCTTGGGATGGAACCAATTTAGCAGGTGACCAAGGTATCGCCGCATGTATCAAAGATGGTAGTTATGTTTCAGGATCGCACTGTTTGTTTTTGGAGGCATACTGAAATGGAAACAGGCCTCTTCTATTCAAAATCTGGTCAAGCTCAAGCTGGGTTTACCCTGATTGAGCTGATGATTTCCCTGACTTTAGGGTTGCTGATCGTTGCTGCCGCTATCCAGTTATTTATTACAGGAATCACCAGTTATAAGTTGCAAAAAGCCATGGCACATATTCAAGACAATGCCAGTCTCGGCTTGAACTTTATTGTGGACGATATTCGTAAAGCCAATCTCAGCTCGCCCGTCCCGGCAATTAATGATCAGACCAGCTATGCTGGAATTCTACTGAGTTCGAATAATGTCGGAGGGAAAATTGACCTGAATTGTACAGATTGTTTCTCGAATAACCAGATTGCCAGTTTTGGCAATGCCAATGTGGCTGGATTGACCAATGATCAGTTAATGATTCGTTATCAGGCACCACAAGGGGGGCTGGATTGTTCTGGTCAAAATGTAGCAAATGGGACTTTTGTGATCCAGCGTTACTTTGTTGGTTCTACTTCTACGGACTTGCGTCAATCTTTACGTTGTCAGGCTGCCCAATATACACAAGCGATGCTTGATGCAAAGACCACAACAGACCGACTCAAACTGGTTTGGGGGGAGAGTCAGGTCATTTTACCCAATGTCGATCTTTTTCAGATTCGGTTAGGGTATATGGATGGTGAGCTCAATAGTGCGAATAGCATGATCGCCTATACAGATGTTAAAAATTATATGGCTTTAACTGCAGCTAAAAAAAATATTGATGGCATTACACAGACCGTTCGTCCTTATGTACATGCCATTCAAATCGGTGTGTTAGTACGTTCGGATGATAAGACCGGAGACCAGTCGGTCATTAAGCAAAGAAATAAAGAACCATTCCAAGTCCTCGGTACCAAGGTCAATCTCACCCCTGCATCACAAGATACTTATTTAAGACAAGTGGTGGATCAAACGATCTCATTGAGAAATGCAATGGGTTGGGTTTCAGAGGGCTGTGATAGCAGTAAAAGCTCAAGCTGTACAAATGGGGGGGCTGGAACATGATAAACGCACAACGTGGTTCAACACTGATTATTGTCTTAATGATTGTGCTGATGATTACCATTGTTGGCACACTGGCAATTCGGCAAAGTATCAGTTCGCTTAAATTGGTCAGTAATCATCAGATACAGACGCTACTGGCACAAAATGCGGATACTGCACTGATGTATTTTCAGGATCCCAATACCCAGCAAAACTTAGCTTCTGCCAATGGTGTGGTTGGTTTCTTTAAAAATGAAAATAATAAAAATGCTGAACTGGTCTTCTGCTTTTCAGGAACGGATCCATTTGCCCTAACCAAAGCTGCATATCGCTTAAATAGTGCCAACTTTGAACCGATGGCAAGCAATGCCGGGATGTGTAAAGTTGATTCGAGTAACGCAGCCAATGACACAGCCTCTCAATCCAGTGGTCGTAAACAAGTGGTGACACAGGTTTATATTAAAAGAGAAATCAACCCTACAGCACCCTTTGCAGATTTATCTCGTGGAACGGAAGTATTTGGAGCAAAAACGGAAAACAATATTCGCTTAAGGGTCTATGTGGTGTCCGTGATGCAAGGCTTATTAACTTCGGATGCTTTATTTAAAGCAGATCGTGATATTAACAAAGGTTGTTTAACTAAAAGTATCGACAATAACGGTGCCAATGATGTTGCTACTTGCTTAAAACAAAATATAGAAAAACCGTTATATAACATACAAGTCGCAGAATATCGTTTCTTGTCTGACTTTGAACCTTCGAGTTCATAAGGGAGAAATGTCATGAATAATAATAAGATAAAAAAATTGACGCAGGGTAATCAACAAAAAACAAAATGAAGTGTTTGTGGTTGGGCTCTAGCGTCCTATCCAGCCTGCTTGTACTTTCTTCTGTTGCATCTGCGAGCGATATTGAAATTTATCAACCTGCGGCAGGGAATAAGAAACGCCTGATGCTGATGGTGGATCAATCTCGGAGTATGGGGGGCGCCGGTCTTTTAGATTTGGTTAAAGATTATCCATTATGTATTGATCAGGGGGTTACTGATGTATTGGGTAAAAATGGCTTGAATTTGGGAATCAAGATCGCGGGTCAAACCGATTTGATTAATGTCACCAAAGAAGCCTCTGATCTGATCAATAAAGCCATTTTAAAAGGCTTACTCGGCAATGGCCAAGGTCAGGGACTACTTGATTCGATTGCCGAAATTAAAACAGAACAGCCGAATGCGGCTTATCCATTTCCGCGTCAATCCTGTACGGTGGTTACTACAGATGCAACGGTACGTTTATTGGATAACTTGCTCAGTGGGTTGTTGGGGGTGAAAACAGGATTATCTGCCGAACAATATATCCGTGAAACCTGTGACCCATTAATTGATATTAGCCTGCTTAAGTCCATTACCAATTCTTCTACGGTAGGAATTTACCGTTGTTATGATAAAAATTCACGCGTTCGTATGGCATTGACCGATGTTTTAAAAGGGAAAAAAGGTAGCGGGGGGCTGCCGGATATCGATCAAATCCCAGATAGTACAATGGTCGGGCTATCCATTTCACCTTATAACCAAACGCTGAATGATCGTGCTGGTGCGATTGTTTTTGAACCTAAGTTGCTCAGTGATGTCTATCTTTATAACGGTAAAACTCAAACCCATCGTCAGCATATGATTGACTATATTGCCAGTGCCAATATGGACTCCAAAGGTGAGTTTAGCCTGCAAAGTTTACTCATGATCGTACCTAAGCTGGTGGGAGGATTACTCAATGATGTGGTTGCAACACTGGGCAAAATTTTAAGTAATCCGCTGGATGCCGTGAGTGAGTTATTGAATCTGGAAAATACCAATAATACCCTGAATGATGTGCTGACCATGTTAGGTCTGGGCGGCAATAACCCAATGGCCAGTACCTATGCGGAAACAGGTGCATACTTGTTAGGCAACACCACCAAGGGAACGGGTGCCAGACAATATGCCAAGCGGAACGCGTTATTGGGACTTGGTGGCATATCCCTGTTATGGACAGATTATGAATGTAAGGCATGGAAAGCAGATGGCATGACCTGCGATGACTGGAAATATGCCGGGCTATTTGGTGTAAACACTAATGGATATAAAAAAGTCGATGGCAACCTGTTAAATTTACTGGGTATTCTACAGGTCGGAAAACAGGAAATCTTTTATGAATACCGTGCCGATGTTGATGCAAAATATAGTGGTTTTACTGATAGCCAGAAAAATAACAGCACCATTAATCCGCTGATTAAAAGCAATGGCAGCTTCTATCAGGCACCATCGACAGCCCCACAATGCGATGCCAATGGTTTAATGGTGATTGCGGGTGGGGTGCCAACGATAGCACCGACATTGACGGACTCGTTATTGCAACCGCAAGGCAGCCAATCCGATGCGACCAAAGTTGCCATGGAGCGTTTAATGGCCCGCTCATTGGATAACAGTCAAACCCTCAATATTCAATATAAAGATGGGCGCTTGAATGATAATTGGGGATTTAGATGTAATTCTACCGATTTAAAAGCGACCACTTTGGGAAATAATAAAAACTCAAATGATAATACTGATTTTGCAACCTGGCAGTGTATCGGTGCCTATGCCCGAGATATTCGGGCATTAAAAGCCAATCCGATTAAAACCGCTGTCATTGGACTGGATCGGTCGTTTTTACAGCTTCCCAATTATATTGCAGGACAAGAAAGTAGTTCCGATACTAAAGGCTTGACTCAAATTTCAAGTACCAATGTGGCGCAAGATCAATTGCTAACCGGGATTGTGCCGAAGGCTGTTCGCGACTTATTGGGCGTAACAGGTTCACTGCTGGATGGCCTGTTGCCAAATAGCTTGATCGGGAGTGGCTTAACCACAGGAATTACCAGTCTATTGGATCGATTATTACCTCGTAATCCAGAGGACATCAAAAATATGGCACGTTGGGGGGTCATTGGTGGCGGTGGTTGGTATAACGCTGCCAACAGCCAGAATATTGCACAAAGTATTCGGGATTTTCACGATAATTTGGGGGTGACGGATGGTGATCCTATTGGTTTGCAAACACTACCTGAAGACCCGTTAACACCATATCGTATGAGCAACGAAGTGTATAAAAGTATGTTTGAACCAACAGAAAAAGCCAGTTGGTTTGGTAACTTTAAAAAATACTATGTCGAAACCGATAATTCGATTAATAAACTGAAAGATGCCTGGGATGTAACGTCAACAAGCTACGATGTGCAAGATTGGAATAAAGGTGGCGTACTAGCCAAGCTTAAAAATTTAAAAAATAAAACGGATAATTCTGATCCGAACAAACCGATCATTACAGAACGTCTGGTTCTGACGAATAGGGATTGCCAGCAAATTGCCAATACCTCTACTTATCAATTTACGGAGGTTGGCGCATTAAAAACCGTGAATAATAAATATCTGGATGTGAAATGTGGTTCAGGGACTTCTGCTGTTACAGATGCTAAAGGCTATTTGTTAATGAATTTGTTGGGTTATAACGTCGGAAATGCGGCTAGCACGGCAGATCTGACTGAAACGAATCGAACCAACTGGCAGGTAGGCATGAACTTGCATTCAATTCCAGTCAAACTTACCCAAGAAGCAACTTTTAATGCGGATAATAGTATCAAAGAGCGCAAAGATTATATGCTGTTTGGTACAACGCAAGGTTTATTGCATGTCGTTGATGCCAAAACGGGTGAAGAAAGTTTTGCTTTTGTACCCAATGAAATGTTGGAAAATACTCAACAGAGCAAGGCATTCTTGGATAAAGCGACAGGCGTTAAAGCAAATATGGCTTACGGGATTGATGGCGCATGGACAATCTATAGCGAATACGTCTATGGAATGAAGGCGCTGAGCAGCGGCAGTAGCAGTAGTGCAGTGGTTGCAACCGTTGGCGAAATTAAACAAGGTGATCAGGTCCTCGCCAAAGGAAAGCAAATTGCCTACGGTGGTTTGCGTATGGGGGGGCGTAGTTATTATGCCTTGGATCTGAGTGATCTGACTCGTCCAAAATTGAAGTTCCATATCGATCCAGATAATAATCGCATTATTAGTCTACAAGCAGATGGGAGCTATAAAACCACCACCAATACGGTTTTAGCTAGCATGGGGCAGAGTTGGTCTAAGCCAACCATTACGACGGTAATGTATAAAGGTGCTGCGAAACGCGTGATGCTAGTAGGGGGAGGCTATGATATGGAATATGAAAAAGTCACGCCAAGCATTAGCAATACCACCAGAGGCCGCATGATTTATATGTTTGATGCGGATAATGGAGATTTGCTCTGGTACGCCGGCGGAGATAGTGCAAGCACTTCATGTGATCAGGGAGATAGTAATCTCGGCTTAAGAATGAAAGACTTATATAGTGTGGTGAGTCGTATCAATGCTGTGGACCGTGATGGCGATGGCATCACAGATCATCTATATTTTGGCGATTTAGGGGGGCAGGTTTGGCGCATCGATTTAGGTAAGGATCTTGGCTTAAAAGGTGGAGGATGTGGTCGTTATAGCATGCTATTTAAAGACAGCAATAGCCGTTTTTATGAAGCCCCTAATTTTAGTGTCTATGGCTATGAACAACCATTGGCTGTGCTGAGCATTGCCTCAGGCAATCGTAGCCTGCCTTATAGCGATAAAAATTCAAGCAGTACGATCTATAATCTGTTTGATCAGGAGGTGGTCAGTCCTAATTTTGTCACCACAGGCAATGTCAATAGCAGTACACCAAAACTATTGGTGACAGATCTTAAAGCCATGCTGACTGCGGGCGATGTAAAAGGGAAAAATTTGGTCCAAGCCAAAGCGATGATGCCAAACGGCTGGTATGTGCTGGCAAATACAGTGGTTGGAAAAGAGCTGGATGCACAAGGCAATGAAATTAGCTTGACGAATCAGGTCGGCAGCAAAGTGTTGAACGAAATGGTGGTCATGAATAAGAGTCTTTACGCCAGTGTTTATAATCCAAATACCAGTGCTGGAAATGGATGTAAAATTCAGGCCAATGGGGCAACCACTGTTCAGCGGTTCTGTTTGCCATTTGGTGTCTGTGAGCAAGACGTTAAGGATGTGACCATGAGCTTTGGTGCTGGACATGGTATCGTTGATTCGATGGTCGGTGCGGGCATTGGTCTAGGTGATAAAAATGGTTTGACGCGTCAACTGCTCAATCCAAATGCAAAAGACAAAATTGGCAATAGCAAACTGTCGGTAAATACCATGCGTCGTCAATTAGTTCCACTGACATGGTATGAACGTAATGAATAACAATAAGTTGAGCCGGCAATTTACGCTCAGAATGAATGTTTGTTTTATTGTGCGTAGTTCAGGTTTCACCTTGATTGAGCTGATGATTACGATGGCGATCGTGGCAATTATTGCAGCGATCGCGATTCCCAGTTATGACGTCTATATTCGCCGTGCAGATTTAGCCACAGCACAGCAAGAAATGCTTAAAATTGCGGCGCTATTGGAAAAACATCGGGCTCGCAATTTTAGTTATGATGGTTTTGTGCTTAAAGGCACGGCCGCGAATCAGGGGGCGTATTACACTGTTCCAAATGCAACGAACACCAGCTTGCTTGTACCTTTGAGTGCGAGTCTAGGTGATCAGAAATTTACATTAACCTTAACAGCAAATGCTCAGGCATGGTCTTTAAATGCAATCAGTCAAAGTCCGAGAAATTATTCCTTACTGATGACCAGTACAGGATTCAAATGTAAGACGAAAACGGCAGCCAATATGACAACATCAAGTTGTGGCAATGCTGCTGAAGACTGGTAACTTATCAGATTTTATAGATTAAATTCATAACTGTGGATAACTCGAAAAATAATCTTTATTTCAAAGTCAATTTAACGTAGAATATCGCCCTCTATGAAAGGGGTTTGAAGTGTCGCCGATGGTCGGCGCAGGGATAATCCGTAAAAATTATAAGGTTGTTCTCATGGTTGTTATTCGTTTAGCGCGCGGTGGTGCAAAAAAACGTCCATTCTATCAAATCGTTGTGACTGATAGCCGTAACGCACGTGACGGTCGTTTCATCGAGCGTATTGGTTTCTTTAACCCAACTGCACAAGGTAAAGCTGAAAAAGTTCGTTTAGACGCTGACCGTTTTGCACACTGGGTTGCTCAAGGTGCTCAACCTTCAGAACGTGTTGCTTCTTTAGCTGCTCAAGCTAAGAAAGCTGCAACTGCTGCGTAATAGTAGTAGGTAGCCCATGACATCGACACAGAATGTGCCAGAAGATCGTATTCAGATTGGACAGTTACGTTCAGCTTATGGATTGAATGGGTGGCTCTGGGTTTACTCTAATACAGAACCTATGAGCAATATGTTTGACTACCTTCCTTGGTACATTGAGACCAAGGCAGGTTGGCAAACAATTGATGTGAAACGTTGGAAACCACATGGCAAAGGCTTGGTTGTTGCATTAAAAGGCGTGAATGATCGTACTGGTGCAGAGAACTTGGTTGGCGCAAATATCTGGATTGCCAAATCACAGCTTCCAAAAGCAGATGTAGACGAGTATTACTGGTCTGATCTTAAAGGCTTGACCGTGTTAGGTCTTGGAGAGGATGAGCAGGAAGTCAATCTTGGTCAAATCTACGAGCTGTTTGAAACAGGTGCCAATGATGTCATGGTCGTAAAAGCGACGCCTGACAGTATTGATGCTGAAGAGCGAATGATTCCTTGGCATAAAGATGTGGTACAGCGTGTTGATCTTGAAGCTGGTCGTATTTACGTCAATTGGGGCGTAGACTACTAATCCTTTCGGGGACAGTAGCGCAGCAGGAAAATAGAGGAGTCTGCGGTGTTTTTTGCAGTCATCACATTGTTTCCTGAAATGTTTGAAGCGATTACAGCGTACGGGATTAGCGGACGTGCAGCAAAGCGTGACATCGTGCAAGTGACTTGTATTAACCCACGAGATTTTGCTGAGGGCAATTACAAACGAGTGGATGAACGTCCTTTCGGTGGTGGCCCTGGTATGGTGATGATGGCTGAGCCTTTGGCACAAGCAATTAGCCATGCCAAACAACTTGCAATGCAAGTCGGTTGTGTTCATGCCCCAGTGGTGTATATGTCACCGCAAGGCAAGACCCTCAATGAGCAGGCAGTACAACAATTCGTTGATTATGATGGTTTGATTGTATTGTGTGGGCGTTATGAAGGGGTCGATGAGCGTTTAATCCAGCATTATGTTGATCAAGAATGGTCAATCGGGGATTACGTATTATCGGGTGGTGAACTTCCTGCCATGGTGTTGCTGGATAGTATTATTCGTCGATTGCCGAATGTCATGTCTGACGAGCAATCTGCGATACAAGATTCTTTTGTAGATGGTTTACTGGACTGTCCACAATATACCAAGCCAGATCATTTTGAAGGGCTGGATGTGCCTGAGGTACTTAAATCAGGACATCATGCCAATATTGAAAAATGGCGTTTTTTGCAGCGTTATCAACGAACTTTAGAGCGTCGGCCAGAACTGGTGGAAAAAGTAGAGTTGACCAAACAGCAAATTAAATGGTTAAAAAATTCTAAAGGTTAAACTGCTATCAGTTTTTCTTTTGTACCCAACGAGAAGCTTTGCTTCGAGTTCTACTTAAACCTGGTTTAAGTTAAAAATAGGCTCTTTAAGACCTTTGTCTTAAGGGGAAAGTTAAACGGGAGATATGCGCTTTAGCCTCTATTCCCAGCGGTGTCAGAGACCTCTTCTCTCCCGCACATATTGGAGATTCCACATGAGTGGTAAACATCCTTTAGTTCAAGCTGTTGAAAATGCACAGTTAAAATCAGACATCCCTGCTTTTGCACCGGGCGATACAGTTATCGTTCAAGTTAAAGTAAAAGAGGGTGACCGTGAGCGTCTTCAAGCATTTGAAGGTGTTGTAATCGCGAAGAAAAACCGTGGTTTAAACTCTGCTTTCACAGTTCGTAAAATCTCTAGCGGTGTTGGTGTTGAGCGTGTTTTCCAAACTCACTCTCCAATCGTTGCTAAGATCGAAGTGAAACGTCGTGGTGACGTTCGTCGTGCTAAACTTTACTACCTACGCGAGTTGTCTGGTAAAGCTGCACGTATTCGTGAAAAGTTACCAGCTCGTAAACAAGGTTAATTTTAACTTTGTTTTAAAGCGAAAAAATGCGCCTTTGGCGCATTTTTTTATGCCTGTTTGCGTCGACAAGCACTTTCTTTTTAATCATCTCAGACCTGATTTTGCTAAAATAGGTCTTTATACGTTGACTTTTCTTTTATGAAAAAAAGTTCTTATCGCCATTTGAGCGGTGTTTTCCTATTAAATAAACCTTTAGGTTTGAGCTCTAATTCTGCACTTCAAAAAGTCCGTCGTCTGTTTAATGCACAAAAAGCAGGGCATACGGGTGCCTTGGATCCGTTGGCAACAGGATTATTGCCAATCTGTTTGGGCGAAGCCACCAAGTTCTCACATTATTTACTGGATTCAAGCAAACGTTATCAAACTACGGTGAAATTGGGACAAACCACAGCAACCGGTGATGTTGAAGGTGAAATTCTGCAACAGAGAGAAGTGCCTGCATTGACGCAAGAACGGATTGAACAAATACTTGAGCAATTCCGTGGTGATATTCAGCAAGTACCGCCGATGTATTCAGCGTTAAAACGTGATGGTCGTCCACTCTATGAATTGGCGCGTAAAGGCATTGAGATTGAGCGCGAAGCACGTCCAGTCACCATCTATGATTTAAGCTTGGTTGATTTTACAGAAGATAGCTTAACGCTGGATGTGACGTGCTCAAAAGGGACCTATATTCGTGTCTTAGGTGAAGACATTGGCGAGGCTTTGGGCTGTGGTGGGCATCTAACACAATTGCATCGTACTCAAACAGGCCATTTTGAGATTAATCCAAGCTATACCATTGAATATTTAGAGGATCTTTCACTGGAAGAACGCGATGCGTTATTGCTGCCAGTCTATGCACCTGTTGAGCATTTTCCACGTGTGCAACTTCCAGAAGGGCGTGAAAAATATTTCGGCAATGGTCAGGAAAGCAATATTGAGCATGAAGCTGCGGCGGAAGTGCTGGTGTTTGACGGCGAACGTTGTCTAGGACTGGCTGAAATTACTGATAAAAAACGTTTGGTGCCAAAACGCTTGTTAAATTTATAAGAGTATCTTCAATGGAATGGGAACTGATTCTAACTTTAGTGTTCTTTGCGTTTTGTGCGGGAACCATTGATGCGGCCGTCGGTGGCGGCGGGTTGATTCAGATTCCTGCATTGATGGGAGCTTTACCACAAACTGCACCTGCGACCTTATTTGGTACCAATAAGTTAGCCTCCATTTGCGGCACAGGTTCGGCTGCATTTTCATTTGTACGTCGGGTCAAATTGCAATGGTCATTACTGGGTGTGATTGCACTATTTGCCTTTATCAGCTCTTTTATTGGGGCGGCCTGTGTATCATTGGTGCCGACGCATATTTTAAGACCGATTGTCTTGATCATGCTGATTGTGATTGCGATTTATACCTTTATGAAAAAGCAATTCGGGCAAGTGCACGTCGATCAAAAAATTACACCTAAGTTACTGCTTCTGGCTGCGATGGGTAGCCTAGCGATTGGTTTCTATGATGGTATTTTTGGCCCAGGAACAGGCAGTTTCTTTATTTTCTTTTTTATCCGCTTTTTACAGGTCGATTTTCTACATGCTTCGGCTCTGTCCAAGATTGGCAATTTCATGACCAATCTGGCAGCATTAAGCTTCTTTATTCCAACGGGTCATGTGCTGTTTGCACTGGGCTTGATGATGGCGGTTGCCAATATTGCGGGCTCATTATTGGGTGTCCGTTTGGCTTTAAAATACGGCAGTGGCTTTATCCGTATTTTATTCCTGATATTGGTCAGTATTTTAATCTGTCGATTGGGCTATCAGATCATTACCAGCTAGAAGTCTAGACATAGACTAAGCTTTTCCACCGCGTAAAGTAACACCAATTGATGCTACCATAATACAGGCCAATGCGACCCATTGAATCAAGCTAATGCGCTCATGTAACAGTACCAGACCAGCTAATGCCGCTAATGCAGGCGCAAGACTGGACAGCGTTCCATAACTCAATTTACTTAAGCGTTTCAGTGCCATTAAATCCAGGGCATAAGGAATTGCAGTTGCGAGTAGGGCAATCACCAGCGCTTTGCCCCAATATTGAGTGTCTAGCAGTACAGGCGCATTATTCCATAGTCCGAAAGGCAGGAGCGTCAGTGCGGATAAGCCAATGGCAATGGTCAGTGCATGCATGCCAATATTCTGTTGCACTACGCGATGCCCGTAATAGATATATAAGGCCCAAAAGAACCCTGCACCTAATGCGCATGCTGCACCGATATAGGAAAAATGCTGTGCTTGAGCATCGTGCCACGGCACCATTAAGGCAATGCCCAAAATCGCAAAGGCCACCCAAATATAGTCGCTGCGCTGTTTAATTGAGAGTAGAGCCAAACCCAGTGGGCCAATAAACTCTAAACCCACCGCAATGCCTTGAGGTAACTTGCCTAAAGAGGTGTAAAACAAGATGTTCATACAGCCCAGTGCAGCACTATAGCAAAGTAAATCTCGCCATTTTAGTTCCTTCAATTTGGAAATGATTTTCCATGAGCGGAACATGATTGCGACCAGAAGGGTAGCAAAACACAGTCTTAAAATCGTTACAGTGAGCGGATCCAGTGTCGCAATTAACTGCTTGGCAAAGGACGCACTGATTTGATAAGACAGCATGGATAAAACCATGTACAGTACTGCGACCAACTGAATATTTTTCATGTGTATAGCCACTCCATACATAGAATGACGATAAGGTGTTTAGCCATGAGAATGTATTCCTTGTGAATAAAAACAACACCAGGTCTTTTTGATGGCTTCAGTGATATCGAGTTGAAATTCAAAAGCAATTTGATTTTCTCGAATGACTTTAAAACCTAACCGTTTATGGAATTTTATAGATAAGGTATTACTTTTGAATGCGTGGCTGACGATCGTTGTAGCCTGTTTAGCTTCAATAAATTGAATAAATTGCGCAAGTAATGAAGCAAATACCTTCCGTGTTCGGTGCTTTGGGTGAACCACTAAAATTGGAATAAACCATCTCTGCTGTTGCATGTGTTCAACAGTGAAGTAACCCAGTAATTGCTGATGGTTTCGATATTCGAATAGATAGCCTTGAGTTGAGGCCTGCATTAAAGAGGCCAGATAAGCTGATCGGTTGATGGGTTTACCTGCTTGCTCAGACAAGGTGTTTAAGGTCATCAACGTGAGTTCTAAATATTCTTCCATATGCATTTAATGAATACTTTGATTATCCAGCCTCTTTTTGCTGTCGAGCTTGTTGCGTGGTAAAGGTACAACCAATCGAAGCAATGATAATCGTACCTAAGGCAAGCCACTGATTCCAAAGTAACATTTCTCCCAGAAAGATAAAGCCTGAGAGAGCAGCCACTGCGGGTTCCAGACTCATTAAGGTACCAAAACTCAGCGGAGTTAAACTCCGTAGCGCAATCATTTCTAGGGTAAAGGGTAAGGCACTGGCTAATATCGCAAGACCGATAAAATAATATAAATTAGGTAGTTCAAAGACCCGATCAATCGCCCCTGAAAAGAGTGCGAAAGGCAGCAAGCAGAGCATACCAATTGACATACCTAAGCAAACGGTATGATTGCCAGAGATACCCGAAGGTTTTTGCCCTGCAATAATATACAGCGCCCAACATGCACCTGCACTCACTGCAAACATTACACCGACCAAATCTAGACCTTGCTGTGCCTGTTGCAAAGGAAACAGCAGGATTAAGCCTAAAATGGCACAGCCGACCCAAATAAAGTCGTATTTCTGCCGAGCATGATACAGCGCGACACTTAAAGGGCCGATAAATTCAAAGGCAACGGCAAGGCCTAGTGGTAAGCGTTCAAGTGATAAATAGAACAGGGCATTCATCCCTGCAAGGGCAACCCCATAAGTCAGAATGGCTTTCCAGCGTACCACTTTGAAATTGATGGTCCAGATTTTAAAAATCACGGCCAGAATCAGCGCACCAAAAAACAGGCGCATGGCCGAGACTGTTAGGACGGGAAAGCTTTGGAACAGAATTTTGGCCAAAGAACCACTGCCTTGCACACACAACATGGCAATCATCAACAGCAATAAAGCATGGAGTGGTGTTTTTAGTACAGGGCTAGACATCTTATTTTTTTAACATTCAGTATAATATTCACATAATAAGTCAAACGCCTATAAAAAAGCCACAGCGAATGCTGTGGCTTTTTTAGCATTGTTCTAAATGTTGTTTAGAACAATACGCGAACGCGGATCGTGCCTTCAACGTGGTTCAAGGTATCCAGCGCTTCTTGAGAAGCAGATGCGTCAACATCCATTACCAAGTAACCGATATCACCTTTAGTCATTAACGACTGACCAGAGATATTGATGCCTTGTTCAGCGAACAAGGTGTTGATTTTCGATAATACACCTGGCACGTTTTTGTGGATGTGAAGTAAACGATGCTGACCATCAGAAAGTGGTAATGCGATTTCTGGGAAGTTCACCGCAGAAAGGGTCATCCCTTTGTCTGAATAAGCAACGAATTTTTCAGCCACTTCCAAACCGATGTTCGCTTGCGCTTCCATGGTCGAACCACCCACGTGCGGGGTTAAGATCACGTTGTCTAAACCACGAAGTGGAGACAAGAATTCTTCACCATTGGCTTTTGGTTCTTTCGGGAATACGTCAACTGCGGCACCTGCGATGTGACCAGATTTGATCGCATCAGCTAAATCTTCGATCACCACACAAGTACCACGTGCTGCGTTCAAGAAGATTGAGCCTTTTTTCATTTTCGCGAATTGTTCTTTCTTGAAGAAGTTGCGCGTAGATGGTACGTCTGGAACGTGTAGAGTCACCACATCCGCAGTTTCTAATAGTTCATCTAAAGAGCCCACTTGACGTGCATTACCCAATGGCAATTTAGTCACAGCATCAAAATAGATGACTTTCATACCCAAACTTTCTGCCAATACAGAAAGTTGTGAACCGATCGAGCCGTAACCGACGATACCTAAAGTCTTACCACGAGTTTCAAACGAACCCACCGCAGCTTTATTCCAACCGCCCGCATGAGTATCTTTCGATTTTTCAGGCACACGACGAAGTAACAAAATGGTTTCAGCAAGAACCAATTCTGCAACCGAACGTGTATTTGAATACGGTGCGTTGAAAACAGGGATACCACGAGACATTGCCGCTTTTAAATCGACTTGGTTGGTACCAATACAGAAACAGCCAACCGCGATCAATTTGTTCGCAGCTGCAAAGATTTCTTCAGTCAATTGAGTACGGGAACGAATACCGATGAAGTGCGCGTCTTTAACCGCTTCTTTCAAAGCGTCGCCTTCAAGCGCAGTTTTGTGGTAGTCGATGTTGGTATAACCCGCTGCATTTAAAGTATCGATGGCATTTTGATGCACACCTTCTAACAGAAGGAAACGGATTTTGTCTTTAGGTAGTGATAGATGTTGGCTCATTACGGCTCCGCTACAAAGGCCAAAATTTAGTTGCAGTACTATAGCATAGAGCTTTGAGATATAAATATTTGGTTTAAAATTCCCGCAGCAGAATTGCTGAGAATTTTTCAGTGAGTGCTGAATTTTACTGGTTAAACACATTTTGTTATTACAGTATCTTTATCCTAAGCTTTATCCCATGCCTGCTTCTATGTAAAATGCAGAGATCTGATAGTCAAATCTGAAAACATCAGGTTTGCGCTGTTCTGCCGAGTTTCTATATGTTGAATACAGCATTTTAAGATATTGAAAAATATTATGTTGTTATTCAAATGCTCTATCTTTACTTCTTGCTAGGCCTGTAAACGATGAATGCTTCAGTCGCTTTAACACCTGAGTTATTGACCCAATTAACGGCAATTGTGGGTGAAAACCGAATTAAAACCGATGCCGACAGTTTAGAAAATTGGGGACGAGATCATACTAAACATTTTGATCCGAACCCATCAGTCATCGTTTTCCCTTCAAGCACTGAACAAGTGCAGGCCATTGTTAAACTTGCCAATCAATTTCATGTCGCGATTACCCCATCGGGCGGTCGTACTGGTCTTTCAGCGGGTGCAGTAGCTGCTAATGGCGAGATCGTGATTAGCTTTGACAAGATGAACCAGATTCTTGAGTTCTTCCCCGCAGATCGTATGGTACGTGTGCAAGCAGGCGTGGTGACTGAGCAATTACAGAATTATGCCGAACAACAGGGCATGTACTATCCAGTCGATTTTGCTTCAGCAGGTTCTAGCCAGATTGGCGGCAATATTGGTACCAATGCGGGCGGGATTAAAGTGATCAAGTACGGTATGACCCGTAACTGGGTGCTTGGTTTAACCGTGGTGACGGGCAAAGGTGACGTACTGCGTTTAAACAAAGGCATGATCAAGAATGCGACTGGTTATTCGCTTCAGCACTTGTTTATTGGTGGTGAAGGCACATTGGGTCTCGTGACTGAAGCTGAAATCAAGCTTGAGCGTCAGCCGCAGAACCTACAGGTTCTAGTTCTAGGTGTGCCTGATTTTGATGCGGTGATGCCTGTACTGCATGCGTTCCAGAAAGATATCGACTTAACTGCATTTGAGTTCTTTGGTGAGCTTGCAATGCAAAAAGTACTCGATCGTGGTCATGTACAACGCCCATTCGAAACGCAATGCCCATTCTATGTATTGCTTGAGTTTGAAGCACCGTATGAGCCGATTGTCGACAAGGCAATGCAGATTTTTGAGCATTGTATGGAGCAAGGTTGGGTGCTTGATGGTGTCATGAGCCAGAGCCTTGATCAAGTGGAAAGCTTATGGCGTTTACGCGAAGATATTTCTGAATCAATTGCGCCGTTTATTCCATACAAAAACGATATTTCTGTATTAATTACCCATGTGCCTGCATTTATTCGTGAAATTGATGCGATTGTTCAAGATAACTATCCTGACTTTGAAATCTGCTGGTTTGGTCATATTGGTGACGGTAACTTGCACTTAAATATTCTCAAACCTGAAAATCTGACCAAAGATGAATTCTTTGCCAAGTGTCAGGTGGTGAATAAATATGTGTTTGAAACCGTGAAAAAATATGATGGTTCGATCTCTGCCGAGCATGGTGTGGGCATGACTAAAAAACCGTATTTAGGCTACTCTCGCTCGCCTGAAGAAATTGAATATATGAAAGCATTGAAGTTGGCGTTTGACCCGAATGGGATTATGAACCCAGGCAAATTATTTGATCTTTAATGCTTGATTAAATAGAATAATCTCTGTTAAAAGCATATCTTAGGATATGCTTTTTATTGAGTAATATAATGAGTAAAGTAAATTTAGATGCACTTATTCCAAGAGAAGATTTCGAAATAGAAGAAGTTACAAATTCTGGAACTAAGAAAAATACATTATCAATTGAAGATTTAAAGTCTGATTCATTCTTTTTTTAAATCTTAGGAAACCAGATTTTCAAAGAGAAACGAATGAATGGGATGAAAAGAAAATCTGTCAATTAATAAAGTCATTTTTAGATGGTGAACTAATACCAGCACTAATTCTATGGAGAAGTACTGGGGGATTTGTTTTTGTTATTGATGGGGCTCATCGACTTAGTTCCTTATCTGCCTGGATAAATAGTGACTATGGAAATGGGACAATGTCTAAATATTTCTTTGATAGCCAAATTCCAGAAGAACAAATAGAAATTCATGACAAAACTAAAAAGTTATTAGATTCAGAAATTGGTTCTTATGATGATTTCAAAATGGCTTTACAATTTCCAGATAAAGTTAAGCCCGAAATTCTACAAAGAGCTAAGAACCTAGCTTCTTTAGCAATACAAGTTCAATGGGTGGAAGGTAATGCTCTAAAAGCAGAGAATTCATTTTTTAAGATTAATCAACAAGCAGCGCCAATCGATAAAACAGAATTAAAACTAATCGAGAACAGAAGGAATGCAAATAGTATAGCAGCTAGAGCAATTATAAGAAGTGGAACAGGGCATAAGTATTGGTCTAAATTTGATCAAAACTATCAAGATCAAATTACTCAACTGGCAAAAGAAATAAATACTTTACTATTCTATCCAAAATTAGAGACCCCAATACGTACTCTTGATGTCCCTGTTGCTGGCAAGTTATCAACTAGCTCAACTTTACCTTTAATTTTAGATATTATTAATATTACTAATAAGATTAGCAAAGAGCTAAATGAAGATAAAACAGGTGAAGAGACAGTTAGCGTTCTCAAGAGAACACAGAAATTTATTCGAATATTGAATAGTGCACATGCAAGTTCACTAGGTTTACATCCAATTATATATTTTTATTCTAAAGATGGACGTCTAAAAGTCGCAATGCTTTATGCAATGACTTACTTTATAATGTTACTGAATGAAAAAAATAAAATGAAAGAATTTATTCAGGTTCGTAAATCAATCGAAGATATTATTATTAATTATGATTATATAATTCAGCAGATTAATAGGAAATATAGATCTGCAATTAATGGTGCTGAACATATAGCTAAATTTTTATATCAATGTCAAATTTTTTAAATAATAATTTGAGTGTTAGTGAATCACTAAAGAAAATTAAGGCTATGGATAATTATAATTACTTGACATTAAATGAAGTTGATAGTGTAAATACAACTACTTCTTCGGATTTTAATGAAAACAGAAAAAGTGCTGTTTTTATTCAAGAGAGTTTGAAAAATATAAATTTATGTAACATTTGTGGATGTCCGGTTCATAAAAACAGCATATCTATTGATCATATTCAGAAAAAATCTGATGGTGGTTTAGGTACAATCAAGAATGGGCAAGTTACTCACCCATTCTGTAACACTGGATTTAAAAACTAGTGAAGTAGGTCTTGACTGCTAAGGAGCATATTCATATAAAAGTATGCTCTTTATTGAAATTTCTTAGTTTTTTATCAGGTACGCTTTCCAACCTGTCAAAATATGATAAATCAGCGGTAAAAGGCAGAGTGCAAAGAAGCTACAGATTGCAACTGCCCAGACAGGTAGACTCTGTGGATCTCCCAAAAAGAAATAAGCAAAAACCGAATAAGACAGCATCCCAAACATCGCCATTGTGCCGAGTGGAAGGCTAATTCTAAAAATTAAGACCTTAGCAAAGGCTTTGTAAGGCGTCATATTTCGATTCAAAGCATAGGCAATAATCATGACCAAGATATAGCCCATAATAAACAGCATAAATAGGGTAGCGGCAAACAGTAGACCCGTGCGCCAACTCTTTTCCTGAGCAGAATGATCACCTGCCTCATAAACCACTTGAATATGATCTCCGATCACGGGCACATCGCCTGAACGAACTGAGTTATCCAAGATCAATGTTCTGTTTTGATCATCTTTGAATTGTACTTGTGCGGTATGCATGAAAGTTTTGGTCTTATATTTATGCCCGTTGGAATCTGTACGTTCGGTATCGACCCATTCTGAGGTATAGCTCACGATGGTTGCATCGTAGCTCGGTTTGGTTGCCAAGCCATATACCGCTTGCGACACCCAATAAGTAAAAGGGAAAAATAGGGAGCTGATGCTAAACACCACAACAAATAAATAAGCAAATTCAAACTTATTGCTGTCACGATTCTTAGCTAAACGTTTCAGCCAAAACTTTGTCAGCACAAAAGACCAGATACATAAGATCGCAACCACCACCAAGAAAACCTGTCCCGCATAAGTCAGTTGCATGCATGATCCTATTTGTTATATTGAATAGAGCTTGATTTTATCAGTTGGTGATCTTTTTAAAATCAAATTAATGAGTACAGTCAAAAAGAGTATTGTCTCTCACAAGTATAAATTTTTAAATAATGAAGCCATTGCAATGAATATCCATTACGAAATTGAAAAACTGTTTCAACAACGCCAAGATATCCCATTATTTTATATCGAAAGTGGCAGCCGTTTATGGGGCATGGCTAGTCCAGATAGTGACTATGATGTGCGTGGTTTTCATCTATCAAGTAAAGACCAATATTTTGATTATAAAAAATATCGTGATCTGATTGAGATTATGGACGGGGACTTTGACTTTGTTTCTTATGACTTGGATAAAATGTTTGGGTTATTGGCAAAAAGTAACCCCACCGTTTTGGAGTGGGTCAGAGCACATATTGTGTATTTTAATGCCTTTCCTGAATGGCAGAATTTTCGTGATGGATTGCTGGAGCGAATCGACTATAGCGCCTTGTATCACCACTATTTATCGTTGGCAAAAGGTGGCATGAAAGTGATGCAAAGCGCAGATAACTTTACCTATAAAAAAGTGTTTTATTCGATTCGTGGATTGATGTCGGCTGAATTGGCAACTCAAGAACAGATGCCTGAATTACTGATTACCGATCTGTTTGCACAAGTCGATGCAAATGATCCATTACGGCATTGGGCGGAAGATTATCTGGAAATTAAAAAGCAGCAGAAAGAGAAGGCGCAATTGCCTGAAGCAGAACAAGCCGCGATTCTTAATTTATTGGAAAGCAAGATTGAGCAGTTGGCCACCAAGTCGATGCAGAAGGCAGATCGGCGTGCCAGTTTGGAAGCCTATTTAACCGATTATAGCCGTCATTTAAAACAGCATTACTATCAGTAAAACAATGCGCTTACTTAACACCTGAGTCGACTTAAATATTCAATGGACTCATTCCTGAAAATTATATTTCTTGTCGAACTCAGGTTAATCATTTTATCTGTTAAATCCCGCTTTCTAAAATACGAATTTTTACATCGGCAACATGGTCTTTGGTTGCTTCAAAATGCTGCTGCATATGGGCTGTTTGCATATGCGCTGCTAAATGAGCGGTACTCTGCCATTTCTCTAACATGATAATCGTATTCTCATCAGTGGTCTGCATCTCAATCGCAGGAAGATGATCAATCAATGGCTCATAGCCATGACAGCCGTCTTCTGCAAGCACCGTTGGAATAATCTTTTCAAAGGCATCTAAAACGGCTTGGCGATGTTCAGCACCTGCATGGGTATGAATTTCAGCAATAATGGTTAGCATGGTATTTTCTCACTTAATGGCTTGTGGCAAACAACTGATCTAAATGTGCTTTGTACGCTTCGATATAACTTGGCACATTGGGCGCCTTGATCACATCATTGACGATAAAGGTCGGCAGTGAGTCCATACCCAAGAATTGATTAGCTTTATGGAAAGGTAAATAAACGCCATCCACACCAACGCCGTGGAAGAACTGGTCTGGATCGGTAAAGGCTTCCATCGGTGCATTCCAAGTTAAAGACAACATGTATTTTTTACCTTGGATTAGACCGCCTGAACCATACTTTTTCGATGCATCTGAACGACTACGGCCATCGCTGGCATACAGTGAACCATGACCAATGGTGAAGATATCATCGATGTATTTTTTCATGGTCCACGGTGCGCCCATCCACCAACCTGGCATTTGGTAAATCACCACATCTGCCCACAAGTATTTGGCTATTTCGGCTTGGATGTCATAGTCACTGTCGGTACGTGTCACTTGTACCTGATGACCTAAGGCAGTTAAATGTGCCTGAGAAAACTCGGTCAGGGTGTCATTCAATTCACCATTCGAATGTGCAAACTGTTTGGCACCATTAATAATTAAAATATTGCTCATGCGATTACTCAAAAATAAATCTCTAAAAACTGGAACGCATTTTAGGAAATCTATTCATGAGTAAAAATGCATAAATGAGCAAAATACTATTGATCAAAAATCAATAATTGAACTATTCAGCTTTGGATTTTTTAGCTTTATACCAACGACGAATGCCCCATAAAATTGTAATCGCAAGATACAGTGGCCATAACATCACGAGCCAAATGAGGGTTTCTCTAAAGCCATAGAGTCCCACTTTGATGGCTTCCCAAATCCGACTGAATAGCGGATCACTGTCCAAGGTGGCAATACGATTGATATTCAGATCATGGGATTTACGCACTTGTGATTGCTGGAAGAATTCCAGTCGAATGGTGCTATAGGCTAAACGGTCTTTGACTTCTAAATTGGTCAGTTGCTGCAGCTGATTGTTCACCGCATTGGATCCGCTATTACTTTGATTGGCGGTATTAAGTTTTTCTTCGAGCAATTTTAATTCATAACGCTTGGCTTCATAGCTTTGGGTATTAAAGTTCAGCATGAGTGGCAATAAGTTATTTAAGAATGCTGTTACGTCTGCATTGGGAATACGGACTGTCAGTTGTACGGTGGGGGTGATCTTTTCATAAATATCGACACTGCCATCAATACGATCACGTTCAGATCGGTCACTGACTTGATAATTAATCTGCTTCTCTTCGATATAGCCATTGTATTGCAATAACTGCTGTTCCAGTGCCGATGTGGTTTTTAGCACATCCTTCACTTCAAATTGCAATTGTGCGCTTTTGACCAATTGGCGGTTCTGTTCCAGAGCACTTTGTTGGTTACTGGCGAGTTGCTCTGGATTTTGAACGGCATTGTCGTGAACGGCTTGACTGTCTGCCGCGGCAGTTTCAGTTGTCATCGCGGCTTCACTAGCAGGGCCTTCAGGTTTTTTCGAGCAACCTAAGGCGGTGCTCCCGAGGATTAAAATAATCGTTAATTTCTTTGCTAAATCTGACATATCGGCATGTCCAAACTAAGGTGATTTTGATGTTATAAACTGTGTTTTTCTAATCATTTGTTATGATCATTATCTTTGATAATGACAACAAATTTAATGCACGCCATATACATTTTGTTGCGTGGCAAGTCTGTTTTGCATAGTAGCATAAATGAGCTAAATGGATTGGATGGGTACAAAATGTATAAAGTTTGCATGGTTTTAGGTTGCAGCTTATTTTTGGCTGCATGTAATCAACCTGCGGTACAGTCCCAGCAACAAGCGGAGCTACAAAAAAGTACAGCCATGCATGCCGTGTTATTGGATCAGCCCAATCTGTTTCATCAAGACAGCAATTTAAAAATTGATCAACAGTTTAATCGTGCAGAAAATCCAACCAATGCACAAATTATGATTGAGCAAACACAGCTCGACGATTCTGTTAGAGCAATACGGACTGAATATCAGCTAAAACGCGATCAAGATAGCTGGAAAGTGGTAAATAAGAAGCAGAGTTATCAATGTGCCAGAGGGCAGAATACTCAAACTTTCCAATTTGAGTTATGCCCATAATTTTGTGCATGATTAAACAGTGGATAAAAGTTCAGCAAAATTGTGGATAACTTTTCGGTTATACACATTGCTGAATTGGCGTGATGGGTTGTTTAAATTGCAGTCATTTTGAAAAAGTGCTACAGTTGCGCGTGGCAATTTAGCCAAACGGTAAAATATTTACCAATCTCACGTAAATAAATTGTTTTTCCTTATATACACCCAGTGAATACGGTGTTTTCACATTTATCACATGCTGGCTCACAGCATGGAATCAAAATTTAATTTAAATCTAAACCATAACATCTTGTGGTGATGGGCCTATTTTTCTTGTTGAAACATGGGACGAACCTGAGTTGGTTATTTTTGTGAATAAAACATGATGACGAATAATCAGAACATGACGTTAAACCGTATAACGCTCATGTTTCCTTTAGCTTTGGTGCTATTCGAATTTTCAGTTTATATCGGTAATGACTTGATTCAGCCTGCGATGTTGTCGATTACAGAACAATTTTCTGTAAGTGCAACCTGGGCACCCTCGTCAATGTCATTTTATTTATTAGGTGGTGCCAGCGTGGCATGGCTACTTGGACCGCTTTCAGATCGTCTTGGGCGTAAAAAAGTACTCTTGGCCGGTGTGGCATTTTTTACCCTTTGCTGCCTACTGATTTTACTGACCCATAATATTGAACAGTTCCTGACACTGCGTTTCTTGCAAGGGATGGGGCTGAGCGTTATTTCTGCGGTGGGTTATGCCGCAATTCAAGAAAGCTTTGAAGAACGTGATGCCATTAAGGTTATGGCACTGATGGCAAATATTTCCTTGTTGGCACCTTTACTTGGCCCTGTATTGGGTGCATTTCTGATTGATTATGTGTCATGGCATTGGGGCTTTGTTGCCATTGCTGCCGTATCCTTTATCAGTTGGTTTGGTTTAAAGAAATTTATGCCATCAATGCAGGAAAGCCGAAAGCAACCCAAACAGCCTTTTAGTCATATTTTTGATGACTTTAAAAAGGTATTTAGCAATAGCCGTTTCTTGGGTTTAAGTATTGCTTTACCTTTGGTGGGGATGCCATTGATGTTATGGATTGCCTTATCACCGATCATTTTGGTCGATGAGCTAAAGCTCAGCAGCGTGCAATATGGCTTGGCGCAGTTCCCTGTGTTCTTTGGCCTGATTGCCGGCAATATCATCCTGATCAAGATCATTGATCGTTTCCCTCTTGGTAAAACCATTCTGCTTGGTTTGCCGATTATGTTATTGGGTACGGTCTTCTTGGTGTTGGGCGTGATCTGGCAAGCTTATCTGGTACCTTGTCTGTTGATTGGTATGACTTTAGTGAGCTTGGGCGAGGGGATTAGTTTCTCGGTGATGTATCGCTTTGCCTTGATGTCTTCTGAAGTGTCCAAAGGAACAGTCGCAGCGGCAGTCTCGATGTTGATGATGGTCAGTTATTTTGTGGTGATTGAATTGGTTCGGGTACTGTATACCCATTTCCATATCTGGGCGTTTGCTTTAGCCAGTCTGGTTTTGATCGTATTCTGGTTTAGCTCGCCACGCCTTGAAACAGCATATGCTGGCACGTCAGCAAGACGGGTTGAATTAAGCTTAGGTTTATAGGGCTTATTTAGCTTGAGTTTAATGAAATTCATTTCTAACATTTGCGATGAGAGTAATCCTAACGGTGTCGTCCCGAGCTCTCACCTTAGTTTAGGATAAACCACTGCGTCTTGCTCTTCAGCTGAAATATATTTCAACCTCGTTCAGGTTCGACCTACTTTTCTTTCGGGATGAGGAGCGTAGCTGCGCAAGGGTAACCATCTTGCGCAGCCTTAGCGCTGCTCATCTGCAAAACCTATTCACTTCTTTCATCTGAAGAATAGTATTGAAAAAACAGTATATTATAGATATTCCGCAGGTTGCAGATGACACTTCCGAGTATCATATTTTTAGCTGATTTCAGTTTTACTTGCACTCATTACGCTCACTTAATTTCTAAGCTGAGCAGTTTATTTTTTAATAGCACGAATTCAGGCAAAGTTTCGAGTAAAAGGCTCATTTGTTTTAACAACAAGGGGTGCTGTTTAGAGATCTGCTCTTGCAGATTCAACACTTCAATTTCTTTCAGCAATTGCTCCACCTGATGCTGTGGAACGGACGCTTGTTCAATCAAACTTTGTTTGAGTAGCTCTTCAATTTTATCTAGTAGTTGCAGCAGTTTCTGATCTTCGATTTTTTCCCGTTGATGTCCCAAGGCAGAAACATAGCTGAGTTGGCTATGGCTATAGACCAAATAACGAAATGCATGTTGAATGAGTTCTTGATTGGGCTGAGGTTCGGTACTTAGACTGGAGATCATATTGGAGAGTTCGATTTGCGCATTATGTGCGGCACGCCGCGTGCTTCGGTATTCCAGATCGAGTTGGCGTCCTTGATGATATTGTTGTACCACCACATGCAGATAATCGAGTGTGGTTTGATTGCTTTGCTTGATGTTGCTAGAGATATTACGGAAATTCCAGTCTGGCCAGATAAAATTAACGGCGAGCCATGCAATGGCGCAGCCAATCAAGGTATCGATAATACGTGGCAGGATAATACTAAAACCAGCCCCTTTTAAATTAAAAATCAATAACACCATCAAGGTGGCCATGACGGTGGCGAGTGCATATTTCTTCTGTCTTAAATAGAAAAAGGAGACCCCACACAGCACGGTCAGGACTAACTGACCTTCAATACTCGGTACAAAATAAAGAATTGGAATCCCCAATAGTACTCCGAGTAAGGTACCGATAGTTCTCAGTTTAAGACGGCTTTTGGTGGCAAAGTAGGTAATCTGGCAGACAAATAAGCTGGTGAGTAAAATCCAGTAGCCATTCTGGGCAAAAGGTAATAAGGAAATGGCATAACCAATTGCAAAGATCACTGCTAAACGGACCGCATGGCGGAACAGGGCGGATTGCGGACTGAGTTGCTGTTTGATTTTTAAAAGCAGATCCTGCGCACCCTGAATATCATCATCAAGTAAATTGAGATGGTCGTGATGTTGCTGTGGAGAGGGTTGTTCCATATTTTGATTAAGTTGTAGCTGGGCAAACTGCTCATGCACACTGTTTAAATTGTTGAAGATCAGTTCCAGATTTTTAACTTCGAGATTGTGGGGATGTTGTTGCACCCAGTCACGCATCGACAATTCTAAATTGCTTAATGCTTTACTGGCAGACTCACGCGGCTGATAGCTCTGATGCTGTAAAATTGCTTGGCTTAAATCGTGGCAGGCCAAGGCTTGCAGCTGCATATTTTTTTGAATGCGAAAAATCAGATCACTGCGGCTAAAGTTCTGGTGAATTTTTTCATAATGCAGATAGCTGGAGGTGACCTGTTCATGCATGTCTTGAGCAAAATAATATAAATTCAGCCAATAAATGCTGGTGCTATTAACCCGAGAGGCCTTTAAACGGGTCAGTAAGGAGGTTTTCGCTTGATTCAGGCTGCTGACCACTTGGCTATTTTTCTGCGAAAGCTCGAACAGCAACGTTTCGACATTATCAAGATTATCAGGGTCGAATAAACGTGCTTTGGTGTGTAGTAATTCAGCAAGCTCCTGAAAAATCGTTGCAATCTTCTCTTGCAGGGGCAAGGTGGGACGAATCAAAAAAAATAAAATGGAGCTGAATCCATACCATAAAGCACCTAAAACAAAATAACTCGGTTGCTGATACCAATGTGGATACTCCCCCAAGCCAAACATGGTATAGATCGACAATAGAATTGTGCCAAAGGAAATCGTGGCATAGCGCTGTCCTAGTGCACCCATCAAAATCAAGGCTGCACTGGAGAGGCTGAGATAGACAATAAACCAGAATTTATACGGGGCGAGAAACTCTAAAATGGTACTGACCGTAAAAAACAGTACGCAGACATAGATCAGGTTACGTAAACGAATGCTGAGACGATCATCAAAATCGGTCAGTGCGGCCGCAATTGCACCTAAGGTCACAGGCACAATTAACGACCCAAATCCGAAATGATGTAAACCGAGTGTTGTACCAGACAGGACTATAAAAATCTGTACGCAATAAAGCAGAATCGAGTTGGAGCGAAAGCGATTGAAGAGGACAGAAAAATTTTTCACGATTGTTATTCTTTGAAATGTTCTGGTTTCATCATACGAATAAATTTCCCAAAGGAAAGCATTGTTCCCCAGCAACAGGCACTATTTTTAGCATCAATATGGGCATGATCTTTCAAATAAGAGATAAGATGCAAAATTCATGCTCAGTTATATTTTGTTGTTGTGAGATGAGCAAAGAACTAAAACTGGCTAAAAGCAGAGCAACTGTGGATAACTCGGAAGATACCCACAGTATTGAAATTACTTAATCACGCCGCAGGCAATACGGTCACCGCCGCCACCTAAAGGTTTGGGCGTATCTGAATAATTATCTCCACCGACATGGATCATAATGGCACGGTTCTGAATATCGGCTAGTTTTAAACGGGGTGCAATCACAGGTGTGGTTGCAAAGCCTTTTTCATTCACGACCAATACAGGTAAATCGCCTAAGTGCCCATTTTCAGGTGTGCCATGATGTGCCACTTTTTCAGGATTTAAGTGGCTGCCTGCTGCCAAGGCGGCTCCCATTTTGCCATCTTTTAACGCAGCTTCACAGGATGGATTTTCATGGATGTGAAAACCGTGTTCGCCTGGTGAAAGTTTCCAAAGTGCAGGGGTGATCAATAAACCTTTTGGTGTTTGTTGAAATGCAACCGTTCCAATTGAAGCACCAACACCATTGGCATCGACTTGATAGACTTGGATTAATTGTTTCTGATCGCTCGTATGCGTTTTGGTCTGAATTTTAGCTGCGTTATCATCTAAAGTAACTGACGAGCAGGCTGCGACACTTAAGCTGAGACAGCCCAGTAGAGAAATTTTTTGAAGCATTGAAGTCATGGCGAAGATATCCTTATAAATTATCTTTATCTGACGATTCAAACAAAGTCCAGGATATCCCACAAGCCAAGTTAATCAATTGATGACAAAAGATTAAACAAAATAAACTTACTTGCTGTCTGGTGGTGCTTCCAAGACGGCAACAGCTTCCTCGACATTTTCATGCAGCCATTCCCGCCAGATGGCCAATAAAATGGCTAGAATGACAGGGCCAACGAATAAACCGACCAAGCCAAAACTGGCAATCCCACCCAGTACGCCAAACATAATCAGTAGGAACGGGATTTGAGTTGCGCCAGAAATCACCAATGGGCGAATCACATTATCCGAGGTACTCACAATACAGATGCCCCATACAATAACACCAATGGCTTCTACGGTTTGGCCTTGAGCAAATAGCCATAAGCCCACTCCTAAATAGGATACCGGGGTTCCAAATGGAATCAGCGCTAAGATAAAGGTTACGATGGTCAAGAGCATCGGATTCGGAACACCCGCGACAAAGTAGCTGAGGCCTGCCAAAATTGCTTGGGCAACTGCAGTTAAGCCAACACCATAAACGACGGCACGGGTTGTTTCAGAAATGGTATCTAGATAATGATGTACACGCGGACCAATCACCATTTCCATCGCTCGACTGACCTGCGATAAAATCATTTGCCCGTCACGATAAAAAAAGAACAGCGTCATGATGGCAAAAGTGAGTTTGACCAGATTACGGCTAATTTCACTCAGTACAAAACGGCCATAACTCAAATGGCTTTGTATCCATTCGCCGATATTTTTAGTAATACTATTAGGATCATTACTCAGTTCATTGACTGTACGACTGATGTCTTGACCAATAATCGGCAGGTTTTTGATAAACTCAGGTACTTGAATGTGCCCTGAAAATAATTGTCTTTGTAAATTAAGATATAAGTTACGACCTTCTAGTTGCAGCATGAAAATGGCACAAACAAAAGGAATTCCAATCACTAAAATCACCAGACTGATCATGATGCTGGCATTCAGTGTTGGACGGTTTTCTCCAAAAAAACGACGTTGTACCCATAAGTAAGCGGGCCAGGTCATATAGGCAATAATGGCAGCCCAAAGGACGGGAACAATAAAATATTTGAGAATACTAAATCCCAAAAAGAGCAGGACAAAGAATAGTCCAAACAGCAAAACGCGTTGTAATATGGGAGCGTATTGTTGCACCATAGTATGTCTCTAGTGCTGGAAATTGAATGAAACCATCTTAACTGAAAAAGCAATTGAGGGAAATTTTCATTTCCCGATTTTAAGATTTGTGATCAAAAGATTACGTTTCTTTGCAAAGCCTAAAACCACTCGCTTGGATCATCAACCAACTGGTTTAAAATGGGCTGCCATTGACTCTGAATGCTGACAAAGTTTTTCTGGGTTTTATCAAATATGCTGAGACCTTGCATGGCTAAAGAGCCATAAGCACTGCGTTCGGAAATCCACGCCACAGGATCTTGCTCAATTTTGCTAAAGAAGTCTTGAATGTCTTTGGAACTGGCACTATTCGGCTTGACCCGATTGGCAATCAACAGAATTTGTACTTTACCTTTACGAATACGTTTGATGTCTTGTAAATGCTTCAGGAAGCGGCGAGTACTGTCGATATCGAAAAACGAGGGTTGTAGTGGTGTCACAATGGCGTGCGCTTCACTGACCAATTGCTCGGCATGTTCACCTGAGAGTGCACCTGGCGCATCGATAATTAAATAATCTAAATTTTTGGGTGCTTCACCAATGGATTTTTCATGTCGCCAATCCAGGCTCTGAATACCTGTAACTGTTTCAGGACGTTGCTTTAACCATTGCAAAGATGATTTTTGGTTGTCAGCATCTGCCAGCGCAACTTTATATCCTTTTTGGGATAAAGCGGTAGCGAGTGTAATAGCGGTCATAGTCTTGCCACAGCCACCTTTTTGATTTGCGATTAATATTGTCTTCATGTACTTAGATTTATTTAGCAGGCTCTCGTATTCATCTATACCTTAGCATCTTTTTAGAACAAGTGTGTTACACATGACAAAAGTTTAATGTTGCAGTTAAATAGCAGCACGGAAGAACAGGAAGGTCGATATGTCGGTTTGGTTGGCGATGCTGATTGGTGGTTGTATAGGTGTCGTGATCACCACAATTATTTTATCCAGCACCCGTAATGGGCGGATTCAGGCTGAATATGAAAAATATATCGCCGAACTTGAACTTGAGCATAAACAAGCCTTGCTTGATGCCCAGAAGCGCAGCGTCAATACCAGTCGCGCAGTATTAAAAGGTAAAATGGCGGAGCAGTTTGCACCAATCCTGCCTCAATTCCAGTATTTACCCAGTGATGCCAAATTCTTGGGAGATCCCGTCGACTATGTGGTTTTTGATGGTTATACCGACTTCCGCGATGGCGATGGTAGCGCAGAAGACATAGAAGTGATTTTACTGGATATTAAAAGTGGTGGCGCGCGCTTAAGCAAAGGGCAGCAGGCCATTGCCCAAGCCGTTAATGAAGGACGTATTCGATTTGAAACGCTTCGAATTGATTTTGAAGATTAAGCTACAAGTTGTAATTTTTGTACTCGGGCCAGTAACATTTTTTGGGCCAGCACTGGAATTCCTGCAGCATCAAAATATTCTTTTTCGATAAATCTGAATTTGGCCTGTAGGAGATGGCGCTCCATATCCCGATTCAGGTGGCAGCCGTCGGCAATACGTTTTTGAATTGGCGTCAAGAGTGTTTGTAAAGATTGTATTTTGGCTGAGTTTGGATGTTTGACATGCTCAACCAAATGAAAACTGCCAGTCGGCTTTAATACCCGATAAATTTCAGCCAACGCTTGATCCAGTTGTTCAATACTACACAGTGTCCATGTTGAAACGACATGATCGAGCGAGGCATCGGCAAAAGGAAGCTTCTCGGCACTGGCTTGCACATGCTTTACGAAGAATGGGGCATGTTGAACCCGTTCAAGTGCCAGATGATAAATATCAGGATTAGGTTCCACCGCATAAAGCGTATCAACATTACCATAAAAAGCAATATTCAGACCGGTCCCAAAGCCGATCTCGAGTACGTCGCCTTCAATCGGCAGCAGGAGTTCGCGCCGTCGATCCATCAAACTGGCAGTTTGCATGACTTGGTTCAGTAAATGCGGAAATACGCGACGTTGATAAAATTGGTAAATCATAGTGATCCATGTGTTGATTCAAATGAGCAATACAAAATTTACACCACAAAAACATGACCAAAGTGGGTTTGATTGTTACCAAAAAAAGCACTTTTTTTCACCATCTAAGCATACTATGAAGAGAAATGATTTTCTAAGTTTTTGGTTATAGTTTGAGGATGATTGAGCCATGAAAAAACGTCTATGGATGAGTTTATGCATGGTTGCTGCAATTGGGCAGACACATGCATCAACGGGTCAGGCAGAATATAATATTGCCAATGGCTTAGCGCCTACGGTGGCCTATCAATCGATTTCAGTCCTCAAACCTTTTGATGGAAATTTCCGTATTCTCGGTTCAAAAGTCTATCAGGATGACGAGCAAGCCAAATTTTCTCCGATTGACTATGCGGTGAGTCTGGGACTTTTTGCTGATCCAGCAATTGCAAGAACCATCGATGTGCGTCAGTATGACCGTTATCTAAACTGGAAAATGACAAAATTACCCGTACCACCAGATCAAGCGATCAAAATGGTGTCTAATATGCATATTATTCCGGCCAATCCAGAGATTGCGAAACAAATCAAACAAGTGAAACGAGGTGACTTGGTGCAGTTAAAGGGCGAGCTGGTCGAGATCCGAGATAAGGACTTGGTGTGGAAATCGTCATTAACTCCAGGTGGTGTCGGCGATGGTGCGTGTGAACTGTTCCGTGTGAGCTCAATTCACTGGATTGAGAAACAGAATATTTAATAATGAATTTGCAATAAAAAAAAGGGGCATTAGTCCCTTTTTTATTTATTTCAGTTACTCAGCTTGCATTTTAGTTTCAGCTGGTTGCGCATTTCTCCAGTAGTGTAACTGGCTTTGGGCATGTAGATATTCATTGAGATGATTGACCTGTTGGCTGGTATCTGTCTTTTGAGGGCTAGTACTGCGATTTGCCTGTTCTAGAACCTTGGCCTGATGATCCCAATAATCATAGAGTAAACCTTGAATATAGCGTCCTTGCTCAGTTTTGAGTTCCAGTTCTTTGAGCATTTTCAACGCGGAGTTCACGTTATCTTTTTGGCGCTGCTGCTCGAATTCTGGGGTTAAGCTATTGGCCTCTTTCATCTTGGCCAGTTCCATTTCCATGCTATCACTCATATCGGTAAAGCGACGGTCATAGTCATCCAAGATGGCAATATCATGCCCATCATCTGCTGTGGCTGGGAAATGTTTAATCGGGGTTTGATTGAGTTGACCAATCGCATCTTTGGCCGAGCTGCTTTGCTGCTCCTTATTTGCCGCTGGTTCTTTGTCCTTATTACAAGCGCTGAGCAGCAGCACTGAACTGAGTAGGCAGGTGATGGCAAAGGTGGTTTTAAGCTTAGACATAGTTCAACTCGTTCAATAATTAATTTGATATTTTCTGAAAATGGTAGGCAAAGGTGGTATAGGGGAAACTAATCTGATCTTGTGCAGTTAAACCTGTAAAATCAAATACAATTTGTTCAAACTTTGCTTTGAGTTGTTGCTGTTCAACGGTCGGCATTGCTGCGATAAAACTGGTGGATAGCAAGCGTTTACTGACCACTTGTTCGACAGTCCCCTGATGTGACTGCTGGAAGGTCTGTAATCCATCTAATTTAAATAGCGTTTGGTTCTCAAAGACCTGTTTCCATAATTCACTATGATAACGAGGGGTGTTACCTTCCAAGGGGGCAATTGCATCGGCCAAGGCTTTGACCCAATCGACACGGATATCACGCTGATTCCAGATCAGCCCCAAGTGTCCAGATGCGGTGAGGACCCGATGGATTTCAGTTAAAGTTTCAATATTGGCAAACCAGTGGAACGATTGAGCACACAGAATGGCATCAATTGACGCATTGACGAATGGTAGCTCGCTACTGAATGCTTGCAGGCAGTCGACAGTTGGATAGGTCTGTTGAAGCTGCTGTAACATTTCCGTGACAGGCTCGACGGCAATCACTTTGGCCTGCGTCTGAATCAGGGAGGGTAAGAATTTGCCAGTCCCAGCACCGAGGTCAACAACCGTGGAGCTTTTACCTATTTGGAGCCGATCTTGCAGCCAAACTACTATTTCTTGCGGGTAACTAGGGCGCACCTGTTGGTATAGTTCGGCCCCTAAACTAAAGCCTTTTTCAGCAGCAGGATGTAAGGATTGTGTCATTTTTTGCGCTTTTTAATCTGTCTTAACTCTATAAAATAAGATACTCCGCAATTATGGTTTGGCAAAGCGATCATTTGGTGACTTTTTGCTACAAGCCTAGGATCAATTTTTCAGTGTGAGCATGGATAAGCAAATAATATTTGAAGATGAGCATATTCGCGTTATTTTTTTAAAAGGTGCAAGTGACACTTTAGTGATTTCGTTTGGTGATTTGATTAGTCGCGCGAAAGGCATGTCAATTAATGCTGAAAAATCCTTAATCAAATATCAGTACAATGTGATCGGTATTATGCCGAAGCAAAAATCATGGTTTCCGAAAACGAGCATGTTGCAGATGCAGCAACAGATCCAGCCGATTTTGCAGCAATTCAAGGATATTGTGGGTTATGGCGGCTCAATGGGTGGCTATGCTGCAATCAAGTATTCAAACTTATTGAATATGCAAAAGATCGTGGCTTTTGTACCACAATTTTCGATTGATCCTGATGTGGTACAGGATCGCCGTTATGCTGAGTTCTTTGATACTTCTATCCATCAAGATATGCAGATTCAGGCCGATGAAGTGGATGCATCGCGTGAATACATCATCGTCTATGATCCGTACTTTGCAGAAGATAAAGAGCATTTCTTAAAGATTCAGCCTTTATTGCCTAAAATGCATGTGATTCATCTACCTTTTACAGGTCATGAAGCACTTTCCGTGTTGGCAAGTTCCCAGCTGTTGAATGATTTTGTGGTTAAACCATTTGAAATCACGTATTTCTATCAACGCGTTCGGGAGGTTAAGAAGCAGAGCAAGTTCTATTATCGTCACATACTCGATGCCTTGTTGCCACGCCATCATCATGCCTTATTAAAAATTCTAGAGCAGAATGAAATGGCTTTAGATGAGCGTTATTTTGATGCGATCCTTAAACAAAAACTGGTACAACAGCTGTTTAATTTGAAACAGGGGACAGAACAGAATCTGCATAAGCTAGGAGTTCATCTGCATTTTGTACAACACAGCGAGACATTACCCGCCAATGTGATCAATGCGCAGAATCAGTTTCTGGTGTTTAATCTGGCAAGCTTGAAATTAGAGAGCTACAGCGCTGACATCATTGCAGCCAATCCAGCCTATCTCTTGCCTTTAAACCTGACGGCCAATAGCTTGGTCAAACTGAGATTGAATGATGAATATTATTTCCTCACGATGAATGATCGAGGTATTCATAAATTGGTCAAAGAGGGTGAACCTTTTGCGCTGGATCAATCGCCGTTGGTGTTTAAACACTACGCAGATTTCTATAGTCTGAGCTATAAACAGCTGAGCCTATGTTGTGATGTACACGGTCTAACTCATTTTATTGAAAATAACACGGATGAGCAAAGCAAGCTGCAACTTTGCTGAGTGAAATCATGTGTATAAAAAAGCCCTTTGACGCAGCAAAGGGCTTTTTAGATTAGATTTTAATTAGTTTCTGCCAATTTTGGCATTGGTATTGACGTTCGCATTAACACCAAGCACTTTTACACCGACATTCGCACCGGTTTGTAGGTTCTTCTTATCTGCATTCAAGCCTGTTTGGGCATTTACAGATGAGGTTTTACCATTGACTTGTGCTTGCGCGTTGGTTTGAGCGCCAACATTGAGCGATTTAGATTGAGTTGCATTCTTCTTCTCTGCAATACGTTGTTTTACATTTGCAGTAGTATCTGCGGCCAACTCTTTGCCATCTACAGCTTTATCTACTGCATAGTTTGTCGTGGTTTTTACTGCTTCACCAGTTTTATTGACAACGGTTGAGCCAACATTGCTTGCTGCGCTCACAGTTTTTTGTGTGGCTGAAACACCTGTATTTACCGCAGCATGTCCCACATTATGTGCAGTTTGGCCAACGCCTTGTGCGACTTGACCAACGCCTTGTGCTGTACCTTTGACTGCACCTGTGACGCCTTTAAGCAGTCCACCAGATTGTACATTGACTTGAGCTGAGCCACTGGCATTTGCATCAACATTCTGTGCAAAAACGGAAACAGAGGTGAGGATACTAGTTGTGACGATAGCTGTTTTGATCATTTTTTTCATTGCGATTTCCTTAAGCGATGTACCGTATTGAGGTACTTCATCAACGCCATTGCATCATAGCGAGCAAAAAAACAGAAATGTGTGATTTTCATCAAACGTTACAACCAGATTACAGCTTGAAAACAATCTGGCGAGAAATTGTGGAGATATGTTTTTGTGTTAAGCACGTGAAAAGTAATGTTTTTAATAAATATAAGTTGCTGTAAAAAATAAATTTTAGATTGTTTTTAAGACAATTATTATTAACTTTATTTCTTATTTTTAGCTAAATGAATATGAAAATTAAGAATATCTAAATTGATTTAAACTCATTTCAAATTGATTAAAAAATGGCATTTTTATTGCTTGGTATATCGATGTGAACTCATGATTTGGCTTTTTAGCTAATATTTTTGTCATAAGATCGATCTTTAGGGTGTTAATTGTACTTTTAAACGTATAAAACTAAAGCAGAAGCTTGCGGTATTTTTAGATAACACGACGATTTAAATCGTATTTTATTTAAATATATAAGTGAAATATAAAGTGAATATTAAAATTTATTCGTATTGTGCATAGAAAAAACTGAAAACCAAGTCATGGCCAATAAAGAGCGCTGGAGAATATAAATGAAACAGATTGCAGCATTCCTACTTGTCTTAATCGGGCTCGGTGTGGTGGTTTTTTATTTTGAACCAGCAGAATCGAACAGTTCAGCAGCTGATGCTGCGATTTATCAAATTCACCCTGAACAAACAGGGGTAAGTGCAACCGTTTTACATCCACAGGAGAACAAAGCCACAGAACATACCACCTCAACCATGTTAAATAAATTGGATAAAACTCAAAAAGATGACCAATTTTATGACACCAAAAGCGATCCTTCGATACAACCGATTGATCCTGAAACTGATCCAGCAAATGAAATTAAAACACTTTAAATGATCTGGATTTCTTTACCCAAGAAAAACAGGCAATAAAACAGTTCTTTATCCAAGAACGATGGAGATGAATAGTGAACAATAAAACTTTATTACTTTTAAGCTTATGTACTCTTATCACCACGACCACCTCAGCCGCGACACTGAATGCGGTGCAACTCAAACAAAGTCTGAGCTCAGCAGCATTAAACAAGGTCGAGAAAGGTAAAATTAATCTTGCCGCCTTGCTCGATAATGATTCAAATGATTTATTGATCGAATATGAGAGCAGTGCAACGCGCACTGCTTTGGGGCGAGAAAAACGTAGCCTGATTGCAGAGGGTAAAAACCAGTTTAAAAATAAATTTGATAAAGCAGCCGGCTTTCAAACCTTAAGAGAGTTTAATGGTTTACCTTTGGGCTTATATCGTATTCAGAATCGGGAAACGCTGGCACAGGTTTTAAATGATCCGAATGTCAAAGGTGTTTATCCAAATCGTAAAAATGTGCCAACGACCATGCAAAGTTTGCCTTTAATTAATCAGCCACAAGCGGTGAGTAATGGCTTTACTGGAGAAGGCACCAGTGTGGTGGTCATTGATACAGGGGTAAATTATAAACATGCTGATTTTGGCTGTACCGCAGTTAATACCCCAGCTTCAAGCTGTCGCGTGGTCTACGCTTTTGACAGTGCACCTGACGATAACAGCTTAGATGATGATGGACATGGTAGTAACGTTTCAGCCATTGTTGCCAAAGTTGCGACTAAAACCAAAATTATCGGAATTGATGCTTTTAGAAAGGTGAGATCACAGGGACAATTAGTGAGCACGGCTTATGACAGCGATATTCTGGCGGGGATCAATTGGGCTGTGAATAATGCACAAACTTATAATATTAAAGCGATTAATTTAAGTTTAGGGACACCCGGGGTGAAATATACCTCTGAATGCAGTAACAGTAGTTATGGCACTGCATTTGCCAATGCACGTGCAGTAGGGGTCGTGCCTGTGGTGGCTTCGGGCAATGATGCCTTTGCTGATGGGATTTCTTCTCCTGCTTGTGTAGCAGGTGCAGTACGCGTAGGTGCAGTCTATGATAGCAATATTGGCGGTGTATCGTGGGGCAATCCGTTGAAGTGTTCTGATCCAACCACAGCCGCGGATAAAATTACCTGCTTTAGTAATGGCGGCTCATTGGTGACTTTATTGGCACCAGGCGCGATGATTACTGCAGGCGGTGAAACTCAAGGCGGTACTTCACAGGCAGCACCGCACGTGGCAGGGGCAATTGCGTTATTACGCGCCAATGGCGTAACACCATCAGAGACTATCGATCAAACCGTAAATCGTTTAAGAGTGACGGGTAAACCCATTACCGATACACGCACGGGTTTAGTGTTCCCACGTATTGATTTACTTGCTGCAACCAGTGGGCTTAGTTCAAATTAAGGTGATTGTGTAATTAAAAGATTGATCTAAAATAGTTTAAAAGCCATAACGCGTTGCAGCTAGAGATAGATGCAACGCGTTTTTTTAGTTAATGGCACTGTGCTAGGTTACTGGAGCTAAAATTACTTTGTAGTTTTTGAAAATTGGCTTGAGCAGTCGCATCTTGTACATCAAAGGCGGTTGCGATTGCCGGTTGACCAAGAATTTTATCTTTATAGTATTGCGTTGTAGAGTTTGCTGAAATTAACCCATGTTGATTAAAGACCCAACGTTCAACTGCCTGACCACCCTCGAAATAGCCAGTAAACTCAATCAGGCAGTGATGATCATGTTTGATTAATTTTGCAATATTACCTTGCGTTGAGGGTGTCGCACCAATATTTTTCACTTGTTGTAAGGGCTGGGTGATGTTGCTCTGGGTGGAAAGTGTCGAACAAGCAGTAAAACTGATTGCACTGACGCAGCAAAGTAGACTGGTTTTGAGAGGGTGTTGGGTCATATGCAAAAATTCCGATCCTATGAATTTATGCGTTTGAGTGTGTCGGCAAAGTCGGTGAAATTCAATGAATGTTTTGAGTAAGCACTGTAAATTTAAGGCTTATTTTTAAAATCCATATTGTGCCGTTTTTATGTAGTGGTATTCGGCAGGGCTCAAGTTTGTTGATGTTGGATTAAATTTGAAGAAATAAAAAAGCCTCTACGTTATCGAGGCCTTGGCATTTAGTTTTTTGAGGACTGACTAAGTTCAGCACGTTCAATCGGGACATTACCCTCATTGGTCCCCACGACAGCATCTTTGGTGTCTTGCCATTTCTTAGCCGTGTATTGTGTCGCTTTCTTGGTTTGCTCTTGCACGATTTCAGCTTGTTCAGCTGAGTATTCTTTGGTGCTTTTCCATTTTTCACTCATCTTTTGCGATGTGTTATCCGATGCACCTTGGATTGAATCGCCCAAATTCTGCATGCCTTTACCTGTTTTATAGAGCAGGATGCGCCCTAGACTTGGGTTGTCGCCATAGGGCATGGCTTTTTCAGGCACAGCATTAGAAGCAGTGCTTGTGGTGTTGGTTGTGTCTGCTGCCCATAGAGAAGACGATGCCGCCAATGCAGTGGTTAAACATAATAGTTGTACTTTATTCATCATCTTTTCTGTCCTTTCCGCGATAGGGTCGCAATCGAGATTTTATATCTTATCGTTGGAGCGAAGAAAAGAGTGGGGATGATATGAAATTGATACGGTACGTAACCTTTAACTAAAACTTATGCAGAAAAAGAAGAGAAATAAAACGCCAAAAATGCCTAAAAAAATGAAGTAATCTTGTTTACGTATATTTGCAAATCGTATAACGGATAAGTAGATTGAGCCTAAAAAGATAGATGAGAAAGTCAGGATACAAGGGAGTGGCTGATTAAAGAGCAATACTGTATTGCCAAATAAAATAAAAATGATGCTGCTGCTGATCCAGTAGAGCGAGGAAAATAAAAATTTCTTGAGCGCTAATTGACTGACAGATTGATCTAAACGGGGTAAGACAACTGCCAAAATAATCAGTGCAATCATTCCACCCAAAATCGAAATGATCATAAAAAACAAGCCACTCATATCGGGTTTGGTTCGAATGAATGGATAGCGTTGGTAGGCTGCCCAACTGATTAAGAGTAAAGCGGCATGTATAACGGTAAGAATGAGATCGATACGATAGTAATTTTTAGATTGAATCATTTTTATTAATCAAAGTTCATAAAAAACCTGCTATTACTAGCAGGTTTCTTTAAGCATTCAAATAAATACAGGCTTAACCCTGCAATACACTTACATCTGCAATTGCCGTGAATAAATCACGCAACTGAGCCAATAAACGTAAGCGGTTGGCTTTCAATTCAGCATCATCTGCCCTCACCATTACACCTTCAAAGAAAGCATCGATTGGTGCACGAAGCGCAGCCAGCTTAGACAACGCTTCAGTGTAGTTACGTGCAGCAAGCAATGGCTGAACCACAGGTGTGAGGGTAGACAACTCTGCATAAAGTGCTTTTTCAGCAGCTTCAACCAGATTGGCTTCAACCACAGCACCTTCAGGAGTTGCCTCTTTAGCAAGAATATTGGCAACACGCTTATTTGCCGCAGCCAATGCCGCCGCTTCTGGCAAAGTACGGAAATGGTTGACTGCAGTGACACGCTTGTCAAAATCAAGAGGAGATTTTGGTGCAAGCGCTTGAACCGCTTGAATCACATCAACCGCAACGCCTTGATCTTCATACTTGGCACGGTAACGACCTTCAAGGAATGCCACGGCATCCGCACGGGTTTTATCATGATCTTTAACCACATCGCCATAACCTTGCAAGGCAAAGTTCACTAACTCTTCGATGGTCACATCAAGTTCATTTTCGATGATTAAACGCAAGATACCGATTGCAGAACGACGTAATGCAAATGGATCTTTCGAACCTGTTGGTGCTTGACCGATACCGAAAATACCGACCAATGTATCTAAACGATCTGCAAGGGCAATGGTGGTACCTGTCTTGGTTTGCGGCAATACATCACCAGCAAATTTCGGTAAATACTGCTCACCTAAAGCTTCGGCAACCTCAACGTTTTCACCTTCAAGGCGTGCATAGTACGTGCCTGCAATCCCTTGAAGTTCTGGGAATTCACCCACGAGTTCAGAGGTTAAGTCACATTTAGCCAGTAATGCTGCTTTCTCAGCATCAGCCACATTGGCACCCGTAATTGGAGATAATGCCACAGCCAGTTTCGCAATACGTTGTGATTTATCCCATAGCGTACCCAATTGAGCTTGGAATACCATGTTGGCTAATTTTTCTTTACGAGAGGCAAGCGGTTGCTTTTGATCTTGCAAGAAGAAGAATTCCGCATCAGACAAACGAGGGCGTACAACTTTCTCATTGCCTTCAATGATTTGAGTCGGATCTTTAGACTCAATATTTGAAATGGTAATGAAGTAAGGCTGTAATTTACCTTCGGCGTTGATTAAGCAGAAATACTTTTGGTTATCCTGCATGGTGGTAATCAAGGCTTCTTGTGGAACCGCTAAATAACGTTCTTCGAAAGTTGCACGTAAAGCTACAGGCCATTCAACCAGACTGGTGACTTCATCAAGCAAGTCTGCTGGCACAATAGCAGTCGCATTGACTTCATCTGCCAATGTTTTGACTTGTGCTTGAATCGTCGCTTGACGCTTTTCAAAGTTTGCAACTACATATGCTTGTTCTAAAGTCACCAAGTAGTCATTTGCATGTGCCAAAGTCACGGCTTCAGGTGCATGGAAACGATGACCATAAGTCACATTACCTGCTTTGTGATCTTGAATGGTTGCTTCAACCACTTGATCATCTTTGAGCAATACCACCCATTTTACTGGACGAACGAATTCAGTGCGGCTTGCTGCTGAACGCATACGTTTTGCGATAGGTAAGTTATCCAATGCAGTCTGTAAAATTTGTGGCAGTAAAACATCAAGGCTTTGACCTTTGACATCTTTCAAGAAGCACACTTTTTCAACTTTACCAGCTTGGAACGTCGAAAGTTGGTCAGCCGTGATGCCTTGACCGCGCATAAAGCCTTCAAGTGCTTTGGTCGGTTTGCCTTCAGCATCATAAGCCGCTTGTACCGCAGGGCCATCAAAACGTTTTTGTGTATCTGCCTGAGCTGCATCGATATCAACAATTTTCAATGCTAAACGACGTGGTGCAGCATAGGCTTCGATAGAGGCAAAGTTTAAGCCTGCCTCTTTTAAGCCTTTTTCAGTTTCTGCTTTAAGTGCGTCACGCAAAGTCTTTAAGCTTTTGGGTGGAAGTTCTTCACAACCCAATTCAAATAGTACGGTATGTGTCATTTCCATGTATCCGAAAAAATATGGTGTGGCTGTACAAAGTTGGTTTGGGGTGGAAAATCCGTTTCATCTTTGGGTAGGTATCCCCAAATCCGAATGACATCTTCACGTTGTTCAAACTCTAAACCAATCTTTACCAATAAATTTTTAAATCGAGCCGAGTGGTCAATGATTTTTTTATGTCCCCAAGGCTTTTCAATCTGATGCTCTAATGTACTTAAGTCTAGCCATAACACCCCTGCGAATGGATAGGGTAAATGACCAAACCACTCAACATCCCAATTGCTGATAAATTTATTACTGATCCAGCAATAACGATAACTAGGACTCCAGTCGTCATTTTGCATAAATGTGATCAGCTCAGACCACTTGGTATTGTTGGCAGCACTCACCCATTGACCATTTTTAACGGCATTGGCAATACTTTGCTGCTGATCGTCAATACCATAATGGACAATAGAGTGAGGATTTTGCATCAGAAAAACAACTTTAGTCTTTTGCTTTTAATGAAGCTTCTGCTTCAACTTGTGCTTTAAGTTGAGCCAATACTTCATCGCGCAAATGTGGTTCTGCCATTGGGAAACCAAGTTTCGCGCGGGCCGCCACATAACTTTGAGCAATTGAACGCGCCAAAGTACGGACACGTAAAATATAACGTTGACGTTCAGTTACCGAAATCGCACCACGGGCATCCAACAAGTTAAAGCAATGCGATGCTTTGATCACTTGCTCGTAAGCAGGAAGTGGCAATTCAGCTTCGATTAAACGAGACGCTTCAGCTTCATAGAAGTCAAACAATTCAAACATTTTATCGACTGGCGCGTATTCGAAGTTATAGGTTGATTGCTCAACTTCGTTTTGATGGAATACATCACCATAAGTTACGGTACCGAATTGACCTTTGGTCCAAACCAGATCGTAAACTGAGTCTACACCTTGCAGGTACATCGCCAGACGTTCTAGGCCGTAAGTGATTTCACCCGTAACTGGGTAACATTCAATACCACCAACTTGCTGGAAGTAAGTGAACTGTGTCACTTCCATACCATTTAACCAAACTTCCCAACCTAAGCCCCATGCGCCAAGGGTTGGAGATTCCCAGTTGTCTTCAACGAAACGAATATCGTGAGTGAGGGTATCAATTCCGATGGCTTTTAATGAATCAAGATAAAGCTGCTGGATATTGTCTGGGTTTGGCTTAAGTACCACTTGGAACTGATAGTAGTGTTGTAAACGGTTCGGGTTCTCGCCATAACGACCGTCTTTCGGACGACGTGATGGTTGAACATAAGCCGCGTTCCAGGTTTCTGGCCCCAATGCACGTAAGAAGGTTGCAGTGTGGAAAGTACCTGCGCCCATTTCCATATCATATGGTTGTAATACGACGCAGCCTTGCTCCGCCCAATAGTTTTGTAGGGCAAGAATTAAGCCCTGAAAGGTATCAATATGCGATATAGCACGACTCATGGTGCATCCACTGGAATCAAACAAAAATTGTGCTTAAGTATAAGGATTTTGTAGAGGAGTGGCAAAGGCTTCTAGCACTTCGCCAGCAAGTTCTGATCAGAAATAAAAAAAGTTATTTTATTCCGCATTCATTTCTACTTTTGGCAGAGAGCAAACCTTTCATATAGGTAATTTCTTGGTTAATTTTCATTTGTTGAATGTATTCTTCTATCTGTTGATCGGCAGTTGAACTTTGAGAGGGGGTTATGGATGGATTTCTCGGTGTATTATCATCGACTAAAAATGCCTTACCCTCCATGAACCCCCAGTTTTTATTGATTTCATTTCCATCTTCAAGAATTGCTGATGTCTGTAAAAAACATGTTCTGTCATATTTAATTAAAGTAAATGCTTTTATAAAATATGGGCTTTGAGTGGATTGAAAAGTCCTTACTTCGATGAATTCGGGCTCATTTCTAGAGCTACAGGCGGCTAGTAGGAAGGTTAAAAATAAGCTCGGCAATAAAGATAAAAAATTGTACATGAGATGGAAGAAATAAAGTTTTCTTCATTTTATTATAGATAGATTATATTCCCTTCAAATCAACAATCTGTACTGAAGAGGAAAATCCTCACGTCAGCTCATGACGTATTGCATCTCACATGCTCTTAATTTCACAACTTTGAAATGTTAATTTTTAAACGATATCCTCTGTTTTCTTCAGGTCGTTTGAAATGTCTGATCGCATTCGTGAAAAGCTGCAAATTTTAGCGGACGCTGCCAAATATGATGTGTCCTGTTCATCCAGCGGCAGTGACCGTAAAAATAAAGATAAAGGTCTGGGTGACGCCAGTCGGGCAGGGATTTGTCACAGCTATACTGAAGATGGACGCTGTGTTTCTCTGCTAAAAATCCTGTTCAGCAATGTCTGTATTTTTGACTGTGCCTATTGTGTGTCACGCCGTTCCAATGATGTGAAACGGGCCGCATTTACGGTGCAGGAAGTGGTTGACTTGACCATTAATTTCTATCGACGAAATTATATTGAAGGATTATTTCTCAGTTCAGGCATTTTCAAATCCGCCGACCATACCATGGAACGGATGCTGCAAGTGGTGAAGAAACTACGCCTAGAAGAAAACTTTAATGGCTATATTCATCTTAAAACCATTCCAGGTGCTTCCCCTGAATTGATTCATGAAGCAGGTCTATATGCAGATCGGATGAGTATTAATTTAGAAATGCCTACCGAGGTTGGTTTAAAAGCCTTTGCGCCTGAAAAATCACATCAAGAAGTACAAAAAGATTTGGGGCTGGTTCGGGATCGCTTGATTCAGCTTAAAGATGAGCGTCAAATTATCAAGCATGTGCCGAAATATGTCCCAGCAGGGCAAACTACGCAGATGGTGGTAGGTGCACATCAGGAAACCGATCAGGATGTACTGTTTATGGCAGATCGGCACTACAAAGAATTTAAGTTAAAACGGGTCTATTTCTCAGGCTATATCCCGATTAATACCGAGAATAATTATCTACCTGCGGTGGGTTCTGCACCGCCTTTGCTACGAGAAAATCGACTGTATCAGAGTGATTGGTTGATGCGTTTTTATGGTTTTCAGGTCAATGAAATCGTGAATGAGCGCTTCCCGCATCTGGACTTGGATGTTGACCCGAAACTGAGTTGGGCCTTACGTCATCCTGAGCAGTTTCCGGTAGATTTAAATCGTGCTGATTACTTTATGATTTTGCGCGTGCCCGGCATCGGGGTGAAATCCGCTAAGAAAATTGTGCATGCCCGTCGTTTTGGCAAAATCCATATCGACTTGTTAAAGCAATTAGGTGTAGCTTATTCCCGTGCGCAATATTTTATTCGTTGTGAAGACAGTCCACGTTTCCAGAAGGAACTTTCTTCTGGTTTTATCCGTCAGCAAATTTTGACCCAAGGTTCATCTAAATATATCAAGCCACTGTCTCCACAGCTGAGTTTGGGGTTTTAGTAATGTTGACTCAGAAACTCAATTATTGTTTTGATGGCTCAATGCTGGGGTTGCTGAGTTGTGTATTTCGCGCATTTCAGTTCAAAGAGTTTGATGTGCAACTTTGTTTACTGGGTGAGACACAACATGGCTTATTTTCCGAGGTTATTGATGTGTCCAATCATGAGCAACATGCCCAACGGGTGTGGTCTGCCTTACAACAAAAGCTTTCCCCAGCTGCGCTAAAGCAGATTTATTTTGCCTCCTTGTCTGAGTCACTAGAGGCCTATCAGCATCTTTTTAATTATTGCATCTATGTGTTTCAGCAGTCCTATTCGGTTGAAAAAGACTATTTACATCCCAGTGTGTTGGCGATTTCACAGTGGACCAAAAAAGTTGGGCGCGAAAAGCATAGGATGGAGGCTTTTATCCGTTTTAAGAAAAGCACAGATGGGTTATTTTTGAGTTTAGTCCGTCCCGATTTTAATGTGTTGCCTTTGATTCAGCCACATTTTAAACGGCGCTATCAGGATCAGCGCTGGCTGATTTATGATGAACAACGTAACTATGGTCTTTATTACGATCTCAAGCAAATTCATGAGGTCGTTATGGATGCTGATAAGATTGATCGCAATCTGCAAAAGGGCGGTAGCCAAAGTTTTCAGTTAGAGTTGGATGAGCAAGAGATCTTATATGATCAGCTTTGGAAGGATTATTTTCAGAGTATCAATATTAAAGAACGGCAGAATATTAAATTGCATGTGCAATATCTGCCGAAACGCTATTGGCGTTATCTGAATGAAAAATATGTTTAGCTTAGTTGGATCCTTGCAAAATAGATTGCATCACAACCATGACCAGCCGTATGTGGAAGAATAAAAATCAGCATCGGCATAATTTTTGATTATGATTTGAATAGATGACAAAAAATAAAAGAGCCAATCAATGACAAAATTAATGTTTAAAGTCGCATTACTGATCATGACCTGTTTGAGTGGTAATGTATTGGCTAAAGCGCAGGATAAAGTAACAGATCCCTATAGCCAATGTGTTGATGACACCATTCAAGAATTAAAGTTGGGTAACATCAACAATGCAGTGGTGGAAATCTGCAGTACCAGAACTAAAACCTTATATGCCAAACAGATCGTACAGTTATTGGATCAAATTAAGAAACAGAGTCAGGAATACAAGCAGCCTGAACGTTATAACGACATTATGAAATCGCAGCAACTCTGGAAAAATTTTGTGGATCAGGAATGCCGAAATGCGGGTGCTTATATCGGTTCGCCGATGTATGAATTTTGTCCGATGCAAAAATATGCTGAGCGATTGGAACAGCTAAAAGAATATTTAAATTGATCAGCTTTCTTATTTAATCGTTTTAGTCATGACTTAAAACTGTAATTTAAATACACCTTAAGCTTGAGTAGGCGTATACTGCTGCATCGAATAAAACAACACGATTCCAGCAAGGTGCATTGTGAGCTTGATCCAATCAGACTGGCTAAATTTTCTCAAACCTAATTATAAGGTTATGCCCTTAAAAGAGAGGGTGCTCTCAGGTGTTGGTGCTTTATGTGGATTGGCGATTTCATCGTTGATTAGCTGGTATGTACTAGGGGGCATGAATGCATGGTATATCGCGCCGATGGGCGCTTCTTCTGTGTTGTTATTTGCACTACCCAACAGTCCTTTGGCGCAGCCTTGGAATGTGATCGTCGGAAATACCCTTGCTGGATTCATCGGTGTTGCCTGTACGCAATATTTACCCGATCTCACCAGTGCCTTTAGTGTGGCTGTGGGCTTGGCGATTTTTGTGATGATGACAACTGATTCTCTGCATCCACCGAGTGGGGCTGTCGCAATTACCGCAGTGCTTGGCGGAGAAGCTGTCCATCGATTGGGTTTTCACTTTATTTTGTACCCGGTGTTGCTGAACTCAATTTTATTATTGCTGTGTGCGGTGTTTTTTAATCGTTTGATTGGACGCCATTATCCGATTACGGCACATGTCAATGAACGTTCTAAAGATCCGACACCGACCCAGAAAGTCTCGATTCAACCCAAAGATATTGAATACGCCTTAGAGCGTCATACAGAACTGTTGGATATTAGTCAGTACGATTTGGAAAAAATTATTTTAGAAGCACAATCACATGCCAACGAGCGCTTGATTAACTCATTCGTCTGTCAGGACATCATGAGTCGTGATGTGATTAAACTGCATGAGCAGGATGATATTCATCAGGCGCTAGACAAGTTTAAGGCAGTGAATTTAATGAGTTTGCCTGTGGTCGATGCCGAAGATCACTTGGTTGGGACTTTGGCTTTATACCAAGTGGTGGAATGGTTTAAAGGTGCAACAGATCCACGAAATTCATGGCAGCATTACGTTCGACAAATCATGAACCATAAAGTCGTGACGGTAAGCCCTATGCAGCCGATTCAGGCTCTAGTCCCTTATTTTGTAGAAAAGTCGTTTAACTACATTCCTGTCGTAGACGAACAACGCCTGATTGGAATTGTGAGTCGAGCGGATATGATTGCAGCCTTACAACAGCAGCTTAGTCGTCAAGCCTGAATTTTAGATAAAAAAAAGCTACGGCTGGATTAGGGGTAATTTCAACCGTAGCGACCAAAAAGGGAACAGAGAATTAACGTTTTATGCTTTGGTCTTCATAAATGGTTTTCACTGGTTGTTGATAGCCTTGTACATAATCCACACGCGTTTGCTGCTGTTTTGGAATCACCAACCATAAAATCAAATAGACTAAAATACCTGGAAAAGCTGCGCTCATGAGTGAGATCACAACAAAGATCAGGCGTAATAAATTTGCGTTCCAACCAAATCGTTCCGCAATACCGCCCATTACACCAGCGATCATGCTTTGTTGGTTTGAGCGATATAAACCAGAATTGGCCATCGAGTTTTTCTCCTTAAATTTATGAAACAGCAGCAAAAAATAAATTGTTTCAATATGAGTTGCTGTTAATTAAGAGATAAGGGCGAACAGTTTTTTTTAAAGTTTAAACAGATGGGAGATTGGTTAAGTTGTGTAAATCTGTGATGGAAAAATCAACAGCATCACCTAAAATGCACCGAATTAAAGCATACTGCTTTTTCAATTTGCTATTTCAGTCTTATCGAATTTGTTATTCCCCTTTTGGGGAATAGACGAATATTTGAATGATCCTTATATTTTTCCACAGTCTGGAAGATGTTTGTGAAATGTACGCGATAATGATGTTGATGTTAGAGATTTAGGATATGCAGTTCAGGTTATTCTTACAGCTTGTTAGTGTAGGAGTTTTATTGAGTTTTGGCTTGATTGCGTGTGATAGTCGTCATCCAGATCCAGTAAAGCAACAAGCCCGGACGCAACCAAGTCGTAATGCAAGTGAAGTGCTTGCAGATGAACAGGAACAAAGTGAATCTGATGCGCAGGGCGTGTCACTCACTCAAGTGGCAGGACAAGCGACATTACCGTATTCTGCCGATCGTAAACATAACTTGAGTCAACCTTCTGAAGCAGACCTCATTTATGCGGGGCGTTATCATGCACGTATTCCATGTAGTGATGCTTTTGCGGGTTGTGTGAATAATGAGAAAGAAGCAGAATATATTCTGAATTTAATGGATGATGGCTCTGTATTCTGGACCAATACCAGTTTTAGCCGTCTAGGTTCAGATCCGTCACGCAACACTGCCAAGATCGAGCAGACCTGTAAGCAGGTACAGTGGCATGTGCATAAAGAATTGAATGAAATTATGATTCGTTGTGATGCTGCGGATGTTAATTTGTATTATCAGATTAATCCGAATCAGGATCTGGTTTTAGATCTGGATAAAATCTGGAATGGCGACAACGGGCGTAACCGTAAGTTCTTTAAAGACTACCCATTTCCACAGCAGGCTTATGTTTTTAAGAAAGCGGAATAATATTTCCCCAATAAAAAAAGAGCGCATTAAGCGCTCTTTTTTTATTGCAGCTGCAATTAGTAATCGAAGCTGAAGTGTTCAGGTGCAAGCGATGTCAAAGTACGAGATGTCGTCACCATTGCTTCTGCATGACCTTGTGCACGTGGCAATAAACGGTCAAAGTAGAAATCGGCGACTTTGATTTTTGCTTTATAGAATTCAGGGGTTTCGCTGCCGTTACCTGCTTCTAATTTCTCAGAAGCAACCACTGCTTGTTGTGCCCAGAAGTAAGCCATCATCACATAGCCAGAGAACATCAAGAAATCAACCGAAGCTGAAGAAACGATGTCACGGTCTTTACGTGCAGCAAGCATGATACGAACGGTTAAAGTATTCCATTGTGCGCAAAGCTTAGTTAAGTCCCAAGCAAAACGGCGAAGGTACTTATTACGTGCGTGCGTTGCACAGAACTTCAAGATTTCAGCAGTGTAGTCACGAACCACTTTACCTTTCGAGCTGAGTAGCACTTTACGGCCAATCAAGTCCAGTGCCTGAATCCCCGTCGTCCCTTCATACAAAGTAGAGATACGTGCATCACGTGCGATTTGTTCCATGCCCCATTCACGGATATAGCCATGACCGCCGTATACTTGCATACCGTGGTTGGCTGCTTCTAAGCCAAGCTCAGTCAAGAAACCTTTTAAGATTGGGGTGTAGAAACCGAGTTTGTCATCATAAGCTTCATACGCTGCTTGATCACCACTCACCAGAGCATCTGTCATTTTGTCTGCAAGTTTTGCTGCATGATAGATCATTGAACGACCACCTTCAGCAATCGCTTTTTGCGTCAATAACATACGACGAACGTCAGCATGGTGAATGATTGCATCACCTACACGCTCAGGTTCTTTCTTGCCAGAAAGGGCACGCATAGACATACGGTCTTTCGCATACGGTAAAGCGCCTTGGAATGAAAGTTCAGCGTGCGCAATCCCTTGAACTGCGGTACCGATACGTGCAGTGTTCATAAAGGTAAACATCGCGTGTAAACCTTTGTTGATTTCACCGATCAGATAACCTGTAGCATTGTCAAAGTTCAGCACGGCTGTTGCAGATGCTTTGATCCCCATCTTGTGTTCGATTGATCCACAAGAAACGGTATTGCGTTCACCTACACCGCCATCCGCAGTCGGGATGAATTTAGGTACGATGAATAGAGAAATACCACGTGTACCTGCTGGCGCATCTGGAAGACGAGCTAATACGATGTGGATGATGTTCTCAGTTAAATCATGCTCACCGGCAGAGATGAAGATTTTAGTCCCAGAGATTTTGTATGTACCATCAGCAGCAGGTTCTGCTTTGGTTTTTACTTGGCCTAAGTCTGTACCACATTGCGGTTCAGTTAAGCACATGGTGCCTGACCAAGTCCCTTCAACCAGTTTAGGCATATAGGTATTTTTTTGCTCGTCTGTACCGAACTGCATGATGGTATTCATACAGCCTGTGCTCAAACCTGGATACATGGTGAATGACCAGTTAGCCGTTCCCATCATTTCAGATTTGATCAGGTTTAAAGACATCGGCAAGCCTTGACCACCAAACTCTTCTGGATAAGAAAGACCTTGCCACCCACCCATGACGAATTGGTCATACGCTTCTTTAAAACCTTTTGGTGTTGTCACTTCGCCATTGTTAAAGGTACAGCCTTCTTCATCACCTGATTGATTGAGTGGAGAAAGTACGTTTTCGCAATAATCTGCCGCACCTTCAAGAATCATATCCACTGTTTCAGCATCCGCATTTTGACCACTTGTCAAAGTTTGGTAATGTGCTGGATAATCTAACATTTCGTTCATTAAGAAACGAATATCACGGAGCGGGGCTTTATAAGCTGGCATAATCTTAATCCTGTATTTGAATCATTTTGGATTATCTGTTTCGATACTTTGATTATTCACAATGCTGATAAAAATACATTGATAATCACTAGGGAAAAGAATGTCAGAAAAGCGAATTTCCTTGAAGACAAGTTCTTAGAAAAACCACATTTCTGTTGCGGTGAAAACTGAAATGAAATGTGAAAATTACTCAATTTTAGAATTGAAAATATAATGATATAAAGGTGTTTGGTAAAGCTATGCGTCTAAAATATTTAACTTTATGTTTAATGGGGCTGAGTCTCTCAGCATGTTCTCAACATGTCATTAAAACCAATACAGCTTCGGCAGGTCTGGAACAAAAGGCCATCAATAGCATCAATGCGATATATGAATATCCGAGTTATGATTATCGTGGAAAATTTAAAATCCAGATAGAGTCTGACCAGACTAAAAGTAAGGCAAAAGAAGACAATTCAGCTTTAGATGCAGCAGTGAAGCAAAAAATAGATCAATACTTAAGAGATCAGAAGGTCAATTTAAACAACCGGCAGAAACAGGCTTTGTATGTGGCGTTGGCACAAGAGCAAAAAGGTTATGGCCGATCTAAAGCTGATAAATTCACCGAAATTATGGCCAATGTGCTGAATGATATGCAGTTTGAATATGATGGTTCAGTACATTATCGTCAGAAAGTTGGATCATTTAATTTAACCGCACGTTATGAGAAGCCAACCCTGTTAGTTCAGGCGAAAGTACCGATGGTGCTTGATTTGAACAATTATAAGTTTTACATCAATTACTTTGCTTTGATGCCATATTTGGTCAATAAAGAAAATCAAAATAATCTTGCCTATTTGGATTTTTCTAAATACCAGCATTTGTTCAAGCAAGTGGATTACAAAAAATTTGCTGACTACGTGAAAGCTTCCAGTGCCGTGTATTATCGTCTTGCAGATCCACATAATATTCAGGCTTTACCAGTCTCTTCTGCTGAACAGGCCGCAGGAATCGTAGAGAAAATCCGTTTAAAAAGTTCGATTGAAGAGCTGATTTTACAAGCGAACTTGTATAGTAAAATCAATGAAAAATACTTTATGCAAAGTGTTCTCAATATCAAAGAAGAAAACCTGGAAAAGTTGATTGCCAGTGAGGTGGATGCTGCGAGCCCATCTAAATCAGCAAAAACAGCTTCATTATTGAGTAAGAAAGATGCTGTTGATGATGCCAGTGTCGTGAGTCAGGAACTGTATCGTCTGGTGAATCAACATTTTGGTGTGGAGGATACCGAAGAGGATACGGTTGATGGGAGTACAGATGCGGCGGAAGATGCAACACAAGCAGCGCAGGTGACTGATGCTGAGGCTTCAGTTGCAATGGCGGATGATGAGGAAGTGGGTTTAAGCAAAGAGCAATGTACAGCATTGCAAAGCGTAACAAAAGCGACCTATGGCGATGCACAGTATTGCCAAAGTGTGTATGACATTGATGTTTTTGGTGGGCAGAAAGCAGAATCAGGTTTCTTGGATTATATTGCCAAACTGCAAACGGTAGAAAAACAGTTTGCTGCATATGATCAAAATCAATTTATTGATGATCAGGCATTTAAGGCACTTTGGGTTAAGCATCAAGCGGATATTGTCAAAGCCTTACCACCAGTTGAAAAACGAAATCCATTTATTATGGATGTTGGTTTGGATGCTCAAGGCCGCGCGGTTAAATTAGACTATGATTTGAACTATGGCTTATCTGAATTGAAGTCACGTTTTAGTGTCAAAGCTGATATGTTGATTTCAAATTATGGCAAAGCGACACCAATTGATCAGGTGCAATTGAAACGTGCGAAGACTTGGGCTGAAACAAGCAAGGGATCAATGCTGGAACAAGCTGTAAATAGCTTCTCTGAGAAATTAGGTCAGACGGGTGTCCAAGAGCGTTCAGCAGAGCCGTATAGCCTGTCTTTGGAAGATCAACTCAAAGTGATTGCTGAGCAACGGTATGATGCAACGCACGCCTATGAAGCAACTTATAAAGCCGTATTCATTGCGAAATTAACGGAAAGCACACCTCAACTTGTACAGCGTTATTCAAGCCAAGAGCTGCAAGAAATTGCCAGCGTGTACGCATATTGGTATGCCAGTGAAGACGACTATAATCCAGAAGGTAAGGCCCTGCAAAATATAGAGGCTTTACAGAAGAAGCATCATCTTGAAAATGAAGGCCAGTTCGATGACAAATTAGGTCAAGCGGTGAATCGTATTGTAGTGGATGCGATGCATGGCGATAAAGACCGTCAGGCGTGGAAAAAACTTCAGTCGCAATATAAACAGCCGCAACAGTTATTTGCCAAGCAATATCAAATCCAGTTCGAACAGCAAAATGGTGCTTCAAATGAGGAAAAAGTCTTGCTTGGACAAACGGCTAACATCTTGGGACAAGTGTACGTGGATGCACGTAAGAATAAACTGTCTGAAAAATCAATACAGTCTTTAAAAATCGAACATAACGAATTTATTGATTATGAGATTTTTAAACAGGTATATCAGAAGATGCTGACCGTGAAATAATTTCTTTATCCCCCCAATAAAAAAACCTGCAAAGTGCAGGTTTTTTATTTTTGTATTTTGATGATTATAAAAAGTCTTTTAACTCTGGTTTTACTCCGTTCCAGATCGAAAATGCTTCAATCGCTTGCCCCACCAGCATCCCAAAACCATCAGTAGAGGGGACTTGGCGTTGTTTGGCCTGATCTAGAAAGCTCGAGGGTTTGCCATAAGCCATTTCATAAGCATGATGAAATACTAAATTTTCAGGGAGTTGAAGCGGATCACCAGTTAAACTTGCAGAGGTTGCATTAATGACAAAATCAAACTCGCCCGTTAACTGATCTAAGCCAATCGCTTTAAGCTGAGTTTGTGGAACAGCATCTTTTAAATCGTCAACCAGTTGTTCAGCACGGGCGAGGGTACGGTTGGCAATCACAATCTGTTTTGCACCTGCCTGCACCAGCGGATAAATGACACCACGGGTTGCACCACCTGCACCTAAAATTAAAATACGACTCTCTTTAAGTTCCCAACTTAAAGCCTGAATCGCTGCAACCAAGCCTTGACCATCAGTATTATCACCATACAGTTTGCCGTCCTGCATCCACAAGGTATTGACGGCTTTGGCAATCTTGGCACGTTCAGTCAGTTGGTCGCAAAGGGAAAAGGCTTGTTCTTTAAAAGGTACGGTGACATTCATGCCGATGCCGTTGTGTGCAAAGAAATCTTTTACAGCACTTTCGAAACCATCTAAGGCTGCAAGAATTTTTTTATAGTGTAGATCGACCCCAGTTTTTGCTGCAAACGCATGATGAAGCTCGGGTGAGCGGGATTGTTCAATCGGATTTCCAATAACAGCAAATTGTTTGGTCATGAGTGATTCACCAATATCATAAGAATGATCAAGGAATATGTTGAGTTGTTTAGCGATCTATAGTGTCGGTAAACCAATTGATTTGCCGTAATCCTTCTATGGCTTGAAAATCTGTGGTATTCCGAGTGACTAGAATTAAGCCCTGAGCCATCGCAATAGCTGCAATCTGTCCATCAACAAAAGGAATATTATTTCCCATTTTCTGAGTTTGTATTCTAATTTCTGCATGGATTTTTGCAGCTTGCGCATCATAATCCAAAATCGGAATCAGACTCACCACATCATGTAAAAATTTTGTGATGAGCTGCTTGCGTTGTCCATCAGGCATTCTCAACCAGCCAAAGCGTAATTCATGCCAGACGATACTTGAAATCGAAATTTCATGTTGCGCGACATAAAATTGTTGTAAAACGGCTGAGTTCGGTTGAGGTTTAGCCAATTCAGAAATGATATTGGTATCAAGTAAATAACTGATTTGGCTTACCATGAAAACTCACGTCCTTGGCTAGTGTCTCGTTCAGTTTGAAAGTCAGTATTCTCAGTATTTAATTCTTGAAGTGCTTGTTGATGCCAGTTTTCCCAAGCCTGCATGAAGTTTTCTGGCTCACCTTGTAATTTTTTATATTCAGAATAAGAAATAAGAACAGCCGAAGTATGCCCATGTTGGGCAATAAAGGTTCTTTGACCCTGTTGGCTTTGCTGAATTAATTTAGCGAGATTCGCTCGGGCATGTGTAAATGAGATATTAGACATTTTTAATCCTTTTTATTGTACATTTTTATTGTACATTTTTAAGGGTGGAAATGTCTATTTCAATAATCAAAAAAATCCCTAATAGAAATATTAGGGATTGCCGCTTTTTACTTCTGCAAACTCAACCAATCTCTTGGTTTTAGATAATAATCGGTAAGACGTTTTTCTGCTGAGTCCGCATCCCACTCAGGGCGATACGACCAACCTGCCAGATTAGGTAAGCTGACCAAAATTGATTCAATACGCCCACCTGTTTGTAAGCCAAACAAGGTACCACGGTCATAAACCAAATTATATTCGACATAACGACCACGACGATACAGCTGGAACTCACGTTGTGCTTCGGTATACGGCTGCTCACGGTGCTTTTCAAAAATTGGCAAGATCGCTGCTAAATAACCATTACCCACGGCTTGAATGTATTTAAAGCAGGTTTCGAAATCCCATTGATTTAAATCATCAAAGAATAGACCACCCACGCCACGCTGTTCATCACGATGCTTTAGATAGAAATAGTCATCACACCATTGCTTATGTTCCGCATAAACCGTGTCGCCAAAGGGCTGACACAGGTCATACGCAGTTTGGTGCCAGTTAAGAACATCTTGCTCGTCAGGATAGAAAGGGGTTAAATCAAAACCACCACCAAACCACCACACTGGATCTTGACCTTCAGGCTCAGCGACAAATAAGCGAACATTGGCATGCGAAGTTGGGATATGTGGATTTTTCGGGTGAATCACCAGCGATACGCCCAACGCTTGTGCCTTTGCGCCCGCAATTTGTGGATGACGTTCAGTCGCAGAAGCGGGCAGTTTACTGATGTTGATGTGGGAAAACATCACCCCACCTTTTTCAATCACTTCACCATTTTGCAAAACACGAGAGCGGCCACCGCCACCTTCGGTTCGTTGCCAATCATCAATGATAAACTCAGCGGCGCCACCGCCTGCACGTTCCTGTTGCTCTAGTCCTGCACAAATCCGTGCCTGTAGATCGAGTAAAAACTCACGAACACGTTGAATATCAGCTGAAGTTGGGTGCTGCATGATGATCCTCGTAAAGTGACTAGGAATAGGCTATATCAAAACATAAAACCCATAAAAAAAGTAAGGGATTTTTGTTTTTTACAATAAAAATCCCTTAACTGACTTATTTTTAAACGTTCTATAAAGTGAATTAGAAGTCATCTTTTTTATAAAGATGATCCATACGCTCACGTTTGGTTTTTAAATATTGTTCATTGAATGGATTGCGGCCCACAGTTAAAGGAACTCGATCAACTACATTGATGCCTAAATCAGTCAGAGCCTTTAATTTCAAAGGATTATTGGTGATTAATTTCACTTCTTTGACTTGAAGATGATCAAGCATAATGCTGCACATATCATAGCGACGTGCATCAGCAGGCAAGTTCAATAGCAGGTTGGCATCAACGGTGTCATGACCTTGATCTTGCAAGGCATAGGCACGGATTTTATTGGTTAAGCCAATGCCTCGACCTTCCTGACGTAAATATAAAATCACGCCTTGACCTGCGTCATTAATCAAACGTTGAGTCGCCTGTAATTGTGGTCCGCAATCGCATTTAAGCGAAGCAAAGGCATCACCCGTCAAACATTCAGAGTGGATACGCACCAGTATGGGCTTATCTGGAGCAGTTTCTAAACCTTTAGAAAGCGCCACATGTTCTTCACCCGTTTCAGGGTCTTGAAACACGGAAATATTGAAGTCACCAAAAGCGGTTGGTAGCTTTGATGTTGCAATAAATTCAATCGGCACAGAGAACTCACTATGATAATAAAAACAGTCTGAGTATAGCTCAATGTATGAAGATTGCGTGAATTGGAATTTCTGATTTTTCACATAAGTTTTTCTTTTTCATATAAAGCACACAATAATGGTTGATAAACAGTGACATAATTCAGGATAATCTGCGAGCCAGTCATTAAGATTGACATGCAAATGTTCAGCACTGCGTCATTTGCACATGTGGCTGATTGAAGGTAGATCATATTTAATTGTATGATTGCCCCCATTTAACCCAGCTTCGGATTTGCCAGGCTTAAAAAGGCTTTGCCACATTATGTTGTATACCGAAATTCCAACTCAACGTCCTGTTACGCCATTGTTAGATGGAATTGATCATCCACAACAATTACGTCAGCTCGAACAAAGTCAGCTCGAACAGGTGGCGGATGAGTTACGTCAATATATTTTGTATGCAGCAGGACAAAGTGGTGGACACTTTGGTGCTAATTTAGGGGTGATCGAACTGACGGTTGCCTTGCATTATTGTTTTAACACGCCTGATGATCGTTTGGTGTGGGATGTGGGCCATCAAGCTTATCCACATAAAGTACTGACAGGACGCCGTGAACGTATTAGCACCATTCGCAGCAAGAATGGCTTGGCTGCATTCCCTGCACGTGATGAATCTGAGTTTGATACGTTTGGTGTCGGTCACTCATCGACTGCTATCTCAGCAGGTCTGGGCATGGCATTGGCACGTCGTTATCAAAAAGATCCATGTGATGTAGTGGCGATTGTGGGAGATGGTGCAATGACTGCGGGAATGGCCTTTGAAGCCATGAATGATGCAGTTGCCCATAATGCCGATCTCATCGTCGTGCTGAATGACAATGATATGTCGATCTCTTGTAGTACTGGTGGTTTTGCCAAACATCTGGCAGCCATTTGGGAAACAGGTCAATTGGTCAATGTGAATGAACAGGGTGAAGCCTATGTTCAACCTCATCCAAAGTGGACCTATAATTCACGTTTGCATCAATCTGCGACAGATGCCGCTGATAATTTATTTAAAGCAATCGGTTTTGATTATTTCGGCCCATTTGACGGACATGATGTGGAACAACTGTCACAGGTTTTCCATGCACTTAAAAAACGTAAAGGTCCACGCCTAGTTCATATTTATACCAAAAAAGGTAAAGGTTTTGCGCCTGCGGAAGCAGATCCGATTACCTATCATGCCATTACTAAAATTGCACCCGCTTCAGCAGCACCCGTAAAAAAATCACCACCTAAATACTCAGATGTATTTGGGCAATGGCTATGTGATGAGGCTGCTCAAGATGAACGTCTGCTTGCGATTACACCGGCGATGTGCGAAGGCTCAGGCATGGTTAAATTTGCACAGCAATATCCTGAACGTTTCTTTGATGTTGCGATTGCTGAACAACATGCAGTGACTTTAGCGGCGGGTATGGCGTGTGAAGGGTTAAAACCGGTTGTTGCGATTTATTCAACCTTCTTGCAACGTGGTTACGATCAGTTGATTCACGATGTTGCCTTGCAGAATCTTGATGTCACTTTTGGTATTGATCGTGCAGGTTTGGTGGGTGAAGATGGTCCAACCCATGCAGGGGCATATGACTATGCGTATATGCGTACTGTACCAAACATGGTCATTATGGCACCGAAAGATGAAAATGAATGTCGTCAAATGCTACATACCGCGTATCTGTATAAAGGTCCAACGGCGGTACGTTATCCGCGTGGTGCAGGTACAGGTGTTGAAATTCAACAGCAGATGACTGCTTTAGACATTGGTAAAGCTGAAATCGTGGCTGAATTCAATCCAGATGCTGAACAACAGATTAGTGTCCTTGCCTTTGGTAGCCGTGTTGCAGCGTCTATTGATGCTGCTGAACAGTTTGCTCATAAACATGCGATTGGTGTGCGTGTGGTAAATATGCGTTTTGTGAAACCACTAGACGAGCAAATTATTCGTGATCTTGCTGAAAGTACCCAATTGTTTGTGACGGTTGAAGAGCATGCGGTGATGGCTGGTGCGGGCAGTGCGGTGAATGAATTTCTGGCACAAGCACGTATTCTTAAGCCGATTTTGAACCTGGGTTTACCAGATAGCTTCTTACATCAAGCGACGCATCAACAAATGTTGCATGATTGTGGCTTAGATGGACAAGGAATTCTGACTTCAATTGAACAAGTTTGGTTTTAATGTATAAGTTCATGTAAAAGCGAAAATAATTTTTCGCAACATTTTTCCCCTAAAAGCGCTTATATTTGCTAGAATATACGCGCTTTTATGCATTATTCTTTGTCAAAATCTTCAAATTTGTAGTGGGTGTTCAATGGAACCTATGGTGGTTATGGCTGCGCGTGCGGCTCAAACAGTTGGTCAAGAGCTTTTAAAGGCACATCAGAATCGTCATAAACTCGATTTACAAGTTGAAGAAAAAGGCATTGATGGTCCAGTAACGCGTGTTGATCGTTACCTGGAAGAATTGACAATTGAAACGCTTCGTAAAAGTTATAAAAACCACAGCTTCCTTGGTGAAGAGTTTGGTATGCAAGAAGGTAAAGGTCACGATGCAGATTGGTGCTGGGTGATTGATCCTTTAGATGGTACGCAAAACTTTATCAACGGCTTTCCGCATTTCTGTATTTCGATTGCTGTACAACATAAAGGTGTGACTCAACACGGTGTGATTTATGATCCAGTCCGTGATGAATTATTCTCTGCTAGCCGTGGTCGCGGTGCAGTCATGAATCAACGCCGTATTCGTGTCAATGTAAAAGATAGCTTGGAAAATACTTTCCTTGCTGTCGGTCATCCGTACCGTGCAAAGCGCAATGGTGAAATCGTTTCTTATGCAGAACAGCATTTCGCTTCATTATTGGCTGTAACTAAAGCAGGCGCACAAATCCGTCGCGGTGGTTCTGCTGCATTAGATTTGGCTTATGTTGCTGCTGGTCGTTTTGATGGTTTCTTTGAATTAGGCTTAAAACCGTGGGATATCGCTGCGGGTGAGTTAATTGTGAAAGAAGCAGGTGGTGTTGTGGTTGATGCGCGTGGCGGTAGTGAATCATTTGACAATGGTCAAGTGCTTGCATGTTCGCTTAAAATGTTAAAACCATTGATGCAAGCCGTTGTCCCAGCTTGGGGTGATGCTGCAAAATAATTTGTAGATGTCAAAAAAGCTCTCAATATTTGAGGGCTTTTTATTTTGGAGAAATTTTTGCAGATTCAGAGTGAGCTTTATTGACATGAATTGTGGTTAAAATTCTGAAAATTATTTGAGAACGAAAACAAGATCTAATGGATGGGTCTTTGAGTTTTAACTTACTGATATTTTGAATTAAAGAGTTAAAAACCTATTGAAGAATGTGGGTGTATTTATTGGTGTGATCGAAGTTGGAAGGCCAATAAAAAACTTACCGCATAGAAAAACCAACTAAAAAACGTGACTTTTAAAATTATTCTGCTATAATCCGCCAACGCACTTAAATTCCAGTTCATTACCTGAACATTCAGTTCTATTCATATTAGCGCACGCTGTCCATAGAGAGGACCACATCTTGCGCCCAAATCGCTTAGCGATTCTTCAGGTTGAGGCAGTAATCAAGCGTGCGTTTAGTCCACATCGTCGTTATTCGGATCGCCGCTGAATTTCATCTATTTTCAGCTTGAGTCGCTTTGCCGCTTGTTGCCGATGTCTATTTTTTGTATTTATTAAAATGGAGCACCCTTTAGGGTGAAACTCTCTATGAGCAAAACTTTTGCCGAATTTTCTTTGCACGAAACTTTACAACAAGCCCTAGAAGGTTTGGGTTTTACTACGCCAACTCCTGTGCAAGAACAAGCGATTCCAGCTGCGTTAGAAGGAAAAGATTTATTGGTTTCAAGCCAGACTGGTTCTGGTAAAACAGCAGCATTCTTACTTCCTACATTAAACGCGTTAGCGGGTCAGGAAACTTTCGTGCCATTTAAAGAGCGCATGAAAGCTGTCACCCAGCCGACAATTTTAGTTATCTCTCCTACACGTGAATTGGCTCAACAAGTTAGCCAAGACGCGATTGCATTTGTACGTCACATGAAAGGTGTTCGTATTGCTGCAATTATGGGGGGTATGCCTTTTGGTAAACAAATCCAACAGCTTAAAGGTGCACAAGTAGTTGTTGCGACTCCAGGTCGTTTACTTGACCTTGTAAACCGTCGTCAATTAAAGCTTGATAAAGTTGAATCTTTAATCGTTGACGAAGCTGACCGTATGCTTGATCTTGGCTTTGCTGAAGATTTAGAAGCGATTGGTGAATTAGCTGCTAACCGTAACCAAACGTTGATGTTCTCTGCAACTTTTGCAGATCGTATTATCCGTCTTGCTGAACGCATGATGAATGATCCACAACGTATTGCGATTGAAACGGGTCACAGCACCAACACTGATGTAACGCAAACATTACATTGGACGGATGGTTTTGAACACAAGAAAAAATTATTAACACATTGGTTGTCTGATGAGTCAGTAGACCAAGCTGTTGTGTTTGCAAGTACCCAAGAAGATACTGATATGCTGGCTGAAGAGTTGGCTGAAGCAGGTCACTCAGTTGTTGCGTTGCACGGTGCAATGCCACAAACAGTACGTAACCGTCGTTTACGTAGCATTCGTGAAGGTCGTGCAAAAATCTTGGTTGCAACTGACGTAGCAGCACGTGGTTTAGACGTACCAACCATTTCTCACGTCATTAACTTCGGTTTACCGATGAAAAATGAAGACTATGTACACCGTATTGGTCGTACAGGTCGTGCTGGCCGTACAGGTCAGGCGGTAACTTTAGCGACTTACCGTGAGCGTGGTAAAATCCGTGCTTTAGAAGATTATTTAGATGCACGTTTAAATGTATCTGAAATCGAAGGTTTAGAGCCATCTCCACCTCCTGCACGTTCAGGCCGTGATGGCGGTGGTCGTGGTCGCGGTGGTCGTGATGGCGGCGGTCGTGGTCGCGGTGGTTTCGGCGGTGGTCGTCGTTTTGAAGGTGAAGGTAACTTCAAACGTCGTGAAGGCAGTGATGATCGTCCACGTCGTAGCTTCGATGACAAACCTCGTGGCGAACGTCCATCATTTGGTGGTGAAGATCGTCCACGTCGCGAATTTAATTCAGATCGTCCACGCCGTGAAGGTGGTTTCGAAGACCGTCCACGTCGCGAGTTCAACTCTGATCGTCCACGCCGTGAAGGTGGTTTTGAAGACCGTCCACGCCGTGAGTTCAATTCAGATCGCCCACGTCGTGAAGGTGGTTTTGATGATCGTCCAAAGCGTAGCTTCGGTGGTGAAGACCGTCCACGTCGCGAGTTCAACTCTGACCGTCCACGTCGTGAAGGTGGCTTCAATGATAAACCACGTTTTGATTCGAATGATGACAACCGTGGCAACCGTGTAGACTACAAACCACGTCGTGAAGGTAGCTTCGGTGACCGTCCAAAACGTGATTTTGGTGATCGTCCACAACGTGAAGGTGGCTTTGGCGACCGTCCAAAGCGTAGCTTTGGTGATGACCGTCCAAAACGTAGTTTCGGTGGTGATGATCGTCCAAAACGTAAGTTTGGTAGCGATGACCGCCCAGCACGTGGTTCACGTGAAGAAACTTTCGGTGGCGACCGTCGTCGCAAAAACGATTTTTAATCGTTAAAAACCGATAAAAACAAGAAGCCAGTTGAAAAACTGGCTTTTTTATTTTGTCTTAGTCATGTAAAATCTAAAAAATGTGTACTAATTCAAACTTTATATAAGAAATGAATAAGATTGAGCAAAATAACAGTCTTTTGAGTCAATTGTGGTCTTTCATGTGTAGTGAAGGATTACCATGTCTATTTGTGATCTTGATGCTCTGTAATGGTTTATTTTTCGCTTATGCGCTTTTTGATAGCAATCATTCAGACACGTATAAGGTGAGTTCTCAACATACGATGAAGCAAACTGATTCAAAGAATAACTACATAAATTAAATAATCTTGATACATCGTTTATCAAAATAAAAACAAGCGTTTAATGTTTCAGTGTATAGTATGCGTGCATAAAAAGTGCAGGAAAGAATGCCATTATGAATAACAAATCTCCTCTCGATAGCGAAGCCTTAATTGAAGTTAAAAACTTGAGCTTTAATCGAGGAGAACGCGTCATTTATGACGATATCAGCCTTAAAATTAGACGTGGTCAAATTACTGCCATTATGGGCCCATCAGGTACAGGCAAGACAACTTTATTACGTTTAATTGGTGGGCAGCTCAGTCCTGACCAAGGTGAAATTCTGCTTGATGGTAAAAATATTGCCACCATGTCTCGTCATGAGTTATTTGCTGCCCGTGCGCGTATGGGGATGCTATTTCAGAGTGGGGCATTATTTACCGATATGTCCGCTTACGAAAATGTCGCTTTTCCGATTCGTGCACATACCCAATTGCCTGAACATCTGATAGCTGAGCTGGTTGGCTTAAAACTGGAGTCTGTTGGCTTGCGAGGGGCTGAGCAATTGATGCCATCGGAGCTATCAGGCGGTATGAATCGTCGTGTCGCATTGGCGCGTGCAATCGCACTTGATCCTGAATTGATTATGTATGATGAGCCATTTGCTGGACAAGACCCAATAGTCATGGGGGTTTTAACGCGTTTAATTCGCTCTTTGCGCGAAGCTCTGGATTTGACGACCATTATTGTTTCACATGATGTCGCAGAGACGCTTTCAATTGCCGATTATATTTATGTGGTTGCAGAAGGGAAAATTCAGGGAGAAGGTTCGCCTGAACAATTAAAAAATCATGCCTCACCTTTTGTTCGGCAATTTTTGACAGGTTCGGCTGAGGGTCCTGTTGAATATCAATTTACTCACCAAGCATATTTAGATAACGAGGTTCGTCCATGAATGCGATTGCCTGGTTAGGTAGACTCGTTATTGAGCGGATAAAGGGGATTGGTGCTGCGGCATTGATGCTCCTGCAAGTTTTATTTTCTATGCCATCGAAAGGTGGTTTTCAGCGTTTTATCTATCAGATGTATCGTGTTGGGGTCATGTCGCTGCTGATTATTGCTGTTTCAGGCTTATTTATCGGCGCTGTTCTTGGCTTACAGATGTATAGCATTCTTGTTACATTTGGTAGTGAGGCAATGCTCGGTACTGCAATTTCATTAACACTTTTGCGTGAATTGGCTTCGGTTGTTGCGGCCTTATTGTTTGCGGGTCGGGCAGGCTCTGCTTTAACAGCTGAAATTGGTTCCATGAAACAGAGTGAACAACTTGCCAGTATGGAAATGATTGGGGTTGATCCACTTCGACAAATCGTATCACCACGATTATGGGCGGGGATCATCAGTTTACCGATGCTCACCGTGATTTTTGCAACCATTGGTATTGTTGGTGGCAAGCTGGTGGGTGTTGATTTTTTAGGTGCGGATGAAGGGTCGTTTTGGAGTGGAATGCAAAACAGTGTGCAATTCTGGCATGACATTTTCAATGGTACCATCATCAAAAGCATTGTCTTTGCTTTAATTTGTACATGGGTAGCGGTCTATCAAGGTTATGCTTGTGACCCGACGCCAGAAGGGATTGCGACTGCGATGACGAGAACGGTGGTCTATTCTTCTCTTTGTGTATTAGGTTTTGATTTCGTGTTGACTGCGGTCATGTTCGGAGGGATTTAATGAAATCACGTACTAGTGAGCTGGCCGTAGGTATTTTTGTCATTATCTTCGGTATCGCTCTTTTTTTTCTTGCGATGAAAGTCAGTGGCTTAGTGGGTACTAATTTACGTGATAGCTATAGCATGACAGCACAGTTTGATAACGTAAATGGTTTAAAACCACGTGCAAAAGTGACGATGAGCGGTGTGACCATTGGTCGCGTTGAATCGATTACATTGGATCCTGTAACACGTTTGGCAACAGTGAAATTTGATCTAGATGGCAAGTTGACCAGCTTTAACCCGGAACAGTTGAAAGAAGTTCAGAAAAATGCACTTGAAGAATTGCATTACAGCTCTGATTATCAACAAGCTGATGCGGCGAAACAAAAAGAAATGGAACAGCAACTTATCAGCAACATGACCTCCATCACCAGTTTGGATGAAGATGCTTATATAATGATTGCAACCAATGGTCTTTTAGGTGAAAAATATTTGAAAGTTGTCCCAGGTGGTGGTGTGCATTACTTGAAACGTGGTGATGTGGTTTCAAATACCCAAGGTACAATGGATTTAGAAGATTTAATCAGTAAATTTATTACTGGTGGCGTTGGTAAAGCCACATCTAGCTCAACAGCTCCCGAAGGTTCAGCTTCACAACCAGCTGCTGTTGGTACAGAACCATCTTTCGTTGAGTAATTCAGGTTAGGAGATTGAAGTGAAAACATTATTGAAACAAACGCTAACAGCAAGCGTATTATCTACTATGCTTGCAAGTGCAGCATTTGCAGCACCAACAGAGACCCCACCTGATTTCGTGAAGCGTGTGGCTGATGGCTTGATTACACGTCTAAAAGCAGATAATGCCAAATTACAGAATAACCCGACGTTGGTAAGATCGATTATCCGTCAAAATCTTGATCCGTATGTAGATTCACAAGCGTTTACACGTATTGTATTGGGTACATATGCGAATAACCAATATACAACTGCCGCACAACGTGCACAGTTTGAGAAGAATTTCCGTGAAGTAATTATCGAAAACTATGGCGGTGCTTTTGCGAAATATACCAATGAAAGCTACACCATGCGTCCGTTTAAAGCGACCAACAGTAAGAATCCTGTGGTAACTTTAGACTTCTTGCATAACGGCGAGAAAATTCCTGTATCGTTCCAGTTAACCGACAACGGTAGTCAGTGGAAAGTACGCAATATCAATGTGTCTGGTATTGATTTAGGTTTGCAATTCCGCAACCAGTTTGCTGCAACAGTGCAACGTAGTGGCGGTGATATAAATAAAGCGATTGCAACATTTAAACCAGATGCAGATGCTGCGGTTAGCAAAAAGTAAGTAGGTGACGGGTGATTCAGTATATTGATCAGCAACTTATCGTTTCGAAAACGATTAATTTTGCCAATGCAGAACAGATTTATCAGGCTGGCTTAAAGCATATTCAACAACATAAGAATTTTCCTTTAGTGGTTGATTTGTCTCAGTTAGAACAGGGTAATACTTTATCTTTGGCGGTATTGGTGCAATGGTTGCGTCAAACACCAGACAATAAAGGGCTGCATTTTAAAAATGTGTCTGAGAAAATGCTGAATATCATTCAGGCTTGCCATTTACAAGATGATTTGAAGCTCATTTAATCACAATCTTGTAGATCTAAAAAAAAGCACCATTCGGTGCTTTTTTTATTAAATCCACTTTTTCCAACGGAAATAAATGGTGGGCCCAATTAGGAAAGTCAGTACTAGAGTAATAACAATTCCAAAACTGGTAGCTCCATGGGCAAAAGGTAATACTTCAGTGTTCATACCATAGATACTGGCGATCAGCATGGGCGGTGCAAGCATACTGGGTAAGATCGAGAAACGTTTAAAAGTTTCATTCATCTCGGTATTGGCAAAACCAGTGGTAATATCCAGTAAGAATTTGAGTTTTTGAAACAAGAAGGTGTTGTGCTCTAGCAGGGAACGAACATCCTCACTCATTTCTCGGATATCAGCATCGTAAATATGACTGCCTAAAGCACGTGGCCGGGATAAGAAAGATAAGACACGGCGCAGATCGGTAAGGCAGAGCTGTGCTTTCCCTAACATATCTTCTTGATGCGCCAGTCGTGTAATCATATCGTCTAAATCTAGAATTTGTTCACGATGATGATCGTTTAGAACTTCGGCAGAATATTCTTCTAGATATTTATGCGTATCTTCCAGAATATCTGAAAGCTCATCGAGTTTGGACTCAAGTAGGCCTAATAAAATCCAGACTGGTTCTTTATAATCGATACTGTAGTCGTTGCGCCTTGCTCTAGCTCGAAAGGCGCGAAAGGCCACGAGTTTTTCACCACGCAAGGTGATGAGTTGTTTTTTGTCGAGTAAAAAAGCGACGGTGTGCACAGTTGCTGCGAGAGTATTCTCTAGATCATCCTGTTCACGGTCAGATTGTAAATTTTTATTCTTTGTTAAAAAATATGTGCTGATATGCAAAATTCCATCATCATCACGGTAAAATCGTGCGGATGAGGAGATGTCTTCTAGTGACTTTAATGTGGGGAGGTTCCGCTCATAAGCATCAAAGATCCATTGTTGTTCTTCTTGTGATGGAGCAATAAGATCGATCCAAACCAAATCAGGGTGGAGGTCGAAACTTCCGTTGATGGTTGCGTCCTCAAGACTACCGCGCTCTGTGGCATAAAAGGCTTCAAGCATGTCTTTTTTCCTTGCGCAGTCCAGGTAAAGTTTCAGTCTGTTACCGAAAGCATGTATTTTAGACAAGGATGAGATGAAAAACACTTGCCTAAACGTTAATTTCACAAAAATTTTGTTACATAGCCTACTTTATCAGCATGACAGTTATATAAAACGGTTTTAATGGTATGAATTCAATCTGTATTTTCTGTGGTTCTTCTCTTGGTAATGATCCAATTTATCAACACATGGCGCAAGCAACGGGTCAGGCTATTGCAGCACAAGGAAAAACCTTGGTTTATGGTGGTGCTCGTTCTGGTCTGATGGGTGTGGTGGCCGATAGTGCTTTGCAGGCTGGTGGTCGCGTCATTGGTGTAATTCCCGATGCACTGGTTGACCGTGAGCTAGCTCACCAAGGTTTAACCGAGTTGCATATCGTCAATAATATGCATGAGCGTAAAACCAAAATGGCTGAATTGTCTGATGCTTTCGTCGCATTGCCTGGAGGCGCAGGAACATTGGAAGAAATTTTTGAACAATGGACGTGGAGTCAGTTGGGAATTCATCAAAAACCTTGTGCATTTTTAAATGTTGATGGCTTTTACGACGACTTGATCAAAATGATCCAAGGCTCTGTAGCTCGTGGTTTTAGTCAGGCCCGTTTTGTGGATAGCTTGATTGTGGCGGAGCAGATTGAAGCGATTCTTGCTGCATTTTCGAATTACCAGCCTGTGACCCCCAAATGGATGTCAACGACTGAAATTCAGGCCTAAGGAGCAATTTGTGAAAATCATAACTGTGGCAGCAGCCGTTATTTTGAATGAACAAAATCAATTGCTCTTGGTCCGTAAACGAAATACCTATGCTTTTATGCAAGTCGGCGGAAAGCTTGAAGCGGATGAAGCACCGGAGATCACGCTGCAACGTGAGATTCTGGAAGAAATTGGTTGCGAATCTGAGATCCAGCAGTTTATTGGAAAGTTTGAAACCGCTGCGGCTAATGAACCTGATCATGTATTGGTGAGTTATGTATATGCGGTTGAATTAAAACAGACACCAAAAATTGCCGCTGAAATTGCAGAAATGAAATGGATTGAGTTGAGTGACCGATCTACCGTGTTGGCGCCACTGACTAAAGAAGTTGTGATTCCGTGGTGTTTGCAGCAACAAATGAATGTGTATGTTTGATTTGGGCGGCTGCTACGCAGGCACTGTAAATGTGTTGGCAGCCGAGTTGTTTTAAAACATCAGATAACGCACTGATTGAACTACCTGTCGTGACGACGTCATCGACAATCAGGACGCGACGATAACGAATCTGATTCGATGCTGCTGCAAGAAATTGCTGTTCGATGTTTTCCAGTCGCTCTAACCGTGACAAGCCTTTTTGTGAGTGTTGGGCTAAGCGTTGTACGGGTTGCCAGATTGGTACATTCAAGTGTTTGCTTATGGCTTGGGCGAGTAAAAGGGCTTGATTAAAGCCGCGCTCTGCTAAGCGATCGGTTGAAATGGGCATCGGCACAATGGCATGAATCTTGGGCAGTTGCAGTTGCAGCAATAACCCGCTCAATAAGCGTTGATGCTGTAGTTTCTGCTCGTATTTGAATTGTTGAATCATCCTGTCAATTGGATAGTCATAATGACAGGCAACGAAGACCTGTTGCTGATGCCGTTCAATTGATTGTTTTAACCACGGTAGCTGTTGCCAACAGCTTTGACAAACGCCAAAGTGCCGTTTTATTCCAATATCACACAAACTGCATGGGGTGAAATAATCCAACAACTGTTGGGTGGATGTCCTGAGGCGTTTAAACATAAGCATATCTTGGTGCTTCAGGCAGCCAGCGTTTGAGCAGGCCATCGGCATGTTGTGGGTAGTCTTTCAGGACCTGTTCAGCCACATAATGTGCTTGTGTGAGTAAGTGGTCGTCCCGTTCTAAGCGGGCGACCCGAAAGCCCATATCTCCGGTTTGTTTGGTACCGAGTAATTCCCCCGGACCTCGAATCTCCAGATCTTTTTCTGCAATCACAAAGCCATCATTACTTTCACGTAATATTGAAAGCCGTTCCTGACCATTCTGAGATAAGGGGGTTTTATAGAGCAGCGCGCAGAAGCTAGCCGTGGCACCACGTCCTACTCGACCTCTTAATTGATGCAGTTGCGAAAGGCCTAAACGTTCTGCATTCTCAATCACCATAATTGAAGCATTCGGCACATCGACACCCACTTCAATCACTGTGGTAGCAATTAATAGTTGTAATTGGTTTTCCTTAAAGGCTTGCATCACCGTTTGCTTTTCATCGGCTTTCATTTTGCCGTGTACCAGTCCAATATTGATGTCAGGAAAACGTTCTTTAATCTCTTGGTATGTTGCTTCCGCGGCTTGAGCATCGAGCGTTTCGGATTGTTCGACCAAGGTACAGACCCAATAGGCCTGTTTACCTTCACGACAATTTGTCGCGATACGCTGTAATACCTGTTCACGACGTTCTAATGGAATGGTTACGGTTTGGATCGGGGTGCGGCCGGGTGGCAGTTCGTCAATAATCGAGGTGTCGAGGTCACCATAGGCACTCATGGCCAGTGTCCGAGGGATTGGGGTTGCAGTCATCACCAGTTGATGTGGTGTGAACTGGTCAGCACCTTTATTGCGTAAAGCAAGCCGTTGGTCAACACCAAAACGATGTTGTTCGTCAATGATCACCAAGCCAAGTTTGGAGAATCCAACCGTATCTTGGAACAAGGCATGGGTTCCGACAATCAGTTGGGCGTGACCTTCTTTAATTTGTTGTTCAGCGAGGGTGCGGGCTTTACCTTTTTGTTTGCCTGATAGCCAGGCGACTTGAATACCCAAAGGTTTAAACCAGCGCTTGAAGTTTAAATAATGTTGTTCAGCTAAAATTTCGGTGGGTGCCATTAAAGCCACTTGCCAATCGGCTTCGAGCGCATGGCAGGCTGCAACAGCTGCGACCAGTGTTTTACCTGCACCAACATCGCCTTGGACCAGACGCAACATTGGTTGATCCTGTTTTAGGTCCTGCAAGATTTCCTTTGACACTCGCTTTTGCGCATTGGTCATTTGAAAGGGGAGTGCTTCCAATAACTTCTTGGCGAGTATTTTGCTGCTACTAAAGCGTGGCGCTGCAATCTGGCGAATATAGGCACGCCGTGTCAGTAGGCTGATTTGATGGGCAACCAGTTCTTCAAAAATCAGACGCTGCTGTGCTGGATGTGAACCTCGATTGAGTTGCAGCATATTGGCATCAATCGGTGGTTCATGAATATAGTGTAAGGCCTGTTTCAGTTCATAGCCGTTGCTGTATTGACTTGGCAATAATTCTGGCAGGTGATCACTATGATGTTTGAGCGCTTGGCGCACATATTCACGCAGTTTGGGTTGTGTGAGTCCTTCAGTACTAGGATAAATTGCGGTCAGTTGGGTCTTCGGTAAAGCGCTATGCTGCTGGATCACCTGAATTTCAGGATGATATAACTCTAAACCCCGTGCACCAACACGGACTTCACCAAAAATTCGTAACCGTTGTCCCATCTGGATACGATCAGTGAGACCTTTATAAATATGATAAAAGCGTAAGGTGACCTTGCCAAAATCATCCTGTAACAATGCGGCGAGGGATTTCTTTTTCCCTGGCGGGAAATCGACCGAGCGAACTTCACCTTCAAGCAAATAGCTGCGCCCAACGACCAGCTGATTCATTGGAATAATAGTGCTACGATCTTCATAGTCACGGGGCAGATGAAACAATAGATCATCCGTGCTAAAAATATGAAGCTTTTCTAAGAGGGTCGCTGCGGCAGCACCAACGCCTTGTAATTGCTGAACTGATGTCATCTCTGGTCAAAGGTGTGTATGCATATTTTATTTATTGGTTATGGTAAAACATCTCAGCGTGTTGCTAAACACTTATTTGAGCAAGGTCACCACATTAGCACAATTAGTCGCAGTGAAAAAACAGATTGTTACGCGACGCATTATCTTCAGGATATTCACCAACTTGATTTAACCAGGCTACCGCCTATTGATGTGGTCTATGTACTGCTTGCACCTGCACAAAGTGGGATTGAGGCTTATCAGCAGACTTATGTTGAGACTATCGTACCGATGGTTGAAGCGCTCAAAACCCATCCTGTACAGCGTATTGTGATTGTCTCCTCAACTCGGGTCTATGGCGAAAATGCGGGGGAGCGGATAGATGATGAATCCGAGATTCGACCTGCGGATGCACAAGGGCATGTGCTTCGTAAGATGGAGTTACTGTGGCAAGCGCATTATCCACAGCAAAGCATTATTGTTCGCCCCACTGGAATTTATGGCAGTTCAATTGTCCGATTAAAAAAAATGGCTGAACAGAGCCAGACCTACCCAGCTGTGCATTTTAGTAATCGAATTCATATTGATGATTTGGCCAAGTTCTTAGCTTTATTGATTAATTTGTCTAAAGTTGAAAAGAGCTATATTGTCAGTAACAATCAGCCATTAGCCATGCATGAAATTCTGTTATGGTTTCAGCAACAGTTAAATTTACCTGCTTTAAAACTCTTGTCACAACAACCTACAGGCAAACGGATTTATGCAACCCGATTAGTTGAAACAGGATTCCGATTTGACCATTTGATTTGCTTTAATGACTATGCAGCGGCGTTATTGGCACATAGTAATGAAGAATAATTCGATTAGACTGTAAAGAACATTTAAAGAGTTGCGATGTATTTTGAATATTAAATACTAACACATTCCGTAAAGGAACTGCCTGAATTGAGCACATGGTTTGCGGCGAGGCGTAGAGGTAATACATGAGAAAAATAATTTGCATGATCCTATTTGGATGGATCACCACCAGTAGTTGGGCGACAGAGCAGTCATGGTGTGTCTTTGATCCTTTAAATACACAGGGTGATATTAGTCGTCGCTTACAAGATATTCGTCTGTATGCACTCCAAAATCAAGTTCAACTGAAATTTCAAACCTTTAAGGATGAAAAAGAGGCGATACAGGCCTTTGATCAGGGTAAATGTTCAGGTCTGGTCGCGTCGAACTTTAATACCTATCGCTATAATCAGTTTATGGGGACAACCGGGGGGATTGGACTGATTCCGAATAATCGTGTTGCTCGTGTATTCCTGCAGTTATTAAATAATAAAAATGTTGAAAAGCGTATGGTGGGCACGAACTATGAAGTGCTTGGTATGATCCCGATTGGTACAGCCTATATGATCATGAATACGCAACAGATTAATAAAGTGTCTCAGCTAAAGAATAAAACCATTGGGATTCTGGAGAATAATCCACCACAGCAGGCACTGGTACAGAGTGTTGGCGCCAAACCTGTCTATGTTGATTTTTCTAATGCGGTAGATTCTTTTAAGCAGAAAAAAATTGATATTTTGGCTGCACCTGCGTATGGGATATTGCCGTATAACTTGAAAAAAGAATTCGGTGAATCAACTCAAGTGGTCAACTTCCCAGTCGCTTACTTTGCGATGAATATCGTGATTCGACCACAAGCCTACCCAAAGGGCTTTGGTCGACTGGTACGGTCCTGGTTTGTACGCAATAGCAGTATACTGGCTGCGCAAGCCATTCAATGGGAAAACCATTTACCTGCTTATTATTGGGCTGATATTTCAAGCTATGAAAAGCAGGGCTATGATGCCATGGTGGTCAAGATTAGCAAGCGTTATGTCGATTCGGGCTATTACGATGCCTATTTTGTTGAACTGATTAGACGATTACGTTGTTTGGATGATCCCAAATATCTGGAATGCCGCAATAAATAGTCATTAAAGAAAAAGGCAACCGAAGTTGCCTTTTTTATGTTTAAGATTTTTTGCGTTTTAAACGACGTTTGGCTTGTTGTGACGCCATGGCTTCTAAGGCTTCTGCCAGTTCTTCATCGCTGAAAGTAGTGATGTGCTGCAACATTTGTAAGGTGGTTTCATCCAACACCAGTTGAGCACCAGCGGCCATCTCACTGAAGTTATCTTTGTACTCAATAAAGCCTTGTTCATTGTTGCGAATATAATTTTGTTGTGTGAGGACTTTAATAAAGCTTTGGAATAAGGCTTTATCGAAGAATTCAGGTGAGTTGAACTCATACAGTACAGATAGACGTTGACCCAATAAATGACTCAGCTCTTCCACTTGCTTGGTGGAAATATTGCCCGAACCACGTTGTGTGATCAGTGCCAAAGTCATGTAGTAACGCTCTAAACTCTGCTTCACTGGCATCGCCAAGGTCACGAGTTTTTGATGTTCTTCACTATTTGGCGTTGGGCTAAATAAATTGTCTTCATGATCTTGGAAAATCAGACCGATTTTAACTAACGCATCGATATAGCTATCAATTTGCTGCTGTAACTCGCTCGCTTGCCATTTCATGAACAATTCAGCTTTTAAGAACGGATATAAGGTACGAATCACGTTACTTAAATCGTTCTTGTGGATTTTACCGTTATGTTCAACCAGAGAAGCCACCAATGACGGCAATACAAAGGCATGTAAAATATTATTACGGAAATAGGTGAGCAGAACTGCCTGATTATCTTCAATCGCAATAATATCGCCGAGCACGTGTTGAACACGTTTAATCAGCTTGAGTTTTAGACCATAGGCCACGATTTCTTTGCCCGATAATGAAGTGACTTGAGTCCGTTCATCGTAGGGTTGTTGAGTGGCTAAATCGCGATAGATATCCAGTTGCTTGGCACAAATCTCTTCATCAAGGGTGTGTTTTGGTGTTGCCAATAAAATGAGAGACAACAATGACACAGGATTAATTACCACAGCACGGTTAATATTTTCTAAAATCAGGTTGGCTGAATTTGCTACAACATTGGAAATTTCTGTTGTGCTTGGCGTCTCATTGACAAGATGTTCAGCATTATTCTGCTTTAAGATGTCATTCAGGAAGACGGGCTCACCAAAGTTGACATGGACTTTACCAAAGATACGCTCAATTTTACGTAAGGTTTTCACGATACCAAAAATCGATTCGGCTTCTTTCGGTTTACCTTGCATTTCACCGACATAAGTCGACCCTTCCATGAGACGCTCGTAACCAATATAGGTAGGAACAAATACGATTGGTTTGGCTGGGCCACGTAAATGACCTTGGATGGTCATGGCCAACATGCCTGTTTTGGGTGGCAATAAGCGACCTGTACGTGAACGTCCCCCTTCAATAAAGTACTCAATAGGGGTGTTGCGAGATAAAATGCTGTATAAATATTCTTTGAATACAGAAGTATAAAGTGCATTGCCACGGAAAGAACGGCGAATAAAGAAGGCACCGCCACCACGCAATAACTGACCTACAAAGGGTAGATTCAGGTTATCACCCGCAGCAATGTATGGAATCATCAAACCGCGTTTATAAATAACATAGGACAATAATAAATAGTCGATATGGCTACGATGGCAAGGGGTGTAGACAATTTCGTAGTCTTTGGCTAATTCACGAATGGTACTGAAGTTATGTACTTCAACGCCGTCATAGAGTTGCGTCCATAAACGGGTTAAGGCCATATCGGCAAAACGGACAGCGGACGCAGAGTAGTCCGATACAATTTCATTGACATAACCAATAGCACGGCGTTCAGCTTCAAGCATGCTAATTTTATGCTGAATGCTTTCACGGCGAATGGCATCTTGTACCTCAGGTGACTTCACTACCGATTGCATCACATTACGGCGGTCTGACAAGTCTGGACCAAGCACGACTTCACGTTGCTGATCCAGATAGGTGTCTAAAGAGCTTGCAATGTAGGTTGCTGGTGAAACATTTGGATGATTGGTCTTGGCATAATCTACCAACTCACGTAAAGATTGTGCTTCATGAAACTCTAAATAAGACTGGCGACCATGCAGGCCGATGTTCATGAGTTGTTTGACTGTGCCTGGTGTTGCCCAAGTATCGGAGAAAAGTAATTTGAACCAAGAATCTTCCTTATCTGGAGAGCGTCCCCACAGTACGGTGACGGGAACCAGTTCAATATCAATCTCAGGGTTTTGCTCAAGTGCTTCAACCAGTTGCAATAAACGGGGAGGAAAGGTTTGGGTATTAAAAAAATTATTTTCGTTATGATGTAAAAAAAGAACTGAGTTTTTTTCCTGATAGCTGCCAAAACTTAAGGGGTCTAGCGCAGGTTTTAAATGCAGCCGACGGGTTTCACCATCCACCACCAAGGCATTACTGCGTGAATAATTTTGTAAAACATAGCAAACGAGTTTATTTGAATCGGTTGTGTTTTGCTCTGTTGAGGTGGATTCTGCAGGAACTTCACCAAGAACATGTGGGGTTACCACAAGGTCAAGTAACTTACTCGAAAGTTGGCGATACATTTGACCAAATCCAGTCTTGGACATTACAAACTCCTAAATAATAATCCTGACAGCAAGTCATGATGAACACGACATTCTGCGATATTCTTACATGAAACGGTATGTTATTTTCTGACAAAATATAGCGTATTTGGTAGATTTTATCGTTAAAAATCGTATTTTTAGCGGTTATAAATAAAGATTGGGATTGTGAATGCATCATTAACGTGACGCATCAATCATTTTATCCTGATCATTGTGCTTTGAATTTGTGGCACAATCAAAATTATCAACCCTGAAAGGAATTGGTTGATCTCTCCTCATTGATGTTGGAAGACTATTACATGAATGCGTTAACTCAAGAATTGGTAGAACTGTTGACTCTGGAAAAGCTGGAAGAGCATATTTTTCGAGGCAATAGCCGCAATTTGGTAGGCAAGCGAGTATTCGGTGGACAGGTGCTTGGACAGGCCTTGAGAGCAGCGTCATATACTACAGATCGTCCTGCACACTCTTTACATGCCTATTTTTTGTATGGCGGCGATGTCAATGCACCGATTATTTATGAAGTTGATCCGCTTCGTGATGGAAAGAGTTTTGCCAGTCGACAAGTTCGTGCGATTCAACATGGCCGAACCATTTTTTCTGCAATGGTATCTTTTGCCAATCAGGAAGAAGGGCTGAACTACCAGCATAAAGAGCCAGAATATCCTGCACCTGAAGCATTGAAGTCTGAAAAAGAGCTGAAAGAAAGTCTGATCAATTTCGTGCCTGAAAATGTGCGTGCCAGTTTTATGCGTGAACGTCATGTAGAAATTAGGCCGACGCAGTTGATTAATCCGTTTCAGCCACAGCCTGAAGCACCGTTTTATGCGCATTACATTCGGACTCATGACGCGATTCCGCAGGATCTGGATGAGATCTCTCTGCATCAAGCTATTGTTGCTTTCTACTCTGATTTTACCTTGATGACCACGGCATTGCGTCCACATGGACTATCTTGGATTTCACCGAATTTACAATGTGCCAGCATTGATCACACCATTTATTTCCATCGTCCACTACGTGCCGATGAATGGATGCTTTACGATATGGAGGCAACCATCAGTGCCAGTTCCCGTGGCTTGAACTTTGGGCGGATGTGGCAAAATGGGCAGTTGGTGTGTAGTACCGTACAAGAAGGTTTGATTCGGCTTAGAGAAATTGAAACCCAGTGAAAAAATGAATCAACACTAAAGCCATCATTCTGATGGCTTTTTTTATCATAAGGATGTGACAAAAAATTGCTCGATTCTTCAACATGAGCATGCCATAGTACGGCTAAGTTACAACGCTTTATCGCATAAAATGAATTTAAATACGCAAATTTTAATTGCAGCTATACTTGGCGTGGCCTTTGGTTTTCTATTGTTGGCCTATCCCCAGACTGCATTTGTTGATCACAGTCTCTATGGCTTGGGTATTTTAAGTAGCATTTTCATTGGCTTGTTGAAAATGCTGCTGGTTCCCCTGATTTTTAGCTCGATTGTGGTTGGCGTTTCCAACTTACAGGCGGGTGGGCAATTCGGCCGAGTCTGGAAGATTACCGCATTAAGTTGTTTTACCACCACGACCTTGGCTTTAATTCTGGGAATTAGTTGTGCGCATCTGTTTGAAGTGGGCAAGGGTGTGGATATTCAATTATTCCAAGCCGCGATGGACAGTCATCAAACCCCTGACACGCTAACACCGTCGAGTTTCTTCACCACCTTTATCCAGAATACCTTAATTAATCCGTTTAAGGCCTTTAGTGATGGCAATGTGCTGGCGGTGGTAGTATTTGCCTTGTTTGTGGGTGTAGCTTTGGTCAAAGGCGGCGAGCGTTTTGTTCTGGTGCGTAATATCAGCCAACAATTTTTTGACATCATGATGATGCTGGTCGGCTGGGTGATGAAACTTGCGCCGATTGGTATTTTTGCTTTACTGGCAAAGTTGATTGCCACTGAAGATTTGTCGGTGTTGAGCCGCTTGGTTGAATTTGCTGCGGTGGTGACAGGTACAACCATTTTTCATGGCGTCGTGGTGTTGCCAGCCTTGTTGTGGATTTTTGGGCGCATGAATCCCCTTACTTTTTTTAGAGGGGCGAGAGCCGCCTTGGTCACGGCTTTTGCCACCAGTTCCAGTTCTGCCACCATGCCGTTGAGTATGAAGTGCGCGCAGGAAAATTTGGGCGTGCGTCCACAAACCGCAGGCTTTGTCATTCCATTGGGCACGCAGTTAAATATGGATGGAACTGCGCTTTATGAGGCAGCAGCAGCATTATTTATTGCCAATTTAATGGGGTTGGATCTAAGCCTGACCCAACAGCTGATTGTTTGTTTAACCGCCATGATTGCATCCTTAGGCGCACCGGGGATTCCAAGTGCGGGAATGGTCACCATGATCATGGTGCTACAGTCGGTGGGTCTACCTGCGGAAGCGATTGCAATTTTACTGCCGATTGATCGTGTGCTTGATACGGTACGCACCGTGGTCAATGTACAAGGCGATATGATGATTAGTGTTGTGGTTGATCGTTATGCCAAGAAAGCTGAAGCAGAATCCAGTTGATTGGATGCAATAAAAAAAAGCAGGAAATCACTCCTGCTTTTTTATATTTAAGACTTAAGCGGCTTGCTGTAAAGCGCGTTTTGCAGCAGGTGAATTGTTGAGATAATTCACAGCATCCTGCGTATTGCCTTCTTTGACCGGGTCATACCATGGCATCAGGTAGTCTAACTGTTGTGCCACCAACCATGCCGGGCCGGGTAAAATCTTGGCGTCTTGCAAAGCGATCTTTGACCACTCAATCCAGATCCAAGGCTTAAACACACTTGGTTTTTTCGCTGCAAAGCGTGGATCTTGGCTCATGATATGTGCTGCACCATCGACCCAGAGGCCAAGTACACCAATAATCACAGCAACACTCAGGTAATAACGGGCGATATAACCACCACCTAAATGGCGGTAAAGGTCAAATGCAACGGTACGGTGTTCGATCTCTTCAGAACCATGCCACTTGATTAGATCAAGCATTTCAGGGTCAGCCCCCAGTTCTTGCCAGCGTTTGTTGTACAGCGCATATTTACCCAGTACACAGGTCATATGTTCAACGGTTGCAATCACACCCAGACGGAATAAATCCCATTGATGCTCCAGTGCTTTTGGAATCTCTTTATCAAAGGGCTTGTCAGCTAAGACTTTGGTAAACAGAAAATCCATGATGTCGAGATTACGCTGAATATCGATATTACGTTTACTGAGATACTCTTTATTGGCTGAAGTATGTGCAACTGCATGCATCGCTTCCTGACGAATAAAGGCTTGGACATCTTGCTTTAATTTTTCATCAGTAATTTCAGGCAGGACTTTGTTATATAAACGACAAAACCAAAATTCACCAGCAGGTAAGATATTGTTAATTTCATTAATAAAATAGCTGGCAAAAGGCTGGTGAGGAATCCAATCCACTGGTGTATTTTCCCAGTCAAATTTTACTTTGCGTGGGAGGATTTTATAGTCAATCGAAGAACCAAGAACTTTGTTCTTCACAAATGATAGTAATTTCATTGTTATTTAGTCCTAATCGATAGTGCAATAAACCAACACTAAGCAGTATATGAAAACTACCTAGTGTTTGTGTTTAGCAATTCGGGACAATTAAAAATTATTTTGTGCATCAAGTTGCATAAAATGCATTTTTTACTCTTCTAGATCAGTTTCTGAAGCTTCAGCAATCTGATCAAGGTTAAATTCAGCCGGTTGATCAAGAGTGAAGTTCAAGCGACCAGCCATCACACTTGCCAACTCTTCTAGCCCGATACGATTGAGCGAAGAGAACAGTTGAATAGAGAAATCAAGTTTCATCTTTTTCAACTGCTGTTTCACTTCTAACAAGACTTTATTGGCTGGGCCACGGTTCAGCTTATCCGCTTTGGTGAGCAGGATATGCACAAATAAATGACGTGAATGTGCCCATTCCAGCATCATCAAGTCAAAGTGCTGTAATGGATGACGGATATCCATTAATAACACCAAGCCCTGTAAGCTCTTACGATGAATTAAATAATTTTCCAGCTCTTTCTGCCAAACAATTTTCATGGCCTCAGGAACTGCGGCATAGCCATAACCCGGTAAGTCGACCAAGCGCTGATCAGGATTGCCTAAACTAAAAAAGTTGATCATTTGGGTACGACCAGGTTTTTTAGAGGCACGTGCCAATTGCTTTTGATTGGTTAAAGTATTGATCGCACTTGATTTACCTGCATTGGAACGACCAGCGAAGGCGATTTCATAACCTGTATCTTCTACGCATAAAGCCAGTTTCGGCGCACTCATCAAAAATTCAGCTTGGCGTAACCACGTTAAAGACTGAACTGCATATTCAGTTAACGCAGGATCAGCCTTTTTTTCATAACTGATTTTTTGTTTAGGTGCGAGTTTGGCTTTGGTGTCTTTCGATTTTTCACTGCGACGCATAGAAGCTTACTTTTGAATAGAAATAGCAACGACCATTATAAAGGATGTGGGGCATTCGTGCGAACCCTCATCTGCATAGACGGTTTAAGCTTTTTGAATCAGTTCTAAAAAGTCGATATTTGAGCGGGTTGAAGAGGGTAGAATACCGTGTTGTACCACTTCGCCGAGCGTATATTGATCCAGACTCTGATAAAAACATTCGAGTGCCTGATCTAAAATACCTTTCAGTCCACAGTTGGCTCGAAGGACACAGGGAGGGGTATTGCACTCAACAATTTGATGGTTACCTTGTAAGGTTCGGACAATTTCACCGAGTTTCAAATTCTTGGCTTCTGGATTTAACCGTAAACCACCGCCTTTACCACGGATGGTGACAATCCAGTGTTGTTTCCCCATGAAGTGCACCACTTTCACCAAGTGATTTTGCGACACATGCAAATCTTCAGCGATATCTGCAATCGTGTACGGTACATCACTCGGGCGAGCGACATACATCAGAATCCTGAGTGCATAATCAGTAAATTTATTGAGTTGCATGGGATTTCACTCAATTGATTGCTTAAAATAGAAAGGGCCAGTCTAACATAGACGAGCCCTCTGCAAAACGTCGCGTGAATTAGCTGAGCTTCACACCACCGGTACCAAAGGCTTCACTGTGAATATTGGCCGCAGGAATACCTCGTGCAACCAGTGCCTGATGTTGTGCTGCCATAAATGGCATTGGGCCACATAAATAATAGTCGGCATTGCTTGGTAATAAGGCTGCATCCATCGTGCTTAAATCAAGCCGGCCAGCAGCATCATAATCTTGACCCAGTACATCTTCTGCATGTGGGAATTCATAGGCCGTGAAGGTACTTAAACGAGGGTATTTGGCTTTAACCTCTTCAATGTGTTTCTTCATGGCATGCACTTGGCTGCTACGACAGGCGTGAATGAAGTTAACGGGTTGTGGTAGATCCAGAGTCACCAACTGATTCAGCATGGCAATCATTGGGGTAAGGCCCACACCACCACTGATAAAGACATTGCGTTTAGTACTGTCAATCAGATAGAAATGACCTGTGGGTGCAGACACTTCAATCTCTGAACCTTCAGCCAAACTGTGTAAAGTGCTAGATACCCAGCCCCCTGCAAGCTCACCTTTTTCATCTTCACGTTTCACCGAGATACGTAAATAATCCGCTTGTGGGCTGGTTGATAGCGTGTACTGACGCGGTTGTCTTAAGTTTAATTCAGGGACAAACACGCGAACTGAAATATATTGGCCTGCTTCGTAGTGCGGTAATGCGCCGCCATCGACAGGTGCTAAATAGAAAGAGGTGATTTCATCGCTTTCTACGACTTTTTTGGCAATCTTGAAATTACGCCAGCCTAACCAACTGCCTTTCGCTTGTTGGTGCTGATCATAAATCGCTTTTTCAGTGCTGATAAATAAATCTGCCAATTGGCCATAAGCGGCAGCCCAAGCTGCGATCAATGGATCTTCCATCGAGATGCTGAGTACCTCACTGATTGAATGCAGCAGGTTTTCACCGACAATACCGTAATCAGGAGCTTGAATATTCAAGCTCACATGTTTATGTGCAATCATTTCAACCACAGGCAATAGTACCGAAGGGTCTTCGATATTTTCAGCATAAGCCAACACAGCGCCAGCCAATGCCTGTGCTTGAGCACCGCTACGCTGATGACCCATATTAAAGGTTTCTTTTAATTCGGGATGATTGCTTAACATACGGTTATAAAAGTATCCAGTCAATGCAACACCATTTTCACGCAGAACAGGAACAGTGGCTTTTACTAGGTCAATTTGCTGCGGAGTCATGTTTGATCTCTCTTGGCGATTACTTATAAGATGTATTTAAAATACATCTTATAAGGTGTATTTGCAATGCATATTTAAATAAAAGCCATAAAAATTAAGGGATATTAAAATATCCCTTAATTTTTAGAAAGATAAGGTTTTTATTTACCAAATAGTGAACCCAGTAAACCACGTACAATTTTCTGTCCTGTAGTGCCACCTAGGCTGCGTGCAGCGCTTTTAGCAAAAGTTCCGACGATATCTTGAGTGAGCTTTTCCCGATCACGTTGGGATTTTTCAGCAGCTTTTTGTTGCTCGCGCGCAAAACGTTCTTGTTCTTTGGCTTGTTGCTTGGCCAAAGCATCCTGTTCTTTACTTTGCTGTTTGGCTAATGCGTCGGCCTCTTGTTGTTGAGACTGTTGCAGTACTTTCTTTTGCAGCATTTCATAGGCACTGTCTCGATCTACTGCTTGGTCATAGACCCCTGCGACAATACTTTGCCCAATAATCACTTGGCGTTCTTCGGGAGTAATTGGGGTAAAGGAAGAGTAAGGGGGCATCACCCAGCCGCGTTCCACGATTTGTGGTGTTCCTTGTTCATCAAGGCAGCTAATCAAGGCTTCACCGACTGCGAGTTCGGTAATCGCTTGATCGACTTTAAACTCAGGATTGGCGCGGAAAGTATCGGCTGCAGTTTTGACTGCTTTTTGATCTTTGGGGGTGAAGGCGCGTAAGGCATGTTGTACGCGATTCCCCAATTGTCCTAAAACGCTTTCTGGCAAATCCAGTGGATTCTGGGTGATAAAATAAATTCCCACACCTTTAGAACGGATCAGGCGGACCACTTGTTCAATCTTTTGCTGTAAGGCTGGGCTGGCATTATCAAACAATAGGTGGGCTTCATCGAAGAAGAACACTAACTTCGGTTTGTCCATATCGCCGACTTCAGGGAGTTGCTCAAACAGTTTCGACATCATCCACAATAGGAAGGTGGCATACAGCTTCGGGGTGTTCATCAACTTATCAGCAGCGAGAATGTTGATATAGCCATGACCATTGCTATCGGTTTGAATGAAATCGAGGATATTCAGGCTTGGCTCGCCAAAGAACTGTTCACCACCTTGATCGCCTAAAGCCAGTAAATTACGTTGGATTGCACCCAAACTGGCAGGAGAGAGGTTGCCATATTCTGCTTTAAGCTCAGAGGCATTTTCACTGACATAGCTCAGCATGGATTTAAGGTCTTTGAAGTCAATCAGCAGTAGACCCTGATCATCAGCGATCCGAAATACAGCTGAAAGCACACCTTCTTGAGTATCATTCAGATTCAGCATTTGTGCCAAAAGGAGAGGACCAATTTCTGAAATGGTGGTGCGAATCGGATGACCTTGCTGACCAAATAAATCCCAAAAAATGACAGGCGCAGCGGCAAAAGGAATGGATTCTATCTGCAGGCTTTTTAAGCGCTCATCAAACTTTGGATTGCTGCTACCGGCTTTGGCAAGACTGGAGACATCGCCTTTGGCGTCAGCAAGAAAAACAGGGACGCCGAGGCGAGAAAAACTTTCGGCCATGACTTTGAGCGTGACGGTTTTGCCCGTTCCTGTGGCACCTGCAATCAGGCCGTGTCGGTTTGCAAATTTAGAATGCAAAACAATATCTTGTGTCGTATCTGTGGTTTTTTTAGCAATAACGATTGGTGTACTCATTCTTCACCTGTTTCTAATTTCATTCGAGCTGTTTTAGTGCGTTTTGGATATCTTGAATTAAATCTTCTGGATGTTCTAGTCCTATACAGAAGCGAACCAATAAACCTTGTTGTAAATGTGTATTCTCTAATGTGCGTATCTGTTTGAGGTCATACAGCATGACTAGACTAACGGGGCCGCCCCAACTAAACCCAAGTTTAAAGAGTCTTAAGTTGTCACAGAATTTTCGAATTGCAGCAAGATCATATTCAGCTTTGAAAATGACACTGACCAAACCTGCACTTTTGCCTGTGGTACAAATCTCGCTCCAGAATGAATGGCCTGCTGCATCTGGTGAACTCGGATGTAAAACCTGACTGAACTGAGGTTGTTGCTTGAGCCAATCAAGCAGGAGCTGCGCATTCTGAGCTTGTTGCTCATAACGTAAAGACATATGTGCCAGACTGCGCTGAATCTGTGCAGCATCATCCCCTGAAATTGCAATGCCTTGAATCGCATGCATGCGAAACAGTCTGTGATGGAGTGCTTGGTTACGGGTCACGACTGAGCCCATCAGGATATCCCCCCCGCCACTTGGGTATTTGGTCAGTGCATGCACGGTGATGTCTACGGACAGATGCTCATCTGAAAAATCAAAGGCATTAAATGCCAGCCCAGCGCCCCAGGTATTGTCCAGTGCGGTGAGCACCTTGGCTTGTTGGGCTTTTTTTACCAAGTTTTTTAAATCGGGAAATTCGAGTGTGACCGATCCTGCTGCTTCGAGCCAGATCAGTTTGGCTTTTTCGGTCGGTTGAAAACTGTCAGCGTCAACAGGGTTGTATATTTTAACCGTGATGCCATAACGGTCTTGCAAGTTGTTTAAATGTTCCAGATTGGGGCCATAGATGTTGTCTGCCACCCAGACCTCATCACCCGAATTTAAAATTGCACTATTCACGAGATTAATCGCGGATAAACCACTCGGTGCAAGCAGGCAATAACGCCCGCCTTCAATTTGGGCAATATTGTCCCCTAAAGTAAAGGTGGTTGGTGTGCCATGGGTACCATAACTATAGTCATAAGCATCAGTCCAATGACGATCAAAAAGGTGCGCTGTGCTTTTAAAAATAATCGTCGATGCACGAAATAGGGGAGGTTGAATGGTTTCAATGTATTGAGGAGCTTGTCTAGGTGCATGAATCAACTGGGTTTGTACTTTATTGTGTGTTGTCATAGGGCAGAATCAAGTCAAGATAATGAGTTAGGTTAAGAGAAAATTGGACAGGCGACTAGTACTTTGCTGCTTTTGTGCTGAATCGTTACAGATTAAAGCAATCGTTAAAAACTGGCTTTATTTTTGCTAAGACTAATCATCATTCTAACGATAATAGGTTTTAGCGCATGAAGTCGCATTTAAGAGTACATTATTTTCAGCACATTGCTGGCGAAGGTTTTGGCAGTTGTTATGACTATTTGAAAGCACATCAAGCAAAAATTACCGCAACTGAATTTTTTGCCTTACCCGTTGATTTGCCATTGGAACTGGAAGCCCTGCCACGTGTAGATGAGGTTGATCTACTGATTATTATGGGGGGAACCATGAGTGTGAATGATGAGGTAAATTATCCTTGGTTGAGATTGGAAAAGAGATGGCTGCGCCGATATTTGGCAGCAGGCAAACCTGCGATTGGCCTGTGTTTGGGTGCGCAGTTGATCGCAAATGCGTTGGGAGCGGCAGTGGGTCGTAACCCTCATCAGGAATTGGGCTGGATGGATGTTGGACGTGCTTCACACGTACCAGACGACTATTTTCAGATTCCGGAACGGTTGAATATTTTACAATGGCATAGTGAGACCTTTGAAATCCCGAAAGGTGGAATTCGTCTGGCGGAGAATAAAGTATGCCGCAATCAAATGTATCAAATTGGACGGAATGTATTGGGATTTCAGTTTCATCCGGAAATGACGCCCCATGCATTGGCCTTGTTAATTGAAAATGAAGAAGAGATGGCTGTTTTTAATGGCGCATATGTGCAGCCGATGTCTGAATTAAAAAGAACTTTGAAAAATAAATTTGAGCAAGGCAATCGTTTGTTGAATCAGGCAATTGATTATGTCGTGAGTGCTTGAACGGAGAAAATGCTTAAAAAATGAAAAGAGGAATTGCATAAGACTTAAACAATCGTTATAATGGGCGACCCTCAAATGGAGGGCGTTCACTACGAAGAAAGTAGTCAACGCATTACAGTCGTGGCATCGATCACGACCATAGTGATTTTCACTGCCCTTGACACTTACCAAAAGGTGAGGTGCGTCATGGGTGATTCTTTATATATTTGGCTTGGAGTTTACTGGTATGTCTAACCAGAGAATTCGTATCCGTTTGAAGTCTTTTGATCATCGTCTGATTGATCAATCTGCTCAAGAGATCGTAGAAACCGCTAAGCGTACTGGCGCACAAGTGTGTGGTCCAATCCCGATGCCTACTCGCATCGAACGCTTCAACGTTCTTACTTCACCACACGTCAACAAAGACGCTCGTGACCAGTATGAAATCCGCACTTATAAACGTTTGATCGACATCGTTCAACCAACAGATAAAACTGTTGATGCATTGATGAAGTTAGATCTTGCTGCTGGTGTAGATGTTCAGATCGCTTTGGGTTAAGGCTTTCGGTTGATTAACTTTTAAGTTAATTAGGCCGCTTTATTAGAGGTTTATGCACATGGCTATTGGTTTAGTCGGTCGCAAATGTGGTATGACTCGCGTCTTTACAGATGCTGGTGTATCTGTACCTGTTACAGTTATCGAAGTCGATCCAAACCGCATTACGCAAATCAAAACACTTGAAACTGATGGTTATCAAGCAATTCAAGTAACTACTGGTGAACGTCGCGAATCGCGCGTAACTAACGCTCAGAAAGGTCACTTCGCGAAAGCGGGTGTTGCTGCTGGTCGTTTAGTTAAAGAGTTCCGTGTTACTGAAGCTGAGCTTGAAGGCCGTGAAGTGGGTGCTTCTATCGGTGTTGATTTGTTCACAGTTGGTCAAATTGTTGACGTAACTGGTCAATCAAAAGGTAAAGGTTTCCAAGGTGGTGTTAAGCGTTGGAATTTCCGTACGCAAGATGCTACTCATGGTAACTCTGTATCTCACCGTGTATTAGGTTCTACAGGTCAAAACCAGACACCTGGTCGCGTGTTCAAAGGCAAGAAAATGGCTGGTCACTTAGGTGACGAACGCGTAACAGTTCAAGGTCTTGAAATCGTATCTATTGACGCTGAACGTTCTGTTTTAGTTGTTAAGGGTGCTATTCCTGGTTCAACTGGCGGTGACGTTATTGTACGTCCTACCATCAAGGCCTGAGGGGAAATACTGTGAATTTAAAAACTGTTTCCGGCTCTGCTGTTGAATTGTCTGAAGTTGCTTTCGGACGTGAATTTAACGAAGCTCTTGTACACCAAGTTGTTACAGCTTACTTAGCTGGTGGTCGTCAAGGTACTCGTGCTCACAAATCACGTGCAGATGTTTCTGGCGGTGGTAAAAAGCCATTCCGTCAAAAAGGTACTGGTCGCGCTCGTGCGGGTTCTATTCGTAGCCCGATCTGGGTAGGTGGTGGTAAAACTTTTGCTGCTCGCCCACAAGATTGGTCTCAAAAAGTAAACCGTAAGATGTATCGCGGTGCAATGCAATGTATCTTAGCTGAACTTGTTCGCCAAGATCGTCTTGTATTAGTTGAAGAGTTTGCTGTTGCAGCTCCAAAAACTAAAGACTTGCTTGCAAAACTTACAGACTTGAATGCAACTCGCGCATTGATCATTACAGATGCTGTAGATGAGAACTTGTATCTCGCAGCTCGCAACCTTCCACACGTTGATGTGGTTGATGCTACTGCTATTGATCCTGTTAGCTTGATCGCATTTGATAAAGTTGTAATGTCTGTAGCTGCTGCTAAGAAAATTGAGGTAGAACTCGGATGAACAACGAACGTATCTATCAAGTCCTATTAGGACCAGTATTCTCAGAAAAAGCACAAGTTTTAGGTGATACTGCTGGTGTTCAGGTGTTCAAAGTTGCATTAAATGCAAACAAACTTGAAATCAAAAAAGCAGTTGAGCAACTCTTCGGTGTTGAAGTTGTAAAAATCAATACAACGATCACTAAAGGTAAAACAAAACGCTTTGGTAAAACATTAGGACGCCGTTCTGATGTGAAAAAAGCATACGTCACCCTGAAAGCTGGCCAAGATGTAGAAATGGCTGACTTGGGCGATACCGCTGAAAACGCAGCGGAATAAGGACGAGAATTATGCCAATTCAAAAATGTAAGCCAACGTCTCCAGGACGTCGCTTTGTAGAGAAAGTGGTTCATGACCATCTTCACAAAGGCGCGCCTTATGCACCGTTGGTAGAAGCTAAAAAACGTACTGGTGGTCGTAATAACAATGGTCACATCACTACACGTCACGTGGGTGGTGGTCATAAGCAAAACTACCGTATTGTTGACTTTAAACGTAACAAAGATGGTATTCCAGCGACTGTAGAGCGCATCGAATACGATCCTAACCGTACAGCTCATATTGCTTTATTGAAATATGCTGACGGTGAACGTCGTTACATCATTGCACCTAAAGGCTTACGTGCTGGTGATAAAGTTCAATCTGGTAACGATGCTCCAATTCGTCCAGGTAACTGCTTGCCACTTCGCAACATGCCAATCGGTTCTACCCTTCATAACCTTGAACTTAAAATCGGTAAAGGTGCTCAATTAGCACGTTCTGCTGGTACTTCAGTTCAGTTATTGGGTCGTGATGGTTCTTACGCTATCGTTCGTTTACGTTCTGGTGAAATGCGTAAAGTCCATGTTGAATGTCGCGCTGTTATTGGTGAAGTTTCTAACCAAGAAAGCAACCTTCGTTCATTGGGTAAAGCTGGTGCTGCGCGCTGGCGTGGTGTTCGTCCTACCGTTCGTGGTATGGCGATGAACCCAGTAGATCACCCGCATGGTGGTGGTGAAGGGCGTAGCAAAGGTATTCAACCTGTAAGCCCATGGGGTCAAAAAGCTAAAGGGTACAAGACACGTACCAATAAGCGTACGACTAAGATGATTATTCGCGACCGTCGCGTCAAGTAAGGGAATCTGAATAATGCCTCGTTCATTAAAAAAAGGTCCATTCGTCGACGCGCATTTGTTCGCTAAGGTTGAAGCTGCTGTAGCTGCTAACAACCGTAAGCCGATCAAAACTTGGTCACGTCGTTCAATGATCCTTCCAGACTTTGTTGGTTTAACAATTTCTGTTCACAATGGCCGTAACCACGTTCCAGTAATTGTTACTGAACACATGGTTGGTCATAAATTGGGTGAATTCGCGCCAACTCGTACCTATCGTGGTCACGGTGTTGATAAGAAGTCTAAACGTTAATAGGTGCTATGATGGAAGTTACTGCTAAATTACGCGGTGCCGCTATCTCGGCACAAAAAGCACGTTTAGTTGCTGATTTGATCCGTGGTAAGTCGGTTGCGCGAGCGCTAGACATTTTAAACTTCAGCAACAAGAAAGCAGCTGTGCTCGTTAAAAAAGCACTTGAATCTGCAATCGCGAATGCTGAACACAACAACAGCTTAGATGTTGATGACCTTAAAGTAAGTACGATTTACGTTGATGAAGGCATGAGCCTTAAACGTATCATGCCACGCGCTAAAGGCCGTGCAGATCGTATTACTAAGCGTACTTGTCACATCACCGTTAAGGTAGGGGTTTGATATGGGTCAGAAGGTTCATCCAATCGGTATCCGCCTAGGTGTTGTGAAACGCCATAACGCTAACTGGTATGCGAATCCGAAACAATACGCTGAATACTTGCTTAAAGATCTTCAAGTTCGTGAGTTTTTAATCAAAAAACTTAAAAACGCGATGATCAGCAACATTCTTATCGAACGCCCTACTGGCGCTGCTAAAGTAACAATTAGCACTGCTCGTCCTGGTATCGTTATCGGTAAAAAAGGCGAAGATATTGAGAAATTACAGCGCGAACTCACCAACATTATGGGTGTTCCAGCTCAAGTTAGCATCAATGAAATTGATCGCCCTGACTTGGACGCACGTTTAGTTGCTGAAGCGATTGCTTCTCAATTAGAAAAGCGTGTTATGTTCCGTCGTGCTATGAAGCGTGCGGTTCAAAACACGATGCGTGCTGGCGCTAAAGGTATCAAAGTTGAAGTTTCTGGCCGTTTAGGTGGTGCAGAGATTGCTCGTACTGAATGGTATCGTGAAGGTCGTGTACCTTTGCATACACTTCGTGCTGACATCGACTATGCTACTATGCGTGCAGAAACAACATACGGTACGATCGGTGTTAAAGTTTGGATTTTCCGTGGCGAGATCTTAGGTGGCATGAAACAAGTCATGAACCCTGCTCCTGCTGAAGAGCGTCCAGCTAAACGCGGTCGTGGTCGTGGTGAAGGTCAAGAGCGTCGTGGTCGTCGCGGTGACCGTGCTGCTGACAAGGGAGAATAATCCATGTTGCAACCTAAACGTACCAAATTCCGTAAAGTGCACAAAGGCCGTAACACTGGTCTAGCGCATCGTGGTAGTACAGTATCATTTGGTTCGATTGCAATTAAAGCAACTGAACGTGGTCGTATGACTGCGCGTCAGATTGAAGCTGCACGTCGTACCATTAGCCGTCGTATCAAACGTGGTGGTAAAATCTTCATCCGCGTATTCCCAGACAAACCAATTACCGAAAAGCCATTAGAAGTTCGTATGGGTAAAGGTAAGGGTAGCGTGGAATACTGGGTTTGTCAGATCCAGCCAGGTAAGATCCTGTACGAAATTGAAGGTGTTAGCGATGAGTTAGCGCGTGAAGCTTTTGCTTTAGCTGCTGCTAAACTCCCGTTTAAAACCACTATCGTGACTCGGACGGTGATGTAATGAAAACTAAAGATCTACGTGAAAAGTCGGTAGAAGAGTTGAAAGCTTTGCTTGATGAGCAACAGCTTAACCAATTCCGTCTTCGTATGGCGAAAGCAACTGGTCAACTAGGCAAATCGCATGAAGTGCAAATTGCTCGTAAGACAATTGCTCGTATCAAGACACTCCTTACCGAAAAACAGGGGAACGGACAATGAGTGAAAAAACAGTCCGCACGTTAACCGGCAAAGTCGTAAGCGACAAAATGGACAAGTCTATTGTTGTGCTTATTGAACGCCGCGTTCAACACCCGTTGTATGGCAAATCAATCCGCCGTTCAACTAAATTACACGCTCATGATGAAAACAATGTTGCTAAATTAGGCGACTTGGTAACCATCAAAGAAAGCCGCCCAATTTCTAAAACTAAAGCTTGGACTTTAGTGGAAGTAGTTGAAGCTGCTGCTGAGTAATTAGACGTTCTTGTTGCATCATCGGACAATTTCGAGTACTCTTTGAGCCTTTCGAAATTGCGACCGGTGATGCTCGGTTTTGGAGTAGGGCAATGATTCAAACCGAAAGTATGCTCGACGTAGCAGACAACAGTGGTGCACGCCGCGTACAATGTATTAAAGTACTTGGTGGTTCACACCGTCGTTATGCTTCAGTTGGCGATATTATTAAAGTTACTGTAAAAGAAGCAATCCCACGCGCACGTGTTAAAAAAGGTGACGTGATGAATGCTGTAGTTGTTCGTACAAAATTCGGCATCCGTCGTCCAGACGGTTCAGTTATTCGTTTCGACGATAACGCAGCTGTTATTTTGAACAACAACAAAGCTCCGATTGCTACTCGTATCTTCGGACCAGTGACTCGTGAACTTCGTACTGAACAGTTCATGAAAATCATTTCATTGGCTCCTGAAGTTCTATAAGAGGCAATCATGGCTAAGATTAAAAAAGGCGATCAAGTAATTGTGATCGCAGGTAAAGAAAAAGGCAAACAAGGTGTTGTTTTGTCTGTTTCTGAAGATCGAGTTAAGGTCGAAGGTCTTAACTTAGTGAAGAAGCATCAAAAGCCAAACCGTGTAACTGGCGCTGAAGGCGGCATCGTTACTCAAGAGGCTACGCTTCATATTTCAAACGTGGCAATTTTTAATGCTACAACCCAAAAGGCTGACCGTATTGGTTACCAAGTGATTGATGGCGCGAAAACTCGTGTTTATAAATCAAATGGTGAATCAGTGGCGGTAGCGAAGTAATAGGTTGAAAAGGCAATGGCCAGACTTAAAGCACGTTACAACGACGAACTTAAAGCGAAGTTACAAGAAGAACTTAGCGTTAAGAACGTGATGGATATTCCTCGCATCACGAAAATCACCCTTAACATGGGTGTAGGCGCAGCTGCAACTGATAAGAAATTATTAGATGGCGCTGTTGCTGATATGCAACTCATTGCTGGTCAAAAACCAGTTGTGACGCTTGCGCGTAAATCAATCGCTGGTTTCAAAATCCGTGACGGTTGGCCGATCGGTTGTAAAGTTACTTTACGCGGCGACCAAATGTACGAATTCTTGGATCGTTTGATCTCGATCGCAATCCCTCGTATCCGTGACTTCCGTGGTTTCTCTGCGAAATCATTTGATGGTCGTGGTAACTACTCTATGGGTTTAAAAGAGCAAATCGTTTTCCCTGAAATCGATTTTGACAAGATTGATCGTATCCGTGGTTTAGACATCACTATTACGACAACTGCTCGTAGCGATGACGAAGGCCGTGCGCTTATGCGTGCATTCGGCTTCCCGTTCAAATAAGAGGTCGATATGGCTAAGAAAGGTATGATTAATCGCGAATTGAAACGCGAAAAGACAGTTGCTAAATACGCTGCAAAACGTGCTGAATTAAAAGCAACGATTGCAAATGTAAATGCAAGTGACGAAGAACGTTTCGAAGCGACATTAAAGTTACAGGCACTGCCGCGTAACGCATCTCCAGTACGTCTTCGTAACCGTTGTGGTTTAACTGGTCGTCCTCATGGTTACTTCCGTAAGTTCGGTTTAAGCCGTAACAAATTACGTGACACAGTAATGCAGGGTGATGTACCAGGCGTTGTTAAGGCAAGCTGGTAAGGAGCGACTAAATGAGTATGCAAGATACCGTTGCCGACATGCTAACACGTGTTCGTAACGCACAAATGGCAAAGAAACAAACTGTTTCTATGCCTTCTTCTAAGTTGAAAGTTGCAATTGCAAACGTACTTCAACAAGAAGGTTATATTTCAGATGTAGCAGTTGCTCAAGAAGAGACAAAAGCTACGCTGACAATTACTTTAAAATATTTCGAAGGCAAACCAGTTATCGAAACCGTTAAGCGCGTAAGCCGTCCAGGTCTTCGCCAATACCGCGGTAAAGATAAAATTCCTAGCGTTAAGCAAGGTTTAGGTATTGCAATTGTTTCTACAAGCAAAGGCATCATGACTGATCGCGCTGCACGTGCTGCGGGCATCGGTGGTGAAGTTATTGCTTTTGTTTCTTAATAGGTGATTCCTCATGTCTCGTGTGGCTAAAGCCCCAGTAACTGTACCTAATGGTGTAACAGTTACTCAGAACGGCCGGCAGGTCGAAGTGAAAGGCAGCAAAGGTACATTGTCTTTCAACCTGCATGCGCTGGTCGAGCTAAAACAGGAAGAAGGTAAACTTCAACTTGCTCCGGCTAAAGAGTCGAAAGACGCTTGGATGCAAGCTGGTACTGCTCGCGCTGTATTGAACAACCTTGTAAAAGGTGTTAGCGAAGGCTTCGAACGTAAGTTACAGCTTGTTGGTGTTGGTTATAAAGCTGCGGTTAAAGGTACTGTTGTAAACCTTAACCTTGGTTACTCACACCCGATTGACTACGCTTTACCTGAAGGGGTAACAGCGGAAACTCCAACTGCGACTGAAATCATTTTGAAATCAGCAAACAAGCAGATGTTAGGTCAAGTGGCAGCGGAAATCCGTGCATATCGTGCTCCTGAACCATATAAAGGTAAAGGTGTTCGTTATTCGGATGAAGTTATTCTTCGTAAAGAAGCTAAGAAGAAATAAGGCGCGAGGTTCTTATGAACGAAAAGAAACAAACCCGTTTGCGTCGTGCGAAAAGCACACGCTTGCACATTCGTGCATTGGGTGCGACTCGTTTGTGTGTAAACCGCACGCCGCGTCACATCTATGCGCAAGTTATTTCAGCAGATGGTGGAAAAGTTTTAGCGCAAGCTTCAACTTTAGATGCATCTTTGCGTAGCGGTTCTACAGGTAATGTAGATGCAGCTACAAAAGTTGGTGCTTTGATCGCAGAACGTGCTAAAGCAGCTGGTGTTACCAAAGTTGCATTTGACCGTTCTGGTTTTAAATATCATGGTCGTATCAAAGCCTTGGCTGATGCTGCTCGTGAAGGCGGCTTGGAGTTCTAATCATGGCGAAAGTTGAACAAAACGAAGGTCTCGTTGAAAAGCTGGTTGCCGTTGATCGTGTAGCCAAGGTTGTTAAAGGTGGTCGTATCTTCTCTTTCACAGCATTAACTGTTGTGGGCGATGGTAATGGTCGTGTAGGTTTTGGTCGTGGTAAAGCACGTGAAGTTCCAGCTGCTATTTCTAAAGCACTTGAAGCTGCTCGTCGTAACATGATTACTGTAGACCTCGCGGGTACGACTTTACAACACCCTGTGAATGCTCGTCATGGCGCAAGCCGTGTATACATGCAACCTGCTTCAGAAGGTACTGGCGTAATTGCTGGTGGCGCTATGCGTGCTGTTCTTGAAGCTGCAGGTGTACATAACGTACTTGCTAAATGTTATGGTTCTACAAATGCTGCTAACGTAGTAAACGCAACTTTCAAAGGTTTGCGTGATATGACTTCTCCTGAGAAAGTCGCTGCGAAACGTGGTCTTTCAGTAGAACAAATTCAAGGGTAATCAATCATGAAAACGATTAAAGTTACCCAGACTAAATCTTCTTCGCATCGTTTAAAAAATCATAAACTTTGCCTTCAAGGTTTAGGTCTGCGTCGTATTGGTCATACTGTAGAAGTGCAAGATACGCCTTCTAACCGTGGTATGATCAACAAAGTTTACTATATGGTTAGTGTAGAGGAATAAGCCATGACTCTGCGTTTAAATGAACTTGCACCTGCAGAAGGTGCTAAGCGTGATAACCGTCGTTTAGGCCGTGGTATTGGTTCTGGCGTTGGTAAGACTGGTGGCCGTGGTGTCAAAGGTCAAAATTCACGTAAAAGTGGTGGTACTCGTCCAGGCTTTGAAGGCGGTCAAACAGCGTTATATCGTCGTTTACCAAAATTCGGCTTCACTAGCCAAATCGCTTTGAAAACTGCTGAAGTACGTTTGTCTGAGCTGAATAAAGTTGAAGGTGATGTTGTTAGCCTTGAAACTTTAAAAGCTGCGAATGTTGTTCGTCGTGACCAAATTCGTGCTCGCATCGTTCTTTCTGGTGAAATCACTCGCGCATTCACTGTTCAAGGTGTTGTGTTGACTAAAGGCGCTAAAGCTGCTGTTGAAGCTGCTGGCGGTAAAGTCGAGGAGTAATCTCGAGTGTCTATGACTCCTAGTTCTTCAGGTCATGTCAACATGATGAAAGGCCAACCATTTCATGTGAAATACCGTGAAATTATTCGTCGATTAATGTTCTTGATTGGCGCGTTGTTGGTCTTTCGACTAGGAGCGCATATTCCGTTGCCGGGGATTGATAATGTAGCGCTAGCGCATTTCTTTAAAGCTAATGAAGGTACCTTCTTAGGTTTATTTAATATGTTCTCTGGCGGTGCATTAGAACGCATGTCGATTCTAGCGTTGGGAATCATGCCGTATATTTCTGCATCGATTATCGTGCAGTTAATGTCTACGGTAGTCCCTTCGCTGGAAGCTTTGAAAAAAGAAGGCGAGCAAGGCAAACGTAAAATCAATCAATACACACGTTATGGCACCTTATTTCTTGCACTGGTGCAAGGTGTAGGGATGTGTGCTGGCTTGATTAGTCAAGGTATTACCTTAACATCAGGTTTGGCATTCTATGTTCCAGCAGTAACTTCGTTAGTTGCGGGAACAATGTTCTTGATGTGGTTGGGCGAGCAAATTACCGAACGTGGTGTTGGTAATGGTATCTCGATGATCATTTTCGCAGGTATTGTGGCAGGTTTGCCGAATCTTGTGATTCAGTCGTTTACGTCTGTTCAAAATGGTCAGGGTAGTTTAATTGGATTAGTGGTATTCGGCTTACTCTCATTAGCCGTTTTAGCTGCGATCGTGTTTATTGAAAAAGCACAACGTCGTATTCCAGTGAATTACGCACAAAAGCAACAAGGTCGTCGTGTATTTACTGCACAGCAGACACATTTGCCATTAAAAATTAATATGGCAGGTGTAATTCCAGCGATTTTTGCAAGCTCATTGTTATTATTTCCAGCGAGCTTGGGGCAATGGTTAGGAAGTGCTGATCCAAATGCAGGGATTGTAAAACGTAGTCTACAAGATCTGGCATTGGTGTTATCGCCTGGACAGCCGTTGTATCTAATGCTCTTTGGCGCATTAATTATCTTCTTCTGTTATTTCTATACTGCGCTAGTATTTAGCCCGAAAGAAGTATCAGAGAATTTAAAGCGTAGCGGGGCATATGTGCCTGGTATCCGCCCAGGTGAGCAAACGGCTCGTTATTTAGATCATATTCTTAACCGTTTGACCTTCATTGGTGCAATCTACATTACCGTAGTGTGTTTAATGCCTATGGTGCTACAAAGCTCGTTCGGTATTCCATTCCATTTGGGTGGGACATCGTTACTGATTGTAGTGGTAGTGGTAATGGACTTTATGGCGCAACTCCAAGCGCACCTTACTTCGCATCAATATGATAATCAAACGTTAATGAGAAAAACGACTGCTCATCCTAAGGGATAAGCGCACTTAGAAGGTTTCATCATGAAAGTACAAGCTTCTGTAAAGAAAATTTGTGGTAGCTGTAAAGTTATCCGTCGTAATGGGGTTATTCGCGTAATTTGTAGCGCAGAACCTCGTCATAAGCAGCGTCAAGGTTAATTTAATTAAGACCTGTTGATTTCAGTAGGCTAATTAGGTTATTATCCGCCCCTCAAGATTTTTGTGGGGCGGTTGATTATCTTGACTGCCTTTTTGGAGAAAATTGAATGGCTCGTATTGCCGGTGTAAACATTCCGGATAACAAGCATGCTGTTATCTCTCTCACGTATATTTTTGGTGTAGGTCGCCACACTGCTAAGAACATCTTGGCTGCTGTAGGTATCACTGAAACTACAAAGATCCGTGAATTAGATGATGCTCAGCTTGATGCGATTCGTGCAGAAGTTGCTAAGGTTCCGACCGAAGGTGATTTACGTCGCGAAATTTCCATGAACATTAAACGTTTAATGGATTTAGGCTGCTACCGCGGTCTTCGTCATCGTCGCAGCTTGCCTGTTCGCGGACAACGCACCAAAACTAACGCACGTACCCGTAAAGGTCCGCGCAAACCTATTAAGAAATAAGATTTCTGGAAGCTAAAAGATGGCTAAAGATACTCGCGCACGCAAGAAGGTCACTCGTACCGTCTCTGAAGGTGTCGCACACATTCACGCTTCTTTTAATAACACCATTGTTACGATTACCGATCGTCAAGGTAATGCATTGGCTTGGGCTACCTCAGGTGGACAAGGCTTCCGTGGATCACGTAAATCAACTCCGTTTGCTGCTCAGGTAGCTGCTGAAGTTGCTGGTAAAGCTGCTTTAGATTACGGTTTGAAAAACTTGGACGTCCTTGTAAAAGGTCCTGGTCCTGGTCGTGAATCTGCGGTTCGTGCATTAGGTGCAGTGGGTTATAAAATTAACAGCATTACCGATGTGACTCCAATTCCGCACAACGGTTGCCGTCCACCTAAAAAACGTCGCGTGTAAGGAGAAACATTCATGGCTCGTTATATTGGTCCAAAATGCAAACTCTCTCGCCGCGAAGGGACAGACCTGCAATTAAAATCTGGCGTTAAACCGTTTGACGTTAAGACTAAAAAACATGCTAAAGCTCCTGGCCAACATGGCGGGGCTCGTGGTAGCAAACAATCAGAGTACTCACTACAATTACGTGAAAAACAAAAAGTACGTCGTATGTACGGTGTGTTAGAGCGTCAATTTAGTAACTACTACAAAGAAGCTGCTCGTGTGAAAGGCGCAACAGGTGAAAACTTGTTGAAATTGCTTGAAAGCCGTCTTGATAACGTTGTTTATCGCATGGGTTTTGGTTCTACACGTGCAGAAGCTCGTCAGTTAGTATCTCACCGTAGCATCACTTTGAATGGTCGTCGTGTTAACATTGCATCTATCCAAGTTAAAGCTGGTGATGTAATTGCAGTACATGAAGGCGCTAAACAACAATTACGTATTAAAAACGCAATTGAATTAGCTGCTCAACGTGGTATCCCTGCTTGGATGGAAGTTGACCATTCTAAGTTAGAAGGTACATTCAAAGCTGCGCCAGATCGTTCTGATTTACCTGCTGAAATCAACGAAAGCTTGATTGTAGAATTGTATTCTAAATAATCCTTGAGGTAGCAATAAATGACGCGTACTGCAAACGAGTTTCTAACTCCGCAAGCGATCAAGGTCGAAGCGGTGAGCGGGACCTCGGCAAAAGTGATTCTGGAACCTTTAGAGCGTGGCTTTGGTCATACTCTAGGTAATGCTTTACGTCGCATTCTATTGTCTTCTTTACCTGGCGCTGCTGTGGTTGAAGTGGAAATAGAAGGTGTCGAGCACGAGTACAGTACTTTAGAAGGCTTGCAGCAGGACATCGTCGAGCTCTTGCTGAACCTAAAAGGATTGTCTATTAAGCTGTTCGATCAAAATGAAGCATATTTAACATTAGAGAAACAAGGGGCAGGTGATGTAACTGCAGCTGACCTTCGTTTACCTCATAATGTTGAAGTGGTTAACCCTGATCATTTAATCGGTACTTTGAGTTCTACAGGTTCATTAAAAATGCGCCTGAAAGTTGCTCAAGGTCGTGGTTATGAAACATCTGACTCACGTTTCCCTGAAGGTGAAACACGTCCAGTAGGTCGTTTACAGTTAGATGCTTCTTATAGCCCAATCAAGCGTGTTTCATACACAGTAGAAAATGCTCGTGTTGAACAACGTACCGATCTTGATAAGTTAGTGATCGATCTTGAGACTAATGGAACTGTTGATCCAGAAGAAGCAATCCGCAAAGCGGCAACAATCTTGCAACAACAAATTGCAATTTTTGTTGATCTTCAGAAAGATCAAACGCCTGTTGCTCAAGAACCTCGCGAAGAAGTTGACCCGATCTTGCTTCGTCCAGTAGATGATCTCGAGCTTACTGTTCGTTCTGCTAACTGTTTGAAGGCAGAAAATATTTACTACATTGGTGATCTTGTTCAACGTACTGAAGTTGAGTTGTTAAAAACTCCTAACCTAGGTAAAAAATCGTTAACAGAGATCAAAGATGTTTTGGCATCGAAAGGTTTACAACTCGGCATGCGTTTAGAGAACTGGCCACCCGCTAGTCTCCGTATGGATGACCGTTTTGCCTATCGTAGCCGTTAATTAAGTAGGACTATCACCATGCGTCATCGTAATAGTGGTGTGAAATTAGGCCGTACAAGCAGCCATCGTAAGGCGTTGTTCCAAAATTTAACAAATGCTTTAGTAGAGCACGAGTTAATTAAAACAACTTTGCCTAAAGCGAAAGAACTTCGCCGCGTTGCTGAGCCTTTAATCACTTTAGCTAAAAACGATACAGTAGCAAACCGTCGTTTAGCGTTTGCTCGTACTCGTTCTGCAGCAACTGTTGGTAAATTATTTACCGTTCTTGGCCCTCGTTACAAAGAACGTAACGGCGGTTATCTTCGTGTTCTTAAAGCGGGCTTCCGTGCAGGTGATGCTGCACCGATGGCTTACGTTGAACTCGTTGACCGTGAAGTAAAATAATACTTCTACGTGTAGAACAGTCAGTTGTTCCAAAAAAGACCGGTGTAATAACCGGTCTTTTTTATTGTCTGGTTTTCATCAGCATTTGAAATAGAAAACTTTTAAATCATAATTTGCTGATCAATTGTCATTCGTAGATCAGGCCGATGTGCTAAATTAAGCCGTGTCACTATAAAAAATTAAATATAGATAAATATGTTCGATGTTGAAATTAAAATTCTAACTGTGAATGAGCTCAATGATTTTAGGGCGATTAGACTCTCCGCTTTAGTGAACACCCCAGAAATGTTTGGTTCTACTTATGCCGTAGAAGTGCTGAAACCATTGACGTTTTTTGAAAGCTGCTTATCAAATTCAACTACCTTTGGTGTTTATCACCACAATAGTATTATCGGTTTAGCAGCTTTGACACGAGAGCTTGGGGTAAAGCTTTGTCATAAAGCCTATTTATCCAGCGTATTTATTGAACCAGAATTTCAAAGACAAGGGATCGCCAGTCAATTACTGGATGCTGTCATTGAATATAGCAAAGACGATGTCGAACAAATTTTACTGAGTGTTGCCGATGATAATCAGCCAGCCATTGATTTCTATCAGAAACGAGGCTTTCAAGTTTATGGTGTAGAATCAAAGGCATTGAAAAATAAGGCAGAATATACAGATGAACTGTTAATGAAGCTTTTCTTGCGCTAGCATTTATTTGCAGCTGATGAGTTTTTGGATCTATTCTTTCAAATTGCTAACTTGTCCATCGCTACAAATTTCACCCTTTCATTCATCTCTTTGTTTAAAGAGATCCGATCAAAAAACTCAGGATTTTTTACCCATCAATTTCTTTAAAATGTCCCGAAGTGATATGAAAAAACCGATGAATGACCAAACTTGACATTGCGTATTGTCAAATTTGTGCTTTAATAAAGTCATGGTTTATACAGGGTATAAAAAAAATGGAAAAGCAAGTCGATGTATTAATTATTGGTGCAGGTATCTCTGGGATCGGGTTAGCTGTGCATCTGTCTAAGAACTGCCCACAACGTAAATTCGAAATCTTGGAACGTCGTGATAGCTTTGGTGGAACTTGGGATTTATTCCGTTACCCTGGGATTCGCTCTGACTCGGATATGTCAACCTTTGGTTTTAATTTTAAACCATGGGCAAAAGACAAAGTCTTGGCCAGTGGTGCGGAGATCAAGGGTTATTTAAGCGATGTGATCAGCGAAAATCAGTTAAAAGAGAAAATTCATTTTGGCCATCGTGTATTGTCTGCAAACTACGATTCAAGCAAGAAAAAATGGTCGGTTGAAATCGAAGACAGCAATAAGAAAAAGCAAATCTGGTCAGCAAATTTTGTGATGGGCTGTACCGGTTATTATAACTATGATCAAGGCTATGCACCGAAATTCCCGAAACAAGAAGATTTCAAAGGTCAATTGATTCATCCACAACACTGGCCTGAGAATTTAGATTACACAGGTAAGAAAGTGGTGATCATTGGGAGTGGTGCTACTGCAATTACCCTTGTTCCTTCAATGGTGAAAGGTGGGGCAGGACATGTCACCATGTTACAGCGTTCGCCTTCGTATATTGCCACGATTCCTTCAATTGACTTTATTTATGAAAAAACCCGTAAATTTATGTCTGAAGAAACCGCGTATAAATTTACCCGTGCACGTAATATCGGTATGCAACGAGGTATCTATGCCCTGGCACAGAAATATCCGAAAACTGTTCGTCGCTTACTGTTAAAAGGCATTGAATTGCAGTTGAAAGGTAAGGTGGATATGAAACACTTTACCCCGAGCTATAATCCATGGGATCAGCGTCTTTGTGTCGTACCAGATGGTGATTTATTCAAGGCATTACGTGAAGGCCATGCTGATGTTGAAACAGATCAAATTGAAAAATTCACTACCAATGGCATCCAGTTAAAATCGGGGAAACACCTAGAGGCCGATATCATTATTTCTGCAACAGGCTTGGAAATTCAGATTTTGGGTGGGATAAAAGGTACGATTGATGGCAAGCCAATGGACACCTCTCAACACATGCTCTATCAAGGTGTGATGGTCAGTGATATACCCAATATGGCAATGATTATTGGCTATATCAATGCTTCTTGGACATTGAAAGTTGATATTGCAGCGGATTATATCTGTCGCTTGCTGAATCACATGGATAAAAATGGCTATGACGAAGTGATTGCTCATGCTGATCCGGCATTACGTGAACACGATACAATTATGGGCAAAATGTCTTCGGGCTATATCGCACGTGCGGCCAATGTGATGCCGAAGCAAGGGAAAAAGGCACCGTGGAAAATTACCAATAACTATCTAGCCGACCGTAAAGAATTGAAAGATGCATCATTCAGTGATGAAGTCTTACACTTCCATAAACGTGGTGAGCAAGTTGAGCGTAAACCAAAGTTAGTGTCATAACTCATTTATTTCGTTCATGAAAACCCTATGCACCTGCATAGGGTTTTTTATTTGTAATGCGGCTTTAAATCTAGGCAATATCGCGTATATTGAGCAGATTAGAACATTTAGATTAGGGACAATTCAATGAAGCACATCTTCATCTTGGGGACATTATTACTTAGTACACTCGCCTTTGCAGATGATCTAAAACAAAAACAAGTGATTGCACAAAAGTTGGTATCTGTAGATGGAACAGAGCAGGGCTTGCAAAATACCGATAAAATGATTGTCGAGCAAATTCGTATGCGTTTGCCGAAAGATTTACCTGAAAGCTTTTATACGGACTTAAGCAAGAACCTGAATAGTGAACAGCGTAAGCAATTTATTGTACAGCGTTATGTCGAGAGTTTTAGCGAAAAGGAATTACAGGCGGCTTTGAATTTCTATCAGTCTGCTGAAGGCAAGGCTTGGGCAAAAAAGGCCAGTGATGTCGGTGCTGAAGTTGCACATTTCACCACTCAGAATGCCCGTACCGCATTAAATACCACCATGCAGCAATATATGGATAATCCTTCCATTAAGCAGCTCTCGGCACGCATGAATCCACAGTCAGCACAAGCCACAGAAAAGGCTGCTAAAAAATAAATAAAAATGGGATCATGCATTCGGCGTGATCCCATTTCGTATTCAATTGGATCGATTGATTAGAGCGTACGTGAAATCAGTTCTTTCATGATTTCATTGGTACCTGCATAGATACGATTGGCACGATTATCGATATAAGCGCGAGCAATTGGATATTCCAGCATATAGCCATAACCACCATGTAGTTGTAAACAATCATCCACGACTTTTGAGAACATATCTGATATCTTGTATTTGGCTGCGGCAGCGGCATCAACCCCCAAGCTTTCTTCAAGTTGTAGTTCCATACATCGATCCAGATAGGTACGGCAAAAATCAATTTCAGTACGTAATTCTGCCAGCTTAAAGCGAGTATTCTGGAAAGTACTAATCGCTTTGCCAAAGGCTTTACGATCTTTAGTGTATTGCACGGTATGCGCAAAGGCTGCTTCTGCACCTGCTTGGCAGATAATCGCGACCAGCATGCGCTCCCAAGCCAATTCTTTCATTAACATGATAAAGCCCATGCCTTCCATTCCCAACAAGTTTTCTTTCGGGACACGGACATTATCAAAGAACAATTCACAGGTATCTTGGCCTTTCATGCCGATTTTATTCAAAGGTTTGCCTTTGCTAAAGCCCGCACGATCTGCTTCCACAATCAGCAAAGATAAATTAGCTGAACCTTTTTCATTGTTGCCAGTCTTACAGACCACGATTGCCATGTCACAGAGATAACCATTGGTAATAAAGATCTTTGAACCATTGATGACATATTCATCGCCATCCAGTACCGCAGTCGTCCGTACTGCTTGAAGGTCTGAACCTGTTCCAGGCTCAGTCATGGCAATGGCCGTGACTGCTTCACCAGTGGCCATCTTTGGTAACCAGTATTGCTTCTGTGTTTCATTACCAAAGTTGTTGATATAATTGGCAACAATGTCGGAATGCAAAGAGAAACCAGTACTGGAATCCATGGCATAGGCTTGTTCTTCAATCAGAATCATGCTGTAAAGGCGGTCGACTCCTGAACCACCATATTGTTCTGGCATGGTCGTACAAAGCAAGCCAAGTTCACCTGCCTTATTCCATAAGTCACGGTCCACATGTTGTTGCTTCTCATATTTCTCAATATTTGGAACTACTTCTTTTTCATAGAATTTGCGCACGGTCTCGCGGAAGGCTTCATGATCTGAAGTAAACAGTTTGCGTGGAAGCATGTTTGGAACTGGACGAATAGCACCTGATTGCATTTGTTATTTTTCCCTAGTGTGTTGGATTTAAATCATCATGATCACCATACAAGAAATCGAAAATACTGAACAATGTGATCAATGCTCAATTTGATTGATGTATTTGGTCACTTGAGAAAAATCTCTAAGAACTTCATTGGCGAGATCAGGTACACTATGGAAAAATTGTTACATTGCGGAGCCCATCATGTCTGATGAAATGACACTGGAAGAGCGTAAGGTCGTGTATCGTGCACGTCGTGGTTTAAAAGAAATTGATGTGTATTTTGACCCGTATGTTAAAAACTACTATTTAACTGCCGATACGGCTGAAAAAGCCTTATTTGCAGAGCTTGTCGATCAAGAAGACCCTGATTTATTGGACTGGTTTATGGAAGTTGGGGAACCACCTCGTACAGAATTAAAAGACTTTATTCTCAAACTCAAACATTATGTACATGGCTAAGCATGTTTTTGAGTTGCAATACAGCAGGTTTGCGTTTGTGTTGCAACTCTTGCTGTTAATCTTTCTCCTGAGTTTACTCTATGCGTTAGTCAGCATTGGATGGTGGCTACTTAGTCTTCTAGGAATGACGATTTCTTGGTTTGTTTTTTTGAGACAGCCTCAGATCAGACGGTTTGAATACTTGGATCATCAGGACTGTTCATTCGAATTTTCGGATCCGACATTGAAAATTCAGCGTCGACAGATTGTTAAAATATTGGATCATCAACTCTATATTGCGCTCTATTTTTCTCATAAAAAGCATAAACCTTGCATCGTTTGGTGGGATCAATTGTCATACGCACAATGGAAAAAGTTAAAAATACGAGCAAAACTCAGCTGATTGTTTGACAATTATACAACTGTGCATAATTTAAAATAATATAAATTTCAAAGCCTTAAATTGTTTTTTTGCTATTTTGATTAAATTGTTAGATTAAATACTCTAAAAATCATAAAAGTAATGATTGTCAGACAATCTGACCATCAAGCCCGATTTATTTTCGTTAAAGTACAAATACCAACGTAAAGGGTGGTGGAGGTTCTAAATGGAAATTCCAACATGGTCGTTTCTGGTGATCGCAATTATTTTTGCGATTGTAGTAGGAAGAGCAGGAACTTTACTCAGGGAATATCTTGAATCACGTCAATCGCAACATGTTGCAGTGATCAAGAGAAAGAGATTGAAAGTGTCGTCAATATATCACTCTCCCGTGAATATCGATGATGAACGCCAATCTAGTATCTATCAAAAATAGATACACAAGTGTAGGAGGTCTCTATGGAGATTTCAATGTGGATGTTTCTAGTAATTGCAATCGTTATGGCGATCGTAGTAGGAAGAGCTGGGACATTACTCAAGGATTATTTTCAAAAAAACTAAAATATAAAGAGTTTCACGATTTTACCAGTTAATAAGTAGCATGTGCTGAACCGTCGCAATGCTACTTTTTTTTGCCTGAAATTTCTGTTGATGTGCCCAATTGTCAATTCTTTCGTCTGTGAATTGTGTCAAAATGTCCAAGTTAAAATTAGAGCAATTACTCTTTAATTCAAGTTTTGCATCTGATAATGTACAGCTAAAAGGAAAAAACAAATTATTAGAGGGACAGGAAGTATGTCTAAACTCCATAAAATTGGACAAGGTGTGGCGGTTACCGTTTTGGCAACATCAATGCTATCAGGATGTTCATATGTGATTAAAACGGGCGCCAATGTGGCACTTGGTTTTGGTGAGAAACATATTGTTCCACCGATTTTGGCAATGGATGATGCTGAAATGGTGTGTAATTCAGGTAATGCCTTAACTCCAGCGGTGATGTCAACCAAAGATATGGGGGCTGATCCAACCCGTATGGCTGTTTTACTTTATACGGCATCGGGTGTTTGTGCGGAAAATCAGGCCCTGGAAGCAGAGTTGCGCTATTTACGTGCATCCAAATCAGGTCAGGTTTCTGAGGCACAAGATGCGCGTATTGAACAAAAACGTTGGGCTGCGATTGCGGCAGAGCGGCAATATGCGGGTTATCAGTTATTTGCCAACCGTTGGGAAACTAAATACAAATATAAACTAGGTGACTCATGTCCAACCATGCGCAATGATCTTGATCAAACCGTGTATTTACTTGGAATGGTGAGTGGCTTGCAAGCTATGACCAATGATATTAACTCGGGTGGTGCAGTTAACGTGCCTAAAGATATTGCCGGAATTGTTGAACGTGGTATGACCTGCTTGGACAACGAAAAATTCTGGGGCGCGCCAATGGCGACCCGTGCAGTGATCTGGACTTTATTGCCAGGAGCGGGTGATGGTAAGCCTGAACCTTATGCAACCATGAAACAATCGATGCAAATTGGCGAGAAAAAAGGGGTACGTCTGGCACATGCTTTATATGCTGTTGCAGCCCAGGCGAGCGGTGATGATGCCAAGTTACGCGATGCATTCCGTTCTTATGCGAAGGCGACAAGTGATGATAAGCCTGCTAATCCACAGTTCCGTTTAATTGATAGAATGGCGGGTCTAATGGTGCGTGGTATTGCAGATCGTTACTGGACTGAGCATACCGGTGTTAGAGCGGGTGATGAAGGCTTAACTACTTTCTGGGATGATAAACAAGAAAGTTCGGCAGAATTAGACTCGCTGTTTGATGGTGGTGAGGGGGCTCCTGCGCAAGATCAAGTCGCTCCAGTACAAGATCAAGCCGCACCAGCACAAGAAACACCAGCTGAGTAACCTGAATTAAACGACCTTTTATAGGTGAAGCATCTAAACTTATAGAAGGTCGGTTTTTTCAAAAGGTGAGCGATAAATGAAAGATCAAATATGGATAAGCAAAATCATTTTGATCGCGATATGTATTTCCATATCGGCTTGTCTGCAAGTTTTTTCTGATCATTTTATTTATTGGCGACCCATCTTGCTTGACGAATTTTGGCGCATCTGGACTGCACACTGGGTACATGTCGGTTGGATTCATTTTCTGCTCAATATGATGGCCTTTGCTTGTTTGCCTTTTATTTTTCCGCATGTGCGCAATTGGCATCTAGGTGCATTATTGTTGATTTTGCCACCATTCATTAGTCTGATTTTTTATTTTTATTTACCTTATGTTGATGCTTATGCTGGACTTTCTGGAGTCTTGCATGGTCTCTATACCGCAGTCGGTGTAGTGTATTTGCAATATAAGAATGAACGAAAATTTGCAATCTTGGTGCTGGCATTAATTGCTGCCAAACTCATTTGGGAAAATACCTTTGGACAAACAGGGACAGCACAGTTGATCGGGAGTCCTGTGCTGACCGAAGCACATTTGATTGGCGCAATTGGTGGTCTGCTCTGTGGTATGGCTTATTTATTGATAAAAATATAAAAATGAGAATGTAATAATCATTTGATAAATAAACTTAATAATATTTCAGTGGGTGTATAGAGGGATTGGTTATAAAGAGAATAAATCTATTCTCTATTGACCATGTACATTGAAAACTCAGCATCTTCGGAGGGATGTTGATCACAATAAACTGGAATAGATATGCAAGATGATGAACAGAAAAAATCTGGGTTAGGTCTATTAAGTAATATTTGGACCGAGTGGATATCAACTTTTATTTTCCTTTTTTTATTGCTTATTCGCTGGATTATTGGTATTGGAGAGATGATCCATGGCCAGTTATTACGGAAGGGGGAGCTTCTATATGGTGATTATTATAGGAGGTGCTTTTACTTTCTTTATGGTTTATCCGATGAGGCAAGCAACCGATCTGGGCCAGTTGGTTGAAATTTGAAGTATTTTCCTGAATCTAACCTTGTTTATCTGGGTGGGGATGTTGTTAAAACAGATGTGGATTGTCGATTTGTTTCTCAATATCTGGCGTCCCTGCAATCTCGTTTCCTAAACCTTGACCTGATTGATCGAATCGCTGCTAAAAATCAAACAAGCGATTTGTTGATCGGTATAGTGGGTGATTAAGGAGCAGAGAGTCATAAGAGCTAGGTTGAAACTTATGACAATTATTATGTGATTAAAGATCGATACAGTTATGTTATAAATAGACGGAAAAGATTGAATAGCTTGCTTTAGGGTTAAACGCTCTGACCGTTTGAACAACGGTAAAAGTTTATTTAGGCTGTTAAATTTGTAATCAAAATAAGGATGAAATGCGAGGGTAGTCGAGAGAGTACATATAAATTGATAAAAACAACCAATAAAAAAGTGATTGCAGTCATTCTTTTTTCTAGAAGTTTGCTGCAAATTTAAGCTGTTAAAAAAGGACTGGTGATTCGATGGGTAAATGCATTTATCCATCAACCATGGACATCGCATGATTCAACATCTTCGGATGGATGTTGATAACAATAAATTGGAATAGACATGCAAAATGATCAAGAGAATAAGTCTGGATTAGCCCGGTTAGGCACTATCTGGAATGATTGGATATCAACCTTCATTATTCTTGCCTTGTTGCTAATGACTTTGCTTATTGGTACAGGCGAAATGATTCACGGTCAGATGCTTCGTATGGGGGAGCGTCTTTATGGTGATCAAACAACGGGGATGCAATATTCGTTTTTACGTGCGGAACCTGAAAAACCATCTTGTGATCGGCATCCAAACATTGATGCACAAGTTCAAGCGCAGATGAAAGCGAATGCTGCTGATGAGTTTGCGAGTATGTTTGGGGCTGCCTCTGAATCTGACGTTCGTGCCTCGCTATTAGCGGCACAACAACAATGTGAAGAAAAATATCAGTTCTATGATAAAGCGATGAAGCACTTGGAAGAGCATCCAAGTATTCGTACTTATCGTAAGGTTGAAACGACTTTCTTCGGTATCTTTAAATACGGTACTGAAAATCAAACAGTTATTTTATTGATTATGGTGTTGTTTGCTTCTATTACGGCATCTTTACGTTATCACCATATTAGTTTACGTGCACCTAAAACCAAGATTGATTTCCGTGTCTATTCTGCGTTGATGGTTGCGGGTAATGCATTGCTCAGTTATTCAGTATTGAGTCAATATCATTCAGTATTAAACTCGGGTGTAGAGGTTGCAGGCAAAACGACGGTATTGTACTGCTTGTGGATCACCTTATTTGTGTCTCTCACCATCATTAGTATCTTCCAGTTCATTTTTATTCCAAAGTCTGCCCAACCGAATGGAAACTTTGGTTTGGCAGTATTGAGTGTTCCGCTGTATGCCTTCATGTCTCTGGTAACAGGGATTGTATTTACCTTCTTCATGGATTATCCAATGGGGCAAGGGATCTACTTAGGTATTCTGGTTGAGTTCTCGGGTATTTTCTTAAATCTGGCATTGTTCATCTGGGCTGGTATGTTGCTGACCCAAACCCGTGTCATGGATTTATTCTTAAACATCTTGCGTCCTTGGAACTTGGCACCAGAGACCTTAACTTGGTTGATCTTGATTGCAGCCGCGATTCCGACAGCCTATACAGGGGCTTCAGGGATTTTCGTTATTGCAGCGGGTGCGATCATTTATAAAGAAGTGTGGAACTCGGGTGCACGTCGTCAATATGCCTTAGCGGTCTCCGCAATGTCAGGTTCTTTGGGGGTGGTGATTCGTCCATGTTTATTGGTCATCCTGATTTCAATGCTGGATAGCCGTCATGTCACATCGACTGAATTATTTGATCATGGTATCTATGTCTTCTGGTTAACTGCATTCATCTTCCTCGGAGTTTCTCTGATTCTTGCTGAAGAAAAATTCCGTGTGAACTCGCCTAAAATTGCGGTTCCTGGCATGTTGCGTGCCTGCGTACCCGTGATTCCTTATGTGGTCATTGGTTTTGCGGTGGTGATGTTCTACAAGCTAGCTTTAGATACCTCAATCAATGAATTTACCGCACCAATGATTTTGCCATTGGTGTTGATTGCCATGATCTTGTTTGACAAGTTATTTGCATCGAAACTTGCACCTGCTCCAGTGGTTGATGTTCAGCATGAAGCCTTGGTTCGTGAACACGAGAAAAAATCTGAGTTCCTGAAATCACATGATCCACATGGCAGCAAAAGCCTTGGTTTTGGTGGAGCACTACGTTTTGCAACTTCAGAAACGGTGGGGCATATCGGCGCTTTAATCTTGCTGATGGCTTTGTCTGCGAGCGTGGGTGGTTTAATCGAACGGGCTGAAGTGGTTGAATTATTACCGACACACTTGGGCAATATCTATATTTCACTTGCCTTCATTGCGTTGTTACTTGCGATTATTGGGATGACCACTGATCCATTTGGTGCGGTGATTCTAGTTGCTGCGACGGTTGCACCAGTGGCCTACGAAAATGGTATCCATCCGATCCACTTCTGGATGATCGTATTGGTGGCATTCGAATTTGGTTATGTAACACCACCTGTTGCCTTGAACCACTTGCTGACGCGACTCTCCGTCGGGGATGAAGAGGTCTCGGCCGCCGATCGGGAAGCAAAAGAAAAATACACCAGTTTCTACTTCCGTTATGAGCGTTGGTTATTGCCGATTATCGTATTGTTCTCATCTTTGGTATTGGTGACTTATGCACCATATGTCTTCCAGATGTTTGGTTGGTATAAACATTAAGCGTTGAACCTAAAAAGCACCTTCGGGTGCTTTTTTATTGTTATTTTATTGAATAGGCTAATCTATGAAAGCATTGAGCCAGAAAGAATATCAGGCAACCTTTTTCCCTCCCATGTTAGATGTTACGGAGAGTGCCGAGGAAATTGTAGATTTATGGGGCTATGCTGATCTTGTGATTGAACAGTGGTATCATTCCTGTACGGCTTGGGAATGGTATGTGAAACATATTTATGAAACTCAAGATGGGCAATTCCAGCATATTAATATCCCAGTACCCTTAGATAATACCTATCTTGTGGTCGTTGTTGATAAGCCGAAACGGGAAATTCTAGGTCATTATGTACTGGATTTACACCCTGATCCAAAGTCATGAACTTACAATACTGACTTTTTTGACCTTTGTATTAAAGGGCTACATAACAAAATCGCTGAGAGAATAATGCCAAAACCAATCACGCTATATAAATCAGGCACTTCATTCCACAGTAAAAAGCCCCAAAGTCCTGCAAAGATAATTGCAATATAGTTGACCGGCGCAATCTGCCCAGCAGGGGCCAGACGGTAGGCATGTGACATAAATATCTGGCTGACATTGGCCAGTACACCTGCACCAATCAAAAACAATAATTCTTGTAAATGATAAGGGCGCCATACCCAAAACATGGGAATGACAGACAATAAAGAACCAATCAAGCAGAAATAAAACACAATACGTTCAGGCGGTTCGGTTTGAGTCAGGGCACGTACTGTGACAAAGGCCATCGAGGCCAACAGGCTGGAGCTGATCCCGACAACAGAAATCCAGTTGAATAAGCCTTGATCAGGCTTGGCCACACAGAACACCCCGATAAAGCCGAGTACTGCGGCGAGCAACATTGCCGTGGTGACTTTTTCTTTGAGAAACAACCAAGCAATCAGCGGAATAAAAATCGGAGATGAGTAGGTAAACACCATGGCATTGGAAAGTTTTAAATGGGCAATCGCATAGAAAAAGCCATACATGGCAGCAAGCCCGACAATGCTACGCCAAGTATGCATCCACAGTTTTTCTGTTTTTACAAAACTGGTTCCTTGTTTAAATATAAAAGGCAAAAACAGGATCAACCCAACCACATTGCGGAAAAATACAATGGTGTAGTTATCGACGCTATGTGAAGCATAACGAATACAAATGCCCATTACAGAAAAAAGCAGCGCAGAAAGGGTAAGGCAACCAATCGCCATCATTAGGTTGCGATTGGTGTGTTGAGCATCCATAGCGATTCGGGTATTGGAAGATTGCGCTTATTTTATGCTGCTGTAAGGATGAAAGGAATGAGATTCTTCACCCAATCTATGCTCAGGACACTTAACTCAATGTGTCAGAAAATTGTTTCAGATAATCACTGGGTGTCATGCTGGTTTCACGCTTAAACATGGCACTAAAGGCACTTGGACTGTCATAGCCCAAGTCCAAGGCAACATTTAAAACGGGTTTGTTCAGAGACAAATCAATCATGGCTTGCATTAGTTTGGCTTGGCGTACCCAGTGAGAAAAATGCAGACCAGTTTCATTCTGGAAATGCCGTGCCAGAGTTTTACTGCTGATATGCAGTTGCTGTGCTGTCTCTTCGAGCCCCCAGTCCAAGGCCAAATTGTCTTTAATTCTTTGGCACAGTTGCAAAAGCTTGGGGCTTTGAGGATCTGGCAAATTAAAGGCAAGGGCTGGCAATATCCGAACTTCGTCTAAGATTAACTGTAACAGTCTTTCATCACGACTATTCGGCTGGATGGCTGTTTTGATCTGCATTGCGCTACTCATTAGCTCTCGTAGTAAAGCAGGAATGGCAACCACACGGCATTCTGAACTCAGATGGGTTTGTGCTGAGGTTTCTATAAAAATCCCTCGGGCTTTGACATCACCACTACTGAGCAGGGCATGTGGTTTATGCGCTGGAATCCAGACCCCACGTCCAGGTGGGGTAATCCAAATCCCTTCATGCGTTTGCAACCGAATCACGCCAGAAAGAGTATGAATCAATTGAATTCGGTCATGACTATGCCAATCCTCAATATGCCCATGCGGATAGTTTTCCGAAAAAGCATAAACGGGATAATCCATAAATCCATGTTGAAAATTTTTTCCCATCTTGGCAGATATCCTGAATAGATTGTCTGTTTTTCGATAGTGGTCGTCTTATTATCGAGGAACAGTGCATTGATTATTTTTTAGCATGACTGGTACTGCAATGTATAGGTATCTAGATCATGTTTCAGAAAGCGTATTTTTATCCCTTATTGGCCATTTTGTTTTGGGCGGGCAATGTGGTGGTGTCGAAAATGGCCAGTCATGCCATTTCGCCTGTGGCGATTACATTTTATCGTCTGGTGCTGGCACTCGCCGTGATGAGTACCTTTGTGCTGATTCCAGTCTGGAGAAATCGCAAAACCATTCAGCAGTACTGGAAACAATTGGCATTAGGTGGTTTTCTGTCCGTGTCTCTCTTCCAGTTTTTGTCTTATCAGGCGGCATCGACCACGACGGCGACCAATATGGCGATTGTAACGGCATTGATTCCTTTGCTGACCATGATTTTAAGTAGTGTGATGCTGAAAGATCGGCTAAGTTACGGCATGTTGTTTGGCGGTGCCTTATCTTTTTATGGCATCTTGTATTTGCTGAGTCATGGTTCAATTACAGATATCTGGAAGCAAGGAGTGCATTTGGGTGATGGTTTGATGCTGATTGCTGCGGCTGGTTATGCCCTATATGGGGTGCTATTAAAGCGTTGGAAAATGCCAATTCCTGCATGGCAATCGAATTTTGTACAATCCTGTTTTGCGATTGTCTATGTATTGCCTTTCTTTATCTTCTTGCCTGCTTCGCAAATGCAATTGAACCAACAGACTATTCCCTTAATTGTCTATGCCAGTATTTTTTCGTCAGTATTGTTGTCGTATTTATGGATCGAAGGAGTAAGACATTTAGGGCCAAATCGAAACAGTATTTTTATGAACCTTTTACCTTTATTTACTGCGTTGATTGCGGTGGCCTTGTTGGGTGAACATTTACAGATGTTCCACTACATTGGCGGTGGTTTAACTTTGCTGGGCATTCTAATTGCACAGACGATTCAAAAGCCAATTCAGTTTAAACAGGGTACCAAGCAAATTTTAGATTAAAGGGAGATGATATGAAAAAGCATTAACTGCTGTTAATGCTTTTATTTATCAAGATTTACTTTGTGCCGCAATTTGGGCTTCTAGCAGTTTGATTTGATCTTCTTTCAATTTCAGCAGAGTATCAACATCGTGATGTTGCTGCTTTAATTCATGCTGCTGGTCTTGCAATTGTTGATGAATATCATCCAGTTTGGCAATTTCTTCTTTTGCCAAACTATCATTTACAGGCAAGGGGTCTTTCACAATCGATTCTTCAACCAATTGGATTGGAGCAGCAACATCACTTGTTGCGGTGCTCACCTCATCAGACGTGGCAGCTTCTGCTTGCGCAGGAGCAACGGTTTTTTCTGCAACAGGCTGTGCAGATGGCTGGTCTTTTTGTGCTAGAAACCATTGGACAGCAAGGAACAGCACCACAACAACACTCATTCCACCAATTATTATCCATAATAATTTGGAATTTTCTGTTTGGTATGCGGACATCACTTTAAACCTTCTAGTCAAAATGACGAGGTTTGAACTGTATCACCCCAATTTCATCTGGCTCAGCGGATTGCGCCGGTTCCACGTGGGTCGGGCGCTTTTCGCTATAAGCACATTCGATACATTCAATCCACTCGTCATCCACAGTGATGATCTTAACCACACGATCTAAGGCTCCACATTTTGGGCATTTTGCGCCCGCGATGAACTGTCTTTTCATGTCAGTTAATTACATCCTGTGAACAATAATGACGTAGTTTAAGCGGTTTTATCGGTGTTCGTCCAACCTTGATGGCGTAATAATGCATCTATTTTCGGTTCTCTTTTTCGGAAATTGCGAAACGCATCAAGTGCTGTATCTTTTCCGCCAACTGCTAGAATAAACTTTCTAAACTCTTTTCCAGTCTCGGTATTAAAAATACCTTCGCTTTCGAAACGATCGAAGGCATCACTGGCTAAAACTTCTGCCCATTTATAAGAGTAGTAACCTGCCGCATAACCACCTGCAAAAATATGACTAAAGCTGTGCTGGAAACGGTTATAAGCTACCGTGGGAACCACGGCAAATTGATCACGGATATCGTCCAATGTCGTTTGGATTTGCTGACTGTTTAAGGCTGGTGCTTGGCGGTGAATGCTGAGATCAAACAATGCAAATTCAATCTGACGCAAGGTTTGCATACCAGACTGGAAGAAACGTGCATTCAACAATGCAGATAGCAATTCTTGCGGTAAAGTCTGTTTAGTTTCGGTGTGCTCACTGAGTACATCCAAACTTTCATTGTCCCATGCCCAGAATTCCATAAACTGGCTTGGTAACTCCACTGCATCCCACGCCACGCCGTGAGTACCTGCTACCGAGATATTATCCACTTCGGTGAGCATATGATGTAAGCCATGACCAAACTCATGGAATAAAGTAATCACTTCATCGTGGGTGAGGAGCGCAGGTTGGTCGCCAATCGGTGGGGTGAAGTTACACACCATATAGCAAATCGGTTTTTGTAGACCCTTGGCGGTTTGTACACGAGAACGGAAACCGCTCATCCATGCACCACCACGTTTTCCGTTACGGGCATATAAATCGAAGTAGAAACCGCCGACCACTTGGCCTTGATCTTCAATTTCGAAATAACGGACATCATCTTGCCAGACAGGGGCTTGGCGCTCAACGATCTGGATGCCGTAAAGGCGTTGTACGATCTGGAATAAACCTTGTACCACTTTGGGTGCAGGGAAATAGGGTTTCAATGCTTCTTGAGAAAGATTGAACTGTTGTTGTTTCAGCTTCTCAGAATAGTAGGTTGCATCCCACGGTTTTAACTCTGCAATGCCATCTTGTTGTGCAATCGCTTTCAGTTCTGCAATTTCGGCAAGCGCTGGGGTACGCGCATGTTCTGCCAGATCAACCAAAAATTGATTCACCGTTTCCACATCAGGTGCCATTTTGCTGGCAAGGGAATATTCAGCGAAGTTGTTGAAACCAAGCAGTTGCGCCATTTCTTGGCGTAAGCTCAGGATTTCTTCCATCACCGGGGTATTATCAAATTCAGTCTTATCAGATTGTTCTGAGGCACGGGTAACATAGGCCTTATACAGCTCTTCTCTTAATTCACGATCATCAGCATAGGTCATAATCGCAAAATAAGCGGGGAAGTCGAGTGTGGCAACGGCTTGTTCAAGCTCACGTTGTTGTCCGTATTGTTTTAACAATTCAACACTGCTTTGCGGCAGACCTTTGAGTTGTGCTTCGGTCAAAGGCTTGAAGTAGGCTTGGGTTGCATCGAGGACATGATTGGAAAAGTCTGAAGACAGTTGGGATAAACGTGCCGAGATTTCAGCATAACGCTTTTTGGCTTCACCTTGGAGTGCAACACCTGACAGTTTAAAGTCACGTAACGCGAGTTTGATTGCGCTTTGTTGTGCTTCGCTCAGCGTTTGAAATACGGCGCTGTCATGGATCTGTTGATAGGTTTGATACAACGCCGTATGTTGTCCAAGCTGCGTATAGTACTCACTTAAACTCGGTAACAGCGCTTGATACACTTCACGGGTTTCAGCATTGTTCATGACCGCATTCAGATGCGACAAAATGCCCCACGATTCACTCATGTTATTTTCAAGTTGGTCGACTTCTGCCAAGGTTGCCAGTTGGGCTTCAGGGCTTTGCGGAACTTCATTGAGTTGGTTTAAGAAGTTTTGACCGTTTTGAATGGTCTGTTCAATCTGTTGTTTTAAATCGGCAAGTTGAATTTGATTAAATTGAGGAACGGGAAGCGTTGCTTGTTGGAGTGTCATTGTATTTTTGCCATATTCATCTTTAAACATAGTTATAGATGTAGGGCTTAGTGGGGAGGAAATCAAGTGCGACTATGCTTCATCTCTCATCTTTAGATTAATTTTTTCTATTCATAAACCTGTATATGTATTTTTAAATCATTGATATCTATGATTGATGGGGAGATTTATGAGTTATGCTGAGGAGCAGACAGTTCATCTCTAGAATGGCAATTTTAATGAAAAATTATTTCGTGATAAACTTATACCAAAGAATAATTTAACCAATTAGTTTCTGTTGAACAATTCGAGTCTAGATCAGTAAAACCGTAATCATTATGCTAAAAAAGATCAATGCCCTTATCTTATTTTTGTCTGTTTCTGTCCAAGTTGAGGCTACAGTAAATAATGCGATATATATTGGCGCTAGGGGAACCGGAAGTTCATCTGCCAATGGTCCAGCCTCGACGCTTTTCTTTCTGGTATTTGGCGCTGGGGCGCTATATGTTTACTATAGATTATTCCTAAGTTGGATTAAACGTAAGAAAAATAGTGAAGAACCACAACGTTTATATGGTTTGGGGGATTGGGCAATAATGCTGGCAGTATTTGGGCTGTTAGCACTGTTTGCATCTGGACTCACTTTTGAAATAATGAGTAGTTTCGGTGGGAAAGAATTGGTAGCTCAGATTTGGTATCTTGTTTTATTGGGCTTTTGGGGAGTACTTGTGTTTTTAGATAGAACTTGATTGATCTTATTTGAACCAAACTGTGTTCAGTGATTTTTCTTAACATAATTCAATTTTAAAATAGAAACTAAGTGGTTGAAAAATTTAATAAAAAAGAGAGCCGAAGCTCCCTTGTCTTTTCAAAATTATTCAGCCTTTGTTTTCGCGTTCGACTTTTTCTTTTTCACTTTCTTTTTGGCCTTTTCTTTGATTTCTGGTTTAGCAGACGCTTTTTTAGCTGGCTTTTTGCTATAAGAGCTTGGTTTGTTCTTATCCTTTTTCTTACGTACAGGCTTCTCACCATCTTCACTGACTTTAGACTTCGTAGATGCCGGTTTGCCAAAGACTTCTTCAGTTGTTGAAGTACGATTTGAGCTAGAAGGATTCGCAGTACGAGGGGCTTTCTGGCGAATTACACGGCCTAAATGCGTTAATTGCTGAACCAACTGAAAGTCAATCTTACGTTCTTCCAGATTTACGCCTGCTACTTGGATCTTCACTTCATCGCCAAGGCTGAATGACTGTCCACGATTCTGACCAATCAAACTTTGGCTGGCTTGATCATAAAGGAAAAAGTCTTCACCGAGCTGGCTGACATGAATCATGCCATCGACATACAGATCTTTGAGCGTTACGAATAGACCAAATTCTGTCACCGCACTAATGATACCAACAAACTCATCACCTAAATGCTGTTGCATATAATGGCACTTCAACCAAGTCGTCACGCTGCGTGAAGCTTCATCGGCACGACGTTCAGTTTGTGAGAAATGCTCGCCCGCATCATCTAAAGCAGCACCTGACAATGGGTAAGGTTTCTTAGCGAGATAGGCTTTAATGGCACGGTGTAACAATAAATCTGGGTAACGACGAATTGGTGAAGTGAAATGCGTATAGGCTTCATAAGCAAGACCGTAATGTCCGGCATTGTTTGCACCATAATAGGCTTGCATCATTGAACGTAACAGCACCGCATGGATACTTGGCGCATCTAAACGATCTTTGGTCGCTTCAATCACCGCTTGATAATCAGCTTGAGTGGGTTGTTCTGGGAATGGCAAACCGAGTAATTTGACAAAATCACGTACTTTTTGAATACGTGAGAATTCAGGTGCTTCATGCACACGATACAACATCGGAATATCATGTTCTAACGAGTATTCAGCTGCGGCAACATTGGCCAACAACATGCATTCTTCAATCAGTTTATGCGCATCATTACGAGTACGTGGCAAGATTTCTTTGATCCCGCCCAACTCATCAAAGGTCATGTAGGTTTCAATGGTTTCAAATTCCATTGCATGACGTTTCGCCCGTAACTCTTTCAATGTTTGATAGAGCTGGAATAAGGTATTCAGTGATTTATGGATGGTCTTGTCTTCAGGAATCGCATCTGTTGCCCCTTCAAAATATTGACCAACTTGGGTATAGGTCAAACGGGCTTTGGAATGCATTACTGCAGGGTAGAACTCATAACCTGTCACTTTACCTGCACGAGACAGTTTTAAATCGCAGACCATACATAAACGGTCAACATGTGGATTTAAAGAACAGAGGCCATTGGATAATGCTTCTGGCAGCATCGGCAGCACGAAATGTGGGAAATAAACAGAGGTTCCACGTTCTTCAGCTTCTTCATTTAAAGGTGAGTCTAAACGAACATAGTGACTGACATCTGCAATCGCAACCACAACTCGGTAACCACCACCTGCACGTTTTTCTGCAAAAACGGCATCGTCAAAGTCGCGTGCATCTTCGCCATCAATGGTGACCAGTGGTAGATCTCGTAAATCAACACGACCTTTAAGATCTTTTGCCGAAGGTTCTTTAAAACTCTCTGCTTCTTTAATCACCGCTTCCGGGAATTCATAAGGTAGACCAAACTCTAGAATGGTTTGCGGAATAATAATCTCGGTATCGGCTTTATCTGACATCGATTGAACAATGTGACCTGTCGCCAGCTCTTCACGGGTCGGGTAGTCATCAATCGCGACACGCAGCATATCACCCACTTTGGCATTGGCGTGTTGAATCAATTCTTTTTCAAGGGTAATCGGTTGATGCTGATTCGGATTACTTGGTTGAATAAAGTATTCACCTTCATGCTCAGACACTTTACCAATAATTTGTTTGACGCGACGTTGCACCACTTCGGTAATAAAGCCCCATGCTTTACCTTTACGGTCAACTGAGGTCTGACGGACCTTAACGCGATCGCCATTAAAGACCAGACGTAACTCACGTTCAGGCAGCAGTACATCATTCTGTCCCGCAATGTTGGCAGTCCCCAAACCTTTACTATTAATATAGACCGTTGCTTCGTGGCTTGGTAAATCGGTTGCAGGCTGGTATTTAAATCCATCCTTCATCAATTGTCCGTCACGGACCATCGCACTTAAACGATGATTCAAGGCATCGATACTTTTTTGATCGGGGATATTAAAGTGGTCGACAAGCTCTGCATGAGACTGTGCAGTTTTTAGTTGTTCTAATGTAGTTAAAATAAGAGTTCGGCTAGGAATAGGATTATCGTAACGTTGCGCTTCTGCTTTTGCTTCGGGATCGGCCCAATTTTTAGTCATATCGTTTCATTTCACATCTGGCAGATCGGTTTAGCATAAGTCATTCAAACTCTAACTGCACGTCAAAGATTGCAAGATTCTGTTTATTGCCCCGATCCAAATAAAGGAGATAAGCCTATATTAACAAGCACGGCGCTAAAAAATGCTGAAAAAATGCGAAAATTGATTAAAAAGTATTTGATTGAACTGAAAAAGAAGAAAAAAACAGGAACATCCCTTGTGTAATGTGGTTTTAGTTTGTATTATTGCGCTCGTGTTACGGTGAGATGGGTGAGTGGCTGAAACCACATCCCTGCTAAGGATGCATACGGGTAACTGTATCGAGGGTTCGAATCCCTCTCTCACCGCCACTTTACTTAAAGCGCTCATAGCTCAGCTGGATAGAGCACTTGGCTACGAACTAAGGGGTCGGGAGTTCGAATCTCTCTGAGCGCACCAAGTAAAGATTTAAAGTAACACATGCCTCATTGGCAACATAAGTAATGCGCTCATAGCTCAGCTGGATAGAGCACTTGGCTACGAACTAAGGGGTCGGGAGTTCGAATCTCTCTGAGCGCACCAACTTAATAAAAGAAACCGCTTAATTGCGGTTTTTTTGCGCCTGATATTTGTGAACCGCATGTGAGTAATCGCATAAATATAAAAAAGCCGCTGATGACAGCGGCTTTTTTTATGAATTGATTTAGAAATGATTCACTGAACTTAATAGATGATCTGTAAGTGAATTTAATGGTGATTGAAGTGACACAAGATCTGTTAAAGAACCACCATTTGGATGTGGTTCGCCAACAGCAATGCCTGAAGCCACTGTTCCTGTCAACGCATCTAAAATTCCATCTATGCTTCCATGTGCATTGTAATCGCCATGTCCAACACTAATATTGATTAGATTATTGAGACTATCTAGTGATCCATCGCTGGCTAAGTGGCCTACATGATTTTGAAGCGCATCAATCGCGATATTACCATTACTAATGACGGTTTGGATCGGTTGAGCAATACCTGAAATCACATCTGCGCTATTTACACCATGGTTAAGCGTACCCAGAATATCTGTAATTGAGCCAAGATGATTGCTACCACCACCTGTAATACCGCCAATGATATCGGTAACTGAGCCTAAATGACCGCCAGCACCACCACTAATGCCACCTGTGATACCACCGATAATATCGCCAATAGAACCACCGATACTACCTGTACCACCACCTGTAATACCGCCAGTGATACCGCCAATGATATCGGTAACTGAACCTAAATGACCGCCAGCGCCACCACTAATGCCACCTGTGATACCACCGATAATATCGCCAATAGAGCCACCGATACTACCTGTACCACCACCTGTAATACCGCCAGTGATACCGCCAATGATATCGGTAACTGAACCTAAATGACCGCCAGCGCCACCACTAATGCCACCTGTGATGCCACCGATAATATTGCCGATAGAGCCACCGATACTACCTGTGCCACCACCTGTAATACCGCCAGTGATACCGCCAATGATATCGGTAACTGAACCTAAATGACCGCCAGCCCCGCCACTAATGCCACCTGTGATGCCACCGATAATATTGCCAATAGAGCCGCCGATACTACCTGTACCACCACCTGTAATACCGCCAGTGATACCGCCAATGATATCGGTAACTGAACCTAAATGACCGCCAGCCCCGCCACTAATGCCACCTGTGATGCCACCGATAATATTGCCAATAGAGCCGCCGATACTACCTGTACCACCACCTGTAATACCGCCAGTGATACCGCCAATGATATCGGTAACTGAACCTAAATGACCGCCAGCCCCGCCACTAATGCCACCTGTGATGCCACCGATAATATTGCCGATAGAGCCACCGATACTACCTGTGCCACCACCTGTAATACCGCCGGTAATGCCACCGATAATATTGCCAATCGAACCAAGTGGACCACCTGTACCGCCACCAATACCGCCGATGAGACCACCTACATTGGTAAGATCACCTACCGCATGCTGAACCAGACCCGAGGCAGTAGAGCCATTATGAATCAGTGTACCGACTACACCTGTAAGAGAGCCCACAGCACCACCGACATCGGCACCTGCCAGATGAGATACTGCTTCAAGTGTGCCGTTTACGGTATCGCGTGAGGTATCAAAGGTAAGGGTACCTAGATGGGTCAGGTCAGAGATTGGATGAACGCCAGGGAGTGCACCACTTAGCACGCCACCCACTGTGTTAATCCCTGTATTGATAATATTGGTTTTGAGGCTTTCAACGCCCTGAAGTACATCAATGCCTGTTTGGATAGCGCCAGTGACAGGATTATGGCTCAGGTCACCACCTGTAATACCGCCGATGATGTGTGTAATTGCACCTAAAGGTCCGCCTGTACCGCCACCGATACTGCCGGTAATACCACCGATAATATTGCCAATCGAACCAAGTGGACCGCCTGTACCGCCACCAATACCGCCGATGAGACCACCCACATTGGTAAGATCACCTACCGCATGCTGAACCAGACCCGAGGCAGTAGAGCCATTATGAATCAGTGTACCGACTACACCTGTAAGAGAGCCCACAGCACCACCGACATCGGCACCTGCCAGATGAGATACTGCTTCAAGTGTGCCGTTTACGGTATCGCGTGAGGTATCAAAGGTAAGGGTACCTAGATGAGTCAGGTCAGAGATTGGATGAACGCCAGGGAGTGCACCACTTAGCACGCCACCCACTGTGTTAATCCCTGTATTGATAATATTGGTTTTGAGGCTTTCAACGCCCTGAAGTACATCAATGCCTGTTTGGATAGCGCCAGTGACAGGATTATGACTCAGGTCACCACCTGTAATACCGCCGATGATGTGTGTAATTGCACCCAAAGGTCCGCCTGTACCGCCACCGATACTGCCGGTAATACCACCGATAATATTGCCAATTGAACCAAGTGGACCGCCTGTACCACCACCAATACCGCCGGTAATGCCACCGATAATATTGCCAATTGAACCAAGTGGACCACCTGTACCGCCACCAATACCACCGATGAGACCACCCACATTGGTAAGATCACCTACCGCATGCTGAACCAGACCCGAGGCAGTAGAGCCATTATGAATCAGTGTACCGACTACACCTGTAAGAGAGCCCACAGCACCACCGACATCGGCACCTGCCAGATGAGATACTGCTTCAAGTGTGCCGTTTACGGTATCGCGTGAGGTATCAAAGGTAAGGGTACCTAGATGAGTCAGGTCAGAGATTGGATGAACGCCAGGGAGTGCACCACTTAGCACGCCACCCACTGTGTTAATCCCTGTATTGATAATATTGGTTTTGAGGCTTTCAACGCCCTGAAGTACATCAATGCCTGTTTGGATAGCGCCAGTGACAGGATTATGACTCAGGTCACCACCTGTAATACCGCCGATGATGTGTGTAATTGCACCCAAAGGTCCGCCTGTACCGCCACCGATACTGCCGGTAATACCACCGATAATATTGCCAATTGAACCAAGTGGACCGCCTGTACCGCCACCAATACCGCCGGTAATGCCACCGATAATATTGCCAATCGAACCAAGTGGACCACCTGTACCGCCACCAATACCGCCGATGAGACCACCTACATTGGTAAGATCACCTACCGCATGCTGAACCAGACCCGAGGCAGTAGAGCCATTATGAATCAGTGTACCGACTACACCTGTAAGAGAGCCCACAGCACCACCGACATCGGCACCTGCCAGATGAGATACTGCTTCAAGTGTGCCGTTTACGGTATCGCGTGAGGTATCAAAGGTAAGGGTACCTAGATGAGTCAGGTCAGAGATTGGATGAACGCCAGGGAGTGCACCACTTAGCAGAGTCTATTTCACTCAAATGATTGAAAAGTGTTGAATCTGTAGCCAGTTGATTACAAGTTTTTGAAAAAAGGCTTATCATTGAGTGAAAATTACGTATAATGCGCTCCATCAAATATGCGCTCATAGCTCAGCTGGATAGAGCACTTGGCTACGAACTAAGGGGTCGGGAGTTCGAATCTCTCTGAGCGCACCAATTTGAACAAAGAAAACCGCTTAAATGCGGTTTTTTTGCGTCTTATGTTTTTGCTTTGATTTTTTGTACAAACACTGCATTGCCACCGACAGCAGGAAGTACATCATGATAAGGCAAGCTGCGCATGGCTCTTAACAAGAATGGCGCTTTCTCATCAATTTTCATCGCGCTGGTCATTTTTAATAATGTCCCTTGATTGAAGGTGTGCAACTGCATTTGCCCCTTAACAAAACGAAGATCTCCACCATTGGCATAAAAATTATTCTCAATTGTCTGTGGGTAGTTAAAGCGCAATCGAAATGCAAAGGGAATATTGATGACACCTAGTCCCACATTGACCTGAATATTGGCATCTTGTCCCTGATTTTGAATGGGGGTGGCAATGACCTTTTTAATCTGCCGAGGAAATAGTTGCTGATATGTTAATGGGCTCAGCCATTTTTGTAAGGATTGAACAGGTTGCTGGTAAAATTGATAGGTGGTGGTAAAGCGCATGGACTCTCGCCCATGCGTATAGAGCACATTGGTGGGGGCGTGTAGAATACTTACGGGTTGTTGAGCTGCTTGAATCAGTTGGGTAATTTTACTGAGTTGTGCTACATTCAGTTGCGGAGTTGGAATTTGTCCTGCATCCAGCGGTGTAACATTGGACTGAATAAAACGGCTTCTTAACGACTCTAAAATAAAAGCATTGCTACTACTCGGAATCCCGAGTTTCGCTTCTGGAATGGCATTGAGAATCTTCTTAAAAATAAATCTCTTGGGTTGGTTTAAATCGCCCCATTGGGTCAATGTGATTAAGGTGCGGTTCTCGTCTAGCGCAAACCATTCAAATTTACCGACGCCATAGGGAATCGGTGCATCAATCACCAAGCTGGCAATACTATTCGACTTAATCTGATGTTGTAATGTGACGTCTTCATTAAAATTGAGTACAGGAATCGGGGGTGGAATCGAGACCCGATATTTCATTTGAACAATGTTGCCAGACTGTTCTAATGTTTTCGCTGATTTGAGGGTTGGAAACAAACCGACATACTGATTAAAATCGGTCAGTGTTTTGGCCACTTGTTGGGCATTGACGGGGACAATGATTGCGGCTGAATTAAAACTGACATTGGGCTGAGGATTACTTTTCAATGTGGGCACGGCTGTTCTGGTGGCAGGGTGACCATACATGAAAATATTGTTTTGGGTATAACTGGCCAACAGTTGTGGATTGTTTTGAAATGGTTGTAGGGCACTCGGAATATTGTCCGTCCAAGGCACGATCTGTGCAAAACAGCTTTGTGTGAGCCCCAATAACAGACAGGGTAAAATTAGACCATTCAAATACGCCATCACATTCCTTTGATTTTTATCCGTGATTTTATGCAATGAGTTGATGCGCTTATTCGAGCCATCAATCCTGCTTATTAATAGAATTTTTTGTGTGTAAAAAATAGGCATGTTGTGTAAAGCTTACTTCGGGCAGCTTCAATCATTCACAGTGAATGTAACGGTGATTTGAGCCATAAAGAATGCAGTGCTTGAATCTCAAAACAGAGAAAACATCAGCTTTAAATTTTGTATTAAATCACGATAAATGTGATTGCCCATAAAGTCATTTATGTTCTAATAGGTCAGTTTTTTCAAATGTTAGAAATTAGAAATGTCTGAACAACGTCCAAGTGTATCGGTGCGCTATTATTTGAATTTAGAAGAATCACAAGATGGTTTTGCTTTGGTCACGTTTGGCAAAAAAACCTTTAGCCGTTTTTTAACTCCAGTGATCAGTATTGCGATTATTCTATGGGGAATCTATTTAGGTTTTGCTGGCGTTGGGCGCTATTACGTTGCATTGGGTGCTTTTTTTCTGATCATGCAAGCGGTCATGCGCTATTGGTTATTACCGATGCTGTTTAAGCGTCAATTTGTACGCTATCAATTTGGAAAAAGCGAACAGGGAATTGATCTTTATCAAGATTATTTTGAACTGTATGCAGCAGGCAAAAAACAAAGTGCGCAATATGCCGAAGTCCAGTCATTTGCAATTGGCAAGTTGACTTACATGTTGGAGCTAAAAAGCCATACTGTGGTGATCGTACCCAAGCGTGCGTTTAGTGATACAGCAGATCAAACAAAATTCGAAAATAGTTTTAAAAAGTAAATGTATTGACGGTTGAAAGAACAAGGAGTTTTCATGAGTATACGCCCTTCAAAAATTGTATGTGTTGGCCGAAATTATGCAGAACATGCCAAGGAATTGGGCAATGCCATTCCTGAACGTGCATTATTATTTATTAAACCGCCAAGCAGTATCGGTTCTTTAGCTCAAGGTATCAGCTGGAATCTGGCTTTGGGTGAGTGTCATTATGAATGCGAAATATGTTTGCAAATTGCCCATCCATTATCACAAGAAACCGATCCAGCCAAAGCCCTAGAAGCGATTGGTGCAGTGACTTTGGGTCTGGATTTGACCCTGCGTGATTTACAGGGCGATTTAAAATCTAAGGGTGAGCCGTGGGAACGTGCCAAAGCCTTTGATGGTGCCTGTATTTTGGCTGACTGGATTGAAGCGGATGAGATTGGCGACCTGCAAGAGTTAGAGTTGATTCTGAACATCAATGGGGTTGACCGTCAGCATGGCTTCACCAAAGATATGATCTTCGATATTGGCACTTTATTGGTTGAAATTAATCAATCTTTTAGTCTGGAAGCAGGTGATGTGATCATGACGGGTACACCCGCTGGTGTTGGGGCACTACGTGCCAATGATCAATTGACCATGAAATTGATTACCCAGTCAGGCGAATATGACTGGGATACCTTTGTCAAAGCCTAAGTTGAAATAAAAGGAGGGTGCTGTTCTGAAGAGCAGCGCCATTTTTTATATCTAAAAGCATGATTTTTCCACTGAATCAGATATTGGTTAAGGCATGAATAGCAAAATTAACTGCCTTGATACAGCTTACGAAATTGGTCTGGGGTGAAATGCATCCAGCGTTTAAACATATAAATAAAAGCGGATGAACTGGCGTAGCCTAAATCTAGTGCAATGCTTTCAATGGTCTTGCCTTGATTTAACATCGACATCGCTTTCATGACTTTTAGGCGCTGTCGCCATTCGTGTAAAGACATGCCCAATTCTTTCTGGCTATAACGGGCAAGAGTGCGTTCGGTCATATTGATCATCTGTGCAAGCTGTTCCAGTGTGCTGTTATCGGCAGGGAACTCATGTAAATGTGTCAATATCTTCGCCAGTGCAGGATGCTCGGTGGTCGGTAGATAACTGCCGACCAACTCGGCATGAGTTAGTGAATCGAGTAAAACGTGCAGCAAGCGTAAATATTCTGGATCGTGTTCAGCAAATGGATGCTGACGAATATGTTCAAGCAGCGCAGAGACCAAGGGCGCAGACAGTAAGATACCTGCCTGTTGCGGCATGTTGTGACAGAGTGATTCATGCACGTACAGGGTGCAATGGGTCACGTCATTGCGATTGATACCACTATGTTGTAAATGCGGTGGCAACCAGATTCCATAAGGTGGTGGGGTTAAATAATGAATTTGCTCAATATTGACTTCTAAAACACCGTCGAAGGCATAGATAAATTCACCCCATGCATGGGCATGTTTGGGATAAAAAGTCTCCGCAGGTGCATTGCGGATTTGTAGCCATAATGGGGCAGGAATCTCGTTGTAGGTCGGGATGGCCTGAAAATCTTGAATCCTGTATGCTGATTTTTTCATAACATGAGAATTGCCTGAAAACACGCATCTATTGTCGTATTTTCACTATATCATGAAAATCCGACAGCCTTATATTGATGCTCAAGTCATAAAATCAGGAACGCGCAATGGATGAGCGTAAAGCATTAGATGCAACCGCATCGGGTCTGATGATCGTACTGTGTATGATTTGGGGACTGCAACAGGTCATTTTAAAAATGGCAGCGCCTGACATTTCTCCCTTAATGCAGATCGCGTTGCGTTCAGGGCTGGCTGCACTGCTGTTATTACCACTGTTATATTTGGATAAAAGCAGTCAGCTCTTCAATCGCCAGAATTTAAAAGCGGGTTTAGTGGTTGCTTTTCTATTTTCTTTGGAATTCTTTTTATTGGCACAGGCCTTACAGCTGACCTCGGCTTCGCATGCCGTGGTACTGCTGTATACTGCCCCGATTTTTGTGGCCTTGGGCTTACATTGGAAGCTTCCTTCGGAGCGTCTCAGTCTGTTGCAATGGACCGGTATCGGGATTGCATTTTTTGGGATTGCCGTGACTTTTCTACGTGCAAATTCAGGCGTATCGATTGTGGATCAACAGATGTTGTGGGGTGACTTACTGGCTTTGGCTGGAGGGATTGCCTGGGCAGCCACCACCATTACCGTCCGTTTATCTTCACTGGCACAAGCCGCAGTGACACAAACGTTGTTTTATCAATTGGCGGGTAGTTTTGTATTGTTGTTTGGCCTGGCGCTTGTTCTGGGGCAAGCGACCATTCACTTTAGCCCACTGGTGATAGGCAGTCTGGCCTTCCATACTTTGGTGGTTTCTTTTGCCAGTTTCTTGGCATGGTTCTGGTTATTAAGGAATTACTTAGCATCACGGCTGGGCGTCTTTTCCTTCCTCACCCCCCTGTTTGGGATGGCTTTTGGTGTCTGGTTATTGGGTGAAAAAATTGAGCTGAATTTCATTATCGGCTCAGCTCTGGTCTTGCTCGGCATTGTCGTCGTGAGTTTACAAGGTTGGTTAAAGAAATAAAAAAAGGCCTCTTAAGAGGCCTTTTTGCTTACTTTTGTTCAAACAGCGTGGAAAGTGGAATCGACAGTTTGGCAGCTAAATAATCATTGCTTTCAATCAGAGAAGGGCCGAGTCGCTCCATCCATTCATCATCTTGATGGATATGTTCAACATCGGGACGTAAAGGCAGTGGATAAGGCAGGGCAGTGAAGAAACTCCAGAAATCCACCTGAGCCAGATTACGAACCAGGACATATTCGTCCTTGTCTGTTCGCATAATTAAATTTTGAGCTTCGAGCTGTAGGATATATGAAGGTAAACGGCCTAGCTCGCCACGACCAATGATTCCTAAAAGCTCTTTTTCACTAACACTTTTTCCGATTTGTTGTTTCTTATAAAACAATTCCAGAATATCCAGCAGCATTAAAATAGGATGACGTTTTTGTTCTTTGCCCGAATGAAAAGCGGTCAGGGCATAACTGATTTCGACACCCAATAAAATAATGTTCCAAGATAAGTAAATCCACAGCAGGAAAATAGGCACTGCGGCAAAGGCGCCATAGACGATTTCGTAGCTGGTAAAATTACTCATCACCCAACCAAAAAAACGCTTCAAAATTTCAAAGATGGTCGCACTAAAGCAGGCCGCAATCAGGGCTGAAAGTACAGGAACAATACGATTGGGAATGGTCCAATATAAAATGAAGAAACCGATAATGGTTAATAAAAATGAAATCAGCCACAGAATAAAAGAACCATCGAGTTGATAACCCGCAAAATTATTACTGAGTACATTGATTGAGGCCACCGTGGAGGACAGTACAAAGGCACTGCCTAAAACAATCGGTCCTAATGAAATGATGGTCCAGTAACGCATAAAACCGACCAGACCCGTTCGGGTCTCCTTCACTCGCCAAATCCGGTTAAATACATTCTCAATTGAAGTCAGCATCAGCACGGTGGTGACAAACAGGAACAGCACACCAATAATGGTCAGGTTACTGGATTTTTCGGTAAAGGCATTTAAAGCCTTGTCAAAAGCGATGGTACTTTTCGGTAAGAAATTACTATAAATCAATTGTTGTAGTTGCTGTCTGGCAGGCTCCAAAGCTCTAATCGAGGAGATAATCACTAAAAAAACGGTCAGCATCGGCACGACGGCAAACAGCGTGGTATAGGTCAATCCTCCCGCTTGTTCACGGCAGCGATCTGCCTCAAAACGGCGTAACACAAATACAATAAATTGAAACCATGTTTTTTCTAAAAAAGGCAGTTTTTTTAGATAACGATTTAGGGTCATGGGTTCTATCCTAGTTATTTTTAATAAAAATCCTGTGTTATCACAGGATTTACTACAGCTCAAAAAGTAAAAAATGTCGTATAGTGTCCTTTTTAACAAAATTCTTGAAAGTGATGCAACCTTACGTTCTTGTTCTTTATTACAGTAAATACGGTGCAACCAAGCAAATGGCGCATCTGATTGCCGATGGAATTGAAGCGGCAGGTGTGACTGCACGCATCCGAACTGTGCCGAATTTGGCCACCGTGGTCACAGAGGCCGCAGCGAGTATTCCAGCCGATGGCGATATTTATTGCACTTTAGAAGATCTTAGTCATTGTTCAGGCTTGGCTTTGGGTTCGCCAACACGATTTGGCAATATGGCCAGTGAGATGAAGTATTTTTGGGATCAAACCACCAGCTTATGGTTGAATGGTGCTTTGCATAACAAACCTGCCTGTGTATTTACTTCATCCGGCTCAATGCATGGTGGTCAGGAAAGTACGTTACTTAGTATGTTACCTCCCTTGTTCCATCATGGCATGATGATCATGGGCTTACCAAACTCAATACCTGCTTTGTCGAATACCAAAACAGGTGGTACGCCGTATGGGGCCAGTCATGTCAGTGGGCCGCGTCATGACCAAAGTTTGAGTCAAGATGAGAAGATCTTGTGTGAGGCACAAGGCAAGCGTTTAGGTGATGTCGTGCAAGCATTGGCTGGAAAGTTTTAATGTTGCGAAAGTGGTATCGTTGTCCGATGGAGACCAGTTTCCAGAACAGCAGATGATCAGTTGGATAGGGAATTGGAGCTAAAGCAGGATTCAACAGCTGTATTTCCCCTGTACGTTGCTTTTCCGAGCTTAAGATTGCATAGACATAATCTACGAGATCAACTGCGCTAAATATCTATTTATACGCATCTTGTAATTCGGTGTTTTGCTTGGCGAAACAAACCTGAGATGCTGCTTCTTGATGGATAAAAACCAACCGAGACTTTTTTTCTAGGGCAAGGATGATGTCCTTATTCAGCGTTAACGGTGCAAGAGAGAGAATGAGATCAGAACTTTTAACCTAAGATTGGCTTTGATTATGCTCAGGCAGGCGTGCTTATCCTGATAGAGACAAGATCGATATATGCTTTATCTTGGTTTATAAATTTACTGATTGCCATAATAAAAAAGGGAGCTATTGCTCCCATTTTTATTATTTCTTTAACTGCCAGTCATAGATATTTTTACGGTAAGCGTACCAGATCATCCACAGACCAATAATAATCATTGGGAAACTGAGAATCTGACCTTTGGTCATCCAGCCAAATAAGATATAGCCTTGATCTGCATCAGGTTCGCGGAAGAATTCCATAAAGAAGCGTGCGACCCCATAACCGACGAGGAATAAGGCTGAAACGGCCATGCGTGGGCGAGGCTTAGAACTGAACCACCACAGTACAATAAATAGAATCAAGCCTTCACAAAGGGCTTGATAGATTTGTGACGGATGGCGTACCAATGCCAATGGGTCCGTTGGAAAAATCATCCCGAATGGATAGCTTGGATCTTGTACTGGGCGACCATACAGTTCTCCCCCGATAAAGTTACCAAAGCGGCCAAACATCAAGCCTGTTGGTACACAGGGTGCGATAAAGTCCAAGGTTTGGAACCAGGTTTTTTGGTATTTTTTACACCAAAATAACATCGCAATCATGACACCGAGGAAGCCGCCGTGGAAGCTCATACCACCAGTCCAGACTTGGAATAACCACAGTGGATTTTCTAAGAATTTACCAAATTCGTAGAACAACACATAACCAACACGTCCGCCAAGCACAACGCCCAATGCGCCATAGAAGACCAGATCTGACACCATGTCGGCTGTCCAGCCATCACGTTGTTTAGCGCGATACGATGCTAAGCCCCATGCACAGAGAAAAGCCAACAGATACATGAGTCCGTACCAGTGCACTTTGACTGGTCCTAAGCTCAGTGCAACTGGATCAATATTTGGATAGGTCAGCATCGCTGCTCCTCAATTTTATATTTTGAGCAGATTGTAGCGGAATGATATGAAAAATGTTGTACATTCAATGTGAAAGATCAAGGTCCCAAAAGGCGGGAGAAAAGGATTTATGTGTATTGTCGCTTTTGCATGGCAGGTGCTGGATGAGATGCCTCTATGTTTAATTTCAAATCGTGATGAGTTTTACCATCGACCAAGTTCTGCCTTGCATGCATGGGAAAATAGCAGCATTGTGGCAGGACAGGATTTGCAATCAGGGGGGACTTGGATGGGGGTGACGGCTTCTGGTCGCTGGGCGATTGTGACCAATTTTCGCAATGGCCGGGAGCAGAAAGCTTATGCCACTTCTCGTGGGTATTTGATTCAATCCTTTTTAGAAAGTGACTTGGCGCCGATTCGATTTGCCTGGCAACTGGAAAAACAGCAACAGGACTATGCGGGCTTTAACTTGTTTGTGGGGGATCGAACACAAGCGGTATATATGAGTAACCGTGGTGAAGCGCCGCAACTGCTCGCCAATGGCGTGTATGTGGTATCCAATGGCCTCATGTCTGAAGATTGGGAGAAAACCCGACATTTACGTCAGCGTTTTACCCAAGAATTTTTACCGATGTTGCAGCAAACACAAATGACTGAATCCGCAATCGATGCCGCCGCTTGGGATATTTTGGAGGATGAACGAAAGGTGATTCCAGATTTGTTACCCGATACGGGAATCAATACAGAAATGGAAGAATTATTGTCCTCTACTTTCATTCAGAGTCCAGTCTATGGAACACGCTGTTCAAATTTTTTAAGACTTAGCCCGACACAGTGGCATTGGCTGGAAAAATCCCAGCAAGGGCCGTCACGAGGTGCAATTGTTGATCTTCAGTTAAAATTAGCGCCTTGAATTGATATGTTATAACATAATTTCAATATAAAACAACAAGATGAAATAATACTGTCATCAAGGTGACATAAAAGGGTCACCCAGCATTGTTAAGGTGTAGCCAATCGAGTTACGTCCAAACAAATAGATCTGGGGATATTTTATGTTCTTATCAAAGATGAGCTTTTCCAAAAAGCTCTTGGCGGTCAGTTTAATGACAGTACTGTCAGCTGGCATGACTGCATGTAACGACAGTGATAAAAACGACAAAACGGAAGTACCTACAACACCAAAAGCTAAAAATGTGATTTTCTTTTTGGGTGATGGTATGGGAATTACTACTTTAACGGCATCACGAATTTATTCTGTTGGGGAAGATGGTGATTTGACCATTGATACACTGCCAGAAACTGCTTTTGTACGCACTTTTTCGGAAGATGGTCAGGTGACTGATAGCGCGCCGTCTATGGCGGCTTATATGACTGGCGTGAAAATGAAAAATGAAGTCATTTCCATGCAGACCGGAACGATCGCATCTGCACCAAAAGCAGATGGAACCAGTACCTGTGATGATGTTGCAGAGAATAAAGGCAAAAAACCTGTTGAAACCTTACTCGAACTTGCCAAAGCGCAGGGGATGGGTACAGGTGTCGTGACTACCACGCGTATTACCCATGCAACGCCAGCCACAACCTATGCCCATGTTTGCCATCGTGATGCAGAGAATGATATTGCGGCACAGCTTGTTCCCGCAGGTAAAGGGACCGGATGGGGCGCTTATAACAGCAAGCTTAAAGATGGTGTAGATGTAGTGTTAGGTGGTGGTTTACGTCAGTTTAAACCGACGACTGTTGCAGGCGGTAAACGTGCTGACGGCCGAGACCTAGTAAAAGAAATGCAAGATCAAGGTTATAACTTTGTTTCAAGTGGTACTGACCTTGCAAAAATTGATCCAAGCAAAACTAAAAAATTATTGGGTCTCTTTAATGCCAGCCATATGAATTATGACTTGGATCGTACTAATAAGAAGATTGATGAACCTAGCTTAGCGGATATGACTACCAAGGCGATTGATGTCCTACAGGCAAAAAACAAAAGTTTCTTCTTGATGGTTGAGGGTGGCCGTATTGACCATGCACTACATGACACCAATGCAAAACGTGCGTTGCAGGATACGGTTGCTTTTGACAATGCGATTAAGGCAGCGATTGATAAAATTAAACTGACCGATCCAGAGCTCAAAAATACCTTGATCGTGGTGACTGCTGACCATGACCATACCATGGTCTTGAATGGTTATGCGAAGCGTACAGGTAAATATGTAAAAGGTGCTGAGACCAGTGTCTTGGGCCTAGTGAAGAACTATAACAAAGCGGGATTCTCAACCGATGTCAACGGCAATCCATATCCGATCATTGGCTTTGGTACAGGTAAAAAACGTTTAGATAATGACCGTATTGAAGCGCGTGGTGTTTTAGCTGATAACGATAGTTGTAATCCAGCTGCAGGCCCAGCAGGTAAATATACCGATAGCCGTGGGACGGATATTGATAAAGAGGGTTGGTGTACGGGTACAGCTTCAGATGATTTCCAGCAAGAAGCAGTGGTGCAGACTGGTTTCGCTGATAGTGAAACGCACGGCGGTACCGATGTATTCCTTGGCGCGATTGGTGTGGGGTCAGACAACTTCCACGGCAGTCTAGAGAATATCGAAGTATTTAATTTAGTTCGCAAAGCCATTGGCCTAGATAAATAACAACAGACTGGAGAATGATGATGTTAAAACAATTTAAATTAGGTCAGTTGGGTATGAAAGCATCTGCTTTAACTGTTGCACTCTTGGCTGCAAGTACAGGTGTACAGGCGGCGGGCGAAGCTAAAAATATCATTTTCTTTTTAGGTGATGGTATGGGGCCAACTACGGTCACGGCAAGCCGTATTTATGGCTATGGTGAATCTGGCAAATTAACCATGGACACCTTGCGCCGTACAGTACGTATCAAGACCTATTCTGAAGATGGTCAAACCACAGATAGTGCGCCGTCAATGGCAGCCTATATGACAGGGAAAAAAACCCGTAATGAAGTGATTGGCATGACACCGGGAACTGTTGCTGTTGAGCCAAGCTCAGGTACGGCACCGGATGGAACGAAAGTGTCGAATGCCGTGAATAACTGCCCAACGCCTGGTTCGAGTGTAGCAGCAGGCAGTCCTGCCGAGACGATTCTTGAATTGGCCAAGGCCAATGGCAAAAAGGTAGGGGCGATTACCACCACAGAATTAACCCATGCAACCCCAGCTGCAACTTTTGCTCATGTGTGTAACCGTAATGCGCAATTTGAGATTGCGCGTCAAGTGATTCCTGGTGGTGCAGGATATAACCCTAAACTGCTTGATGGTGTAGATGTGCTCATGGGCGGGGGACGTAACCACTTTACCCCATATAACGCGACTGACAATAAAAAGGGTCGTATTGACGGGCGTAATTTGCTGGATGAGCTAAAAGCGAAAAATTATACCGTCGGTGCAACCAAAGCAGACATGGATGCTGCACCACTGAATAAAAAATATATCGGTCTTTATTCGGCAACTTCACATCTGGAATATGATTTGGATCGCCCTAGAACGGCACCGAATCAACCAAGTTTGGCTGAAATGACCGCGAAATCGATTGATTTATTGCAGGCACAAGATACCGCAGGCAAAGGCTTCTTCTTGATGGTTGAAGGTGGACGTATTGACCATGCATTACATGGAACCAATGCCAAACGTGCCTTGCAGGATACTATTGCCTTTGATAATGCGATCAAGACCGCACTGGATAAAATCAAGAAAACTGATCCTGAGTTAAAAAATACCTTAATCGTCGTCACGGCTGACCATGACCATACCATGACGTTTAATGGTTATACCGCACGTACTGGCAAAACCACGGCGACGAATCCAGGTATCTTGGGTTTAAGCTATAGTTATCAAGAGGCAAAAGCATCAGATACGCGTAGCCGCGTGTTAGAGGATGGCAAGAAACATGCCCCTAACTTTGATGCGAAAGGCAAGACCTCAACCACTTTAGTGTTTGGTAATGGTGGTGGGCCACGTCCAACGTCACGCATCGATATTACGGACAATGAGGCAGCAGCCGATGATTATTTACAAGAGGTTGGGGTAAAACTTGGTAGTCCTGGCTCTGAAACACATGGTGGTGGAGATGTCTTATTGTTTGCTGAAGGTGCAGGTTCACAAGTCTTTAAAGGGACGAGAGAAAATGCATGGGTATTTAGCAAATTAAAAGAAGCATTTGGCTTTAAATAAACCTTTTATTGAAGTTTTTCATCATATTGCAAGAAACCTCAGTCACTATGACTGAGGTTTTTTTATGTAGGAAATAACATGCGTCTTGTGATTAGTTCGGTCTTACTCTGTTTGGGAATGACTTGTTTGCATGCGGCACCCTTATTAAGCGCCAGTATTATGCGTGAGACGCAAACCATTGGGAATGATGGTGTGACACGTACCAGTGTGTTTCAGGAGCGTATGTATCGTAATACACAGAATATCTGGATTGAGCGTGTATTGCCTAAACATCATCAACATGGTCAGGAGAAAGGTGGCCATAAACATTTAGATTTGGCTGAAGCAGCGCAACATTATTTTATTGATCATAAAAAACAGCCAAAACTCAATTTAGTGTTAATGGAAGATAAAACAGTTGTGCATTTACAGGATGCCGATGTTGATATGTTAGGCTTAAGTAATTGCTGGTCATGCGTTTATTCATTGATCGACCCTAAAAGTCTAAAAGCAATGACAGTGAAGAAAAAGGATGCAAACACGACATGGTATGAGACTCAGAATAAGAAAAATAAAATGAGTATTGAATGGGATAATCGCAATAACATTGCCAAACGTGTTGAAGTGCGTAGTCTGGATGGTTTGCGCTATGACATCTTAAAAGCCAATATTCAACAGGTGAATATTGCCGAACCTTGGAAAACATATAGTAAGTTTACAACGAAGGACTATTCCGATTTTGGGGATTAACTGAACTAAAATTGCATGTTTGAATTTAGCCCCTTCTTAAAGGGGCTTTATCATAATAAGACGCATCAAAATAGATTTAGCCAAGTAATCAGTATAAATGAGCCAGATCACTCCAATATAATCAGTCGAACATTGCGATATTGCTTATTTGTGTCCGAACGGATCATGATGAATTGATCTAGACATACAAAAGCCGACATGATGTCGGCTTTTGTATTTTCAATGCTTGCTTATTTCGTTGTTGTAGCTTTCTTTTCTACGGAAGGTGCAATTGGATCTGCAGTAATATAACCCACGGCAGCAGCAAAACGGTCTTTGTAGTTTGCACGGACTAAAGGATCAAGCGTTTTTTGTACTTTGTCGTGTAATGGAGATTCCCAGTCACCCGGGTGCTGGAAGTTGCTCATGATATAAGTCCAACCATTCACCGCATCTACAGCATGTAGACCTGTTGATTCAGCACCAGCAGGCGTGGATAAGATACGGCTTAATTGTTTGGTATCGACATGATAAGCCCATAAGAAGTTATTGATGTGCATGCCACTATCTTCACCAATGAAGAGGGTACGTAAATTTTCAGAGAACTTGATGTTATCTGGGTTGGCAATTTTATCTGCATTGGCAAGGTTACCTAGGGCATCAGCAGTGGCAAGGTCTTCACCAACCAAAGCCGCTGGAGCTTCCATGTGTACCGAAACCCATTCACTATTAATCAACTGGTTTTTTTGATCAACTTGGCTACCTTTTAAGGTGTGAGCATACACGGCACCTGCTTTCGGACCTTGGACTTGGATATCAGTGGTTTTGTCAATCATAGAAGACTGAACATAAGACATTGCAGAATAAGCAATTTTATCCTTAATGTTGACCGTTGTACCTTCCATTTTGGTAAATCCCATACTTGCACCGACTAACGCTGCATAACGATGGGTTTCAAGGAATGCAGCCTCACGTTCTTTACCTGCAACTAATTTCACCCAGTTATCTTTGCCACTGAAGCGAATCTTGGTATAGCTTGCATCTTTAGGATCAGCAGTTTTGACATCCATAAGATCAGAAATTTTATATTGATCAGCCCAGCCTTTTACTTCATCGCTTGTTGCATGACCAAGATTGATCCAGCTGATATCACCCGCACCTGGGCCTACGCCAGATGTTTGCTTCCATTTAGCAACATAGAGCGTGCCTGCAGATAAATCTTTTTCTTTATCTGCAACGAACATAAACAAGCCGCCATTGGTTGCATCATCACCCATTAACGCCGTGCGGTTATCTGGCATGACTTGTACCAGCTCATGTGAAATACGACCTAAACAGTAATGTTTTTTAATTGAACCCGTACCATCGGTATTAACCGTCACTTCTGGTAAATGACCGTAGTGGTAAGGATTGCCTGTATTGCTGTCGCCAAATAGGTTTTGACTGAATACAGGTAGATAGCTTGCTGCAACGTTATTTGCATCAGGCTCGTATTCTTCACTCGAAAGATGTGTTCCCCATGGCGATAAGCTGGCACCACAAGTAATCCATAAGCCATTGACCTTGGAGGTATCCACATTGTGATATTTCACCAAAGATAAATGACCTGTTTTAGGGTCTTGATCCAGAGTTAAAATGGCGATGGGGGAAGGTAAAAGACCATACATAGATTTTAGATTTTGATCACGAGTAGTGTATTCAAATTGCACCACATGGAAAACAGGATTTCCTGTAACACCTAAGGCTTTCTTATCTGCATCAGTAAAATCTTTACCTGTCGCTTGTTTAAAGCTGATCAACGAACTTCCATCTGGACAGTCTGAAAAGAATTGGCGTTCTTGCCCTGCTTTTGATTTATCGATAATCGGTTGGTTATTGATATCAACATAACCTCCAGCAAGAATTTTGCCGCCTTTGCCATCTGTTACCAAGTCCCCTGTGGTGAAGAATGGCTTATAAGCAAGGGTGTAATCGGTTTTTGAACCATCATCCCAATTGATACTGAGCGTTGAGGCAACGCTGGTCGTTGCCATTGCGGCAGGGTCAGTTAGATTAGGTGCTGCCATGGGGGTAAATGTTGCATTTTTAAATTTGGCAGCCAGAGGTGCAGGGGTGGCAGAGTCATTATTGTCATCATTGCAGCCGGTTAAAACGGCGGCGGTACTCATTGCTCCGAGGGGTAAAAAGGGAACGCCTGCGAACCATTTTAAAATATCACGACGACTTGGCTGATGGGTATTGGCTGTCATAGTAAATCCATTTCTTTAATATAGGGCAAATAAATCCTGATCGATTCTATGAAGCAGAGATGACATTTTTTGACAGTTTTAATGCAATTTTAAGACAGTTAATTTTTATAAATAATTAAAAAATATGAAATTAAATAAAAAATCCCTGAGGTTTTTCAGGGAGCTGTAGCCAGTTTTCAGTCAGTTACTTTTCTTTTTTCCAGTATTTTTCCGAACAGTAAACCCAGTTCAAACAACATCCACATAGGGACTGCCAGCATAATCATCGACAAGGCATCGGGTGGCGTGACAAACATGGCCAAAAAGAAACAGCCCACAATAATGAAGCGGCGTTTTTCAACCAGACTCTGGGTGCTCACCACACCAATTAAAATCAGGACGAGGGTAATAATCGGGATTTCAAAGGTAAAGCCAAACACCAAAAACAGCTTTAAACAGAAGCTTAAATAACTATTGATGTCAGTCATCGGTGCTACAGTTTCAGGGGAAACACTAATAAAGAAATGTAGAATTGCAGGCAGTGTAATAAAATAAGCAAATGCCACGCCTAAATAGAACAGCACAATACTGCCGAATAAGAGCGGAATGGCCAGATGACGTTCTTTTTCATACAGTGCAGGTTTGATGAAAGACCAGATCTGATAAATGATATAGGGCATTGCCAGCATAAATGCGACGAATAGATTCAGCTTAAACGGTGCCATAAATGTAGCAGTGACATCGGTTGCAATCATGGTTGATGTTGCGGGTAACTGCTGTCTTAACGGTTCAGAGAGCCATTGATAAGTGGTATTTCTAAATGGCAATAAGCAGAAAAAAAGAAGAATCGTTACCCCAACAATCTTAAACAGATATTGTCGCAGCACAATTAAATGCTGCATCACCGGCATTTGTTGCAGGGATTCTTCAGTACTGGCTGAGGTTGATGGTAATTGGCTCATACGGCAATCTTTAATTCTGTAGCAAACTTTGGTGCCGATAAGGGCAACTCAAGCTTATGAGGTAAATACTTTTGATAGCTAATACTAAACGGTACAATATGTTGCGTTGAACAAGGGCTATAAGTCACGGGTGACTGAGTCTTGGTTTCTGCAACTTCTGTCTCTGATGTTGGTGTACCTTTTAGCGCATCAAGTTGTTGTTGCATCCTGCGTTCGAGCTCAGTAATTTTATCAATTTCTTTTTGCATTTCTTCACGGAACTCAGAAAGGCGGAGTTCTCGATCAATTTCGTTCTGAATGTTGTTGATAAATTTTTTAATTTTTCCATACCATTTTGCTACGAACCGTGCAGCTTCTGGTAATTTATCCGGGCCAAGCACCAGCAATGCAATCACTGCAAAGCAAAAGATCTCGGTCATTCCCAAATTCAGCATAGTCGTGCTCGCTTAGCCTTTTACTGAGTTTTCAGTATTTTTAACTTGAGCATCAATGGTGCGAGGTTCATTTAAAGGAGCAGTTGTTTCTTCTTCTTTCATGGACTTTTTGAAGTCTTTTACTGCACCACCCACATCTTTACCCAAGTTTTTAAGCTTCGATGTACCAAAAAGTAAAATCACGACAATTGCAAAAATCAGTACATGCCAAATTGATAAGCCAGCCATTCTTCTATTCCTATAAAACTTTGCTATATCTCAACAGTTGGGCATGACAAAGATGTGACACTTGTATTGCAGTTTTAAGACAAAGCAGCTGTTTTCCTGTAAATAGTGCTAGCATAAGCAGCGTATAAATAAGTGATCAAAACTAGATTGATATGACTTTTATCCTCCCAATAGGTGCCTTGTTTTTCGGGTTTTTGATCGCTCAATTCAAAGTCTCAGAACAGACCAAAAAAATCTTGTCTGCTTTATTGGCGCGGTTATTTATTCCTGTCGTGATTATTTACAATATGGTGTTCTATCAGGCAGGTAGCTTTGCACTTATTCTATTTAGTTTCATTTCATCGATCTTGCTGTTTTACTTATTTGCGTATTTCTCTAAAGACCGTTTGCAGGCACTTTGTTTGAGTTATAGCAATATTGGTTGGCTTGGTTTTCCATTCGCCATAGCCTTATTTGGCGAGCAAGTCAGTGCAGCGATGATTGCACTGTATATTGGCGGATCTTTATTTGGCAATATTTGGGCGGTGACTGCCGTTTCAAAAGAATCATCAAACGCCTCTATGATTTTCCAGAAAGTTTTAAAATCACCGCCAGTCTTGGCCTTGTTGGCAGCATTGATTTTATGGCTATGTGGTATTCAACGTTTACAGGGGAATCTTGTTCTAGAAGGGCTGTATGATGTTGCCAAATTTGGGATGAGCTTTGCGGGCATGTGTATTTTAGGGATGTGGCTCCGATATACACGGGTACATCGGGCTGACTTATGGCTCAGTACGCGCACACTGATGCTGAAATTATTGTGTGGTCTGGTTATTTGTAGCGTGACTTATTATTGCATTGAGATTCCACAGATTAACTTCTTGATACCTGTGCTGTTCCTTTTATTTTGTCTGCCGCCTGCCGCTAATATTGTTGCTTTGGAAACGCATTACCAAGGTACAGGCATTTCAGCCCGTTATATTGCTGCAGGAACTATCGTAAGCTGTGTGGTGATTGTGATCTATGGTCTATTGCTGCATATAAAAAGTGCCCTCATATAGGAGAGCACTTTAGGGTTTTAAACCAAACTGGCTTTAAATAGCTGCATCGCTTGACCGCGATGGCTGATCTTATTTTTCTCAGCTTTGCTGAGTTCAGCACTCGAAACATTGAGTTCTGGCAGCCAAAATAAAGGGTCATAACCAAAACCGTTTTCACCACGTGCAGCGGCTAAAATCTCACCCTTCCAAATACCTTGGAAAATTTGTGGCAAAGGGTCTTCTGCATGGGTGACCAATGCCAAAACACAAACAAACATGCCTTCAATGGTTTCACCTTCTTTACGCAAAGGTGCAAGATCAGCCAACAGCTTTTGATTATTGGCAGCATCATTGCCATGTTCGCCTGCATAACGTGCTGAGTAAATCCCAGGTGCACCACCTAAGATCGGGACACATAGTCCAGAATCATCTGCCAGTGCAGGTTTACCTGAAAGTTTAGATGCATGACGTGCTTTGATAATGGCATTTTCAACAAAGCTAAGACCATCTTCAATCGCATCTTCAATATCGAGTTTGCCTTGCGGAATAATCTCGACAGGTAGATTCAGTTGTTGAAACAGATGTTCAAATTCAACAACTTTGCCTTTGTTGTTACTTGCAAGGACAAGACTGCCTTGGTTGAGCCATGCTTGGGTAGACATGCTGAAAATCTCAATATTTTAAATCAGATGAATTGTACTCGATTTGGTGGTCTAAGTCGGTTGTATATCTTTGTGATTAAACACCGATAATAGTAAGTCCATCAACATCTTGTTCTAATAGTTTGCTGAAGAAACGTATAAGATCATCCATCATTTTGATCACTTCCACTTTATATTTTGGATATTTTTCTTAAAAATTTTTGTTTCTTGTTTAAATAAAAGACCAACATTATCGTTATAGCGTAAATATTTTTTAGCTTCTAAGTAAACTTTATATGTATCAAGTTTTGCAATCACTTGCACTATTTCTGCTGCATCAAGATATGTATTTTCCCAGTGTGACCAAGGCTTTTTATCCCCTAAAAATAAGTGTTCAACTAAAGAAAATGCGATCTCATCAATGACAATTGAATGATCACAATTCGGATTTCGTTGCAAATCATAGGGAATGATCTGCATGTTAAGACCAGCATAAATTCCATTTGAATAGGATGTAACGGTAAAAGAAAATTTCATGCTAAAGTTTTTTCAAAATCAGTGTGTGGAAATTCCAGAATTTAATTTTTCCGTGAGCATTTGGATGTTCTGTTCTGGTTTCTTGATTCAATAAAATTTCATAATCTTCAATGAACAGTTGTTCAATTTGCTGGCGATTAAATCCTCGCATGGTCTGAGGCCGTTGTAATAACCAAGCATCATCTTGACCTAAAAGTTGTATTAATAAAATCCCGCCTTGCGGCAAGGCATGTTTCATCTTTGCGAGTACATGATCAATTTGGTTAGGGGCGCAAAAGAACAGACTGAATAGGGCAATGATAATACTGGCTGATGGAAACGGATAATTTTCAAAAACATGATTTGAGAAAAAGAATTTAGGATGATTTTTAAATCGATACTGACATACCCGTTGTGCTGCTTCAGAGGGATCAAAGGCATAAACCCGATAGTCATTTTCAGTAAGAAGGCTGCTTCATTGCCTGCGCCACATCCACAATCAATGGCAACACGAGGGAGGGTCGCATCAACATACTGGAGTGCATATTCCAAGATCGGACGATGTGATTGATCTTGGGTGAGTTCCGCAAATATCTGAGACATGAGTACTAAAAAATGAACAATTTAAAATAAATAACAGCTTAAGATCTCTTTGTAAAAGTAGAAATTGAACTACATTTAAATCAATTTGGAATAAAGCCAATAAAAAACCGACTCTCACAAGTCGGTTTTTATATCATCCAATAGATCTAAATCAGATTATTGCGCTTGAATCCATTTATCAGCACGGTCACGTGCAGTACGGATCTGATCTTGAGTCAAGTTTGCAGCCAATGCGGTTTTCTTCCCTTCAGATAGGCTGATGACTTTAGTATCCAGCATGCCATCACGGGTAGATAACTCATACCATTGATAAGCGCCAACAAAGTTTTTCTTTTGCTCTTCCATCATTGCAAGATTGAAGCTGGCACGGTTATCGCCGTTGCTTGCTGCTTTCTCGAAATATTTACGCGCTAAAGCTTCGTCTTTTTTGGTACCAATACCATCGGCATACATACGACCGACATTCAACTGCGCTGCAGATAAGCCTTGATCTGCTGCTGCCTTGAATAAAGAGAATGCTTGTTTCTCATCTTTAGCAACGTCTTTACCAAATTGGTAGCGGGTTGCTAAATAAAACTGTGCCCCAGCTTGACCAGATCTTGCTGCGCTTTGTAATTCACTGATACTCATGACTGAATATCGCGCTGCCTGTGTTGCCACAGATTGTGGTTGAGCAACATAGTCAGCGTGCGCTTGTATACTGATCAGACCAAATAAAAATGTGCTGATTAATGTCTTTTTCATAGAGCGCTCACTCGATAAATTGCGACTTCACCAAATAGGTTCGGCATATGCTTACTGAGCACACTACCTTGTTGGTCACCATTAACGGCAAGTCGATTAATAATTTTAATCCGATTCTCAGCACACAAGGCTTCAAAGTCACGGAAAGTACATAAATGAATATTCGGGGTGTTATACCACATATATGGCAAAGCTTCCGAAACAGGCATTTTCCCTTTCAAGGCAAGAAAAGAACGTGTCTTCCAATGCGCAAAGTTTGGAAAAGTAATAATGGCCTGTTTGCCGACACGCACCATATCACGAAGTAATACATCGGGGGCATCTACAGCTTGCAAAGCTTGTGCCATGACCACAGAGTCAAAAGACTGGTCGGCAAAACGGCTTAAACCGAGGTTTAAGTCCTGTTGGATAATATTTAACCCCCGACTGATGGCAATTGCAATCTTTTCTTGATCAATTTCTAGCCCATAGGCACGAATATTGTGCTGTTTACTCATATGAGCCAGCAATTCACCATCACCACAGCCTAAGTCTAACACGCTAGAGTTCGGGTTGATCCATTTTTCAGCGAGTCGTTGATCTATACGCATTAGTGCTGCTCCTGCGATGTCGATTGCAACTGTTGTTCTCCACCTAAAAATGCGCGTAGGGTTTTCACGTAGAGTGGAATAGGGAAGAGGAAAGAGTCATGCCCTTGTTCAGCATCAATGTCTAAGTAGCTGACAGGCTTATGATTATCAATCAAAGCATCCACCAGTTCCTGTGAGCGACTCGGACTAAAACGCCAGTCTGTGGTAAATGAAATCACCAAAAATTGGCACTTCGGTTGACTCATGGCTTTCGTCAAAGAATGTTCATATTCACGTGAAGGGTCAAAATAATCCAAGGCCTTGGTCATAATCAAGTAAGTATTTGCATCGAAATTGCGACTAAATTGTTCACCTTGGTAACGCAAATAGCTTTCCACTTGGAATTCGACATCAAAGCCATACATAAATTTGCCCGATTTTAAATCGCGACCAAATTTTTGTTTCATGGCTTCTTCAGACAGGTAGGTGATATGACCGACCATCCGTGCCAGAATCAAACCGCGTTTGGGATAGCTGTCATTTTCAAGATAACGGCCATGATGGAAATCAGGATCGGAAAGAATTGATTGGCGCGCAACCTCGTTGAAGGCAATATTTTGTGCGGAAAGCTTGGGTGCACTGGCAATAATGGCACATTTTTTTAAGCGGTCTGGATAATCCAGTGACCATTGTAGTGCCTGCATTCCCCCCAAAGAGCCGCCAATCACTGAATACCAAACTTTAATCCCTAAACGATCTGACAGCATGGCTTGGGTTTTGACCCAATCGCGAACTGTGACCAATGGAAAGTCTGGGCCATAAGGACGATTTTCATTTTCAGGATTGGGTGAGGTTGGTCCCGTTGAACCGCTGCAACCCCCGATATTATTTAAGGAAACGACAAAGAAGTGATTGGTATCAATCGCTTTTCCCGGTCCAATACAACTGTCCCACCAACCTGCTTTTTTGTCATCATCATGATGGTAGCCTGCCGCATGGTGATGTCCTGACAATGCATGACAAATCAGAATGGCATTGGATTGATCTGCATTGAGTGTTCCATAGGTTTCAACCATTAAATCGAAACGCGGCAATACTCGGCCACATTCAAGTTCTAAAGGTTGTTCAAACTGAAACTTTTGTGGTGTGACTAAACCCACTGAATCCGATGGAAAAGACACTGGAATGATTCGCCCTATAATAAATCATTAATAATAAAAGGATACCAATTCAGGTATCCTTTCCAAAGTCATTTTTTCTGATATTACAACTCAGCTTTACTGACGATTATATGATATTTCACTGATCTAAACCGCAGCAGCAACCACTTGATCTGTGGTCAAGACGCCTTGTTCAATCAGACGGTTGGTACAGGCAATAATGGCCTCGATTGATGACGTCACGATGTTGTCATGCACACCGGCACCGAATGCACTCTTACCTGTGCCTTTGACTTGAAGCTCAATCAAGGCAAGGGCTTTGGCATTGGCACCAGAACTGATGCTGCGCTCTTCATAGTTCACCACATCAATTGGTAACTGCAAGGCATTGAGCATGGCTGAAATTGGGCCATTACCTTCACCACGGAGGCGTTGAATTTCGCCGTCGATTTCAACGTCTAATTCAATGATTTGTGTACCATTAATATCCGACAATTGATAATGTTTGGTGTGATAATGACTGTTTTTCACATCCACATAAGTCTTTTCAAATAATGACCAGATTTCATGTGCACTGATTTCAGTCCCGTTTTCATCAGTATGTTGTTGTACGATCTGACTGAATTCAATTTGGACACGGCGTGGCAAGGCAACGTTGTAGTTCGATTCCAATAAGTAAGCGATACCGCCTTTGCCTGACTGGCTATTGACACGGATGACCGCATCATAGTCACGACCCAAGTCTTTCGGATCGATTGGCAAGTAAGGCATATCCCAGATCTCTTCGTTTTTCTGGAATTCGAAGCCTTTTTTAATTGCATCCTGGTGCGAACCAGAGAATGCAGTAAAGACCAAGTCACCTGCATATGGATGACGAGGGTGTACTGGTAAACCTGTACATTCTTCGACGGTGGCAATCACTTCGTTGATATTTGAGAAGTCTAAGTTTGGTGCAACACCTTGGGTATACATGTTCAAGGCAATTGCAGCAACGTCGACATTACCTGTACGCTCACCATTCCCAAACACACAACCTTCAACACGGTCAGCACCCGCCATGATCGCCAATTCAGAGGCTGCAATACCACAGCCACGGTCATTGTGGCAGTGAACTGAGATAATCACGCCATCACGACGCGCCAAGTTACGGTGCATCCATTCGATTTGATCGGCATAGACATTTGGTGTAGACACTTCGACCGTTGCAGGCAAGTTCAAAATGACTTTATTGGTCGGTGACGCTTCCCAGATTTCCGTGACAGCATCGCAGACCTCTTTGGCAACCTCTAATTCAGTTGCAGAGAAACATTCTGGACTGTATTGGAAAATCCAGTCCGTTGCCGGGTATTGTGCTGCATATTCTTTGACTTTTGTTGCGGCATTAATCGCAAGTTGTTTTGAGCCATTGGCATCGACATTCAAGACTTTCTTACGGAAAGTAGGCGAGTTTGAGTTGTAGATATGCACAATGGCACGTTCTGCACCAACTAAGGCTTCAAAAGTACGTTCGATCAAATGATCACGTGCTTGAACTAAAACCTCGATGTAAACATCTTTAGGGATCAAATTTTCTTCAATCAACTTACGGGTAAAATCAAAGTCGATTTGTGAGGCAGAAGGGAAGCCAATTTCAATATGTTTAAAGCCGATTTTAACCAACATGTGGAACATTTTTAATTTTTGATCCATATTCATCGGTTCAAAAATCGCTTGGTTACCATCACGAAGGTCGGTACTCATCCAGATCGGTGCTTGATTGATTTCATTATTCGGCCACTGGCGATCGGGTAAATCCACGCGCTGGTACATACGGCGGTATTTTTTGCTTGGGTCAGCCAACATCATGAGAGAACTCCTTGTCGTAGCCATGGTTGCTGATTCAAATTTAAGGCAACATGCTACAGATATATATGGTGTCTAAAAGAAATAATTTAAAGAGAAGGTGCAGATTGGGCGCCTAAAAGTAGAGGCGAAAAAATTATATGCGCGCGAGGCGCAGCATCAGGAGAAGTGCAGCGAGATGTGTTGTATGAGACGGGTGGGTAAAGCCGCAATTTGTTTTCATCATCTACCATCATTCATATTTGTCATTTAATTTTGCAGTTATCTTAATCATCTAACTAGACTCAGTCTAGGTGAAAATACAGACGACTGCAAAGGGCTGTAAAATATTTTAATTTGAATGAATGGAAAATATTTCCCTGTTTTTGCACTATTTTGTGGAACAGGGAAATATTTTTCGTTAATTTTATTAATATTGGAAAATAATGTGAGGATCGACTCTAAATGTGACGAGAACTGTTAAATTATAGCTCAGCCCATTTACGCATGAGATTATGATAAAGATTGGTGAGTTTAATGACTTCTGCATGAGTGTCACCGAGTTGCATACGTAGATTCTGAATCGTTTGATCTAAGGTGAACAGCATATTCCGATCAGCGTCATCACGCACCATACTTTGCACCCAAAAGAAGGAAGCAGTTCGGCAGCCGCTACGAATCGCAGTGACTTCATGCAGACTTGATGACGGGTAAAGTACCATATCACCCGCAGGTAATTTGGCTTCATGGTAGCCATAAGTATCTTCAATGACTAACTCACCCCCTTCATACTCATCCGGTTCAGATAAAAATAGAGTACAGGAGAGGTCTGTACGTAAACGCTCTTTAGTACCACGAATGCGACGGATTGAATTATCGACATGGAAACCAAAAGATTCCTGATTTTCATAACGATTGAAAAGAGGAGGGATAATATCTAGGGGGAGAGCTGCTGAAAGGAAGAGAGGATGTTTCCCCAATTCCTCTAAAATAATATTACTCAGATGGTGGGTTAAAGGGTGATCTTCAGGCAGTTGCTGATTATTTTTTACTGTGGCAGAGAGGGTGCCTGCGGTAACTTTGCCATTGGCCCATTCGATTTTATCCATTTCTTCGCGAAAGTACTGAATTTGTTCTTTGCTTAATACATTTGGAATATGATGGATCACAATGATTACCTTTATAAAAACAATGAATGATAAAAAATAGCCTCATTATTATGAGGCTATTTTTGCAATAAAATCCATAATTAAATTATGGGTTTTATTGGTGAGATTAGTACTTAAAGTTTACAGAGAGTACCGCACTGCGGCCTTCAGCCTCTGATGCATAGTGTGATGCATAAGCTTTGGTGAAGTAGCGTTTATCAGATAAGTTGTTGATGTTTAATTGTAGGTCAACATTTTTATCTACATTATAACGAGCCATTGCATCGTAGCGAACATAGCCTGGAACCCATTTGGTATTCGCTGCATCACCATACACTCTATCCATAGCCACTGCACCAGCGCCTAAAGTAAGCTGTGGCAAGACTTTATAGGTTGTCCAAAGTGTTGCTGAGTTTTTTGCAACGTTTTGAACTCGGTTACCATTGGTTGGGCTTGGTTGATAATCTGGTGCAGTTGCAGTTCCCTTATTAACAAAGCCAGCATCTACGATTTCACTGTCTAGATAGGTATAACCAGCCGATACAGCCCATTTATCTGTGAGGTTACCATTCGCACCAAGCTCAATACCATCCACACGCGTTTTACCAATGTTTCTTGTGAAACCATCCGTATCTAAGGCACGTGTATTATCTTTCTGTGTACGGAAAATAGCAGCGGTTAAATTTAATTTATTATTTAATAAATCCCATTTAGTACCAATTTCGTATGTTTTCACTTCTTCAGGTTTTAAGTTGTTGATTGCACGTGACTGTTCATCCGTAGTGCTTCGCCCTGGAACGCTAATACCCTCTGAACTATCACCAGCATCCACACCGACAGGGTTGGCAGAAGTTGCATAGCTGATATAAACAGCACCATTCTCAGTTGGTTTGAAAGTAAGGCCAGCCTGATAGTTGAAGAAATCATTGCTTGAACTATATTTTGTCCCAGCTTTGACAAGTGTCGCACCTGAACCCGAATCTTGATTGTATTTCATATCAGTTTCGAATTTGTCCCAACGAACACCCAGATCAAGTAACCATTGTGGGGTGATCGTGATGTTGTCCAGCACATAAACCGATTGAGTTTTTGAGGTAATATTGGTGACATTCGGATTTGCTTTGATATTGCCTAACCATGCATCACCAGAATTAGGATTGTTTAGGCTAGTACACCAGCCATTCGAGTTGGATAATGAACAAGCATTATTTGCATTATTATTGCTTGAACTCCCTCCAATTTTTGAAGTGTTTGGATCGGTAACAATGTTGGTTCCACGATCTGAATCTTGCTTAGAATATTCAACGCCAGTATTGAAACTATGTTTAAGTGAACCCGTATCAAACTTACCAGTTAATGCAAGTTGATCCGTAAAGGTATCCGTATTGGTTAAATTGGTATTGACTCGACGCCAAACTTGACCATTTACAATATTGCCTTGGCTGTCATCTGGTTGAGTCCATAAATAATCGTTTTTAGATTTGCTATAGACGGCTGTATTACGAAGCGTCAAATTTTCGCTTAAATCATGTTCTAACTTGATGGTACCAATCTGATTTTCTTGTTTTTGGAAATCACGATCTTTCCAACCATAATAAGTACCCTGTTTAACATCTACAGGTTTTCCCGCAGTTGTTTTCTTAGTCGTATCATATTGATATGGGATACCAGAATCTGGCTCATCATTTGTTTTTAAGTAGTAATAGCTCAAAGTCCCACGAGTGGCAGAATCTAAACCGAAGCTAATACTTGGTGCGATACCTGCACGTTTATATTCAGCCCCATCATGTTGGCCCGCTTTTTCATTTTGGTGACCCATCACAACGACACGAGCTGCAACACCATTACCAAAATCTTTATTACCATCTAAAGTAATACGAGCGTAATTGTCTGTACCCCCAGAAATAGAGCCTTCTAAAGCATCACCTTTTTTAGCGACTTTAGAAATCATGTTGATGCTACCGCCAGATGTACCTGCACCACCTAAAGCAGATGCTGAACCTTTGGTCACTTCTACTTGTTCGATGGCGAACATTTCGCGGTTTTGAGAGGTTGAGCTACGAATGCCATCTACATACATTGAACTTTCAGAGTTATAACCGCGAATGAATGGACGGTCACCATTTGGGTTACCACCTTCACCCGCACCGAGGGTAATGCCTGGAACAGTACGTAAAGCATCACTTAAGGTTGTAACTTGCGTGTCTTCAATCAATTGTTTTGAAATCACAGAAACCGATTTTGGTGTATCCAGAAGCGGGGCAACAAATTTGCTGTTTGCAGATTTATCTACTTTGAGACTTTGTTCTTGTTCAGCTTGAGCATGAATTGTTGGGAGTTGCACTGCTTGGTCTTGTGCAATAGCAGGTACTGCAATCACAGAAAGTGAAGATGCAATTGCAGAAGAAACGAGTTTCTTCCGTGATTTAATAAAAGACATTTGGATAAATCCTGTTACAGACCTTAATGGTTTTGTAAATAATAATGATTTCTATTTTTATTGCAGCGATTATTAATTTGTTTTTGCTATTAAAAAATAGATTATAATTTGTAAAAAGAATGGTAAAGATGATTAAGTTATACGTAAATATTTGATTTTATTTTTATATTAGAAAAAATTCTTATTTTTTAAATTTTTATGGTTATTTTGGATGGATCGTGAATTGATTGTAAAACTATATCTTTTGATTGTTGTGTTTGGGTGAATTTTCTTCATTTAGAAATATAAAAAAGGGCTTTCACGAATGAAAGCCCTAGAGCCGATTGATTAGAAACGATAGGTTCCTTTAATTGCAAAAGAGCGACCTGGTGCAACGGTTGAGAAAACACCAACATGAGACGCATCATAAATGCGTTCATTGCTTAGATTGTTGATATTCATTTGTAGGCCAAGCTCAGGCATAACTTGATAACTTGCAAAAGCATCAAAACGAGTGTGTTCTGGTAAGTAATAAGTATTGCTGTCATCTACATAGCGTTTACCAACATAGGTCGCGCCACCGCCTAAACGCAACTTATCGGTCACCGCATAGGTTGTCCATAAGTTTGCATTATGTTTTGCAATAAATTTCATCTGATTGCCATTATCAGGGTTGCTGACATAGTCAGAGCCTTGTTTAACAAAACCGCCATCCAGTAATTCGCTATCTAAATAGCTATAGCCAGCTGAAATATCCCAAAGTGGCGTGATTTGGCCAATCGTGCTGAGCTCGACACCACGTACACGGTTTTCGCCATCAATGGTTACAAAGCCATGAGGGTCTGTGGTTCTTGCATTGGTTTTACGCGTTTCAAACAAGGCAGCATTGACGGCTAAACGTTGGTTTAAAAGCTCCCATTTTGTACCCAGTTCAATACTACGACTTTTTTCAGGATCAATATTGTCAGCTAAACGGTTACCACTCGATATGCCATCCGCACCACCAGCTTGACCTAGATTATCACCACTTGGGTTTAGTGAGGTGGCAAAGTTTGCATAGACGCGACCATTGGGTGCAACTTTGTAAACACTACCAACTTGATAACTAAACATGTTTTCTGAAACAGTATCTTTAAAGTTGGTCGACTCATAGTCATCGAAACGTAAGCCAAGATTCAAGTCCAGTTTATCGTTTAGACTCACTGTATCAGTAACATAGATCCCCGTATTTTCGATTTCACCATCTTTCTTTTTAGCTGCATAGGTGATGTGGAAATTTGGGTGGGTGTTACGGCTTGGATTGTAAAAATCAATAATTTCTTTGCCAGCACCGGTAACGGTCATGGCTTTACTGCCAATGCGCTCTTTACTGTAATCGACGCCCGTTACAAGATTATGTTGAATTCCCCAAGTATTGAATTTCGCTTGTAGGTTTAACTGTCCACTATTGACATGGCTGGTCCGATAAGAGGTACGATCATTTTGCTCATAGGTCAGACCAGAACCTTCCGTTTTACAGGCAGCACCGCTGATTGCACTATCACAGCCAAAACTTAAGCGAGTAAAGAAATAGTCTTGAATGGTTTCTAAATCACGGGCAAGAAAGTTCAACTTTAAGTTTTCATTAAAGTCATGTTCTAAGCGTAAGTCGAAGCTTTCAGAGGTGTAATTTCTAAAATCAATGTCTGGGCGACCAAAATTGGTCTCAAATGGCATGCTTTCAATTGGGGTTTTACGATTAGGGTTTTTGGCATTGCTGAAGGGTAATCCCATATCAGGCGTGTCGTTAAACTCTAAACGGCTATAGCCTACAGTGAAGCGGGTAGGGGTATTGAGGCCAATGGTAATTGATGGTGCAACACCCCAACGATCAACTTCAACATTATCACGGCGGGCAACTTCACCTTGATCCAGCATGGCATTAAGGCGCACTGCAATATTGTCATTTATTGCAACATTATTATCTGTGGTAAAGCGATATTTGGTGTGACCTTTACCTGAGTTCTGGTATTCAGAGGTAACTGTCGATTCAGTTTTATCTTTTGGTTTCTTGGTGATCAGGTTAATTGTGCCGCCCGTAGAGCCACGACCCGTATAAACTGAACCTGGTCCTTTAGTCACTTCAACGCTTTCTAGGTTAAAGACCTCATGTGAACCACGTGCATAATCTCGCATACCGTCAATCAGAATATCTGTACTGGCTTCATAACCACGAATAAATGGGCGATCTCCCATCGGTGTGCCACCCTCACCTGAACCCAAGGTAATTCCTGGTGTGGTACGTAATACATCTTGTAGCGAGCTTGCACCACGCTCATCAATTTCTTCTTTTGAAATAATATTAATGGTACGGGCTGTATCTAAAAGCGGGGTGGTAATTTTGGAATTACTGGATTCCTTAGCGTAGTAAGACGTGTGTTCAGCTTTTGTTTTAATGGTTTCGAGTGTGTGTACGACTTCTTCGTTGGCCATTGCAAAAGGCGTTGCTGTCATGCCAATGAGTGATGCAACTGCTAATTTGTTCTGTTTTTTCCTACTCTTAATATAACCCATACCCATTTACGCCCTATTTTAACCAGAATCAAAAAAGGAAAATAATAATGATAAAGTTTATCATTTACAATAAAAATAATTATTTTTAAGGTTGTTTTAAGAAAACTATGATTTTGGCTAAAATGAGAAATATATGTGCTTTTTAGCATCCGATTTTGTATATCCAGAAAGTTGTCATATAATGTGGCACTTTAAAAATTGTTATTACTAACTAATATCGAGGAAGCCATGCAAGTAACGACTGAAGCGGTTTCGGGCGTTGCCCGTCGTTTAAATGTTTCTGTACCGACGAGCCGTGTTAACGAGCAGTTTGAAGCTCGCTTACAACGCACTGCCAAAACTGTGAAGATCAACGGCTTCCGTCCAGGTAAAGTGCCTTTGAATGTTGTTCGCCGTGAATATGGTGCGAGCATTTATCAAGAAGTTGTGAATGACATCATTCGTGACACTGTATTTGAAGCAATTCAACAAGAAAAAATCAATGCGGTCGGTATGCCGAACATTGAGAAAGTTGAAAACAAAGATGATGCTTTAGTTTTTGAAGCGACTGTTGAAGTTTATCCAGAAGTAGAAGTGAAAGCTTTTGCTGATCTAGAAGTTGAACGTAAATCATCAGAAATCAACGACAAAGACGTTGATGTAATGATCGAAAACTTGCAAAAACAACGTCAAACTTGGGCTGTAACTAAAGGTATGGCGAAGAAAGACATGCAAGTAACTTTCGACTTCGAAGGGACTGTTGATGGTGAGAAGTTTGAAGGCGGCGCTGCTGAAGACTTTAAACTGGTACTTGGTTCAGGTCGTATGATCCCAGGTTTTGAAGACGGTATCGTTGGTATGAAAGCTGGCGAAGAGAAAGTGATTGATGTCACTTTCCCTGAAGATTACCAAGCTGAAAACTTAGCGGGTAAAGCGGCTCAATTCAAAATCACTGTGAAGCAAGTTGAAAAAGCAAAACTTCCTGAGATTGATGCTGAATTCTTAAAAATCTTCGGTTTGACTGAAGAGGAAGGCCTAGACAAGTTAAAAGCTGACGTTCGTAAGAATATGGAACGTGAAGTTCGCAACGGTCTTCGTAACCAAGTTAAACAAGCTGCATTTGATGCGCTTGTTGCTGCAAACGAAATTGAAGTGCCAGCTTCAATGGTTGCTCAAGAAGTTGACCGTCAACGTCAACAAATGATCCAGCAGTTTACGCAACAGTTTGGTGCTCAAGGTGCAGGTGCATTTGACAGCAGCATGCTTCCAGATGAATTGTTCAAAGAACAAGCTGAAAAATCAGTTAAGCTTGGTGTATTGGTCAGCAAAGTATTGGCTGACGCTAAACTTGAAGTGGATCAAGCACGTGTTGATGCTTATATCGATGACATGGCTTCTTCTTATGAAGACCCAACAGAAGTTGTTGAATACTTCAAAAATGACAAACAACAACGTGCTCAAATCGAAGCAGTTGTGTTAGAAGATCAAGTGGTTGATCACATCTTAGCTTCGGCTAAAGTAAAAGATGTTGCGATCAGCTATGAAGACTTATTAAAAGAGCAACAAGCTCGTCGTGGCTAAGCTTTTAAAAGTTGATTAAAGAAAAAGGCGCTTAATGCGCCTTTTTCTTTAGAAGAAGATCGCGTGCCTTCATATCTTTTGTGAGATGCAAAAGCATTCATGTCAGCTCTTTAAACCCTCTGTTATGAAAGTGTTAATTTAATTCGAAATTGCCAGATTTTAGTCTAAATAATCGAATATTTCAGATTGAACCTTTTGCAATTTCATTGATTATCCCTCATATTGTTGGCATAGATCGAGTCACAATAATTTAGGAATAAGTAAACGTATGTATGTTCCAACAATTGAAAATGCTTTAGTTCCTGTTGTCGTTGAACAATCCTCTCGTGGTGAGCGTTCATTTGATATTTATTCACGTCTATTACGTGAGCGTGTTATTTTTCTAACGGGTGAAGTTGAAGATAACATGGCGAACTTAATCGTTGCGCAGATGTTATTCTTAGAAGCAGAAAATCCAGAAAAAGATATCCATCTCTATATTAACTCACCGGGTGGTTCTGTGACTGCGGGTATGGCGATTTATGACACCATGCAGTTTATCAAACCTGATGTTGTAACTTATTGCATGGGACAAGCAGCATCAATGGGTGCATTCTTATTGAATGCAGGTGCAAAAGGCAAACGTTACTGTCTGGAAAATGCACGTGTCATGATTCACCAGCCACTTGGTGGTTTCCGTGGTCAGGCGTCTGATATTGAAATTCACGCACGTGAAATTCTGTTTATCAAAGAGCGTTTAAATCGTTTGATGGCTGAACACAGTGGCCAAGATTATGAAACGGTTGCACGTGACACAGATCGTGACAATTTTATGACTGCTCAAGCAGCCAAAGAATATGGTTTAGTTGACCAGGTACTAAGCAAACGTCCGTAATTTTTAGGGCCTAAGTTTAAGATTTAAGTTGTGGAGTAAATATGTCCGAACATCCTCAAGGACAAAAACATTGTTCATTTTGTGGTAAAACGCAATCTGAAGTTGGAAAGCTGATTGCAGGTGAGGACGCATATATTTGTAATGAGTGTGTAGATGTCTGCTTGGACTTGGTTCAAACCAGTCAACAAGTGGAAGCAGGGGATTGGGCAACCAAAGCCTTGCCGAAACCACATGAAATACGTGCTGCCTTAGACCAATATGTGATTGGGCAAGATGTTGCGAAGAAAACCTTATCGGTTGCAGTATATAACCATTATAAACGTTTGAAAGTGGGTCAGTCGACTCATGGGCATCAAGAGATTGAAATTGCGAAAAGTAATATTTTGCTGATTGGGCCTACGGGTTCAGGTAAAACATTATTGGCGCAAACATTGGCTCGTTTGCTCGATGTTCCCTTTGCGATGGCAGATGCCACCACTTTAACCGAAGCAGGTTATGTCGGTGAAGATGTTGAAAACATCGTGCAAAAGTTATTGCAAAAAGCGGATTACGATGTAGAGAAAGCACAAAAAGGCATTATCTACATTGATGAGATTGATAAGATTACCCGTAAATCTGAAAATCCATCGATTACCCGTGATGTGTCAGGTGAAGGCGTACAACAAGCCTTATTGAAAATGATTGAAGGTACGGTTGCGTCTATTCCACCACAAGGTGGTCGTAAGCACCCACAGCAAGAATTTATCCAAATCGATACGGCCAATATCCTGTTTATTTGTGGTGGTGCGTTCTCTGGTCTGGAAAAAATTGTCCAACAGCGTCAAGAGAAAGGTGGGATTGGTTTTACCGCAGATGTGAAAAATAAAGATGACAGCAAAAAAGTCTCTGAATTGTTCCGTCAGGTTGAAGCAACAGACTTGGTTAAATTCGGTTTGATTCCAGAATTTATTGGTCGTTTGCCTGTGATTGCGACATTAGAGGAACTGGATGAAGAAGCCTTGATGCAGATTTTGACAGAACCGAAAAATGCATTAACACGTCAGTATCAATATCTGTTTACCATGGAAAATGTAGATCTGGTCTTTGATGAGTCTGCGTTACGTGCCGTGGCGAAAAAAGCACTTGACCGTAATACAGGGGCACGTGGTTTACGTTCAATTCTGGAAAATGTATTGCTGGAAACCATGTATGACTTACCAAGTCGTACCGATGTTGGAACTGTGATTGTGGATGCAGCTGTGATTAACGGAACAGCGAAACCAACATTTAAAGCAGAGCGGTTACCGCAGGTTGGGACGCCAGAAGTGATTGAAAAGAAGGATTTGAAGGTAGTTGATTCTAAATCGGCTTAATTCACATTCATCTAAAAAAGCATGAAAGGCTTAGCTTTTCATGCTTTTTTTATTTGCAATTGAACGTTGAGGTGTTAATCTTAAAAAATTGAAAAAATCCGCATAGTTTTGCGCAGTTAAAAATAAATCCAAGAAAACGCCTTGAGGGATGTCATGCGTTATTTAATATTGTCATTATGTTGTGCAGGGGTGTTGGCTGGCTGTCAAAGTCATAAAACAGTTGAAGAAAAACCAACCGCACTGACTGCAACACTACCATCTGTTGATACAGCAAAAGAACCAGGCCTATTGGATCAATATCATGTTGGTGGTTTCAGCGCTGGTGGTTGGGTCAATCAAAAGTTAGGCCAATATTACGCACCAATCAAACCACAAAATGATCAAGCAGCGATCGTTTATCTGTATCGTCCCGATACCCGTTGGAATCGTCAGGAAATTGCCGCAGCAAATTTGTTTGTTAATGGCTATCGTATCCCCAGTCTGTTACATAACCACTATTATTGGCTGGAACTTCCTGCAGGTACCTATCGTCTGAGTGTAAGTCGTCCACTGGTGGGACTGCATTTTCAAAAGCCAAAATATTTAGACTTTACTGTGGATGCTGCACAAACCTATTTCATTAAATATGATGAAGAAAATAAGATTTCACGCAGTGAGCACACGGGCCCTTTTATGATTACACCAGAAAAAGTGGCCCATCAGGAAATTGCATTTACCCGTTTAAAATCATCGAGCTATAACTTCGTGGCACAAGATGCATCAGGTAAGGTGCGTTCCAAACCACAAGAATTAAAGCCAGCCAGATATGATGAGAAATCAGAAGTACATTTGGTGAAACCGTTTAAACTCTGGAATCCTTTGACTTGGTAATCACCATCAAGAAAACAGCAGTTTATTCCGCTTGAATTAAGGGTTGAAGGATAGTGAGGAACTGCGCTTTCAATTGTGAGCTTTGCTCTGGATCGCTTAAGGTTTTTTGACTGATGTTGCTCATATATTGAAAAATATTGGTGCTAATCAGCAAGGTTTTTTGATTGATGGATTGACCTTCGGGTGTTTTTAAAAACTTTAAATACGCCTGTACTTCTTCTTCGCTCAAGGCATCGGCATAAATTTTCTCAATTGCCTGTAGGGTTTCCGGACGAGCAAATACTTTGGAACTGGTCTCTTTGAGAAGTTGGCTCAGTTCTAAAACCGCGAGATGCTCTTGAGTTGTGGTGAGTTTTTCTTTTCCCAATACCCGCAATAAAATAGTTTCAGCTTCAAGGTCAAGCGTTGGTTGCATTTCATCAAGTGACGTATTTAGCACATGTTCAAGGTCACTGAGTTGAACCAGTTCTTTGACCGATTTGCTTTGAGCGGGGGATGCAAATGTATTTTGTATGCCTGCGAGAAGGCAAAGTCCAGTCACTAAGCTGAACATCGATTTATTCATCTCTATATCGCCTTATTCTTCTCATCTTTTTTATAATCTAGCAGAAGCTTTAGGCAAAAAAATAGCCGAATACGATGATTCGGCTATTTGAATTGTATGAATATTATGACGCAGCAGCATCAACCACTGGAATCTTGCCAATCTTGGCTTGCCAGATTTTTGGTGCAGTGGCATGGATTGAAGTACCATTTACATCCACCGCAACGGAAACAGGCATATCTTCAACCACGAATTTGTAGATGGCTTCCATACCTAAATCAGCAAAGGCCACGACTTCCGCTTCACGAACTGCTTTAGACACGAGGTAAGCCGCACCACCAACAGCCATCAAGTACGTTGCCTGATTGTCTTTGATCGCTTCAATTGCCGCAGGACCACGATCCGCTTTACCAATCATACCGAACAAGCCAGTTGCTTCTAACACTTGGCGAGTGAACTTATCCATACGGGTTGCAGTGGTTGGGCCAGCAGGACCAACGACTTCATCACCCACAGGATCAACGGGGCCAACGTAGTAAATAAATTTACCTTTTAAGTCGACTGGAAGTTCTTCGCCATTGTTTAACATGTCAACCATACGCTTATGCGCAGCATCACGACCTGTATAAATGGTACCGTTCAATAATAAGGTATCGCCTGGTTTCCAAGCATTCATTTCTTCTTGAGTAATGGTATCGAGGTTGACACGTTTCGATTGTGAAGAATCCCAAGTCACGGCAGGGTAGTCTTCAAGTTTTGGTGCTTGAATATGCGCAACACCTGAACCGTCTAACTGGAAGTGTGCGTGACGAGTCGCGGCACAGTTCGGAATCATACCGACGGGTTTACCTGCTGCGTGGCATGGGTAATCCTTGATTTTAATATCAAGGACTGTAGTTAAACCACCAAGACCTTGTGCACCAATCCCCAACGCATTGACTTTCTCGAAGATCTCGATACGGAGTTCTTCCATTTTGCTTTGTGGACCACGACGAAGTAATTCGTCCATGTTGATTTCTTCCATGAGTGCTTCTTTTGCAAGCATCATGGCTTTTTCAGCAGTACCACCAATCCCGATACCGAGCATACCCGGTGGACACCAGCCTGCACCCATAGTTGGAACAGTTTTCAGTACCCAGTCCACAATTGAATCAGATGGGTTGAGCATTGCAAGTTTAGATTTATTCTCTGAACCGCCACCCTTCGCTGCAACGGTAATATCAACTTTATTACCAGGAACGAGTTTGTAATGAATCACGGCAGGGGTATTGTCTTTGGTATTCTTACGACCAAAAGCTGGATCTGCTAAAACTGAGGCACGCAGTACGTTTGAGTTTTCTAGGTAACCTTGGCGTACACCTTCGTTGACTGCATCATCCAGACTCATGCTTAAATCAAATTTAACATCTAAGCCGACTTCAAGGAAAACGTTAACGATCCCTGTATCCTGACAGATTGGTCGGTGACCTTCAGCACACATACGTGAGTTGATAAGGATCTGGGCAATAGCGTCTTTTGCAGCTTTATTTTCTTCACGATCATAGGCACGGCTCATCGCTTGGATGAAGTCTTGTGGGTGATAGTAAGAAATAAACTGCAGGGCATCCTTGATTGATGTAATCAAGTCATCTTGTTTGATGATCGTTGTCATATCAAATTTCTCTTGAGCGGGCGATTAGCTGGCGGGCTAAATTATATGACAAAAAGCAATGAATGTGGGAGTTTTAGCTTAGATTTGGCGAAAGGTCTAAAGCGAATTTGAGCTTAAGAAATATTCGAAAAACAACACGGTCTGGATTTTAGTTTTTCCTGATGTGTGAAGGTGAATAGCCAAACTGCTTTTTAAAGCGATGGCTGAAATGACTGCTGGAGCTAAAGCCAAATTGTACGGCAATCTCAGTCAAATTGGCTGTACTCAGTTCAAGTGCTTGATGGGCTCGCTTAAGACGGCGCTGCATCACGTATTGGTGTGGTGGCATCTGCATCGATTGTTTAAACATATGCGCAAAATGATATTCGCTGAGTTGCGCTTGTTGCGCCAGATCAGACAAGGTCAAACTCAAATGGAGATGTTGATCAATCCATTCCAAGAGCTGTTTCAGTACATATGGGGACAATCCACCTTTAACATCAGGTGCTTGCCATTGTGCATGACTATAATTCTTGATCAGATGATTGAGTAATAGCGTGGTCGCCGTACTCATCTGTAAATGATTTTCACGATGTTGCCAAGCACCATTCAGTAAGAAGTGCCGGTAGATCATGGAAATGTGCGGGTCAGCCACAAAAATTTGCGGATTTAATATGATCTGGCTGGGCTCGCGATCCCAGACTTGTTCTGCGACGCGGTGTAGATGTTGTTCGGTATAGTAAAGATGCACAAAGGTCAGTGGATCACGCAAATCCCAAGTGGATTCAAAATCTTGTGGCATCAGGCACATACGATCTGGCCCACCACCATTGTGCCAGCCTTGAGCCGTCTTTTGGTAGCTTTCATAGCCTCCTTGAATATACATGCTCAAGGTATGATGATTACTACAGACGCTGACACGGTCTTGGTTATTTTGCCACATGGCGAGCTGCATACCCGAACCCAGTTCTACCGAGTCGAGCAATTGTGCTTTATATTGCTGTAATTGATCTAGAATCTGATATTTCATCTTCTATATGCAGTGCCGAATATTCTCCAGTTTAGTGTAGAACTTTCAGCCAGCTTTGTCATCTGCTCAACAAATTCATCTAAAAAACGCAAGGTGATGACAATCACCGCAAGATTATGCAAGCAGAGAGAGGGCTCAAACTCGCAAAATAGCCGCTATAGAGATTGAGTTTGGTTTTAAGAATATGAATGCGCTGTTATATGCGTTGGTTGTGGTGATCTGGGGAACCACATGGATTGCAATTACCCTGCAACAGCAAAGTGGAATTTCGGCCAGTGTGGCGGTGTTTTGGCGCTTTTTTATTTCTGCCATGGTGTTGTTTGCTTTTATTGTATTGAGTCGGAAGTTACAAAAACTGACAGGCAAAGATCATCTGTTTTGTATGTTGCAGGCTTGCTGTATTTTTGGCTTTAACTTCGTCTGTTTTTATTATGCGGTGCAATATATCAGTAGTGGCTTGGAAGCGGTGATTTTCTCCATGGCGGTGATTTTCAATACCATCAACGCCAGATTATTCTTTGCCCAGCAGGTGTCGACGCGTTTTTATCCTGCTGCTTTACTTGGTGTACTTGGGATTATTGCCTTGTTCTGGCATGACGTGGTGGGAACGACTTTAAATAGTCATACTCTGCTCGGTATCGGGCTGTGTATTCTAGGCACTTATGGTTTCTCTTTGGGCAATATGATCAGTACTCGCCATCAAAAGCATGGGTTGGATATTTTTACCACCAATGCTTATGCCATGTTGTATGGCTCATTGCTGATGGCGTTGATTTCATGGTTTAGACAGGATGAGTTTTTGCCGAGTATGCCATTCAGTGCAATCAGTGCTTTATTGTATCTGGCCATTTTTGGTTCTGTGATCGGTTTTACTGCGTATTTCTATTTGGTCGGACGGATAGGTGCAGGCAAAGCGGCTTATAGTACCTTATTATTCCCTTTGGTGGCTTTAGTGATTTCGACAGTCTGGGAAGGCTATCACTGGCAAATGAATGCGGTGATCGGTGTGATTTTGATTTTATGTGGCAATGCGATTTTCTTTGTAAAAGGGCCGCAGTTGAAAGCGAATACCGTTTCAAAACAAGCCTGAGTATGAAATTTGATTTAGTTGGTATATGAAGCTGATATATTGAATAAAAAAATATGGAATATGCTTTATGAATAATCAATCAGTCACACAAATAATGATTGATTTGTTGGAAGAACATGGTGTTTCGGTTCAAACGTTTGATGACTGGATTGTACCTTATGGGCAACTCCCAGCGATGCGGGCCAATTGGTTAGAGCATGAAACACATGGTCGTCTAGATGTTGAGGTGATGTTAGAGGATAAGCGAATCATCACTGAGAGTTTTGTGGGCATAGGGAGGGGAAATGAGGGGGTGCTGAATGCGCTGCAGAATTTTTCTGTTAATTCATTACATGTTTTTCTTGCTGCTTTCTGGAAGCAGCATGACCACACTGAAGTCACTATAGAGCAATGGCAAATAGCGGGAAAAAAATATACAGCTTATATCGGTAATATTGGACAGCGTAGCGATCTTAATAATTCACCAGCGCCACCTAGCGAATTCTTTTCTTCAATTGAACAGGCCATTCTAAAACACAAACCAGCTCATGATTTTGCGTGGTATAGAGTATTCTTTTGTGATTTTAAGGGTGAGCAAACGTTTGAAGCACTAGCTGAAAACCAAGACTGGGCAGATGGCTTAGAAGCTTTAAAACAGTTAAGTTGGGAACCAAGCTCTGGGTATTATAGTGTTCGTAATTTTATTATATTAAAACGCAAGAAAGATCGTGGTTGGGAACGGATTAGAAATTACTTTAAAAACTGATGTAGCAAAACCTGCTACATCAGTTTTTTTTATTCTTACATTGACTGAGCTGCCTGAATCGCAGTTAAAGCAATGGTAAACACAATATCATCAACCAATGCGCCACGAGACAAGTCATTCACAGGCTTGTTTAAACCTTGTAGCATCGGACCGACACTGACCACATTGGCAGCACGCTGCACCGCTTTATAGGTGGTGTTACCTGTATTTAAATCCGGGAAGATAAATACATTGGCACGCCCAGCCACTTGAGAATCAGGGGCTTTTTGGCGACCAACACTTTCAACTGAAGCTGCATCGTATTGTAATGGGCCATCAATCAGTAAATCAGGGCGGCGTTGCTGTGCAATTTTAGTCGCTTCAGCAACCTTCTCAACATCGGCGCCAGCACCTGAGGTTCCAGTCGAATAACTGATCATGGCGATACGCGGATCTAGACCAAAGGCTTTAGCTGAATCCGCAGACTGAATCGCAATCTCGGCAAGCTGTTCAGCATTTGGATCAGGATTGATCGCACAGTCACCATAAACATAGACTTCATCAGGCAGTAGCATAAAGAAGATTGATGACACCAGTGAGTAATTCGGTGCCGTTTTAATTAACTGAAAGGCAGGGCGTACGGTATTGGCGGTGGTATGAATGGCACCTGAAACCAGACCATCGACCTGATCCAGAGCCAACATCATGGTGCCCAGCACCACGGTATCTTGCAGTTGCGCTTTGGCTTGTAGTGCATCCAGTTTACCTTTACGTAACTCGACCATGGGTTCGATATATTGATCACGAATGGTATCTGGATCAATGATCTGTAAATCATCTGGTAACTGAATACCCCGTGCTTTTGCCACCTCAGCGACTGATTCCGGTTTTGCCAATAAAATACATTGTGCAATGCCACGAGTTTGACAAATCACAGCCGCTTGTACCGTGCGCGGCTCATCCCCTTCAGGCAGGACGATACGTTTTTTAGCTGAAATGGATTTTTGTACCAATTCATAGCGGAATGCTGAAGGCGAGAGACGTGGATGTAGATTATTTTGGGTATGTTGATCAAGCCAGTTATTGTCAATATGGCTGGAAACAAAACGCGTCACTTGCTCAGCGCGCTCAGTATCATCAATTGGAATTTCATTCCCAAAGCGCTGTAACAGCTGTGCGGTTTCCAAGGTGTCGAAAGGGGTATGTAAGATCGGCAAACCTTGCTTAATCGCACTTTGGCAAAATTCCAGTACATTATTTGGGGGCGCTGTTTGCTCGGTTAAAACCAAACCAGCCAATGGCGTACCATTGCTACTGGCAAGACTGGCTGCCAGAATCGCATCCGTTCTTTGTGAGGCACTAATAATCAGTTCACCGGCAACGAATTTATGCAGTTCGGATTCAATATTTGATGCAATCAAACTGGTGTGCAAAATACGACGTTGTTTGGCTTCACCTTGATGTAACCACGTGCCATTGATGATCGAAGCAATGTCCAGACTACGCGGCACGCTCAGAATATTACTAAATGGAACCAGGCCGATAATTGGCAGTTCATCGGTTCCCATATAGCGGTTATAGCGTTGTAGTTCTAGCGCAAAGGTTTCAATATGCTGGTCTAAACGTAGACTTGGATCAAGTGTCACTGGAATTTCAGCTGTTCCCTCAGGTAGACCTTTTGTCCGCATGAATAATACGCCTGTGGTGCGGGCTGAAGCGGCACCGCCGAATTGACGTAAATGTGCATCGACTTTTTCTGCTGTTTTACGTGGGTCTGCTAAATCTGCAGTGCTGACCAAGACCACTTGTGCATCCAGTGCTTGTGCAAGTGCGGCATTGATTTCACTGACAAAATGATCTTGCCCATTGGGTACCAGACCTTCAACGATAATGACATCATGATCGGCAGCGATTTGACGATGTAGGGCCACGGCCTCTTCAAGCAACTCATCGGTTTCACCTAGGGCAATCAGTTGTGTGAGTCGTTCATAGCTGATCGGTTCAACAGAAGGATGTTGAAATAAATGACGATACAGTGTGGTGGTGCGGTCTACTTTGGTATCTGCAATCTGAGAACATGGTTTTAAGAAACCCGCATTAATCCCTTTACAATCCAGCGCGTAGATCATACCTAAACAAGCTGAGGTTAAACCAACGCCTTCACCTGTGGGGATGAGTAAAATTGTATTCATAATGACCTTAAATATATCTAATCGGTTGATTAAGCAATTTTTTCAACTACTTGGCGGGTTTCTTTGGCAATACGGCCTTCTTCGTCGGTTGGAATCACCCAGATTTGTGGACCTGTACCATCGTCGATACGACCTTCACTACCGCGAGCCAAAGCATTATTTTTTTCTTTGCTAAATTGCAAACCAAAGTGCACTAAATAAGCCAAAGTCTTTTCACGGACATAAGCCGAGTTTTCACCAATACCACCTGTAAAGACTAAACCATCTAAACGTGGTAGACCGCAACTTAAAGCCGATAAAGATTTGGCCAAACGATAACAGAATACTTCAATGGCAAGGGTTGCACCTTCATGACCCTTTCCAGAAGCTTCAACCAAGGTGCGCATATCATTGGATAGACCTGACAAGCCCAGTAAACCACTTTCTTTATTGAGCATGCTGTCAATTTTCTGGATATCCCAACCGAGATTGCTGGCAATGAATAAATGCAAACTCGGATCGACGTCACCGCTACGCGTGCCCATCACCACACCTTCAAGCGGGGTCATCCCCATCGAGGTATCGACACTATGACCATTCCAGACAGCACAGGTCGAACTACCATTACCTAAATGGGCACTGAGCCAGCCACCTTCATTTTTATGGCCTGCCAGTTCGCTGGCGCGTTCAGTCACATAAGCATGGCTGGTGCCGTGGAAACCATAGCGACGCACTTGATAATCGGTATATAAGTATTGTGGCAGCGCATAACGATAGGCACGTTCAGGCATGGTTTGGTGGAATGCGGTATCGAATACAGCCACTTGTGGTAACTGGGGGAACAAGCGCAAGGTGGCTTCAATCCCAATCAAATGTGCTGGGTTATGCAAAGGCGCAAGTGGTGTTGCGGCCTCAATACGCTCAACCAGTTCGGGGGTCAGGAGTTCTGCTTTGGTGATGTCACCGCCGTGAACCACACGGTGACCAATGGCTTGTGGATTGTAATTGGCTAAGCGTGCCAATAGGGTCTCAAGGGCTTTGGCATGATCTGCATAGGGAATTGACAGTTCCAGTGGTTCGCCACCAATGGTTACCCCTTTAATACGGGCATCTGCGGCGCCCAGATTTTCTGCTAAACCATAAATACGGTCTTCACGGCGTTCCGAAATGAGCGCGTATTTGATGGATGATGAACCACAGTTAATTACTAATACCGATATAGCCACGTTTGAACACCTAACAGATTTTAAATTTTATGATGAACACTTTGATCTTGCTGCAATGCATCAGGCAATGGGATCAAGCGCAATGTTTTAACATGGGATGTCATCTTGGCGAAGATAGACTTTAGCCTATACAACCCGTCTATAAATCAATCTATTCAGTATAGTTTGGAAATCATCTGTTCTTTTGATTGATCTGTTGGTTTTATCATTATTTTTGTATGCAAATATATAAAAAAACGAGAAAGATCAAGTAAATGAACTTCCTCGTGTTTCTGTGAGCAAATGCCCGATTCTGCTATTGGCGGATTTGCCCGTCACCAAAAACGATCCATTTTTGTGAGGTTAAGCCCTCTAGACCGACTGGCCCACGTGCATGGATTTTATCGGTTGAAATCCCGATTTCAGCACCTAAACCATATTCAAAACCATCGGCAAAGCGGGTTGAGGCATTGATCATGACTGAGCTGGAATCCACACGTGCCAAGAACTCACGAGCTAGACTAAAGTTTTCAGTAATAATCGCATCGGTATGGTGTGAACCATACTTATTGATATGCTCAATTGCTTCATCCATCCCAGTCACCACTTTGACTGCAAGAATTGGACCGAGATATTCGGTATACCAATCTTCTTCTGTCGCTGTTTTTACAGAGATGCCTAAAATACGTTGGGTTTCGGCACAGCCACGTAGCTCAACTTGTTTTTCTGCATAGAGTTCAGCAATACGTGGTAAGAACTCTTCGGCAATCGCTTCATCGACCAATAAGGTCTCCATGGCATTACACACGCCATAGCGATGCGTTTTGGCATTGAGTGCGATGGGTAAGGCTTTTTGCAGGTCTGCTTGTGCTTCAACAAATACATGGCAGTTACCATCTAAGTGTTTAATCACAGGAATACGTGCTTCATTGCTGATACGTTCAATCAGGCTTTTACCGCCACGTGGCACAATCACGTCCACAAATTCGGTCATGGTAATCAGATGACCGACTGCAGCACGATCTGGTGTATCAATCACTTGAACCGCATGTTCAGGCAGACCTGAAATTTGCAGACCGTGTTGAATCGCCGTTGCAATCGCTTTATTCGACTCGAGTGCTTCTGAACCACCACGTAAAATAATAGCGTTACCTGATTTTAACGCCAATGAAGCAGCTTCAAGTGTCACATTCGGCCTAGATTCATAAATCATGCCGATCACACCCAAAGGCACACGCATTTTTCCGAGTTGGATACCTGATGGGCGATAAGCCAAATCGGTAATTTCACCAATTGGATCAATCAAGGCAATTACATCTTTTAAGCCTTGTAACATGCCCTTAAAGCGAGCAGGGGTCAGTTCTAAACGGTCAAGTAGGGCACTGTCGAGTTGACGTTGACGACCACTGTCCATGTCAATTTGATTGGCTGCCAAAATTTGGGTTTGATTATTTTCCAAAGCCGTATAGATTGCAGATAGGGCATGATTTTTTAAATGCGTCGATGCACTCGTTAAAATACGAGAGGCCTGACGTGCCTGAGCGCCGACTTGTTGCATATAATTTTGTATAGAGTCTTGCATAGCAGTTTGGTATTTGCATGTATTTATAAAGATAGTAACAGTCAACGGCTGAACAATGAATAGGCTGAACTGACAATTCAAAAAATTATCAAGCGTTAATTGGCACAAATTTTTTTATTTTAGTGCGATGAAGATATTGAATCTAAAGTCGAGATTACATATTTTGCAAAAGATTATGGAGCGAAACAAGATAAGTGGTTAAGGAAATGATTGCGTATAAAACGTGCATATGTATAGAATGAAAAAGTATAGGATAAATGTAATACAAATTTTATAAATTTGTTAACTTGCAAGTAGAAGTCATAGAAAATGAGATGCTTGCAACACAAAAATAAACAAGGATGGAGGAAGGGCATGAATTCCATTATCCAAATGGACTCGGATATCAATCATACCTACACAGGCTTTGGTTTTTTCGACATTTACAATAAAAACAGTTTTAAACAACCAGCGCGTACCACGTGGATTGATGGTTGGAAAATTGAATATATGGCAATTGCAGATCCGAAAACGATCTACAACACGCCGATTGTAATTGTCGGGGGCGCATTTCAAAATTTTAACTCTTATAAGTATTGTGTTGAGCAACTTTTCGAGAGTGGGCCCGTTATTTTAATTGATTTACCTTCGATGGGTGCGAATCAGCAAATTCGTAATGTTGATACAGGTGAATCTGCAGGTATTTTAGAACTGCCAGATTTATCTAAAATGCTAGGTCAATGGCTGGATATTGTTGGGATTGACAAAGTTTCAATGATGGGCATGTCATTGGGTTCCGTGGTGGCTTCGTCTTTTGCAGACCAACGGCCTGAGTTGATTGACCGTATGGTTTTGATGGGAGTGATGCAGAAAACCCGTAAAAGCTGGCGGATGTTGCTCGAAGAATCACTGCACTTAATGCGCGAAGACCGGATGGAAGAATTTGGTCAGGCCGTGATTCTTTATCTGGTCAATCATGCCAAACTTGATAAAACACGGATGTCACCTACTGCAAAACGTTTGTTCTTTAAACAGATGGCTGAGTTCAGTGCAACTGAACGCGAACGTTATGAAATCAACTGCAATCGCTTGTTGCGCTTAAGTGATGTACCTGTACCACAGTGTAAAACCTTGGTGGCAGCAGGGCAGTATGACAGTTTTACTTTACCGCATGAGAATGCAGATTTTGCATTGCAGTGTCAGGATATGCAGTTTGCATTGATTGCCAATGCTGATCATGTGCCACAATTGCAGCGCCGTAAAGAAACCATGAATTTGTTTACCACCTTTTTAAAAGGTGAATCCATAGACAATCTGGATGGCATTATCTCAATGACACGGGAACAAATGCAGCAGATCGAGCGGCGTGGTGAAGAACGTATTACGGTCTTACAGCCCGAAAGCAAATTATCGCATCGCCATCTTGCGACAGAAGCTGATGTGAAGATCGTTGATATCACTTTCTTTGGCGTGTATTTAAAGCTTCACAATATTGAGCAACTTGATTTTATCAATCAACATCCACGTGATTTAGCCTTACATTTAGCTGATGAAGAGGGTGAGTTTAAAATTGAATGTTTAATCTTTGATGCAACTGAGCAAGGACTGCGCATCTTATTTAAACACGGCAGTTTTGATATCGCAGAGCGTTTGACTCGTTTTATTCAACGCCAACAGCCAACTGAATAACGAGTATTTCAAGATTAAAAAGTGGCAATTTGCCACTTTTTTTGTGCGCTTATTTATTGGTGGCTTGAATCATCCAGACTAGGTCGCCTAAGTGTTGCTGCGTACTTTCTAAAGTGACTTGTTGAAAAAATTGCTTGGGTTGTAGCACCTCAACGTGATTAAAGCCAGCTTTATGAAAAAACTGTTCAACTTCGGCAGGGGTTTGAAAATGAAAGCTAAACGCACTGCGCGACATCCATTTTAATAAACGGCTACTGTTCCAGATAATGGTGGCGAGTTTGTTTTGGGTCGGTTCTGGATAGATGTCTGTTAAATAATGCAGCGTTTTAAAGCCTTGGCCGTAATTGGCAATGGCTTGAATCAGTTGCTGTAACATTGGTTTTTCAAAGTAATTGATCAGTCCCTCGCTGATAATCACCAAAGGCCGTTGAGGATCGAACACCTCAAATGCGGCAGCAAAAGCATCGGTAAATAAGTCGACAGACAGTACAGCATCGGTATTGCTTTCAATTTGTTGCAGTGCCGCTTGTTTGGTGGCAGCCATGTCTGGCAAATCCAGTTCACGGTAAGTGATCGTTGCATAATGTTGTCTAAACCACCAACCACGTGGTGATAAGCCACATGCAATTTCTAGCACTTGCAGGTCTGGATGTTGCTCAATCAGTGCTTTTAACTGGTTGTCGAGCATGCTGTGACGTTGTTTCAGTGTAGTGCGCATGCTGCCACCGACATATTTTTCTGCCCAGCTCTCAATTGGATGAACGAGAGCCGCTAAAGTTTTTCCTTTTGCTGTTGCCAGTGCTGGATGTGAAATCCCCATTTGATACCAGATATAGCCGGTGTAGTGTGCGGTAAATGAAATGTGGCGGTGTTTTGAAAGTTGTTGTGTCATCTGTCCTAGACTCTTTTTCCCTAATTCTTATTTTTAACGATATCTATAACGGTGTCTTGCTAAGTCCTCATCTGATATCAGGATAAGCTTTCAGCTGGAGTTACTTTGGTTTCGCCCAAAGTAACCAAAGGCATTGTCATCCGCAAAACCTGTTCATTCCTTGCATGTGATTAATTACAGCATATAGACAGACTATATCTATCTTTTGGAAATCACGCAGGTTGCGGATGACATTACCGGGTATCGTATATCGGCAAAAATATTTTTTAATATGAAGTAAGTTAGAACGAATTCTTAAACTCTTCAATGACTTTTCTGACGTTGTGCCAGTTTTCATCATCTAAAGTCAACGTCGTGCCGACTTGGATATTTGGAATTTTACCGCGCATACGTTCTAAGCGTTGTTGATTTGGCAAAGCCAAGGTTTGGATGCCATCCAAAGCGGTACATGCTGCGGCACGGTCATTACAGACCAGCCCCATATCACAACCTGCTTTTAAAGCGGCTTGGATACGTGCATCGGCACCACCTGCGACACAGGCAGCCTGCATGCTCAAGTCATCTGAGAATAATACGCCGTCAAATTTAAGCTGTTGACGTAAGATTTGCTGTAACCAGAAAGGGGAGAAACCTGCAGGATTTGGATCAACTTGATCGTAGATCACATGGGCTGGCATCAAGGCATCCAGTTGCGGCATCAGCTTGATAAAGCTTTGCATGTCTTTGTCGTAAATTTCTTGGTATGAGCGGTTATCAATTGCAGCGGCAACATGTGAGTCAGCCTTGACTGAACCATGTCCTGGGAAATGCTTTCCTGTCGTTGCCATGCCTGCTTTTTTCATACCACGCATAAAGGCATCTGCCAGAGGCACGATGTCTTGCATGTTTTTGGCGAAACCGCGATCACCAATTACATCGCTGACATCATTCAGGTCAAGAACTGGAGCAAAACTAAAATCAATCCCTACGGCCAGTACCTCAGTCGCCATTAACCAGCCGCATTGCTCAGCCAGTTCAATCGCTTGTTGTGGCTTGCTGAGGTAGCGCTCACCCAATCGGCCCATGGCTGGAAGTAAGGTAAAGCCTTGTCTTAAGCGTTGGACGCGGCCCCCTTCCTGATCAACGGCGATCAGAATCTCTGGACGGATTTGGCGCATATGGTCGGTTAAAGCACGAACTTGTTGAGGGGATTCAATATTTCGTGCAAATAAAATCATGCCGCCGACTTGCGGAGCTTGTAAGAGTTCAATATCTTCTTGGGTAAGTTCTGTGCCAGCAATATCCAGCATCAATGCGCCGATCATAAGGATTCCGTTTGAATTTTGATAAAAAATTGATGAAAAAAACGATAGCTAAATTGTGCAATGATTTGCTACATTTTGTCAGTACAGAATATGATAAAACTAGATGATATTGATGATAAGTGCTTGTTGGTGATTTATTTATAGTGACTTATGAGTTTTACATGTTGTGATGGAGGTGAATGAAAGGTGTTCATATTGATCAGATCAGCATGTAATAATTGCCATATCCAAGGAAGTACCAAAATTTTATGAAACTTCAAATGATAGCGTGTGCAGTTGCAATTGCGACTGGTGGTTTATTTTTCTCTCATACCATAAATGAGGCATTTGCAGCGACTGAGACACCTCTTGTTTCAACAGTCATCAAGCCATCTCAGGAACAGGCCTTGGTTGCGCGTCAGTTAGCTACATTGGTTGATCGTCAGCATTATTTAAATATGCGTCTGGATGCAACCACGTCAAACCGTATTTTGAATATGTATCTGGATAGTCTTGATCCAGATCATTCATTATTTTTAAGTGGTGAAGTGGAAGACTATCAAAAGAAATATGGCGCTACGTTTGGCAGTTCATTAAAAGCGGGTAACCTGACGGGACCGTTTGCGATTCATGCACAATATCGTGATCGTTTGAAACAATTCTATGAGTTTATGTTGGCTGAATTGAAGAAGCCGCAAAACCTCAATCAAAAAGATGTCTACCTTGATACGGATCGTGAAAAGGCAGCATATTTCAAAACCACGGCTGAACAACAGGCTCACTGGCAAAAAATGCTGGTTTCACAGCTCATTAATTTAACCATTAGCAAAGAAGAAGAGCAGGCTAAACAAAAAGCATTAAAAGCAGATCCATCGCTTGCCAATGGTCAGGATTTAACTGGACCCGAAGATTTAACCCCAGTTCAGACCTTGACGAAACGTTATACCCGTCAGTTAGAGCGTATTGGACGTGTGAAAAGCGATGATGTGTTGGAAAAAACCTTGAATGCCATGTTGGCCACCTATGATCCACACAGTAATTACTATCCGCCGATTGATGCGATGGAGTTAAACCGCCAAACCACTTTGCAGTTAGAAGGGATTGGCGTTTCGATTCGTCCTGAACGTGGCAATGAAGACTACACCAAAATTGAAACCATTGTTGAAGGTGGCCCGGCAAGTAAATCGGGGCAGGTGAAATCAGGTGATCGCATCATTGGGGTGGCTCAAGACGGCGAGAAAATGGTTGATGTGATTGGCTGGCCAAGTTCGGAAATCGTGGGGCTGATTCGAGGTAAACGGGGGACCAAAGTCGTGGTACGGTTACTAGGTGCTGGTGCATCAATGAGCCAGGCACGTAATGTGACCTTAACCCGTGACATTATCCAAGAAGAAGATGCTGGAGTCCGTTCCCGTACCATTGAAATTACTCGTGATGGTAAAAAACATCTGTTTGGTGTACTGGAAATCCCATCCTTCTATTTTGACTATCGTTCACGTCGTGCTGGGACCGAATATCGCTCCGTATCGGAAGATACAGCCAAAGCATTAGAGTCGCTGAAAGCACAAAAAGTAGAAGGGATCTTGGTCGACTTGCGTAATGACCCAGGTGGCTCACTGGAAGAGGTGGCACGTATGCTTGGTCAGGTGATCAAGTCTGGTCCTGTGGTGCAGATCCGTGATGGTAATGGTAATGTCAATGTCTTTGAAGATACCGATGGCGGTGAACAGCTTTATGCTGGTCCAATGGCGGTACTGGTCAACTTGGCTTCTGCTTCTGCAAGTGAGATTTACTCTGCCGCGATTCAGGATTATGAGCGCGGTATTATCATTGGCAGTACTACCACAGGTAAGGGGACCGCGCAGGTTCAGCTAGATTCACTGGCTTATGGTCAGGCAACGTTAACACAACGTAAGTTCTACCGTATTACGGGTGGCAGTACACAAAATAAAGGTGTGATTCCAGACATCAAATTGGTCGATATTTACAATGAGGAGTTTGGTGAGCGCAAAGCGAAAAATGCCCTGAAGTGGGATACCATTCCAACAGCACCATTTAAGCGCGAAGGCTCTGTACAACCTTATATTGCTAAATTGACGGAGTTTTCTCAACAACGTGTTGCAGCAGATTCTCAGTTTAAATATCTAGAAGCACGAACCGCAATTGCCAAGAAAACTTCGGATCAAAAGAAAGTATCGCTGGATATTGGTCAGCGTCGTGCTGAGTTAATTGATCTTGAAAAGCAAACCTTGAACGCGGAGAACCAACGCCGTAGTGCAACAGGCTTAGCACCTTATGCAAACTGGGAGAGTTATCAAGCTTCTATCGACGCTCTGGTTGAGTCGCGTGCCAAAATGAAAGCACACTTGCGTCCACCATTGCCGGAAGAAGAAACCTTCATCACTGAAGCTGCAAACGTCCTTTTAGATTATTCTAAGTTGCAGTCTCGTTAAGCCTTATCACGTCCAAGCCATAAAAAAGCCCTGCATCTGACAGGGCTTTTTTATGGCTTGGACTCGGTAAATTTAATTGACTCGGATCCAGATTTGGCTTCGTCCTAATGCAGAGACACCAACATAACCGCGTAAATGTAAGCGCTGCCCATTAGAACTTAGTTTGGCAGTCAGGCTATAAACACGAGCTCCATTGGGATCAAGGATCTTGCCACCTGTATAGGTCAGGTCATTTTTATGCTTGAGTTGAGTGATAACATTTAGGCCTAAAATTGGCTTGTTGGTATAAGGCGCAGGGCAGCCTGTGCAAAATTCTTTGGGGGTATAACCTGTACGCGGGGTAATTTTAATGATTTTACCTGTATAAGAACCATCGGCTTCTTTTATGATTTCAACCTGTCCTTTGGGGGCACCTGTCACATCATCAACACTTTGCCAAATCCCGGTAATATCTTGAGCAAAAGCAAAATGACTGAAGGTCAATAGAAAGAAAAAAGAAATCAGTTTTTGGGACAAGTTCATGTTTAAGCCTCCTTGCTGCCATGGTTGTATCCTATTATTTCTGATTTCTAATTAGAGATTCAATTGTTATTTTACAGTTGTAAATTATTAATCGTTGACGTTTCAATCAAATTTTTGAACGGAAAATAAAAAAAGCTTCTTCATTATAATACAAGATGAAGAAGCTTTTTTTGACGACAACCGAGATCTGTATGATCAGTGCAATGTGCGCATCGTGGCGCTAAATTTTATTTAACTTACTCGGCGCGAATCCAGATCTGATTACGGCCTAAAGCAGAAACCCCCAGATAACCGCGCAAATGCAAGCGTTTACCATTGGCACTGAGTTTGGCTTTCATACTATAAACTTTACCTGAGTTTGGGTCGAGAATACGGCCGTTGGTATAATTCAGACCTTCACTATGTTTTAAGCCTGTCACCACATCCAAACCAACAATCGGTTTGTTGGTATAAGGTGCTGGACAATCTACGCAGGTTTCTTTTGGTGTATAGCCCGTACGTGGCGTAATTTTAACTACTTTGCCTGCATAAGTTCCATTGGCTTCTTGGCGGATTTCAACCAATGCTTTAGGTGCCCCCGTTTTGTCATCAATACTTTGCCAGAGCCCCGTAATATCCTCTGCAAAAGTAAAACTGCTCACCGCAGATAAAAATAATGCACCTAATAATTGTTTGCTCATCATTAAAAATCCTTTTAACGTTTAAGCTTACATTATGGAGGATATCTGACAACTAGTTCAATCTTTATGTGATATTTGTGGCAAATTTTAAGATAAAGAGAGAATGAATGTAGGGAGCCAAATGGCTGTAAATACACCATTTACTGCCATGCCAAAGGCCGCATAACGTCCTGTAACAGGGCCACGTTGCCATGCTTGCGCCGTACCGATCGCATGTGCAGCTAAACCTAAGGCAAGACCAGAAGCACGCTCATCGTGAATATGTTTTAAGATCCATGGCGAGAATGCAGCCCCAATCACTCCAGATAGAATCACAATCAGGGTGACCATCATTAAAGGAGCATGCAGGAGCGTTGCGATGTTCAATGCAATCGGGGTGGTCACGGCACGGGTGGCAAAAGCCATAATGGTTGGTTCAGACATATGCAGCAGATAGGCCAAGCTCATCGGTAAGGCAACCGCACTGATGCTGGCAAAACCAAGGATGCCAATCATTGATTTAAGTGGCAAATCATCATAACGCATGGCAGCCAATGGAATGGCCAAAGCAACCGTGACATAGCCAAGCAGGTGACTAAAAACGTTGTTCACATTATCCATATACTGTTGATATGGAATACCAAAAATGGCTAAGAATGCGATGACAATAAACATGCCAAATACAATTAGTGGAATCTGTGGAAATTTCTGATTCAGTGGTTTAGCAATCAGATAACTAATCAGGGTAATAATGAAGCCATAGATAACCATTGACATAGATCAGCTCCTTATAACCAGCGTTTCGCCATTTTGGCATAGACCCATAATGGCAATAATGTACTAAAGGTTAGGATAAATAAGAATGCAGGAATTTCTTTGCCCATATGTACCAGCATAATTAATGAGCCTGCACAAATCGGCAAAAAGGCGAAGCCGCTTTCTTTCAAGATTTTATTATTGGTGTCTGTCAGGCGATTGGAAATTTTTCTAAACCGCCTCCAGATCAGTAATGTGATTAATAAACTGATCAGACCAACCAGATTGCCCAGTTCTGGGTGACCAAAAAGTTTTGTGATCGCAACAGCCCCTTCACGATAGACAATGATTAAGAGAAGTGTGCCAAACCAAGCTGTCCAATCTATATTTTTCATTTTTTTACTCTTGTCTATCCAGATGATGGCTGACCACAATTAAGGTGTTGGGTGATCAATCTCAAATTCTTCCAAAGGTCGTTGGAATAGGGAAGCTTTTTTCCCAAGAATTTCGTCTAATGGTAAATGTGCTTGTTTAATGAGTTGTTCCAATTTGTGTGGCGCGATACAGACGGATAAATGTAGATCACCTTGATCATCATAATGCTCAGATTGAATCACATTCAAGCTGTAGAGTTGGGTACGTAATTTACCGTAAGCCGCTTTGAGTACCAGATCAAATTGTTGTAGCTGTCCCATTAAGCATTGTTGCACTGCTTCGCTGAGTTGTTCAAGCCCTTGTCCTGAATGTGCCGAAACATAGACGCGATCAGGCAGACCCGGCGTTTTATAAATGATTTTGGCTGCATCGCCACTTAAGTCAATTTTATTGTAGACCTGCAAAACTGGGGCATCAGCACCGATTTCCTTGAGTACCGACTCTACGGCTTCGATCTGTTCAGGCATATTCGGGCTGCTGCTATCAATTACATGTAAGAGCAGTGTTGCCTCTAGCGTTTCTTCTAATGTGGCTTTGAAAGATTCAACCAGATCATGTTGTAAATTTCGGACAAATCCAACGGTATCAGCCAGTACAACCGTACCGACACCATCCCAGTCTAAACGACGTAAGGTTGGATCGAGGGTTGCAAACAGTTGATCAGCTGCATAAACATCGCTTTTAGCAAGGATATTGAATAATGTCGATTTTCCAGCATTGGTATAGCCCACTAGTGAAATGGTCGGAATGGCGGCTTTTTGACGAGCAGCACGACCTTGTAAGCGGGTTTGCTGAACTTTGGTCAGTTTATCTTTGAGTTGGGTAATACGGACACGGATTAAGCGTCGATCCGTCTCTAGTTGCGACTCACCTGGCCCACGCAGACCGATACCGCCTTTTTGTTGTTCTAAATTGCCTGTAAAACCACGAATCAAACGGGTAGAGAGGTGTTTTAGCTGAGCCAACTCCACCTGTAATTTACCTTCATGGGTACGTGCACGTAAGGCGAAAATATCAAGAATCAAACCAGTGCGGTCAATCACGCGGCACTTAAGAATACGTTCCAAATTGCGTTCTTGCGCAGGCGAGAGTGAATGGTCAAAAATCACCAACTCTGCTTCATGGCTTTTCACTAACTCTGCAATCTCATCAACTTTGCCAGAACCAATAAAAAACTTTGGATCGGGTTTATTGCGCTGCACAATGAGATGTTCAAGGATTTCAGCGCCAGCAGATTGAGCGAGCAATCGGAACTCTTCAGCATCCAGATCATCGAGCAGGTGAACCGATACACTGACTAAAATTGCCCGTTCACCACGATGTTGATGCTGCTCAAAATTTTCCACGCTGTTCTGAAATCCTTATTTTTAAAGTCTTATTCTAGAATAAACCTCAAGCAAAGGGCAAAGACTTCGTGGATTTATATGATATTACGACGTAATAGCTCAATGAATCCAACCAATGTACCCATGTATAAAATTGACCATCCCAGAAACATTCTTAAAGCATAGCCATAAGGAATGGTGGTTTGTGGTTCGGATGTTGTGCTTTGCTGATTCATCACATCACCTTTTGATCAGTAAATTCGATCTATTTATAATATTTGATCTGATAAATCTTTTAAAATTGGAAAAATTTATGCTCACATTCGTTTTTTGTTATGGTGAAAACTTCTATAAATTGATATCGGCATGATATAACAAGTTTAATTCAATGCACACGTGCATCTATGCGTACGGTTTTAAGAATTTATGACTCAACAAGCAACAGCAGTAAATCATCCTCCTTTAAGTTTGTTTTCAAAATTTAGTTTATACAGCAAAAAATTAGCTGCAGGTCTCGAAACCATTGGTGAGGGTTTTTATCTTATTTACCGACATGGCTTATATAAAGACCCGAATAATCCTGTAAATACCCGTTATGTACAGTATTTCTGCCGTCGATTATGTGAAGTATTCAATATTGAAGTGCAAGTGCACGGCAGCATTCCGCGTGAACCAGCACTATGGGTCAGTAATCACGTCTCTTGGCTGGATGTTGCGGTGTTGGGTTCTGGGGCACGTATCTTTTTCTTGGCCAAAGCCGAAGTGGAAAAATGGCCGATCGTCGGTAATTTAGCAAAAGGTGGCGGGACTTTATTTATTAAGCGGGGCTCTGGAGATTCGGTTCGAATCCGTGAACAAATTGCTGAGTTCTTAAAGCAAGATATTCCGGTTCTGTTTTTTCCCGAAGCCACAACGACTGATGGCAGTAAGGTTAAAAAAGTCCACGGACGTTTACTCGGCGCTGCTATTGAAGCACAACGACCGGTGCAGATTTGTGTGATCTGCTATGTTAACCAACAGGGGCAACTAGATTTGGTTGCGCCATTTATTGGTGAAATGAGTTTTGCAGAACATGTACAACGTGTTTTGGAAATGCCCAAAGTTACTGCACATTTGCTCACTTTACCCGCGATTCCTGTGGCAGGTCATACTGTAGAAACGTTGACCAAAGAAGTAGATCATCAAATGAGAGCGGGTTTGGAGCGTTTGCAGAGAAAGGTGCTTGCCGTGTTACCAGAAGAAGCCTTAGAAACTACATGAAGCCTTCAATCGGCAGCCATGAAATCAGTTTCATACCTGCTCTTTGCCACCATTTCATTTTCGGTTCTTTGGTATAAATCAGAGGGCCGTGAGGTGTTTCACGCTGCCAAGTAATTTTATTGTTGGCATCTAAAACTAAACGATAGGCATAGGTCTTCAGGTTTTGATCCATGGTGGCATGCACTGCTTGTGCCAATGGTGGGCTATTCAGTAACACGCCAATCTCAGTATTCAGGTAGGCTGAGCGCGGATCAAAGTTAAATGAGCCGATAAATACCTGTTTTTCATCAAGTGCCATTAATTTGGCATGTAAACTGGAACGGCTTAAACCTTTAATATTGACCTTGGCTTTTTTTGCTAGCTCTTCGGTATGTTTGTCTAAATCACTTTTATCGAGTGCGGGCAAAAATTCATAGAGTTGTACACCATTTTCAAGTAATTCCTGTCGATATTTACCATAGAAAGCATGCACGACAGCAACGTCATTGGCTTTAAATGAATTTGTCAGGATTCTGACTTTAACTCCATCTTGTGCCAAATCACTTAAAATTTTTGCCCCCTTTTTTTCTGGAACAAAATAGGCAGAAATTAAATCAATATTTTTTTCGGGCTGTTCAAGATGATTGATCAGCTGAAAGTTGAGATGTTCTTCTTTTTTAGCTTTTGATTTAATTTTGTCGGGGGAGTCTTTCACGACTTCAGCTTTGACCCAATCGAGTGAAATATCACGATTCATTAAGGCATTAATGGCGACCGACTGGCTGGTTAAATCCAAATAGTTTTGAACCGTAATGCGTTTATAGTGTTCATCGAGTTGTTGTTTAAGGCTTTCATAGCTTAAACGATGAGAACGCTGTTTGACGACTTCCCGAACATCATAGGCATATTCATGATTCCAATAATCATCAAATGATTTGGAGATATCTTCTACAGCTGTACCAAACAACATCACATCCACATCGGAAAATTGGTAATTATCACTGACGTTGTAATATTGATTAGTCATATTGCGTCCACCGATCAAGGCAACCTGATGATCAGCAATAAAACTCTTATTGTGCATGCGACGATTGATACGTTTTAAGTCTAGCACCATATCTAGCGCACGATATTTACGAAAACGATAGGGATTAAAGAGCTTAACTTCTATATTGGGATGTTGTGCGAGTGCAAGAAAAATGCCTTCGGTATGCTTGGCATTATTATCATCAATCAAGAGGCGAACCCGAACACCTCGATCTGCAGCGCGAATCAAGGCATGTAAAGCCAAGGCGCCAACTTTGTCGTTATCCCAAATATAATATTGTAAATCAAGAGTCTTTTCAGCCTTGTCAATCAGGCGAAGTCGTGCTGAAAGAGCTTCTAATGGTTCATATAAAACATGATAGCCAGTTAGATCGGGATGCTGTTCTTGCAAAGGCTGAATGACCTGTGCGAGTGAAGTATGAGAGGTATCAATCTGGGCAGATGTTTGGATGATCGGTTCAATTTTATGCTTGGGTAAGGTGCTACAACCTGTAACGGTCAGCGCAATTGAGCAATAAATCGCAATCATACTTTTATTGTAAGCACTTGTACTTATCTTTGTATGTTTGTTATTTAAATGAGAAAATTGCGTCATAATCGTCACTGATTAAAAGTTGGGCTTGAGTATACCACTTCATCGAAAAAGATAAATATAAGATGAGATGGATGGCCCTAAAGTGAAGTTAATGAGGGCTTTAATGTCGAATTCGGATACTATTATTCTTGGTTTTTATCTTATTTTCGCTGTTCTGGCGCTCTGGGCTTTGATTCAGGCCTGGGTACACCAATCCCGTACAGAAACCATTCATCCATTTAAAGCTTTTATACATTTATTGGCGTTTTATCTGTCTTATTTATTGATTCCACTGTGGTTTTTTAGTGTTTATGCGGGATGGGTCGAATATTACAGCCTGCATCAGGCTGGCTTCATCTTTTTACTCAGCAGTATCTTGATCTATGCGCGTTTTATCGAGCCGCATCAAATTCATGTAAAACATCATCAATATCGACTGAATTCAGAGCGTGAGTTTCGCCATCCAATCAAAGTTGCTTTGGTTGCAGATATGCATGTCGGATTATTTTCTGGACACGAACGTCAACTGAAAAGTATGGTCAAGAAATTGAACCAAGCGCAACCGGATTTGGTGGTGGTTGCAGGGGATTGGACCTATGAACCTGAAAATCGACTGGTGCAGGAATTGGCTGTTTTAAAACAAATTCAGGCTCCCGTTTACTCAGTCCCAGGTAATCACGATGAACAATATCCAGGTCCACCGATTCAAGAGCTGCTAAAAAAGGCTTTAGAGCTAAACAATGTTATTGATATTGAAGGCAAGATTGTCGAATTTGATGAATTTCGCCTGATTGGAATTGGTGATTTGTGGGCAGGGAAGGCAAATATGCGATTTATGCCCGATTTACCTCAAGATAAACCTTGGCTGATTTTGTCGCACAATCCAGATACGGTAGATATGGTTCCAGAGCTGCCAACGCGACCACTCATGTTATCTGGTCATACACATGGCGGGCAAATTGAGTTGCCATGGATTACCAGTTACATCATGAAACGTGTCTCTATTTTAGGTCATAAAAAGGGCTTTTATACACATGAACATGCAGAAGTTTTTGTGACCGTTGGTACGGGGATGGTCGGTGTACCATTTCGGTTTCGGGTTCCACCAACGATTGATATTATTGAACTGATCTAAAAAAAGCCGACTGCATTGCGTCGGCTTTTTTATGCTATGGAGCAGTAATTATTAAGGAATAATGATGACATTCACACGACGATTGCTGGCACGATTTTCATCAGAGGTATTTGGAACAAAAGGCTGACTCGCACCACGACCGACTACAGTTAAGTTATTCGGCTTGAACCCTTGTGTGATAAAGATTGTTGAAACACTCTGAGCACGTTCTTCTGAAAGCTTCTGGTTATACTCAGGATTGCCGATATCATCAGTATGTCCTACAATTTTTAACTTTTGTAAGTCATATTTGTTCAGCTGGTTTGCTAAACGGACAATTTCCTTTTGATGTTCAGGTTTGATTTCTGCTTTATTAAAGTCAAACAGCAAACGTTCTGGTAGACCTAGGGTCCAGCCCTCATCGGTCAAAACGAAGCCTTCTTTCTTTAGCATTTTGACCTGACGATACTTTAATGGACCAAAACTCAAGCAGCCAGCCAATGTTAGGCAGAGTAACGCAATAAATGAAATTTTAATGGTGTGAGCGCGCATAACATGTCCTAAATTTCTGGTTTATAAAGAAACCAATGTGGGTTTAAATGTTTAGCTCTATACATAGCTTGATCGGCCTGCATGATCAAATCCTCTGGATTCTCTGCAAACTGAGAAAAAGCAACCCCTAAGCTAAAACTGAAATGAATCATTTGACCATTAAACTCTAAAGGTTCTCCACAACTTGCAAGAACGCCTTCAGCAATTGTTGTTAAATGATCGGTATGATGAATTGAATGTAAGATGATGGCAAATTCATCACCTCCTAAACGAGCAATAAAATCCTCATGACGAACTGAAAGTCTTAAGCGTGTAGCCATTTCTTTTAAAACTGCATCTCCAGCTAAATGTCCAAACTCGTCATTGATGTATTTAAACTTATTATTGTCGATAAACAATAAAGCAGAGTTGTGACGATACTGCGGGTTTTCAAAGATATTAAATAGCTCTTGGTAAAAATAATGGCGATTTGGCAAACTGGTGAGTTGGTCGTGATGCGCCTGAAATGAAAGTTGACGATTTTCTTTTTGTAGATGTGTGTGCCAGATCTGGATTTCTTCTAACAGTTCATTGAAAACCGTGTTTAAGTTCTGAAACTCATGAATGTGGTTATTCGGGAAACGTAAATTATAAGCTTTTTGATCACTGACCAGTTGTGCAATATGCGTTAATGGTTTGATCGCTTGCATAATTTGGCGGTAAGTAATGTTCACAGACCAAAGCAGGGCAATCACAATGAAGAACATTGAAATGGCGAGACCAATGATAATGGTCTTTAAAAAATGCAAAATATTTTCAGAACTGCCATACAGTACCAACTCGCCTACTTTTTTCTTATGATGCACAATCATGAGTTTAACAGGATCATGAAGAAACCAGCGATCCATTAAATCTTGCATGACGGAGGTATGAGCAACTTTCTTGCTACTTTCAGCTAACAACTGTTGTTGAGGATCGTAGACATGAATACTGCGAATGGCATGTTCACTGGTATAGTCATCAAGAATTTGATCAATGGCACCTTTATCCCTAAATACTACGGCAGGCTGAACACGCTCCAAAACGGTTTGGCTCAATAACTGTAAATTTTGCTTTGCATAAGTTTCCATGGTGAACATGGAGATGGTGGCGAATGTAAAAGAACAGATCACAAAGGTAATTGCAAAGATTGCAAATTGTGATTTACGAAATAAAGCATGTAAGGATGTTGATTGGTATAAGTTTGGAATCACAGTGCTTACCCCGCATTCTTTGCTAAAAGTAAAACACGTGGGTCGATATGCACTTTGGAATAGCTTAAAGCCTCCAAATTCACCTTGAAGGTAGAAAAGGTCTTTTTATTATATAAGCAGAAAATACTTCCTACTTCGCATGCCGGGTTATTGGTGCTTAAAGAAAGCAAAGATCGAGAAGGGTAGGCCTGAATTAAATTCTGCTGTTGCTGTGGAGAGGTTGTGGTGAAATAGGCAACATGACACTCCGTTTTTGGAAAGTCTTTAGCACTAACCGCTTGTACCTGATATTCATAAGCCAACTGACGGATATTAGATTGAAACTGATTTGCAGCATCCTGATTGTCAATCACACAAATGGTTGGACGATTGGTATTGGACCATTTGCTATAACTTAAAATAGATAAAGCCAACTCATAGAAATTATGTGTTGAGATGGCATAGCAAAGCGGGCTCGCAGCAAAGGATGCAGCAAGCAATAAATATCGAGCCTTTTTACTAGCAAACCGTATTTTCAATCAAAAGTGCCAAAAAATGTGAAGCAAGAGACATATTCTACTGGACTTAATTGTTTAAAAAAAGTTCTTGAACACAAAGAAAAAGCATTAAAAGTAACTGAAGCGTTCAAAAATTGTTCACTCGAATAAAAAAGTTTATTTAGGGGGTTGTATTGGGTTAGGAATGCTGTAGAATGCACATCCATCGGCGGTGATGCAGATAAAAACTTATTGAGAAACAAGGATTTGGCTGAAAAGGTTAGATTCTTGAGTTGATTGATAAGTTTGCTAAATATCTAAATTACCTGTTGACTTTTAAGAAATTGAGAGTAATATAGCCGACCTAGCTTGATGATGACGAATCATCGAGAAGATCATTAAGAGAATAGAAGAACAACTTGTGTGGATTTTTACTAGTTGATCAATCGAAAATATTTCATTGATTGAAGAGTAGAAATTTCTCGAAGTTTATTTGAGCGAATTTTTAGTCAGAAAATTGATGAGCCAAGATTTGTAGCCATAAGCTACTAATGATTTTAAACTGAAGAGTTTGATCATGGCTCAGATTGAACGCTGGCGGCAGGCTTAACACATGCAAGTCGAGCGGGGAAGGGTAGCTTGCTACCTAACCTAGCGGCGGACGGGTGAGTAATGCTTAGGAATCTGCCATTTAGTGGGGGACAACATTCCGAAAGGAATGCTAATACCGCATACGTCCTACGGGAGAAAGCAGGGGATCTTCGGACCTTGCGCTAAATGATGAGCCTAAGTCGGATTAGCTAGTTGGTGGGGTAAAGGCCTACCAAGGCGACGATCTGTAGCGGGTCTGAGAGGATGATCCGCCACACTGGGACTGAGACACGGCCCAGACTCCTACGGGAGGCAGCAGTGGGGAATATTGGACAATGGGCGGAAGCCTGATCCAGCCATGCCGCGTGTGTGAAGAAGCGCCTTATGGTTGTAAAGCACTTTAAGCGAGGAGGAGGCTACTTAGATTAATACTCTAGGATAGTGGACGTTACTCGCAGAATAAGCACCGGCTAACTCTGTGCCAGCAGCCGCGGTAATACAGAGGGTGCGAGCGTTAATCGGATTTACTGGGCGTAAAGCGTGCGTAGGCGGCTTTTTAAGTCGGATGTGAAATCCCCGAGCTTAACTTGGGAATTGCATTCGATACTGGGAAGCTAGAGTATGGGAGAGGATGGTAGAATTCCAGGTGTAGCGGTGAAATGCGTAGAGATCTGGAGGAATACCGATGGCGAAGGCAGCCATCTGGCCTAATACTGACGCTGAGGTACGAAAGCATGGGGAGCAAACAGGATTAGATACCCTGGTAGTCCATGCCGTAAACGATGTCTACTAGCCGTTGGGGCCTTTGAGGCTTTAGTGGCGCAGCTAACGCGATAAGTAGACCGCCTGGGGAGTACGGTCGCAAGACTAAAACTCAAATGAATTGACGGGGCCCGCACAAGCGGTGGAGCATGTGGTTTAATTCGATGCAACGCGAAGAACCTTACCTGGCCTTGACATACTAGAAACTTTCCAGAGATGGATTGGTGCCTTCGGGAATCTAGATACAGGTGCTGCATGGCTGTCGTCAGCTCGTGTCGTGAGATGTTGGGTTAAGTCCCGCAACGAGCGCAACCCTTTTCCTTATTTGCCAGCGAGTAATGTCGGGAACTTTAAGGATACTGCCAGTGACAAACTGGAGGAAGGCGGGGACGACGTCAAGTCATCATGGCCCTTACGGCCAGGGCTACACACGTGCTACAATGGTCGGTACAAAGGGTTGCTACCTAGCGATAGGATGCTAATCTCAAAAAGCCGATCGTAGTCCGGATTGAGTCTGCAACTCGACTCCATGAAGTCGGAATCGCTAGTAATCGCGGATCAGAATGCCGCGGTGAATACGTTCCCGGGCCTTGTACACACCGCCCGTCACACCATGGGAGTTTGTTGCACCAGAAGTAGGTAGTCTAACCGCAAGGAGGACGCTTACCACGGTGTGGCCGATGACTGGGGTGAAGTCGTAACAAGGTAGCCGTAGGGGAACCTGCGGCTGGATCACCTCCTTAACGAAAGATTGGTGACTGGTAAGAATCCACAACAAGTTGTTCTTCGAAGATGTATCTGAGGGTCTGTAGCTCAGTTGGTTAGAGCACACGCTTGATAAGCGTGGGGTCACAAGTTCAAGTCTTGTCAGACCCACCAAATCTGATTGCTGAAGCTTAGATTAAAAGATATGTCGTTCATTAAGTGATAAGCTGGGGACTTAGCTTAGTTGGTAGAGCGCCTGCTTTGCACGCAGGAGGTCAGGAGTTCGACTCTCCTAGTCTCCACCATGAATTAAAAGAGTTTGTAAGAACGAAATTAATTCAAAGCTAAGAAGATTATAGAGTTTAGTGAATACAGTCCAAGTTGACTGGTTTATTAATCTCTGTGATTTATCACAGTTTACTACGCACCGACGAGGTGGTAGTTAATCATTAACAGATTAGTAGAATTGAGTCTGAAATAAATTGTTCAAACTCGATTAATTTGACACTAACGGTAATACGTAAGTATTTCAGTTAGATGAAGAGTTAATCTGAGAACTAGCAAAAACACTGAATCAAGCGTTTTGGTATATGAATTTAGATTGAAGCTGTACGGTGATTAAGTTCACGAAACAACAAGCTGTATGAATTAATGTTTACATTGATTCTGTTGCTACACCCACTTGTAGGTGTAACGACTGTTTGGGGTTGTATAGTCAAGTAATTAAGTGCATGTGGTGGATGCCTTGGCAGTCAGAGGCGATGAAAGACGTGATAGCCTGCGAAAAGCTCCGGGAGGCGGCAAATATCCTTTGATCCGGAGATTTCTGAATGGGGAACCCACCCGCTACAAGGCGGGTATCATAAGCTGAATACATAGGCTTATGAAGCGAACGAGGGGAAGTGAAACATCTCAGTACCCTTAGGAAAAGAAATCAATTGAGATTCCCTTAGTAGCGGCGAGCGAACGGGGAGCAGCCCATTAAGTTGTGTGTGTTCTAGTGGAACGCTCTGGGAAGTGCGAACGTAGAGGGTGATATTCCCGTACACGAAAGGGCACACACAATGATGACGAGTAGGGCGAGGCACGTGAAACCTTGTCTGAATATGGGGGGACCATCCTCCAAGGCTAAATACTCCTGACTGACCGATAGTGAACCAGTACCGTGAGGGAAAGGCGAAAAGAACCCCTGTGAGGGGAGTGAAATAGATCCTGAAACCGCATGCATACAAGCAGTGGGAGCCGACTAGTTCGGTGACTGCGTACCTTTTGTATAATGGGTCAGCGACTTATATTCAGTAGCAAGGTTAACCGCATAGGGGAGCCGTAGAGAAATCGAGTCTTAATAGGGCGTTTAGTTGCTGGGTATAGACCCGAAACCAGGCGATCTATCCATGAGCAGGTTGAAGGTTGGGTAACACTAACTGGAGGACCGAACCCACTGTCGTTGAAAAGCCAGGGGATGACTTGTGGATAGGGTGAAAGGCTAATCAAGCCTGGTGATAGCTGGTTCTCCCCGAAAGCTATTTAGGTAGCGCCTCGGACGAATACCATTGGGGGTAGAGCACTGTTTCGGCTAGGGGGTCATCCCGACTTACCAAACCGATGCAAACTCCGAATACCAATGAGTACTATCCGGGAGACAGACTGCGGGTGCTAACGTCCGTAGTCAAGAGGAAAACAATCCAGACCGCCAGCTAAGGCCCCAAAATCATAGTTAAGTGGGAAACGATGTGGGAAGGCATAGACAGCTAGGAGGTTGGCTTAGAAGCAGCCACCCTTTAAAGAAAGCGTAATAGCTCACTAGTCGAGTCGGCCTGCGCGGAAGATGTAACGGGGCTAAAACTATGTGCCGAAGCTGCGGATTTGACTTTAAGTCAAGTGGTAGGGGAGCGTTCTGTAAGCCGATGAAGGTGTATTGAGAAGTATGCTGGAGGTATCAGAAGTGCGAATGCTGACGTGAGTAACGACAAAACGGGTGAAAAACCCGTTCGCTGAAAGACCAAGGGTTCCAGTCCAACGTTAATCGGGGCTGGGTGAGTCGACCCCTAAGGCGAGGCCGAGAGGCGTAGTCAATGGGAAATTGGTTAATATTCCAATACTTCTGTGTAATGCGATGAGAGGACGGAGAAGGTTAAGTCAGCCTGGCGTTGGTTGTCCAGGTGGAAGGCAGTAGGCATGCATCTTAGGCAAATCCGGGGTGCTCTATGCTGAGAGCTGATAGCAAGCTGTACTTGTACAGTGAAGTGGCTGATACCATGCTTCCAGGAAAAGTCTCTAAGCTTCAGTTACACAGGAATCGTACCCGAAACCGACACAGGTGGTCAGGTCGAGTAGACCAAAGCGCTTGAGAGAACTCTGCTGAAGGAACTAGGCAAAATGGTACCGTAACTTCGGGAGAAGGTACGCTGCTGACGGTGATGGGACTTGCTCCCTGAGCTATTGGCAGCCACAGAAACCAGGCCGCTGCAACTGTTTATTAAAAACATAGCACTCTGCAAACACGAAAGTGGACGTATAGGGTGTGATGCCTGCCCGGTGCTGGAAGGTTAATTGATGGGGTTAGCGTAAGCGAAGCTCTTGATCGAAGCCCCAGTAAACGGCGGCCGTAACTATAACGGTCCTAAGGTAGCGAAATTCCTTGTCGGGTAAGTTCCGACCTGCACGAATGGCATAATGATGGCGGCGCTGTCTCCAGCAGAGGCTCAGTGAAATCGAAATCGCTGTGAAGATGCAGTGTACCCGCGGCTAGACGGAAAGACCCCGTGAACCTTTACTGCAGCTTGACATTGAACTTTGACCTTACTTGTGTAGGATAGGTGGGAGGCTTTGAAGTTAGAACGCTAGTTCTAATGGAGCCGTCCTTGAAATACCACCCTGGTAATGTTGAGGTTCTAACTCTGCCCCGTAATCCGGGGCGAGGACCATGTCTGGTGGGTAGTTTGACTGGGGCGGTCTCCTCCTAAAGAGTAACGGAGGAGTACGAAGGTGCGCTCAGCGTGGTCGGAAATCACGCGTAGAGTATAAAGGCAAAAGCGCGCTTAACTGCGAGACCCACAAGTCGAGCAGGTACGAAAGTAGGTCTTAGTGATCCGGTGGTTCTGTATGGAAGGGCCATCGCTCAACGGATAAAAGGTACTCTGGGGATAACAGGCTGATACCGCCCAAGAGTTCATATCGACGGCGGTGTTTGGCACCTCGATGTCGGCTCATCTCATCCTGGGGCTGAAGCAGGTCCCAAGGGTATGGCTGTTCGCCATTTAAAGAGGTACGCGAGCTGGGTTTAGAACGTCGTGAGACAGTTCGGTCCCTATCTACCGTGGGCGCTGGAAATTTGAGAGGATCTGCTCCTAGTACGAGAGGACCAGAGTGGACGAACCTCTGGTGTACCGGTTGTGACGCCAGTCGCATCGCCGGGTAGCTATGTTCGGAAGGGATAACCGCTGAAAGCATCTAAGCGGGAAGCCTACCTCAAGATAAGATTTCCTAGGAATTTATTCCTCTAAAGAGCCGTTCGAGACTAGGACGTTGATAGGTTGGGTGTGGAAGCACGGTGACGTGTGAAGCTGACCAATACTAATTGCTCGTGAGGCTTGACTATACAACACCCAAACAGTTGTTGTATTCAAGGTAAATTCAATACATAACTTGATTTAGTGTGAAAACTAGTTACAATACCGACTCAATTAACTAATCCGTTAATAACTCTTTGGACCGTAAGTAAGGCATACGATGAATACATCGTGATTAAGACCCGAAAGCACCACAACAGTTTGCTGGCGACAATAGCAAGAGTGAACCACCTGATCCCTTCCCGAACTCAGAAGTGAAACCTCTTAGCGCTGATGGTAGTGTGGCACTTGCCATGTGAGAGTAAGTCATCGCCAGCTTTTAAATACTAAACACCCCCTAACTAATGTTAGGGGGTGTTTTTTATTGGGTGTAATTTTATATACTGAGTCTTTTATGGGCTTTCTGATATGGCTTGGATCGTAGTACAAAGCTTTTCATTTCCTTATGAAGCTCAGATTGCTAAAACGCAATTAGAAGCAGCTGAGATTCCAACTCGTATTGAAAATGAACATACCATTAATATGGATTGGCTTTACTCCAATGCTTTAGGTGGTGTTAGATTATTGGTTCCTGAGCATTATGCAGATGAAGCGAAAGCGTTACTGGCACAAGACTTTAGCCAAGAATTAGAACAACAGTTTGGAGCAAGTGAAAGTTGCCCTAGTTGTGGTAGTAGCGATATACAGCCGTATACAGAAGGGAAGCGGCCCGCATATTTAGTTTTCTTATTACTTGGTTTTCCGTTATTTTTTTATAAACATGGAACTAAGTGTCAACAATGCCAACATTTCTGGAGTTAGCCCTGCCTGAGTATTGATTAACAGAATCACCTTTGAACTTTTATAAGCAATGCATTAATACTAGATAAAAATTAAAAAAGGAAAAGAAAATGGAATATAAGGGAAGTTGTCACTGCGGAAAAATCTCCTTTGTTGTACAGGGGGAGTTAACCGAGGCATTGTCATGTAACTGTTCGATTTGTCAAAGAAAAGGCTCGTTATTATGGTTTTTACCTACGGATCAGGTTGATATTTCAGTCCAAGAAGATGCATTAGCGAGTTATCAATTTAATAAACATGTGATCGATCATCATTTTTGCACGAGCTGTGGCATTCATCCTTATGCAGTTGGCGTTGATCCTAAAGGCAATAAAATGTATGCCCTTAATATCAGGTGTATCGAAGATTTAGATTTGGAAAGCATCAATGTTAATCATTTTGATGGACGTTCGGTGTAATCATCAAATTTAGAGAACAAAAATGACCAAGCATAAAAAGTTAGATCCAGAACAAGTTGCAGCACTACTAGATGGATTAAAAAAGCGTTTTCAAAAAAATATGCATCGTCATAAAGACTTGAATTGGGCTGATATTGAAGATCGATTACAACAGCAGCCAGAAAAGTTATGGTCACTCAATCAAATGGAAGATACGGGTGGAGAGCCAGATGTAGTTTCATTTGATTCAAAGTCATCAGAAATTGCGTTTTATGATTGTGCCGTGGAAACGCCCAAAGGGCGTAGAAGCCTTTGTTATGATCGTGCTGCTTTGGATGCGCGTAAAGAACATAAGCCCGAAAACAATGCGGTTGAAGTTGCGGAAGTGATTGGAATTGAATTGCTGACGGAAGAACAATATAAGCAATTACAATCGGTTGAACATTTTGATTTAAAAACCTCAAGTTGGGTAAAAACGCCTGAAGATGTGCGTAAATTGGGCGGTGCAATTTTTTGTGATAGCCGTTATGGCCGTGTTTTTACCTATCACAACGGCGCACAATCTTATTATGCGACCCGCGGATTTCGTGGTCGATTAAAAATATAGTTTTATGACTCGATGACCCTTTTGACATGTTTTTTTAATCTTTAATTGTGCCAAGCGCTTGCTTGGTTTCTGTGCTTTTGCTACTTTAGTGTTCATTCAGTAAACAATGATCAATAATTGCTAGGAAGCAGAATATGCACCTTAATCCTTTGTACTATAGCGAGCAGCATCTTGAATTTGCCAAGAGTATTCGACGTTTTGTTGAAAAAGAAATTTCGCCTTTTATCAATGAATGGGATGAAAGTGAAACCTTTCCGAGAGAGCTCTATAAGAAAGCAGCAGATATTGGTTTGTTGGGATTAGGGTTTGAAGAGCAATATGGTGGAATTGCGGGTACAGATGCATTTTATACGTTGTTATCTTCGATTGAGTTAGCAAAATGTGCTTCGGGTGGTCTAGCTGCTTCCTTACTTTCACATACCATTGGTGCGCCACCCATCCAACATTTTGCCAATGAAGTGGTCAAAGCTCAGGTGCTGCCTCAGATTTTATCAGGTGAAAAGATATCGGCATTGGCGATTACTGAGCCAGGAGGTGGTTCAGATGTCGCTTCACTTAAAACCAAGGCAGTGCGTGAAGGTGATTATTTTCTGGTGAGTGGTGAAAAAACCTTTATCACTTCAGGGATGCGAGCGGATTATTATTCAGTGGCAGTGCGTACTGATCCGAATGCGAAAGGGGCAAATGGTATATCCATGCTTCTCATAGATGCACATAGTGCAGGAATCACTAAAACCAAACTAGATAAAATGGGATGGTGGGCTTCAGATACAGCACATTTGCATTTTGATAATGTCAAAGTACCTGCCAGCCATTTATTAGGTCCAGAAAATATGGGCTTTCTGGTGATTATGAATAACTTCAATATGGAGCGTTTTTTCCTTGCAGCCAGTAGTTATGGCTTTGCCTTGACTTGTTATGAGGAAGCATTGGATTGGGCACAGCAACGCCAAACCTTCGGTAAGCGTCTAGTTGATCATCAGGTGATGCGCCATAAATTGGTGGACATGGCTACGCGACTGACCGCCACTCGTGCTTTACTCGAGGATACAGCTTATCGTTTAGGTAAGCCTGAATTGCAGGGCAGTGAACTGATCGCCCAGATTTGTATGCTGAAGAATGTTGCCACTCAAACCATGCAATTCTGTGCTGATGCTGCGGTACAAACACTTGGAGGCATGGGCTTTATGCGCGGTACCAAATCCGAACGAATCTATCGTGAAGTGAAGGTAAATATGATTGGTGGAGGTGCAGAAGAGATTATGAAGGACTTAATTAGTAAGCAATTGGGTTATTAAAATGATCTCCAGGAGCTTATCGTATTGGTTCAAGCCAATAAGCTCCTTTTCCCTCAGAATGAACTGCGATATACCAAATAGATGAATCCTGAGCGTAGACCCAAAACGGCAATCTTTGATGTTGCATATATTTCGCCTAAAGAATTGGCATTAGTTTCTTTTTACCTTAATAGATCCGATATTTCAACGATTAAAAAGTCTGGTATTTTTTATCGGTCCAATCGCTATTTAAAATGGCCCAACGCTCATGGTCTTTCCATTCTTTTCCGCCCACTCGTAGATACTGGCGAGAAAAGCCTTCTTTTATAAAACCTGCATGTGCCACAAGGCGAATAGAGGATAGATTGTCTGGTTGAATATTGGCTTCTAGTCGATGTAGATTCAGTGTTTGAAATGCTTCGTGTAAAACCAGTTGCAGTCCATGCCGCATATAGCCTTGTCCTGCATAAGGATAAAAGGCTTCATAACCTAAATAGGCAGAATGGAAGTGACCTCGGATAATATTGGAGATATTAAAGGTGCCAACAATGGCATGATTTTCTTTCAAGCAGACAAAATAACGATGTTCTTGAGCGAGGTAGTGTTCAAAATCAGTCGGCGGATAGGTCCACGGTTGATGCAGATGAATACTATTTGAGTAGGCATGTTTGATTTCAGTTAAATCACTGCGTTGCGGCTTACGCAAATAGACTGGACTCATTTCACCGCCATTTCCCAAACCATGTCAGTCAATTCATCAATTTTGACTTTGCCTTCGGGTCTATACCAAGTCACGGTCCAAGAAATCGAACCGCCGAGCAAACGACGCCAGATAAAAGCATCATGTTTGACTTTACCTTGGGCGCGTAGTTTTTCAATCACATCCAGCCAGACTTGCTCATATTCATTACGCATTTTTAAAAGGTAGTCTTGTTTTTCTTTTGATAGTGCAAACCATTCATGTACCAATACGGCCATAGCCGCACCTGTATCACCTGCAATGGAAAGTAATTCAGCCTTAATGAGATGACGTAATTGCTGTTCAGGATCAGTTGAGCGTTCAGCCGCTTCTTTTAAGCGGGCGAAGTTATAGATAATGGTTTGTTCCATCACTGTCGCTAGAATCTCATCTTTGCTTTTAAAGTGATGAAACAGGCTACCCGATTGAATGCCAATAAATTCACCGAGCTGACGAACCGTGGTTTTATCATAACCTTGTTTATAAAATAGATAGGCAGCACCTTGCAGTAGACGCCCGCGTGGACTGTCATCAAAACAAACAATCTTGGGTATTTGCTCAATTGAGGTTGCGATCATGCCTATCCGTCTATCCCGTTTAATCTAAAGTCTATTGTAACAAAATTCATTTCATGAATTGTCTTATCTTTTTATAACAAGCATTTGCTTGAGTTTGTCTGTTCTTGCCAATACAGCATAGCATTATGCACTTTACAAACCAAGCACTTGCTTGGTAATGTTAAGGCGTTTTTAGTAATAACAATGAGAAAGCGCATGACAAGTGTCAAACAGGATGACCAGAGGCTAGTCAAAATCGGGTGTGCATCAGGGTTTTGGGGCGATACCAATACCGCTGCCTTTCAGTTGGTGCATCTGAGTGATATTGATTATTTAGTCTTTGATTATCTGTCAGAAATCACCATGTCGATTATGGCCAAGGCGATGATGCTGGATCCAAGTCATGGTTATGCACTGGATTTTGTCAGTCGAGTGATGGCACCCCTGATCCATAAAATTGCTGAGAAAAAAATTAAAGTGATCAGTAATGCAGGTGGGGTAAATCCATTGGCTTGCCGTGATGCCTTACAGAAAATCATTGATGAAAAAGGCTTGGATTTAAAAGTTGCTGTGGTGTTAGGCGATGATGTATTGCCAAAGCATGCTGAATTACTCACCCAAAATGTTCAGGAAATGTTTAATGGCGATGCCTTGCCTGCACATGTGGCCAGTAGCAATGCCTATCTCGGTGCAGTTGCGATTCGTGATGCTTTGGACTTAGGTGCAGATATTGTGATTACAGGCCGTGTGGTCGACTCCGCAGTTGTGCTTGCCCCATTATTGCATGAGTACAAATGGTCCCTCGATGATTATGACAAGCTAGCACAAGGTTCCTTGGCTGGGCATGTGATTGAATGTGGCGCACAGTGTACAGGGGGGAATTTTACCGATTGGCGTTTGGTTCAAGGCTTTGACAATATGGGCTTTCCAATCGTAGAAGTCAGCGCTGATGCCTCATTTATCGTGACCAAGCCTAAAGGAACGGGTGGATTGGTTTCGACTGCAACGGTAGCAGAGCAGATTGTCTATGAAATTGGCAATCCACAAGCTTATCTTTTACCTGATGTCACTGCTGATTTTAGCCAAGTGCATTTAGAACAAGTAGCAGAGCATCGAGTCAAGGTGACAGGAGCAACAGGTCGTGCACCAACCCAGCAATATAAAGTCAGTGCGACCTATGCAGATGGTTATCGAGTCTTGGTTAGCTTTTTAATCGCGGGTCGTGAAGCGCCAGAAAAAGCCCAAGCAATTGCCGATGCGATTATCAACAAATGTGAACGCGTCTTGGCCTTACGTTCAGTCCCCCCATTTAGTGAAAAATCAGTCGAGATTCTTGGCATTGAAAGCACTTATGGTGCACATGCGAAAGTGACAGACAGTCGCGAAGTAGTGGTCAAGATTGCGGTCAAGCATTTATTTAAAGAAGCCTGTATGTTCTTTGCGTCTGAAATTGCCCAAGCTTCAACTGGTATGGCACCTGCATTGGCAGGGATTGTTGGTGGTCGCCCTAAAGCATCGGCCGTGGTGAAACTATTTTCATTCTTGATTGATAAAGATCAATTAAAGATCGAAGTCGATTTTGCAGGGCAGCGTTATCCCGTACAGATTCCAACAGGACAAACGGCACCAGAGATCGAGCTACATCCAGTGGGGGAAGTGGCAACCTATCAAGGCGATGAGATTGAAGTGCCTTTGATTGAGGTGGCACATTCACGTAGTGGCGATAAAGGCAATCATAGCAATATTGGGGTGATTGCACGTCAAGCAGAATATTTACCATGGATTCGTGCCGCACTGACTGAAGCCAATGTTGCTGCGTATATGCAGCATGTTCTTGATCCTGATAAATCAAAAGTGATTCGTTATGAATTGCCAGCCATGCATGCACTGAATTTCATGCTGGAAAATGCATTGGGTGGCGGTGGGATTGCCAGTTTGCGGATTGACCCGCAGGGCAAAGCCTTTGCACAGCAACTATTAGATATGCCGGTGAAAGTGCCAGCTCAATTGTTAGAAAAATATTAAGGATGTAAACATGGGTTATCAATCAATTTTCAGGGCAGATGCATTTGCTAATAAAGTCATTATTGTGACAGGAGGTGGCTCTGGTATTGGCCGTTGTACTGCACATGAACTGGCATCCTTAGGAGCGCAAGTCATCATTACAGGACGCAAACTTGAAAAACTGGAAAAGGTTAGCCAGGAAATTCTGGAAGATGGCGGCAAGGTCCATTTCATCGTCTGCGACAACCGTGATGAAGAACAGGTCAAAAATATGATTGCGGAAGTGCTGGAAAAATTTGGCCAGCTCGATGGTTTAGTCAATAATGCGGGTGGACAATTTCCTTCTGCATTAGAGAATATTTCTGCCAATGGTTTTGATGCCGTGGTTCGTAATAACCTGCACTCAACTTTTTACCTGATGCGAGAAGCCTATAACCAGTGGATGACAAAGCACGGCGGCAGCATTGTGAATATGACCGCAGACATGTGGGGCGGTATGCCGGGCATGGGGCATTCAGGCGCAGCACGCTCAGGGGTAGATAATCTGACCAAAACGGCTTCAGTGGAATGGGGTAAATCTGGAGTACGTGTCAATGCAGTTGCACCGGGCTGGATTATTTCTTCGGGCATGGACAATTATAGCGGTGATTTTGCCAAAGTGATCATTCCAAGTTTAGCGAGTAATGTTCCGTTAAAACGTATGGGTACAGAATCAGAAATTTCCTCGGCGATTTGTTATCTACTTTCTGATGCAGCGGCTTTTGTATCAGGTGTCACCCTCCGCATTGATGGGGCTGCTTCACAAGGTACACGGATGTATCCATTGGCTGATGCAATCAACAATGAAGCCTTTAATGGTTTCCATCGTGCTTTTATCCCTGACATATTCAAAACTGCTGGAGAATAAACATGACTATTCTCCAATCTGAAATTGCGGTCGGGAGTGAACAATATCAGCAGAATCGAGAAGCTTTACTGGCTCAACTGGCTGAGGTTCGTGCTGTACAGCAAAAGAGTATTGATAAGTCTTATGCGGCAAAACCTAAATTCGACAAGAAAGGCAAGATTTTACCGCATGAGCGTATTCGCTTGCTGTTAGATGCGGATTCACCTTTTATTGAGTTATGTGGTTTGGTTGGCTACAACATGCATGACGATAAAGATGGTTCCGAAGCTGGCGGTGGTGTGATTGCAGGGATTGGTTTTGTCAGTGGTGTGCGTGCGCTGGTTTCTGCCAGTAATAGTGCCATCAAAGGTGGCACCATGTCCCCAATGGGCGTACATAAAACCTTACGCTTGCAAAAGATCGCATTAGAGCAAAAGTTACCGATGGTGACCTTGACAGAAAGTGGCGGAGCTAACCTGAATTATGCAGCGGAAGTATTTACCTATGGCGGCATGACCTTTGCCAATCAGGCGCGTTTATCTGCGGCAGGGATTCCCCAAGTTGCGGTGGTGCATGGCAATGCGACCGCGGGTGGGGCTTATCAGCCAGGTTTATCTGATTATGTAATTGCAGTACGTAAACAGACTGAAATGCTATTGGCAGGACCACCGTTGTTATTGGCAGCAACAGGTGAGGTTGCAACTGCGGAAGAGCTGGGTGGTGCGGAAATGCATACTCAGGTTTCAGGCGTGGCGGAATATCTTGCGGAAAATGATGCTGATGGTATTCGTTTAGCACGTGAGATTATTGAACACCTGAACTGGAGAGAACAAACCGCACAATTGAATCAGCATTATAAAGAACCGCGTTATGCTGCGGAGGAATTGTTAGGCATTATTCCTCAAGATCCAAAGCAACCTTTTGATATGAAAGAAATCATTGCACGGATCATTGATGATTCAGATTTTCTGGAATTCAAGCAGGAATATGATGCTTTAACGGTCTGTGGCTGGGCAAAAATGGGAGGGCTACATATCGGCATTATTACTAATAATGGCCCAATTACCCCGCAGGGAGCGGCTAAAGCAGCGCAGTTTATTCATCTGTGTGAACAGACCCAACGCCCACTCTTGTTTCTTCACAATACCACTGGTTTTATGGTCGGAACCGATGCCGAACAGAACGGCATTATCAAACATGGTTCCAAGCTGATCCAGGCTGTGGCCAATGCCACAGTACCCAAGATTTCGATTGTGGTTGCAGGTTCTTATGGCGCAGGCAACTATGCCATGTGTGGCCGCAGTTTGTCGCCACAATTTATCTTTGCATGGCCCAATTCACATGTTGCAGTGATGGGTGCAGCACAAGCGGGCAAAGTCTTGCGTATCGTGGCTGAGGGCAAACAAAAAGCTTCAGGAATGGAACCTAATCCGCAGATGCTGGACTTCTTGGAACAAAGCACAGCCATGAAATTGGAACAGCAGTCGACGGCTTTATTCAATACCGCAATGTTGCATGACGACGGCATTATCGATCCGAGAGATACCCGAAAAGTACTGATTTTCTTATTACAAACCATGTATGAAGCACAGCAACGTGAGTTAAATCCAACCCGATTTGGTGTGTCGAGATTTTAATAATCCCTCCCAGCCTCCCTTTAAAAAGGGAGGAGTTCTCCTCTTTAATTAAAGAGGGGTTAGGGGAGATTAATTTTAAGGAACAAAAACAATGAAATTTACCGCAGAACATGAAGCTTTACGCCGTACCACACGTCAGTTTGTGGAAAATGAATTAAACCCTTTTATTCCAGAATGGGAAGAAGCAGGCCGTTTTCCAATTCATGACGTGTTTAAAAAAATGGGGGATTTGGGCTTATTGGGGATTTGTAAGCCTGAGGAGAATGGTGGTTTAGGACTCGATTATTCATACAATCTTGTCGTGGCAGAAGAGTTAGGTCGTGCAGCGTGTGGGGGCGTACCACTTGCGATTGGCGTGCAGACCGATATGGCGACGCCTGCACTGGCACGTTTTGGTAGCAAAGAACTACGAGATGAGTTTTTAAATCCTGCGATTCGTGGTGAATATGTCGCGTCGATTGCGGTCTCGGAAGTGCATGCGGGTTCTGACGTGGCAGCCATTAAAACTACAGCAAAAAAAGATGGCGATGATTATGTCATTAACGGCAGCAAGATGTGGATTACCAACTCATTGCAAGCCGATTTCTTTTGTCTATTGGCAAATACCTCGGATGACAAACCACACGTCAATAAATCCATGATTATTGTCCCAGCCAAGGCAGCAGGGATTAGTTTTTCAGAGCCACTGAATAAATTGGGCATGCGTTCAACCACCACTGCACAAGTCTATTTTGACAATGTTCGAGTACCGCAACGCAATTTAGTTGGTGTGGAAGGCATGGGCTTTATGATGCAAATGATGCAGTTCCAAGAGGAACGTATGTGGGCCTGTGCCAATGCGGTGGGAGGGATGGAAAAAGTCATTCAGCAAACCATTGATTACACTAAGGATCGCACCACCTTTGGTCAGCCCCTGATTCATAACCAATATGTACATTTTCGTTTTGCTGAGCTGATGACTGAAGTCGCAGCACTGAAAGCTCTAACTTATCAAGCCTGTGAGCAGCATATTGCTGGTGAGGATGCAACCTTGATGGCGTCAATGGCGAAGCTGAAAGCAGGACGATTAAGTCGTGAGGTGGCAGATAGCTGTCTGCAATATTGGGGCGGTAATGGCTTTATGTGGGATAACCCTGCATCACAACTGTTCCGTGATGGGCGCTTAGGGTCGATTGGCGGCGGTGCAGATGAAATTATGCTTGGAATCATTTGTAAGCTCACCGATATTTTGCCGAAGAAACAGAAAAAATAGGAGCAGGAGCATGACAGTTGCAACTTCTCTTGCAAGCTTGGCGATAGATGACAGCATTCAGCTAGAACAACAAGGTGGCATTTTAACGCTATGGCTGAATCGCGCTGAAAGCCGCAATGCCATGAGTTTAAATATGGTCACTGCTATTCAACAGGTGTTTAGCCAGATTGCCGATGATGTCTCTATTCGTGCGGTTATCTTACGTGGTAAGGGCGGGCATTTTTGTGCAGGCGGCGATATCAAAGATATGGCGAGCTTACGTGTTGAAGCTACGAATATAGGCAGTTTGCAACCTTATGTCGATTTTAATCGCCGTTTTGGTGCCATGATTGAACAGGTGGATCAAGCTCCACAAACCGTCGTGGCTGTTTTGGAAGGTGCTGTACTCGGTGGTGGCTTTGGACTGGCCTGTGTTTCGGATATTGCCATTAGCCGTGAGAGTGCCCAGTTTGGTCTGCCAGAAACAGGCTTAGGTATTTTGCCTGCGCAGATTGCGCCTTTTGTGGTGAAGCGAATTGGTTTGACCCAAGCCCGTCGTTTAGCGTTATTGGGTTTACGTTTTGATGGCAAGACGGCTTTGGATTTAGGTGTCGTTCACCAAGTTGCACCAGATGATGCTGAGCTAGAACAGCAGCTTGCAGACACGATTCAGCAGATCAAACGTGCTGCACCTCTAGCTTCCCGTGCCACCAAAGCGTTATTACATCGGACTTTGAATGAACCTTTGACCCAGCTCTTAGATAATGCAGCCGAGCAATTTGCACGGGCAGTTGCTGGGGAGGAAGGGCAAGAGGGAACCATGGCCTTTATTCAGAAGCGGTTGCCAAACTGGGCCGAAGAGTGACATCGCATAGAGTACAAGCATTGCTGAAATGCGATGTTTTGAGGGATTAAACAATGAGTTTTTCAAAAGTATTAGTGGCAAACCGTGGTGAAATTGCAGTTCGTGTGATGCAAACAGCCAAAGCAATGGGCTATCAAACGGTGGCTGTCTATTCAGATGCGGATGCCAATGCCCGTCATGTGCAGCTTGCGGATGAAGCGGTTTATATCGGCGCATCTAAAGTTTCAGAATCCTATTTATCGATTGCCAATATTATTGCAGCCTGCCAAAAGACAGGGGCCGATGCGGTCCATCCTGGTTATGGTTTCTTGTCTGAAAATACCGACTTCGCTCAGGCTTGCCTTGATCATGGCATCACCTTTATTGGGCCGACGGCTGCTGCGATCGAATTGATGGGCAGTAAACGTCTTTCAAAAATTGCCATGATTCAAGCAGGGGTGCCATGTGTGCCTGGTTATGAAGGTGATCAGCAAAAGCTTGAATATTTGGCTGAACAAGCTGAGAAGATTGGCTATCCTTTAATGGTCAAAGCTTCGGCAGGTGGTGGTGGGCGAGGGATGCGTCTGGTCCAACACGCTGTTGATGTATTGGACGCATTAAAAACAGCACGTTCGGAAGCAGAGAATGCCTTTGGTTCGGGTGAATTGATTTTAGAAAAAGCGGTGATTGCCCCACGCCATGTTGAAATTCAGGTGTTTGGGGACACACATGGCCATTATGTGTATTTATTTGAACGGGATTGTTCGATCCAACGCCGTCATCAAAAAGTGGTCGAAGAAGCCCCTTGTCCAGTGATGACGGCTGAACTGCGTCAGAAAATGGGCGAAGCAGCAGTTGCAGCGGCCAAGGCTTGTGATTATGTCGGCGCAGGCACGGTCGAGTTTTTGCTGGATCAATCGGGTGAATTCTATTTCTTGGAAATGAATACCCGTTTGCAGGTCGAACATCCAGTGACAGAAATGGTGACGGGACTGGATTTGGTGGAATGGCAATTGCGTGTTGCCAATGGCGAAACCCTGCCTTTACAACAACATGAGTTGACACTGAATGGACATGCGATTGAAGTTCGCTTATATGCAGAAGATCCACGTCAGGACTTTTTGCCACAAACGGGAAAAGTACTGCGTTGGCAGCCTGCAGGCGCTGATGGTAGTTTAGCCAATGTCCGTATTGACCACGGCATGTTAGAACAAGGGGAAATTAGTCCCTTCTATGATCCGATGGTGGCAAAGGTCATCGCCTATGGCAAAACCCGTCAGGATGCGATTCGACTGCTTGCTCGGGCCGTTGATGATTGTGTGTTGTTGGGGGTGAACAGTAATAAGCAATTCTTAAGCAACTTATTACGTCATCCAGTTATTGTCGCTGGGGAGACCAATACTGCCTTTATTCAGCAGCACTTTCAGGATGATATTAGTCTGCATCAGCAAACTTTGAAACTTGAAACGCTTGCCGTCGCAGCCGCACTGTTTAGCCAGCAAAATCAGCAGCAAGTCGCTTGGCAAACAGGAGTTGGCATGCCGTTCCCACTGAAACTAAAATACGCCGATCAGCAGATATTGCTACATGTGCAACATGATCAGCAGCAGGTCAAAGTTGCGTTATGTGATCAACACGTAACGATCAATATTGTAAGCATCAGTGATGTGCAGGTTGTTTATAGCTGTGAAGGTGTTCGACGCAAGCTCGCCTATGTCTTTGATCAAAATCAGCTCTATTTAGATGTAGGCAATGGTAATAGCGTGCTAGAAAATATTACTTATGCAGCCCCAGCGGCAGCAGAAGTGGTGGGTGATGGTAAAATCCGTGCACCGATGGATGGGGCAATTGTGAATCTGTTGGTGAATGTCGGAGATCAGGTAGTGAAAGGGCAAACCTTATTGGTACTGGAAGCCATGAAGATTCAGCAGCAAATCAAATCTGATGTCGATGGCATCGTACATGAGCTGATTGGCCAAGTCGGACAACAGGTGAAAAAACGACAGCAATTATTGAATATTGCTGTCGATTAATGGAATGCCATGATTGAACCATCCACATCTATAAGATTGATGGTTCATTTATTTTAGGGAAACATCTTTAAACGCAGGTTTTCTAAACGACTTTGATATTGCTTTTGCCATTCTTCGTTTGGCAGTTGAGTTTTTAACGGCTCCATGTCTTGTTGTAACTGCTGCACGGCTTGTTGATATTGATCAACTTGCTGCTGTTGCTGGGTTTCACGGTGCTCGCGCTGTTGAACCTGTTGACGTTCCTGCTCAGTCAAATACTGTTGCTGCAATTTTTGCTTTAAACGTTCAGTTTCAGCTGGGCTATGTTGCCCTTGGCTAATTAAATCAACGGCTTGTTGATAAAGTCCCATTTTATTTTGCTGCTGACTTGCGTCAGGATATTGACGCTGTAGCTCTTCAAAAGCTGTTAAACGTTGTTCAGCACTAAGTTTTTGATTTTGCACCAAGTCATTATAAGCAAAGCGATAATCCGCATAATTGCGCTCTTGCCCAAAACCGAGCATGGCTTCGGCTTGTCCCAAAGTTTGTTCTCTGAGCTTCCACAGCGCATCAAAACGTTGTTTCGGTGATAAAGCGGTGGATAATACCGTGCTTTGCATCTGCTTTTCATATTGTGGCATGCGTTTCAGCAAGTTTTCCACTAAGTGTGCAAACTGTTGATCGGGATAGTTGGCAAGCGCTTTTGCAAGTGCTACATGACAATCTGAGACAGGGCAGTTGGCTTTAAAGTTATTGAGAAACTCGGTGATATTCCCAGGTTGCTGCTGTAAGGTTTTGAGTTGCTGCAAAAGTGAATCCTGCAACAGTTCGTCCTTGCTTTTATTGGGCATGCTGGCATTGTTCATCTGTGGAGACGAATTTTGAGATGTTGAGGTGGATTTGGTGTGCTGGATTGCAGCGGAAGAGGCAGTGCTCTTCCAGACTACAATCCCAACCAAGACCACGACAACAATTAGAATTGTCAGCAATAGTCTTTTATTCATACCATATTCCGTTAAGGGTTGTAATTAAACTGCCCCATTACAGGGAAATGATCAGAAAGATCCCAGATCATATACAGTGGATCAGCCGTAGTACGCAGGATGCGCACATCGTTACGTGACTGAACGGGCTGACGGTGGTTATTGGATGCCACGATATAATCCAGATATTCAACGGTTGAACCGCCTGAACCTGCTGCACCAGCTAATTTATTCACACGAGGGTCAAAGGTTGATGCGGTATACCCCGTATTGCTTGATGCCGCAGTCGCATTCAAGTTGCTCAGCATATTTTGATAGTCTTGTGGCCAGAGTAACTTGTTCACATTAAAATCTCCCCCCATCAACACTGCATCGAAAGCTGGAATATTTTGTTGGTCTACCAGTTGACGAATTTGCTTGAACTGAGTCTGGCGCAGTGCACGCGCTGCATCGGTATCAAAAGAAGCGGTATGTGTTGACGTGACATGATAAGCTTTACCATTTTTAATGATTTCAGCATACAACACGCCTTTATCGGCAAAGCAATCGGTTCCTGTACAGTCTGGATAAATAAATTGGGCGGTTTTGACGATTGGATAACGACTTACAATGACCAAACCGCTATCAAAAAGGTTATAGCCAGAACCGACAGGGATATGTGTCTGATAGGGATATTGTTGTGCCAGTTGATTCAACATACCTGTACGCGAAGAAGCGAACGCTTCTTGCATCATAATGACATCATAGCCATTCAAGTGGTTGGGTAATTCGGCCAAACGTTCACTGATTTTACTCGCCACCATCGGCAAGGCATAAATATTATAGGTTAGGACTTTTAATTCATTGGCACTGGCTGAAACAGGTTCCTGAATCGTGTTCTGGTGAATCGTGTAGTGGAAATCATCATAACCACCTGTGTATTCAGCTTTTACTGCTGCCTGAGCGGATAAACCGCCATAGGTTGTATTGATGCGATGTACATCACGATCTGAATACCACGGGGAAGTTGTGTTTGCTGTTTGAATACCGTGTTGAATATTACTACCGGACCATGTTCCAGTCATGGTTTGTTTGAAGGTCACTTGTGAGTTGGCACTGGTCACTACGGTATCAAAGTTATAGGTTTTACCTGATTTGATCCCTGTATAACGATTGATACGTAATACACGTTTGGTTTCATAGGGTGCAATCTGTGTCGCTTCCTGAGCCCATTCATTGCCTTGCTGCAATTGTGCCCCAGTTTGGTTGACTTGTACGGATACTGTTTGTGGTGTGGTATTGGTTACAAATACATAGGAATCTGCCAAACATTGTTGGGTGGCAAAACCGCTGAGTAATAGTGCAGTTCCTGCGCCGAGTTTTAAGCTCTTCAGCCTCATCTTTTCTCTCCATAGTGCTTAATAATAGTTGAACAAACACAATCCCGTTTTATTGAAATTATTCATTTATGAAAATTTTGTGATTGTTATTTGTTCGAAAATTATAATAATGAAAAAGTATTTCTAAATCATTTAAATTTCTAACCATTCATCTGATCTTTTTAAAAACAATATTTTATTGCGAATTATTGAATGATATTGGATTTTTAAACAGATTGGGATGGTTATTTAGTGAAATGTAGTAAAAGAGATGGTTCAAAAATGAAAATAGAAAGGTAATGTATTCAGTATAAAGATGATTAATGACGAAAATCTGACAAGTGTTGCACTGTGTCAGATTTGATTGTGTCTGGAAATTAGACTTGGTCAGCGTCGACGATTGCTGTACTGGCTTGCTTCAAGCTATAAAGCAGTTGGCCGAGTAGAACGTCCTTATTACTTAAGGTCACCATTACCATTGGATGATGGGGAGCCGGAATTGAGGTTAAAATAGCCTTGCCATTCTCGGCATCCAGCGTAATGCTTTGACACCCAGTCAACTGGATTTCATTAAGGAAAGCGCTCACCATGGCCAAGATTGAACTACTGACTGCAGCCAATTTAGTACTGTTATAGGGATTTTTCTTATAAATTGCAGCGAGCTCAAAGCCATCTGTCGAGCAGAGCATAATATAATCGATCCCTCGAATATTCATAAGAACATCATTGGCTTGAGCTTTTGCAAACTGGATCAGCTCTTTGGGAGCAGTACGTTGCTGACTAGGAATACTGAACATAAATCTTCTCTTTATAAAGTGATTAATTTGTTGCTTTTAAATTAACTTCTAGTGCTGCGATAAGAGATTCAATCATCAGCAAAATATGTTCTTGCTTACGTGCATCGATAAAAAATAAAGGATAGTGGTAGTCATTCTGGATTAACCAGTCTCGGTAAATCGTTGTTGGTTGTCCTTTATTTTCATCGACATGGGTAATACCGATCGAAATATTTTGCGTATAGTCTTTAAAGGTGTCGAGATAGCTTTCAAGCTCTTCAATAGGCACTTTACTGTTATGATCGACAAGTAAAATCACGCCCAAAGCACCTTGGCAAATCACTGGCCAGATAAAGTCAAAACGTGATTGACCTGGGGTACCATACAGCCCGATTTTTACGCCGTCATCTAAGGTAATTTCCCCATAATCAATACCAACCGTAGTTTGCATCTTATTATGAGCCTGACTGTCTGTATTCAATGCTTCGGTCGCAAGCACGGGAATTTCTGAAAGCGATTTAATCGCTTCGGTTTTTCCGGCGCCCATGCTTCCTGCAAAGACGATTTTATATTGTTGGAGAATCATAGTATTCCTTAAAGCCCAAAGCGGCGTCTGATTTTGCCGAAAAATTTATTTAAAAAACCTTGTTGTTCAGAAGTTTGTTCAGCAACTTCTGCTTTTAAGTAATGACTTTCTGATGCTGAAATAATGCCACCATTGTTGGAGATCATACAGGCAGCGATAAATTGTTGAACCGTTTGAATAGGAAGTTTTAATTGTGTGGCGACTTGATAAAGTTGGGCTCCTTGTATAAAGCAGGCTGAGAGCAATAGGGTGGTTTTGCGGTCTTGGCTTTGCGCAGGCTGTGGCCAATATTCAATTTTATAATAGTCATTTTCATTCGGCGCCAACCGCTGGAATTCAAGAGAATGCCAGAACAGATTCCAGAGCCAATCTTGCAGGTTATACTCAACTTTTCGAGAGACTTTGGTAAAGTTGGATGTCGTCGCAAATTCGTACTTAAAACTATGGTTGGTCTGAGTCTGGATGCGTGTTGGCTCCAGCCAGGCAATCTGGCTACGCGTATCAATAATCGCCAAGGTGCCATGATCATCAAATAGATGGAGTCGGGCATTCTCTGGATTTAACATATCACTTAAATACTTTTCATTAATGGCATTATGTGTGGAAACAGTCGCTGTTTTAGGTTGTTGTGATTGTTGATGAGATAGATAACTCAGTAAGCGCAGCTGAATCCAGTTTTTTAATGCATCCGTATGCTGAAAAGGTAAGTAAAGCGTATTGTGTTCTTCAATATGATGTGAACCTTCTCCTTTTGAAACCTTTAAGCAGGGAAGTTTTTTTTGTTCTAAAATACGTTGAATACCTTCGGTATCAAAAAATTTTCATTTATTAATAATAAGTCGATATTGGGATCGGCTATGTTGATCCAGTTAATGCCAAATTCATTCGGTATTGTTTTTCTAAGTTCTATTTTTAATTCATCTGAAACTTTTAAACTTATACCTGAAATTGCGATATTAATGCAATGTCCATTCATAGTATCACTTTAATGTTTTATAAAATATTGGACTGCACAAAATTAGTCTTAATGCTAAAGACTAATAATAGACCACTTGTATTATTTCTATTTTCTTATTATGTATAAGTTAAATAGAAATATATACAAGAGATCTAATATATTAAATATATTGAACTTGCAAATTAAGCAAAGTCGAGTTCTTTCTCAAAAGTTTTAAGTTCGTGACGAGCCATCGCTAGGTTAGACTTAGTGCGATCTAATACGAGATAAAGGAACAAATTGCCATTGCTTTCTAATGGACGGATTAAATGGTATGCCTTGCCGAGTGTAATTAAGATATCCTCGATATCATCATTAAGTTTCAATGAGTTAGCTACACGACGTTTTGCGCGAATAACTTCAGTATTACCTGCTGCTGCCAGTTCTAAATCAAGTGCCCCACCACCTTGAGTTGCTAGCGCCAAACCACTTTCTGTATCGACTAATGCTGCTGCAACGAACCCATCAATATTTGTTAAGCTTTCTAATGAAATTTTAGCCATGATCTTATCTCTACTAATACATCTTTGTTTATGAATTTATATATAGGCCACTTTTGTTTTTTGATTGGTTTTCAAAAGTAGTTAATCTCATTATAGGAAACTCTTTTATTAAATCAATAATACTTTAAAATAATTGAAATCACAGGAGTGCTAGTAATTGACAATTTTTGTCAAATAAACAAATTAAAATATTGATTGAGGATTGGAATTGGTTTTTATTGTGATTTTATTCACATTAATATTGGGGTTTAATATTATTTTTTCATTGTAAATAAATGTAAATTTAACGCTTAAATTAATTAAAATAATATTTTAATTAAAATTAAATTTAAAATAAGTCCATGATAAAGAAAGTAATTAAAAAACTCTATCATGGATGGTAAATTAAGCTGAAATTAATTGGCAATATGAGCAATACAAAAAAATCAGAATGACCAATGCGATCACAGGTGAAACGATGTAGGCCCATGTCGGAATGGCAGGCATTTCTATTTCAGCTGTTGGTTCATGATCTGTCGTTGTGGGCTGAGCTTGATGCACCATTTGATTAAATTCCTGCATGGTTGCTTCAAGAGAGACTTCTTGCTGTACGACCGGTTTTGAGCCGAGCAATTCTGTGAGTTGGTTGGTTGACCATACCCAGTCTTCAGCTTGTCCTGATAAATGTTCAATTTGACCCAGTAACAGTTCGGTTAATCCTGTTTGCCCGAAGCTCCCAGTTGCATCGAGCTGTTTTAATTCAGCTAATTGTAGCGTGAGAACATCAGAAATACTGCTTTCAAGTTCAGTTGCTTTAAGCGTTGATTGGTTATGGGCTGAGGTGGTCAGATGGCGAGACACTTCTTGAATATAAAGCGGATCAGCAGTTTGAACTTCCTGATAGAGTTTCTGTGGATTTTGTTTCCACAAACTGATCAGCTGTCCCAATGCTAATACGTTCACTTCGTCAATATAGGCATGTTTTTCTTTAGGAGAATATTGACTAAAAAGTTGCGGTTTTTGAATTTTAATTTGTTCAGCAAAATACTGAACTAAGTCAAATGCCATCGTGTCTATCCTCGCTTAATCTAGAATTCTTAGTGAAGGTTTCTTTTTGGTTGGTTCAGTTTCTTGCTTGGCTTCTTCGGCTGGCGCTACAGCTGTTTCTGTAAGTGCTTCATATTCTGAAGGATCAAAAAATAAACCTTGACCATTTTCTCTGGCATATATGCCGAGTACCGCACGAATCGGGACATAAATTTCTTTTGCGA